>NZ_AUCB01000007.1 GCF_000429545.1 Arenibacter certesii DSM 19833
AGATGCACCTTGGGCCCTTTTTGGCTTCCTTCAGACCAAGGGCCGCTACCAGTTCGTCCCAAGGGATGGCGATATAGATCTTGCCAAGATCGCTTTCGAGAAACCGGGCGTAAAACGCATCGAACTCTTCGGTCTGGGAGGAAAATGTAAAACTGTGCTGGAAATCGTGGATTCTTCGTATCTTGGACATAGACATTAAGATAAAAACCCCGTTTTTTGAGCTAGAGACTCGTTTTCGGGGTTTTATTATATCTAAATATACGAATTAAATACCTGATAAACAAGCAGTTGCGTCAATTCTGAATGCGCCGAATTAAAAAGGGCATAACCGACATATAGTGGTTATGCCCTTTTCATTTACTCAAAACGCCCCTATTCTCTAATACCCATCATTTTGAACTAAATTGGTATTGGCATCGGTTTCTCGTTGTGGAATAGGCAACACCAGATTATTAGCATTATGAGGAATAGATCCCACTTCATTCCCCAAGCGTTTAGCATCGAACAGTGCAAAACCCTCAAATGCAAGCTCGCGTTTTCTTTCCTTTAAAATTGTTTCTAAATCTATGGCAATAAGATAAGTAGCCGCCGAGGAGCGCATACGCAATGTGTTTATATCGCTTATAGGGGTGGTGCCAATAGAGGTAGAAAGCCTAAAATTACTTTCGGCACGAATTAAATACATTTCTGCCAATCTAATAAACGAAATATTGCCAAACTGGCTTTTCCATTTAGTAGTGGCCATTCCCCTAGCTTGGTAAAAGAAATTTGCTCTTTGATCATTAGGATCATCATAAATTTCCAAATGCTGATCTTCTATAGAAACATCCGGATTCCCAGAGCGACCACCAAAATCCCTCCCTGCCCAGAAAGTATTATTATCATTAATACTAACATCTTGGCTAGTTACCTGCCAAGCGAAGAGATTTTCAGAAGAATTGGAATCATTATTAAAAGCTCCTGCAAAATCACCTGTTAAACTGGCCCCGCTCTCACGTATCACCTCATCTGCCATATCCCGTGCCTTATCATACATCCCCATATCCAGATACACTCTTGCCAAAAGTGCCGCTGCACTGTATTTATTGGCATAAAAAGAATTAGAAGCAGGAAGTTTATTATAAGCGTCGGTTAAATCGGTTACCACCCTATTGAATACCTCGTCCAGGGTGTTTCTTGCCGGGGACTCTAGAGTATAAGGATCTATAACGGCGGCCAATGTTATAGGCACCGCCAATTGCGTATTGGGAGCACTCGCATTAAAGGGTTTGGAAAACAATCTTCCTAAATCGAAATAAATTAACCCTCTAAGAAATTTTGCTTCTCCCTCCTTGGTGCTTTTCTCGTCCGGATCTGTATAGACCTCCAAATTTTCAATTACAATATTTGCTTGGTTGATAACACTATATCCGTTCATCCAAATATCCTCCACAAAGCCATTATCGGGCAACATTGCTTTTTCATTAAATTCTGCAGGACCTACGTAGGTGCCGTTCCACGATAGATCACCACCGTTTCCAATTAATTCTGAGGCTAAATTAATGCCCCCTCCATAACTAGAACTGGCTCTGGCAGTTCCGTAAGCATTATTAAGAATCTTATTCAGATTCTCCGATGTGGAAATTACCTTCTCCGTGTTTAGGTATTGCTCCGGATCTATAGTGAGGTTGTCATTGCATCCCCAAAAGGATAGGGATAGCAGGACAATTACTGTTTGTATAGTTCTATAGTTGTTCATAATCATTCGTTATAAGTCAATATTTAAACCAATCGTATATGTTTTTGCTGGCGGTGCTGAATAGAAAGCAACCCCTTTCTGAATGTTGGAATTCCCATAATTATCATAGGTAGACTCTGGGTCGTACCCAGAATAATCTGTGAATGTCAGCAAATTAACGCCCGTGAAGTAGATCCTTACCCTATCTACGGAAAACTTTTGTGTGATATCTTTGGGCAGCGTATAGCCTAAACTTAAATTTCTTAATCTAACAAAATCAGATTTTTCCAAATAGCGGGTAGAAGCTTGCTGTCCGTTGGTGCTGTACATCCTTGCTTGCGGAACCATGGTTATGTCCCCGGGATTTTGCCATCTATTCATCTGATCTAAGGTCTGATTATCTTCATATCTAGCATTCCCAGACTGAAACTTACCTCCCTCATTATAGATAGACGCCCCCCACTCTCCTTGAAAAGTAAATGAGAAATCAAAATTATATGCGGATATATTATTAGTAAAACCAGCCATAAAAGTTGGGTAGGGACTACCTGCAATAACACGTTCTGCTTGACTATAATCACTGGTTTTAGTCCTATCTCTATTTCCATTTGCATCTAGGGTGTTGGTATAAAACAAAGCATCTCCATTATCTGGGTCTACTCCTGCGTATTCTACCACATAAAAAGAAGAAATAGTTTCTCCTTCCCTAACCAAATTTCTTCCTGATATAATATCCCCTTTAGGAAGCGAGGTTACCTCATTTTTTAGGGTAGACAGGTTTAAGGAACTAGTCCAGCTTAGATTTTCCTGAACTATATTCTTGGTGTTTAACACAAACTCAAAACCGCTATTTTCCAGAGAACCCACGTTTCTTGTAATGGAACTCCAACCAGAAGTGCCCGGTAACGGTTCATTTAACAAAAGGTCGTTAGTGTTTTTTATATAATAATCTATCTCCCCGGTTAGCTTATTATTAAAAAATCCAAAATCTAGCCCCACATCAAATTGCGTGGTACGCTCCCATTTTAGGTCTTTGTTAGGAAGCTGATACGGATTTAATGCGGATGTTTTGTTATATGCCGCACCGCGGAACAATCCTAAGCTAGCAAAGTTATCTATGCCCGCATTACCTGTAACACCATAACTTGCACGAAATTTTAATAAGGATACCACTTCGGAAGCCTTTATAAACTCCTCTTCAGACATTATCCACCCTACCGATGCGGCAGGGAAGAGCCCGTATCTATTGGAAGCTCCAAACCTAGAGGAACCATCGTAACGAATACTTCCTTTTAATAGATATTTATCCAATATAGAAAAGGTGGCCCTGCTAAAATAGGAGAGAAAGTTATATTTGGTCCTAGTGGTAGATCCCGCTGTAATTTCAGAGGCACTATCTACCGTTTGCAAATCGTCCGAAGGATAGCCGGTACCTGCTACATATTGTGATTTTCTAGAACTCTCTTCAAAACTCATACCCGCTACCACTTCTAAATCGTAGTTACCAATAAATTCCCTATTGTAAGTAAAGTAATTGTTTAAATTGTATTTGTCTGCCTGTACCGAAGTGGCGTCGGCATATCCATTAGTGGAGGCAGATTCCGTTAAACTACCTGCAAAATACTCGTCTAGCTGACTGTTATTGTCATACCCTATTTCGGACTTGAATCGCAGGCCAGGAATAATCTCGTATTCAGCATAGGTATTCATTATGGCCCGGAATATATTTACATTCCAAGATCCATTGTATTGTTGCATCAAGAAATTATAATAGATCGTAGACTCGTTGTTAGGCACTATTCCATCCGATAAATAAGGCGGTGATAAGGGTGATTGCGCAATGGCCTGCAATGGCGTAGAAAATGAATTATCGGTTCCCAGTCTTTTTACATGGGTTTTGCTTAAGCTACTATTTAATCCTACTCTAAATCTATCGGATACCCTATGATCTATATTGCCACGATACGAATAACGCTCCAAAGTGTTACCACGAACAATACCCTCGGTATTGTTGTATCCTCCTGAAATATAAAAAAGGGTTTTCTCATTTCCACCTGATACGGAAATACCATGGTCCTGAACGTAACCTTTTACCAGTGCAAGATCTTGCCAATCGGTGTCTACCTCCCCGGTTCTCCAATCTAAACCATTTGCCATGTCATCAAAATAACCCCCCTGCTCTGTGAGCCATAAATCATCTGCACCATAACTATTTGCCGAGGCTTCGGTAAACAATTCTACATATTGCTCAGCATTTAACCAATCTACCTTATTGGTCGCTTCACTCCATCCCGTAGCGGTATTAACTGATATTTTAGTCTTGCCTAATTTACCTTGTTTGGTCGTAATCAAAACTACCCCATTAGTACCCCTAGCACCATATATTGCCGCAGATGAGGCATCCTTTAATATCTGTATGGATTCTATATCATTTGGATTTAAGGATATCAGCGGATTCATTGGTGCCTCTGAAACACTTTCATCATCGTTGATCAAAGGCAATCCGTCAATCACATACAAAGGCTCTTGGGAAGAGGAAATGGTAGAAATCCCCCTGATTCTCATTTTTACCCCTCCTTCTACCTTACCATTTATTTGTTGAATCTGCACTCCAGCCGCTTTACCTGTTAATGCTCCCTGCATGCTTGCTACTGGGATCTGGTTGATTTCATCGGAACTTATTGAAGCGATATTATCCGTTACCTTACGCTTAGATTGTTTACCAAACCCAAGAACTATAACTTCATCCAATTCATTGTCTACCGTCATGGTAACGTTAATAGTGGATTCTTGACCAACGGTGATTTTTCTGGGTTTGAAACCTACAAAAGAATATACCAGAACATTCCCAGGTGCCGCTTTTATAGAATAATTACCATCAAAATCTGTTTGTGTACCAGACTGGGTATTCTCAATAATTATATTGACTCCTAAGAGGGGAATTCCCTCTCCATCCTTTACCACCCCAGAAATATCTTTTTCTTGTGCCATCGTCACCGACGAAAACAATATGGAGGTGAAAAGAAATAAAATATTGATTTTCATACAGTTATATTTTAGTTGATGTTATAATAAATTCCGTTGCTTTATATTATTTACGGCATAATTGTGGTGCGTTCCAGAATTAACAACGTTTAAAATTACGTTAATTTTAAGTTAAAATTAACTTTTGAAATATATTTATTTTAAATACTTTGAGAACCATTGTAGATAACGTTCATAGCGGTCCTTAATAAACGAGGGTTTTTGTATCCCATGAGATTCTCCTGGGTACACTACCAATTGGGTCTCTCTACCCAATCTTTTCATTGCTTGGTACATTTGTTCTGAATTGAGGATTGGCACATTCCAGTCGTCACTACCTCCTATCCATAACGTTGGGGTAGTAATATTAGCGACGTCATTAAAGGGGGAAATTCTTTCCCAGGCTTCGGCATTTTCCCAAGGCAATCCCAATTCTATTTCCCAAGTCAGCTGATAGTGGTCGTGACCATAATTCGCCCTATATAGCGCTTCGCTTGCGCCTGAAATAGCAGCTTTAAAACGGTTACTCTTAGTAATTAAGTAATTAGTGAGAATACCTCCATAAGACCAGCCCCCTACCCCTAAGCGATTAGGATCTGTATAACCTTGCTCTATTATATAATCTAATCCTGCCAATACATCCTCCACATCCTTATTTCCCCAATCGGCAAAAAGCGCCTGAGAAAAAGCTTGTCCATAACCAGAAGACCCTCTGGGATTAATTAACAAGGTAACATATCCGTTAGCGGCAAAAAGTTGGGCGTTATTATTAAATTCAAATTCGTACTGACTTACTGGCCCTCCATGTAACCAAAGTATTAGCGGGTATTTTTTTTGGGCATCAAAACCTACTGGCTTCACTACAAATCCTTCTATCGGGGTACCATCTTTACTCTTAAAGTTAATGTTCTCTACCCTTGGCATTTGAAGGTTTTCCAAATAGGCACCATTTACGGTTGTCAATTGTTTTAAATTATTTTTTTGATAGGTATAAATTTCATTGGGATGGTTCACTTTCCCCAGCAAAGGAACTACTAAGGATCCATTTACATCATAGTCCCCTATACTAAATTCGCCCTTAACAGTACGTTTAAATCCCTTTCCCGTTACATCAATGGACGCAATGATACTCGTACCCTGTTCTTCCAATAGGAAATAAATTGATTTGCCATCCATTGAAAATTTCGGCTTACTAATATTCCTGTCTATTTCATCTCCCAGAACTCTAGCCTCTCTCCCAGATATTCCTACCATCGCTAATTTTTGAGTGGCGTACCACATGGCACTCCCATCGGTAATTGTGGTAAAAGCAATAGTTTTTCCATCCGGACTCCACACTGGATTTTTATCGGCGTTAGGATTAGTGGTTAACTGCTTTAAGGATGTATTTTTGGTTGGATTATCAGTAGAAACCAACCAAATATCTGTATTGGAGTTTCCATCCGGATTTTCCGTCCTATTGCTTTCGAAGACTATGGTTTTACTATCCGGGTGCCATGCAGGGTTTACATCGTCATAATCACCAAATGTTATCTGCACAGCTGTGGAATCTCCTGGCACATAAGTGTACAAATGTGTTCTTTCGTTATTTAAATACCCCACATAATCCCTTTTAAATTGCAGACGATCCACCACAATAGGTTTTGCCTTTTTATCATCTTCTTTGTCCTCCGTCAACTCTTCCGGACTAGGGTCCTTTAAACTTAACAATAACTTTTGCCCATTGGGTGCCCATTCGTAGCCTTTTACTCCCTGTTTAATTTTGGTTAATTGTTGCGCATCACCACCCAATCTATTTAAAGCATATACTTGGGTCTTTTCCTCATGTTTTGTTCCCAAAAATGAAAGATATTTATTATCGGGACTCCATCTAGGCTCCGATGCAGAATAGAACTCCTTGGATGTCATAGGGATTGCCTCTCCTCCAGCAGTTGGGACCATCCAAAGTTGACTTTGGGATTTGTCTTTTTTTAGATTTAATTCAGACGTAACAAAAGCTACCCAATTCCCATCGGGACTAATTTGGGGATTGCTTACTGATTTTAGCTCCAACAACACCTCAATCTTGAGTTTTTTATCGGTATTTTGGGCAAATAACCCTGCAGCAATGGAAAAGCATAAAATGAATATGAGTTTTTTAATCATAATAAAAGGTTTATAAGTTGGCTATCTGGTAGTCTGTTAGGTTGTAGATAATATTTTTACCTATTTAACAACTTCTTAAAGTTATAATAAAAAATGGATTGCGATATGTATCTATTTCTGATTTGTTACGAAATAATATCATTAAATCCAACTCACTCTTTTAAAGAGTATAATCACATAGCTATTGACAACATTTCAGAAAAAACTCAGGCCAGCAAAATAGGTACAACTGAAGGAGAGTATGAAGCCGTTTTCTATTGAAACATAGTAAGGAAATAGATATAAAAGGTGTTTGCAAAAATTGAATGACTCCAGTTTTCATAAAAAGAAAGGCTTTTATGAATCACAGCCCTGCCAATTGGGTCAATTCCAAATAAAAATGATATTTTTATCGATTGTAAAAATTGCTTTAGGCAAAGAAAGAATTAATATAAATTATAATTTACAACCTTATCCATGAAAAACAAATTTCACCATTCCGTTCCTGCACTTTCCTTAATTTTTGTGCTATCCCTCTTTCTACAAAGTTGCGGTACCTCCTCTAATTTAAAGTGGGAGCAAATGTACAACGGGAAGGATCTTAGCAATTGGAAGATTAAGATTAGAAACCATGAATTAGGTGAAAATTTCGCCAATACCTTTAGAGTAGAAGAAGGTAACATACAGGTACGCTACGATGGTTACGATAACTATGATGAGCAATTTGGACATCTATTTTATGAAAAACCATTTTCTTCTTACCTAATAGGGGTTGAATACCGTTTTGTTGGCGACCAAGTGAAGGGCGGTCCAGGATGGGCCTATAGAAATAGTGGCATAATGATTCACGGACAAGAGCCGGAAGAAATGACTGTAGACCAGGATTTCCCTAATTCTATTGAAGTACAACTTTTGGGCGGAAACGGTAAGAGCGAGCGCTCCAATGCTAACCTTTGTACTCCCGGAACTCAATATGAAAAGGACGGTAAGGTAATTAAACAGCACTGTACCAATTCTAATTCTAAAACCTTCCACGGAGACCAATGGGTACGCGTAGAAGTTTTGGTTTTGAACGATTCCTTAATAATACATTACGCTAATGGCGAAGAGGTAATGCGCTACAACAAACCCCAATTAGACCCTGTAGACGGGAATGAGAGAGGAACCTTTTTAACTGGTGGAACCATTTCTTTACAGAGTGAAAGTCATCCTATTGACTTCAGAAAAGTAGAAATTGTTAATTTGGAAAAAGTTGCAGACGATCCAAAAAAGCTACAGCAAGCTATTGATAAGTTAATGGCTGAAAAACGCATGCCACAACAATAGAAATTGCATAAGGAACTATTACTAAGGTAACCATATTTGGTGATGTCATCATTTTATGATTACAATCAGGATAAAATCATTTAGGGGTGTTGCGCTAAAAATCTTAGACCAACACCCCTAACCTTTTATCCATAATCCGTATTAATTTCGAAAAATAAGTTCTTCTTTTTCCATCGCCTTTACCAATAACGTTATATAATCATTCATCGTCTTACTAATTTTCTTGGGATCCTTAATATCCAGCGCACCTCTCCATATTAACGATCGATCCTTATCTACGCAGATACAGTACAATGAGGTTTCTGCATGATACACCTTGAATTGATTATAGTAATCCTGATCGTAATAGATATTTTGACTACCCAAATAATCATCCTTAAAGCCCCCATAAAATCTATTAAGTTCAGACATCGTTTTTCTAAAGGTTTGTTTGCTTTCAGAACCAGCTACCTTAGTAAATAATATCGCATCAAAATCCTTATCCAGAAGCTGCTCCTCCAATTCATCTAGCTCCTTTTCAGTTTTTTGGGTATTTGTAAAAGCAACGTCAAAGAGATCTATACTTCTCATGGCCTCCACTCCCCTTTTATCGAATTCTTTTTTAAGTCGGGTTTCAAAATCCTGCCTTACGTCACTATCATCTGTCATGCCAACAATAAGTACCTTATACGCATCAAACAATACGATGTCTGGATTCTTATAACTCTCCACCATCTCTACGGAAGAACAACCCATTAAACCTAAGAATACAATTAATAGTAGCTTTTTCACGTTTTTTAATTTTAAATATTTTCAATTA
This sequence comes from Arenibacter certesii DSM 19833, assembly GCF_000429545.1. Lineage (GTDB taxonomy): Bacteria > Bacteroidota > Bacteroidia > Flavobacteriales > Flavobacteriaceae > Arenibacter > Arenibacter certesii. The sequence goes on from NZ_AUCB01000007.1 coordinate 8,991, forward strand.
TACCCTATCTCCCCTTTTCAAATCCATTATAAAAATCTGAAATCAATAATCACTTAGGTTATTCTTATTCATCTTTTATATAGACAACTCAATCACTTCTTGTAGATGGGGAACATACACCTGCCATCCGAGAGTATCTTTAATTTTAACCCTAAAAGTATTCAATGCAGTAGGTTCTCCATGGATCAAAAAAGTCTTTTCAGGTATATTCTTAACCTCTTTCAGCCATAGTAATAATTCTCCTTGATCTGCATGCGCAGATAGACTTTCCAAATGATGAACTGTAGCTCTAACCGGTTTATAGGTTCCAAATAGTTTTATTTCATGGGCTCCTTCCAACAATTGTCGCCCTCTTGTGCCTTCGGCTTGATACCCTACCAATAGAACAGTAGTGGAAGACTTATCTACCATCTGTTTAAGATAAGTAAGCACTCTTCCTCCAGTCACCATTCCGCTTCCAGCAATCACCACTTTTGGCCTAGGGTCGTCTATAGTCTTCCAAGTATCGCCATAGGACGTTATAATATTGAAATGTTCACACATGGCATTGTATTCCTTTGACGAAAGTTTATGCCATTGCGGATGACTTTCAAATACGGACAGCACATTATTCCCCATAGGACTATCGATAAAAATAGGAATATTGGGAATTTTATTTTCTTTAAACAGTTTCCATAGCAGATACATTAAGGATTGGAGTCGTTCTACGGCAAAAGAGGGAATTATTAAATTCCCCCTTTCATTGATAGTCTTACTTATTAAGTTTGATAAAATAGCTCCAACATTCTCTTCGGGGTGAAGTTTATTGCCATAAGTACTTTCCAGGAATAAATAATCTGCCCATTCTGGTCGGTCTGGAGGATATAAAAGAAGATCCTCACTACGGCCGATGTCTCCAGAAAAAACAAAAATCTTACCGAAGATATTCAATTCAATAAAGGTGGCTCCAATGATATGACCGTTATATTTAAATCTAAACCTTATGTTCTCCGATAGGGATAGCCACTCATCCTTCTCCGCGTGTTTAAACAACCCAACCGTCTTTTCTACATCCTTCTCATCATAATAAGGCAGTGCTGGACGATGTTTACTATACCCCTCTTCATTGGCCTTTTTAGCTTCTTCTATATGGATTTTAGCACTATCCCTCATTATGATTGCGGCTATAGACAAGGTGGGAGAGGTACCTACTATTTCTCCCTTAAAACCTTCTTTAACAAGCCGCGGCAAATAGCCTGTATGGTCTAGATGACCGTGGGTAAGCAGTACGTAATCTACTTTAGAAACATCTATTGATAAGGGCTGCCAATTAAGTTCCCTTAATTCTTTTTGACCTTGAAACATTCCACAATCGACCATAATATTTAAGTCAGGAGTTTCAAGGTAAAACTTAGACCCTGTAACTGTACCCGATGCACCCAAAAAGTGAATCTTAACCTTGTTCATGAATATTTTTATATAATAGGATTATAATAAAGCCCTTATGGACTTCCTCTATAAGTAAACAGCTATATTATAGCGTCTATTCAGTAGAAAGATCACTGTTTTCCATGATCACACAACTGGCTTATTTCTTTCATTATCTTTTGTTTCCTTGTCTCGGATACCCCTAAATGATCCAAGAAAAAATGATCTTTAATTAGTTGCCTACAGAGTACGACATCCCTGCTTAATAAGAATTGTTTTTCCCTATTGGTAAGCAGTTGGGATACGGTTATTGGATATAGTCCCAACCGATAGATACGATCTTTAAGCCCATTGTCTTTTGGGTAGTCCCAACTTAGCAGGTACAATCCCATACACTTACTGTATTTAATGGCATCTTCCGTAAACCGGGTATTGGTTACTACCCCACCATTTACCAACAAATTAACTATATTCTTATCTTTTTCTAGCTGTTGTTTTACATCCTGAAATCGTGAATTAATATACAATGGAACCTTTACATTACAGTTACGCCCTTCTTCCCCATGGAATTTACATTCTAAAAGATATACATTGTCATTTTTCTGTGCATAAACGTCAATCTCATGAGTAACACATACTCCATGCATATGCTTCCCTACCAAAGTTTTATATCCGGAATATTCCAAGATTGCCGCAACTAATTTTTCAAAGGGAAACCCAGTAGGACCCAGTTCATATATCGCCTTTTTCACTTTATACTTCGCAGCAAAAATGGATTTCTTATTCTTTAATAAGGCAAATGCACGGTTGTAAATTTCTTTACTCGTTATCCCGTCATATAGTTCTTCTCGCACTTGCCCCACTATCTGCTCCACTAATTGATCATCTGCTCCACTCTGTCTTAAAGAATTTTGCAACTGATCCGTAGAGAACCTAACCTTCTCACCTGAAGATTTAATGATATCTATAAGTGCATCTTCCAAATCAATTATTTTAAGTTAATACTAGCATCTAAAGCCTATACTAAGCTGTTTAGTGTGATTTCTCTAAATCTTCATAGCATCACTGGAATCCTAAATATCCACATCATCGGCATATTTAAAAGTTAGGGTTAGGTCCTAAAGACAAGCATATAATTAATATTGTCCAGTAGGAGTAGTTTTAGTCCATATCGTGCAATGCCAAAATAGGTACGTCCGAGCTATAACTTACTTCCTTAATTAGCGGTTTGGTAAAAATAGTCTCTAGAAAACCATGTTTTCTATTAACAAAAGCAAGCATATTACTTCCTCTTCTAGTCATAAAACTTATGATTCCTGCCGGTATTTTATCTCCTTCTTCAAAACAGAAAGCATGTTCAACTTCTTTAAAGATAGTACTTAATAAGTTTTTATTCTCTAACTGCGTTTTATTCAATCCAGATTCCGATCCAATATGGAGAACCTGCACCACCGTACTGTGTAGTTTTACAATGTCTAGAAGATATTGCAACTCCCTACGTTTAAAACTGGTTTTAAATTCCGTAGGAAAAACTATTTCTTTTGGTGCAATAAACTTAACTTTTTCTGGTACTGCTATTACAGGACACAAGGTTGTCTTCTCCATTACCTCAACCGTATTAGATCCGAAAAGGGCCCTAGCAGCACCGCTCTTGCCTTTAGTCCCCATCACCACAATATCTAAATCCTTTTTATCTATTGCCTGTTTAACGCCCTCTAAAAGGGAATTAAAAATAGAGATAATATGAAAAGTATGGGCTATATTCTCAGATGCTCTTTGGAAATGTTGTTGCAATTTATGGAGTCCCTCTTCTGATTTCTCCTTAGCTGCCTCATAGGCCAATTCACCTGGCTCGGGAACCATCATTTTATCCAGGCTATAGCCACTAATTCCAAAAACATTTAATAAATAAAAATCGCAAGGTTGATCCTTATAAAGTTGAACGGCATAATTAATCGCGTTTAATGCGTTTTGGGAAAAATCCGTAGGTAATAAAACGTGTATTGGCATATTTATAACAATTATTTTGACACTACTAAATTAACCGACAAATTCTGGTCTACGTATGACAAAGATCAGTTATGCCCAATAATTTAAGGAAGCAATAGTCCTATATAATACGTGTCGCTTTATACGAAACCATCACCGTATTTAAAACGAGTAGAAGAAAAAGATGAGAAATTATAGATAGCTGATAGCTTGGGTTAATTAAAATAAAATAACAGTTACCCTGGGATTACCATAAAGGGTATACGTACATATAGTCCCACATTCTTAATAACTGGCTCAATAAAGAGTCGTTCCAAAAAAGTATGTTTGTTTTGGATCATAACCAAGAGGTTGATTTTTCTATCTACTTGAAAATTATTTATGCCTTCAATTACTCCCTGATTTGGTAAATTGTGGAACAAATGGTTGGTATTCTTCAGTAATTCCTCCAGTATCCCTTTATTCATTTGTTGTATTTCAGATATTTCATAGCTTGTGGAAATATGCAATACCCTTATCTGGGACAAATGGTTTGACTGTAATTGCAACAACATTTTAAACTGATCCTTGCGATAGGAAACCTCATAATCTGTTGGAAACAAAATTTCTTTGGGTGCCGTATATTCGTATTCGGAGGGTACCGCAATTATGGGAAAGCTAGCTCTTTTTATTAATTGAATAGTATTGGTACCCAAAAGTATTTCCTGTGCTCCTGTTGCGCCTTGGGTTCCCATAATTACAAGGTCTATATTCTCCTTAGATACCGTCTGCACTATTTCATCTACCAGCATACTATAAGCAGAGTGAATTACAAAACGGTGATTGGTATTAGTAAACTCGCTTTCTAGTTGTTTCTTCAACTTTTCTAAACCAGTCATAGACCTCATCTGATACTTATCTCCCAGCCCAATCTGCCCTGGGCTATAAAGTAAATATTCCGCCTTATAAACTGCTGGAGAATAAGTGTTTAACAAATAAAACGTACACTCTTTATTTTTAAACAATTGCAGGGCATACATTATGGCATTATATGCATTTTCCGAAAAATCAGTAGGTAATAAAATACGTTTCATTGTTGCCCCTTTAAATTATCTGGATACATTTTGAAGTACCATAAATGGAATTTTAATATGTAGCCCTAACCTATCTATTGTAGATTGATATAACATATCTTCCATAAAGGAATGCCTAGAATTAACCAAAACTAACATATTAATAGCGTGATGCTCTATGTGTTTAGTGATGGCGAGCGTTTTGTCCTTCTCCAAAGTGGTCCCAAAGGTAAGCTTGGGCTTGCGCAAGCAATTCTTTAAGAACTCCTTATTATCTTGCTGCCTCCAAGATAGGTTGGTAATAGGATCTATATATAGTAAATGCATGGTAGAGCGAAAAGATCCCGTCATATCACAGAGCAGTTTTAATTCTCTTCTTTTGTTTGGAACCATATAATTTGTAGGAAAGAGAATTTCTTTTGGAGGATGGTATTCATACCCCTCCGGAATAGCAAGTACTGGGCAATGAACATATTTTAAAAGATGCAGGGTGTTGCTCCCAAATGTAAGCTCCCTATCATTGGTAGCCCCTCTTGTACCCATAACCACGATATCAATATTCTCCTGATTTACCAGATCGTTCACTTCATCTACCAAGTCGCCAAAAACTGCAATCGATTTTACCTTGTGATTCGGATTAGGGGAAAAATCCTTTAAATTTTTCAGCACTTTTTTTAGTGATTTCTGTGTTTTCTGCAAGACAACTTCTCTTAACTCTTCTACGTGGGCAGAGTCCATCTCTGCAGCTTGCCTATACACCTCATCACCATAGGCATGTACAATTAAAAAATCACTTTTTTCATACTTAAATACCTGACATGCATATTTTAATGCGTTATAAGCATTATCTGAAAAATCTGTGGGCACCAAAACTTTTCTCATAGGAATTATAGATTATCTTTTATTATACGTTCTCTGCTATCAGCATGAAACTACTGTAGTAAGGAACTTTTCTTTTAATTGCACCACTAACCCATTCTACTTTAATGTGCTAATTGGGATGGCCTACTTAACGCTGGCCAGCGCATATTGGAGGGCAGCTTTTCATGAAGCACCAGGAAGGGGAGTTTTATATGATAACTTATCTCTTCAACCGCTGGCTTAAATAAAATTCTTTGAAGGAAATTTAAATTCTTTGCCACCATGGCAATCATATCAATCTCCTTTGTCTCTGCAAAAGATTCTATTGCCGTTTCTAATTTAGAACCAGTAAGATAGTAAAAATCATGCTCTAAATCTTTAAAGTAGTCGGCTAGAAACTCTTTATTGGTCAATTGCTCCTCGCTTAATGGGTCTTTATTTTTTGAGAAATTCACTATGCGCAAGGCAGACTTGTTAATTTGTGCTATTCCTAATAAGTTTTCCAACACGTTTATCTCATAACCTAGATGGTAATCGGTTGGAAAGGCAATTTCTTTTAGCGTACTGTAGCATGCCTTTTCGGGAACCGCCAACAGGGAACATTTTACCTTTGTAATAACATCACTAGTATTGGTCCCTATAGCCACCTCATTTATTCCCGTAATTCCTTTGCACCCCATAACAATAAGGTCTATATTCCTATTTATCACCTCTCGTTTAATTGCATCCACAAAATAATCGTGAATCGCAATGGGCACATAGGTATGATTCCTATTGGGAAACATCGCCCCTATTTTTTTTACTAGGCTCCTTAATTGTTCACGACTATCCTCTAATGCCCCCTCATTTGCACGGGTTTCGGAAGGTATCTTTGAAGTTTTATTAACCGTATTTGTATAGGTAGACAAAGGATTAACATGTAGAATATAAAAGGTACATCTGAACTCTTGAAACAGCTTAACACTATATTTCAACGCATTAAAGCAATTTTCGGAAAAATCCGTTGCTACTAAAATGTTCTTCATTTCTATTTGATTTTGCTATACTTTTCAAAAGTAAGTTGCAAATACCGCAAACTAAATGATTAAAGTCATGTACTAAGTTTAAACCGCGGTAAAATAAAAACATTTTAGAATTGAAAACCCATCAACCGAAAGCAGTTAATAGACTCTACTTAGCCCTTCCATATCCAAGATCTGGATATTTCTATCCTCTATTTGGATCAACCCTTCTTTTTTAAAGCTAGACAAGGTCCTGATTAGAGTCTCCGTTGCCATGCCAGCAACACTAGCTAGATCGCTACGTAGAATATGCAATCTCCCTTGAGGATCTTTTTCCAGTTTGCTGGCAAATCGTAGAATGGTTGTTGCAGTCTTTCTTCTAACGGACCCGTATGCCATTTCTAATAATTGTTCATTGGTCTCAGTAAGGTTTTCATTTAATAACGCCAGCAGCTCCATTACCAATTCTGGATTTTCTTGGAGCACCTCTTTAAATTTTTCCTTGGCTATCCCAATTAATCTTACCTCTTCCATAGCAGTAGCAGATTCTTGATAAGGAAGATTTTTGGTAAAGCAGGAAAAGCCAAAAAAATCATCGGCCTTATAAATTGCCGTGATCAATTCCTTACCCCACTCATCAAGTTTATGGGTCTTTACTACCCCGCTACCTACTAAATATATTAGATTGGAATTACTACCTTCATTATATATCACTTCTCCTAGCCTAAATTCATATAATCGACCTTGCTTCGCAATATAGCTTTTAAGTTGATCTATAGTTCGTATCCCAAGACCAGTATTAGTTGGCTTTGAATTAGTAAGGGCCCTACTCTCTTTTAAAATTGTCATTCTTGCGAGTCTACTTTTAATAGCTCCAAGGAGCTCAGCCTCCGTAAAGGGTTTAGCAATATAATCATCGGCTCCGAGTTCCATACCCTTGCGTATATCCTCTTTTTCTGTCTTAGCAGATAAAAATATAAACGGTATCTGATTGGTCACCTTCTCTTGGGATAATGATTCTAGCACTCCATAACCGTCTAGTTCTGGCATCATAATATCACAAATGATAATATCGGGCAAGTGTTTCTTCGCTAGCCGAACCCCACTATTTCCATTGGATGCAGTACATACTTGGAAATCGGCCAACTCTAAAATTTCGGCTGTATTCTCCCGCAATATAGGATCGTCTTCTATAATCAACACTTGTTTCATATGTAGTAGTATTTAGATTAGCAAAAGTTATTTGTGGAACACTTGGTTTAGACATTTTATCCTTTATAAGGTACCAAAAGGCAGCACCACAGAAAAAACACTCCCTTTCCCTATAATGCTGGAAAAGGATATATTTCCCCCAACATTCTCTACATGTTCTTTTACAATATTCAATCCAATTCCAGAACCTTGGATGAGCAATGCGTTTTCTGCTCTAAAATACCGTTTAAAAATATGCTTCCTGCTCTTTTCTGGTATACCGATCCCTTGATCAATTATATGAAAGCCAATCTCATCTGCCCTCAATTCCACCTTAATATCTATATCCGTATTTTCTGATGAATACTTTATAGCATTGTGTAATAAATTGGTAAGCACCAAAGAAAGTATTCTTTCATCTTGAATAATTTCTACCTCATCAATGTTTTCAGGGTAATTTATTTTCTGCCCATCCTTTAATTGCATATTGGCATTATAAACCACCTCATTAACCACCTTACTTAGCGAGAATTTAGTATAACTATATACTTCTTTCCCCTTTTCCAAACGCTCCAAGGATAAAAAATCATTTAAAATTCCAGTAAGTAAATGAACTCCCCCAATTATGGTATTGAGATGTTTCTCTCTTTTTTCTTGCTGATTTTCAAATTTATACTTTCCAACTAAAGTTGCCGAGGTAAGTATACCGCTCAAAGGAGTTTTAAACTCATGGGAAACTAAAGATAGAAATTCTGTTTTAAGTTCATTCAATTCTCGCTCCTTTTGTAAAGCGCTCTTTATTTTAGACTCCGCAACTTCCCGCAACTTTATCTCCTTGGTAAGTTTGGCTACCGTTTGCTCCAGTTCTTGGGTACGCGTTTCTATCTTTTGCTGCAGTTGGGCATTTAGTTCCTTTATCTGTCTTTCTTGTTCCTTTTTTCCGGTAACATCTATAATAAGAGCCATTACATAAGATTCCCCATCTATGCTAAAAGGATTTAAACCTACCTCAATAGGAAACTGCTCCCCGCTCTTCCGCTTCCCATACAGCGTTCTTCCATGGGCCATCCTTCGTTGGCCGCTACTTTTGCTGAAACTTTCTACATATTCATTATGAACTTTGTGAAAGCTGTCCGGAATTAATAAATTTAAGTTATTCCCATTAATATCCTTGTCCTCGTATCCGAACATTTCATTGGTGCGATGATTGGTTGCCATAATTATTCGTTCCTGGTTTATCACCAAAATTCCTTCGGATACCGCTTCGGACAACAGGTTAAAAATTTTCTTGTTTTTTTCAAATCCTCGCATTTTATAAAGTTACATTAATTTCTTTATTTTTTTAGGGTTACAGCTGCTGTTACAAGTGCTATTCCTAATAATCAGTAGCTTTCGTGGTTTTGACCTTCCTTTAAAAAACAAAGCCTATTTTATAATCTAAAACGGGGAATATGAATACAATGCACAGATAATTGGAATCATTTTGTATTTTTAAAAGAGATCGGACAATCTTCCAAGGCATATAGTGCCTCTATTAGAGAAGTGCAAAGAATTAGACCGTATTAGCGGTTTGCCAATTTGGGAAGTCATCTTACGTAATAAAAAAGTCAATTTAGGCTTTACGTTAATTATTTAATAAAACATTCTCTAAACTCAAACTATGTTACATAACAAGGAAAAAGCAAAGGAGTTTTACCAATGTTTAGGCAAACTATTCTATTCTATTGCCATGGCCGACAAAAAAGTGATGCCAAAGGAAATAGCCTCATTAAGAAAGGACGTTAAAAAATATTGGTTATCCTCGGATCACGAGGTGGACGAGTATGGTACCGATGCCGCTTTTCAAATAGAAATTGTATTTGACTGGTTACATGAACAGGAAGCTGAGGGAGACAAATTTTTTAAAGAATTCACAGATTTTTACGATGCACACTCCTCTTTATTTAGTCCTCAAATAAAAAAGCGCATATGGAAAACGGCAGATGATATTGCGTTTTCCTATGCGCATAAAAACAAATCTGAATTGATCCTTTTAAATAAGCTCAAACTTATGCTCACCTAAATGTAGACCAGAACAGCACCTACCATAAATTAGGAGGAATTTATTAGACCTTGTTTGTTGTACTTTCCTGGTCAGCGTAAAGTTTAACTTCGTTATAACTCATTAAGGGTATGGAGATATGTGATTCCATTTTTTTAACTAAACTCTTATGGAATATGCGTTGAAAGAATCCTTTTTTCTCTTTTCTTTCCAATAAAACCAAAATATCTGCATTAATCTCTTCCGTCAGCTTCCTTAGTTTAGCTTCGATATCATCAGAAAAAATAAGCTTGAAATCTATGTTTTCATAATCAACTTTCTGTCTCAACATTTCCTTAAACCACTCTAATTGCTGTTCCCCTGCGTATTCTTTTTCTGTAGATATATGCACAATTTCTATTTTAGCCTTTAGCAATTGTGCCATAGAAGCCAAGTCTTGAAGGGCTATTATATCGGCTTCCTCAAAATCGGTAGCATATAATATGGTATTAATAGATGCTTTTTCCTTACTATTTGGAGCAATCAATAATGGGCAAGTAACCTTGTCCTGAAGATCCTTACCAATATCCCCTACAAATAACCCTCGTTCCGAATGTTTATCCTTTCTTCCGATTACAATCAGGTCTGCCTTATGCTCTTTGGACTTCTCTAAAATTGCTTTGGTAATAGAATCAGCCTCAACAACCTCAAAAATAATATTTTTGGGATCAAATTTGGCCCCAATATGTTCCCTACAATAGGCTTCAAGAATTTCCTTTTGTTCTTGGATTACATGATACTCTATTTGTTGGATTGGACGGCTAACCGAAACCCTTAAAGGCTCCATACTATGCACGTAAAAAATTACGAGTTTGGCCCCTAATTCAACACTGAGATTATAGACATTTTTTAAAACAGGAACTTCACGCTCCGATCTATCGGTAGCGTAAAAGATAGTATTCATCATAACTATAGTGTTTAATCCTTAAATATATTGGATTAATATTTAGCGAACAATGATTTTGGTCATAAAGCATTAAACCAATGTAGTATTAGTTACTTATTAGTGCACTCTATTGTGGAGAAACAATTAAAAATATCCTTAATATTTCCAACCAATATATCATAAAAATTCATTAGATTCAGTGCCATGAAAGCAATAGCACAACTTAAAAATCCCTTATCTTCTTTGGAAGGGGAGACCATTAAAAACGTATTAAGTCCCATTTTTAATATCCAGATATTAGACATCGATCTGGAAAAAGGAAAACTCCTATTTATGTATAACAGCCGTATGGATTTGGTAACTACAGAAAAAATACTATTGGAAGCAGGTCTTCCTATAATATCTTATTCCATTCCCAATCGCATCCCTATAAACCATAGTGGGACTGACCCAGACAAAACCAGATTAGCCTAAGTATATCGCTATCGCTCAGTTAATACCAAAAGTGGGATATTGGTATGGAAGCCCATCCTTTTTACTACCGCCTCTCGGGTAAGTTTTTCGAAAAAACTATGGCTATAATGGATCAACGCAATTATATCAGCTGCGTTGGTTTCAGCGAAATCGGAAATGGTATCAGCTACATTGCCTTTAAATTCAACCTTGTGAAAACTATGATCAATTGCCGAAAAATATTTTTCCAGTAGCAACGTATTTGTGGCTTGTAAATCATTGAAGATAAATTCCGTTCCAACCTGAAAAATATAAGTTTCCGCTTTCCATATCCTCACCAGTTCCAGCATTGGATTTAATTCTGAAGCCTCAAAATAATTGAGGAAATTAGTTGGAAAAGCAACACGTTTTAGACGCTGCAGGCTATACTCTTTAGGAACAACGATTATGGGTCTATTCCTTATGGACATTACTACTTTAACCGAATTGCTACCTACAAACACTTCTTTGGCCCCTGTTGCTCCCGTTGCCCCCATTATAATACATTCTATATGATGGGTGTGGATAGTATCTTTAATGGCATTTAAAAGATTATTTGCGATAGAAATTTTTTCGAAAGTATGATTTGGGTTCTTGTGATTTTTCCTTAGATAATCTATGATTTTATCCAGTTTCACCTGCAATTGTTTACTCATGGATTCATAGATCACCCCTATCCTTTGTTTACCATTACCCTCAAGTAGATTAGCTATATTTGGTTCATAAGAGTTTAAAACAATAAAATGACAGGAAAAATCGGCATACAGCTTTAATGCAGTGAACATTGCATTCCAGGCACTTTCTGAAAAATCTGTGGGCAAAAGAATTATTTTCATCGTTTTATTTTTTATGGGTTAAACCCCCTAACTTTAAGTGACATTCAAATGGGGTTTAGCATAATTCTGAGTTCCCTTACACCTCAATTATCTACCAGATCAATGTTATATGGAATTAAAAAAATCGTCCATTTATTCATTACAAAATAGCTTATTACCACGTTAAAGTTCATGATATTGACCAGTCCTAAATTTCAGATAGATGGTTGACTTATATCATATAAATAGATGAAGGAAACACTTAGATTTGAAAGCAATAAAAAGAGTAACAACCAAAGAAATCAAATGCAACTCCAAAAATATATTGACCACACACTTTTAAAGGCGACAGCTATCGAGGAAGATATTCTAAAGTTATGCGATGATGCGCTGAAGTTTAATTTCATTGCCGTCTGCATAAATGGTGCTCATATTCCGTTGGTAAAATCCAAATTAGGTAATTCCTCAATTAAAATAGCTACAGTGATAGGATTTCCTTTAGGGGCTATGTCTACCAAGGCGAAAGTTTTGGAAGCAACAGATTATATAAATCATGGTGCCGATGAAATAGATATGGTTATTAATATCGGCTGGTTAAAATCAGGAAAATTATTGGAGGTAAGGAACGACATTTTCGAAGTAAAATCTGCCATAGGCACTAAGATATTAAAGGTAATTATAGAGACCTGCTATTTAACGAAAGAGGAAAAAAAAATAGCTTGCAGATTAGCCGTAGAAGCCAAGGCCGACTTTGTAAAGACCTCCACTGGTTTTGGTCCTGGCGGGGCTACTTTTGAGGATGTTATTTTATTTAAAAAAACGGTTGAGGATGCTATTAAGATAAAAGCTTCTGGAGGCATTAAGGATAAGGCCACAGCTCTAAAATATATTGAACTGGGTGCCTCCAGAATAGGAACCTCCTCTGGGATTACTATGATGGCGACTAAATAAAACAAAAAAGAATGAGTTTACACATACATGCAGCGGATGGAGAAATTGCAGAAACAGTATTATTACCAGGAGATCCATTACGCGCCAAATGGATTGACGAAACCTTTTTAGAAAATCCTTCCTGCTACAATAATATTAGGGGTATGCTTGGATATACAGGCACCTACAAAGGAAAACTCATTTCGGTTCAGGGAAGGGGTATGGGAGTCCCTTCAGCTATGATCTATTACTATGAATTGATTCACTACTACGGGGCTAAAAATTTAATTAGAGTTGGGACGGCCGGTGCGCTACAGAAGAAATTACAACTAGGGGATATAGTTTTAGCCATGGCGGCATCCACTATTTCAGCTTTCAATAATAAGATTTTTGCACATTCCCATTTTGCCCCAATAGCCAGTTTCCAATTGCTACAAAAAGCGGCCAATTACGCGGAAAAAATGAAATTACCTTATCTGGCAGGAAATATACTTACTTCGGATATTTTCTATAACGACGATCCTGAAGAATACAGAATATGGGCTAAATATGGCGTCCTTTGTGTTGAGATGGAAGCAGCAATCCTATATAGTTTGGCAGCAAAACATCAAATTAATGCGCTGGCCATTCTTACCATATCCGATTCTTTGGTAACTGGTGAAAAATCTACCAGTAAGGAACGGGAATCTACTTTTGCTAATATGATAGCGCTAGCCCTTAATATTACTTAAAAATCAGTTCTTTATATCCTAGATTATGCTTTTCATTATTTTTTGAATCCTCATCGACAATCTCCACCATTTCCAAACATAATACTTACCTTTAAAAATGATTTATGGGAAGAATGTGGAAAAAAATTGGCTATGCCCTTCTTACTTTAGTAAGCTGCTTTTGTCTTGTTTTAATTGTATGCAACATTATCATTGAGATAGCCGGTAATGGGAAGACTTATGAAAATGTGAACGACATTCCGAAAAATAAAGTAGGATTAGTTCTTGGCACTTCCAGCAAGATTATTGGCGGCTCACCTAACCCTTATTACACCAATAGAATAAAGGCCACTATTGCCTTGTTTAAAGCAGGAAAAATAGATTATATTTTAGTGAGTGGTGATAATGGCACTCCCTATTACAATGAACCACTAGTCTTTAAAAAAGATCTTATGAAAGGAGGAATTCCTGAGGAATGCATCGTTTTGGACTACGCGGGATTTAGAACTTTGGATTCCATGATGCGCGCCAAAATAGTATTTGGTTTAGATAAGGTAACTGTGATATCACAAAAATTCCATAATAAACGAGCCATTTATTTGGCTGAGAAAAAAGGATTACATGCTATTGCATACAATGCGGGAAATCTTCCTTTAAAATATGGTTTTAAAGTTCAGGCTAGAGAGTATCTGGCGAGAGTCAAGGTTTTTATAGATCTGGCCCTAAATACCCAACCTAAATTTATTGGCAATAAGATTTTGATAGAATAAATGGCAGAAAAATTAATCTTTAACATCCTTTTCTGTAATCTAAAAATCATCCAGCGGTAGGTACCATCTAAGATTTATTTATATTTACCTATAGAAAAGCCAAGCATGTCTGCCGTTAAAAAGTTAATTAAAAATCTTGGTCCTGGGCTCCTTTTTGCAAGTATGGCCATAGGGACTTCCCATCTAGTGTTATCTACCAAGGCCGGGGCACAATATGGCTGGATTATGATTATCCCGATTATGCTGGCAAACGTACTTAAATATCCATTTTTCGAATTTGGGGTGCGTTACACAAATATTACAGAAAAAACACTAATAGAGGGATACTTAAATAGAGGAAAGGAATATCTCATATTTTATTCCATTATCACGTTTATTACCACTTTCACCATTTTAGCAGCCTTATATGTGGTCACTGCAGGTTTACTAGTCAATTTACTTAAATTATCCCCAGATACTGTAAGTCTGGCCGCAGGCGGACTCTTTGTGCTTATATCCCTCTTGCTTATACTAGGACGCTATCGCCTACTAGAAACTTCCCTTAAATTTGTGGTAACTATTTTATTTGTTGCATTGATTGCCACAACTACTATGGTTATAATAAATGGGAAAGTCGCTAACAACATCAATTTTGCACCTCTACCGATATTTAATGAAGTAGGAATCTTGTTTTTAATAGGACTCATGGGATGGATGCCTACCACGGTAGAAGCTTCTAGCTGGGTTAGCTTATGGACCGTGGAAAAATTTAAAACCTCCAAACAAAAGCCCAGTTTAAAAGATGCTCTATCCGAATTTAGGTTTGGGTATTTTATAACTTCTATACTTGCAGTATTCTTTCTTATAATAGGATGGTTTACCCTTTATGGAACAAATACTGAACTAAGTGGAAATGCAGTTATTTTTGCAGACCAGTTGGTACAAATTTTCACTAACAGTATTGGGATTTGGGCCTATATATTTATTGCTATAGCCGCCTTTGCTACCATGTTCAGCACCTGCCTAACTGCGCACGACGCCATTGCTAGGGTAAGCGTGGATGCCCTAAGCCTTTTGCTTCCCGGCGCAAGGAACATTAAAAAAAGGGGATTGCCCATTGCCATAATTCTGTTAGCAATAATAAATTTTTTAGTGATCACTGTATTGGCAGCCAATATGGGATTGCTGCTCTCCATTGCAACTTTTATATCCTTTGTTGTGGCACCAATAATTGGTTATATGAATTTAAAAAATGTAATGAGCCAGGAAATTCCCGAGAAATATCGACCAAAGAAAGGTCTACAACTATTAACATATTCGGGTATCCTATTTCTAAGCTTATTTTCTCTCTATTATTGCTGGATGGTGCTGTTCTAATAAAATCTCCTGTCACTACTATTTAGTTAGATTGGCCTTACCTCAATTATAACATAAGTAATATCCACCCAACAATCAACTGATTATCAATGCAGTTAAATTTATTTTAACACATCATTAACATCATAGATTTGTAATTGGCAACTGTATCCCTAATCTTTGCCCTCAATGCAAAGGACTATAACCATGAAATTGATTACAGTAACCAGAAATACCAAGCAAGAAAAAAGATTTACTCAAAAGATGGGTATGCTATATACCAATGTAACTTATATTAAAAAAGCTATTTTTGGTATTATACCTATTACCACCATCCACAAATACAGAGAGACCTACTACGGTAAGGTAAAAGATTGCGACCAATGTGTCTTGAGCAAATAATTTATTGGTAGTTTTTCTGAATACTGTTTTCACCTAAGAAAATATAAGCGACATTCCTTTTCTGTAGTTTACTTTAGACCAAACAGTTCGTTGTAATTTAGGATTATTATATTGGTTCTTTCATTTCTGTTATGCAACATTTCTAAACAAAACACCCCATTTTTACAATTGTTCAACAATTGCTCTTCCCCATATCCTACTGATTCTATAATGTTATTTTCAGGAACTCCTTCTTGCATCAAATAATCTTTAATGGCATCGGATCTCCTATTTGAAAGATTAATATTGTAGCGATTACTTCCCCTACTGTCTGTATGCGACTCTATTTTTAATTGTAGTTCTGGAAAACTATTTATAGCAGCAACAACTTTATCCAATTCTCTGCTTATTTCTGGTGTTACATTATATTTACCTTTATTAAAGAAGAACTTATTAAGTTTTATCACATTTTGTTCTTCATGCTCGGTAACGATATCATCAATAGAGACCATTTCTAAATTGAACTTGGCTGTATCGACAGTGTCTAATGAAGCAGCATCAAACTGCTGTTTATACGTAGAATACCGCTCTTTTATTGCTTTAAGGATAACATTATCTCTCCATGGTATTTCCAATTCATAATTTCCATCCCTATCTGCAATTACTTCTTTAATAATAGTCCCCTCATTATCCAATAAGCTAATTACAGCTCCATCAATTCCAACGCCATCATTGGGTTTTTTAATCGCTCCCTTTAATGCCAACGTCTTTAGACCAGGTTTTTCATCCATATGAAATCCGTAGATATCATCATTCCCTTTTCCCCCAGATCTATTTGAGGCAAAATACCCCACGAATCCTTTAGATTCATCCAATTTTATAATCATACCAAAATCGTCTTCAGCAGAATTTATTGCAGACCCCAGATTCACGGGAATACTAAAGTTGTCGTTTTCCTGTAAATTCGACCTATATATGTCCATCCCCCCTAAACCATAAAATACATCCGACGCAAAATAGAGCGTATTATCAAAAATAAAAGGTGCAATTTCATTTCCAGGAGTATTAATCCTTGGTCCTAAATTTACAGGAGAAGACATAATTATTCCATTATTAGTGTGTACATAATAAAGATCGGTTCCCCCGTAGCTATCGTCAAAATTAGCCGCAAAAAAGAGTCTACCTGTAGCCCCCTCATAAAAAGGATAATGAAAAGAAGTATCTAAATCCCTAAGAATATATGTGTGTGAATCTACTCCACTACTCATACCGATGGACATGGCATTTTTTCCTTTATCACTAAAAAGTAATTGCTCGCCATCTGCATTGGATAGACTGTAAAAAATACGATCTAATTCCGCAGCGTAATAAGGGGTAGACTTATGAAATGGAGAGTCCATTAGTCCTTCAAATTCCTTAACGGCGTTCAAATCCCCTTTAGAATCCACCTCAGCTTCATATATATTAAAAAAAGCCTCTCCAGATGGGTTGTATACCTTCTTGGAGCCTCGTGGCCGCCCACTGGAGAACAATACCTTATCATAAAAAAAAGCGGGGGAGAAATCGCCCTGACTACTATTAGCGCTTACATTGAAAAGCCCATAATTAGGTGCTGGTTTTGATTTGGATTGAAGAAGTTCATAATTAAACTCTGCATTTTCCAAAAGCTCCCCTGAAAACACGCTATTATTATCACTCAAAAACGTTTTCACCTCCTCCATGCCCGAAGTTTTGGCGATGGATTGCAGCAACCTATTAAAATGACTTGGGGACATAATGGTGTCCTTCTTAAAAATATCCACATAGATCTTAGCAGCATTTTTATAATTGCTCATCCTTAAATAAGAATCTGCCAGATTTAGGTACTGTTGATTGGTAAGTGCTCCTTTTATCTGTTCCTTTTGATATTCTTCTATGGCAGTCCTATAGGAATACTCAAAAAATGCAATATCACCCTTAGAACGCTTTTGCTGAGCAAAGCATAGGGAAGGAATAAATAATAACAGTAGATATAAGTTACTGAATCTCATGACACTATATTATATAATTTTAGAAAAACCTTGGACTATCAATCTGCTTTGGCTTTCCTTTTGATTTATTATCCTCATCTTCCTCGGAATTTAAGCTACTTTTACCAATATAAAATTTCAAGATTACCTCGTGCGAGCCTTGACTGTATTCCCCTAAATTAGTGGTATTATAATCATAGGAATAACCTAAGAAGATAGTGTTGGATATTTGTAGTCCAGCAAGTCCGCTTAATGCATTGTCCCATCTGTAAGAGGCCCCCACGGTAACTATATCACTAATTAAAAAATTGGTAGAGAGATTTACGTTCAAGGGAGCACCTTTTAAATGATTGATTAAAAATGCCGGTTTAAATTTTAAATTTTCGGAGAGGTCAAAAACATAACCTCCAATGAAATTAAATTGCACCTTATCTTCCACTATATTAGCAACTTCATCAGCATAGATACCTTCCGTAAGGAAATTAGGTATAGACCAACCCAGATACCAGTTTTGTTGATACATGAACATACCTGCTCCAATGGTTGGATAAAATTTATTAAACGTATCTTGTCCATTCAAAAGGGGTTCGTTAGGGTTTTGAAAGTTTCCTTTACTATAGTCAACATCTAACAGAGATCCCCCAGCATCTATTCCAAAAGACAGTTTAGTATTCTCTGAGAGTTTTACCTGAAATGAATAGGCTAAATCTATATAGGTTTGGGAAGTTGGCCCTAGTTGATCGCTTACTACATTAAACCCTAATCCTTGTTTTTTATTAGCAAAAGGAAGGTTTGCCCCTAGCCTGAGCGTTTTTGGAGACCCTGGAATCCCGGTCCACTGCACCCTATATAGTCCCGAAATGTCTGGCCTTTCCACCGTGCCAACATAAGCGGGGTTAAAACTTCCAATATTGTACATATATTGAGTGTACTGGGGCTCTTTCTGCCCGTATGCCATTAGCGTTGCCAACAACAAAAACACAGCGCACAATCGCTTACAATTTCTTAAATTATAAAATCTGTAATGCATAGTCTTTTTCATCTAATGATTTGGATCCAACCTTTTTTAATAGCTGTTCCATCACCTAGGTCGAGGATATAAAAATAAGTTCCTTTTGGCAAATCTCCCTTTTTCCCTGTTCCCCTCCAATTATTTCTATATCTACTTGTCGCAAAAACTTCATTACCATAACGATCAAAGATCTGAAGCCTATTTTTGGGATAATCTTCAATACAATTTATATGAAGGTGGTCATTATTCCCGTCTCCATTAGGGGATATTAAATTGAAAAGAAATCCGCAGTCTTCGGGAGTCACCTCTCCTACGGCAACCGTAACGGCAGCAGAATTATTTTTAGGATTTCCGTCCTCCGGAAAACTATCTACGAGGGTGGCTACATTTGTAAACCTACCCTCCTGTGGTACAGCTACGACAATCGTGAGGGTCTGCACCTCTTTTTCCATCATCTCTTCCAATTCCCAGAGGCCACTTAGTTCATCATACACTCCTGCAGATGTAGTACTACTTATGTACTGAAAGCCATGGCTAGAATCTATAAGATCATTAACCTGTATATCCGTTACCATAATAGTACTTAAGTTGGTTAGGGTTATGGTAAAAGTGATTTCATCCCCTATACCTGGGTTTTTCCGATTCACCTTCTTCTTTATTTCTAGGTCTACAATACAGTTTGCAGCATCTATATTAGGATAACATGCATCCAAGGCATCTATAATTCCATCGCCATTGGTATCTATGGGATTGTTTAGATCTGGACCAACCTCCTCTCCGTCTGGAATGCCATCTCCATCCGTATCTGGGTTAAAGGGATCTGTTCCCAGGACATTTTCGTCTCTGTCAAAAATACCGTCCCCATCACTATCTACAAAGCAATTGCCTACTGAAATAGTTACTTCCACACTTACCTCCTCACAAGGTGCAACCGCTGTATCAGTAGTAAATTTAAAGGTATATTCTCCTATGGAGGCGCCTTCAAAATTCACCTTATTATCTGCACCTATAGTGACCGCTCCGGGAGGAGTCCCTACTATGCTCCACTGTCCAGTTGCTACTCCACTTATCCGAGTGTCGTCTAAATCTACAACAGTTGCTCCCTCCCCTATTATATTACAGGCAACCGTATTCTCTGTAGTACCCACCTTAACAGGTTCTTGCACGGTAACTGTTACCGGAACGCGGTCTGTGGTACATCCGTTGCCAGTAGCTTCTACGTAATATACTGTTGTAGTATCATTACGAGGAGTGGTAAAGCTACTCCCTTCTCCAATTGGATCTATGGCTGTTTCTGAAGCATACCAAAAAAGACTACCGTTATCGGAGGCAGAGGCCGTAATAGTTGCTCGACCCCGACCGCAAATGGACGTACCTTCAGTATCCAAAATTTCTGGAGGAATATTCCTTACGAGCGTGACTTCTAAGGGCGGACTTACGCAACCTGTTCCCTTATTGTAAAGATAACCATAAAACGAAGCTGCAAAATCTACAATACTACTTTTTCTCCTCGCCCCTACATTGGAAAAGTCATCGCTACTACTCCACACTAATTCATAACCCGCTGGAATGGGAGTAGTTGTATACTCATTTAAATCCTGATTAAAATCGGAACAGAAAATAGTAGATACATCGGTATTTATCAATGGGGCCTCTATACAGTTATCGTTATCTGTTATGGTCCCTTGCCCGCGATTTTTTATAATTTTGGCAAGGCCTGTAGCATTCACTAAATTAACGTAAAACGTTTTGGTTCCTTCGGCTACATCATCATCTATTATAGGAATATTAATAATTTTCTCCTCCCCCTTAAACCCTACAAAAACAAGGTTTCCGGATCTACTTAGGTAATCGCTTCCTGCAATTGCAGTGTTGTCCGAAGTGGTGTAAGTGACAATGGTCCCCAATAACACGGCAGCATTTAGGGTTACGGTAAATTTTGCTACCCCAGCACTTTCTTCAACCACTACATCGTTTATAGAAACTCCAGCAACATCATCATTGGCAATATTTACAGTGGCTTTATTGGGAAACCCAACACTATATCCCGCATCCGGTAGAAGGGTAACTTCTACAGTTTCGAAATCCGCTTCTACTAAGTCATCATTAATTGGTGTTACGGTTATAGTACTTTCAAATTCGTTATTGGGTATAGAAACAGTTCTAGAAAGGGCAATATAATCGTCTCCTTCCGTAGCCGTACCTTTTACATCATAGTTTATAACGATAGGTCCTCCAGAAGTGTTTGTCGTATTTAAAGAAACTGTAAAAGTTCCCGATTTTAAAGGGTTTTCTGACGCATCTTCATCTGTTGCAAGAATAGTTGCGATATAACTATCATCGTTTAGTATGGTCCCAATGGACTTGTCTTTGCCGTCTTCAAAAACATAATTTAAAGGGGGAGCAGTGAGCGTTAATGTAAAAGTCTCATCTTTTTCTACTGTAAAGTCACCTTGGACCTCTATTGTTATAATTGCCGTTTGAGAGCCCGCAGGAAATGTAACTACACCATTAGGAAAAAAGCCTCCAACAAAATCGGCACCATTAACCGGATTCTTACCACTTGGCGAAACACTATAACTTATATCCACTTCATCATTGGCATTCCCAGTACGAGTTACTGTAAAATTAAATTCAGTTACTTCTTCATCGCCTTCTTCAAGGCTTACACTTTTCACTATAGATATTACATTAACATCATCATTCTGAATAGTTCCCTGTGCTGTGGTTTTTGCACCCAGCTCATATCCTGTACTAGGATCACTAAGGGTTACAATAAAAGTTTCATTGGGCTCCACATCGGCATCTCCCTTAACCTCAATTTCAATTGTTGCACTAGAAGAACCGGCTGGAAAATTCACATTCCCCGCTGGGAGGGAGTTTCCAACGAAATCTGCCTTAGTAGCAGGGTTAGTCCCTGTACCGGTTACCTTATATTTTGCAGTAGCAGCAGCAGTATTATCTCCAGTTCGGTTTGCGGTAAACGCAAAAACCGAAGTCCCGGAATTACCCTCTGGAAGAACCACATTCGCTGCCATGGTCATCTTTTCCAAATCATCGTTTACGATAGTACCCTGAGCAGTGGCCTTACCTAACACATAACCACTACTAAGCCCACTTAGAGTCACGTTAAAATTTTCATCTGGCTCCACATCCGTATCACCCTTCACGTTTATCGTAAAGGTAGTAGTAGCAGCCCCAGGCGCAAAATTTACTGGTCCTGTAGGAAATGTGTTATTAGGAAAATCCGCCGTATGGGCAGAATTGGTAGATCCGGCAGATACGGTATAGGTAGCACTTGCCCCAGAACTAGCATCCCCTGTGCGGCTTGCGGTAAAAGTAAAAGTGGTTGTTCCAGAATCCCCTTCCTCCGATACAACATTATCACCTATGCTGATTGTATTGCTATCATCGTTCAGAATTGTTCCAACCGCGGTAGTTGTTCCAATACTAGTATTCTTAGGATCAGAAAGGGTAAGCAGAAAAGTCTCATCAGGTTCGGCATCAAGGTCCCCTTTTACATTTATTGTGATTAACACCTCAGGAACCGCTACCTCAAACTCAACTGCCTCCTCAGGGAACCCTCCTCCTTCAAAATCCGCCGCATTGGCCGGATTGCTCCCAGTACCTGTTACCTTATATTTTGCACTGGCTAGCTCAGAGAGATCTCCAATTCGGTTAACCTTAAACTGAAATGAAGTTAGCCCTGTATTCCCCTCATTTAAAGACACATCGGAAGCAAGTGAAATTTCACTATCATCATTTTCTATGGTTCCAATAGCTGTACCTATTTCTATATTTGCATTTTCGGAATCGCTAAGATTTACCACAAAAGTTTCGTTGGCTTCATAATCTAAATCTCCTTTGACTTTTATGGTGATTGTCTTTTCTAGTTCATTCTTTTTAAAATCTACTTCCCCCTTCGGAAAAGTATCACCCTCAAAGTCCGCCTCATTAGCCTCATCCGTCCCACTGCCTATCACAGCATATTTCACTTTTGCCTTATCAGAGACATCGCCTTTACGGTTAACTATAAACTTAAAATCCGATGTACCCGAATCACCCTCTAATTGGGAAACATTTCCGCCTAATGAGATCTCAGTATCATCATTTAAAATAGTATAGGTGGTGGAATTAGGAGTTATAATGGAATTGACATTCCCACTTATAGCGCCAATGTTCAATATGATTTCTTCCGCATCTTCCACCGCATTATCATTAAGGATTGTGAGATCTAGCGGAAACGGCTCATTAACATAAGCGCCTGGAGGAATTGTAATTAGTTTATTATTAAAGGAAAAATCGACGTCTTCCGTTGCAGTACTATTGCCATCTACTTCTATTGTAACGGAGGTAGAGACATCCACAACATCACCATTTACTATCAAACCTGGCAAATTACCACCCACATTTTCAAAGTCTTCACTACTCACCGTTGAAAAGGCTACGGAAGCATCGTTGTCTTGGATCGTTATCGTTGTTGTATCTTGAATAAGACTTATGAACCCCTCATTAGCATTATCTACCTGAATAACTATTGTTTCAGGGCCTTCCACCAGTAAATCATCCTTTATTGTGATATCTACATTAACAAACGAATTTATTCCTGCTGTTAGTTCTACGGTAGCACCAAAATCTTCATAATCGTCTCCTAGTGTTGCGGTAGAGGAAGGTAATATTTTTAAGTCCACCGTAGAATCCCCCACAAGAACACCTAAGCAGGAAACTCTAAATCGAGCAGGAGTCGGTCCATCCTCTGAACCATCGTTTACAGCAGAGATAGAAATAATTTGCGCCTGTGCCAACGCTCCAAATAGTAATAAAGATATAAGCAAAGACCACATAGATAGGCCTTTAATCATTTTAGGAAGGAAAGTTGCTCTCAATAGGGTATCCATTTTCATAATTGATAATCTCTGTAAACAAATCCGAACATGATTGGTAATATCGCAGAAAGGGACTGTCAATATTACTAAAAAATAGCCCTCCCCCCTAACAAACTAGGGTTAAATAAGAAATTATCAGATGAACGGTAAATTACGGTTAGCTGTGGTCGTTCAAGCTTTTAATTATAAGAGGCAAAGACAGACCCATTAACTATATAGTAGTCGTCCATTCTTGCCTCTTAGAATTATTATACTCAGTAAATTATTATCCTTCTACATTGGCGGATTCTGTATGTGCATCAGGGTGAATTTTCTTAACCAATCCCTGCAAAACTTTACCTGGTCCAATTTCCGTAAACAGGGTTGCACCGTCGGCCACCATTTGTTGCACACTCTGCGTCCATTTTACCGGAGCCGTAAGCTGCGCAATAAGGTTTTCTTTAATTTCTTGGGGATCCGTCACTCCCGTTGTGGTCACATTCTGATACACTGGGCAACTAGGTGTATTAAAAGTTGTGTTTTTTATAGCTTCAGCTAATTCTTCTCTTGCAGGCTCCATCAAAGGCGAATGAAAAGCACCTCCAACGGGAAGTACCAATGCTCTTTTTGCACCGGCTTCCTTCAATTTTTCACAAGCCTCTTCTACAGCGGCAAGTTCCCCAGAAATTACTAGTTGACCAGGGCAATTATAATTTGCAGGTACTACAATACCGTCTATTTCCGAACAAATTTTCTCTACAACAGCATCTTCCAATCCTAGTACTGCAGCCATAGTACTTGGTTGCAATTCACACGCTTTTTGCATTGCCAACGCTCGCTGTGACACCAATTTCAAGCCATCTTCAAAACTCAAGGTGCCGTTGGCCACCAAGGCTGAAAACTCACCCAAGGAATGGCCCGCGACCATATCTGGCGCAAAACTATCCCCCATTATCTTACCTAAAATAACAGAATGTAAAAAAATGGCTGGTTGCGTCACCTTAGTTTCTTTTAAATCCTCTGGTGTTCCTTCGAACATCAAATCCGTAATGGAGAAACCTAAAATAGCGTTAGCCTTTTCGAACATCTCTTGTGCCAAGGGATAATTTTCGTAAAGATCCAATCCCATACCTACAAATTGGGCTCCCTGCCCCGGAAATATATATGCTTTCATATTCTAGTAATTTTAAATTTATATTATTAAAGTAAGTGCATCATTTAAATGAGAACAACACCTACTCTATTTCAAATTTTAAGATGCAAAAATAAGATTATTTGACTTATTGTCCTTACCGATGGACTCTCAGTTAATGTAGGGTGGGTTTAAAAATGCCTATTAGCTTAGGGTAATCCCATGAGGCTAAGGAGGAACACTACCCGTATTTTTTACAGACCCAATTATAAAGCTACTCCTTAAACCAGTTAGAGTACTTCACATAACTATCGGCAATCCTATTAACCTCTCCTTCGCTTAATTCTATGCTAATATCTTTAATCTTTTTCGCTGGCATCCCCGCAAAAACGGTCCCCGATGGCACACGGGTTCCTTTTGTAACCACCGCTCCCGCTGCTATAATACTATTGCTTTCAACAACGCAATCATCCATTACAATACTCCCCATTCCAATTAACACATTGTCGTGAATCGTACAGCCGTGAACAATGGCGTTATGCCCTATGGAAACGTTGTCTCCTATTGTGGTAGGCGATTTAAGATATGTACCATGGATTACCGCACCATCCTGCACATTAACCTTATTGCCCAGCTTTATATAATGTACATCTCCGCGGATTACTGCATTAAACCATACACTACATTGTTTTCCCATTGTAACATCGCCAACTATTGTGGCATTCTCGGCTATATAACAATCCTCTCCAATTTGTGGAGATTTCCCATTAACTGCTTTAATCATATTAGTTTTTTTAGTATCTCGATTTCCATCAGAAAAATTCAATTATAAATCTGCAGCTACACGCTAAAGCGATGGTATACCTCAGCCTTCCATACTATTTTTGATAGTACAAAACTATTCAAAATAAGCTGTAGTTTTCTGTAGAGGGCGAAGAAAACCAAAATCCACAAAAAAGAGAAATGATAATAACGGTACTAATAGTTGACCGCAGGACACTTACAATCGTATCGTTTTTCTTTTTGACCAAAATCGTAACCTAGAGTTAGCTGATGAAATCCTCCGTCATGGAATCTTAAATCGCCCATCTGATAGGAATAGTTGTAAGAAACCAAGAATTGCTTATAATTGACCCCCACAATGGGAGTAATTAACTGCAAATGCTGATTCCCCACATATATTTCGGTTTGGTATTGTGTCCCTTCTAAACTTCGGCGATAGGAAACACCGCCCCAAACCGTTCCAAAATCCACCCGTTTATAGGACTTTAAGTTTATATCAATCATTTTCTCCTTTGTAAATTCAGTGTACTGGAATAGGGTAGAAGGCTCAATCTGCCAATCTCCTTTTCCAAAAACATAACCCAAAGAAATTAGATATTTTCTTAAGTTATTAGCCTCTACTGCAGAGTAAAGGTCCCTTCCCCTCCCCAATAGATTGTGCACAGCAGCATGGGCATAGAATTCCAGAAAATTATAAGATATTCCCAAATCCATATTAATATAGCCCACACTATTCCTAGAGCCTGTGACCAAAGGGTCCGGAACCACAGAAACAAAGGCTGTTTCATCCAAGTTACTTTGCTGCATTCCAGCACTAAGTCCAAAGGACAATTGATTAAGGCTACGAAAATCTGAACCCAATTGTAAATGGTGGGCATAAGTGAGTTCAAGACCGGTTTGTGAGTGATACCCATTGGCATCATTAAAAAACAGCACTCCTAAACCAGAACGATCCCCAACCTTAAAATGCGCATTAAGAGTTTGCAAATTTGGAGCTTCATCTACATTAAACCATTGTTTCCTTAAAGTGGCCCTAATTTTTCCACCTTCGCCTATTCCGGCCATAGAAGGATATATTAGATAATAGTTGTCGGACAGATAATCAGAATAAACTGGAATGCCTTCTTGACTATAAGATGGGAAACCCATAGTAACAAGAATAATGGTGATCAGTATGTAATGTTTCATTTAAAATGTAGAGTAGATTAGCTGCATTGTGTAAATATGGATTGTATGATTTAAAGACTACTTTGATATATGAGCTATTACTTAGAAATCCTTTGTACTTTTGTCAAAAATATTCATTATGAAGGAGTTTATAATTACGGTTGTACCCACAAACAATCCGGCGATTTTAAAATTTGAAACTAATCATTTTCTCACAAAGAATCAGAATTACGAATTTAAAAATATAGACGACGCTAAAAATTCACCTTTAGCGCAGCAATTATTTCACTTGCCTTTTATAAAGACAGTATATATAGCTGGTAATTTTATTGGTTTGGAACGTTTTAATATTGTGGAATGGGATGATGTAAAAGATAGCGTGGCCCAACAATTGACCGACTATTTAAATGCAGGAGAAGTTGTTGTAAAAGAGGAGGAAGACAATAAGAAGAAAGTAGCAGTAACCGTTTATGCG
The DNA here is from genome assembly GCF_000429545.1 of Arenibacter certesii DSM 19833. Taxonomy (GTDB): domain Bacteria; phylum Bacteroidota; class Bacteroidia; order Flavobacteriales; family Flavobacteriaceae; genus Arenibacter; species Arenibacter certesii. The sequence continues at coordinate 36,334 of NZ_AUCB01000007.1, forward strand.
GAAGTTACCCCCAATCCTTCGGCCATGAAATTTGTTACCAACAAAAGAATAGTTCCTACTTCGTTCGAATTCAAAAATATTGATGAGGCAAAGGATTCAAAATTGGCAAAACATTTGTTTACCCTGCCTTTCGTAAAAGAAGTTTTCTTTGATGAGAATTACGTATCTATAAACAAATACGATGTGGTAGAATGGGACGAAGTCACATCTTCCCTACGCGAGATAATTCGAGACTTTCTTGCTGAGGGCAATGAAGTAGTATCTGCAAGCAGCATACAAAAACAACGTACAGAATCTCCCGCCTCAAAAATGGAAGACGCTAACCTAGACGATACCTCTAAGCAAATTATCGATATTTTGGAGGAATATGTGAAACCAGCTGTTGCGTCCGATGGCGGAAACATTATGTTTAAATCATATGAGGAAGATACTAAAACCGTAAATGTAATTTTACAAGGGGCATGTAGTGGCTGCCCATCCTCTACCTTTACCTTAAAAAATGGAATAGAAACCATGCTAAAAAACATGATGGGCGATAAAATAAATGAAGTAGTCGCCATAAACGGCTGATTTTCTTACCACTTTAAGGTTTTCCCCTTTTTATTTGCTAACTTTAAGAAAATCCAAAAATTTATATAATATGGCAATTTTAAAAATTATCGAAGTTCTAGCAAGTTCTAAAGAGGGATGGGAAGATGCAACGAAAAATGCAGTGGAGCAAGCTTCCAAAACCGTTAAGAATATTCGCTCTGTATACGTTAAGGAACAAAGTGCAACGGTAAGCGATGGAAAAATAAAGGAATATCGCGTAAATGTTAAGATTACATTTGAAGTGCAATAATCCTATAAGTTTTACAGAAAAAAAGCGCCATTTACGGGCGCTTTTTTTATGAAGTGATTTATTGGAAATGTTATTAAAATTTGTACCAATGAGCAACATTAACAATTGTTTGGAGCACAATACTTGGCCTCCTAAGGGATTTTTATTTGTTTTGTAAAAAAATTAAGATTTATGGATATTATTACAAATTACGAAGAACACTGGGATAAAGCAGTCGATTTTATGTGGGAGGCTCTTCCCAGCCTCGCCATGGCCATTATTATTTATTTCTTAGGAAGTTGGGCCATAAAATTAATCAACCGATTGGTCCGTAAGTTTTTTGATAAGGCAGACTATGACCCTTCGTTAGAATCTTTCTTGCAAAGCTTTATAAGCATAGGCCTTAAAATTATGCTATTCGTAATTGTTATCACCCAATTGGGAGTAGAAAGCACTTCCCTTGTAGCAATTATTGGTGCGGCCGGACTTGCAGTAGGTTTAGCATTACAAGGATCTTTGGCCAACTTTGCCGGTGGCGTTCTATTATTACTGTTTAAACCTTTTAAGGTAGGTGATTTTATATCTGCCCAAGGGGTAGACGGTACCGTTAAGGAGATCTCTATATTTACTACTAAGCTTACTACATTTGGAAATCAAGTTGCCATTATACCAAACGGACAACTATCAAATAACAATATTATTAATTACAATGCCCAAAATACAAGAAGGGATAATATTATTGTGGGTATAGGCTACGATTCCAATATAAAACAAGCTAAAGAAATCCTATTACAGATTTGTGCTGAAGATGAAAACATCCTAAAAGATCCAGAACCACAAGTATTTGTAGCAGAATTAGGAGATAGTTCCGTGAATCTTTCCTTGCGTTTTTGGGCAGATACCAGCGTATTCTGGGCTGCACATTTCCACGTAATGGAAGAGTTAAAACTTAGGTTTGATGAAGCAGGAATAGAAATACCTTTCCCACAGAGAGTTATGCACAATGCAAAGGCTTAAGACTTTTTACTCTGTAAAATAAAATCTTTTAAATAATAAGGTTCAAAGTAGGCGACATCTTCAAAGTCACCTACTTTGAACTTTTTATTTGATAGTTCGCCCATTTCTAGTGCTGTTGGTAAAGCAGCTCTAAAAGTAAAGTTTGGGTGATTTAACATATCTTTACATTTTTCCGCACCATCACCTATTAAAAGCACAGCACCTTGTTCTGCATACTCCTTAAAATGGCCTTCTTCAACAATCTCGGCTTTAGTTTCCCTTATTTGTTCTCTCTTGGAATTGAATACCGCCGAATACACTTCCATCCTTCTAGCATCTAACAAGGGAATAACATATTTGTAGGTGTTTTGAATAGCTTGATTCGCTAAACTCTCCAATGTAGGAATGGAAATTAAAGGGATATCCAACGAGAAACATAATCCTTTGGCAGCAGACACCCCTATTCGCAATCCTGTGTAGGATCCAGGACCTTTACTTACTGCTATAGCGGAAAGATCATTAAAAGACAAGGAAGCCTCTTGCAAAGCTTCCTGTATAAAAATATGTAGCTTTTCTGAATGTGAATAATTGGGGCTGTTATCCTCCTTTAGAAGAATCAGCTTTCCATTCTTGGCGATGCTCACCGAACAATTGGTGGTTGCCGTTTCCAAATTTAAAATTATTGCCATATAGGCTACAAATATAACCTAATCCAAGGTTATTGGTAATCCAAAATAAAACTCAAGCACTTTTAATCTAAAAATATAATCGTATTTGGTCCTGATAAGCTCGGCCTCTGCGTTATCTACACGAGATTGCGCCTGACTATAGTCGAAAGAGTTCATTAAACCTACATCAAATCGGTCTTTAGAGTATTCGTACGCTAAACGTCTTGCTTCCAAGGTCTTTTCTGCTGCCTCATAGGCCTTGGCAAAACTAGTGACGTCCACATAAGCCTGATTGATATTGGTCTCTAGATCCAATTCATTTTGCTTATGCTGCAATCTAAACCTCTCCACATTAATTTTGGCTCGCTGCACTCCATTTCTGGTACTAAAACCATTAAACACGGGGATGTTTACTTGTAATCCGTATGAAATTCCATCGGTTAGATACAACTGATCCCCAAAAGGAATGCGCTCCCCTGTGGAAGGGTTTCTAAATTCACTTGAGTATTGGGTTCCATAATTAATAAAGGCACCTACGGTAGGATATACAGCTCCTTTGGCAATCTGAAGGTCCTTTAAAGCCAATTCTACATTAGATAAAGAAAACTTTATATCGTTCCTAAAAGTTAATGCTTTTTCGAATATGGATTTTGGAGTATTATCCAAAATATTTGAAGGTGGAATGTCAAATTCTTCCTTCGAAATATCAAAATTCTCATAGTCGGTAATTTGTAAAAGCTGCGCTAGATTAATGCGGGAAATCAGGACCATGTTTTCACCATTTACAATCTGCTGCTCCTGGTTAGCCAAGGTAGCCTCAATTTCTAACAAATCTCCCTGTGGAACCACACCGGCCGCCACCAATTCTTTAGATCTTTCTAGATCCTTCAGAGTTTCGGCATATTGTACACGAAATACTTTTAACGATTCCTTATTGGACAAAATTTGAAGGTAGGCATTGGCCACGGCCAACATTATATCTTCCTTCAAATCATCTAATCGATACTGGTTTGCCAAGGCATTCAATTTCGCCCTATTTAATCTATGGATGTTCCTTAGCCCATCAAAAAGGGTTACAGAAGAGCCAAATCCACCCGATGCCGTAGTAATTGTTCCGGTTACCTGCTGGTTTCTAGATTGATCCAAAACCAAACCGGAATTACCAGATATACGGCCGTTAACATTAAAGTTGGGCAACATATCACCTATGGCATCCGACCTATCTATTAAAGCGTTATCTAAATCTAGCTCATATTGCTCTATTGTTAGGTTATTGTCTACGGCATAAGTAACACATTCTTCCAAAGTCCAATTCTTCTTCTGAGCACTCATTGTCGCAAAGCAGAAAAGGAATATCCCTATAATACCATTAATTCTCATCTATACTAATTTTTTGGATTGATATTGCCAATTGGTCTTATTTGGTTTCTTCATCTTCTTCCTTACCTATTTTAATAGGCTCCGTCTTATTCCATATTTTCACCCTATCTTCCTCATTGATTCCAGATAAAATTTCCACGTTAACTCCATCGGAGATACCGATCTCAACATCACGTCTTTCAAATTTTTGCTCCTCAATTGGCCCCATGGCAATTTCCACAAAAGGTTTGTCCGTTGTTTTATCAAATTGCAATAGCGCTTCTGGAATAGCCATAACATCTTCTTTTCTTTCCAAAACCAAGGAGGCATTGGCACTATATCCTGCACGGATCAAGAAATCATCCTCAACGGTGACGTCACCTTCAATCTTAAACTGTACAGCTCCTGCTTCTTCAACCCCTTTTGGCGCTATAAATCTAAGTTTGGCATCAAATTTTTTATCGTTGATCGCTCCCAAGTTTATCTCTAATGGCATCCCCAATTTCAATTTACCAACTTCCCCCTCATCTACCTTACCTTCAAAGATCATAACACTCAAATCTGCAATTGTAGCAATGGTGGTCCCTTCATTAAAGTTATTGCTCTGGATTACCTGATCTCCTTTTTTAACTGGAATTTCCAAGACTGTTCCAGAAACAGTAGCTCTGATATTGGTGTTGGCAAGAGAGGAGCCCCCAGCAGAACCCACACGAATAATCTGGTAATCTGAGCGTGCATTTTCCAATTCCAAAACAGCCTGGTCATACCTTAATTTTTGAGTATTGTAATCTTGGCTCGAAATTACCCCTTTATCAAATAAGGTTTTATTTCTGTCGTATTCTATCTTAACATTATTTAAGGCTATTTCTGCATTTCTAACTCTTCCTTTTGCCTGATTAAGAGATTGCTCGTTAGGCACCACCTTAATTTTCGCAATAAGATCCCCAGCGGCTACTTTAACGCCCTCATTAAGAAATATCTCATCTATTATTCCAGAAATTTGTGGTTTAATCTCTACCTCGTCTTCCGGAATTACTTTCCCGGTGGCAACTGTTTTCTTTTCTATACTAGTGGTTATCGGGGTTTTCACCTCGTAGGATATGGCAGATTTGCTATTGGATTTTATAAAGAAGGCAGCCGCCCATAACGCTCCAAGTACCAAAACCCCTATTAGCACATATTTTACAATCTTATTCATTTCTATATCTATTTATTTGAATTGGTTTAGTTTATTCTTCTCTTAACGCGTCTATTGGTTTTATACTTACTGCTCTTTGGGCAGGAATTAACCCTATTAAAGTCCCTAGGATAACCATAATAGCCAAAGCGCCTATAACATAAGGTATGGGCACGGTAGGATTGGAATAAGGAAAGTCTAGGTCTTGGGTGGCATTATTAATAATAGTAAGCACTACTGCACCCAAAATAATCCCCATAATCCCTGCTGTCACGGTAAGAAATACAGATTCTAAAATGATTTGAGCGCGCACCTCACGTGGCGTAGCCCCCAAAGCCCTACGTACCCCTATTTCCTTGGTTCTTTCTTTTACTGAAATCAATAAGATATTTCCAATCCCTATCACCCCTGCTAAAATGGTAGCAATACCCACCACTAGCGATAAAAAAGTGAGCCCCTTGGCAAAACCACTAACACGACCAAAGATCTCTCCTAAGTTAAAAGATCCAAAGGCCCGTTCATCTTCCGGATTTACCCGATGGATAGACTTCAACAGCGTTTTAACGCTTTCTTCCACTTTCAGCACATCTGCATCATCATAGGCTGCAATAGAAAACCATCCCACATTATTCCCGCTGTTATATAATTTCCTGTAGGTAGAAAAAGGAATAAAAATATCGCCATCGCTATCAAATCCTCCTCCTTGAGAAAACTTATGCACGCCAACAACTTGGAAGAATACATTGTCTATCCGTATAAATTTCCCAATAGGCATCTCTCCCTTTTCAAACAATTCCTTTTCGGTACGTTCCCCAATAACGCATACTTTTCTTGCTTGTTCTATATCTGCATCATTGATAAATCTACCGCCATCATATATTTTTTTTGTAGTAATTTTGGTAAATACTGGAAAGTCCCCATAAACGTTATAACTACCAAATTTCTGCCCTCTTACTATTGTCCCTGGCGCATCTCCAAACACGCCTCTTACATTCCTAGGTGCTATATATTGTATTTCCGGAATCCTATTCTTTATACTAGTAGCATCCTCTAACTTCAACTGTATAGGCCTTCCCGTTCTAAACCCCTCATAGGGCATACTAGTATTTTGCGCCCATACGAACATACTGTTCTTGGCAACGTTCTCAAATACCTCTTCAAACCCATTATCCATTCCTTTTGCGGCACCGGAAAGGGCTATATAAATAAAAATCCCCCACAATACCCCTATTACGGTAATTATGGTCCTAGTCCTATTTTTCCCAATAGAACCAAATATCTCCTGCCATGTATTAGTGTCAAATATAAATCGCATATTATTCGTCTCTTAAGGCTACAATTGGTTTGATATCAGCTGCTCGTTTTGCTGGAATATAGCCCGCAATGGCACCGAATATGATTAAAAGTACCGTAGCGCTAATGGCCATCGTGATATCAATAAAGGGATTGGTTATAAAATAATCCTTAAGCTTATCACCCATAAAGTTTAGTACGGCAATTCCAAGGATCATCCCAATAAATCCGGAAATAGTAGTAATAAATACGGATTCCAATAGTATAGAGCTAATTACGGATTTTGGTGTTGCTCCCAAGGCTTTTCTAATTCCCAATTCCTTGGTACGTTCTTTAACCACAAATACCATGATATTACTAATTCCTATAATTCCCGCTATAATGGTTCCAAAGGCAACAAAGGCAACAATAATTTGTAGCACTCTGGCAAATTGCTGGTTTTGCTTCAATTGGTCCGCCACGTTTCTTATAAAGAAACCGTTTTGATCTTCTGGGCTTATGTGTTTCTTTTCTCTAATGAACCTACCTAAACTCTTGTCTAGCGCCATAGCTCCCACGTACCCAATCTCTGGCTTAAACCCGACTATAAACTGATCTATTTTATCTGTGTTTTTTTCAATGAGCTGCCGAGTGGTATAGGGCATATAGATTAATCGTTCTTCGTTGTCGCCCCCTTCATCCTGAAACACTCCAATAACCCTAAAGGCTATACCGGCCACATCAATATATTCACCAATTGAATTCTTTGTGCCAAAGAGGTCCTGCTCTACCAACCTACCGATGACCACATATTTGGTTCTGTTCTTAATATCCTCACTATTTAGGTAACGCCCCTTCATCATTATTGTCTTTTCTGCATATTGATGCGCCGGTCCCACTGCCCGTGTAGTATAGTTATTGGATTCGCTTTTATACTTTACCAATCCCCCTCTGGTAATCCTAGGAGTAGTGTACTCCACGAACATAGCAAGATTTTTTTCTATATCGACCAGGTCGGAGTTATCAAACTCAATTGTCCTATTGGATTTGTACCCTTTATATGGAATAGTAGTACGTCCTGGGAACACATAAAGAACATTGGTAGCATCGTCACCAAAAAAGTCATCAAAGGTATTGATAAGGCCATTCCCCATACCAAACAAGACCACAAAGATTAAGATCCCCAAAGCCACGGTAAATCCCGATAGGAATGTTCGAAGCTTATTCTTTTGAATAGTATCGAAAATCTCCTTCCAATTATCACTACTGAACATATTGTGACGCTCTTACCTGGGTTATTTTTTCGTCCTCTATAATAACACCATCCTTTAAGTGAACAATTCTTTTACACATTTTAGCAATATCTGGCTCATGGGTAACGATTAGAATAGTATTCCCCGCATCGTTAATTTTTTGGATCAGGTCCATCACCTCATAGGAAGTCTTACTATCTAGTGCCCCTGTTGGCTCATCGGCCAGCAACACTTTTGGCTCTGCTGCCATGGCCCTAGCGATAGCAACCCGTTGTTTTTGTCCACCGGACAATTCACTTGGCAAATGGCCCGCCCATTCCTTAAGACCTACTTGTTCCAAATACTTTAAAGCTTTCTCTTGGCGTTCCCTTCTACCCACCTTTTGGTAGTACAAAGGAAGCGATACATTTTCAGCTGCTGTTTTGTAATTGATTAAGTTGAACGATTGAAAAACAAACCCCAAAAACTTGTTTCTATACTGGGCAGCCTTGGTTTCATTCATGTTCTTAATAGGCACTCCATCTAAGGTATAAGATCCCTCGTCCAGCACATCCAGCATTCCTAAAATATTGAGAAGAGTAGATTTTCCAGAACCTGAAGAACCCATAATTGCTACCAATTCACCATCTTCCACAGAAAAATTAATTCCTTTTAACACATGGAGGGTATTACTCCCCATTTTATAAGATTTATGCAGATCTTTTATTTCAATCATGTTTTTTAATGAATTAGCTGGTTTTGGTTGCTACAAGTATAAGACTAAGCATCCTTTTAAATGTTACATAAATATTCGAAAATTATGATAAATTACCAATAAACTATTGATAAAGAGAAGATTAAATTATAAAATAAATTTAACATCTATGCTTTAACATATACCACAACCGACAATCTTTCCCTGCGCCGATTAATTTTCGGATTCTTATCTATTATGAATTACGTCTTGCCTTACTCGTAAAAATACGAATAAGATCTTGACACCGAAATGATTTCTCTCACCTATCCCACTATTCATTACCAATTTACATAAGGTGAAGATATCCAATGAATAAAGTAATTCAATAATTCCACCCAACTACAAGAAATATTAAATGGAATCTAATTTGTTTTTGATTTAAGAAAGGTAAGTTAAATTGAAGAAGACTATAGAAGGCGTTCACTATTACAATAGTTAAAAGTTTGGAACGCTTTAACCCGTAAGATTATTTAAAAAAAGATGGTAAGTAGGAAAATCTAAGATTTCATTTTCCTATAGACAAAGAAGAATAGGCCACCAACCAATAAATAAGGAACGGCCATTAGATATACAATCCCATTATTAATTCCTTCGGCAACTGCATTATCGCCGCCAGTTTCCAATACCGCCCTACACATTGCACATTGCGCAACTGCAGACTGCGGAAATATCATTATAACGAATAATAGGGAAAGCACTAGATTTCTCATCTTAGTACCACCAAATTTATTAAAGAGTACATTAACTTTAGTTTCCATAATAAGGAGATATCATTAAATAAACCACCACACCGCTTACTGCTACATATAGCCAAATAGGAAAAGTAAACTTAGCAAGTCTTCTATGAGCTTCAAATTGCTGTAAATAAGCCTTAGCAAAGGTACGCAACACCATTGGCACAATTACTATGGACAAAATAATATGTGTTATTAAAATAAAGTAATACACGTACTTTATAGGCCCCTCGCCACCAAATGTAGTAGAGTCTGACGTCATATGATAAGCCACATACATGACTAAAAAAGCCAGAGATAGTGCAATGCAGCCAGTCATTATTTTTTTATGAAGCTCTAGCTTACCTTGTTTCACCGCAATCACTGCAACAACCAGTAATATCGCCGTAAGTCCGTTTACAGAGGCATATATAGGCGGCAAGAAGCGCAAGGGCTCTACGTTGGGCAATTTAACACCAAATAGGAGGGCTACCACCAGCGGAATCACCACAGACACCACATTAATAAGTTTATTAAACTTCTTTTCTTTAGCTAAATCTACCTTCATGCTACTCTTCCAATAATTTTCTTATATCACGTTTAAGTATCGAAATCTGCTCTTCTTCGCCATGGTCGTTTACCTTTTCGGATTCTGTTATTGCCCCTCTATAATAGATAATGGGATTGCCAAATTTATCTGTTCGCGAACGAATAAATCCATTTTTATCGATTAGAGCAAATAAGCCAGCATGTTCAAATCCGCCAGCGGCTTCAGGCATTTGGGCTGCAAAAATACTAAACCCCGTATTGGCAAGTTCATAAATATCCTTCATATCGCCGGTCAAAAAATGCCAATCCATATTGGTAACCCCATAATCCTCTGCATACGCCTTCAGTACAGAAGGAGTATCATTTTCTGGGTCAATGGTAAATGAAGCCACTCCAAAGTCGTCAAACTCCTTAAATTCATCTTGCAGCTCTACCAAGTTCCTGTTCATAATAGGACAGATAGTTGGACAAGAGGTGAAGAAAAATTCTACGATATATACTTTCCCATCAAAATCCCTATTGGTAATCATAAGACTATCCTGGTTCACAAAGGCAAAGGAAGGTACTTTTCGCTTTTTCCCGTTCATTTCCACAAAGGCTAGTCTTTCATTATCACCTTTAAGGTTCATTCTATCATTTTGAACCACGGTCCCCTCTTGAAGGCGATCTATAATTCTAGGAATAAAAATAATTCCGAAAACCAAAACTACCAAGGAGACCCAGACGTAGGTGTATTTATTTTTTTGCATTATATCTCTCTATCGGCTTTATATTTCTTTAGGGCCATACGGTATTCGGCCAAAACGATTTTAATATCATCGATCATCTTATTATTAAGCTCAGCTACCTCCAAGGCATTAAACCCATATTTAACCCCTTCATCCTCATCATCGTCTCTTCCCCTTAGCGTTCTTTCCTTATCTATTATAAACACATGGGGAGTTCCAAGATCATCTCCTAAGACAATATTGGTACCTAAACTATTAAACTGATCTCTTATATCTTGTTCTTCCCCAAAAACAAAGTGCCATTTTGAAACATCAGCCAATTGCCCCAGCTCCAACTTAAGGGATTCCACAGCTGTCTCTGTGCCTTTTGGCATAACCATCACAAACTGAAAATCTTGAAATTCATAAAATCTTTTATATATTTTCTGATTCAAGTTAAAAGCCTGTGCTTGCTGATATTGGATATTTTTCCCTAAGAAACCTAAAACAGTTATCTTGCCCTGAAGCGATACATCCTCTTGATTAAATCCTATTTCCGAGACGTTTTCTGTCAGTTTGGACAACTTTCCAAAGTTAGTGACCCCTGAAGCGAAAAACAGATAAATTACAATTGGAAGGACAAACAAGACAACAAGGACAAATGTTTTTTTCATCTGTTAAAAATTACAAGGACCATAAAGCAAAAAGAGGCAATAAGCCTCCTCCCAATATGGCCTGTACAAAAATAAAAAAGACGGTCGTTAAACCGTCTTTTAAGTTGTTAATTATTCGTTAGAAGTTCCAGGCTATAAAACTATCCTTCAAAATGTTGTAGATATAATCTGCCTCGAACAACATTATGAAGATGATGTAAGAGATCAAAAATACAGGAGTCCAAACGATAATTCTCCTTAGAGATGTTTTTTCATCCCGTAAGTGCATAAAGTCCCATGCAATATAATAGGCTTTCACCAAGGTTAAGATGATAAAGATCCAGTTTAGCAATTTCATCCCAAGGAAATGGGAATGCACCAAACTAGAAGGCTTTATAATTCCTAAAACCACTTCAACCGCTGTGATAAGGCTAAGCAATATAAGTACTCCCCATATTTTTTGAATATTGGACTTAAATTTCCAACGTCCCCTAAAGATTGCAAGCTTGTGTTCTTGTGCCATTTTAAATATATTTTTTACGTCTTATGACAGATAATAAGATTTCGTTAATTAATTACACCAAGTAGAAGAAGGTAAATACGAATACCCATACCAAATCCACAAAGTGCCAGTAGAGTCCAACTTTTTCTACCATTTCATAATGACCACGCTTTTCGTAGGTTCCTAGCAGGACATTAAAGAATACAATAATATTCAACATAATCCCCATACTAACGTGAAAACCGTGGAAACCGGTAATAAAGAAAAACAGATCAGCAAACAGCCTATTCCCATATTCGTTGTGTATTAGGTTTGCACCTTCTACCACCATTACTGCTTCATCTAATTTCTTAAGACTATCTTCCCTAGAGAGCACTGTTTTTTCTCCTTTTTCTGTTAATTGCTCAACACGAACAACAACATTAGGATCTGCTTTTGCACCTTCTATCACTTCATTCAGAGAATAGCTTGGAAGTGCTTTTTCTTCGTAATACCAAATTCCATTTTTACGTTCGTGATCTACTCGCTCCCCTGGAATAGCTTTAGCAAAGTCTTTAAGCGCCAATCTCTCTCCAGAATCAGCAGCCTGAAACTGAATAATACGACCACCCTTGGTCTCTAAAGCACCATAATCCCCTTTAATAAAGGTTGCCCACTCCCAAGCTTGCGAACCAATAAATACAAGTCCACCAAGAACGGTTAAGAACATATACCAGGTTGTTTTCTTCTTATCCATACGATGTCCCGCATCCACTGCCAACACCATTGTTACGGAAGAAATAATGAGGACAAAAGTCATAAAAGCTACATAATACATAGGATAGCTCCCATGAAAAAATGGAACGTGGGTAAATACCTCATCTGCAATAATCCAAGAATCAGCAAACTTAAACCTTGCAAAACCGTATGCCACCAGAAAACCCGCAAAGGTTAATGAATCAGAAACAATAAAGAACCAAATCATCATTTTGCCATAACTGGCACCTAATGGTTTGTTATTCCCTCCGCCCCAAACGTTCTCCTCTGCAACCGTAGTAACCGTAGAATCCATATAAAAGTTATCGTGTTAATAAAATTTTCACAAATTTACATTTTTTTCGGCTAAACCAAATTTTTGCCATTCAAAAATGGTTAAAAAAATACATTCTAAATAAGGGCTCATCCAATATAGCCTATCAAACTAAAAATAAAGCAAATACCTACTTAACGAAATACATAAATAGAATCAAATATACCCAAAGAATATCTAGAAAATGCCAAAAAGTTGCTCCTAATTCCAATCCCAGCATATTCTCTGAAGAGTATTTTTTCTTAAAATGATTAACGACCACCACCAAAAGACTAATAATACCCGCCACCACATGCACAACGTGCACTGCTGCGATCAAAAACACATAAGACATTTTTATACTACTGGTAGGTCCTGTGAAATAATACCCTTGAGCATTCATTTGAGAAAAACCATTGAATTGAAATACTATAAAGGCAATCCCAAGTCCCAAGGTAAGCAATAGCCAATTGCCGCATTGCTTATGATTATCCTTTGCTATTGCCCTTTTAGCCAACCAATAGGTAAAGCTACTTAAAATAATCACTATAGTACTAAACAAAAATGCTGAAGGAAGCGCAATATCATCTAACCAATCCTCTCTGGAACTACTAACAATGTAGGCGCTAGTCCAGCCTGCAAACCCCATTATAAGGCTTACAATCCCAAACCAAAGCATCATCTTTTTAGCCCTCTCGTTCTTTACTTTTTTAGTCCCTTGAGTTAAGTCCATCTGTATTAAATAAATTTATCGATTACATATACCACCTGCATTAAAGTGATATAACTAACACTGGCCAGCATTAATTTGCGCGCCGATGCATTGTCCCTTTTTTCATATAAACGAAATGCAAAAAAGAGCATACCTAGGCCCATTAGGAAAATGATGATAGCAGCAACAACAGACAACGTTAACCTTCCTGTAAATCCAAATACAGGTATAATGGAGATCACAATCATCCAAAGGGTATACATAATAATCTGCAAGGCAGTACCTCTATCTTTTTTCCCAGTTGGCAACATTTTAAAACCACCTCTTTTATAATCATCGTCCAACATCCATCCCAACGCCCAAAAATGTGGAAATTGCCAAAAAAATTGGATCATAAACAAGGTGCCCGGCTCTATTCCAAAATTATCTGTGGCCGCAACCCATCCTAACATAAAGGGTATTGCACCAGGAAAAGCCCCCACAAATACGGACAAAGGTGTTTTTGTCTTTAACGGAGTATATACACTGGTATAAAGAAATATGGAAATTGCGCCAAACATGGCGGTTTTAGGATTCAAAAAATAAAGGGTAACAATCCCAAGAATAGTAAGCGTAATTGCTATGGTCATTGCCGTGACAACAGACATCCTGCCAGCTGGGATAGGCCTATTCATGGTCCGCTTCATTAAAGCATCTAGGTCTCTTTCGATTACCTGATTAAATGCATTGGAAGCACCCACCATGCAGTATCCACCAAACGCTAACAACAAAACGGACATATAATTTACCTCAACGGCACCTAACAAATATCCAGCAATGGAAGAAAAGACCACACTAACAGCAAGTCTTACCTTTGTAATCTCTTTAAAATCAGAAAAATACATTGCGAATGAATCGCTTTTCACTGAACCAACTGCCGTTTTCATCCCCTTTTTTTAATAAGAGCGCAAAGATACATTGCCTTACATATTTTTGCAACCAATTGATGATGTTTATTATTACCGGGAAGACTATTTAACAAAAAGCATTGCACTAAAATGCAATCAGTGATTTACTATCAGCGAAAAGATTGGGGTTGATGGTTGACAGAAACAAAAAATCCCGGACCTAAGCCCGGGATCATAAATATATTCTTACTTTCTACTATTGCAACTTAAAGGTGATCGGAATACTAAATGGTACACGAACCGCTCTACCTCTTTGCTTACCTGGAGTCATCTTAGGCAACTTTTCAATAATACGTGCTGCTTCTGCTTCAAGATTCTTATCTGGACCCCTCATCCTAACATTTCCAATACTTCCGTCCTTTTGAATAACGAACATTATATTCACTCTACCTTGAACACCCATTTCTTGAGCAATTTCGGGGTAACGGAAGTTTTTACTAATATGCTTTTGCATCATTTCGTTAAAACATGCTCTCTTATCCTTTTCGTTTTCACAACCTGGAAAAATTGGCACATCTTCAATAACCGCGAAAGGAATATCTAGATCTTCTTCTACTTCTTCTACTTCCACATCTGCAACTTCTATCACCTCTTCCTCCTGGCTAGTTTCGGTAGATTCAATAACTGTTTCCTCTACCTCTTCCTCATCCTCTACAATTTCAATTATTTCGGGTGCTGCTGGTGGCGGTGGTGGCGGTGGAGTTTTTATTTGTTCAGTCATAGGAACTTCTTCATCCAAAGTATCCTCCACATTCATAGTATAGTCAAAATTGTTATCGTCATCATAGGTCTTCCATTCAAAAGCCACCCATGTTAACGCTAACACCGCAACCAAACCAATAACGAAATAAAGTCCGCTATTTCTTGTTAAATCCGCCTTAGGATTCTTTTTAAGTTCCATAGTTTATAAGTTTAATGTTCGCTAATTTATATATTTATTTCATCTGTTTAAAATTTTTTCCAAAAAATAGGAGAAAAAATTTCAAATACCCTCTCGGGAGCACCAAGTTTACCTTTTAACAACCTTCTAACATTTATAAAAGTAGGATGAGCTTTATATTTATACTATTACATCTTCCATAACTGTCAAGGCATCCTTAGCTTTTCAGAAACCGTTGACAAGATATTGAAAAAAAACTAATTTCTCCACTTCAAGGGGGTATTCCCCGAAAAAAACCACTTCACTACCAACCCGGCCAACAAAGCTCCAGCACTATTAGCCAAAACATCCAAAATATCCCCCTGGCGATAGGAAGTAAACCACGCTTGTAACACTTCAATAATTATGCCATAAGTGATGGCGAATCCTACTACCCAAAATATTGTTTTACGGAGGGAAAATCTGCCTTTTGTTCTTTCCCATACACACATAGTTCCTAAAATTGTTGCACCAAAATAAAAGGAGAAGTGAACAAACTTGTCAAAATGTGGGATTTTAATATTGGGAAGCGCATTATTCCCACTAAAAGAAAATAAGCTGAGTAGTGTTACTAACACTATCCAGCTTATAAATGCAGTAGTAAAAAGGTATTTTCTATGCACCCACTAACTCTTTGTAATCAGCGTCTGCCATTAGAGCTTCTATCTCAGAAGCGTCACTGATCTTTATCTTAATAATCCAACCTTCCCCATAAGGATCACTGTTCACCTTTTCTGGCTCATCCTCCAAAGACTCATTAAAAGCAATAATCTCTCCACTTAAAGGTAGAAATAGATCAGAAACAGTTTTCACTGCTTCTACGGATCCAAAAACCTCGTCTTTATCTAGGGTCTCATCCAAGGTCTCCACCTCAACATATACGATATCGCCAAGTTCTCCTTGTGCGAAATCAGTAATTCCTACTGTAGCAATATCACCATCTACTTTTACCCACTCGTGGTCTTTGGTGTATTTTAAATCTGAAGGTATATTCATTGTTTCTATTTATTAAAAAAACAAATGTAAAAGATTATCCGTAGCAAATCAATATTACGCATTTAAACTTTTCGAATATTCTGAGTAAATATATGGAAAGCAATTATTCCACCCCTAGTATTAATACGAAAGCTTAATTTCCGAAATTATATACCAAGGTAAACCCGGTATTGATAGAGGTTTGGGGGAAGGCGGTAGAAACGGCAAATTTAGAAAAGGAATGGTCGTAAAAGAAGAGTGCATTTAAACTTTTGCTTAACGCATAATCTGCCCTAAATTTTAACGACATAATATTTTTACCAGAGGTTATCTGATTATTATCTATATCTAAATTCCTTATTATAGTAACATCGTCCCTAAGGGTTACATCTGCCTTAAGATTTAAGTCACCCTTTAACCGCTGCTGATCGCCACCAATGTTGGTTACAAATTTTACATCTTTAAATCTATATCCCAAACCTACGGTATACTCCTTCCCATTGATTTCTGTCATTAAATTATTATCAAAACTTAAGGACAAGGCCCTATCCGTTCTAATTTCAGCTAAGACACTCATGGAATTCCGCATTTCAAAATCGACTTTTACCAAAGGATTAAACTGATCGGTTAACACTACGTTATTCATTATAGTCTCTGGCAGAAAATCCTGATTTTCCATGTTTACTGGCTCAAGACCTTCATTTACCATCTGGGTACGCTCCAAGTTGGTCTGAAAAGAGTTGATGCTATAAGCAGAACGATACCCATGGGTTAAAGAAAAACGATTAAACTTCTCCTTAAACCAGGCATTTCGCATAAGGCCAGTATATTTAATGTTCCAGTTAGGAATTGGAATATTCCTTAAAGCACCTAGATTCACCTTGTCCGCATCTTGCCCAGTATAGGCCGCAAAAAATGCTGGCAGCAGTACATCTTGACTAGTTTTCCCATATCGCTCAGGGAATCCATCACCGTCCACTACGCCTGTATCCTGATTTCGCTCTTCCACAATTCTATTTGCCACTGTAAGGCGGTTTTGCTTAAAAGTGTCAAAATTAGTGGACCCAAACTCGTTGCTCTTATTGAACACCGTGCTGATCATCATGGTAGAAATACTGAAATTTCCAAAATTGTTTCCTAGGAGATTTACGTATTCAAAGGCATTGTTCCCTAAATCTGCAACATTAAAACTTTCTTTATAGCTTTCTGAGAATTGTCTATCGGCCACCAAATCAATAGTAAGATCCCGCGTTGGCTGTGCCGTTGCTGTTATATTCAATTGCCTATTGGTGTTTTCCATGTATTGTTGACTAAACTCTGGAAAGGTAGTTAACCAACCATTCTTAGCCGCCTCGAAACGCACATCTGCCTGACTACCGAATACGAAACCTATGGTTGGTTTTACCGTACCAATAAACCCGACCGATTTAGTATAACCTGGAAGTACTTTTCCATTATTCTCACTATAAGTTACATTAACCCTTTTTACCATGGTAAGCACATCTATAAGAGCATTATACCCAGCATCCGACGATTGTTCAACATCATTATTCTCATTGTTTTGGGCATTGGCAGCCCTAGCCAAAGCAGTCTGCCCCCTAACAGGTGTCCTAGCATTTCTTCTTCCCAATCCGATGGCATCATAGAACTTCTGCATACTAAGTGAGGTAGTCAAGTTATGCGTATTGGCATTTTGCACCGTATTCACATCCTCTCCTGCCACCTCACGGATAGCATCTCCACCACGTTGCCAGTCAAAATTACTGGTATAGGTATATTGGGCATTTATAAAATCGAGAAAAGGGATTTTATCAAACGGGAGTTCATAGTTCAATTGTAATTCTTGTGAGTGTCTATTGGGTTCGCCAATATCAAAGAATCCATCCCAAAGACCCAATGCAGGATCTATTCCGGAATCTGGGTTTCCATCATCAGCAAAATAGTTTCTTACAATATTGTTGTTAGAGGCGGTTAGGTTTAAACGTAAGGACTTCGTTAAACTATAATTGATAGCATACTGCCAATTAAAAAGATAATTTCGTTGTTGTAGAAAAGGCAGCTCTAGTTTTTCTACCCCCGGCTCAAATACATCTCTAAATTTCTGCTGATTAAACGCCCTGTTAAAATTGGATTGCAGCGAGACACTTGCTGGTAACACATTAATATTTAAATCTTTTAGCCATTTCCAATACCTACTCGTAAATAAGGAGTCCTTTTTCGCAAAAGGTTCAACTGAAAGGGGGTCAAAATTATGATTGTAAACAAAGCCTGTCACTACATTTTGATCGTGCAGTTCTGCAATTTCAAAGTCCCGGTGATTAACTTCATTATAAGAATAATTAAAGGTGAAATTCTCCACATCGTAAAAACGGGCCTGGGAATCTGCAGCCTTGTCCTTTCTAACTCCTATGAAATTGATGCTTGTTCGCTTGGTGTAATCTTCTCCCTGTTGCCTAACAGCTTCTGCATCCTCGGCAGTTTGTGCGGCGGCAATCCGATCATTTAGTTTTAAATCATCATATACTGGATCAAACTCGGGAGTAATCACCTGTTCCGAAATACCATAATTAAAAGGCAATTGAAGTCCCCATTGTTTTGGGAAAAGTTGACCAAAATTAACATTGGTGACCATATCATAGGAAATAGCATCCTCCCTAGCACGTTCATTGGGCATTTGATCTATAGAACCAAATCCGGAGGTACTCTTACTACCTGTCGCGGAAAGGGTAGCAAAATCTGCCATATTCATATCTACCGCTGCAATAGCTGCCCATCCTCCATTGTTATCCAATCCAGCCAGACGCAGCTCATTAAACCAAACCTCTCCTCTTGCTGGAAGATCATCATCGTTCTTTATCCCCACCATCATACTACGGATACTCCCTAAAGAAGGATTACCACGGATACCGATCCTAACTTTCCCTAATGTCCTAGGGTCAAATTCATTTACTTGTACTGCTACCCCATCTACTATCTCATAATAATTCACGGTATTAAGACTCTGAGAGGCAATTCCCGCCGATTTAACTTTTGAAAGATCATCTAAAGCCAAATCCAATTGGTTAACATTTGGCCATATTTCAGTAGCCGAAGTAGCTCCAAAAGAGGTGAATTGCAATGGCAATTCTATTTGGTAGTAATTCTGTGAGAAATCGGTTCCTATCCTTAAAAATCCGACCAAGGGATATTCATCATCAGCATAGTCCGATTCTACTTTCTCTTCTGCATGCATAAACATTTTTAATCGTTTATACTGTCGTATATCTACATTAATATTTTTAAAAACACCCCTAGAATCCTTTGGCTCCAAATTATCTACCTTAAAGGACATAGACTGTTCATTTTGCCTGATTATAGTGTTGTTATTATTTAAGCGTTCTCTCTCGACACCTGGAGGCAAAACATAGGGAATGGGACTTCTATTGGCATTCTCTTCAATATTAACGGCATTTACATCTACTAAAGTCCCATCGTCCGATGGATCAGAATCTACATCTGGCTGTAGGGATCTAGTGTAGGTTCGCCAATCGCCACGTACAAGATCTAAAGTAGCGAAACGTAAAATTACATCACTAGAGAATCCGGTAAGGAACATTCGCATAAAGCTAATGGACCTAAAGTCGCTAATCCCACCCTTAGCATCCGTAAAATCACTCAGAGGTATTTTGTATTGTATCCAACGTTCGTTTAAGTTATCGCCATTAGGCAACGTACGGGTAACTCCTTCCTTAACATCTGTTACATACTTGTCATTAATAGAAGTTCCGGGTTTAATTTTGATACGATATTCAAAATAGCTATTTACCGTATTCATGGTACCATCCCTATTTATATCCTCCACATCTGGTAAGGTAGTGGACCCCCTGCTCTTATTACTGACCGTCACTGGAGAATTCCCTTGAGGGTTATTATAATTTAAATAGCGTTGTGGGATACTCCCCTCCCTATCCAAAAAATATTCATAATTATCCAACGCCGGATCTTCTGGAGGGCCATTATAGGAAATGCCACCGGCAAAAACATAGGTCGCTTCCTCTTCATCGTCTAGGCCGTCAAAACCCACATCTTGTTTCTTTCTGTTATTCTCATCCGCATCAAAAGCGTATACCAAAGATTGGGTCGCAGGCACTTTTCCCCATACTGTTTTATAAGTAAGATCATTGGAATCGGGATTCACAGGCAATCCATTTTCGTATTGCTTTCTCCCATCTGGTAGAATATCCTCAGAGATATTTCCAAAGTTTATCACTAGATCCCCTGCACTGGAAGCAATTCCATCTACATAGGGGTCCAATACCCAAAACTGAAGATATTCCACATTAGACTGCTCAAAATTGGTACTGTTCAGCGATCGCATTATCCCTCCCCACTTATCTTCTGGACGTTCTACGTCAAAATTTGGACTTGCGTTATATGGTCCTTTCAATTGGGGATAATAGGCAAGATCCAGGGTGTTTTGCGCCAAGGTCTGCCCTTGCGGAACATCTTGGTTAAAAACATCTTGGATATATATTCGCCTAGTTTCGTTAGTAGAAATATCATCATCCCTTATAGCGGATGGTCTTTGGTTTGAGTAGAAAATAGGATCAATTGTATACCATGCCAATTTTGCTCTACCATATCCAGACTCCATGCTATTATCTTCTGCCAAAAACTCTACTGGCGGACTAGCCAATGACCAACCTAAGAAAGAACGAATATCAATTAAAGACTGGGCCCCTTCAAAATCGTCTAAATAAGTTGTAGTCTCTCCTTGAAAATTGGCATTCTTGGGAGAGCTGGGCTTTAAAAAAGCCACTTCCCCACGTACAGATAAATTAGAAGCAACGTCCGTATCAATATTTGGAAGTTTATTAACCAAACGCGTTAAGAAGGGAACCTCTGTAGAGAAGTTACTATTTAATCCGAAAATGGTATTGTTCACGGGCTCTACCCCATAATTGGATTTCTGTGTCAACGGTCTTTCGTTTAGGTTTAACAAGGTACCGCCTAACACAAAATTTTTATTAAACTGATGTTCCACATTAACCCCAGCAAAACGTCTTGTCTGCTGACCGAAAACAGCGTTGTTCTCTACAGAAATATTTATTGGGGTATTGGAAGCTTCCAAACTAGGGTCTAGAATTTGTACCGTACCAGCTTGATAATTTACCGTATAATCTATGCCTTCTTGTAATTGTCGGCCACCTGCAGTTACCCTTACAGATCCATGAGGCACGTTAAAGGCACCTATTGGAATACCACTTGCTCCTTGCGACTTATATCTTCCCTTTAGGATAAACTTATTTTTATCGGCATCTTGTTGTGCAGCGGCCGAAGGTAGCGCATACATATTTCTAAATACGTATTTCTTTTGGTTGGCATTATACCCTTGATCATTATCCACCTTATAGGTACCGCCTCCAAGCAGATCAAACAAAAATTCACCAAACGGCTCTACTTTTGTAAAGATGATGTTACCCGTTTGGGTGTCTATGGTTATTCCGGGAACAAAGTCAAAAAATCCATCTCCACCAGGTTGAATATCATTGTAATTATTTAACCGGTCTAGATTGAAAACATCTAGCAATATTCGCTCTTCCAGCGCCTTAGGCGTGGCAGGCCAACCACTTCCAGGGCCCGACTCTACAGGAGTAATATAATTCCTAGGTGTTGTTTCGTTATAAAGAATATTAAATTTAAAGTCATCCTGACTCAATTGATATGCACCAGTGGCATAAATATTTTTCATCATAAGGTCCCAGATAGGGTCTACCACATTGGTAATGTTACTTTTCAGCAACTTTAGGATCAGGGTGTTATTATTCACAGGGATTTCCGCCCCTGGGGACACTGTAGTAGCATCTAATCCACCATTGGCAAATTCACCTACCTGATATACTTCCCCGTTATAGGTATACTGAAAAGCCACCCCCAGCACTTCATCATTACTTAAACGTTGATTTAGGGAAATATATCCCAACTGCGCATTATAATTAAAATCCCTTCCCGGCTCTAGCTTTCTTGCATTTTCCAAAATAGCGTAATCAAAACCCTGATTTACCGAATATCCAGGAACAACAAATCCACTCTTTACGGTAGCAATGTCCCTAATATTACTATTTAATGCCCCACCATTCCCAATGAGTGCTGGATTATAATCGTTTGCAGCATTCCTTGGCAGATTGCCTGCAGCTGAAGGATTGAAAAAACCGGCAGGAGCACCATTATTTTGTCCGATCCTTGTTCTATCGTTTACTGCCTCCCCTAAATCCTGAATGGCCACTACATTCCTAATGTTTAAGGTCTGCTGACTTCTATTGGTTACCCAAACTTCTAATCTTGTTATTTGGACCTGACTACGGATATATGGATAATTTTCCAGGGCCTCATCATAATTATCCCTGAAATAATGTGCTAGAAAAAAGTGTTTATCGGCATCGTAATCTTGAGCTCTGAGCTCAAAATCATTAACTGCACCACCACCTTGCGCAACTACTGTATTACTTTGTGAACGTTGTTCGGAAAACACTCCGGTAACAGTGGTTTTTCCAAATTGTAGTTGGGTCTTTACCCCGAACAAACTCTGTGCCCCAGAAATTAAGGAGCTGTTTAGGGGCATACTCACATTCCCCACCTCGATCTTCTGAAGTATATCATCCTCAGAAGGGGTATAGTCCAACTTTACAAGATTTTGAAAATCAAAAGTGGCCTCTGTATCGTAATTAGCGGTCACCTGCAATCTTTCTCCGATCTTGCCCAACATACTTAGGCTAATCCGTTGATCAAAATCAAAGGATAGATTGGTACGGTTTCGTGGAGAAAGGGAGGGGTTGTCATTTTTCTGCCAAATTACACCCAGATCCATAGCTACGGAACCCTGAGGGATTACTTCAATAGTATTGCCCCCAAAAACACTTTCAAAAAAATTGTTGTTAACGTAAAAATTGGGAAGTAAATTTTTCCTTGCTGCTTCACTACCCTCCTTTTTTCCGGAATAGGCATCAATTTTCTCCTTGAAATAGGCCTTCATTCCTTCTCTACGGGCCAATTCCATATACTCCTCTGGAGTTAGAATAATGGGGTAACTAATATCAAAATCACCTACAGTTACCGAATAAATATAACGGTCCATTTGAGGATCATAGGTATATTTTGAAACGATGCTTTCGGGATTCTCCATTACCATCTTCCCCAAGGCAAACCCGGTCTTTACCGAGTCTATCTCTTGGGAAGTATTTTCTTCATCGTCTATATCTTGCGCCAAGACATTGAAGCCCGCTCCCAAAAAAAACACGAATAGAAAAAAACCCTTAAGTAAGGATGTAAGATTAAATTTAGCCCCCTTTTTCAAATTTGTTATAAATTTTTAAGCGCAAATTTTATGATATCTTCAACGCTTAGTCCGGAATCTTGTGCAATAGCCTTGTCCACCACTTTTTCAGCTTGCTTGCGAACAAATCCAAGAACCTCTAATGCTGATAACGCTTCATCTTTATTTGTATTGCTTGGTGGTACGGAAAGTTCATCAATATCATAAATTTTCAGAATCTTGTCTTTTAAGTCTAAAATAACCCTTTGCGATGTTTTGGCACCAATCCCCTTTACTCCTTGTATTGTCTTGGCATCTCCAACAGCAATGGCATCTCTGATCTGAGACGGACTTAAAGAAGACAACATAGTTCTGGCCGTAGCGGCGCCAATACCCGAAACAGTCAATAGCAATCTAAAAATCTCACGTTCCGATTTTTCCCAAAAACCAAACAAGCTATGAGAATCTTCCTTCACTTGCAGATGGGTATACACCTGAACATTTTCAGAATCCCCAATCTTGGAAAACGTATGTAGTGAAATATTAACAAAATAGCCTACTCCTCCACAATCTATAACGATATAGGTCGGATTTTTTTCTACTAATTTTCCTCGTAAATGGGTAATCATTGATCAGTTATTGGTTTAATATTAATTTTTAAACAAGATGCCATTATCAATAAGGCTCTTTAAAAAAATGTACCAAAAAGAGGCTGTTCCCTTTTAGATACATTTATTTTAGAATAGGAAGTTGCGATCAATCAAATTGAAATTATCTTTTGGCTCCCCTTGCAATTCTTCTTTTCTCCCTTTCTTGTGCGTCTATTACCGCTACTGCGGTCATATTCACCATCTCCTCTACACTTGCACCTAATTGCAGAATGTGTATAGACCGTCTTAGGCCAACCATAATTGGTCCTATGGAATCTGCCTGATTTAATTCTTTCAACAGTTTATACGTAATATTCGCCGATTCCAAATTAGGGAATATTAGCGTATTTACCTTTTTACCGGATATTTTGGAGAATGGAAATTTCTCTTGATGTAATTCCTTGTTCAAGGCAAAATCTGTTTGAATTTCTCCATCTACTTGTAGTTCTGGATATTTTTCGTGCAATATTTTTACAGCTTCCCTAACTTTTAAGGCATGTGGATGCGAAGAAGACCCAAAATTAGCATAGGACAACAAGGCCATAACGGGGGTAAAACCAAAAGTACTGGCCACATTAGCCGTCATCTTCGCAATTTCTGCAATTTCTTCGGCATTGGGATCTATATTAATAGAGGTATCTGCCAAGAACATAGGCCCTCTTTCGGTAATCATAATATTTACCGTGGATACCTTCTTCACATTTGCCGCCCTTCCTATCACTTCAAAAACCGGCTTTACTACAGTGGGATAGGCACGGGAATATCCAGAAATCATACCGTCTCCATCACCCTCCAGCACCATCATGGAACCGAAATAATTTCGCTCCCTCATTTTCCTTTTAGCGCCATAGAGGCTCACCCCACTACGTTTTCTATTTTCAAAAAATCTTTCAGCATAGCGATTTCTTTGTTCAGCGGTCTCATCGGACTGCGTATCAATAATTTCTATTTCAGCATCAAATTCAAGCTCCTTCATCAGTTCCTCAATCACCTTTCTATTCCCTAATAATATCGGGATCGCTATTCCATCATCATAAGCGATTTGGGCAGCTTTTAGAACATCTATATGGTCTGCTTCCGCAAAGACAATTTTCTTGGGATCCATTTTGGCGCGATCGTGCAGCAATCGGACCACTTTATTATCATTCCCTGAGCGTTGCCATAATTCTTCCCTATACTTGTCCCAATCTTCAATAGGCACCTTTGCTACCCCGCTATCCATAGCAGCTTTTGCCACTGCTGGCGGAATTTCCAAAATCAGTCTAGGATCAAAGGGTTTTGGAATTATGTAATCCCTACCAAATGTAAGTCGGGTTAAACCGTAGGTAATATTCACCTGCTCTGGCACCGTTTCTTCGGTGAGTTCGGCCAAGGCTTTTACTGCTGCCATTTTCATGGCTTCATTTATCTTTGTCGCCCTCACATCCAAAGCACCCCTAAATATAAATGGGAATCCTAGAACATTGTTTACTTGGTTGGGATGGTCAGATCTACCAGTAGCCATAATAATATCTTTCCTAGTATTTATGGCCAGGTTATAATCAATTTCCGGATTTGGATTAGACATGGCAAACACAATAGGATCCTTCGCCATGGATAATAGCATTTCCGGGCTAAGTATATCTGCTTTGGAGAGCCCAATAAACACTTCTGCATCTATCATAGCCTCTTCCAAAGTATCTATTTGTCTGTCTGTAGCAAATTCTAATTTTTCACCACTAAGGTCAGGTCTATCTCTACGGATAACCCCCTTACTATCTAACATAACTATATTTTCATCTCTTGCACCAAACGCTTTGTACAATCGGGTACATGAAACTGCAGCTGCTCCGGCACCACTCACTACAATACGCACCTCTTCCATCTTTTTGCCGGTGAGCTTTAGCGCATTTAGCAAGGCCGCTGCAGAGATAATTGCGGTTCCGTGCTGATCGTCATGCATTACGGGAATATCCAATTCTTCTTTTAGCCGTCTCTCTATTTCGAATGCTTCTGGGGCTTTAATATCCTCTAAGTTTATTCCACCAAAGGTTGGTGATATAATTTTCACTGTTTCTATAAATTTCTCTACATCCGTAGTATCCATTTCAATATCGATACTATCTATATCCGCGAAAATTTTGAACAATAGGCTCTTCCCTTCCATTACGGGCTTGGAAGCCTCAGGGCCAATATCACCTAGGCCCAATACGGCAGTTCCGTTAGATATTACCGCTACAAGGTTTCCCTTAGCGGTATACTTATATACATTGTCCTTGTCTTTTGCAATTTCCAAACAGGGTTCCGCAACCCCGGGAGAATATGCGAGACCTAGATCACGCTGTGTAGAATAGGGCTTTGTAGGGACTATTTTAATTTTTCCTGGTTGGGGTTTTGCATGATAAACTAAAGCTTCACGCCTGGTCCTTTGCTTACTCATAAGGTTTTGTTTTGAAAAACAAAGTTAACAGTATTCTTTAAACTATAAAGATTAAAAAATGATAAGCTATCGGATCCGTGTACTAATTTAAGAAAGAAGCATGGTAAGCAGTATTGAATTTATATATGCCCAAGCTTATACAAGAAGCAATTCGTGCCCCCTAAATTTATAGTGATCCAAACTGATGTTAGCTTAAGTTCTGTTCTCGGGCCTCACCGCGGGAGGGACACACTACGCTATACTTTTCTTATTTTACTTCTTAAGAAAGTCAATATTCCTGGTAAGTCCAGAAAATTTGGTTCGTTTTACGGCAGACTTTTGGAATACTTTTCTAAAAACCTCCTCTGTAATTTCTTCCCAATCCTTTTTTGTCATGGAGAGCAATTCCGGTTTAGGGTCAAATAAAGGTTCTTGATGGGGTTTGGAGAAGCGGTTCCACGGGCATACGTCTTGGCATACATCACAACCAAACATCCAATCATCAAATTTTCCATGAAATTCTGCTGGAAGCTCATTTTTTAATTCGATGGTAAAATAGGAAATACATTTACTACCGTCCACCACATATGGGGCTACAATAGCCTTGGTTGGACAGGCATCCAAACAAGCAGTACAGGTACCGCAGTGATCTGTAACCCGGGAATCGTACTCCAGTTCCAGATCTATAATCAATTCGGCAATAAAATAAAACGAACCCACTTGTTGGGTCAATAAATTACTGTGCTTTCCAATCCACCCTAGGCCGCTTTTAGCTGCCCAGGCTTTATCCAATACTGGAGCGGAATCTACAAAAGCCCTTCCGTTAACCTCGCCTATTTCTTCAGAAATAAATTCTTGCAGCTGCTTGAGTTTCGTTTTTATTACATAGTGATAATCCTGCCCATAAGCGTATTTGGAAATCTTATAAGTACCATCCAACTGTTTTTCCTCAGGGTAATAATTGAGCAATAAAGAGATGACAGATTTTGACCCTTCAACTAGTTTAGTAGGATCTAAACGTTTGTCAAAATTATTTTCCATATACTGCATTTCCCCATTCATATTGTTTCGAAGCCATTTTTCCAATCTAGGAGCTTCCTCCTCCAGAAATTCAGCTTTAGAAATTCCGCAGGACAAAAAACCGAGGCGTTTTGCTTCGGTTTTTATAAGTTCGGTATTCTTTTGATGGGCAGACATAGTACTATCGCTTTTCTATCCCCACTATATATAACTTTTTAAAAGCGGGAAAAAAGATTGGGTTGCTAAGGTACAATTCTCATTTGAAATTCTATATTACCACCCCACACTTCTTATTAAAACAAAGGTCTTCTAATTATATTTCTACAGGGATAATTTTAACTTTTTACGAATATCGTTCTTGGCCAAACTTACCTTATAAAACTTTTTCACGCCTTTACGTTTTGCATAATTCACAATATACTTGGTTTCGTATGGCACCCACCCTGAGTGATTTCGATAAATTTCGGACATCATTTTAGATGGCATCCTTACATTTTTATAAAATTCGAAAGCATACAAAATATTCCCTTCGTGATCAAAAGTAGCAACTATCCTTCCTTTCTTATCAATAAATCTTACAACGTAGGAATGTAATCCCCCATCATAAAAATCAGATTTCCTAACATCGTATCTAGCAACCTCCTCTTCTAGAACTTGAATACGAACAGGCGTAAACTCGTCCCTAACCTCATCTAGATATACAGAATTTATAATAGGCGACACTGTAACTCCAGTTAGCTCTACTTCTTTCACCTCTTCACCTATTTCTTGGGAGAACCCTAGGCTGGCAAGTCCTAGAAACATAATGCCTACAATTAGCTTTTTCATGATGCTATAATTTTATGGATTTATACTTAAGGAAGATGCTTTAAAATACCGCAGGGTACATAGCAACAATGTTGTAATTTCATTCAATTATATTTTAAAGACTTAAGAACATAATTGAAAGCTAACAAACCCGGTATCAAATAAGAAAAAGTAATTTTTAATGAGCGTTGATGTGATGAAAACGACGCTCTTAATGGACATTATATCCTAAAGTTAATAGATTGAATTTTGAGGACCATAAGTAGCACTTAAATTCATTTTCTTTAGTAGCGCTAAAAATCTGGGTTCAGTGTGGAGATTTCTAAAATAGATATTATGTTTTATTCTGATAATATGTGGAATCCTTAGTTCTAAACTATTCTCTAATAGCTCTAGCGCCTTATCTTTTTCTCCTAAAAATGAATACTTCTGAGCCATAAAAAAGGGAACGTTTACTTCATTTAGGGTTTCATCAAAGTCTATGAGCCATTTAAAGATTTCATCTATCCCATTTTCCTTATACAATTTTGCAATCACCGGACTGTATTGACTTGTTTTAGGATCTAACTCCAGAATACATTGCAAATCCTTATTAGCTAAGTCATAATTTCCCTGAACCATATGTAAATCAAAATTAATCCAATAAGCCGTTATATAACCTTTATTAATTTCTAATGCTTTATTAGTATCCTCACTAGCCTCGGCATAATTCCCCATTTGCACTTTATAAATAGCACTGAAGCTATATACATAATAACACAAAGGGTTTAGCAATTGCGCATGAGAAAGCTGCTCCATAGCTTCTTCAAAACGTTCGGTAACAAATAAAATTCGAGCATATTGCATTCTAGTAAGGTAGTTCCCTGGGTCTAAGCCTATAGCTATCACTAACTCTTTCTCAGCTTCCTTCCAATTATAATTAAACACCCCCTCCAAAGAACCTAAAATACTGTGAGGTTCTGCCAGACCTTCATCTAAAGCGGTCGCAATAAGGGCTAACTGCCTTATATTATTTAGTTTATCTAGAATGGTCCCTTCCGAAAGCCCAGTAAAAAGATGCATAAAATGTAAATCCGCCAAACCCGAATACGCTAAAGCAAATTCTGGGTCTTTATCGATCGCTTCTTGGTAATACTTGTTGCTGTTTTCAAAACTATGTTCCCCTCCATGATCCTTAAAATATTTTCCTTTGAGATATAGGCTATAGGCTTCCAGATCATCGGTAGGCATACGCTCCACTTGTTTTAACTCCTCCAAAGAAAGGTTAGCATTTAATTTTTTTGCTATTTGCTCAGAAATCTCTGTTTGCATTGCAAAAATATCTTTAAGACTTCTATCATAAGTTTCGGACCAAATTTGATGATCCTTTTTGGCTTCTATTAGCCTAACTATAATCCGAATCTTGTCTTCATACTGCTGCACACTTGCTTCTAAAAGGTAAGAAACCCCTAGGTCTTCAGCAATCTCAGAAGCCGTTTTAACGGTTTCCCTGTATTGCTCCATACTAGTACTGGAAATCACTTTAATTCCGGACATTTTATTCAAATTACTTTGAATAGACGCCATAATGCCATCGGCATAATATTGATTCTCTATTTCTTCACTGAGATTTTTAAAAGGGATAATAGCGATGGTCTTGGCCTCTTCCTTTATTGTACCATTTAATAAATTATTTCGATTACTATTAAGATGGTAGAAAAAAAATAAGATTCCAATTGCCACTACAGTTAAGATGCTAATAATCGTAAGCCGAAATCTATACACATTGGAACCTATAAAAGCTGCCCAAGGTTTAATGGCTGTAGTTGCCCCTTCTTCTAAATCCTTCTCTTGTAGACTAATGAAGCTTTTATCTTTAACCTTCCCTGGGGAATACCCGAAATAATCATTAAAACAGGTGTTAAAGTAAGTAGGACTTGCAAAACCCACCTTATAAGCAACTTCGGCTACTGTATAAATGTTTGATTTTAATAATTTGAGAGCTTTTTGCAGTCTATATTCTCTAATAAACTGACTTGCAGATTCCCCCTTAATAGCATGTAGTTTTCTGTGTAGTTGGGAGCGACTTAAACCAATTGAGCTGGCTAATTCTCGCACACCAAAATTTTCATTCTCCAAATTAGCCGAAAGAATATCAGTTAGCTTAGCAATAAACCCATCGTCCTGCGAATGTGATAAAGTCGTCATAACCAAAATTTTCTTTCACTTATGGTTTCTAATTTTGTGAACAGTTTTTATTATCCCCTTATTTTAAGGATAAGTTTTTAGTACTTCTACATTTGAGAAATACCACCTGCAGTCACTGTACTGGAAAACACAAATACAATTATGGTTGACTTACTTAAATTTAATCTTTTTCTATTGAAAAGGATGTTACAAATCGTTCAAATAATAATAAAAGTAATTCAAAACAAATACCTCTTATTTAATCGCTATTTGGGTGATAGATGTTATAATTTTCGCAAGCATGGGGAGCAATGTTATATACTATAGCTCAAAAACCTTGAGAAAATTTAATAAAATGAGGAATTGCTAATTAGCGTAGAATGTTACATGACATAAAAACAAGGCGTTTTGCTTTGCCTTTTACAATTTGGTATTTTGATGATTTTCATCCAAGACAACTTACCTGGCTTTAAATGTTAAAGTTACCTTCTTAGGTTTTAGCGAAATTAGGGGATCTATTTCTACGGTATCCATAGAGGTAGTTATTTTATATTTCCTAATAATCTCTGTTATGGTAATCATCATTTCTACCATAGCAAAATTATTACCCACACACATTCTTGGTCCGGCTCCAAATGGATAATAGAAATCACCATACTCCGACTTATCTAAAGCTTTGAAACGGTATGGATTAAATTGTTCGGGATTTTCCCAAAAACCAGCATATCGGTGCAACTCGTATAAAGACATCAACACTAGAGTATCTTTAGGGATGGATATCCCTTCGTATTTTTCATCCTCTATAGCCACCCTATCAATAACATAGGCTGGCGGATATAATCTAAGTGTTTCCTCCAAACAATATTTTACTAGGGGAAATTTCCTTTCCCATTGTGTAAACTCCAATTGACCAAGAGCTGTTTTTTCTACGGACACCTCTTTATATACCTGCTCCTGAATATCTTGATGTTTTGCCAATAAGTATAGCGCAAAACTCAACGCATTTGCCGTTGTTTCGTGTCCGGCCGTAAAAAGAATCAGTACTTCATCTATCAATTGGGCATCAGACATGAGCGACCCATCTTCATAACGAGCCTTCAATAACATATCTAAAAGATCGTCTACTTCTTGTCCCGCATTGCGTCTTTCTTCAATAATCTCTAAAAGAAGTAATTTGGACTCATCGGAAAGAGATAGGTGTTTTTTGATTTCACCATTTATCTTAAACCACCACTTAAGATAGGGCTGTCTCATTTCCTTAATTAGCATACGCTGATTGGCCTCAGTAATATATTTTAGACGCTGCATTTTATCACGGATATCCGTACTACTAAAAAGCGATTTTGCAACTACCTGGAAAGCTAAATCCCCCATTAACGGAAATATATCTTCTTCAGTTTCCGTAGGAATACGTTCCAATTCATAAAGCACGGCTTGATGCATTACCCTTACTAAATTTTGCAATTTCTTTTTATGAAAAGCAGGCTGCACCATTCTTCGATGAGTCCTCCAATGTTCTCCATTGGAAGTTAAAATCCCATGCCCTACATACTTTGCCAAATCAACGGTTTGTAAGGATGATTTTTGAAATTTTTTGTGTTGTTTTTGTAGAATGTATTTAACAAGCCCCGGATTCCTGGTGAAAAGAACCGGCTTCTTAGTAGTTAAACGAATATTGAAATAATCTCCATAGGCTTCAAAGTTCTTATGATGAAAAGGCAATGGGTTTTTAAGAATAGCCCTCGCATTTTTAATAACCTGAAGTCTGGAAACCAATTTCAAATTGTTCATTAGCTAAGAAAATTCGGTTATAAAAACAGCCTTATATAAATCCTGTAGATTAAAACAATCCCTGTTGGGCATTGCCTTTTATTCTTCCCAAATGCTTGTAGGCTAGTTCTGTTACTTCCCTTCCCCTTGGGGTACGCATAATAAATCCTTGTTGTATTAAGAAGGGTTCGTACACCTCTTCTATTGTTTCGGCACTTTCAGAAACGGCGGTAGCCAAAGTAGTAATACCTACTGGTCCTCCCTTAAACTTATCAATTATGGTAGTCAGAATTTTATTATCCATTTCGTCCAATCCATGGGCATCAACATGTAATGCCTTTAGGCCAAACCTAGCAATTTCGATATCTATGCGTCCATTTCCTTTTATCTGCGCAAAATCCCTCACCCTTCTTAATAAGGCGTTACAAATTCTAGGGGTTCCCCTACTTCTGCCCGCAATTTCTATAGCGGCCTCAATACTTATAGGGACATTTAAAATTTCTGCACTTCGCTCCACAATAGTAGACAACAATTCCGTGGAATAGTATTGTAACCTACTTTGGATTCCAAATCTGGCCCTCATGGGAGACGTCAATAATCCGGATCGGGTGGTGGCACCTATGAGGGTAAACGGGTTTAGGTTAATCTGTACGGACCTAGCATTTGGTCCAGATTCAATCATAATATCTATTTTATAATCCTCCATAGCAGAATATAAATATTCTTCCACAATAGGGCTCAATCTGTGGATCTCATCAATAAAGAGTACATCCCGCTCATTAAGATTGGTCAATAATCCTGCTAGATCTCCAGGTTTATCCAATACTGGTCCAGATGTAATTTTAATTCCCACTCCCAGCTCATTTGCCAAAATATGGGCAAGTGTTGTTTTACCTAGTCCAGGAGGGCCGTGAAACAGCGTGTGATCCAAGGCTTCGTCACGTTGGTTGGCTGCCTCAACAAACACCTTTAAATTCTCCAATACTTGCTCCTGGCCCGTAAAGTCATCAAAAGTTATAGGCCGCAAAGCTCTATCAATATCCAATTCCTCAGGGCTAAATCCTTCCGTTGTGGGATCCAAATTCTCATTCATACTTCAAAGATAATGGAAATCGTGTTTCAATTACTTTAATATAGATCAATTCTCTTGCTTCCTTAAAAAATCCATATTTAATGAGATTATTTTTGGCAGCTAAAGAATATAATATTGACTCAGAATAGCGCTAGAGATTATAAAACAAAAATAATTGGTAAATTCAGAGTATGGAAAGAATTAATTATACTGCGAACATCATTCAATACATCCCCTTCTTTTTTGTTATTTGGTCAGATGATTTGCTCTCTGTCTCCGAAGTAACGGTGGTGAGACGTATTATTGAAAGTGATCCCACCCTTTCGGAGGAGGAAAAGAAATTGCTTTATTCATGGCTCAACAAGGAGCAGCCACCAAAAACGAAGGTCATTAAAAGTTGGGCCGAACTGATTTCACTCTCTGGCATCAAGTTAATTGAAAGCGACACCTACCCCCTAAGCTCATTCAGCAGAAAACTAGCCGCCATAAACAATGGAAATAGTCCTATAAATGAGAATTTAGCGGAAATTGAAATCAACCTCGGGATTCAGCCAAATCATTATCATCATTTATTTGAGGTAGAAGTGGTAACAGAAAAAACATCTGACTATTACATCGCCAACGAAATAAGTAACTTACTTAGGGGAGAACATGCACAACAATTAGAAGAATTAGGAGAGCTCCTTTCTCATCCGCTCTTCAATTGGGAGGTTAATAGGGATTTAGATGATTTTAGGATAAACGTACTTAACCAGGTTCAATTTTTGGGAAAGAAAGGAATTGGGGCAATAGCATATCCCAAGGCATATGGCGGAAGAGACAATATGGAATTATATGCTAGTATCTTTGAACAACTGATGTTTGTAGACGGTAGCCTTACCATAAAATTTGGGGTACAATTTGGTCTATTTGGTGGTAGCGTTCAAAAATTAGGCACTAAAAAACACCACGACCGGTATTTGAAAGACATTGGGAATGCTCGTTTATTGGGATGTTTTGCTATGACGGAAACCGGACATGGATCTAACGTAAGAGGGATTAAAACCACAGCAACTTACAACCCGGAGAATGATACGATTACCATTCACACTCCAGGCAAGAATGATAATAAGGAATACATTGGAAATGCCCTCCATGGCACTATGGCTACCGTCTTCGCTCAATTGATCGTTAATGGAAAGAATCGCGGGGTGCATGCCATCCTAGTACCCTTAAGGGATAATAAAAACAACACACTTCCTGGAATTACAATAGTAGATAGTGGCTATAAACTAGGTTTAAATGGAGTGGACAATGGAAAGATATGGTTTAACCAAGTGGAGGTACCGCGAGAAAATCTCTTAAATAAGTATGGAGACATACAAGCTGATGGAAGTTATCACTCCGACATTAAGAATCCGAACAAACGTTTTTTTACTATGTTAGGCACCTTGGTTGGCGGTAGGATATGCGTTGCAAAAGGCGCTTTGGGTGGTGCTAAAATGGCCCTTGCCATTGCTGTGAAATATGCATTAAATAGGCGACAGTTTAATGACAATATAAAAATCCAAGAAGATCTCATCATGGATTATCCGTCACATCAATTAAGGCTTACCCCTGCCATTGCAAAATGCTATGTTTACCATGCCACTTTGGAAGAAGTAATGCGGCAGTATAGTGACGATACGATATCGGACAAACGAAAAATAGAATCACAAGTCGCGGCTCTAAAATCAACCATTACCTGGTTTTCCAATGAGACCATACAAGAGTGTAGGGAAGCCTGTGGCGGCAAAGGTTACCTTCTAGAAAATAGAATTCCGGATCTAAAAAACGATGTAGACATTTTCACCACCTTTGAAGGTGACAATACCGTATTACTACAATTGGCAGCAAAAGGGATACTGTCCGACTTTAATAGCGAACTTAACAGTGGCGGTTTTACAGCCGTATTAAAGTTAATAAGCGCCCAAATTAAAGATAAAATGGTAGCAATAAATCCCGCCTATTCCAATAAAGTAGATAAAGATCATCTTTACAATCCAAAGTTCCACCAACATGCCTTTAAATTCAGAACGAGAAGACTCACATATTCCCTAGCCATGCGGATAAAGGATTATATTAAAAAGGGAGTACCAAGTTATCAAGCATTTTTAAAGGTACAGACCCATTTACTAGCATTGGGAAAAGCATACAGTTGCGAGCTGGCATACAGCACTTTTGTCAATTCTACAGATAGTATAGAAGATCTAAAATACCAGGAACTATTTAGAAAGCTCGGGATTTTGTTTGCACTTCATGAAATAAGGGAAGATGCTTCTTGGTTTCTAGAGCAAGGATATATAGGGGGCACAAAATCTAAAGCCATTCGTCAAAGGGTTGAACGATTAAGTACTGAATTACGACCACACATTGAGGTGTTAGTGGATGGATTTGGTATTCCAGACCATTGTATGACAGCAACGATTGCTAGTTAATCTATAATTTAGGAATGGTAAGAAAAACCATTTTAAAAGTATAACCCCATCTATAAATTGTTGTTATTATTTACGTCTATATAACTCTGAGGTATCTAGAAACTCTTGAAGATCTATTTTACCGTCCCCATACACATGGGTTTTAGATGAACCAGAAGCAAAAAGCTCTAAAACATTGGTCACATTTACCTCGGCAGAAGCATTGCCATCCAAAGAAGCTACAATATGATCTACTTCTAGTTTATTGGCTTTTAGGCTAGCATTGTCCATCAAATTAAATTGAACTTGAGCCGATGCGCCCTCAAGAAAAGCACTAGCATTTTTCACCAACTCAATATTTGTGGCGCGGGCTACGGCATAGAGCTTTAATTTAGCTTTATCCTTAAGGTTTATATTTAAAGTATCACCCTCCATTCTAAAGTCTCCACTACTCTTCTCGTCCATATGTATATCTAAATACGCTGTATTTACAGATAAATCTGCTTTTGCATTAGCATTCATATCTACCCTAAGCGCATCCGTAAAGAAGGTGTCTTTGGTTAAAATCTTCCCATTGTTAATGGTTATATGGTGTAACTGGTCAAAAATCACCGTTATGTTAAGTTTTTTCTTCCTTGTAATATTGTAGAAAGAGCTTATTCTGAGGGTTTCATTCTCCACAGTGAATCTCAACACATCTACTAAATTATCATCAGCTTCTATTTCATAGCCATGAATTTGACCAGATTTAAGATTTACGTCTAAATCATCCTCCAGAATAATAGCATTAAAGAAAGGCAGGTCTTCCTTAACTTCAATAACATTTCTATTGCCTTTAATTTTGGGCTGTCTCTGGCCGTAGGCTGCAACATTTACAAGTAACAGCAGTACGATAACAATTTTCTTCAATACGTTGGATTTAAAATGATGAAATTCTATTCTATGCATTGTCAACTTTTTTTATCCTTCCTAAAATGCTTATCACCTCCTAGGACGTGCTATCTCAACATCTAGATTACTTACACTTAAGATTACAAAAGTGTAGCAGGGATGATCTTATTTAGGCTAGCACGACACTTAGTGATAGCGCTGATTTAAGAACCATTACTTTGAAGATACAAAAAAAGTCCATCATAGGATGGACTTTTTTATCACTTAAAGTTATTTATTTAATGCTGCAGTTCATCTTCATCCTCGAATAGAGGCACATCTTGTGGCACAAAATCCTGAGTTGGTATTATATATTCACCATTCTCATGGGTTTTACTATAATCGTAGGGCCATCTGTGAACTACTGGTAGTGCTCCAGGCCAGTTTCCGTGAACGTGCTTTACCGGAGTAGTCCACTCCAAGGTAGTGGCTTTCCATGGATTCTGGCTTGCCTTAACACCATAGAATATACTTTTAATAAAATTATAAACGAAGACTAATTGTACCAAGGCAGCAACAATAGCGAACACCGTCATTAATACTTGTACATCAGCTAAGTCATCGAACATTGGGAATGCTGTATTCTCATAGTACCTACGTGGCACGCCTGCCATACCCACAAAGTGCATTGGGAAGAATACCCCATAGGAACAAACCGCGGTAACCCAAAAATGGACATATCCCATATTTTTATTCATCATCCTTCCGAACATTTTCGGGAACCAGTGATAAATACCGGCAAACATACCATACAGTGCAGATATACCCATTACCAAGTGGAAGTGAGCAATAACAAAATAGGTATCGTGTACGTTAATATCCAAAGTACTATCCCCTAATATAATTCCAGTAAGTCCACCAGATATAAAAGTAGAAACCATACCAATAGAGAACAGCATAGCAGGGTTAAACTGAATATTACCTTTCCATAGAGTGGTAATCCAGTTAAATGCTTTTACTGCGGAAGGAATCGCAATTAATAAAGTAGTAAAGGTAAATACCGATCCTAGGAATGGGTTCATCCCTGAAACGAACATATGGTGACCCCATACAATGGTAGACAAGAATGCAATTGCCAAAATGGAAGCAATCATCGCACGGTAACCGAAAATAGGTTTACGAGCGTTTACCGCCATCACTTCTGATACAATGCCCATTGCTGGTAGAATTACAATATAAACCTCTGGATGTCCTAAAAACCAGAACAAGTGTTCATATAATACTGGAGATCCTCCTTGGTAGTGTAGCACTTCGCCTTGGATAAAAATATCCGACAAAAAGAAAGAAGTACCAAAACTTCTATCCATAATCAGCAACAAGGCAGCAGATAAAAGAACTGGGAAAGAAACTACTCCAATAATAGCAGTAACAAAAAATGCCCAGATAGTCAATGGTAATCTAGTCATAGACATACCCTCGGTCCTTAGATTGATTACGGTAACAATATAATTTAGTGATCCCAATAGTGATTGTACAATAAAGAAGAACATAGATACCAACCAAAGGGTCATACCTAGACCAGAACCTGGTTGCGCCATAGGCAGAGCACTTAATGGAGGATATACAGTCCAACCGGCTGCTGCAGGCCCTGCCTCCAAGAACAGAGAAGCCAACATTATAATACAGGCAACAAAGAATATCCAAAAGGACAACATATTCAAGAAACCAGAAGCCATATCTCTGGCACCAATTTGCAATGGAATTAGTAAGTTACTAAAGGTCCCACTAAGTCCGGCTGTTAGCAGGAAGAAAACCATTAGCGTACCATGGATGGTCACCAATGCAAGATAAACATCGGCATCCATTACACCTCCCGGGGCCCACTTTCCCAATATAGCTTCAAAAATAGCAAAAGACTCCCCTGGCCATGCCAACTGCATCCTAAACAATACTGACATAAGGATACCTAAAGCACCCATGATCAACCCAGTAATAAGATATTGCTTTGCAATCATCTTATGATCCTGACTAAAAATATATTTGGTCACAAAGGTTTCCTTGTGATGGTGTCCGTGATCACCTGAATGATCTTCTACATGTGCGTTAGCTGTTACAGACATAGTTGTAAGTTTATATTTTTTTAATGTTATTAATTAAATTCGAATTATTGTTGAGCGGCAATTGACTTTCCGAAAGTCTGCTGACTTTCAATCCACTTGTTATACTCCTCCTCAGTTTCAACAATAATTTTCATCTGCATATTATAGTGTGATTTTCCACAAATCTTATTACATAACAACACATAGTCAAATTCCCATGGGTCACTATTATCCTCTCCATTGGCTGCCCTTTCTGCACGGAGCTTGTTGATCCCATTTACTTTATCGATAACATCAGGCTTTTGCCTCATCTCAGCAGTAGTAATTGTAGGGGTAAAGGAGAATTGAGTAACCATTCCAGGCACACAGTTCATTTGCATTCTAAAGTGTGGCATATATGCGGAGTGAAGAACATCTTGCGATCTAATTTTAAAATTCACCTTTCTACCCACTGGCAAGTGAACTTCTTTCACAACAATGTCATCCATTGCGTTAGGGTCAGAGTTATCAATACCAAGCACGTTAGCCTTATCAATATCGATCATTCTTACGTTAGCATCCCCAAGCACGTTATCATCACCTGCATATCTAGCTGTCCAACTAAACTGCTGTGCATACAGCTCTATAGTTAATGGATCGTCTTCATCATTGATATCCATAATATTGGTCCATGCATAAAGACCCCATAAGATAAGTCCAGACAATACTATAACCGGTATAATGGTCCAAATAAACTCTAACCGATCATTATCTGCATAGAACAATGCTTTTTTACCTTTTTCACCCCTGTACTTATATGCGAAAAAATGCAATAGAAATTGGGTAATAGTTTGTACAAAAAAGATAACCAACATAGAAGCTAGCATCAACGCATCATATTCACTTCCGTGCTCAGATGCCGCCTCAGGCAATAGTGTTTTGGTGTATTTAACAAAACTAAAAATGGTAATTCCATATAGAAAGATCAAAAACGCCACCATTAAATACCCATTGTACTTATTATCGGAGTCGTTAGCAATTTGTGTATTGCTAGTTCCGATCTGGGACAATTCGAATATCTTGGTCATTTGCCATATGGCAATTCCAACTAATATTATAACAATTATGGTTAATAATGCAGTCATCGTATGATTTGAAATTATACTTTAATTAAAAACTAATAGTGAAAATGTTTACTTTCCTCAATAAAAGGATTGCGTTTTGGCTGTAGAGGTGCTTTTGTAAGCGACCTAAACACCACAAATATAAACAAGCCTGAAAAGAATAATACTGAAGAAATTTCTGGAATACCTATAGACCATTGATCACCAACCGTAGCAGGCATAATAGCCACATAAACATTCATATAATGTCCTACTAAAATAACGATACCT
The DNA here is from genome assembly GCF_000429545.1 of Arenibacter certesii DSM 19833. GTDB lineage: Bacteria > Bacteroidota > Bacteroidia > Flavobacteriales > Flavobacteriaceae > Arenibacter > Arenibacter certesii. Next base: position 76,291 of record NZ_AUCB01000007.1, read on the forward strand.
GTCATTATAACGAACCAGTTGATTCTTTTAAAATCGCTGTTCATCAACAATAGAAGAGGGAAAACAAAGTTTAATACTAACATTCCTAAAAATGGAACTTTATAATCTGCAATCCTAGTAACGAAATAAGTTACTTCTTCTGGAATATTCGCATACCAAATCAGCATAAATTGAGAGAACCAGAGATACGCCCAAAAAATACTAATACCGAACATAAATTTAGCCAAATCATGAATATGGCTATTATTCACATCCTTTAAATACCCTTTAGACTTCAAATAAATGGTAACCATGGCTATTACAGTAATTCCTGTAACAAACATACCAGCAAAAATATACCATCCAAAAAGGGTACTAAACCAGTGTGGGTCAACACTCATAATCCAATCCCAAGACATTATGGATTCAGTAATAAGATAGAATACCAAGAAACCGGCTGAAATTCTAAAGTTTAACTTAAAGTTACTATCGTCATTGGATTCATCTTGTGCAAGGGATAATTTTCTTGAATATTCCCTATATAGGATCCAACCCGCTAAGAAAATAGCTGCTCTAATTAAGAAGAAAGGCCCATTAAGATAACCCGATTTTGCTTGTATCAATGCATCATTCGCAACTACTTCAGGATCCATCCAAACAAATAGGTGGTTAAGGTGCGCAACGGATAATACTAAAATTATAAACACTATTATTCCTCCAGGAACCAGGTAGGCGGAAATCCCTTCCATTACTCTAAATAACAAGGGAGACCAACCTGCTTGCGCTGCACGTTGTATGGCATAAAATGCTAATGTCCCAAGTGCAATCATCATAAAGAAAAGTGCAGCTACGTATAATGCGGCCCAGGGCTTGTTCTGTAATTGATGTAACAAATGCTCATAATGGGAAGCATCATGATCTTGGGCTACCACATGCGCATCTCCGTGCCCATCGTTATGGGATGCAACCATTGCTTTTGCATCTTCCACTGTACTTGGTGCAGTCATGAAACCGATGCCAATTCCCAAAACGCCTACAGCCATTAGGATGAAGGAAGCAATTTTTAATCTATTTGAAAAAGTATACATATTGCTAATATCTAGATCTTATTTTGTTAAATCTTCTTTCAAGGTCATTACGTATTCCGCTACTTGCCAGCGCTCTTTGGTATCTAATTGCCCAGCATAGGAACCCATGGAGTTTAACCCATAATAAATAACATGATAGGTAGATCCTACCGTTATATTCCTAGCTACATCGGCATAACTTGGTACTCCAAGAATTTTTTCCCTTTTCACTAAATTACCTTGTCCATCACCTTTATCTCCATGACAAAGGGAACAATAGATAGCATAAAGCTCTTTACCTATCTTTAAGTTCTCTTCCTTGTTTAGGGAATCCAATGGACTTGGGTTTAGCCTTGCCTGCTCTTTGCCTTCAATGCTGTTTTCTATCCCATAGGGAATCCAACCTCTTGCAATGGTATTATCTACAGGAAGCCCAGCAGATGTCCCATTTGGAAGAAAATCTACTTGTTGGTACGTTTCATATCCTACGGACTTGTACATATCGGGCATAAACTCGAAATTCCTACTACGCTTATCAGAGCATGAAGCAACTAATAAGACCAAACCAAGTACAATCCCTATTTTGCTAAAATTATTCATAATTTCTATGACTACTTTTCTGTAATATTAATTTCGACTGCTCCAGTATCTAATAACAAATCCATAAGATCCTGTTCATTTCCATGAATTTCTATTTCCATTAAGAAATGATCATCAGTTGTTCTTACATCTGGATTCTCAGCTTCTTTAAAAGGCCACAATCTACTTCTTAAGAAGAAAGTGATCACCATAAGGTGAGCTGCAAAGAAAACCGTTAGCTCAAACATAATAGGAATAAAAGCCGGCATGTTTTCTATAAAACTAAAACTAGGCTTACCTCCAATATCTTGAGGCCAATCTTCGATCATTATGTAATTCATCATTGCGATTGCGATCACCAGACCAACACATCCGTATAAAAAGGAGGTAATAGCCAATCTAGTTGGAGCCAATCCCATTGCCTTATCCAACCCGTGTACGGGAAATGGGCAATATATTTCTTCTATATGATGCTTGGCCGCTTTTACCTTTTTAACAGCATGCATTAGCACATCGTCATCATCATAAAACGCATGTATAACTTTAGACGCCATATACTTATTTCTTATTGATTAAAATCCTTGCTTGTCCTGCCCAATCATCTCTTTGTGCCCTGCCTGGGAACGATTCTGTAATCGCATCCAATAAATCATATTCTCTATCGGTCATACGTGCTACCTGTGCGAATGTAAAAATCCCAATTTGATTAAGGCTAGCTTCCATTTGAGGCCCTATACCTTTTATTTCTTTAAGGTTATCAGGTTGTTGCGTGACAGGATCATACGTCCCCACCGCATTCAGCAATTCAGAGATTCCAGTTTTATCATCCTTTACAGGAGCAACCTCACCCATTATTACGTCATCTGTAATCGGTTTTCTCTCCATTACTACTGGTCTAATAGTAGAAATTTGATACAATGGCTTTCCAGCATCCCTAAGTTTTTTATACTTATCACCGGAAGATTTTAAAATAGTCTTCACCTCCGCCTGTGCAATAACAGGGAACGTTCTAGCGTACAACAAGAATAATACAAAGAAGAATCCTATTGTCCCTACAAAGGTACCTATATCTACAAAAGTTGGCGAGAACATTGTCCAAGCAGATGGCATATAATCCCTGTGTAAAGACGTAGCAATAATCACGAATCTCTCAAACCACATCCCTATGTTCACCACAATAGATATAAAGAAAGAGAACATAATACTAGTTCTTAGTTTCTTAAACCACATAAACTGTGGAGAGAACACGTTACAGGTCATCATTGCCCAATAAGCCCACCAGTATGGTCCAGTTGCTCTGTTTAAGAATGCATACTGCTCATACTCTACTCCAGAATACCACGCTATGAACAACTCAGTAATATAAGCACAACCTACTATAGAACCAGTCAACATAATAACAATGTTCATCAATTCAATATGCTGTACCGTAATATAGTCTTCCAACCCACTAACTTTCCTCATGATGATCAATAAGGTATTCACCATGGCAAATCCTGAGAAGATCGCTCCAGCAACGAAGTAGGGAGGGAAGATTGTGGTATGCCATCCAGGAACGATCGAGGTAGCAAAGTCAAACGATACAATAGTGTGTACAGAAAGTACAAGAGGGGTGGCCAAACCTGCCAATACCAAGTGAACTTCCTCAAATCGCTGCCAGTCTTTTGCACGACCTGTCCAACCAAAGCTTAACAAGCTATAGATTTTCTTTTGGAAAGGCTTAACCGCACGGTCCCTGATCATCGCAAAATCTGGCAACAAACCTGTCCACCAGAACACCAAGGATACGGACAAGTAAGTAGAAATTGCGAATACGTCCCACAACAAAGGCGAGTTAAAGTTTACCCATAGGGATCCAAATTGGTTAGGTATGGGCAACACCCAATAAGCCAACCATGGTCTTCCCATATGGATTAGCGGGAATAAACCCGCCTGCATAACAGAGAAAATGGTCATCGCTTCCGCAGAACGGTTAATAGCCATTCTCCATTTCTGTCTAAATAACAATAAAACTGCTGAGATCAGCGTACCGGCATGCCCGATACCAACCCACCAAACAAAGTTGGTAATATCCCAGGCCCAGCCAATTGTTTTATTTAATCCCCAGGTACCGATACCAGTAGATATCGTGTAGATAATACAACCAACCCCCCAGAGAAATGCCGCCAAGGCAATGGAAAATACAATCCACCAATGCTTATTGGCCTTTCCCTCTACCGGAGCTGCGATATCCACAGTTACATCGTGGTAACTCTTATCTCCAAGTACTAAGGGTTTTCGTATAGGTGCTTCGTAATGCGACGCCATAATTTAATATATAGTTACGTTCCTTTTTATTTTGATTAAGCTTCTTCTGTATTCCTCACTTTGGTGTGATAAAAAACATTTGGTCTTGTTCCGATGTACTCAAGAAGATGATACATACGATCACTTTCTTTCAACTCAGCAACCTTACTCTCCTTATCATTAATATCTCCAAATACCATTGCTCCGTTACCACAAGCAGCTGAACAAGCAGTCTGGAACTCTCCATCCTTCACCTCACGACCGTCACGTTTAGCATCTAAAATGGTCTTTTGTGTTTTCTGGATACACATGGAACATTTCTCCATAACCCCTCTAGACCTTACGGTTACATCCGGGTTAATTACCATTTTACCTAAATCGTTGTTCATGTGGTAATCAAACTCATCGTTATCACTGTACAAGAACCAGTTAAACCTTCTCACTTTATACGGACAGTTGTTCGCACAATATCTTGTACCCACACATCTGTTATAAGCCATATGGTTTTGTCCCTGACGCCCGTGCGACGTTGCCGCAACAGGACAAACCGTTTCACAGGGAGCATGGTTACAATGCTGACACATAACTGGTTGGAAAACCACTTGTGGGTTTGCAGCCGGATCTTCCAACTCACCAAAACCACCCAACGAACCATTATCTCCAAACAGTCCATCAAACTCTTCCTTCTTAGTAATGTCTGCAGCAAAAGTATCTTCAGAAGAGTAGTACCTATCTATACGCAACCAGTGCATATCCCTAGATTTCCTAACCTCTGCTTTCCCAACTACAGGTACGTTATTTTCGGCGTGACAAGCAATAACACAAGCCCCACATCCCGTACAAGCATTTAAGTCTATAGACAAATTAAAGTGATGCCCTATTGAACGATCAAAACTATCCCAAAGATCCACACTAGTTGCAGGAACCTCTTGGTGATCCAAAGACACCACAGGCTTAGCATTCCACTCTTTAGCATCTTTAGTATTGAAAATTTCTAAGGTAGTCTCTTTTATAATATCTCCTCTACCCATTAGAGTCCTATGCAACTGCACACTTGCAAATTGATGCATTCCAGAGGTCTTCTCTATACTTACATTTTGAGTATTGGATAAGTTCTTATACAGAACATAGGCATTAACCCCAGTCTGCATCTCACTCTTCATCCCCACCGTTTTCCCGTATCCAAAGGCAAGCCCTATTGAACCAGGAGCCTGACCGGGCTGAATAATTACCGGAACTCCCTCAAGAGTAGCGCCGTCTACGGTAAGAGTAACATAACTTCCATTTAAACCACCATCTGCGGAATGGTCATTAACCAAACCTAGACTAGCAGCATCTGCCTTGGAAACAGTAACATAGTTATCCCATGAAACTCTAGTTAGAGGATCTGGGAATTCTTGCAACCATGGGTTCCCTGCCTGCTGGCCATCTCCCATTCCAATTTTAGGATATAGGGTTAGCTCCATGCCATCAGCAGTAGCACTGGACAAACTAGACAGTGCCGATGAAATTGAAACTGACCCAACTTGCTCCTCTTCCGAATTTTCACCAACTACTTCATCAGCCACAGCTCCGTTCCCAGCTACAAACACACCATCGTGCAAAGCTTGGTTCCAGTCGCCACCAGCTAAAATCCCATTATTCCATGTTTCCCTTATGTAATCATAATAAGAAACATCCTTATCCATCCAATTAAGCAAAGCGGTCTGAAACTGTCTTGTATCAAACAATTGCTTAATGGTAGGTTGCATTAAACTATAATATCCTTTTTTAATTTGAACATCTCCCCAAGACTCCAAATAGTGATTGGAAGCCCCAACGTACTGCACCGCTTCTGAGGTGTCCGTTACATTAGTAGAGAAAGCCAATGTTAAATCTACATTTTGCAAAGCCTCCACAAATTCACCGGCATTTGGCAACGTATATGCAGGGTTAACCCCATCCATTAACAACGCACCTACTTTACCAGACTTCATGTTTGCGATAAGTGCATTAAGAGCAGCTTTATTTCCTTGCCTTATATATTTTGGAGCAGAAGGATCGAATGCCTTACTTCCCAACATTTCATTAATAGCCAGTACCACAGCCTGGGCATTAACATCCTCGATACCCGATATCACTACCGAGTTAACTTTATTCTTCTTCACTTGGGCTGCAACAGCATCCAAAGCAATTTTTGCGCTTTCAGGAAGATTTCCACTCCCAACCGATGCACCGCTCAACTTACCATAAAAGTAAGCCAAAGCCACTTTCTGCTGCGCTGGAGTTAGAGGAACCCTCTTATCGGCATTAGCTCCTGACAAAGACATATTCGCCTCGAACTGCACATGCCTAGACATTTTACCATTTTTAGGCACACGACCTTTAGAGTAACCACTATCATATCCACCACCTTGCCAATCCCCAAGGAAGTCAGCCCCAAAAGAGACTATAAGTTCTGCTTTTTCAAAATCGTAATCTGCCAATGCCCTTTCACCATACTTGGCTTCAAAAGCTGTTAGAGCAGCATCTTCAGAAATCGCATCGTATATCACATGATCTACATTACCGTACACCTCTTTAAATTCAGCAATCAATCTAGAAGTAGATGGACTTGCGTAGGTTTGGGTTAGTAGTGTTATTTTTTTCGCTGAACCTTTCAAGGAATTCAGCTTGGATTTTACCGCTCCATCTACATCGCTCCAGTCTACTGGTTCCCCGTTAAAAGAAGGACCTTGCAAACGGGTACTATCATACATGGTTAATACCGAAGCATTAACACGCGCATTAGCGGTCCCAGCCACCTTTGCATCCACGTTATTCTCTATTTTGATCGGTCGACCTTCACGTGTTTTTACCAAAACACTTGCAAAGTCATACCCATCAGCTATAGTAGTCGCATAAAAATTGGCTACCCCAGGGATGATATGATCAGGCTTCACCACATAGGGAATTGATTTTATCACCGGACCTTCACACGCGGCCAAGGATGCAGCTGCGGTACTAAACCCTACATACTTAAGAAAATCCCTCCTGTTGGTAGACGTAGCAGCCAAAGTCTCCTTATCTCCTAAAAATTCATCTACCGGAATATCCTGAGTAAACTCATTCTGCCTTAGCGTCTCAACAATGGAATCGTTCGGATTTAACTCCGCCTCACTTTTCCAATATTTTTTATTTGATGACATATTGATATATCTGAAATTATCTTGTAAATAGTTTGCTTAATAGTGACACTTACCACATTCTAATCCACCCATCTGGGCAGCAGTAAGCTTCTCAACTCCATACTTCTCAGAAAGTTCTGCATGAATCTTTTCATAATACGCATTCCCCTCTACCTTAACATCTGTTTGCCTGTGACAATCTATACACCAACCCATGGTTAGAGGAGCATGCTGCTCCATAATTTCCATTTCCTCAACAGGACCATGACAAGTTTGACATTCTACACCTGCAACAGAAACGTGCTGAGAGTGATTAAAGTAAGCAAAGTCAGGCAAATTATGAACTCTCACCCATTCCACAGGCTTGGTTTCCCCTGTGTATCGTTGGTTCTCCTCATCCCATCCTACCGCTTCATATAATTTCTTAATTTCCCCAGTATAAAACTCATTGGTATAGCCATTAGCAAGATCTTCTTGACTAGGCCCATCAGGTCCACCTGTATATTCATAAATAGACTCATGACAGTTCATACAGAGATTTAAAGAAGGAATCCCCGCTGATTTAGAAACTCTAGCTGAAGAGTGACAATACTTACACTCAATTTCATTATCTCCGGCATGTATTTTATGAGAATAGTGTATAGGCTGTATTGGCGCATATCCCTGATCAACACCCAACTGCATCATCCACCCATAAGCATGATAAGCACCTGCCAATAAAAGAACGATAGTAAACACCAACACTAAAAACTGATTTTTAGCAAAGGCCTTCCATAGCGGCAATCTTTTTTTAGCTTTTTCTTTTTCCAACGAGACACCACTAGCTTCCGCAATCCTTCTTAAGGTTGTATTCACTAAAACCAACATCAAGACCAACAGCCCTAGAATAGCGATCAATCCACCAAGAACCACTTCGTTGGATATACCCGAACCAGCACCGGCACCGGCATCACCTCCTGCAGTAGCAGTAGCTGCACCTGCGGCAGGCTCAGCTGGCGGAGCATCAGTATAGGCTAAAATATTATCGATATCAGCATCGGACAACATTGGGAACGGCGTCATCGCTGCTTGATTGTACTCATTGTAGATCTTCACAGCATGAGGATCTCCTGCCTTAATCAAAGCAGAACTATTCCTAATCCACTTATACAACCAATCCCTATCGTACTTTTCACCAACTCCTGCCAACGGCGGACCAGTCATCTTTCTTGTTAAAGAGTGACAAGCCGCACAATCTTGATTAAACAATTGCCTACCCTTAGCTGCATCAGCACTACCTGAAGAAGCCTCCGCAGCCTCTTGCGCAACAAGTGAATTTGAAATCAGCAGTAAACCTATCAGACTGACACCTAAAACCTTAGAAATTAGATTGCGGTATGGAACCTTTTTCATATTAATAAATATTTCTATCGAAAGTTTGGCACGGTATTTACTCCATTATAATCTGGAGTTTCTAACCCTCGCTCAATTTGGAAGCAAAAATACACAATACACTTTATTTGAGAAATGTTAAAGACACCATAACACCTAATTTATACCCGTTCTAAATAATAATAAAATCTTTTGATTGATTCTTAATAAATTACCTTTGCAAAGCATTAATTATGTAATTTAAAAACATATGAAAAATACCTTTTTATTTACGATTTTGGCATGCTCTGCCATTTTCTGCTCTGCCCAACAGGGCAATGTCACTATTCAGCAGGACAGTAAAATCACGCAACTACTGAAAATCTATAAAAATGTAAACGAAAACACTAATTATTACCGTATTCAAGTTGGCTTTGGCTCTCACCAAGAAGCCCAGAACTTAAAAGCAAAGGTGGATGTAGATTTTCCCGATTGGCCCACAAAAATCGACTTTGAATCTCCAAGCTACCGTGTACGCATCGGCAACTTTAGAACCTTACTTGAAGGGGAGAAAAAACTTATAGAGGTAAGACAAAAATATCCCAGTGCAATGCTTCTAAAACCAGAAAAAACGACCAACTAGGTCGTTTTTTTATGTACACACTATCCACAATCAAGACTCCTACTTAAACCCGTCATTTCCTTGACGAACCAGAATACAATCTATTCAACCTATCCTTGCATCAATTCCCAATGCAACACCCCTTTAAATTACATTATAATCATTTCTAATCCACCAACAAAATTAACGTTACCAAAGTCGTAGTCCCTATATTCCATTTGATAGGAGCGCTCCTCCCAAACCTCACAATAGATTTTTAGTCACTATCACTGCACACAACTAACAAAAGAAGCTCCTAATTTAAATAAATCATCAGAAACTCACATTCAATTCCCCGTTAAGAACCAGTAAACTATTGCAATAAAAATTCTTGTAAAAATTATAAAGCAGAACGACAGGAATGCTCAGCATCCCATTTTTTTGAAATAATAAGAAGCGAACTATACGGGAAATCAATTGAATTCGTATTCTTAGCAATCGTCTAGAAAACTCCAGTTTTTACACAAGACTATAAACCAAATAAAATCAGAAAAATCAGAAAATAAAAAACCCCGAACATCTCAAATTAATGAGAGTCGGGGTTTAATTTGCTTTAAGCAATTCTGTCTATTTCAGCTTCTTTTTAACTGCAACTTCTTGGAATGCTTCTACTATATCCAATTCTAGGATATCATTGTAATTCTTAATCTGCAATCCACAGTCGTATCCTTTAGCGACTTCTTTAACATCATCCTTAAACCTCTTAAGAGAAGATAGCTCACCAGTAAAGACAACCACACCATCCCTAATCAATCTGATATTAGAGTTTCTAAAGATCTTACCGCTAGTCACCATACAACCCGCAATAGTTCCAATTTTAGAAATCTTAAAGGTTTCCCTTATTTCAGCCGTACCAGTTATCTCTTCCTTCATTACTGGAGAAAGCATACCTTCCATAGCATCTTTAAGGTCATCTATAGCATCGTAAATAATGGAATACATCCGGATATCTATCTCTTCCTTATCCGCTAACATTCTCGCGTTACCCATTGGCCTTACATTAAACCCAATGATAACTGCATCTGAAGCTGAAGCTAATAGCACGTCGGACTCTGTAATAGCACCAACTGCTTTATAAATAATATTCACTTGAATCTCATCGGTAGAAAGTTTCTGGAACGAATCCGTTAACGCCTCTACAGAACCGTCCACATCTCCCTTAAGGATAATATTAAGCTCCTTAAAGTCTCCAAGCGCAATTCGTCTTCCAATCTCATCCAACGTTATATGGCGCTGCGTCCTAACTGACTGCTCCCTTTGCAACTGAGATCGCTTAGTTGCAATTTGCTTTGCCTCGCGCTCATCCTCAAAAACGTTAAATTTATCTCCTGCCTGTGGCGCCCCATCCAATCCTAAGATTGAAATTGGCCTAGACGGACCTACTTCTTTCACTAAATTACCTCGCTCATCCTGCATGGCCTTAATTTTACCACTACAAGTACCAGCAAGTACATAATCACCAATTTTCAAGGTACCTGTCTGAACAAGGACGGTAGACACATATCCCCTACCCTTATCCAAGAACGCCTCTACAACCGTACCAGATGCCAACCTGCTTGGATTGGCAGTAAGCTCTAAAAGCTCTGCTTCCAACAGCACCTTTTCCAACAATTCTTTTACTCCAGCACCTGTTTTAGCCGAAATATCTTGAGACTGAATCTTACCTCCCCAATCTTCCACCAACAAATTCATCTGGGCAAGTCCGTCTTTTATTTTCTCCGGATTAGCCGTTGGCTTATCCACCTTATTTATCGCAAATACTATAGGAACCCCTGCAGCTTGGGCATGACTAATAGCCTCTTTTGTCTGTGGCATAATAGCATCATCCGCGGCAATCACAATAATAGCGATATCCGTTACCTGAGCACCACGCGCACGCATCGCCGTAAAGGCCTCGTGACCGGGTGTATCTAAAAACGAAATCTTTTGATCGTTATCTAGGGTTACTGCGTAGGCTCCAATGTGCTGGGTAATACCTCCACTTTCACCTGCAATAACGTTTTCCTTTCTAATATAATCTAGCAAAGAGGTTTTACCGTGGTCAACATGCCCCATCACCGTAACAATTGGCGCTCTAGGCTTAAGGTCTTCTGGAGAATCTACTTGTTCAACAATAGCTTCCTCTAGGTCAGCAGTTACAAATTCTACCTCATATCCAAATTCATCCGCTACGATCGACAATGTTTCTGCATCTAGTCGTTGGTTCATGGTAACCATGATACCCAAAGACATACAAGCAGAAATAATCTTAGTAGTAGGCACGTTCATCATAGTAGCCATTTCACTAGCGGTCACAAATTCCGTAACCTTAATCGTTTTGCTTTCCAATTCTTGCTGCTCCAGATCTTTCTCTGTCTGCTGACGGTGCTGATCCCTCTTATCTCTTCTATATCTTGCGGCAGTTCTACCTTTTCTGGATTTACCTTGAAGTTTCTCCAGGGTTTCGCGCACTTGTTTTTGCACATCTTCCTCGGTAGGCTCTACCTTAGCAACTGCTACACGTTGTCCAGGAGCTCTTCTCGTTACCGGTCCTCTACCTCTAGCGGCAGGTGGACGTTTGGTATCGGTCCCTGGTTTAGCAACAATTCTTTTACGTCTTTTTCTTTTATCTGCCGCATCACCCGCTTTCGCTGGCTCTTTCTTCTTCTTTGGTCTTTCAAATTTGGTAAGATCAATCTTATCCCCCATTATCTTAGGACCGGTAAGTTTTTGATATTGCGTCCGAAGCACTTCTCCTTCTGGCGCTGCTTCACCTTCTGCAGATTTCTCTTCCTGTTTTTCGGAAGCCGCCTCTTTTTTAGGTTTTTCAGCTTCAGCTACGGGCTCTTCCTTTTTAACGGACACTTCCTTTTTAGCAGGCTTGTCTTCCACCTTGGAAGCACCTACCGTTTTAGGAGCTTCCACTTTCTTAAGGGTCTCCTCCTTTTTAGGAGCTTCTTCTTTTTTAGGCGCCTCTTCTTTTTTAGGGGCTTCTTCCTTCTTAGGCTCTTCCACCTTTTTAGGAGCTTCTTCTTTTTTGGCGGCCTCTACTTTTGGTTCTTCAACCACTTTTTCATCGGCTTTCTCAGCTGGTTTTTCAGCCACTACTTCTGGCGTTTTCTCAGGTGTGTTTTCAACTGGTTTTTCAGCATCCTTTTTCCCCGAATCCAAATCGATCTTACCCACGGTCTTTAACCCGGGAAGGTCTGCCTTCGCCTTAATAACATTCTCTCTTTCCGCCCTTTTCTCCCTAGCGAGTCTTTTCTCTTCTTGCTCTTTCTCTAACTGTAATCGCAAGGCTTCCTTTTCTTTTCGCTTCTCTTCCCCAACTTCTTTGGACGCAACTTTCTTGCTCATATCCGTTTGGAATTCATCCAGAAGAACTCGATATACCTCGTTGGATATCTTGGTAGTAGGCCTAGCATCAATATTATGCCCTTTGGAACCGAGATAATCTACCGCACGGTCCAATGAAATATTAAGTTCTCTTAGGACTTTATTAAGCCTTATAGTTGCATTCTCTGCCATAAATAATTAATTCCTATTCTTGTAATTTATTGCTAATATATAGTTTAATCTTCTAATTCCTCTTTTAGAATACGGACAACTTCCAAAATTGTCTCCTCTTCTAAATCGGTCCTTTTAATCAAATCACCAACTTCCTGCTCTAAAACACTTCTTGCAGTATCCATTCCAATTCTCTTGAACTCTTCTATTACCCACGCTTCAATTTCATCTGAAAACTCGGTAAGCTCCACATCTTCCTCCACCCCTTCTCGGAATACATCTATCTCGTAGCCAGTCAATTGCCCAGCCAATCTAATATTATGACCTCCTCTACCAATAGCCTTAGAAACTTCTTCTGGTCTAAGGTATACCTGAGCCGTCATTTTCTCGTCATTCAATTTTACAGAAGAAACCCTTGCCGGACTTAATGCCCTTGTAACTAAAAGTTGTGGGTTACTGGTCCAATTGATAACATCTATATTTTCATTTCCAAGTTCACGTACAATTCCATGAATCCTAGAACCTTTCATACCAACACAAGCTCCTACAGGATCAATACGATCATCATAAGAGTCTACGGCTACTTTTGCTTTTTCACCAGGAATCCTAACTGCTTTCTTAATTGTAATCAACCCATCATACACTTCAGGGATTTCCTGGAAAAACAACTGCTCCAAAAATAAAGGAGAAGTTCTAGACATAATAATCGTTGGCTTGTTTCCCTTAAGCTCTACACTCTCAATGATTCCTCTTACATTATCCCCTTTTCTGAAAAAATCCGACGGTATTTGCTTGTCTTTCGGCAAGATAACCTCATTCCCTTCATCATCCAAAAGTATAATGGCCTTATGTCTAATATGGTGTACTTCAGCAGTATAAATTTCACCTTCAAGTTCTTTAAATTGCTTATAGATGGTTGTATTATCATGCTCGTGAATCTTAGATATTAGATTTTGCCTTAACGCCAAAATTGCTCTTCTCCCTAAGTTTATCAATTTCACTTCTTCGGACACATCTTCCCCAACCTCAAAATCGGGTTCAATTTTACGAGCCTCAGAAAGGGAAATCTCCTCATTAGGGTCTTCAACCTCACCATCAAGAACTACTACCCTATTTCTCCATATCTCTAAATCTCCCTTGTCCGGATTTATAATAATATCAAAATTATCATCAGAACCAAATTTTTTCTTCAATGCATTCCTAAACACATCTTCTAAAATCGCCATTAGCGTTACCCTGTCTATGAATTTATCATCTTTAAATTCCGAGAAAGATTCGATTAGCGCAATATTTTCCATTTTGACCTACAATTAGAATTTTAATACAACTTTAGCTTCTTTTATATCAGAAATTGCGATTTGTCGCTTTTTCTGAATGGTAATTTTCCCCTTCCCAACGGGTTTGGGCTCCCTATCCTTCCACTCCAAGGTAATACTGTCTTCCGTGGCTTCCGTCAACTTACCCTCCAACTCCTCATCTTGGGTTTTCACCTCCAATTTCCTTCCAATATTTTTCTTAAACTGTCTGGGAATTTTTATGGGCGATGCTGCTCCGGCTGATGCCACTTCCAAGGAAAAGTCCTCCTCTTCCCTATCTAGGTTGTGCTCTATAGCCCTGCTAACGTTTATACAATCTTGTAGCGTTACTCCATTATCACCATCTAAGGTGATCTTAATCTTATTATCTGTACCTATGGAAAAATCCAACAAAAAAAGTGATTCATTTTCCTCTAAGGCCGACTCTAAAAGTGTAGTTACTTTTTCCTTCAACATAATTTCTCTCTTAGCGATAGCTTCTATCAATCTAGGCCATGCAATTTTAGGCATATCCGCCATAATTGAAAACAGCTAAAACTTATTTAAAACGGTCCAAAAAACCATACTGTCAAAATATTAGTAATAAAAGAGGGGACAAATTGTCCCCTCATGAATATGAAATATTCTTTCAGCTCTGCAAATATACAATTTTTTTAGATTCCGCAACAACCTAAATCATTTATTCTAAAAAAGATACCTGAATTCCAACTCGTGTTCAGCCCAAAATCTGCCTTAGTAGATATCCAAATTTTACGCATCTGAAAAAGTGAAAACTTTAATTTCCAAAATGCAGCGACAACTTAGTGTATAACGAAAACCACATCCACAATTTTTGAAAGAATTAAGACTTATTGGACACCTATTCATTTAACGCTATTAACATCAATCCAAAATAGGACCATTGAAAGCCTCGGGCTGTTTAATTTTTCGCTGCTCTAAACTTAGTTGAGGAATTCTATAATTAATACCCTCATTCTCATAACGCTTATATTGCTTAATCAGCCTTTCTTGAAACAACTCCCAATCTAAATTATCCTCATATGTCCAGGCTTTTTCAGCTACTGCGGAAAGCCTCGGATACGTCATATACTCTAATCTGGATTTATCTGAAATAAATTCAGTCCAAATCCCTGCTTCCACACCAAGAACCTGGGAAGCCATAGCATCGGTAAAAGTTTCCGGGATTGGATTCCAGTGATAAATTGCCTCCATAGAATTGGCTCCATTATGCAAGCCTTCCCAAATTGCTCCTGCTTCTTTTAAATTACTTGTATAATCCAAATAAAGATAATCTACCGGAGAAAGGATAATATCATAACCACTTTCCGCTGCATCATAAAGAATGTCTGGGTATTCTCCTCGCCACCACTGCAGAATAGTATTTTTATTAACTCCCAAGCTAGATGCCTCGTCCCATGCTATGGGCTTAAGTCCGGATTCTAACAAAAAATCGGCCATATTGCGATCAAACCAACCCTCAAACTCACGCTGATCTTTAAGCCCCAACTCCTTCATTTTTGCAAGCATATCTGGCCTGGACTCCCAATTATGATGCCTCACCTCATCACTCCCAAAATGCACATAGGAGGTATTAAAAAGAGATGCCACCCGGTGCATCACAGCCTGAATCATTGCAACCGCATCTTCATTGGCAATATTTAAGGTATTATTCCCTCCACTAAAGGCAGGGTAAGCTTTTTCTATAGCACCGGAATGCCCGGGAACATCTACTTCAGGAATTATAACGATCTGCCTTTCGTTGGCATAGGCGGTAATCTCTTTAGCTTCTTCCTCCGTAAGATACATTGGCGGACCATCTGGATTGGTCCTATCGCCACGCGAACCAATTTCGTGCAGCTTCGGATATTCTTTAATTTCTATTCTCCAGCCAGTATCATCTGTGAGGTGAAGATGCAAACGATTCATTTTGTGGGCTGCCATTTGATCTATCAGCTGCTTTATCACTTTAGGACCAAAAAAATGGCGAGATATATCCAACATAGCTCCTCTCCATTTAAACCTAGGCTCATCTACTATGGAAACTTGATCGATTTCCAATATGGACAATTCAGATTTCCCCTCCAAAACAGGAGCCATTTGCAAAAGCGTTTGAAACGCATAAAAATAACCCGCTTCCGATGAGGCATTTATTGTTATTGCCGCATCATCAACCTCCAACTCATAAGCTTCTGGAGCTAAGACATCTGACTGCACCAACACTAACTTATTTATCTCTCCCGCAACACCACCAACTTGAGGAGAAAATCCATATTGTTTCTGCAACTCCCTCACGAAATAATCCGCCACTCTATGTTGCTCCTCAGAATGGAACACTAATTGCGTACTTGCACTTAAACCAAAACTACCTTCATAAACCTTTATTTCTTTTGGTTGAGGAATAATTGACAAGACCACTTCGGTTTTTACCCTTCTCTCTTTTAGAGCACAAGAAACAAACCCCACTAATAACAACCCGTGCACTATAACAATGGCAACAATTTTGTTTTTCATTAAATTATGCAAATTATGTGATGGGGAGATTTCAGCGACTTCAACTTAATATTTTTTTACAATAAAAGTAATAAATCATTTTATTATACAAGAGCAACTTACCTTTAAATGAAACACGCCCATTATTTCCCCAACACTGAATTTCCACTCATGCATTTTGGATATATGCACTCCCATCATCACCAATTCAAATGAAACATCTAAGATTTAAAGACCATCTACATTTATTTTAAAGAGTTCCGCTGCATTTTTCCAAAAAATCAACTCCTTCTTATCGTCTGCCAGCTCCAATTGATCCATAAACTTCAAATACGATTTCATATTGCATAATGGCCAGTCAGTACCGTATAACAGGTACTTAGGGTCACCAGCATAGGTTATCATTTCTTCGATTTCTTTTTTCATATACCGCTCAAACTTTTCCGAAAAATCCCCTAATACGAGTCCAGAAATATCCGCATACACATTATCATTCTTATACACCACCTCCATACAATCCTTTATCCATGGATTACCAACATGGCAGATTACTATTTTAAGCTCCGGATAGTCTACCGCCAAATCGTCTAAATGCAAAGGATGGGAATACTTCACCTTACCCGTAGGAGAATAGGTATCCCCAGAATGAAACATAACTGGCACATCAAACTCAATCGCCATTTCGTACCATACCTTAAGCCTAGTGTCATTAGGGTAAAACGGTTCGTAACCAGGATAAAATTTCAAGCCTTTGATATGCCCTTGCTCCAAGTATTTGCCAATTTCACAGATATCCCTATGGTTATAATGCAAGTAACTTATTCCAGAAATAACCCCAAGGCTCTTATATCCCTTAATGGCTTCTACCACCTGTTTGGTACTGGGCCTATGTTCATTAACCTTATAAGAAGTCAGCACCAAGGAATAATCCACGTTATTGGCTTTCATATTCTCCTTTAAAAGATCAAGACTAGCCTCTAAGGAAGTTACCCTATCTTCATGGTAGTTATTAATATGGGTATGGACATCTATAATCATACTTAGTTACTGCTTTTAGAATTGGAATCTAGATTTTAATAATAACAAAGGCCACTGTAGCAGCCATATTTTGAATAAAAGTAGGCGATTTGATTTAATTTCCAAGAATGCCCTTGGATTTTTAAAACACCACAACTGGTCATGATCCAATCTGACTCTAACAAAACTTTCCGAAAAATAAAAACCCCCTGACTTCAATGAAATCAGGGGGTTTACTTGTTGGCCTACTAGGACTCGAACCTAGAACGACTGGACCAAAACCAGCTGTGTTGCCAATTACACCATAGGCCAGTGCCTTAATTGAGCGTGCAAATTTAGAACAAAGTTTTACATCCACAAATAATTTTGCGTCAATTTCGCAAAAAAGTTTAAAATTCTTATTTTTCATAGAAAATCACCCGGAACAATTACACCTAAACTCCCATTTAAACGCCCTAAGCCCTTCCACTCCATTTAACGCGTACATCCAATGCATATGCCAGTAGTATAGCACTATATACTTGTTAAAGGTTTTAGAATTTATACCCATATATCTTATTTAATTCTTAAATTCGCCCTTTTCTCAAACAGCAAACCAAATGTTTTCAACAAACTTTAAAAAATGGGATACCATCACAGGATGGTTTGTTTTTTTTATAGCCCTTACAGTTTACACACTTACCTTAGAACCCACTGCTAGCTATTGGGATGCAGGAGAGTATATATCCACCTCGGCAAAATTACAGGTAGGGCATCCACCGGGAGCTCCACTCTACCAAATTATTGGAGCTTTTTTTGCTATGTTCGCTTTGGAAGCAGAGCAAGTAGCAAGAATGGTAAATATGATGTCGGCCGTATCCAGTGCCTTCACTATTCTCCTTATGTTTTGGACTATTACCAACCTCACCAAAAAGCTTATCGCCAAGAAGGAAGAACTCACCAATAGTAAAGCCATTGCCATATTAGGAAGTGGACTGGTAGGTTCCTTGGCCTTTACCTTTTCAGACAGTTTTTGGTTTAATGCTGTAGAGACGGAAGTATACGCTATGGCCAGTTTAATTATGGCTCTACTTCTTTGGCTGGGCCTTAAATGGGTAGATGACCTACACCACCCTAGAGGAAATAAATGGATTGTTTTGATCTCTTTTGTAGTGGGACTAACTTTCGGGATACAGTTTATGGGATTTTTAGCCATTCCATCCATTGCACTCCTTTACTATTTTAAAACATACAAGACTACCACCATAAAAAACTTTCTTTTAGCCAATATTGTAGCTGTTGTTATATTATTGCTGGTCTACAAGTTCTCACTCACCTATGTATTACAACTTTTTGGATGGAGCGAGGTATTTTTTATCAACACCATTGGCCTACCATTTAATTCGGGAACCATAATTATGGGCCTTATATTCATAGCTATCTTCTACTTTGGCTTACGATACACTAGAAAGAACCAGTACACTATCGCAAATACAGTAGTGCTTTGCTTAATGTTTTTATTTCTAGGTTTCTCTTCATGGCTAATGCTACCTATAAGAGCCAATGCCCACGTAGTAATCAATGAAAACGACCCCTCCGATGCTAGATCACTTTTAGCATATTACAACAGGGAACAATACCCAGGTGTAGATAGCCCAATTTATGGTGCCTACTACTCCAATGGTTTTGCTTCCCCAGGTGAGGAGATAGACGAAAAACCCAAATACGAGAAAGACCTTGCCACGGGAAAGTATATTATTGTAAATAATTACAAGAACGCACTACAGGGTCCTAACCCCGATCACGTTGGATTCTTACCCCGTTTGTGGAGCGATCAAAATGCTGAAAATTATATGAAGTATTTTGACCCGTTAGATTTTAGAATTAAATCCAGCTACTTAGGAAACAGCGAATTAAAGGAAGCTGTAGATCAATTTAGAGAGGGATATGCAAGGGGTGAAATAGATACTGCGCAGTACATACGTTTTTTAAGAGAGTTTAGCGAATACATAGAGGTATTGCCCCCTACATTGATGCAAAACCTCAGTTATATGTTCCAGTTCCAGTTCAATTATATGTACTGGCGTTACTTTATGTGGAACTTTACCGGAAAACAAGACGACATTCAAGGACGTTATGACAATCACGGTAACTGGCTTAGCGGAATAAACTTTGTAGACAGTGTTAGACTAGGAGATCAAAATAATCTACCGAGCGACATAAAAAACAACAAGGGAAGGAACACCTACTTCTTTCTACCCCTGCTTTTAGGAATAATTGGTCTGGTATTTCAGATCAGTAAAAATCCAAAGCAGTTTTGGGCACTGTTCGTGTTCTTTATGTTTACTGGCCTTGCTATTCAATTCTACACCAACCCAGGCATCTTTCAACCAAGAGAGCGTGACTATTCCCTAGTGGGGTCGTTCTATATATTTGGGATATGGATAGGATTAGGGGTCTATGGCCTTTTTGATGAATTTAGAAAATTATTGAGCCCAAAAATATTGGCGCCCGCGGTCACTTTAATATGCTTATTGGCGGTACCCACCGTCATGGCAGTCCAAAACTGGGATGATCATGACAGATCTAACCGATATACCGCTAGAACTACCGCCATGGCTTACTTATCCTCTACACAGGAAGATGCCGGTGCAATTCTGTTTACTATTGGGGATAATGACACCTTCCCACTGTGGTACGTACAGGAAATAGAAGGTTTCCGAACAGATGTGCGCGTGGTAAATACTAGCCTTTTTGCAACGGATTGGTATATAGACCAAATGAAAATGAAAGCTTATGAGAGCGAACCCATTCCGTCCCAGCTCACACATGAGAAGTATAGATTTGGAACTAGAGATGCCATCTACTACCACGGCTTATCAGAAAACAGATGGAACATTAAGGACTTTATGAATTATATTGCTAGCGATAGAGATGAAACGAAGTTCAAAAGCATTCTCCAGCGGCAAGGGGCCGACCTTAGTCAGTATTCCCAAAGCAATTTAGATGTGGTATTTTATCCTACTAACAAGATTAGGATTCCAGTGAACAAGAAAAACGTGCTAGAAAGCGGTCTTGTAAAGGCGAAGGATTCTGCCCTTATAGTTGATTATATAGATATAGACCTTCCAAAAAGTGCCCTGCCAAAAAACAGGATACTAATGTTAGATATTATCGCTAACAACGATTGGAAGCGCCCTATATATTTCTCCGGCGGAAGTTTTGATCCCGCCGAGTACATCTGGATGAAGGATTACTTACAGCTTGATGGATTAGTGTATAAATTGGTGCCTATAAAAACCCAGAATAGAAATAGCTACGAAATGGGAAGAATAGATTCTGACCTAATGTACGATATTGTAAAGAAATGGGAATGGGGCAATTCGGGCAGCTCAGCTATTTATCACGATGTCCAAACCCGCACCCAATCCTTGTCTTTCCGTGGTAATTTAGCTCGATTAACAGAGACCTTAATACAGGAAAATAAAATAGATAAAGCCAAGGATATTATTACTATCGCCATGGAAAATATGCCGGTGGAGTACTTTGGATATTATGCTTTTGTAGAACCTTTTGTGGACGGCTATTATAAAGTAGGCGAAACCGAAAAAGCCCGAGAACTTTACAATAAACTAAAAACGATTTATCAAGAGCGGTTAGATTATTATGCCGGACTACCATTTGAGCAGCAACGTTTGTTTTTAGACGAGATTATTCCTGACCTAGAGGGCTACAGTAGAAATATAGATATACTAATCACTAACAGGGACAAGGATATAGCGGAAAAGGAGACTACCATCTTCAATGAATACATTGCCAAATTTGAACGTTTTTACAGGGACGATTCTGTAGAAGACCTACTTCCACCCACCGATGGTGCAGAAGATATAGACTCTACTTCTATGGATGTAATTCCTGAACAGGAACTAGATAGCATTCCTGTTTTTGAATAAAAAACAAAATAACAGCACAAAAAAAAACCGGGAACTGAGTTCTCGGTTTTTTTTATACGTTAGATAGCCATCAGATATATTCGTTTAGGATCCCAATTAGCGTATTAGCATCCTGCTCACCACTCTGTCGCCATACCATTTCTCCTTTTTTATAGATCATCAAAGTTGGCAGCCCCTTCACCCTAAGAGCTTGAGACAGCTCCCTATTCTTGTCTACATCTATTTTTATCACCTTGCCTTTATTGCCCAGTGCTGCAGCTACATCCCTCAATATCGGTTGCATTGAGGCAGATTGCTCATTCCATTCGGCGTAAAACTCCAGCAAGACCGGTCCGCTAACATCAATTAATTCTCCAAACTTAGACATATAGTATTCATTGAGTTCTGATTCAAAAATAAGAAAATTTGTCAAATTACCACCAGTACCGCTATAATTGTATCAATACAGGCAGGCATTTTTAAGATATCGACTTCTTTTTCAAGGTAATCACAGTAATTTCGGGCCAAATACCAACTCTCCCTGGGTATCCTAAAAATCCAAATCCACGATTTACATTGATCATTTGCCCTAATTCCTCATAGACTCCAGCCCAATATTTATATCGCCATTTTGCAGGACTCCACTTCACCCATCCTGGAATTTCTATTCCAAATTGCATCCCATGGGTATGCCCACTTAAAGTAAGATGGTAATGATAGGGATGCTTCAAAACTTCATCCTCCCAATGCGAGGGATCATGGCTCATTAAAATTTTAAAATCCTTCTCTTTAATTTTAGCCGTAGCTTTTGTAAGGTCACCCGCTTTCTTAAAACCGCCCCTACCCCAATTCTCAACCCCTACTAGGGCAATCTTATCCTCTCCCTTAGTTAAGTATCTACTTTCATTTAATAAAAGATTAAACCCTATTTCTCGCTGCAACTCTTTAAGCTCTTCCAGGTTATTACTTTTTAATTCCTCGGAATCCCATTCTACATAATCCCCATAATCATGGTTCCCCAAAACAGAATACTTCCCGTCTTTTGCATGCAGCGTAGCTAAAAGATCTTTCCAAGGCAGCATTTCTTCTGACTTGTTGTTTACCATATCTCCAGTAAATAATAGCAGATCACTGTTTTGCTTATTAATAAGATCTATACCATATTCTATTTTCTTCCTATTATCAAAACTTCCACAATGTATATCGGAAATCTGCGTAATCTGATAGCCGTCGAAACTATCGGGCAAATCCTCAAATTCCAGTTGATATTTGAGTACTTTAAAATTATATTTACCTTTATACATCCCATAGAGAAGGGAAGAAAAAGGCAGTGCAGCAATCCCTAGCGCTATCATACTTAAAAAACGTCTTCGCTCCGGAAAATTAAAAACTTTTGGAGTCCCGTTTATTTTCAAATAAAGTCCGGAAAGGAATCGAAAAATATCTTCCGAAAATAGAAATAGGATGGTAATAGCCTTAAAAGAAAGCATGGCCAACAAAAAGCCAAAGGCATAACTTTTAGGAACATTTAAAACCCTCCCTGAGTTATCACCAACTGTAAATTGATAAATAAAATTCCCCAGCACCAAAAGCGACAGGGCCATATAGCCATAATAGACCAACGGAAACCTGGTGACTGTTCTAAGTGCCTGAAGGGTATAAATTCCGAGTGTGATATATAAAATAACAAATACAATCCATCTAAGCATAGGGTGATTTTTACTCAAAGATATTGGTTTCCAACCACTAGACCTTTTATTTACCTATTCTTTAACTACGCGCACTACATTTTGCAACACCTCAAAATTACTCACTCCCACCTCGTCATCTCTTAAAAAGCTAGGGGTACTCATTTGAATTTCTGGTGTGTGCCCCAAAGTTTTATGAAACCGGATGCCAGATAAATGCACTGCACCAAATCCTTTTTCCTTAAATTGATGCACATTGGTATCCGCTATTCCTCCGCCTGGCATAATAACAATGTTCTCCGTATTATTATGAAACTCCAACAATTGATTCATACCTTCAACGGATGATTTCTGCTGCCCACTACTAAGGATAGCATCTACCCCCAGCAACTCTAACTGCTTTAAAGTGGCCATAGGGTTTTTCACCCAATCAATCGCCCTGTGAAAGGTAAAGTAGAGCGGTTTAGAAATCTCTACTAGCTCTTTGGTCCGCTCAACATCCAAAGAAAAATCAGACATCAACGCTCCGGATACGATACCATTGAACCCTAATTCCTTACATATTTCAATATCGTGCTTCATTATTTCAAATTCCCTGTCCGTATAGGTAAAATCACCACTTCTGGGTCTAATCAGTACATTTACTGGGATTGTTATATACTTCTTTATCACTTTTAATAGGCCATAAGAAGGAGTTACCCCTCCCACCCCAAGCTCCGAACACAATTCAATACGGTCTGCGCCAGCTTTTTGGGCGTTTAAAGCAGATTCTAAGGAATTGGCGCATACTTCTACAATCATATTTATTATATTTAGGACCTTAAAAATAAGCAACAGAATCCAATGAAAAGAAGAAACTTCCTCAAAAATTCCACCCTTACCACAGCGGGTATGATTTCCGTTCCCTTTCTAGCCTCTTGCCAGGACAATCCACAACAAAAAATTGCGGATAACAATAGTTCCAAAACGATTAGGCCTATTGCCATTTGCACATGGAATTTTATGAATGCCACTGCAAAGGCATGGGAGGTTCTTGAAAAAGGCGGATCTTCATTGGATGCTGTGGAACAAGGAGTAATGGTAGAGGAGGCCGACCTTAATAATGAAACCGTAGGAAATGGCGGCAGACCAGATAGAGATGGCCGCGTTACCCTAGACGCTTGCATCATGGACAAAGACGCCAATTGCGGTGCAGTACTATGCATGGAAAACATAGCGCATCCTATAAGTGTAGCTAGAAAAGTGATGGAAGAAACACCTCACGTAATGTTGGCAGGAAAAGGAGCAGAACAATTTGCGTACGAACAAGGTTTTCCAAAAACCAATCTGCTTACGGAAAAAGCAAAAAAAGAATGGATGGCGTGGAAGAAAGACTCCCAATACGAAACCATTATAAATATAGAAAACCACGACACTATTGGAATGCTTGCCATTGACAAGGATGGCGATATTGCTGGCGCCTGTACCACTAGTGGAATGGCTTACAAAATGGCAGGTCGCGTAGGAGACTCCCCCATTATTGGCGCCGGTCTTTTTGTAGACAATGAAGTAGGTGGCGCTACTGCTACCGGAGTTGGGGAAGAGGTGGTTAGAACCGTGGGAAGCTTTTTAATCGTAGAATTAATGCGTCAAGGAAAATCGCCACAAGAGGCTTGCGAGGAAGGTGTAAAACGTATAATGGAAAAGAATAAGGATCGTAAGGATTTTCAGATCGGCTTTATTGCGATCAATAAAAAAGGGGAAACCGGTGGATATTGCATCCATCCAGGATTTAGTTATCGCACCTACTCCGAAGATGGGCATATCAACAACCCCGCAGATTCCTTTTTAAAGGACTAATCATTAATCATTTTAATTATACTTCGGAAACAAACCAATAAAATGGCAGAACAAAAAAGACTTTTTCTATTAGATGCTTACGCACTAATTTTTAGGGGATACTATGCCCTGATCAAAAACCCACGAATAAACTCTAAGGGAATGGACACCTCTGCAATCATGGGGTTCATGAATTCTCTACTAGACGTTATAAGAAGGGAAAAACCAGATCACCTTGCAGTGTGTTTTGACAAAGGCGGAAGCGTAGAGCGTTCAGAGCTATTCCCAGAATACAAAGCCAATAGGGACGCAACCCCCGATGCTATAAAAATTGCCGTTCCCTATATTCAGGAAATCCTAAAAGCCATGCATATCCCTGTGGTAGAATTAGAAGGATGGGAGGCCGATGATATTATAGGCACCTTGGCAAAACAAGCCGAAAAGGAAGACTATAAAGTGTATATGGTTACTCCAGATAAAGATTTTGGACAGTTGGTCTCCGAAAACATATTTATGTATCGGCCCGCCCGGATGGGGAATGGAATAGAAATATGGGGCATCCCGGAGATACAAAAAAGATTTGGCGTAGAACACCCAGAGCAGGTCATTGATTACCTGGGAATGATGGGCGATGCCAGTGACAATATCCCCGGACTCCCGGGGGTAGGCGACAAAACCGCGAAAAAGTTTATTGCAGAATTTGGATCCATCGAAAACCTTTTGGCCAATACTGATAAGCTTAAAGGAAAAATGAAGGAAAGAATCATAGAGAATGCCGAATTAGGGCTACTTTCTAAAAAGCTGGCCACCATTCATGTTGATTGCGACGTTACTTTTAACGCTGCCGATTACGAACTTACTATGCCCGATGGGGATAAGGTTCAGGAACTGTTTGAAGAACTAGAATTTAGAAGACTTAAGGACCAATTTATAAAACTATTCTCCACCGAACCAGCCGAAGAAAATGCAACCCAGAAAAGCGAGAATAAAGACAGTACTACAAAAAACGAGACAGCTGTAGCGGGTAGTGGTCAATTCTCTTTATTTGGAGGGGGAGGCGATACTACAGGGGGCACTATTGAAGAATTCTCTAGTAGAACAACCTTAGATAAAACACCCCATGTTTACCAAAGCGTAAACCCTGGCATGGCCATGAAGCTCTTTCTGCAAAATTTAATGAAACAGACCTCGGTTTGTTTTGATACGGAGACTACTGGCTTAAATCCGCTTACCGCAGAATTGGTTGGAATTGCCTTTAGCTGGGAAGCTGGTAAGGGCTTTTACATCCCGTTCCCAGAAGATAGATCCGAAGCACAGGAATTAATTGAACAATTAAAACCTTTTTTTGAAGCGGAACAGATCGAAAAAATTGGCCAGAATCTTAAATATGATATCAAAGTACTGCACAAATACGGAATCATTATAAAAGGAAAATGTTTTGACACTATGTTGGCCCACTATCTGATAAATCCAGATATGCGGCACAATATGGATGTCTTGGCAGAAACCTATTTAAACTACACCCCTGTCTCCATTACCGAGCTTATCGGAAAAAAGGGGAAAAACCAACTATCCATGAGAGAGGTGCCGGTGGAGAAACAGACCGAATACGCTGTGGAGGATGCCGATATCACCTTTCAATTAGCACAACATTTTAGACCAGAGCTAAAAGACGCGAAAACAGAGGAGCTTTTTAACGATATTGAAATCCCGCTCCTAAAGGTGTTGGCCGATATGGAATTGGAAGGCATTAAACTTGACAAAGTTTTTTTAAATTCCCTAGCCAAGGATCTAGATAATGATATAAAGCAATTAGAGACTAAGATATTCAAGGAAGCTGGGGAGGAGTTCAATATTGCCTCCCCAAAGCAGTTAGGAGAGATCTTGTTCGACAAGCTCAAGCTAGTTGCAAAACCCAAAAAGACGAAAACGGGCCAGTATTCCACCGCAGAAGAAGTCCTTTCTTATTTAGCAGAGGATCACGAAATTATCCAAAGCGTACTGGATTATAGGGGCCTTAGCAAGCTTAAAAGCACCTATATAGACGCACTTCCCCTACAAATTGAAGAGAGTACTGGTAGGGTGCATACAGATTATATGCAGACGGTAGCGGCAACAGGTCGATTAAGCAGCAACAACCCCAACCTGCAAAATATTCCCATCCGTACGGAACGGGGTAGACAGGTGCGCAAGGCATTTATCCCGAGGAATGAAGAGTATATTTTATTGGCGGCAGATTATTCCCAGATAGAATTGCGCATTATTGCAGCGCTTAGTCAAGAGACTACCATGATAGAAGCCTTTAAAAACGGAGAAGATATTCACGCCTCTACTGCTTCCAAAGTTTTTAACATTCCAATAGAGGATGTAACTAGAGAACAAAGAAGCAATGCCAAAACCGTGAATTTCGGAATCATATACGGTGTATCTGCATTTGGACTTAGCAATCAGACCGATCTTTCCCGTTCCGAAGCAAAAGACCTTATAGATACCTATTATAAGACTTACCCTAAACTGCGAAATTATATCAGTGAGCAGATAAATTTTGCCCGTGAAAATGGATATGTTCAAACGGTACTTGGAAGGCGCAGATACTTAAAAGACATCAATGGCAGTAATGCTGTAGTGCGAGGAGCCGCAGAAAGAAATGCAGTAAACGCCCCCATACAGGGAAGCGCTGCAGATATCATTAAAATAGCCATGATCAATATTCACAAAAAACTGGTGGAGGAAAATTATAAAAGTAAAATGCTCCTCCAAGTACATGATGAATTGGTGTTTGATGTCTACAAACCTGAATTGAATGCCATAAAATTGATGATCAAAACTGAAATGGAAAATGCCCATAAATTATCCGTTCCCCTAGTCGTTGAGCTTGGGGTAGGAAAAGATTGGTTAGAGGCACATTAGTATTTGGAAAGAAATTACCCATATATAAAACAGAGCAATAAAGTGTAGCAAGGATATAAATAAGGATTGATGCAGAGCCCCTCAAGATATTAATTCCTTGATGGGCTCTCTTTAAGCGAGGCTAGCCTAATTTAATTGGATAATTACTAACGTCAAATAATAGATAATTTTAAATAACTTTTTTTTCAGCTTAATGTTCTTTATCGATATAAGAGGCCTTTGTGTTATTGCTCCTAATATGAAACCGGAAACTACAATTAAAGCTTATTACGTTTAACCACAATTTCACTAGGAGTTTGCGCTAAGGATTCGCAGATCCGATTCAAAAACTGCCAACACAATACCACACCCTCAACATCATCATCACAGCTTAGTTTAATATTGGCGCAACAGTAAACCCTTGTCCTTATAATTTTGTCAGTTGGAGAACGAGCATTATTACAATTCCCTCTTTATCTGCAATTACCGCTACATTATTTATTAGCAATTTGGATAACTAAAATCGCATTCTTCTTAAAGGCAAACTGAGAATCCTACATGCATTAGCAAATAAGATAGCATGAAAAGTATATACTTTTCTCATCATGCCCCGTAATGGGAATTTGCGCAGCAACTCCATTTTTAATAAAAGTAGAAACTTCTAGGTTATTTTAAGTCGCTTTAGGGAAGTTTGGTATACCCTATTTATGGAGTCTAAAGAGCAAGTAAATAAATAAGAGGAGAGAATAAGTACACCTACTTATGTAACAATGTTTCTGTTGCGACCATTAATCATATTAATTTACATCGTTAAATAATTTTTATACCATATATATTAAGGACAAAATTTTTGTATTAAATTGCCTTCTCCGTTCAGATAGAAGCCATTCAATAATAAAAAAGAATCCGCTTCGCATAGTTTAAAAAAAGAAAAATAAGAAAATCTGCAAAATAATAATAAGCAAGCATTTGTAATTCAAGTTAATAATTGTACATTTGCAGCCCGTTAAACGGGATTTTAGTGTTTAATAAATAAATATATTAGTGTGGATACATTAAGCTACAAGACGATTTCGGCCAATAAGGCAACCGTTGACAAAGAATGGTTACTAGTTGATGCTGAAGGAGAAACATTGGGCCGTCTTGCTTCTAAGGTAGCGATGTTACTTAGAGGGAAGTACAAGCCTAGTTTTACGCCACATGTTGATTGCGGGGATAATGTTGTTATTATCAATGCCGAAAAAATCAACTTGTCTGGCAAGAAGTGGGATTCAAAAACCTACATTCGCTACACCGGCTACCCAGGAGGTCAAAGGTTTACATCAGCTAAAGAGATGTTGTCTAAAGACCCAGCGCGTATTATCGAGAAATCCGTAAAAGGGATGTTACCTAAAAACAAATTAGGTGCTACGCTTTTCAGAAATCTGAAGGTATATGCTGGAGCAGACCACAATCAGGAAGCGCAAAAACCAAAAGCAATTAACTTAAACGACCTAAGGTAATGGAAATAATTCATAAAATCGGTAGAAGGAAAACGGCGGTTGCTAGAGTATATCTTTCTCAGGGAAGTGGTAACATCACTATCAATGACAAAGAACTGAGCACCTACTTTCCTACTGCAACATTACAGTACAAAGTAAATCAGCCATTTACTTTAACCAACAACGTAGACAGCTTTGATGTAAACGTAAACGTATTTGGTGGTGGAACAACAGGACAGGCAGAAGCAATTCGTTTGGCCTTATCCAGAGCATTGTGTGAATTGGATGAAGAGCACAGATCTGCACTTAAACCAGAAGGTCTTTTAACTAGAGATCCAAGAATGGTTGAGCGTAAGAAATACGGTCAGAAGAAAGCTCGTAAGAAATTCCAGTTCTCTAAACGTTAAGATTACATTATCAAAGTCGATACTGGCAACAGTTCGGAATTATTACAAATTGTTCATTGGAAGCCTTCTTAAAGAGGGCAATTAAAAAATACCGATCCAATTTAATTGGAAGCTTGGTCCAGGCAGCCCCTGATCCAAGTAACGGGAAATTAGTTTAGCATCTAAATATTAAAGGCTCCCATTGGGTACCACTTTAATATTGCTAATTCAAAGGAACGTAAACTAAGAAAATAAATGGCAAATAAAATTGAAGTAAAAGACCTTTTAGAGGCAGGTGTACATTTTGGACACCTTACCAGAAAATGGAATCCTAACATGGCGCCCTACATCTACATGGAGCGTAATGGAATTCACGTTATCAACCTTTACAAAACTGTTGCAAAATTAGAAGAGACCAATGATGCTCTTAGAAAGATTGCAGCTTCCGGTAGAAAAGTACTTTTTGTAGCTACCAAAAAACAAGCTAAAGATATAGTTGCTGAAAAAGCAACAAATGTTAATATGCCCTACATCACTGAAAGATGGCCAGGTGGTATGTTGACCAACTTCGTTACTATCCGTAAAGCAGTCAAGAAAATGGCTACGATTGATAGAATGAAGAAGGACGGTACTTTTAACACTCTTTCCAAAAAAGAGCGTTTACAAGTAGATCGTTTACGTGCTAAATTAGAAAAGAACTTAGGTTCTATTTCTGAAATGACACGTCTACCTGCAGCAATCTTTGTTGTAGATACTATGCGTGAGCACATTGCAGTGAAAGAAGCTATAAAGCTGAACATTCCAATTTTTGCAATGGTAGATACTAATTCAGATCCAAGAGAGATCGATTATATCGTTCCATCCAATGATGATGCCTCTAAATCTATTGACATCATTATGCAATCTGTTACTTCCGCAATTGCCGAAGGTTTAGCAGAACGTAAATCTGAAAAGCAATCTGAAAAAGAAGGCAAAGAAGATGCTAAGCCAAAAGCAAAAAAAGCAACTAAAGCAAAAGAAACTACTGAAGCTCCTAAGGAGGCTGTAGAAAAATCTGCTGACGACCTTACCAAAGTAGAAGGTATCGGTCCTAAAATAGCTGAGATATTCCAAGAGGCTGGTATTAATACTTTTGCGGATCTAGCTGCTAAATCTGAGGAAGACCTAACGGCTATCCTTACAGAAGCAGGACCAGCATTTGCTTCCAAAAACCCTGGGTCATGGTCTAAGCAAGCTAAAATGGCTGCCGATGGTAAATGGGATGAGCTTAAGGAATGGCAAGACAGCGTTAAAGGAGGAATAGAATAGTCCCCCTTTAATTTAAAACCGAAAATAAATTTAACCCTACCCTAAACAGGATCTAATTTAGATCCCGTTTAGGGAGATTTAATACAAAAATAAAATGGCAAAAATTACCGCCGCAGAGGTAAATAAGTTACGAAAAGCAACAGGTGCAGGCATGATGGATTGCAAAAATGCATTGGTTGAAGCTGAAGGAGATTTTGACAAAGCAATTGAAGTTCTTCGTAAAAAAGGACAGAAAGTAGCTGCAAAAAGAGCCGACAGGGATTCTTCCGAAGGTGCTGCTATTGCAAAAGTGAATGCAGACAATACTTCAGGGGTTATTATTTCCTTGAACTGTGAGACTGATTTTGTTGCCAAGAACGATACTTTCGTAAACCTTGCTAACGAATTAGCAGACCTAGCATTGAACTTTGATTCTAAAGAAGCTTTCTTAAATGCCGATTTCAACGGTGTTACGGTACAGGATAAACTTACCGAGCAAACAGGGGTAATAGGTGAGAAAATAGAAATAGGCGGATTTAGCAGACTTTCTGCTCCTTTTGTTGGTTCTTATATCCATGCAGGTAACAAAATAGCCACTTTAGTTGGCCTTTCAGCTGCTGTTGACGGTGCTGATGTTGTTGCTAAAGACGTTGCTATGCAAGCTGCTGCCATGAATCCAGTAGCCCTTAACGAAGATGGTGTTGACCAATCTATTATTGACAAAGAAGTTGAAATAGCTAAAGATCAATTGCGCCAAGAAGGAAAGCCAGAAGCTATGTTAGACAATATCGCTCAAGGTAAAATAAAGCGTTTCTTTAAAGACAATACCCTAGTAAATCAAGATTTTATTAAAGACAGCAAACAAAGTGTTGCAGAGTACGTAAAATCTATTGATTCTAATTTAGAGGTTACTGGTTTTGAAAGAGTTGCCTTAGGGTAATTTCAAACAACCAATATTATACGACCCGCTTTTTTTAAAAGCGGGTTTTTTTGTGCCCATACTTTCAGATTCCTGATACGACAATTTCTAAGTTACACAATCTAAAGACCGTAAACATGTAGTAAAAACACAGTCAACTCGTAGGACACTTCCAAGGAACAGATACAGCCCACATAGCAGTAAACCCTCCCCTACACGACCAAGAAGTATAAAAGCAGCAGACGGACCCTAATTGTCTTAGCTTTCACCATATACAAAGAACCAATACCTTAACTTACAGAAACAAAAAAAAGCGCTAAGTTTATCAGCGCCTTTTAGATAAATAATCAAAAATCGCTACCCCTTTAGCCAGGAAATCCTAAGCTCTTGCTGCTCATTGGCAACTCCTTCTATAGGCACCAGCTTTTTAACTTCCAAAGTTGGCCTACCCACCTTTCCCTTTATTTCAATTACCTCACCATCCCTTACCACCACCAATTTAATATCTTTCTCCGGCGTCCATCCAAAACTTTCACCAATAATGGGCCTAATGGTTTCTAAAGTGATCTTTGTACCGTCAATATTCTTTAAAATATCACCTCCTTGAATTCCAAGATCTTTGAAGAATGAACTCAGTGTAATTCCTTGTCTTACAAACACCTCATTGAGATTTTTAGGATCTACATCTATAAACGGGATTTCCCCATCAAAGAAATACCCAGTTGCCACACTTTCAGAGATCACATGCAAACCTACTTTACTCCATAACTCGCCATAATCCACCGGAGTATCCCCTACCACATGATCATCAAAAAATACTTGGATTTCAGGATAGCTCATCCCAACTATTTCACCTATTAGCTCCTCATCCTTAAAAGGAATATTCTCACCATATTTCTTAGAGAGTTCTTTCATCAGCAAAAGCACTCCCTTTTCACCATTACTCAATTCTCTAAGTCTAATATCCAGTGCCATATTTACCAAGGCCCCTTTTTCGTAAATATTCACGAAATTACTCTTATAAGGTTCAGTTAACACGTTTTTGCTAAGTTCTGTCAATGACATTTCATCGTCATATGCACTGGAATTAGCCACTTTATCCATTAAACGCCCATAAAATTCTTCCTCGGATATTAGCCCCTGCTGAATTTGAAAAAGATTAGCAAAATACTCCGTAGTCCCCTCATACATCCACAAATGTTTGGACATTTTTGGATCGTTAAAATTAAAATTCCTTATTTCCTCCGAATGTACGCTCAAAGGAGTAACTATATGAAAAAATTCATGGGAGACTATATCAATAAGCGACTCCTCTAAACGATCTTTAGGCATTCCCTCCGGTAACACCACTACCGTGGAAGTATGATGCTCCAAGGCGCCATATCCACTGGCGTCCGTATCTTCCATAGTGGACAGGTATAATAAAATAGCGTAATGCTTAGTACTATTAATATCACCCAGAAATTTTTTTTGACCTGCCATCATTTTCTCCATACTTCCTCTAAGGCCGGCAGCAGTATATACTCCATTCGGAGAATACACGCTAAGAGTTACCTTAATGTCATTAACCATAAAAGTTTCCGTATTGGGTTTTCCATATAATATGGGATTGTCAACTACTTCAAAATAGCGACGTGCCACAAAGGTATCTACTCCTGGTTTTTCAGCGTTTACATCCTCCTTAACCAAGGTAGTTACCGGCACCAGTCCATTTGGGGCGGTAATGTGTAAGTGATAGGGCACCTCTTCCAGATCATTAAAATACCCTATAAATCCATGCAGGTTCAACATAAAATTTTCTCCTTCTAAAATATTAGTCCCAGCAGGTGAGAATATCTTATCCTCAACCTCTGATTCCGTATCATAGGTATCATTCACCCAATAAGACACCCTATCTAATTCCTTGGCATTGGCAATATGCCAACTATTATCATCTAGCCGCTCAATCTTCAGCTCCTTACCCTTATAATCCAACGCCTTAAACTGTTCAATATACTTACCGTAATTATCCACACTATAGGTGCCAGGGACTATTTTTGGTATATAGAAAGTAACATTATCAGAAGAAAATGGCCCCGGATCTACCGTTACCATAACTTTATCATCCACTATATTCACCAAATCCATATCAACAACTACAGGGGCAACATCTGAGGGTTGAGCTATTTTTGTGGTACCACAACTGTAAATTAATACTGCTACCAATCCCAATAACCAGCATTTCCTTAAATTCTTTAGATTTCGATACATATTACAAATTATTACAGATAATTAAATTTAGCACTACACCTAGCCCAAGGGCCAAGAAAAAAAAATGATATTCCATTTAAAAACCAAGATTAAAAAAATAAATTGAGCTACAACTATTCATTGTGAAATAATTAGGAGGCACGAATCATAGTTTCCAGTCTGCTTCATAAATATTTTTGATTATTTTTGCTTTGAATTAATTAAAGCAAGATGCAATACAAGAGAATACTATTAAAACTCAGTGGGGAAGCCTTAATGGGAGAGAATAAATACGGCATTGACCCAAAACGCCTATCTGAATATGCCGAAGAGATTAAAGAAGTGGTAGAGAAGGGCACTGAGGTTGCAATTGTAATTGGGGGCGGCAATATTTTTAGAGGCCTTGCAGGTGCAAGTCAGGGAATGGATCGAGTGCAGGCAGACCATATGGGTATGTTGGCTACGGTAATAAATGGACTAGCTCTACAAAGCGCCTTAGAATTAAAAGGTGTACAAACAAGACTGCAATCTGCCATACAGATCAATGAGGTAGCAGAGCCTTTTATTAGAAGACGCGCTATGCGCCATTTAGAAAAAGGCAGAGTAGTAATATTTGGAGGTGGTACCGGGAATCCATATTTCACTACCGATTCCGCAGCTGTTTTACGAGCAATAGAAATAGAGGCCAATGTAATCCTTAAGGGAACTCGCGTTGATGGTATATATACCTCCGATCCAGAAAAGGACAAAACAGCCACCAAGTTTGACTCCATAACCTTTAAAGATGTTCTTACAAAGGGATTAAAAGTAATGGATACAACTGCCTTTACGCTTAGTCAAGAGAACGAATTACCTATTGTGGTTTTTGATATGAACAAAAAAGGAAACCTAGTTAAATTGGTTTCAGGAGAAAACATAGGAACTGTGGTAAACCTATAGTTCTAAAAAATATTGAATTACATTTAACTAACATTTAGCATATGAACGAGGATATTAAATTTATACTGGACACCGCCAAAGAGGGAATGGATAGCGCTATGGATCACTTAGAACGAATGTTCATAAAGATCAGGGCCGGAAGAGCTAGCCCCATAATGCTTTCTAGTGTGATGGTAGAATACTATGGCTCCCCTACCCCTTTATCACAGGTCGCCAATGTAAGCACTCCCGATGCTAGGACTATATCTGTTCAACCTTGGGAGAAAAATATGCTCCACGAGATTGAAAAGGCCATTATGAACGCTAACTTGGGATTCAATCCCATGAATAACGGAGATTTTGTAATCATTAATGTCCCTCCCCTGACCGAAGAGCGCAGGAAGGATTTGGTAAAACAAGCTAAGGCTGAAGCCGAGGAAGCCAAAATAGGTGTCCGTAATGCTAGACAAGAAGCAAACAAAGAAATCAGAAATTTGGACGTTTCAGAAGACCTATTAAAAACTGCCGAAAACGACGTTCAGACCCTTACCGACAAATACATCAAGAAAATTGATGCCGTATTGGAGGTCAAAGAAGCAGAAGTAATGAAGGTATAATCGCTGTAAACAATAAATTGAAAGAGCGACTTTAAAGGTCGCTCTTTTTATTTTACAGAGTAAACCTACCTTAATAAAGTACCCACCTACCCCGCACACTTCCCCATTACCCGTACTAACCTTCTTCTACTTGTTTTTTGACTCCCCATCCTAGGAACAAAAGCAATCATTCTCTACCTTTGCCCGCATATAATTTTAAATCTCCGCAAAGAACTATTTCTTCTTACCGGATTTTGATTTATAAAGAATTTTGCCCTATAGGGCTAAGTGATAAACGAAGTATCTACTAAATGGTTGCAAAGCTAACACAAGGTTTTTGGGCAAAAACCGCAAGAATTATTCTTAGAAACAGAATCCTTATCCTTTTGCTATTAGCTGCAGTAACCATTTTTATGGGACTGCAGTGGGATAAGATGCAATTTTCCAACTCGCAGGCCAATCTTTTGCCAGACCAACATCCGGTTAATTTAGAATATCTTGAATTTTTAAGGCAGTTTGGAGAAGAAGGCAATGTAATGGTCCTTGCCATTAAAGATAGCTCCCTCTTCACCCCAGAAAAGTTTAATAGATGGAATAAATTAAGCAAGCAAATAGAAGCCTTCCCAGAAATAGATTTTGTACTATCTACGGACAACTTACAAGAACTGGTAAAGGATACGGTTGAGCAAACATTTGTAATGCAGTCACTTGTTAAAGGTACTCCCGAAACCAAAGCGGAGATAGACAGTATTACCAACCACCTCTTTAATGAGCTGCCATTTTACGAGAATTTAATCTACAATAAAGAAACACGGACTATTCGCACCGTTGTATACATGGACAAGGACATTGTAAAC
Source organism: Arenibacter certesii DSM 19833 (assembly GCF_000429545.1). Lineage (GTDB taxonomy): Bacteria > Bacteroidota > Bacteroidia > Flavobacteriales > Flavobacteriaceae > Arenibacter > Arenibacter certesii. The sequence continues at coordinate 112,647 of NZ_AUCB01000007.1, forward strand.
ACCTCGGTACGGAAAGATTTTATACTTGGAGATTTCACCACGTTGATCAATAATTTTGAGAAAGAAACAGGAATGGATGTAAGGGTATCTGGGATGCCATATATCCGGACAATGAACTCCCAAAATATAATAGATGAAATTGGAAAATTTATATTGGCAGCACTGGGAGTAACTTCCCTAATTTTCTTTTTCTTCTTTAGAAGTGTTAGGGCTACGGTTATCTCTATGCTTGTAGTGATCATAGGCGTAATGTGGGCCTTTGGCATTTTAGGCCTCTTACAATATGAGATAACAGTACTAACAGCCCTTATTCCACCCCTGATCATTGTAATAGGGATACCTAACTGTATTTTCTTGATCAACAAATACCAGCAGGAAGTTAAAAAGCATGGGAACCAGGCCCTCTCTCTACAACGGGTAATTTCTAAAATAGGAAATGCTACCTTAATGACCAATGTCACTACTGCTTCTGGCTTTGCTACCTTTATTATTACTGACAGTAAATTACTAAAGGAATTTGGTATTGTGGCTTCTATAAATATTCTGGGGATCTTTGTGCTCTCCCTTCTTATTATCCCGATTATTTACAGTTTTATGCCCCTTCCAAAAAACAAACACCTAAAACATCTAAACACCAAATGGATAGAGACCTTTGTTAATTGGATGGTAACCATTGTAAGGGAGCGAAGAATAGCAGTATATATCATATCCATTTTACTACTGGTCACCAGCATCATTGGCATTTATCAAATTGACATTTCGGGAAGCCCCATTGAGGATATGCCTAAAAAAGCGCAGTTCTTTAAAGATATCCGGTTTTTTGAGCAGGAATTTGACGGTATTATGCCCGTAGAAATTGTAGTTGATACTAAAAGACCGAGGGGAGTTTTACGACCTAACAACCTCAAGAAAATGGACGAGCTAGGGAATCATATTATTGAAATCCCTGAGTTATCCAAGCCTATTTCTGTGGTTGATCTCGTAAAATACTCCAAACAAGCTTTTTATAACGGGATTCCAAAATACTATCAACTACCCACCTCCCAAGAGAATACATTTATTATGGAGGTTGCCCGTAATTCTGCGAACAATGGAAACCTTCTTAACAGCTTTGTGGACAGCACTGGCCAAGTAGCAAGGATAACCACATATATGCAGGATGTAGATACAGAAAGAATGGAGGAGATTGAAGGTACACTTCAGAAACATATCGATAAAATTTTCCCATCAGACAGGTACAAAGTAAACATGACCGGGAGCGCCCTATTATTCCTTAAGGGCACCAAATATCTGGTGAAAAACCTGATACTATCACTTAGCTTAGCAATTGGACTTATCGCACTTTTTATGGCTTATCTGTTTCGTTCATTTAGAATGGTCGTTATCTCGCTAATACCCAATCTACTTCCGCTAATAGTTACCGCTGGGGTAATGGGTTTTGCGGGTGTTCCAATTAAACCGTCTACTATCTTGGTATTTAGTATAGCCTTCGGTATCTCTGTGGATGATACAATACATTTTTTAGCAAAATACCGTCAAGAACTGATCGCCAATCAATGGAAAATTAAAAAATCGGTTTATGCCGCACTAAGGGAAACTGGTGTAAGTATGTTCTACACCTCTATAGTTTTATTCTTTGGATTCTCTGTTTTTGTTATTTCCAGTTTTGGAGGAACGGTTGCCTTAGGATCTTTGGTTTCTGCCACCCTATTATTCGCCATGTTGGCCAACCTTATTCTTTTACCTTCCCTACTGCTTTCCCTAGAAAGAAGTATTGCCAATAAAGAGGTACTAAAAGAACCACAAATAGACATACTCCCCATAGAGGATTTAAATGCAACCCAAGAAGAAGAAAAAGAAGATTTAAAATAAAATTTATGGTCCCCTAGGACCAATTCATAATATGCAAAATGGCTATCTTTGCCACTTAAATCACAAGCAACTAGTATGAACACATATAGCGTAAAAGAAGTACTATCAACAGACCTCCTTCATAAGGACGTTATTGTTAATGGCTGGGTAAGATCATATAGAAGTAACAGATTTATTGCCCTTAACGATGGGTCTACAATAAACAACATACAGTGCGTAGTAAATTTCGAGGAATTTGACGACGAATTGCTAAAGCAAATAAATACCGGTGCTGCATTAAAAATATCGGGAACCTTGGTAGAAAGTCAGGGTAAAGGACAGCAAGTAGAAATACAAGTAAAAGAAATTTTTGTACACGGTGGTGCAGATCCGGACACCTATCCTATACAGCCTAAGAAACATTCACTTGAGTTTTTACGCTCAAAGGCACATCTTAGAGTTCGCACCAATACTTTTGCGGCAATCATGCGGGTACGTTCTGCCTTGTCTTTTGCGATACACCTGTACTTTCAAAAGAATGGCTTTCATTACGTTCACACGCCAGTAATTACAGGATCCGATGCCGAAGGAGCTGGAGAAATGTTCCGTGTCTCCACTTTAGATATGAAAAACACCCCGCTAACCGAAGACGGTGAGGTAGATTATAGTGAGGATTTCTTTGGCAAGGAGACCCATTTAACCGTTTCCGGACAGTTGGAAGGTGAGGCATACGCCATGGGATTAGGCAAAATATACACTTTTGGCCCTACATTTAGAGCGGAGAATTCTAATACCTCCAGACATCTATCTGAATTCTGGATGATTGAGCCCGAAGTAGCTTTTAATGACTTGGATGCCAATATGGATTTGGCGGAGGATTTTATAAAAGAGGTAATAAATTATGCCTTGGAAAACTGTAAGGACGACTTAGAGTTTTTACAGCAGCGACTTCTGGACGAGGAAAAAAGCAAGCCCGCAGCAGAGCGAAGCGACATGCCACTTATAGAGAAGCTGAAATTTGTATCGGAAAACACTTTTAAAAGAGTTTCCTATACAGAAGCTATCGACATTCTAAGGAACAGTAAGCCCAATAAGAAGAAAAAATTTAAATACCTAATAGATGAGTGGGGTGCCGATTTACAGAGTGAGCACGAGCGTTATTTGGTAGAAAAGCATTTTAAATGTCCTGTAATCCTTTTTGATTACCCAGCACAGATCAAAGCATTCTATATGCGCTTAAATGAAGATGAAAAAACGGTAAGGGCAATGGATGTTTTATTCCCTGGAATTGGTGAAATAGTTGGTGGATCACAGAGGGAAGAGCGACTAGATGTACTAAAAGAGAAGATTAAAGCCCTTAATTTAAGTGAAGAAGAGTTGTGGTGGTACTTGGAACTAAGAAAATTTGGTTCTGCCACTCACAGTGGATTTGGCCTAGGTTTTGAGCGTTTGGTACTCTTTACCACCGGGATGGGCAACATTAGAGATGTAATCCCATTTCCTAGAACACCGCAAAATGCAGAGTTCTAATCTTTATTCTTTAACTTTATAGGTTAGATTACGACCCATTATGCTTAAACAACATCTACAATTTAAATTATCGCAAAAATTATCTCCTCAACAAATTCAGTTGATGAAGTTAATTCAATTGCCTACGCAGGCATTTGAACAACGCTTAAAACAAGAGCTAGAGGAAAACCCAGCCCTAGAAACAGGAAAGGAGGAGATAGAGACCGAGCAAGATGAGTTTGATGATCTATACGATAACGAAACAGATAGTGAGAGTATAAGTGCGGAAGACATTAACATAGATGAATATTTAAGTGATGACGAAGTTCCCGACTATAGAACGCAAGCCAACAACTATAGTCAGGATGACGAGGAAAAACACGTGCCCTATGCTGCAGGCATTTCCTTTAATCAATATTTACTTAATCAGCTCAACACCGTCTATCTTAACGAAGAGGAGTGGGCTATTGCCAATTTTCTGGTGGGCAGTGTAGACGAGAGCGGATACATAAGAAGGCCATTAGAGGATATTATGGACGACCTGGCCTTTACTCAAAACGTATACACAGACGAAAAGACCATAGAGAAGGTATTACGCGTTGTACAAAGTCTAGATCCTGCAGGAGTTGCCGCAAGATCTTTGGAAGAATGCCTTCTTATTCAACTAAAAAGAAAGGAACCTACAGCACGTATTGAATTAGCTATTGACTTATTGGAGAAATCTTTTGAACAGTTTTCAAAAAAACATTACCAAAGACTCATCCAGAAACACAATATCACCGAGGAGCAATTAAAAGACGCAATTTCCGAAATAGAACGCCTTAACCCTAAGCCGGGAGGCTCCTATTCAGGAAACAATAGGATTGTAGAGCATGTTGTCCCAGATTTCACTATCCGCATCGTAGAAGGGGAATTAGAATTGAGCCTAAACGGAAGAAACGCTCCAGAATTACACGTATCCAGGGAATACAGCAATATGTTAGAAGGCTATAAACATTCCAAAGAAAAATCCAAATCACAAAAGGATACGGTAATGTTTATAAAGCAAAAATTAGACTCGGCAAAATGGTTTATAGATGCAATAAGGCAACGCCAGCAAACGCTATTTATAACCATGAACGAGATTATGCAATACCAAAAGGAGTATTTCCTAAGTGGAGATGAGCGTAATTTACGCCCTATGATCTTAAAGGACATTGCAGATGCCATAGACATGGACGTCTCTACGGTCTCCCGTGTGGCCAACAGTAAGTATGTTGATACTCCATATGGCACCAAACTGATCAAGGATTATTTTTCAGAATCCATGAAAAATGAACAGGGGGAAGACGTTTCTACCAGGGAAATAAAGAAAATCTTGGAAATGGTAATCATGGATGAGCCGAAAAGGAAACCTTATACCGATGATAAATTGGCGGCCCTATTAAAGGAAAAGGGATATCCAATAGCACGTAGGACCGTAGCAAAGTACAGGGAGCAGTTAGATATTCCAGTAGCAAGGCTGCGTAAAGAGATCTAATGAGGACCTTATTCCTGATAGTCTCCAATGTATTACACCCACTTTACATCCCATTTGCAGGGACATTGGCCTATTTCTTGATTACACCCAAATACAGCCCTTTTGAGACCCAGAGCGGCAACATTGCGCCCATATTCATCCTTACTGTAATTATCCCCGTAATCATATATTTTATATTTCGAAATCTAGCGGTTGCCAGTACCATACCGTTACCTAATTTCAATAATAGAAAATATACTTTATACCTAACATTGGCATTATTGCTGTTGGTTTTACTTAGAATAATCCCTAATAATTTCACACTAGAAGTATACTTTTATTTCTTAGGCTTGATTGCAGCCATTTTTTGCGCATTAATACTTATATTTCTTAAGTTTAGATGTAGTTTACATCTTATGGGAATGGGCAGTCTGTTGATGTTCTTAATAAATCTGAGCATACATTTTGAAAAGAACCTTATAATAACAATAAGCATCACTACATTTCTTACTGGCCTTTTAGCAACCTCTAGGCTTTACATTAACCCTAATAGGAGAGCAGAAGTCATTATAGGTCTTTTAATAGGGGTATTTACCCAGCTATTCACTATTAAATTTTGGCTATAATATATAAAAGACAAGTCCTATTTGTAGTGGCTGCAAATCTAAGGGGGTGCCAGAGGGCAAACTAACACCCTGTTTAAACAAGGAGGTTAGTGCATAATACGCATGTATATTAAAGGTATTATACCCCACATTTAGGGTCAATCCATACTGAAAGTTTCTAATATCCGGATTTTTGAATCCTATCTTTCCTGAATTGCCAACAAATTTAGAACGATTCCCCACCACATAACCCAATTTCATTCCAGTATAAATTCTCCAAAACTTATATTCTTCGGGGGTAGAATTACGCCATCTCAATTGAAGCGGCATTTCAATGACATGGGTTTCTATTTTATTTCTCTTATAGGAGGTATTCCCATCCAATAACTCATATGCTATACCCGAATCAAGTTTATGGGCACGCACATTAGAATAATAAGAATTAATAGCGTAACCAAGCCCTAAACCAAAACCAAGGGTTCTATCCCAGTTCACCGGAATATCTTTGATAAAACCGCCTTGAAGGCCGTAAGAAAGGTTCCTCTGCTCCACGTCTACAGGTAAGTCCCTAAGAAAGTTATAGGTAACCCCAACGTAAAATTGATCCTCCAAATACTTCCTATTTTCCTGATCATATAGGACGTGTTCTTGAGCGACCATACCGAAGCCAACAAGAAAAAATAATAAAAGTAATGCTCCCTTCATAAGGAATAAAGGTAATTAATTAAACATAAAAAAAACGCTTCAAATGCGAGCATCTGAAGCGTTTAAAATCTCTAATCCTTTTTACTAACTATTGTAAGTTCCGGAACGCATCACCTTCATAGGTGGTGTAGTTCACTTTTAAGGCATTTACTTTTCTAAGTTCTTGTTTAATATCTGATATGATACCCATATTAGCATCTTTATCCACTTTAAGTGATGTGGTCAATACATTTTGTAGTTCTTGTGGCTTTTTTGCTCTTTCCATCAAAATGTAATCTCCTACTTCAGAAGCTTCTGCGAACTTATCGTTCAATTGAATTTTAGATTCGGTTCCATAAACCTTCTCATATTCTTTGGTAGGTTTTCCAACATAGATATAAATTACCCTATCCTTTTTCTCCAGTTTTTTGATTTCAGTAGCGTTAGGCAGGGTGTTATCTACCTTTAAGGTACTATCTTTCATTACGGTAACTGTCATAAAAAAGAACAAGAGCATAAAAACGATATCTGGTAAGGATGCCGTATTCACAGCTGGTAAAGCGGCGTCCTTTTTCTTGTTAAATTTTGACATAGTAATTCTATTTATTAACCATTAATTAGTTGAAGCTGAAGCGGTTTCTGCTTCAGACAATTTCTGCGGAAACAGATCCTGAATTCTTTTCACTTTTTCCTTCAACTCATCCTTAACACTAGAAGGAGTTTCTGGATTAAGATACTCCGCTTCCATATCCGTAAAGTTTCTCTTGTACAAACGTTGGGCTTCACGGTTCCTAAGATCATTATAAGCTCCAACCAATTCATTTTGCACCGTAATGTAGGTAGAGTACTTAGTCTCCCTATCATTCTTCAAAGATATAATTGCCTTAGATGGACTATCGGATGAAGAAGCATCTCTAGCTCCTTTACAGTAGTTACAATAATCGTCACTACCGGAGGGCGATCCCCCATTATCTAAAAATGCAATGGCTTTAGCTCTAAGGTCTTTGATATTAATCAATTCCTCATCGACTAACAATTGCCCTTCACGGTTAATATTAACCTGAAATATATTCTTTTGCTTAATAATCACATCCGTATCTGGCGGCTCTATAGGTGGCAACATACGATCCAATCCTGCATCCGTCTCAATAGTGGTGGTCACTAGAAAAAAGATAAGCAATAAGAACGCAATGTCTGCCATAGAACCTGCATTAACCTCTGGTGGTGCTCCTCTTTTTGACATAATATTGTTTTAAATTATTTACTGATCATTTTCTTAACGCCAGAATACAACATGGCTGCTACAGCAATAATAGTCAGAAGGAAGAACACGTTTAATCCTGTTCCAATTGCCTTTACCGTATCTACGGTAGTAGGCACGCCCTTTCTGGCCATTTCATCCAAGTTTACATCTGTACCAGTGGCCATAGCGTAGGATATTACTACTACAATCAAAAGGCCAACTACAGCAAACAAGGCTTTCTTTAAACCTCCTTTAGAGGTGAATAAGTTCATCAATCCAAAAAGGACTGTAGCAACTATTGCAATTCCCAATAGAATATAGGTGATAATGAACATAAAGTTCATAGATCCATTGTTAATGGCCTCCGTTGCCGGAACGTCTGAACTAGGTAACTGGAACCATAATATGGCTCCCACAAGACCGAGTACAACTAATATTATTTTAACTATTTTATGCATGATACTTTAAGTATTTAGTCCGACTTATTTTTTGTGATCTGCCAACATATCAATCAAAGTGATTGATGAATCTTCCATGTCATTTACAATACTGTCGATTTTTGCAATGATATAGTTGTAGAAGATTTGAAGGATGATCGCAGTAATAAGACCAAATACCGTAGTCAATAATGCTACCTGGATATCACCTGCAATAAGCGAAGCACTCAAGTTACCTACAGCTGCAATTTTCTGGAAAGCCTGAATCATCCCGATTACAGTACCCATAAATCCAAGCATCGGTGCTACCGCGATAAATAGAGATAACCAAGAAACGTTCTTCTCTAACTGTCCCATTTGAACACCACCGTAAGCAACAACCGCTTTCTCAGCAGACTCGATGCTATCGCCAGCTCTTTCCAAACCTTGGTAGTAGATAGAAGCAACAGGCCCCTTAGTATTTCTACAAACTTCTTTAGCAGCTTCAATTCCGCCTGATGCCAATGCATCTTCAACTTGCAATTTTAATTTTGTAGTGTTGGTAGTGGCCAAGTTTAGATAAATAATCCTTTCAATAGCTACAGCCAAGCCTAGGATCAAACATAAAAGTACGATACCCATAAAGCCGGCACCCCCTTGTATAAACTGTTCCTTTAGCACTTGCGTAAAACCTTTTTCAGCAGCTGGAGCCGCGTCTTGCAAAACTGCCGCCGCAGCTACGACTTTTGCACTTACAGTATTTGTACCTGCTACAAATAACCCAGCTGTTGCTAGGATAGAGAATAATCTTTTCATTTTCTAAACTTAATTTTAGTTAGTTAATAGGGTTAAAGATAAAAAAAAAACACAATAAAAAAATTAAAACTTAAAGCAGAGAGGAAGGGATTCGAACCCTCGATACCCTTTTGGGGTATACACACTTTCCAGGCGTGCGCCTTCGACCACTCGGCCACCTCTCTATTTCACACTTAAATTACTGGGGTGCCAAATAACAAAAAATAAATTAGTTAATGAAATTTCGCGCCCTATTTTTATTGCATTTCTCCTCTTAGAGAGGTTTCAAATATGGTTTTGAACAACTTAGGAGAAATATTATTTCCTAAAAGATACATCAATTTGGCAATTGCAGCCTCTGTGGTGATATCTTTTCCGTTAATCAAACCCAAATTTCGGAGATGTTCACTGGTTTCATACTGTCCCATTAACACACTTCCGCCTGAACATTGTGTTACGTTCACCACAAATATACCTTTTTTAATAGCGCTACCAAGTTCTTTTTTAAACCATTCTTCCGTTGGAGCGTTGCCAGATCCATAAGTTTCTAACACCAAGGCTTTTAAATTTGGGGTATTCAACACACTATGCAATAAAGACTGACTAAAGCCAGGAAAAATCTTTAAAATAGCAACGTTTTGGTCCATATTTCTATGCACTTTCAAAGTTTTCCCCTTCTTCCCCGTTAGCAACATTTCCTTATTCACTTTTAAATGTACACCAGACTCCGCCAAAGAGGGATAATTCATGGAGGCAAAGGCCTCAAAGTGCTCCGCATTGATCTTGGTAGTGCGATTAGCTCTGTAGAGTTTATATTCAAAATATAGACAGACTTCCTGTATAACGGGCTTGTTATTTTCTTGTAAAGCCGCTATCTGTATAGAGGTAATGAGGTTTTCCTTAGCATCTGTACGTAAATCACCAATAGGAAGTTGCGATCCTGTAAAAATAACTGGCTTGCCCAAGTTTTCCAACATAAAACTTAAAGCAGACGAGGTGTAGCTCATTGTATCACTCCCGTGCAACACTACAAACCCATCATAACTCTCGTAATGATCTTCAATTATTTCAGCTATAACCACCCAATTGTTGATACTCATATTAGAGGAATCTATAGGTGCATCGAAAGAAATACTATCAATATCACAATCCAATTGATACAGCTCTGGAATATTCTTAAGGAGTTTTTTAAAATTAAATGCCTTTAACGCTCCAGTATTGTAATCTTTAACCATTCCAATGGTGCCACCAGTGTAGATCAATAGAATATTCGTCTTATTATTTATCAAAGTCAAACCGTTTATATTACATGTAATTTATCAGATTGTTTCTAGATAAGCTTTGCAGAAGTGCCGCGAGTAAATCTATGCTTTTAAGATAGGACTTCCAGCTTTAAAGCTAGGCGGAAACCAAATTGCTTTACCGAATAACTATACGCCAAAGACTTCCTTGGAATTTGCGGTGGTGATAGCCGCAACTTCATCTACATCCATATTATATAAAGATGCCACTTTTTCTAACACATGTACTATATAAGAGCTCTCATTTCGTTTTCCTCGATAAGGCATTGGAGCCAAGTAAGGCGAATCTGTTTCTAAAACTATATGTTTAAGGTCAATTTTATTTAAGAACGCATCGATCTTTCCATTTTTAAAAGTTACCACTCCCCCTATTCCCAGCTTCATATTATAAGATATAGCCTTTTTTGCTTGCTCATAATCCCCAGTAAAACAATGAAAGATTCCAAAGAGATCGTCTCCTTTTTCAGATTCTAAAACTTCAAAGATCTCATCAAAACTATCCCTTCCATGTATCACTATAGGGTATCCATATTTTTTAGCCCATTGAATCTGCTGCTTAAAAGCAATCTTTTGTTGTTCTAAAAAACTTTTATCCCAATATAGATCTATCCCTATTTCCCCAACTGCATAGAACTTCCGAGCCGTTAGCATTTCTTCTACATGAGCTAGCTCTTCCTTATAATTTTCCTTTACATAAGTGGGATGCAATCCCATCATTAAAAAAACATGCTCTGGATAGGCTTTTTCCAGATCTAACATAGAAGCGGCATAGGTGGAATCTATCGCGGGGATAAAAAAACGATTAACGCCTAGATCCAGCGCTCTTTTTATTACCGACTCCCTATCTTCCTCAAAAAGTTCACTATATAAATGGGTATGCGTATCCGTTATAATCATGCAACAAAAATAAGATTATCTTTGACAAAAAAAGTACATGGCCAGTCTGAAATCATTTCTAAAAAAGAAAAATTATATCTGCATACCTCTTACCCTTACTGCTACCAACCATTTTGAAATAAAGGTTTCCATCAATGGGGTAGAAGGACTATTTATTCTAGACACCGGCGCATCTAACACTTGCATCGGAATGGACAAAATAGACTTTTTTAAGCTGAACTCAAAAGAGTCTGAAATTAAAGCTGCTGGAGCGGGAGCAACAGAAATGCTAACCAAGCTATCAACAAAAAACAAGATTGAAATAGGCAAATGGTTAAAGAAAAAGCACAAAATAGTCCTCTTTGACCTTGTACATGTAAACGAAGCGCTAACCTCGCATCAAGCGATGCCCGTAGATGGCATCATTGGGGCCGATCTATTAAAAAAAGGAAAAGCCATCATCGACTACAAAAAGACGAGACTTTACCTAAAACAATAAATATTCACCCCAATAAAATAAATATCCATACAAAAATAAGGCCCACTGGATTATACATCTAGCAGGCCTTTTATAAATTAATTTGGTAGATTATTACATCTCCAATGCTTTCTTAACGTTATTGTCCATTAAGAACTCTTCAGGATTCTCTAATGCCTCTTTAACGGCAACCAAGAAACCAACAGACTCCTTACCATCTATTATCCTGTGATCATAGGATAAAGCCACATACATTATAGGAGCAATAGCTATTGCTCCATCCCTAGCTATAGGACGCTCAACAATATTGTGCATACCTAAAATAGCACTCTGCGGAGGATTGATAATAGGAGTAGACAACATAGATCCAAACACTCCGCCATTGGTAATAGTAAAGGTGCCACCGGTCATTTCATCAACTGTAATGTCTCCCTCTCGTGCTCTAATGGCCAATCTTTTAACCTCAGACTCCACCCCTCTAAACGTTAGGTTCTCTGCATTCCTAATTACAGGCACCATAAGTCCTTTTGGACCCGAGACCGCAATACTAATATCACAGAAGTCATAAGAAATCATTTCGTTGCCATCTATCATGGAATTGACCGCCGGGTACATTTGCAAGGCCCTTATTACCGCTTTAGTAAAGAATGACATAAAACCAAGCCCTACATTATGCTTATTTTTAAAATCTTCTTTATACTGCTCCCTTAATTTAAATATAGCAGACATATCCACCTCATTAAAAGTGGTAAGCATAGCAGTTTCATTCTTAGCAGATACTAACCGCTCTGCCACTTTCCGACGCAGCATAGATAGTCTTGAACGACTTTGCCCCCTAGAACCGCCAGTTGGCGTACCCATAGACGGAACTGCCTTAACAGCATCCTCCTTGGTTACCCTGCCATCTTTCCCAGTACCTTTTATTGTTGCCGGATCTATCTCTTTTTCAGCCAATATTTTTTTAGCAGCAGGTGATGCCGCACCCGTAGCATAAGTTTCTTTGCTTGCTTTTTCCTCTACAGGCTTATCAGCAACTTTCTTTTCTTCTGGCTTGCTTTCTGGAGCAGCTTCTTTTTTAGCAGCTCCCTCTGGCTTTTCAGCACTAGTATCAATTAAGCAGACAACAGCTCCTACCGCTACCGCATCGCCAACTTCTGCTTTTAAAGTAATAATCCCACTTGCTTCCGCAGGCAATTCCAAGGTAGCCTTATCAGAATCAACTTCAGCGATGGCCTGATCTTTTTCTACATAATCCCCATCACTCACCAACCATTCCGCTATCTCTACCTCTGTAATAGACTCCCCCGGGGAAGGAACTTTCATTTCTAAAATCATTTGCTATAATTTTAATTTTTGATTTGTCTTATTTTCTCTCCAATACAACAGTCTGTGATTGGACTTGTTTCTTCGTTTATAGCCGCAGCTACTTTAACTATTTTTTGTTTCTTTTCTTGCTAGCTCAGGATTCCTACTCATATTGTTCTTTTCAATATCGAATACATAATCGATCACCTGCTGATGGCGACGTTTAGAGCGCACTGCACTACCCGCTGCCGGAGAAGCATAAAATCTTCTGGAAGCCACCCTAAATTTATGGGCTTCGCTAAAATGCATAACCATATGCCCCCAAGCTCCCATATTTCTTGGTTCTTCCTGGGCCCAAACTATATCATCTGCAAATTTATACTTTTTCATGATAGCCTTAATCTGACTGGAAGGCATTGGGAACAATTGCTCTATCCTTACCAAAGCAACATCATCTCGGTTATTTTCTTCTCTAACAGCCAAGAGGTCATAATAGAATTTACCGGTACAGAATACCAAACTCTTTATCTTTTTCACATCAGCAGTAGCATCATCAATAACTTCTTGGAACTTACCATCGTAAAATTCCTCTACAGTAGAAACCGCTCGCGGATGTCTTAAAAGGCTTTTTGGAGTAAAAACAATTAATGGTTTTCTAAAGTTTACCTTCATCTGCCTCCTAAGCATGTGGAACAAGTTAGCAGGAGTAGTTACATCGGCAACATACATGTTGTCCCTAGCACACAACTGCAAATAACGTTCCATCCGTGCCGAAGAATGCTCGGCACCCTGGCCTTCATATCCATGCGGCAATAACATTACCAAACCATTCTGCAACTTCCATTTATCTTCAGCTGCAGAGATATATTGATCGATCATTATCTGAGCACCATTACTAAAATCCCCAAACTGAGCCTCCCAAATAGTTAATGTATTTGGACTCGCCATTGCGTACCCATAATCGAACCCTACCACACCATATTCGGACAATAGAGAGTTATAAATCTGAAAATCCCCTTGCTCTTGGGATATATGATTAAGGAGCATGACCTCTTCCTCACTCTCTTCTACTTTCATTACCGCATGACGATGGGAAAAAGTACCTCTTTCCACGTCCTGACCAGACATTCGGACGCCATACCCTTCCTCTAGTAATGAACCATATGCCAGCAGCTCTCCCATGGCCCAATCCAAAGAATTCTTTTCGAAGAACATATCCTTACGGTCTTGGACCAAACGCTCCACTTTACGTAAAAACTTTTTACCCTTTGGCAATTCGGTCAATACTTGAGCTATTTGGGTAAGCTTCTCCTTACTATAGGTAGTATCTACCGGATCTAACATCTCCCAATCCCTTACATACTGAAATCCTTTCCATTCATCAGCCATAAATGGAGTGATGATTGTTTTATCTTCTTTCCTAGAATCTTCCAATTCCTCTTCTAGATCGGCCTTATATTGTTGTTCTAATTCTCTTACATAATCTTCTCCAATAACGCCTTGCGCAATTAAAGCTTCCGCATAGATATCCCTAGCATTTTTGTGTTTAGCAATTGCTTTATACAATTTAGGCTGGGTAAACCTAGGCTCGTCCCCTTCATTGTGCCCATATTTCCTATACCCTAAGAGATCTAAGAAGACATCCCTTTTAAAGCGCATCCTAAATTCTAGGGCAAAAATAGAAGCGTGCACTACCGCTTCAGCATCATCGGCATTTACGTGTAACACTGGACTCAACGTCACCTTTGCTACATCTGTACAATACGTAGAGCTTCGGGCATCCAAATAGTTAGTGGTAAACCCAATCTGATTGTTCACTACGATATGAATAGTACCATTGGTCTTATATCCGTCCAACGTAGCCATCTGCACTAATTCATAAACAAGACCCTGCCCCGCGATAGCGGCATCTCCGTGTACCACGATAGGTAATATCTTAGAGAAATCGTCCTTAAAATGTGTATCTTGTTTAGCTCTGGTAATTCCTTCCACTACTGCACCAACAGTTTCTAAGTGCGAAGGGTTGGGAGCAATATTCATTTTAATTTTCTTGCCATTCCTGGCTTTTCGCTCGGAAGTCCATCCAAGGTGATATTTTACGTCCCCGTCAAAAATCTCCTGATCATAGTCCTTTCCATCAAACTCACTAAAAATATCTTTTGCTTCCTTCCCAAAAATATTGGTGAGTACATTTAGACGACCTCTATGTGCCATCCCCATCACAAATTGCTCAACTCCCATTTCGGCAGCTTTCTCTACCATAACATCTAGGGCAGGAATCAATGATTCGTTCCCTTCCAAGGAAAATCGTTTCTGTCCTACGTATTTGGTATGAAGGAAACCTTCAAAAGACACTGCTTCGTTCAGTTTCTTTAGGATATGTTTCTTTTGCTCTGCATCAAAATTGGGATGGTTATCATTTACATTCAACCAATCCTGTATCCACTTTACCCTTTCCGGATTTCGGATATACATATATTCCACGCCAATAGCATCACAATAGATATTAGTGAGGTGTTCAATGATTTTATCAAGTGTACTTGGACCAATACCCAATATCTCCCCTGCAGTAAAGACCGTGTCTAGATCTGACTTCTCCAATCCAAACTCTTCCAAATCCAATGTAGGGAAGTATTGTCTCCTCTCCCTTACGGGGTTAGTTTTAGTGAAGAGATGCCCCCTAGTTCTGTAGCCATCTATTAACCGGACCACTTGAAACTCCTTCTGCAAGGCCTTGGGCACCTCTACCGTTTGCCCATCCACTGCGGAAGGAGCTGGCGATTCTAACGCAAGACCGTCACTGGAACTTTCCATTCCAAAGTCAAATCCTTGGAAGAAAGCTCGCCAACTGGGCTCTACACTATCGGGGTTAATTAAATACGTGTCGTATAATTCTGCAAAAAATGAAGTATGTGCAGCGTTTAAAAAAGAATATTTATCCATGAAAAAATTCTCTGTCTTTTGAACAAAAATTAAATCAAAAATACAACTTTTCGCATATCTAAGCTTATCTTAGACATAATATTGACAAATATTTAAGAATCATTATGAAAATAAGAGGTTACTCCCACATTTTAATATTCTTTTTACTGTTTTTCGGCCTATTGACATCTTTTGTTCATTCCCAAGGAAATCCATCTCAATCCGATTTTTGGAATAAAGTACAGATTGGAGGGGGTTTAGGCCTTGGAATTGGAAATAAGAGCTTTAACGCTTCTCTTTCTCCATCGGCACTGTACAGAGCAACCAATCAATTTAGCACAGGTGTAGCCCTCAATTTAAATTACGCAAAATTTAATGATGCACAACTCATGGCATATGGTGGATCGTTATTAACCTTTTACAATCCCATTCCGGTAATACAATTCTCTGCCGAACTAGAACAGCTCAGGGTAAACAACAAAATAAAAATTAACGGTGAAAACCATACTACTTCCTATTGGTCTCCAGCACTTTTTGCGGGAATTGGGTATAGCATGCCTAATATTACAATGGGAGTTAGATACAACGTTTTACATGATGATCAGAAAAGCATTTACGCCAATGCTTGGATGCCCTTTGTCCGTGTCTATTTCTAACTTACGACCGGTATTTCTTTCGGAACCAAACTTTTTGCCATTCCCGTTTTAGGATCTCAAAGCTCACTTCCCCCGATATTTCCACCACATCATTACTCTTAACCGCCTTTACTGCGTTTTCTGAAACATCGATAATATAAAGAAGGTTTAGATATTCGCTAAATCTCTCCATTATAAGATAGTATACTTTTTCATGGATCACAGTCTTTAGATCCATCGGTAAAATATCATCTGGAAAATCCACAAAAACGTTGGCAAGGGTAAAATCTTTCCTAAGCTGCAACACTAGATCACGATAAAGACTGTTTTCCTGGGCATATTCTAAAAGCGCCGCAATATTGGGGAATTGGTTAACCATACGCTATTTACGGACATTTTTATACTTTGGCTTACACGCTCTTATAGTAACTTCATCATTTGGCATAAATATCATATTTCATACAGGTTTCCATCCATAGTAATACTATTTCTCCTCTGATCCTACATCCATCCCCACTCTTCATAACAATCAAAATGCACTATCTATTAATTAGGAGGTCATGCAGTATAGGTAAAAAGACACGACCCCCAATCAGCTATTATTTAGAAGTTGAAATATTAACGGTAGATGCTTTCCAATGCCTCATTACTTGCTTCGCAGCTTGACTTAACGAATTATTTCCTTATTTTTTGCTCCCAAAGCCAAGCCGATTTCATAGCTTCATCCAAGGAAGACGCTGCTTGCCACCCTAAAACCTCATTTGCTTTGGTGGTATCTGCATAGGCGGTCATAATATCACCTGCTCTACGCCCCACAATTTTATAGTTCAATTTTTTACCGGAAACTCTTTCAAAACTTTGGATTACTTCCAAAACGGAGCTTCCTTTTCCAGTTCCAACATTGAACACCTCATAATTCGCTTTATTCTTACCATCCAGTAGACGCTCTAAGGCAACAACATGAGCTTTTGCCAAATCTACTACATGAATATAGTCTCTTATACACGTTCCATCTTCTGTTGGGTAATCTCCACCAAAGACTGAAATTTGCGCTCTTATTCCGGCACCAGTCTGGGTAACAAAAGGCACCAAGTTTTGGGGTATTCCTATTGGCAACTCCCCAATCTCTGCAGAAGGGTGTGCTCCCATCGGATTAAAATACCTCAGGGCAATAGCATTAATAGTAGGGGTTACCTTGCAGGTTTCCTGAATAATCTCCTCCCCTATTTGCTTGGTATTTCCATAAGGCGATTCTGCAGCCTTTACCGGTGCATCTTCGGTAATGGGTATTTTATCGGCCTGACCGTATACGGTACAGGAAGAACTAAATATAAAACTAGCGCGCTGCTTTTTTGATAGCTCTTTTAAAAGGTAAACTAAAGTACCTATATTGTTTTCATAGTATAGTAAAGGCTTTTCTACACTCTCCCCTACCGCTTTGGAGGCGGCAAAATGGATTACTCCTGCTATGTCTTGATGTCTTTTAAAGAAATCCTCCACTTTGGATTTTTCTTTTAGATCTATTTTTTCAAATCCAGGTCTTTTCCCAGTAATGGCTACAATTCCGTCCAAGACCTTTTCGGTAGAATTGGAAAGGTCATCTATAATTACCACCTCAAAGCCTTTCTTTTGTAATTCTACTGTTGTATGGGACCCTATAAACCCTAAACCTCCTGTTACTACTATTTTCATTTCTTTATTATTGTAATTGGTTATATATGATTCCGCACTATTTATTAGTAAAACTGCGGATCCACAATAAGGATTAATCCTTTTAAATTAATTACGAATTCACAAATTTTATAAGGGTCGATGTAATATACGTTATCTGCTCGTCGTCCAACTCTGTATGCATCGGAAGTGAGATCACTTCCTTCACCAACTGGTTGGTTACCGGAAAATCCTCTTCCTTATAGCGTTCGTCCAAATATGCTTTTTGTTTGTGAAGTGGGATTGGGTAGTATACCCCACATGGAATCTGCAATTCTGCAAAGTGCTTTACCAAGGCATCACGTTTACCGTTGGTTATTCGTAGGGTATATTGATGAAAAACATGGCAATCACAATTTGCGCCCGCTTCTCCACAAGTATGGACAATACGAGGGACTAGTATATGCTCTTGACCTTTAAAGGCCTCAGAGTACTTCCTAGCGGCTTCTGCTCTTTGCTGATTATACTTATCTAGATGAGGCAATTTAGCACGGAGCACTACTGCCTGAATAGAATCTAGTCTGGAGTTCACTCCAACCACATCGTGGTGATAACGCTCATACATTCCATGATTAACAATCCCCCTTAAGGTATGCGCCAATTCATCGTCATTGGTATAAAGTGCTCCTCCATCCCCATAACATCCTAAGTTTTTAGAAGGAAAAAAGGAAGTGGCAGCTACATTACCAAAAGTTCCTGATTTTTTACGACTCCCGTCCTTTAGGGTATAACTAGCCCCAATAGCTTGGGCGTTGTCTTCAATTACATAAAGGTTGTGCTTTTCTGCTATCTCCAAAATTGCATCCATATTAGCACATTGCCCAAAAAGGTGAACAGGAACAATAGCCTTGGTTTTTGGAGTAATGGCCTTTTCTAGAGCAACTAGATCAATATTAAAACTATCTGGTTCTACATCTACCAAAACCGGGGTTAGATTCAATAGAGCAATAACCTCTACTGTAGCGGCAAAGGTAAAATCTGCCGTAATAACCTCGTCTCCTGGCTGTAGCCCCAATCCCATCATTGCTATTTGCAGGGCATCTGTACCGTTGGCACATGGAATTACGTGCTTTACCCCAAGATAATCCTCCAATTCTTTCTGAAAGGCATGTACTTCGGGCCCATTTATAAAAGCAGTAGTTTCCAATACATTGGCAATGGAACTGTTTACTTGATCTTTAATAGTCTGGAATTGACCGCTTAGGTCTACCATTTGTATTTTCTTCATCCTCCTGATTTATCAAAATAATATTGCAAAAATAAGGATTCGCAGCTAATGGATATTATTTAAAGAAGTATTTTAGCCCCAAACCTATTTAACGTGTCCAGGATTTACAATTTTGCCCTTCAAATAACTTCTTTGGCCTTACAACTAATCGCCTTATTTCATCCGAAAATTAAGCTTTTCATTGACGGCCGAAAAGAAGTTTTCACCCATTTAAAAAAGACCTTTTCCAAAGAAGACCAAGTACTTTGGGTGCACACTGCTTCGCTGGGGGAGTTTGAGCAGGGATTGCCTGTTATAGAGCAATTAAAGAAAAATTACCCTGCTTATAAAATATTGGTCACATTCTTTTCGCCTTCCGGTTATGAGGTCAAGAAAAATAGTTCTGCTGCCCATGCAATAACCTATCTCCCATTGGACACGATCAAAAATGCAGAACGATTTGTGGATTTGGTGAAGCCTAAGTTGGTCATTTTTGTAAAGTATGAAATCTGGCCAAACTATCTAAAAACTTTGGGGCAACGAAAAATACCTATCCTATTAATATCTGCTCTTTTTAAAGAGGAACAAATCTATTTTAAAAATTACGGGGGCTTTATGAGAGGAACTCTTCATCACTTCTCCCATATTTTTGTGCAAAACACCAATTCGGTTCGGCTTTTGAATAATATTGGGATTAAAAATGTTACTCTAGGTGGGGATACACGTTTTGACCGAGTAATGGAAATAGTGATTAGGGATAACCACTTGGCTTTTATGGAAGAGTTTAAAAGTGACTCTCCACTATTGGTTGCTGGTAGCACTTGGCCAGAGGATGAAGCAATACTTGTCCCTTATATCAATGCCGACAACGCTAGTTTAAAATATGTGTTGGCGCCGCACAATATTAAACCTGAACATATCAATAAGCTAAAAGCATCTTTTACTAAACAAACCGTACTCTACTCCCAGTTGGAAAACAAATCCTTGTCCGATTACCAGGTCTTAATTATAGACACTATTGGCATACTGACCAAAATATACAGCTATGCAGACATGGCCTATGTGGGTGGAGGTTTTGCAACTGGTCTCCATAATACCTTGGAACCTGCCGTATTTGGAGTACCTGTAATTATTGGCAGCAACTTTAAAGGGTTTAAAGAAGCCGAGGACCTGGTAGAAGAAGGGGGAGTTTTAGTAGTGAACAATAAAGAGGAGTACCATGATCTTATGACTCGATTGGTATCGGATTCGGAATTTCTAAGACGCACGGGAGACATCAATCGCAACTATATTAATAAAAATAAGGGAGCCAGCATACAGATTATGGAGCACATAAGTACTTTGCTTTAACAGCTGCATTACGTATCATGGTTATTCGATTAATCTCTCTCCCGTTTTACGAGGGCAGAACATGTGCCTAATTTTTGGTTCTTAAGCCTGATAGTTATCTTGTAATTTCATTTTATTCCAATACTACGCTAGTAAATCATGTTTAACATGATGTTTACAAAGGATAAGTTATGCGTAAGCGACAAACAAAACTTATGACTAGCAGTATTTTGCCGAAAATTTTGACTGTTCACCAAATAATTACAATAAATAACACACTAGTAATCGAAATCCACTCCTAATGGTTTCAAAATCAATTATTATTTCTTAAATTGTAGTAAAATCCTAAATTATGGAAGATGTCACTTTTGGCACACGGGTGCTTAATGGGTTTCTAAGCGTAATGATAGTGGTATTGATTGCGATACTTTTGGCTGTAATAGTAAGCCTAATTTTGGCCGCTTTCGGTTTCTTTTAACCCAAGTCCAAGCATGTAATTATACTAAATTCAGAGGCTTCACTTCTTGATGAACTTGTCATCAGGAAACCCTCATGTTCTTTTTATACAACACCCCTTCCACTTTATCATTATTACAAATCCATATATTTAATCTAGCGTTTTTTTTGAAACTAAGGTTTTAAGGCAGGTGGAAGTACCCCTAGATCATTAATAATTAGGAGAGTTGCTGGAAGAAACTGAGGGTTACATGAATAAAAAGTGCTATTAAAAAAAGAGAAATTGATTGGGCTTTTGACGTAAAATGGCTATTGGCTGCGATTATTGTTACCCATATTTTTAACAGCTTTTAAGCTATCCACTTCCTTGCGGAATCGCAAAATCATTAAACTATCCAACTGTTGTCCAATACTATCCCGCATAACCGACCAATTGTCCTCATTCATTTCCCCGGTATATCGCATAATTTTATTAAACCTGGCCACGTTAAATCGATTGGCTTTCCACGCAGCCTCAGTACTTTCATGATGCTTTAGATCCTGCAGATAAATCCCAATAATAAAACCAAGGATGACAATCACCATTGCAAATACCCAACGAGTATTAGTTTTAGACATTATTACAATATTATATTAAAAACACATTTATTCTTAAATACAGAACTACATCAACAAAATAATCAAGTTTATTCATAGCGTACAAGAAAAACACCTGAATAATTAATGCAAAATTACCAAGTTAAACTACTATCCCTAAAAAAATATAGATACCACCAAAAATAAGATTACTACTACAACCGCTCCACTAAATGTGAGAACGACCTCTATAACCTTGATTTTTCCATTCATCCCTCAAATTATATAACCTATCGATCAGTTACTTCCACATCTGTTTTGAAAACCAAATTAGTTTAGCGGTTATTACCCGATGATTGAACATTGCCTCTAAACAAATACTACTGAGAAAAAGTCTCTACAGCATTCATTTGCCACAAAGGTGAATTTAATTTATGCAGTCCCCTATAAACAAAAAAAAATCCCCGACCAACGTTCATAAACTCGGCTCAATTGCCCAAATCCATCCAAGAAATGAAAATAAAATGATGGGAAACAAAAAAATAAAGCTGATAACATTAAAGAATAACCGAGTGAACTACTAAAATAGTATCAATCAATTTCCATACTCTCTAAAGCTCTTAATATCCTTCGCGATATAAAAATTAATGCAAAACGGATAAGGACAACTACCTCCACTAATCCCCAACAAAACACTATGAACCTCCTATTAAATATGAAAAAAGGATAACACACTTGAATTAAAATGAGGATGCTAATCTGTTTATTTCTTATTTAAGATAATTTCATCCTAAATAAAATAATATGTATCTTTATGAATACCAAATAACTAGTGATTGAACCAATGCCGATACATTCAAAACCTATAGGCAGACAAAACCAATATAGGCAGTTCTAAAGTTAGGCGGAGCTAAAACAAATAATTCTTAAAAGATCATTGCTAATAAAAAACGACATAACACAAGCAACAACTTGATTTAAATTGGCTGTATATATGACTCTTCCTCTTCCCCAAAGAAAGAACAAAACTCCCCCAACTAGTTACTACCATAGTTTAATTTATCCTGATCAATATAATATCCTAGATCGGGCACCCTAGTCAAACCTTGGTCTAACCACATTCATTAAACTCTTAATCAAAAAAATAACTACGACATGGAAAAAGACCCTTATAAAGTAAAACGGAAAATCTCTTTGGAAGGGAATACCTTCACTTACTACAGCCTTACCGAACTACAAGACCAAGGATATAAAATAGACAAAATCCCTTTTTCCATTCGGATTCTATTAGAAAACGTGCTGCGTAATTTTGATGGTTTTGCTATTACCAAAGAGCATATTGAGACCTTGTTAAACTGGCAGCCCCAAGGATCCGATAAAGATGTCCCTTTTAAACCAGCCCGAGTATTAATGCAAGATTTCACTGGAGTACCCGCAGTAGTAGATATTGCTTCCCTACGTGCAGAGGTGGCCAGAAAAGGTGGGAATCCAGAGTCCATAAATCCGTTAGTCCCTGTAGATCTAGTTATAGACCATTCTGTACAGGTAGATTATTTTGGAACCAATTATTCCTATGAGCGCAACATGGAAAAGGAATATGACCGCAATAAGGAGCGATATCAATTTTTAAAATGGGCCCAAAAGTCTTTCAATAATTTCAGTGTAGTACCTCCCGGGATGGGGATCTGTCATCAAGTAAATTTAGAGTATTTCTCCAAAGCTGTTATTGAAAGGGACGGGGAGCTATTCCCAGACACGCTGGTAGGTACGGACAGTCATACCCCCATGGTGAATGGGATTGGTGTAGTAGCTTGGGGCGTGGGCGGTATAGAAGCGGAAGCTGCTATTTTGGGACAGCCCATTTATTTTATTACTCCAGAGGTCATTGGCCTTAAACTTACCGGAAAGCTTCCCTTAGGTTCCACCGCAACCGACCTTGTTCTTACTATTGCCAATTTGTTAAGGAAACAAGGCGTAGTAGGCAAGTTTGTAGAAGTTTTTGGACCTGGTCTAGATCATCTTTCGGTCCCGGACAGGGCTACCATTGGCAATATGTCCCCAGAATTTGGTTGCACGATCACCTACTTCCCTATAGACGACAAGACGCTAGAATATATGCGAAAAAGTAATCGCTCCGAAAAACATATTTCGCTAGTGGAGAAATATTGCAAGACCAATATGCTTTGGAGAGAAAACGAGAATAAGATTATATACAGCGATGTAGTTGAATTGGATGTCTCCACTATAGAACCTACAGTGGCAGGACCCAAAAGGCCGCAAGACAAAATTTTACTTCGCAATTTCAAACCTACGTTCATCAATTTACTGGATCATTCCTTTGAGCGTGAGTATATTGAACAAAAAGACCGTGAAACCTTAAACTCATTAGCCAGATGGAAAAGCGAAGGTGGTAATCAACCGGAATCAAAAGTCTCACAACAACCGCACAAAGCAGTAGTTGAAACGAAGGAGAAAGACGGACTCAAAACGGTATGGATAAATGAGGGGGACGATAAATTTATGCTCTCCGACGGTTCTGTAGTCATAGCAGCAATTACCTCCTGCACCAATACCTCCAACCCCTTTGTAATGATAGGGGCTGGCTTGGTAGCCAAAAAAGCCCGTGAACATGGAATTGATGTAAAACCTTGGGTAAAAACTTCCCTCGCTCCCGGCTCCAAAGTAGTAACCGATTATTTAAATAAAGCCGACCTGATGAAGGATCTGGAAGCCTTACAATTCCATTTAGTAGGTTATGGATGTACCTCCTGTATAGGAAATTCGGGCCCCTTGCCACCTGCGATTGCTAAGGCCGTGGATGACCATGATTTGGTGGTTTGTTCAGTACTATCCGGGAACAGGAATTTTGAGGCTAGGGTACATTCCCAAGTTAAAATGAATTTCTTAATGTCGCCCATGTTGGTTGTAGCGTATGCCATTGCAGGACGAGTAGATATAGATCTGACCAAAGACCCAATTAGTTATGACAAAAATGGCTTACCAGTCTACTTAAAGGATATCTGGCCTTCTGATGACGAAATAAATGAAATATTAAGTCGCGTTCTCTCTCCCAAAGATTTTGCGAAAAATTATGGGGAAATATTTGAGGGAAATGAAATTTGGAAAAATCTAGAAATACCGGAAGGACAGCTGTACCGCTGGAACAAGGATTCCACTTACATTAAAGAAATACCGTTTTTCCGCAATATATCTGCTGAGGCTCCCCCTTTGGAAGATATACAGAATGCACGTGCACTTTTGGTGCTGGGGGATAGTATTACTACCGACCATATTTCTCCTGCCGGCGCCTTTGATGAACATTCAGCAGCAGGAAAATACCTCATTTCGAGAGGAGTCAAAAAAGAAGACTTTAACTCCTACGGAAGTCGACGTGGAAATGACGAAGTTATGGTCCGCGGTACTTTTGCCAATGTCCGCATCAAGAACAAGCTAGCCGAAAAGGAAGGGGGGTACACCCGATACCTACCTACAAAAGAGGAGATGTCTGTCTATGAGGCTGCCCAAAACTACAAGGCAGCTAAAACCCCATTGATTGTGCTTACCGGAAAAGAGTACGGAAGTGGATCTTCTAGGGACTGGGCCGCAAAAGGCACCTTTTTATTGGGAATTAAAACTGTACTAGCAGAAAGCTATGAACGTATCCACAGGAGCAACTTAGTAGGCCTTGGAGTACTGCCATTGCAATATAAGGAAGGTGACTCCGCAGCAAAATTAGGAATTAACGGAACAGAAACATTTACAATTACAGGAATTGCCAAGGATATAACCCCCATGAAGGAAGTTAAGGTAATGGCACGGAACGAGAAAGGGGAAGAAATTAAGTTTGGCGCCATCGCAAGGCTAGATTCCCTTATAGATATTGAATACTATCGTCACGGTGGCATTCTTCAATATGTACTAAGGCAATTTTTGGAAAATGAAAAGCAATAACACAAATAGGCCATATACATTAAAATTACGAACCTCTTAAAATAAACTACAATGAAACGTACAGCACATGCCCTTTGGAAGGGTTCCCTTAAAGAAGGGGAAGGAAAAATAACTACCCAGAGTAAAGTATTGAACAATTCGGAATACAGCTTTAACTCCCGATTTGGGGACGGAAAAAGCACCAATCCCGATGAATTATTGGCGGCAGCACATTCAGGATGTTTTGCTATGGCCCTGAGTTCAATTTTGGGGGAGGCCGGTTACACGGCGGACTACCTAGACGTTACCGCTACGATAACTATGGATGTGGAGAAGCTAGACCTTACCGAATCCCATTTGACCCTCAAAGCCAAGATCCCCAATATTGGGATTGACAAATTTAAGGAGTATGCTAATACAGCCAAAGACAATTGCCCAGTAAGCAAAGCCTTGAGTATAAATATAACTATGGATGCCCAACTGGAATAAAATGGATGTTATTAAAAGCGGTTTTGGAGACCAAAATTGGTCAACTCAAAAAGGTAACCTAAGGGTACCTATGCACAAGCCACATTGACCATCGAAGAATTGAATAAACTACACTATTATGGACCTAATAGAAAATATTGTACATTTTTTTGAAAAACCTATAGAGGAAACTAAAGGCAAATCACCGGAAGGAACTTGCCCACTTTGTTGGGGTTACCAAGAATACGACCATAAAATACGTGAGTTGTTCAAAGACAACCAGATAGACGTAAATAACCATCGCGCCAAGTATATGAAAATTCAAAAATTCATGGTAAAGTATATTGATGGCATCCGTTTAAAACAAGGAGAAATTAAAGAATGTACAACTTGTGCTAAACATTAAAAAATGGTGATGGAAGAATGCTCTCATCCTATAACGTATTACGGCGTAAAAACTATCATCTATGCTAGTACAATAGTTAATAATGGGGTACTCCCTCTAACTTTAAGGGGTTGTGAACTACAAAAATTAAAAGATGGCACTTCAGTCCGAAGATGAAGCCATGTTTTACAAAAGAAATACATAGAACAAAAAATCAGCTATTAAAAATTACAAATTATGAAAATTGGTATAAACGGAATGGGGCGAATCGGGAGAGCCGCCCTTAAATTAATACTAGAAACCGAAGGTTTGGAAATTATTTCGGTGAACGATATCATTTCCATCGAAAACCTAGCTTATCTTTTAAAATACGACACGGTTTATGGAATCTACGAAAAGGAAGTTACTTATGAAGATCAGACACTTATTGTAGGTGATACACGCATACATTATACTACCATTAAAAACCCGGAAGATATACCATGGAAAGAAAACAGTATCGATTTAGTCATAGAAAGTACTGGTCTATTCACCTTGCGAAAAGACGCAGAAAAGCACATTAAGGCTGGTGCTAAAACAGTTGTTATATCCGCTCCAACAAAGAGCAAGGACACCCCCACTGTGGTCCATGGGGTAAATTCAGCAGATGGAAAAGTTTCAATATTCTCATGCGCCAGTTGCACCACCAACAATATTGGTCCGGTAGTAGAAATTTTAGAACGTAGAATTGGCATTAAAAAGGCCATTATGACTACAGTGCATGCCTATACTGCCTCCCAACGTATTGTAGATGGTCCCTCCAATAAAAATTTTCGAATGGGTAGGGCTGGCGCAGCCAACCTTGTACCCACATCAACAGGTGCCGCCATAGCAACTACTAAAGCCTTACCAGCGTTATCAGGAAAATTTGATGGTGTAGCAATACGGACTCCTGTAACCGTAGGATCAATTTCGGATCTAACCTTTGTAACCAGTAAAACAGTGACCCCAGAAATGGTAAACGCTATATTTAGTGAAGAGGCAAAAACAGCCCGCTATGAGAAAGTCCTAGCTGTAACCTCTGCTCCTATAGTCTCCTCCGATATTATAAAAAGTCCATTTGCATCTACGGTAGATCTGAGTATGACAAGAGTGGTTGATGGAGATTTACTAAAGGTTATGACATGGTACGATAATGAATGGGGATTTACCAATCAAATGATACGGCAAATCCTTGAAATAAATAAATCATAACACACTAGCTAATGGTGGTCTAGGGAAAATATAATTACTATGGAAAAGCAAGCTGTTAAAATCAAATCGATTAACCACGCCACCCATGACGTGCTTCAAATTGTTACCGAAAAACCTAAGGAACTAAAATTTCTTCCAGGACAGGCTACAGAAATATTTATAGATAAAACGGGATGGGACAAAGAAGGAAGGCCCTTTACCTTTACCTGCCTTCCCAATATGGAATATTTGGAGTTTATGATAAAGACCTATCCAAATCACGATGGCGTTACCAACGAGCTACTCAAATTAAAAGCTGGAGACACGCTAATTGTCAATGATATATTTGGAGACATCCACTATAAAGGAGAAGGAACCTTTATTGCAGGGGGCGCAGGGATCACTCCCTTTATCTCTATTCTTCGGGATTTAAAAGCCAAGGGCAAAATTGGCAACAATAAGCTTCTTTTTGCCAACAAAACCACTTCAGATATTATATTGGAAAAGGAATTTAAAGATATGCTAGGGCAGCACTTCTTAAATATCCTTTCTGAAGAAGACACAGGAAAATATCAGCATGGGTATATTACAGCAGACCTTATAAAGAAAAATGCCGACTTAAATGGGTATTTCTATGTTTGTGGGCCTCCAAAAATGATGGATGCAATTGAAAAAGAACTGGGTAATTTAAACGTTAAAAAAAACATGATTGTGAAGGAGGCTTTTTAAATTTAAATGAAAGGATCCCTAATTTAATACGCTCTAGGGCATTTGGTGGTTAACTACTTCAAAGACCTTTATACAATCAATAAGAAAAGACTATACAATGTAAATTACAACAATTACATTTAGGGATAAATTAATGATTATGAGTTTTTACCAGCAAATTGCTCCCTATTATCACCATATTTTTAAAATCAATGATAAACAAATTGAGTTTGTCACGTTAAAACTACCAGCAATCGATTCTAAACTATTAGATATTGGATGTGGCATAGGAACGCTTTCTTTGGCATTAAGCAGTTATTTTCAGGATATTACCGGAATTGATATGGATCCCGAAATGATACGAGTCGCCAAGACAAAAGAAATAGGCATATCAAAATCCGTTCAATTTCATGTAGAAAGCATGCTTAAATTAGAGGCATTCACAGATAAGAATTCTATAGATGGGATAGTTTGTTTTGGAAACACTTTAGTCCATTTAAGTTCCTTAGATGAAATAGCCGATTTTTTACAACAATCAAAAACCGTATTGAAGACCAATGGAAAATTGTTGATGCAAATAGTCAATTACGATAAGGTTATTAAAAAAAATATCAGGCAACTACCCACTATAGAAAATGACGAAATTACATTTGAACGTAATTATGATTATCGTTCAAATGAAAATAAGGTCATTTTTAATACGCGACTAACTGTGAGATCTACCCAACAAGTAATTAAAAATAGCATACAATTAATACCTGTTTTAAAAAAAGAACTTACAGGTTTATTGAGTAAGGCTGGTTTTGACCATTACAATTTCTATGGGAATTTTAATCAGGAAGACTATTCAGTTGATAGTCCAGCTTTAATTGTAGAGGCTTGGTAAACGCATAATACAGAGCGTAATGTGCCCCTACCTTAATCTTTTAGCCATGAGTTAGTAGAAAAGCCAATTACCGTAAATTCAATTCATAGTGCATGGAATGGAAAATAACATAAGAAATCCACGTCTCCCTGAACAGAACGGGCAAACAAGTATGGGAGAATTCTAATCTCACTTAATGAGTAAATCATAAACAGATGACGAAATCAGGATCTATGTCAAACAAAACCATTTGGACTATTGGACATTCTACCAGGACCATAGAGGAGTTTCTAGAAATGTTAAGGTCATGTGAGATAGAATTAATAGTTGATATTAGAAGGTTTCCAGGTTCTAAAAAGTATCCTCAATATAATAAGGAATTATTGGAGAGATCTCTATTAGAGAACGATATCGCTTACAAACAATTGGAGAAATTGGGAGGGCGTCGTAAAATAAATGCACTATCAACCAACATTGCTTGGCGTAATCCATCTTTTCGGGCTTATGCAGATTATATGGAGACTTCCGACTTTAAAAGTGGTCTAGGAGAACTTCTGCAACTGGCTTACAACAAGCGCACAGCCTATATGTGTTCTGAAGCAGTATGGTGGCGTTGCCACCGATCCTTAGTATCGGACATTTTAAAATTTAATGGGTGGGAGGTACGGCATATTATGGGTGTTGATAAAACTACAGAGCATTCATATACTGGGCCTGCAACTGTTAGCCAAAATGGCATAATATACAGTGAGAAACAGGGCTAAGAACTATACGGTAAATGGCTTGGTCACTGTCCGACGAGACTAAATAATATACTAAATAGGGGCGCCCAAGTATAAAACCAGTCGATAAAATTTATTAAAATAAATTAGGTGCGAGTACAACTTTCCCAAATTTATAATAGGAACGGACATCATTTTTTGCAATTAGTTATAAACCCTCATTACGGCTATAAGATCTGGAATTGACTGAACGTTCAATTTTTCGAATATTCTGTTTTTATAAGTACTAACGGTAGAAACGTGAAGATTTAATTGGCTGGATAGCTCTTTTAATGACAGTCCTTCTATTAATTTATTTGCAACCTCTAATTCCCTATTAGACAGCGTTTCTATAGAGGTAGAAACGTGTTGTTTATTTAGGGAGTTAGAAACCATGAGGTCTTTCACCTCATCACTTAAAAATCTGCCTTTCTCCAACATAGTTGTCAGCGCAGCATCTATTTGTTCTCTGGACGATAGTTTATTTAAAAATCCATCTGCCCCCATTTTTAAATAACGCAGGGCATACAGATGTTCTTCTTGAGAAGAGAAGACAAGAATTTTTAATTTTGGTTGTTTTACCCTTATAAAGTCAATAGCCTGTTGAAACGTGCCATTTGGCATATTTACGTCTAGGATAAGCAGGTCAAAGTTCTCTCTAGAAATGAGGGAGAAAAGCGACTTGTAGTCATCTACTTCAGATAATATAGCATTAGGTCTTAAATTTTCAATAGTTTGCATCAACCCCATACGAACTATGACGTGATCGTCTGCAACTAAAATTCGAATTGATGTATACATAATTATTTTGTTTTATCTGGTAGCATAATAGAAATTTTCGTTCCCACATTTTCCGTAGAAACCACCTCAATTTCTCCCTGCATTAAACTTACGAATTTTCTGACAATTTTTAAGCTTAATCCAGCTCCTACCTCCCCATTGGTGCCCTGAAATATAGGACCTTCAAAGGAGAACAGAGATTTTTTAGTCTCTAAATTCATTCCCATTCCATAATCAACAATAGACAGAACAACGTCCTCGTTTTTTCTATCTATCTCAAAATGAATACGTTTACCGGAATCTGAAAATTTAATGGCATTATTTACTAGCTTTTTCAATATGAAAAATACCAGAAAAGGATCATTTTTAAAAGTCACGCTTTCATCCCCCTTATATAGCAAATCTATTTCCTTCGCCTTCAGCTCTACCTCAAATGTTTCTTTAAGTTGGAAAAATAAGTCTTGGGCAACCAGCGCTATACTTTGCGGTTCAAAATTATTCATTTGGGTTTTAAGCCAAGTACTAGTATCATTTACGGTCTGGAGGCTTTTTTTAGCATCTTGGGTTATTCGAGGTAACAGCTTAAAATAATCCTCCTTGCTAATGGATTCATTTTCTATTCCTTCAGTCAGCCACATTATATTTCCAAAAATCTCTTTAAAGTCGTGTGAGAGCAATGAAATCCATCCGGTCTTTAATTCATTTTCTTGCTTTAATCTTTTAATTTCTGCCTTTAGTTCCTCTACTTCCTTAATCATTATCTAATATTATCCTATTGTACCGTTTTTTAATCCGGAAAACTCACTGCCTCTCCCAACCATTTGTTAAGCATCTTACCTAATGATTCCTGCAAAAGGGGTTTTGACAGAAAATCTGTCATTCCTGCTTCCAGACATTTTTCTTTCTCCCCTGGCATGCTGCCCGAAGTAAGCGCTATGATTGGCACTTCTATGTTCTCTTCATAAGCCCTAATTTTCTCTGCAGCTTGAAGTCCATTCATTACCGGCATTTGTACATCCATTAAAATAATATCTGGCTGCTCGGTTTGATATTGCTCTACTGCATCTTTCCCATTAATTGCCTCAACTATGATAGCATGCGGATAGAGGTTTTTTATGAATAAGCTCGTTAAAAATTTATTAACATCATTATCATCTGCTACTAAAATCTTTATTTGATTCGTATTCGTAGGGGAAGTCGCTATTTCGGGAATTATATTTTTCTTCTTTGTTACTCCTTTTAAACCAGACAAAACCTCATACATCCGTTTCATACGTATAGGTTTTACAAGGCGATTCTCAATTTCTAATTCATGGCAGGCTGACTGAAGGTGCTTATCATCGGAAGAACTATAAAGTACAATAAATGGCGGTTCATGGGCAATGGAAGGTTCTAACCCTTTTATCTTTCCTATAGTTTCTATTCCATTCATTACCGGCATATGGTAATCCATAATTACCACATCAAAATCAGGATTATCCATCATCATCAATAAAGCTTTAGGCCCGCTATCTGCCTCCTCAACTTCAATGTTTTTGATTTCTAGCATCCGTCTAAGGATTTTTCGGTTGAACTT
This sequence comes from Arenibacter certesii DSM 19833, assembly GCF_000429545.1. Taxonomy (GTDB): domain Bacteria; phylum Bacteroidota; class Bacteroidia; order Flavobacteriales; family Flavobacteriaceae; genus Arenibacter; species Arenibacter certesii. The sequence goes on from NZ_AUCB01000007.1 coordinate 144,728, forward strand.
ATTATCATCAACCAGCAGTACTTTCTTGATTCCGTCTAGGGAGTGTTCCAATTCCTCCCTTTCCATCTTAAAATCAAGATCGAAGTAAAAATCGCTTCCTTCCCCTTGCTTGCTCTCCAATTGTAAGCTACTATTCCCTAGAGCCAATAATTTATTAGAGATAGTGAGTCCTAGACCGGTACCACCATATTTTTTGGAAATACTTCCATCTTCCTGTGAAAAGGCATTGAAAATTTCTTTTTGCTTATCTATATGAATCCCAATTCCGGTATCTTTTACTCCAAAACGTAAACGCATTTTTCCATCGCCATACTCTTTTATGATGCTTACGTAAAGTTTTATTTCCCCCTTCTCCGTGAACTTTAAAGCGTTGCTCAAAAGGTTAACTAAGATCTGTTTTAGACGCATGGCATCTGCCCAGAAATATCTTGGGATTTTAGGGTCAATGTCTATCAACATTTCCAACCCTTTTTTATTTATGCTATAGGACACCATACTAAAGGCATCGGAAACCACTTCCTCTACTTCTACCCTATCCCTAACCAACTCCATGTGGTTACCTTCCATTTTGGAAAAATCCAGGATATCATTAATGATGCTATAGAGTGTAACTCCAGATTGGTTAATAATCCCTAGGTATTGTTTTTGGGTCTCATCTAGTTCTGTTGCCAAAACAAGTTCAGTAAAGCCGATAATCCCATTTAAGGGAGTGCGAATCTCATGGCTCATATTGGCCACGAATTCTGATTTTGCTTTATAGGCTTGTTCTGCTTCAGTCTTCGCTTTAAAAAGTTCGTTGTCTAACTTTTTCCGCTCTGTAATGTCCAGCACATTTGCCAAGACCTGTTTGTTTCCTGCCTCATCTTCATCCAGGGTACTCATAAAGTACCAAATAGCCTTTTCTCCGGATTTCTTAATAATCGCCATTTCTCCCGATGCCTTCCCATAATTCTGAACGGTAGCTAAATATGCTTTAATTTCATCTGCTTTATCGGGAGCAATTAAACTGTAGAGATTGGATTGTCGCATTTCTTCCTTGGAGTATCCTGCAGATGCTAAACCTGCATGATTTACTTCCAAGAAATTGCCATCCAGATCATGAATACTTAATATACCCTGTACATTGTCGAACAAATTGTGAAACTTTCTTTCACTTCCCTTTAATAATTCCTCCTGTTCTACATGTTCTGTAATATCGCGACCGATAAAGAATATCTGTTGAGTTTCCATTTCTGGAATACAGGTCCATTCTATCCATTTAACCCCCTGTTGTTTAGTACAATATCGGTTAGTGAAATTTCGGAGTGGTTTTCCCGAAATTAAGCCTTCCATGGCTTTTTTAGTCGCTACTAAATCTTCGGGAACTATAAATTTGACAAACTCCGATTCCTTAAACTCCTCCTCACTCCAGCCCAAAGTCTTGGAAAACGCAGGGTTTATCTGCACAAATTCCCCTTTAAAATTGCAAATACCCACTAAATCACTGGATAGTTGAAACAGCTGATCATGCTTTTTTAGTCGACTTTCTTTTTCTTTAACAGCTAACCACCTGTTTATTTGCTTAACCGATTTCTCTAAAATTATATTTTCGGAATCTGTTAGAATCCTTTCCTTCTCATCAAATATACTTAGGCATCCCATTCTATTCCCATTTTCATCTGTTATGGGAAAAGATGCCCAGAATTTTATTTCCAATTTTTCTACGCCATGTAAAGATAAGTTATGATTGGCAGCTCCAGATTCTAAAACGGTATTCTTACAAGCTTTAGGTAACCATATCTTTTCAACTGAGTCGTCATTTGTAGCAATGACAAAACCCTCCTCACCTTCGAACAAGCTAATGGTACAAATAGCCATATCTGTCATAGTGGCTATGGAGAATACTAAAAAATCGAACGCATCGGCGTATCGCTTATTTAGTGTTTTTAGCCTTTTGATAGAACGATCTTGCTCTGGCCTTTCTAAGGGATTGTCAAATTTCATTTTTATGCTTTAATCAAGTTATAAACGGTGCCAAAGCAGCTATATTATTAAAGTTTATGTCTTTAACAGTTCTTAGTTAGGAAAGATAACTTGATATGGGAAATCAATATTAACGAAATGACCAGAATTGGGAACGGTCTATATATAAACCGGAGTACCCTTTGGATTACGATAGCATTGCTATTTCCTGAAATTGGATTACCTATGATTTTAGCGTGCAAATATAATTGAAACTTATCGGTATCTACTTTTAATAGTCGATTTCTGGGTTTCGTCTTCATTTTACGTAGCTGAAATTCAAGTTAATATTTTCTTTTGGCAACTACTCTTCAAGAATAAAAGGACTCATTTCCAAGTAACATTAAAGCCGTGTAGCTGGTATTTTATTGAGGTGCAGCTAAGTTACTTCAACTTAGCTATAAACCCGCATAATTGCAATAAGCTCTGGAATTGACTGAATATTCAGCTTCTCAAATATTCTATTTTTATAAGTGCTAACTGTAGAAACGTGTAGATTTAACTGATTGGAAAGTTCTTTTAAAGACAACCCTTCTATTAATTTGTTTGCAACCTCTAATTCCCTGTTAGATAATATCTCTATAGAAGCTGAATCATCTTGGTTGTTTAGCTTATTGAAAACCATAAAGTCTTTCACCTCATCACTTAAGAACCTGCCTGTCTTTAGTATGGTACTAATTGCGTCATCTATCTGCTCTCTGGATGAAAGTTTATTTAAAAATCCATCCGCGCCCATTTTTAAATAACGTATAGCATACAAATGCTCATCCTGAGAAGAAAAAATAAGAATTTTTAATTCAGGTTGTTTTAATTTTATAAAATCAATAGCATGTTGTAGCGTACCATTAGGCATGTTTACGTCCAGTATAACCAAGTTCAGTTTCTCTTTAGAGACAAGAGAAAAAAGAGAACTATAGTCGTCTACCTCAGATAGTAGCACGTTGGGTATCAGCTTTTTAATCATTTGCATCAACCCCACACGAACTATAACGTGATCGTCCGCAACTAATATACGAGTGGCCGTTAGCATAATGTTTTACTTTTCAATTCGAAAGGGAAATAGAACAGTAATTTTAGTATCCACATTCTCAGGGGAGCTAACTACAATTTTTTCCAAGAAGCAAGGATACGAATTTTTTTACAACCTTCAAACCTATGCCTCACGAATTTCCATTTTTGTTCCTACAAGAATTGGAATCCAAAAAATATTGACCTAAGGCATAGGCAATTAGCCTCAACGCATAGCAAAGAATAACATTTACCCTCTCCCCTTATAAGTAGGTGCAGGCCCGCCTGGAGTACGGCAAGAGCAGACCCACCTGAAAAGTTCGGGCAGGCAAGTTTGGGAGCAGTTAAAACTTCACCTGGTGCGTAAAAAGAGCTATCTGGTCCATTACTCATACCTATACATTCAATTCGTTATACGCAGAACAATAGCAGCTTTAGATATCTGCTATTTGCTCTTATTTGCACGCCATCCCTAATCTAGTGCCAAGCACGTTGTATATTAAGGTTGATTGTAAATGGTTTCCCCTAACCATTTGGTAAGCATATTGCCCAAAGATTGTTGTAAAAGAGGTTTTGCAAGAAAATCTGTCATACCTGCATCCAAACATCTTTCTTTCTCGCCTGGCAGACTTCCGGCAGTTAGCGCTATAATAGGCACTTCTACCTCATCTTCTGAAGCTCTTATTTGTCGCGTCGCCTCCAAACCGTTGGTTATAGGCATTTGCACATCCATCAAAACAATATCTGGCTTTTCTTGGGTATATTTCTCCACCGCTTCCGCACCATTTAATGCCTCTACCACAGCGGCATTAGGAACAAGACCTTGCAAAAACAACTTGGTAAGCTGCATATTGATCTCATTATCCTCAGCTATTAAAATTTTTAGATGGGGACAACTTGGTTCGGAAATTTCATTTTTAGCGATAATAGGTTGCACAACAGCAAGATTCTTTAGCCCAGATAACGTCTGATACATTTGCCTCATCCTTATAGGCTTTACAAGCCTGCTTTCTACTTCTAATTCATCGCAGGCCGCTTGTAGCTGGTCGTCATCAGAAGAGTTGTATAATACTATAAATGGAATTTCACAAGATTGGGATGGTGCCAGTCCTTTAATCTTCCCTATGGTCTCTATACCGTCCATTACAGGCATATGGTAATCCATAATAATAACATCAAAATTTGGCTGATCCATCATAATCAGCAAAGCTTTTAAACCACTATCGGCTTCTTCCACTTCAATGTTTTTAATTTCTAACATCCGTCGCAGGATCTTTCGAGTGTTCTCGTTGTCATCAACAATTAGCACCCTCTTAATATCCTCAAGACTGTTAACTATATCTTCCTTTTCTACCTTAAATTCAACATCAAAATAAAAGTCACTTCCTTTTCCTTGTTCACTTTCTAGTTGCAAATTACTATTTCCTAACGCCAATAGTTTATTGGAAATGGTCAGTCCCAGTCCGGTACCCCCATATCTCTTAGTAATACTACCATCTTCTTGGGTAAATGCACTGAATATTTCCTTTTGTTTGTCCTTATGGATCCCAATGCCCGTATCACTAATTCCAAACCGTAAGCGCATTTTGTTGTTACCGCAATCCTCTAGAATAGTAACGTACAATTTAATTTCGCCTTTCTCTGTAAACTTCAAAGCATTGCCCAAAAGATGTACTAAAATCTGTTTCAGACGGGTAGCGTCTGCCCAAATATATGGTGGAATATTATGATCTATATCTATCAACATTTCCAGACCTTTTTTATTTATTCCGAAGGAAACAATATTAAACGCCTCTGAAACCACCTCTTCCACATCTACTTTATCTATTTCCAACTTCATTTTGTTGCTTTCAATTTTGGAAAAATCTAGGATATCGTTAATAATATTGTACAATGCAACTCCAGACTGGTTAATGATCTCCAAATATTGCTTCTGTGTCTCTTCTAGTTTTGTTGCCAACGCTAGTTCGGTAAAACCAATAATCCCATTTAATGGAGTACGGATTTCGTGACTCATGTTGGCAATAAATTGCGACTTGACTTTTAGTGCCTCTTCGGCTTCTTCCTTCGCTTTTAAAAGTTCGTCTGCCAATATCTTCCGCTCCGAGATGTCTATTACGTTCGTTAACACACGTTTATTTCCTGTCTCATCCTCATCCAACGTGCTCATAAAATACCAAACCTCTTTTTTGCCAGACTTTTTAATAATGGTCATTTCTCCAGAGGCCTTTCCGTAATCCCGAACGGCAGATAAGTACTCCTCTATTTTATCCTTCCTATCTGCAGCTACCAAATCATAAATACTGGACTGTTTCATTTCTTGTTCGGAATATTCGGAAGCCGCCAGGCCAGCAGGATTTACTTCTATGAAGTTGCCTTCTAGATCATGAATACTTAATATACCCTTTACATTATTAAATAAATTGTGGAATTTTTGTTCACTTTTTTCAAGCAATTGCTCTCTTTTCACAAACTCCGTAACATCCCGTCCTATAGTTAATATGACTTCTGCGTCCATATCGGGGGTACTGGTCCATTCCATCCATTTAATATCCCCCCCCTTGGTCTTACCTCTATTGGTGAAATTAACCACCGATTCCCCTTTCATGAGTTTCTGAATAACTTTTGCAGTTTCATCTAGGTCATCTTCATGAATAATAGCTGTAAAAGGTGAGTGCAAAATCTTCTCACTGCTCCATCCTAATGTATGGGTAAATGAAGGATTGTGTGTAATTAGGAGGCCGTTAAAGGAGATAATTCCGATTAAATCATTAGATAGGGTAAATAAATTATCATGCTTTTCTAAACGTTGATCTCTAAACTTACTCGCCACTAAAAAGTTGACTTGATAAATTGCTTTTGCAAGAAATTTATTTTCAGATTGGGTTAACGTTTTTTCTTTATCATCAAATATATTTAGACTACCCACAAGGGTACCCTTGTAATCAATTATAGGGAGGGATCTAGAAAATTTTACATTAAATTTTTCAGCGGAGTGTGGTGCTAAATTCAACAACTTCCCCTTGTCCTCTTCCTCAGTATTTAAAGCTGGGTCTAGGGGCCATATCTTTCTTATGGAATCATCGGTTGTAGCAATTACATACACCTCCGATTCTTTAAAGATGGTGATAGTACATAATCCTATATTGAGCATTTCTGAAACGGAATAGATCAGAAAATCAAAAATATCTTTATAAAGATTATTAAGCGCCCTTAATCTGCTTAAGGATTGATCTTGGACAGTGCTGATATGATTATTGTTCATTGTAATTTTCTTCTTTTAACAAAAAACAACTACCCTCTAAAGAGCAGTAAAGCTGTAAATAACATTAATAGAATAGGTAGTTTTTTCCTTTTCTATTAAGGATTGGGCAGCAGATGGGGAGATTAAATATTTGATATCAAATTCCTGATCCAAAACAGGGGCCCCTGCTGAGATAATTTTTTGTGGGGTGGTCGATAAGGCTACGGTACTAATGCCATCTACGCCTACTTCTAAAATAGTAGAATTTATGTTGGATTGTACTCCTCCTTTATTAAAGAACGAGGCGGCAGATTTCACATACAACTCATAATTTTCGTTGTTAGATAACTTGATTTGAGTTGAAATTACTTTAGATTGCCCTTGCTGGTAATGTGTTGCACTATTAAATTGGAAGTTTACTTCCTGTTTAGAGGGGGCAATAATTAATTCTGAAAGGGCAGGCACCACTAGTGTAACATCTGTTAATTGTTTTGCAGAATGTGCATTGTCTGGACTCTTAGCATCTAATTCCAACTGAAAGGTATAAGTACCTGCTTCAAAAAAGTGATTTTTAAGATCTAAATTTGAAATTGAAAAATTAAGGTCAAATGTATTTTGATTTCCAGGCACTACTGCAAATGGACCATTTGGGGTATAATTTGTCCAGTTTTCTTGAGAAAGAGGGAGTTTTGAAATTTTTGAAGAATTAGAACTTTCTAATTTTACAAATACCGGTGATACCGTAGATTGTACTGCTTTTGATGATATAAACTGTATTGCAGAAGTGGTTTTCCCCCATAAATTAAATTTAACCGTATTTGAAATTTTTGTTTGCCCGATCGGAATTTGTCCTCCTGTAATCTCTCTATATATATTTAAGTTGGAAATTGTATGATTTACAATAGTGTTATTAGACACCCAATTAATAGAGGAAGCCGAAGTCGAGGGAATTACAATAATTACATCAAAACTGCTCGGAGTAAAGTAACCTCCATAATTATGGTTAATAGTTAATTTGTACTCTCCCGGAACAAAAATGTTGGTCGCAAAAGCTGCAGCTGGAATTTTAAACTTAAAAACTACATTTCCTGCGGTAAAACTTGAAGCATTTGGATTGTGGATTTCATACCAGATTTTTGAACTGGTTGAAAACCATTGAAAATCTGGCAATACATCGTGCTGATGGTATTTAGGTCGATTACCACCAATATTATCAAGTTGCCAATGCAATATAGAAGAAGGCAGATTGGATCCTGCTATAGTTTTATGTGTAAACATATTACTTACAGACCAGATTGTTGGGTTGGTTTGCTGGGATCTCCAACTGTCATAGTTTCCCGTATTCATAACTGTTCTGGTAGTAGAAAATTCAGAGCCATTAATAATATTACTGGCCGGAATCTCTATTCTAACTTGTGCCTGGGCAATAAATGAAGTTAAAGTAGCTAATAAAGTAACCCCTCCTAAAACAAATCTTATATACGGCCTCATATTTCCCAAATTTAAAATCTTTTCACCTTTATTTCGGTATCTTTCTTCTTGTATTCGAACAATAAGATTTCAGCATTCTCTGTATTTCCAATTACTATAGTTTGCTTAGGATTGATGAAGTTGTATTTGTCATTTTTAATAAAGATATCGTATTCCCCATCTTTCAAGAAAAACTCGAACTCATCATTCTGATTTACAACAGCAGTATGCACTACCCCCTCCTCACTTTTGGCATACACTGCAATCCCGGTAACACTAGTCTCCTTAAAATCGTAAGCTTGTCTTATCTCCTTTAATTTACCTGATACCCTAATGGCTTTCACCAAGCCCACATTCATTTTAATATTTCTATCGACCACTATCATAGGATCCATCTTTAACCTAGCGCCTGCACTTTGGTTCACTTCTAATTTATAGATCCCTTGAGGTACATTCTGAAAAGTAACTTTTCCTTTTTTGTCGGTCATGGCTACATACCTATCCAGCTTTATCACTTCATTAGCCAGAACTTGTTCCCCTGAATCCAACACCCCATTGAAATTTGCATCTTCAAAAAGTTGGAAACTCACTTTGTGATTACCTAATGAGGTGGCCACGGCAAAATACTTTTTAAGCCCTACTCTAAACTGATAATTATATCCACTATAGCCGCCACTTTGTATGGATTCATAATCGGAATAATTTAAATATCCTGTAGTCGCCCAGTTGTTTGAAATTTTATATTCTAAATTTCCCGTAACCGTCTTATTTAAGTTTTGATACAACTCTGAGTAGTTGACACCTGCTGAGGCTGATCCCGAAAGAGCACCTTTAAAGGCCTGGAAATTATAGGAAGAATATACATTATAGTTAATAAAGCCTTGTCCGCTATAATGGTAAGAATTTAGTTCGTACACATTAATTGGATTCTTCTGAACTGTTCCATTTAAGGAAAAGTTGTTAAAACGATAAGACATAGTAGCCCTAAGGCTGTTAAACCAATCTGTGCTGTTTTCTTGCTTAGATTTGGCATAGTCTCCTGAAAGATTAAGTCCATGATTTCCAAAGGAGGTTCCAATATTGGCGTGAAACCTATAGGATAGAAGTCCGCGTGCAATAGCATTACTCTCATTTTTCTGCTGCTCCACCTGTGGAGATACTAAAAAATTCCAATTTTGGACAGTAAATTGATATCCCAACTTTACAGCCCCTGTACTATGAAAATATTTGGGATAATTGCCATAGCCGTTAGCTTGATTGATCGTATTCTGAAAACTTAAATATTCTGGTTGCACTTGGGAACGTTGATACAGTAAAAATACTCGTTTGCCCTTAGAAAACTCACGACCAATTCTTTGATTAAAGAAGTAGGCTCCCCTGCTTAATCCCGCATAGGCTTTTGAAGCATAGGAATTTGTGGACTGAAAATTCCAGTTTCCAATAGTAGCGTCATAATTCAATTCTGCAGAAGCACCTGTATTCTGATCATTGCTTAATAGTCCTTTTTCATGGCTCAATCCTCCCTCTAGGCGAAAATTATGTTGCTCGCTAATTGAAAATAAAGAAGTTAGGTTAGCCACTTGGGTGTCTATAGACAGTCTAGGGTCACGCTCAAAAATATAGGATAGCTTCCCATTAAAGTTATTTGAACTACCAAAGCTGTATTTTGCTCCAGCCATTTTAGACCCTTCGGTTTGCTGAAAGTAGGTGCCATATAGGCTGTAATTATTCTCCAGTCCCAAAACTTCTAATTGATTAGTTGCACCAAACCTAGTAGTTATCTTACCCCCTCTTCCAGAAACGGAATAATCATAATCACTTCCTTGCACATTCCCTATTCTCATGACGGAATTTTTATGCTCCAATTCTAGCCAAGTATCATAAAGATTATAAAGACCATCCTGCATGTAATAGTCTGTATTTATATTAAAACGACCATATAGGTTTTCCGATGCTGAAAATTCGGTATTTCCTCTTAGCTGCATGTAATTAAATCCAGAACTATTTTCATTGTAAGTGACTTCTGCATAGTTATTTCCCCTTCCCAAATCCACTCCTCTAGCGATTTGCCGGTTAGAGGACAGCACCACGAGTTGTATTTGGCTACTCCCCACGTTTTCACTATCTATTAAATCGGTAGCTTTTACCTGAATATTATAGTCGGGATATAGTACATTTTGATTTCTGGTAGCCACCCTTATCTCCACTATTCGCTTTTCTAGACCTTCTAAGGTGACGGTTTGCTGGTTAGGTGTTATAGTTAACCCATCAGGGAGGGATTGAAATTCCAATTTTATATTCCTCTTAGCATAGCCCCTGTTTTCCACAAAAACCATAAGGGACGATTCTGGTGTAGCGGGATTGAGGTAGTTTTCTCGCGAAAACGGATAGATCGATATAGTCGTATCTTCCTCTTTTTGGAGATAAAAAGCAGCCACTGCACTTTTGAAGATGGTACTGGTTTTAAAGGAAAAAGAAAACGCAATCTTATTAGAGGGCCTTTTCATAAAATCCAGATTGGCAATAAATTTTAGAGGCAGTCGTTTTTGCGCTCCTGCAGCCAAGGTGAAATTTGCCTTGGGATAGAAAAGCAATCCAGGATATTTTTCTTGCGGGGCTAATTCTTGAACAGTGATTTCTACATCGCTTGTATTTTTCACTACCAAGAAATTGGTAAAGGTGCTGCCTTTTACTACAGCGATACTGTCCGTTTCAAAATACGCCTCAATATCCACCTCATTCTGACTATATATAAACGAGAAATTTAGAAAAGCAAGGACAAAGAAGAAGCCTGCTTTTCTAAAAAAAGTGTTTGATATAGGACAGCGATTGCTCAAATTTTATTTAAAAACTGAAGTTTTTTTCACCCACCCGCATATCACTAGTCCCTGCCATTTTAATGATGGTTACTCCAAGATAATTCCCTGCAAGATTCTCTGGCAATATAAACTCAACCACTTGATGAGTATCTGGCATCATGGAGATGGATATGGGGTCTAATTTAATTTCTTCCCCCGTATCGGTATTAATAAGTTCAAATTCTACCGTAGCGTCATTTACCACATTACCGTCGTTAGTAATGCTTATAGCTGCTTTTTTACTAGCTGCATCTACAATCTCCTCTATATTGGTAATCTCCAAACTTTTTAACTTATTCCCAGCAGGCGTATAATATACATGAAGCCCAAACTCGAACAACGTTATAATCCCTAATCCAGTGCTGCTAGAAGTGGTTTTGTCTTCTTGCGTTGGTAGCTGGGTGAAAAACAACATGCTATTGGTTACTTCTGATGTGGACGCCTCTTCTGGAACCTGCATAGCAACTAGCACTTCCATAGTAGCGCCAGCAGCAACACTAACGGTGTTCTCCAGGGTAGAAAGCCAAGAAGCGTTGGAATTTTTTAAAGTACCAGATTCAAAGTAGACTTTATTTCCATCCAGTTCTCTCTTCCAGTCCTTGTAATTTACAGAAAGAACATAATCCTTGTTAGAACTATTGTGCAAGGTTACAAGCTCCGTAACGGTTTCCCCAGGATTCCCAGTGAAAAACAAACGGGTGGGAGACATGGACACCCCTTGAGCTGAAACCGATAGTGGCGTTGAGAAAATTGCTATAAGAAGGAGAAATAAAAAGCGCATGTTGTTTATGGTATAAATTAAAAAGATTCCCAAAATTACAGTAAATATGTAACTCTGGGAATCTTTAAATATTAAGTGAATATTATAGCGCAGTCGCAGTATATGTTACCGTTTGGGTATAAGTTCCAGCTGGTTTCCCCAAGATATCAGCTGAAGATGACTTGGCAGCAAGAATTTCATAATCCAAATCCAAGGTTAAAGCACTTCCAAGAGGTGCATTTCCAATTAGGACTTGATCGGTAGTTGATAGTTCGATGGTGTTCTGAGTACCAGCCATAGACCCACCTGTAGCAGCTTTAATATTCAGCACATTTACTGGAATATTATTTGTTCCATCGGTAAAGCTGGCCCCATCAGCTTTCACCTTTACGTCAAAGTTTTTGGTAGAAGTAACGATTAAGCTTTCGGGAACATTTACAGTTTTTGTGCTGTTATAATCAGCAGCGGTAACATAATTGAAATCAACTATTCCTCCATTAGCTACACTTCCAGCATCGATAGAGATGACATCGCTTAAAATAATATTAACAGTGGTTGTAGCTGTGTGATTTTGTGCCTTTACATTGTTAGTTCCTAATAAAATTGCTCCAAGAGCTAAAGTTGCAGTGATAATTTGTTTTTTCATGATAATTGAGTTATTTATTCTAATTGTTGAATTGTCTTTTGTTTGTTTTGACATTACAAATGTAGGTAGGATCTAAAGCTTTCTTTGTAGTAGATATTGGATTCGCTTGTAGCAAATTAACTACAACAGTAATTGCACTATAGCTATAATATAAGGTTATAAAAAACGGGAAGGCGTTGCACCTATAGCTTAATGACTAAGAAAACTAGTTGTATTGTACATAGATGGCACTGTTACTACAGACCTGTACTCAATATTATTAAAACTAAACGAAGGATTACATATTAAAAGGATAGAGAAATCCTTTTAAAAAGTCAATGCGCAAGGCTAAAGGGAAAGGCTTAGAAATGACAATTATTAGAGTGCAGTAGCCGTGTAGGTTACCTTTTGGGTGTACTTGCCTGCAGGTTTACCTAGAATAGCTGCGGAGGATGACCTAGCTTTTGGAATAGTATAATCTAAATCTAGCTTTAATTTGCTTCCACTACCTTCGCCGTTAATTAAAACCTGATCTTGAGTAGATAAAATAATAGGGGTAGCTGTTCCAGTAATTTCCGAACTCTCATTACATTTAACTGTAAGCACATTTACAGGGATAACATGAGAGCCATTTTCAAAATTTTCCCCATTGGCTCTCACCTTTAAACTAAAAGGCCTAGAAAAAGTTATAATAAGACTATTGGGAATAGTGGCTGTTTTTTCCGAATTGTAGTCGTGCACATTATCGTAATAAAAATCTACCGTGCCACCCTTTGCAGCACTTCCTGGATCAATTGAAACTATATCGGCCAATACAAGGTTTACAGTGGTTGTCGCTTCCTGTGCAAACACCAACTCCATACCAGCTATAAGCATGGTAAAAGCAAATACAATGACGCTAATTTGCCCATTCCAGATTACTACGTAGGTGTTCACTTCATTTGTGATTAAAAATGAGCGCTAAATATAAATAATAAAAACGATTGTAGGAAATTACCTCAAATATAAATCGATAATTTTTATGTGGTAAATTTGAATAGGCCCCACACTGTATTTCCTTTTTTTTAGGAAGCATTATTTAAGTAAAAGCCTTTAACAAGAGCTGACTTCAATTACAAAAGTGACCATAAAAAAATCCCTTGGCAGCAATTATAGCAACCAAGGGAATCCTTATCTTAAAATTCTTATTATTAACTTATAACTTAGCTTGCCGAAGCAGTATAAGTTACTGTTTGGGTATACGTACCTGAAGGTTTCCCTAAAATATCTTTAGATGCATCTTTTCCATCAATCTCATAATCTAAATCGAGCGTCAGCTTACTTCCATAGGGAGCCTTTCTAACCAATTTTTTATCAGACTGTCCTATTTTAATGCTTTCTTTATTCCCCTCCATAGAACCCCCTTTCGCGGTTATGGTCAATACCTTAACTGGGATTGTATTTTCCCCATTTTCAAAATCCTTACCTCCGGATCTTACTTTAATATCAAACTCTTTCGCTGAAGTTACTATTAAGCTATTAGCAATGGTGATAATTTGTGTAGTCTGATAATCCTCTGCCGTATTGTAGTAGAAATTGACTTCTCCATCTTTGGCTACACTTCCAGCGTCAATTGAGATTACATCTGCCAAGTTAATATTTGCAGTAGTAGGGGCGGTTTCCTGCCCATGCGCATAGCGAGTTCCTAATACCATTGCACTAAAAGCTAAGCTAGCTACAACAAGCTGATTCTTCATAATATTTTATCTATGAGGTTAATTTATTTGCGATTTACTCATGTAAAATCACAAATATAAATGGATATGCCACATCTCATTGTAGTAAACAATTGTGATTGATTGTAGCAAAATAACTACAGAGAGTACAACCGGTTATAAAAAAACGCCCTAGAGGTATTAAAACATTAACCCATTATAACAGATACGGGGAATTAATGTCAATAAAGGATCCATTTCCTTCTAATAAAATTTGGCAAACTATAAAGATTGTTGTTTAGCTTTCTAAGTTGCTGCATTCCATTTTTAAAAATATTACTCCACTACATCTGCCCCATAAACCAATTCTATAAAATCATTTTCTGGAAGGTCGCCAAAATATTCTTGGATATCGACATCCTTCAGCAATGTAGTAATATCCTCCTTTTCGTATCTAGTGCCAATGAAGAGCTGCTCTAAACTTTCCAACGGTTCCTTTCCAAAGAAATCCCCGAAAATCTTAAAGTCCTGGATATGTCCCTTTTCCACGAAAATTCGCATATCTACCTCCCCTATCGGGAAACGCTTGGAGCGTTGTATATTAAATTTAGGGGACTTCCCATAGTTCCAGTCCCAAGTGTCGTATTTCACCGCCTTTAATTGATGTACTCCTTCCCATTCCTCCGCCGTAAGATGATAGCTCTCAAAGGGTTCGCTCTCCTCATAAAGTCCTTCTAACAACAACTCACGGAACTCGGCAATTTTTATAGCATCTTGTAAAAATTCCGAAATATTCGCTACCCTACTTCGTACTGATTTATGACCTTTAGACACAATCTTGTCCATCTTAACATTAAGGGCATTTACCACTTCCTCTAAATCGGTATCAAAAAGTAAGGTACCATGACTCACCATTCTTTTCCCGGTAGAAAATTGGGCGGTACCAGAAATTTTCTTGTCATCTACCTCTATATCATTACGCCCCTTTAATTCGGCATTCAAACCTAACGCTTGCAACACTTTTATTACCGGAGCGGTAAACTTCTTAAAATTACTAAGGCTTTTGCCATCGTGGTTGGTAATAAAACTAAAATTAAGGTTGCCATTATCATGATACACCGCACCACCACCAGAAATTCTCCGCACCACATGTATATTTTCTTTTTCTACATATTGGTGGTTTATCTCCTCCAAAGTGTTTTGGTTTCTCCCTATTATAATGGAAGGTTCATTGATATAAAACAACAAATAATCATTCGCAGGATCAAAATTTCTTAGAACATATTCTTCCAAAGCAAGGTTTAATCGCGGATTGGTATTCCCTTCGTTTTCTATAAAAATCATTTTGTTACGTATAAAATTGCATAAGCACAAGATAAATCATTCCAATTGAGCACCCATAAATTTGGCACATATTCCTTAACATTAAATAGTAATCCAGGGGTTAGAGGTTGGTGAAACGCTCAATTAACGCATAAAGCGATAGTCCTGCTCCATCTCACTAGATAGAATAGGTGTCCTATCGCTTTCCTGTCCTTGCAGTGCTCTCCAAAATATTCGTCTTTTATGGTTTATAACAATACCTACACTCTTAAACTTCAAGAGCACATGTACTCACCATAGTAGACTTTTCTTTTTTTGGTGCTACATATTGTATTAGGTTCTTATTGGGCGTAAATCGGACCAATCGCATGGCATTTAAAATTACTATGAGCACACTTAATTCGTGGATCAACATCCCTGAAGCTAAGTTTACATTTTTCGTTAGTACACCAGCCAATAAGAGGGCAACTGTTCCCACGGCAATAAACATATTTTGTTTCATATTCCGTACGGTAGCTTTAGATAGTTTTAAAGCATGCGTAAGTTTATCTAATTTATCGGCCATTAAAACCACATCTGCCGTTTCCATTGCAATATCGGTCCCTGCAACCCCCATTGCTATCCCCACATTGGCGGTAGCTATTGCTGGAGCATCATTTACTCCATCCCCAAGCATAGCAAGGTGTATACCTTTCCCCATACATGCCTTAACTTTTGAGGCCTTGTCTTCGGGGAGTAGTTCGGCATAGATACGATCTATCCCTAATTCCTCACCTACAATTTTAGCGGTATGCCTATTATCACCGGTTAGCATCACCAAGTGTTCAATACCTTCTCCCCTAAGTTGACGAATGGTATCTTTAGCTTTATCACGTACAGTGTCTGCAATAGAGATAACCCCCAACACTTTTTTATCATCGGCAATAAACACCGCGGTGTTCCCTGCCTTTTCTTGTTCTGTGGCATACAATTCCACATCCACTTTTAGCGGCACATTAATTTGTTCTAGTCCTTTTCTATTACCCATATAGAGCGACTTCCCCTCTAGGCTTACTTTAATTCCCCGACCTTTAAGCACAGTAACTTCTGTTGGCTTGTTTATTAACGTTAACCCCATTCTCTTCGCTTCTTTTACGATGGCCCTGCCTAAATGATGTTCCGATATAACTTCAGCTTCTGCCGCCATCAATAACAGCTCCTTTTCGTCCATACCAAATCCTTTAACAGCAGTAACTTCGGGGCTTCCTTTTGTTAAAGTTCCTGTCTTATCGAACACCATAGCATTAATCTTGGCCAGGTTTTCCATTATTTCCCCTCCTTTGATTAGAATCCCGTTACGGGCCCCGTTCTCTATTCCTGCAACAATGGAAACCGGTGCAGAAATCACCAAAGCTCCAGGACATGCGATAACTAAAAAGGTAAGTGCCAAATGTATATCTCGCGTTATTAGTCCAACGAGCATAGAAAGAATTATTATTCCAGGGGTATAAATAGCAGCAAACTTTTCCAAAAAGCGTTGAGTCTTAGCTTTTCCTTCTTGGGCTTCTTCTACCAATTCAATGATCTTTGCAAAGGTGGTATCCTCACCAACACTCTCAGCTACTACTTCCAAATATCCACTATCTAGAATACTCCCACTGAAGACTTGGTCGTTCTTAACCTTGCTTACAGGTATAGATTCGCCCGTAATAGCCGCTTCATTTACAGACGCATTCCCAGAGATAACCAGACCATCAATTGGAATTTTTTCTCCTGTCTGAATAACCACCAAATCGTTTTTAACAACCTCATCAGCCATAATGATGGAGCGCAGTCCATTACGTATTACTATAGCCTCTAACGGTGCCATATCCATCAAAGACCTGAGGGAAGCGCGGGATTTTTCCAAGGACCTCCCTTCTAAGTATGCCCCAAAAAGGAATAGGAAAGTTACCGCTGCCGACTCTACATATTCTCCTATGATTAAGGCACCTATTACGGCAATGGTCACTAAAAGCTCGATGCTGAACATTTTTAAGATGCTGGCTTTCCACGCTCTAATAAAAGTGGGAATTCCAGCTACAATGGTGGCTAATATTAAAAGTATATTTAATAACGGCAAGCCCCAATTGAACAAGTAGGTTGCAAATGCAGCAAGAAGTAAAATTCCTGCTGCATACATTATCCAATTTACATCTTTCGTTTTCATATTATTCTTGGATTACTTAATTAAGAGGTTATTACGGTATAGCCCACTTTCTCTATCAATTCTGCCATTTTATCTGCTGATACCTTCTCCTCATCATATTGTATTTTCACTTTGCTAGAGTTAAAGAGCACCTTAGCGTTTTCTACACCAGGCTCCTTGTTAAGAACTCCTTCTATTCTGTTAATACAACTTGGACAGGTAAGTGTCTCTAACTGCAATCTCACCGTTTTAATGTCTTTAATAGTTTTCATTTTAAATTGTTTTATAGTTTTTATAAATCCTCATTCTTTAGTTACTAATGCTGAGCATGATCGCTTCCTGAATGAGATATTGTTCCGTGTAATAAGTGCTCCAAAGCCTCCAAAGTGTGGGTGTACTCTACATAAGCCTCCACATAAGCCCTTCCTTCTTTAACAGAATTATCTTTTGTTTTGTTACGTTTAGCTACTGTAGCGTATCGATCCCTTAATATTTGCTCCAAATGGGTGGTTACGGTAGTTACCACGACTTCCACATTATCGCTGGCAATTGAATTATCTGCCATTTCCACTAAGGGAGTCATAGACCCAGCAGGTTTTAATCCAGTATAAGGAGCGCCTTCGGTCTCTCTATGTAACCGTACAAGAGTTTCCAAGAAATGCTTTTCTACTATAGAGTACACTTCTTTGTCCCCGTTCTTTAACTGATAGGTTTTGTTAAATAAAGGAATAATCTCCTTTTCTTGTTGCGGCTCTATCCACTTTAAAACCAACTGAACGTTGTTTTTATCCAATGCTTTTAAGGCATCTTTAATTACGGGCCCGTCATAGGAATCGCAATGTGCAAAACCAGTAATACTGGTCAGCATAAATGCAAAGATCAATAACAGAGCACGCATATTTAATTTAACGCTTCTTGCTATTCCTTTAGAATTTGTTCTGATTTCTTTTTTTACTTGAGTTTTCATAACACTTTCATTTTAAGTTAATAATCTATTTTTCTGTAAACAAAAGTATAGAGCAACTCCCGTCTGTGCGACCTAGATTGTAAAATGGCACCTATTAGAATAAAGGAACACATCCCAGATTATAAAATGGGACATGGGAAGTATAGAATTGCAGTTATTAAGAAGAGGAAATAGAATCTCGGAACCTACTGGGTGTAGTGCCAGTTACGTTTTTGAAAACCCTGTTAAAGGCCGATTTTGAATTGAAGCCACTTTCATAAGCTATTCCAAGTAAAGAGTAATTTTGATATTTTGGATCTTGAATTTTCCTTTTTACTTCGGCCACCCGATACTTGTTGATGAAATTGAAAAAGTTTTTTTCGTGCATTTCATTTATAACCTGCGAAAGATGGTGAGTAGATACGTTTAAATCTTGCGCCAATTTAGGTAAAGTAAGATCGGGATCTAAATACGGTCTATTAGACTTCATATATAGCCCCACTTTATTACAACAATTCTGCAGTTCATCATCTTCCAATTTTGATGCAGCATATTTTACTTCTGCATCAACAGTAGCAATCTTCGCTTCTAATACAGGGATACTAACAAACACATCTGTTTGTTTCAATCCGAAATACCCAATTAATATTATAAAAACTGAAAGGACAAGAAATAGCCCGTTTGTACAAAAATCCATGGTGAATAAATGAAATACGTGATGGATTACAGCTATAACAATCAAGAGCGTCCAAACTACACCAAAGACAAGGATCAGCTTTTTCAACCAATCCATATTGATCTCCTTTGCTGAAACATTAAAAGAAGAGCTCATTTGTATTTGAAACATTCTATGAGCTAGCAAAAAGTAAGATGGCCCCGATAATGCAGTGATAATGAGGAAGAGCAAAAATAGCACAGGTGGATTGGTTGAATCTCCTGAAACGTGATCTATGGTAATTCTATTTGAATATTCAGGAAATTGATTTGCAATAAACAGGTAAAGCATAAAGACCAAGAATGGTGCGAAATGCAATAAATTCTTAACCTTAAAATATTTTTCGTTTAGCGTTAAAGCACTAGTATATAGATATAAAAAAGGTCCATGTAATAAAAATGTACCGATTATAGCACTGTACAAAATAGCAGATGGAGCAAAATAAACTTTTGACAAGGCATAAGTTGCGGTAGCCAACCCAAGAGACTGCAACCAAAAGATCAATATTTTATCATGAAGTTGTTTTGTTCTTTTTTGCAGAAGTAATGCAAGAAAGAAAAACGCATTGAAAGAAGCTATAAATAATATATACGTCATTGGCTTATCGTTGCTGTTATTCTGTGCTTTTAATAACTTTTAACTCATTATATAAACAACCCTTTTACTCAAAGCTATATTAATTTCCTTGAATACCACAGTTCACTCCTCGGGTTCTTTCCCTATCTAGATGGAATCCTCTAATTAAAATTAAAAATAATGGATATTCTGTCCCTATCCTCATTTAAATGTCCGACCCCATAAATTAAACAATTCAATCACATAATTTACAGTAAAGCTGTCTTTCATAAATTGACTTGCCTTTACCTAAAATAGTCGCTAACTTGCAATTTGCCCTAGTTTTTAACTAGTTAGTGAGAATAAAGTTAATAAACCGCAACCTAATGTTGCATTCAAATTACATGTAAAAGATCCATTATTAATGATAACAAATCCTATTTCCCATAGCGTAAAGAAAATGACAAGAGCAATTGAGATTGATTCATTTATTATCCTTTTGGTTTTACTTATGCCCTTAGGCGTAATCGCACAAAATATATCCGTGAGTGTTTCAGGTGACATAAAGGACAAGGTCTCAGGTCAGGAATTGCCTTTCGTAAATGTAATTTTGAAGAAATCTTCAGATTCGTCATTTGTATCGGGCACAATTTCAAATGACAAAGGCTTGTTCACCATTTCAGATGCGGTGCCTGGCGACTATGTCATTGAAGCTTCCTACATTGGCTACAAGAATTACAGCCTCCCTCTGTTCATCGGTTCTAATTCAGAATTTATTGATATTGGCTCCATATTATTAGAAGAAGACATTCAGCAATTAGATGAAGTTGTTGTCACGGGTCAACAAGATGCCATAACGGGTAGGATGGATAAAAAGACCTTCAGCTTAGAGAATAATGTGAGTCAAAGTGGTGGAAGTGTTCTACAATCCATGAGCAACCTTCCAGGGGTAACTACACAGGATGGTCAGGTTCAGATAAGAGGCAACAATCAGGTAGTGATATTGATAGATGGTAAACAAACAGCTCTAACAGGGTTTGGCAATCAGAATGCATTGGAAAATATTCCTTCATCGGCTGTTGATAAAATTGAGATTATCAATAACCCATCGGCAAGATATGATGCTAGTGGAAATGCGGGAATTATTAATATCATCCTAAAAAAAGAAGAACAGGCAGGACTAAATGGTACGGTTGGACTATCTACTGGATTTGGATCTTTGTGGAAGCGAAAAGAAAACCTTCCTGGTATTCGCCCACAATATCAGTTTACTCCTAAAATTAACCCTTCTGTTTCACTGAATTACCGAAAAGATAAAATCAACCTATTTCTACAAGCTGATAACCTTTACACGGAAACACTTAGAAAAAATGAATTTGTAACTAGGACCTATGATAATGGCAGGGTGATTGACCAACAGATGAAGCGAAACAGAGACATTAATTTATTCACCTCTACAGCAGGGTTCGATTGGTTTATAGATGATTCTAATACCCTAACCGTTTCAGGGTTTTTCAGCCAAGAAACCATCAAAGACAATGGTGATCAACCATTTTTTAATGGAAGTACCGGAGAAAGTCTAAGGCTTTGGCAGTTTCTTGAAGATGAAGTGCTTACTGCAGTAATGGCCTCTGTGTCTTATGAGCATAAATTTCAACAACCCGGGCATACGCTAAATGTAGGCTTCAATTATACGTTTGACAGGGAAGATGAGAAATATTTCTTTACCAATACCACCCCTTCGTTTACTGCGGATGAATGGTTTTATCTTATAGCTGATCAAAAAGTGGCCGATTTTACATTGGACTATACCAAACCCTTGAAACATGGGTTATTGGAAACAGGGATAAAGTTCCGTAGCAGAACTATTCCAACCGACATGCAATTTAATCCATCCGCAGACAATTCTGTTTTAGATACCGGAGCAGACGGAATAGCCACTTATAAAGAAACGATTCCCGCACTTTATGGAAACTATACCTATGAAGTAAAGAAACTAGAGGCAGAAATTGGTTTAAGGGTGGAATATGTGGATCTGCGTTATGATGTGGATCCTAATCATAACACTTATCAAAGTGATGGATATGATTATTTTCAACCTTTCCCGAATGCCAGATTGAGTTATAAAATAAATGATCACAACAGATTGTCTGCTTTTTATAACCGCAGGGTAGACCGTCCTGATGAAAAGGATATTCGAATTTTCCCAAAGTATGATGATGCTGAGATCATTAAAGTAGGTAATCCGGCTTTACAACCTCAGTTCACTAACAGTTTTGAATTGGGATACAGGAATAGATTTAACAAGGGGTATTTTTATGGGGCCACCTATCATCGTGTTTCAGATGGTACAATTATGCGAGTGGGTACCACTGTGGAGGGCTCAGACCTGATTTATAATATTTCTCAAAATATAGGAAAAAGTTATAATACAGGGATCGAAGTGGTAATAAATAAGGAGTTAACCGATAAGATAAATGGAAATATAAACTTTAATGGGTATTACAATCAAATAGATTCATTTACAGTTTTCAATAAATACCCTATAGAAAACACTTTTACTGCAGAAGAGCAAAGTATATATTCTGGGAATATTAAACTGAACACTAATTTTAAGTTTGGAAAAAACACTGAGGCACAGTTTACCGCTATTTACCTTGCCCCGGACATTATTCCACAAGGCACAATCGACTCGAGATTTTCCCTAAACATGGGAGTAAAACAAGCCATCCAAAACGGTAAAGGAGAACTGTTTTTAAATGCTACAGATCTTTTGAACACCATGGTAGTTAAAAAAGAAATCGATGGAAGTAATTTTTCCTATACTAGCACAGATTACAACGAAACTCAGGTAATTCGATTTGGTTACAACTATAAGTTTTAAAAATTGGCAAAAATGGGGTTTTCACAACATTTTCAACAAGGACTGAGCCTATCTTTAAAGTACTAAGCGGATCATATAACATTGGCAATCAATGTTCAACTAATTTTTACAAGGTAAAAATAGAATGCTTCAAAAGATATCCATACGCTTAATTTGCTGTGAAAGACAAGAAAATTCGGTTGAAACCATGTAAAAAAGCAAGGAATTGATTAACTTTTAGACTTTACTTTGACTTGTGCTTTAAGTGATAACTCAAAATAGTAGTCCTATGGAAAATCAATTTAAACTACCAAAACTTCCTTATAGTGAGAATATTGATAAGAAGATGACGCTGCACCTGTTTTTGCAGATATTAGGGAAAGTCCGACTTAAAATGACCCCCAGAAAAAATCACTGGTGGTATATTACAGAATATATAGGCACTAATGGATTTACAACCGGAGATATACCATATAATTCTGGTGCAGATCAATTTAAAATCACCATAAATGTGTTAGATCATCAAGCGGAAGTTAATACAAGCCAAGGGGGATATGAGCGTTTCCCCCTAAACGAAAGATTAACTGTAGCGGACTTTTATCGCACGCTGATGGAGATACTTCAAGATTTGAACATCTCGGTTTCCATAGTCGACGTTCCTTTCGACCTAGGAATTGACAAGTCTTTTGGAGAAATTACGGAATACCATCACTATGATAAAAATTACGTAACGGATTTGTGGCGAGCCCTGCTATGGATAAATAATGTTTTTAAAGAATTTAGCGGTCGCTTTTACGGCAAAACCTGTCCGGTGCAACTTTATTGGCACTCTATGGATTTGGTGGTAACAAGATTCTCTGGTAATGAGGCACCACCAATGCCCGCAGAAGCAAGACTCTCTGATAAAGATGCGTATTCCCACGAATGTATAAGTTTTGGCTTTTGGCCGGGCGATGAAAATATTCCCGAACCCGCCTTCTATTCTTATACCTACCCCTCGCCCAAAGATCTAAACAAAGAGACTATAAAACCTGCTTCAGCAGAGTGGATAGATAACAACGGGAGCCCAATGGCACTTCTGAAATACAACATCTTATTGAAATCAGTCAACCCCAAACAAGATGTACTCCACTTTTTAGAATCGGCCTACATGGCAGGGGCTAAAAAAGCCAATTGGAATATTGAAAAATTTAGAGTTCCTGATTTGGATGAGATTTAATTAGAGCTTTAAATGTTTAATTACAAAATATATTTCTGAATAGCTTTCCCTTTGATCAGGCCCTTTGTCGTAGCTAATATTAAGCGTAGTTGAAATCCATAGGGTGAACTCCGAGATTCGGACTTTAACGCTCCATGTTAACTTCTAATAGGAAAGTGGCGTTACCTCATCTGGATTAAGAACTGCAGCGTGAGCGGCACGCTGAGCAATATCTGCTTCCTCGTTAGTCATTCCATCTGGAATAAATGAATTCCCCACCACATTTATGGAAGTAAGCGCTTCAAACCATGTGCATGCAGCGGTATATCTACCTATTTCATAATCTAGGTGATAACCATCTCGAGTAAAATTATCCCCAATACTAGTATTTCGTCCATTTTGAATAGCGGTGCCTGCAGGGATCAATACATCAAGCCCAAAGTTTGTCTTAGCCTTACGTATTGTATTCACAATGGCTGAATACATAGCTTCCTGGTCGTTTCCATAATTGGAAAAATTTTTGTGGGTAGAATTTTTAGAATAGGCCCAGGTTTGATGAATAATATACTTAACCTCAGAATTGGTACTACGGTCTTTTACATACTTCATCAACGCTGGCAAGGGCATAAGAAAAGTTTGATATTTTCCCGAATTCCCGCTTACTTGCTGAAAGCTGATATAGTCCCAATTTTCATCCAACACCGCGGTTTCAATAGTAGTTTCAGGAGTGTTAGATTTGCTACCGTTTTCTGTTGTTTTTCTATACTCATAAGCTGCTTGATTATTTTGGGCATGCTTCCAATGCTGTTCAAGCGAGGCACCACCGCGATACAGGTTACCAATTACCATCGGGATATTTTCGGCGGCAGCAAGTTCATGTAGGTAATTTTCAATAGCATCCATAGAAAAACTGTTCCCTATAGCTAAAATCTTTAAAACACCATCATCTTCATCGCCATTGACTGTAATATCAAAACTTGAGAATAGGCTTTCATCTTGAGAATAAAAAGCAATAGTAGCAGCTCCTTTTTTCTTTGCTGAAAGTATTACCGAATAATCTTCCATCACCTTAAGGGTAACCACATCTGGATTACTTGTTACCCAATTATATGTTTGCGTTGGCTTTACATTAGGAGAAAAACTAGGCACTACAGTAATTTCATCGTTAATATTTAGAATGGGGGTTTCAACGGTAACTTCTACGGATTCCTCTTTAGACTGATCTAGACTTAAGCTACCACAAAAGGAGAAGGTCACAGACAGTAAGACCACCATTAAACTCCTTAATACTATTTTACTATATCGTAAGAATCTTTTCATTTTACTTTTATTTATTCTATATGGCTCCCTGCCATCTAAATTTAAAAATAGCACCTATAAGGTATTACACGACTTTAGTTTGTCTATCCATCATAACGACTATTTTCTCCCTCCCAAAATACAAAAGTTCATCTAGATTTATAATTTAATTAAGCCATAATGAGACAGTATTATCTCATATTTCACGACTTACAATAGTCTCATTATGGTCAACCCTAGTATAATCACCTAATTAAACTTCACTACAGCCCCCATCGTCTTAAGACCTGAACGGCTATTATTTAGTAAATCCGAGGAAATAACATCTGCTTCCACCTTAGGTTCTTGTTGATTTCCAATTCTTACAAGTTCTTCCAATTCTGTACCGTATAGTAAAGCAGGGTTATCTTCACCTACAGGGAGAATTACATAATTCCCATGGTCTTGGAGCATGGAAGTATGATTAAAAGTGACTCCATCAATTTCTACTCCATTGAGGTCTATCACCGCGGCAGCGGAAATTGAGGAAATTATCTGTGGAGCTTGAGCATCTGCCTCAAAGACATCAATATCTTCTCCATCTACTAACTGCTTGTTTCCTGACACAATAGAATTGTATAAGGTAAGTTCATTCTCCCCACTTCGTCTAAAGATACCACCACCAGGACCTGTTGGAACCGCATTATCTGTGATCGTAGTATTGATAAGAGTAAGTTTATTGTTGTTATACATCATTATACCACCTCCTCCATTTTTGGAAGTGCTACTATTGCCGGTTATCATACAATTAGTTAAAATAGCAATTGAATTTTGTCTGATGTAAAATCCGGCCCCATAAGATCTTCCTTTGTTATCGGCTACTATAGAGTTGTTCATATAAATTTCAGCATCAGGATATCCGTGCACTCCTGCAGCGGTTCCACCAGAGTTGGCCAAAATCTTGGTATTAGAAATAAAAGCTTTGGATTCTCTAATCCATATGCCACCCGCATTGCTTATAGAGCTATTATTATTTATCTCACTCCCATCGATTGTCACTAAAGCATCTGCAAAAGCATAAAGTCCCCCAGCAAACTTCTCTGATTTATTATCAATTATATGGGTATCACGTATATCTACCACCGCATTACCGATGGTTATACCGCCCCCATAATCTCTTCTAAATCCAAGGCCATTAATGTCTGCAGAGGCAGACAAATCACCAGCATGCCCACTAGTAATAGTTAGCCCTACTAATTCTACCTTAGCTCCTTCTTCCTTAACTGCAGATACTGACACTACATGATACGAACTGTCATTTCCGTTAAGAATTGTCTTGTATTGCTCAGGATTTGGCTCAGTATCTTTAGTAGCATTTATAGGATATCCACCAACTAAGGAGATATTCCTTGAGATTTCAAATGTTAAGTCCCGAACATTTGCAGAATCTCCCCCAGTAATGGTCTCACTAGGCTCATAGGTACCTTCCGCTATATGTATGGTATTTCCACTAACTGCTAAATTCAAAGCAGTTGCCAAATCAGTTGCCTCGCTCCAAGAAAAACCACCCCCGGTACCGTTGGGGCGTACATAAATATTATCGGTATTACCTGCCTCTTGGATAACTAGTATTTCATAAGAAGCTCCTTCTCCCAAGGTAATGGTGATAGTCCCCTCTCTCTCATCATCCTCGTTTCTGATCACCGAAAATGGAAGGTCAATTCTTCCATTGGTCCCACTAGTCATCTCCAAGGTTATCCATTCTACATTAGTTTGGGCCTCCCAAGTTGTATTAGACAACAAATCAATGTTGTACTGATTATCCCCATTAGAGACCTCATAAGAATCTCTTGATACTACTAATTTAGGATCTATGCTATTTTTATTTTTGTCGCATCCGATAAAATGAAACATGACAAAAACTCCTATAAGCAGTTTTGCAATTGCTTTAAAATGAATCTTTTTATTCATCATTACATTGTTTTAAATTGGCATTATTACAATAATTATTTAAGCTTCCTTTCAGCTACTCTACACAACTAACGGTTATAAACTTCCGTTTAAAATATTCTTTATTACGGGAAATAATTTATCGGCAATCCGTTTATGGCCCAAGTCGGTAAAATGGGTGCCATCTATGGTGGCTTCATGATCCGTACCTATTAAAGCCGTATTATCCAAGTAATAGATTTGCTCCATCCCGCGCTCCTTCAATTGGCTATACGCCTCTTTAAAGGCGTTATTCTGGCCGATAACCTTAGCTCCTATTTTCTCATTCCAATGTCCATGCTCCCTAAAAACACTTTCCACCATGAGAATAGGTACGGAGGGATTCTCTTTTCGCAAGGTTTCAATAAAGGGCAATGTCCTAGTTCTTATCTCTTCTATGGATGGGTTAGGCACGCAATCCAAAATAAAGAGATCTGGATGGGAATTCTTCAAAACGTTTGCCACTTCGCGTTCCATTTTTCCCGCGCCACTAAATCCTAAGTTGCTAAAATTCATATTTAACCTGCGACCAAGAATAGAAGTAAATATCATTCCCGGTCTAGAGGCCGATGCGCCTTGGGTTATACTAGATCCATATACCACTATTTGCTTAGAAGGTAAATAGAAATCCTCTAATGGTTGGATGTCACTGCCGCTATCCACGCCAATTTCCACCTCAGTAACGCCACTGTACAAGGGGAAATACAATCTAAAACGTTGCATTTTCCCATCGAGGTTTTCAATGACAGTAGTTGAATTGGAAAGTCCTGTTGGTTTTGCTGCAGCTACAAATTGCCATTCTTCCCCATTCCATCCATAGAGGTCGAAACCGGCAACCGCTAAAGGAGTCATATTCCAAAGAGAATTATATTCCCTGAGTGTCCACCTCAATTTAATGGAGGAAGAGTTGGTTTTAAAAGGAACATTAAAGCCTGCTGTGTTTGTGGACAAGGCTTTCACCCTTTTGGGGAAATTGGCTGCTAAATCCTTCCGGATCCTATAATAGTGCTCCGTATCGGCTATCTTGGTACTCCCCAAAAGGGGAAACTTCAAAGCATCCACGAATTTAACAGCAGTAGCATTCTGCGCTTGGGCAATAGTCCCTAAACAACTAAAAAGAAGTGCTGAAAAAAAGATTCTTAACATGATAAGTCTAACTCTTATAGCTAAATTTAAGATACCTTCTTATTTATGTTCAAAATAATGAAGTTCTATGCTTATTCTACCATCCATTAATAGGACGCATTTAGATAATTGTTATATAGCATTTTATAACACACCATGAGATCTTTTTCATCATCGTATGCAGACTCATACATAAAAGGACCTCTATACCCTGCCTTATCTAAGGCAGCTAAAATTAACGTCCAATCATTTTGTCCCTTTACCGAACATGGAAAATAATGATTTTCATGTTTACCTGTACCATCTGCAATATGAACCGATTTCATTCTACTTCCCATTGCCAATATCAATTCTTCCGGGTTCTTAATATGATTCATATCAACAGCAGAACCGATAGAATTTGGAAGCCTATTCATAATTTCTATGGTTTCTTGAACCGTACGAAGTAAAGGTCGCTCACGATTTTCGTCCTTTAATAGTTCCGGCCCTAACAAATTCTCTATTACCATGGTAGCATTAATACTCTTCACCACCTCATTTAATTCCTTTGCTGATTTTATAAGTTGCGCCTTTCGCAGGTCCCTTTCATTTAACCCTAAATAATAACTTGGGTGAAATAGAATTATTTGGGGTTCTAAAATCTCCAACAACTCAACCAACCTACCTTGCTTAGCTACCACATCCCTACGATTGGTTTCGTTAACCAAGGATAAATCCAAATTAGCACCAAAGGGCATATGAATAGACCAAATTTTAATACCTGCTTCATCCGCATTTTTTTTGGCCCATTTTAATCTTTCTTTAATCTCTAATTCTGATAATTTAAAGTTTCTTTGGTCATCAATAAAGGCAGACATTCCTGATACTTCCACGTAATCCACTCCCACGGATTTTGCATATTTCAAGTTCTTCAGTTCAAACTTATCTCCGCCAAACGGTATACTATAACCAACTTTTAAAGGCGGATCTTTGAGCTCTACTTTATCAGTAGGGGCTGTTTTTGTTTCTTCTGCCCCCGAAGAACATGCAACAAATGCAAGGAAGGTCCAGGTTAATAGCAATACTGATCTTTTCATATTTTATTAAACTTATCAATTT
Organism: Arenibacter certesii DSM 19833; assembly: GCF_000429545.1. Lineage (GTDB taxonomy): Bacteria > Bacteroidota > Bacteroidia > Flavobacteriales > Flavobacteriaceae > Arenibacter > Arenibacter certesii. The sequence continues at coordinate 173,645 of NZ_AUCB01000007.1, forward strand.
AGAGATTCTAGTTTATTTTTTTACCAATTTGGGTTCTGTTCTAAATTTGAATTCAAGGATAAATCTTCTAAAGGCAACGGATATAAATAATCCTTACTCTCGTCAAAAGAACCACCTAAACTAAAAGGATTAAGGTTCCCCGATGTACCATTTGTCAAAGGTCTTTGTTGAATATTTATAAGTGTGGTGGCTGTACTTGGAGCACCAGATGGATCTCCATCATGTAGGTAAACATCAACATTCCCGTCATTATTAAAATCATAACCTCCCAATCCGGAAAAATAAATCCCTACCATGGGTTGCTCAATTTTCTTTCCTTCCTTCCACCTCATTAAGTCATCCCACCGTAGACCTTCGTTAAACATTTCTATTCTCCGTTCCCTTCTAATCTCTAGAATCACCCCTTTATTTAAACCCTGATCCACATTCACGTACATATTCTCCAAGTATTGATCTGGATTGGCATTGGCGTTAGCCAAATTTAAATGGGGCATCCCCACCCTGTCTCTCAACAAATTGACACTCTTATCCAAATCGGCCTGAGTTATAGCTCCCAACTCAGCTTTCGCTTCTGCAAAAGTCAACAGCGCTTCGGCGTAACGGAAAACAATTAAATCGAAATGAGCAGCACTCCACTGGTCCTTAGAAGGAAGTCCTTTAATTACCCGATACCCTGTAGTAGTTCCTGCAAGGGTTACTGGTTCAACACTACTTTCACCGTTTACTATAAAATTAGGACCAGCCGTCGTTTGTTTTAATCGCGGATCTCTATTCTGCATCTCTTCATAAAACTCCATCTCATCATAATTAGCGACATCAGTAAATCGAGTTCCATTCTTCATTAGATAACTATTCACCAAATCTTTTGGAACACCCCATGCACCGGAAGTTGGTGCCGTCATTAAATATCCTAAATTATGATGCTCTTTTTCACGCTCAAAGTCTTGCGCCAAAATTGTTTCAACCATATCCTGATTATCTCTAGAAAAGAGGTTTCTATAGGCAGCATCAGCTCCCCCAGAGGTAAACAAAGAATATTCTCCAGAATTCATCAACGTTTCAGCTGCTACAACCGCTTCATTTAAGAACCTTTCATAATCTCCTTTACCATGATACTTTCTCCAAGTACCCTCATAAAGGGCGATCCTCGCTTTCAGTAAAAGAGCCGTATACTTAGTTACCTTATTAAGCTCTTTTTCAGCTGGAATATGATCAATGGCGTAATCTATATCGACCATTATAGAATCCATAACAAGCTCTCTAGAATCCCTAGGCTTATATAAACCCTCATCTCCAGCTTTTAAAACTTTTCCATACCACGGCACATCACCAAACTTTTGCACTTTATCGAAGTAAAAATACGCTCTAAAGAAACGTGCTACCCCCCCGTAATGAAGTTTGGCATCCTCATCTGAAACCTTGTGATAATTCTCCAAGAAAAAATTTATATCCCTAAGCCTCCCCCAAGACCATCCACCACTACCTCTCCTTGTGGGGACAATTCTACTCCCCCTTACTCTGTCTGATGCTATTAATGGCACCACATTATCCGAATGCGAATCGTCAGTGTAAACGTCTTTACCAGAAATCATTGTGTAAAAATCGTTTGTCGCTACCTCTAAATCCTTCGCCGTATTAAAGAAGAATTCTGCATCAACTTGATCTTCTGGTGGTCTGTTTAAATAATCCTTATCGCAACTAAAAAGCACTACAGCCAAGCAAACAAAACCTATTCGATATATACTAGATCCTTTCATTTCTAAATAATTATAAATTATTATAAACCTAAATTAATTCCTATTGAAATAGTCTTCCCCATAGGGTAATCCCTTAAATCAGCTCTTCCTACAGCACTTCCAGGGTTAGAGTAGTTTATAGCGGATCCCGCTTGTTCCGGATCTATATATTTGGTTAGATTACCAAATCTCCATGTAAACAAGTTTTCGCCACTAAAATATACTCGGAGTTTTTGAATATTTACCTTAGACATTATTTCTTGCGGAATGGTATATCCGATAGTTAAATTCTTCACACGTAAAAACCCAACATTCTCCAAGTAAAGATCATTCATTTCATATAAAGAGCGCCTAGATTGCAATGAAGCATAACCCCTATAAATTTGCGGATATTTACCGCCACTTTCTGGGGTCCAAGCATTATTAACCAAATCTTTTCTCAAAAAAGTAAGGTAAGGTCTTTGATAAGTACCCCAGTAAATATCACCAGTTGGATACCAATTTTGTTTTCCAACCCCGGCACCGGCCAAGGAGACATCTATCCCCTTCCAACTTGTGCTTAAGTTAAAGCCAAATGTATATTTAGGCATTGCATTTCCAATAGGAACTAAATCTCCATGATTCTCCAAGGTATAATCCCCCTTGTCAATTTTCCCGTCTCCATTGGTATCTAAATATTTAACATCGCCGGCGCGTAATTTATTCCATTCATTATTTTGAACTGTATTCAAAATATACCTATAGACATCCCCTAAATCCTGAGACGGATTGTCAAAAGAGTCTTGATAAGCCTTGGCCTCTTCATCAGATTGGAATTGTCCATCGGTACGATACCCCCAAATCTGCCCTAACTCCTGACCTTCCCAATAAGAACTCATTAGACCTTCAGGATTATCATATTTTGTGATAACACCCTTAAAGTTAGATAAACTACCAGATGCTCTTATCGCTAAAGGAGAGCCTCCAACCATAAAGGAATCTTTATATCCTATCCCTAGCTCGAATCCAGTATTCCTTAAAGATGCTAAATTTTCTCTAGGCTCGGATGCGCCAAAAACTGAAGGCAATGGCGTACTCGGCAAATACATACCTTCTGTTTCTTTTCTATACCAATCAAATGTTGTAGTCAACTTATTACCCATAAACCCTAAGTCTACACCAAAATCCAAAGTTTTGGTAGTCTCCCAGGTAACCACCTTAGGCAAGGGTCCAGGAGCCGATACATAATTCAAAGGCTCACCATGATTCATCCAACTAGACAATCCCATAGGCATCAATGACTGGAAGGTATTTACTGGCACGCTTTGATTTCCAAGTTCCCCGTAGGAGCCCCTTAACTTTAAACTACTAACAACCTCTTCCAAGGGTTTCCAAAACTCCTCTCTATTTACCTGCCAACCCGCAGAAATGGAAGGGAAGAACCCCCATCTACTATCCTCGGGAAATCGGGAAGATCCATCATACCTGGCATTAACCTCCAATAAATATTTGTTCTTATAGTCATAGTTAAATCTTCCAAAATACCCTTGAACCGCCCATAAAAGTGCTGATCCATCAGCATTTAACATTTCAGTACCGAATGCTAAATTAGCTTTATCTCTTATTAATAAACCTCCCTGCTGCGCATACACTCTATCACGATCGTAATCCTCTTGGTTGTATCCTGCCAACAATTTAAAGTTGTGGTCATCTAGAAGCTGAAGACTATAGGTACCAAAAACATTTAAAGCGTTATAATAGTCTCTCCATCTATACTCTCCCAAACTATTAACACCTGCCGTTGTCAATGTTAACCTGTCAGTAGATAAATATTCGAATGGATTATAACGATACGTGTTATGCGTATTGGTAATTCTATTGCTATAATCAAAATTTATTTCTAAATTTTTTATTGGAGTAACTTTTGCACGAAAGGTATTTGTAAACTGTTCCGTATTAAATTTACGCCAGTTATTACCATCTTCCATAGCAGGGCCACCACCTTGACCTCCGTTACCACTTCTCCCTACATCCGTAGGAACACCATCTATCTCATAAGGATAAAAAGCCATCATATCATACCAGGTTGTTGTACTCCAAAGACCACCATATCCATTCCGAAACCCTCCATACTCTTGATTCATCTCACGACTAAATAAAGTATTATTGGAAAGTTGCAACCAATCGTTTACGTCAAACGTAAGCGTAGACTTCAAGTTATATCGATTAAAATCTGAATCCTGAATATTGTTAATAGTCTCCCGGTTGTACACCCTTCCAGACAAATACCCCTTTAATTTATCACCTCCTCCAGAAATAGAAATGTTATGTATAGAGGATGGCTGAACTTTTTTAAATAGGTAGTCGTGCCAATCTGTTTTATAGAAAAATTTATAAGAACCATTAGGCTGTTTTTGATGAAATGGCTCTATCTCTCCGTTAGCAACCATTCGAATAGTCTCCCAGTCCATATCATCATAACCAGTATAACTAGAGCCGTTATACCCAAAAATAGCCGCATCTACGGTTTTCCCATACACATATGGATCGGATACAAAATCCGTTCTAGTTGTGGGAGAGGTAAATCCATAGTTAGTTGTATAATTAATTCTCATGTCTCCAGACTTACCACTCTTAGTAGTAATCAAAATTACACCAAAAGCTCCTCTAGCTCCATAAATGGCCGCTGAAGCCGCATCCTTTAGCACCGTAACATTCTGAATATCTTCTGGATTCACTCTACCAATATCTCCTTCAATACCATCAATCATAACTAATGGACCCCCACCGTTGATTGAGTTAAACCCTCGAATATTAATATCAGGAGTCGCAGTAGGATCTCCAGTATTCACTTGGATATTTAAACCAGGCATCAATCCTTGCAGAGTTCCCACAATATCTGGAGAAGGCCTCATTGCAATATCTTCTGCACTTATTTGACTTATAGCCCCGGTTAAGTTCTCTTTTTTCTGGGTACCATAACCCACCACAACCACTTCATCCAAGGCACTAACATCATCCTCCATCACTACACTAACACTATTCGAAGAGCCCAAAGCAACCTCTTGTCTAGCGTACCCTAGGTATGAAAAAATCAATATATTCTCATCATTATCAGGCACAGATATAGTAAAATTCCCATCAAAATCAGTTATTGCACCTTTTTGGGTATTTTTAAGCTGAACAGTAACCCCAGGCAATGGAAAATTCTCTTCATCCACAACGCTACCTGTAACTACTCGATCTTGTCCAAATCCTTGGGAAACAGCTAAGCAAACCAATACCAGAAGCAGACTTTGTAAAGATTTCTTCATCATTTAAGATTTAATTTATTTTAAGATTGACTATTTATTCGAAAAAGTAATCACAGTTGCGACTCCACGCTCTCCTTCGTGATCAAATTTTTTATTATCAGACGGATAGTTAACTACCCCATAATTCTTAACCCACGCGGTTGAGGAACCCCCGCCATCCAAATTCATTGCATCTCTACAACCTAAGGCTTCCATTATGATGGCCATTTCTTCTACAGAAGCTCCCTGTGCCTGGGAAGCCCTGCCATCTACAACAACCGCTAGAATACGATTATCCGCTGTCACTCCAATTGCTGTCCTAGGATGTCGGTTATTATTAAACTTATTATCATCCTGAGACAAAATCTCTCCATCCATCATCAGCAAAGGCCCCGACACCAATAACGACTCTCCCTCAACATCTCGCCAGCCAGACGCTGGCTTCCTAATGATTGATATTTTACCTGCCGCATCTATTCCAAGCCCAGCATTTTCCCTGTACCAATTAAAACCAGAGCGTGTTTCATTCTTAATCTCTCCAGCTTTTTTAAAAAATACGGTCGACCCTCCATTTTTGGTGTCAAAATAAGATCCATTTATTGCAGCAACTGCTCTATTATTAATTGCCGCATCACTAGTCTTTAAAAATCCAGATTCTACATTTGGAATATCTACGATAGTTTTCTCAGGGTTACCATTTACCTCTAACACGGTAATGCTTTGCTTAGAAGAGAATAAAGCATCAAAATGAAAATACTTCCAATTTACATTATCAGCAACCTTCTTAACAGACCACTCTGCACTGGAGATAATTTCAGAAACAGTATTAACCTCCTCAGCTTTAGGTGGTTCTGATTGGTCTAACTGATTATCCTGCGAACATCCTACAAAACATACAATCAATAATAAATACAGCAATAAATATCTTCTCATTATTTTCATTTTATTTCATTTATATTCCATTTTAACCTATTTCTACCCACTTCAAGAGCTTGCAAAAAGACAAAAGCCTATTAGATAGGGTATTTCCTATAAAAAAAGTCTAATTAACAGCTTATTAACAACAGCTAATCTAATATTAATTAAACACGAAACAAAAAATAACCACAAATAATTCAATTCAACATACCATTACCAAACCGAAATAATACCTAGAACACTTGGCAATACTTAGGATTACCCGCTAATTTAACAACTAATACAACTAAACAGAATCAGCAATAGCCTAAAATCAAAAGCGCGAGAAATCAATAATGAAACCTAAAGAAATTAAACGAAGTTTTAATTCGATTATTTTTATAGAATTAAAGAGACACCCTTACACGGTCAACTTACTATTAAAGTCAATTAATACAAATACACCTCAATTTTCATCACACAATAAATAATTCCATTGAATTTTTCAAAATCCCTGTGACATTGCATCCTTTAAAGACTATAAATATTCACTGAGTAAAATCGTCGGATTTAAAACATTTCTCACTTCTTTCCATTTAATCATTGAAAACCAGAAACCAAACAAGTTCACTTACCGAATCAAAATCAATAAAACCTTTAGATAATACCGTGCAATTATAGGAGGGACCACTCAAAGAAGTGTTTTTTTAATGTAAAGATTTATTTAACAAATAGTAAAGAGAGAAAAGAAAAAGGTGTTTCCTTAAGGTAACATGCTATTCGTCTGCCCGAAAACCAAAATATTAATAGGAACTAAGCTCAAAGCTCTTGGGAAAGAATTGGGAAGCTAACTTTTATTACAGGAAATTATTTGTATGGTTAAAAAATGATAGTAATTAAACTGACCAAGCACAAAAATTGGGTCTAAAGTGAATAATTTATTTCTTTGCACCCTAAATTTACGGGATGGACAAAGGAACCGATTTAACACTATTGAGCTTATTTTTACCTGAGGGAATACTTGACTTTTTTGCTATTGTTGGCTTTGAACAAAAGCCTATAAAGAACCCTTTGTACTTCAATCGGTTGACTGTGTTTTTAGAGGAAAAAAAGCAGATACCAGCACTTTATAAAGATCATACCTACAAGGCCAGTGGCTTTATGGAACCTAGGGTGATTGATGATTATCCAATCCGCGATAACTTGGTCAGCTTGAGCCTCAAACGTATGCGCTGGGATGTTCTAATAGATGGAAAATGGATCAAAACAAGTCGAGATTGGAATGATTTTATCGCACAGGGAACCCGCATGTCAAAAGAGTTCGCTGCTTTTTTAAAAGAGATCAACGGATAGAACAGCTCTGAGTAGTCAACAACTCGGTTCTCTTTTTGGAGTGCCTGGGAAGAGACTTCAGCGCCAGTATAAGGATTGCCTTAGCCAGTTCAATCAATGGAAACATAAGGACCACGCCAATGATTGGCTAGTGTACCCTCAGAATATTGGTCCTTATCTTTCAATAGACGAAACAGCCTTGTCCCGTGGTGAACTTTACACAATAATCACCAATAAACAGGCAAAGAGCAAAAAGGGGGCTTTGGTGGGAATATTTAAAAGCACCAAGGCTGAACCTATTATTGATCGATTGCTTAGACTTCCTGTTTCTATTAGGAACAAGGTCCAAGAAATCACCTTGGATATGGCACACTCCATATAACAGATCGTTAAGGCCTGCTTTCCTAAGGCAAGACAGGTGACCGACCGATTTCATGTCCAAAAGCTGGCGCTAGAAGCTCTTCAGGACATCCGGATCAAACACAGGTGGGACGCCATAGATCAGGAAAACCAACAGATAAAGGATCAAGCTCAAAAGTTGTGTGTGAATTGAAATAGGAGTTCGATATTTGCAGTAAAACGAACAGCATTGGAATTATCTATCGACCTATTAAAGCTTATACTGCCGGAACTTTTAATAACCCACTTTAATCTTGTCTCCCATAAAACAGAAGAGGGTACCCTTCATTTATATTTTGAAGAAAAAGAGGATAGCCCTAAAGAGGAAAAACACCGCATTTTAATAGGCCATGGCTTTCATAAGGAGATCGTCGTCCAGGATTTCCCATTACGGGGAAAATCAGTCTTTCTCCACATTAAGCGCCGCCGTTGGCTGGACAAGGCCACGGGGCAAGCCG
>NZ_AUCB01000008.1 GCF_000429545.1 Arenibacter certesii DSM 19833
AGGAACATAAGGGCAAGTTTGCCCTTGGCGCAGAAGATGCACCTTGGGCCCTTTTTGGCTTCCTTCAGACCAAGGGCCGCTACCAGTTCGTCCCAAGGGATGGCGATATAGATCTTGCCAAGATCGCTTTCGAGAAACCGGGCGTAAAACGCATCGAACTCTTCGGTCTGGGAGGAAAATGTAAAACTGTGCTGGAAATCGTGGATTCTTCGTATCTTGGACATAGACATTAAGATAAAAACCCCGTTTTTTGAGCTAGAGACTCGTTTTCGGGGTTTTATTATATCTAAATATACGAATTAAATACCTGATAAACAAGCAGTTGCGTCAATTCTGAATGCGCCTATTTCTATCATTTCCTCAAGTAAAATGATTAACTGTGTAACGCTATTGTAATGGGAATTTAGGAATTCATCGCAGAAATTATAAAATCTTTAAATTCCTTTGAAATAGGAATCAAGGTTTCGTTAATTAGAATATCCCTGGAATTTATCGCATCAATATGATCCACATTTACAATGTAAGATTTATGTGCTCTGTAAAATTTATGCTTTGGCAATTTCTCCAAATAATCTTTAAGAGGGGAGCGCACTAAAAACTTCTTATCTACCGTATTCACTTCAAGATATACGTTATCGGCCTTTATAAATTGTATGTCTGAAAATTGAATTCGATAATATAACTGTTGCTTTTTAACAAAAATGGAGTCTTTTAAAACAGTATTGGAGATTACCTTATCATCTTCCTCCTCTTCCTGTACATCTCCTTTTTTAACTACACTAGTAAAATTAGATAATGCAATTTCAATAGAAGTATAAAGGTCCTGCTGCTCAAATGGTTTTACCAAATACCCATTAGGTTTAACACTCTTGGCATTTTCTACCGTAGCCCTATCCGAGTTGGAAGTAACAAAAATAAAAGGAATGTCATAGTTTTTCCTAATATGCTTCCCTAAGTCTATTCCAGTCTTATCCGATGCTAAAATTATATCTATCAGTACTAAATCTACCTCTTGGTTTTTTAATACCTCTACCGCTTGTTCATAAACAATAACATTGTCTACAATTACGTAGCCGATCTCCTCCAACATAGATTGCATGTCATCTGCAATAATTACGTTGTCCTCTACTATAAGAATTCTGATTGGTTGCTCCAAAGTTTACGTTTTTGATTGGTTAGTTGGTTAAAGACATTATAAATTGGTAAAACTAATATAAAATAGAATTGCCACTAAAAAAGTACTAAGTGCCAATTTTTTTAATTCTGGATCGAGTAAAACGGTGTTTTTTACTCCCAGCATTTTTACCAAATGTATAAATATAGGAATAAACGCTAATAAATGTAAGACATTCTTCCATTTTTCATAGTGCAAAATAGTATAAATCAGCATACAAACAAAACTTAATACTATTAATAGGATATGATAAATCTTACCATTCCTAATCCCCATTTTCACTATAACTGTATTTTTATTCGCTAATTTATCTGATTCATAATCCCTTAGGTTATTTAAATTTAACACCCCAACGCTCAATAAGCCAATAGTTACAGCGGGAAAAACTGAAGATATATAAATGGATTTAGTATAGAGGAACATAGATCCCATTACCCCGATCAATCCAAAAAAGAGAAATACAAAAACATCTCCCAAACCTTTATATCCATAAGCGGAATCTCCTACAGTATATTTAATGGCGGCCCAAATGCCAAAACCTCCAAGAAGTCCAAATATCAAAATGTATTTTAAATTTTCTGTCCCAAACGAAAAATACAACAAAGCAAGAACCAGGCCTATACAAATTAAAATAGAAATAATTATCCCACGTTTTAATTGGGTCCTACTTAAGAGACCACTTTGCAAGGCGCGTTTAGGGCCCACTCTATTCTCATTGTCGGTTCCCTTGACGCCATCTCCATAATCGTTGGCAAAATTTGAAATAACCTGAAAACCTACTGTAGTAAGAATGGCAAATAAAAATATGCGCCAGTCAAATGAACCATACATGGTTCCTAGGGCGGTGCCCACAATAATCCCTGATAATGATAGCGGAAGGGTTCTTAACCGCGCCGCATTGAGCCAAGCTTTAGTTTTCAACAAATTAGTAGGGATCTTCTATTTCTATGCGTTTTCCATCTCTATAAGACGCAACAAATGCATCTTTAAATCCCATTTTCACTAATTGAAATCTAAAAGAACGGGCTTCTTCCAAAGTTTCAAAGTTTCCTAAAGAATAGGAATAAAATGGGTTTGCCTTAGCAAATATAGTGTTCCCGAGAGATTCAGATGCAAGAGTAAGATTATTATCTATAAAGGATTTTACCTGAACAGAATATATTTTTTCCTTTTCCAAGAACTTTTTAGCCAAATAAAATTCCTTTACTAAACTTAGTTCTTCGTTTTTCTCCCTCAGATTATCTATTCTTGCCTTAATAACTTCTAAGCTATCTATAGAAACTAAAAGATTGTTTCTACTCTCAAAGTTGGTAGATCTGACAAAACCAGCGTTATAGGAAATGACCGCCAAAGAAACAATTAGGAAAAGTACGGTAACACTACCAAATATATTCCTTTGGATTTTACTACGCCTTAACTCCCTGTTCTTATATTTAATCTGATCTAATAAACGCTCATTTATTAACTGAGCCTTGTCAATATCTTTATGCAATTCTAACAAATCGCTTTCCTCAATGAACGGCATAGAAGTTGTTTTTTAGGGGGTGAATACTTAAAAATAACACAAAACAGCGAAATATTGATATTTCTATCTATTCTGATGTAAAATTAAAAGAATTTGTGATAAAAATAGAAATGTACGGGATTAAATTTAATGTTTCCAGAGGTTATACTTCTAAAAATCAACATTTTATTGCTTTTTACCTTCCTTTTATGAAAAGTAAATGGAGAATTTACCAACACTACTCAATAAAAAGCGATCCAACTAAAATGTGTGACTTGATATATCCAAAAGTAGTTAACGTTTACATAGGCTAATAATGTACCATTTAGGACAGGTTCGGCCTACACAAAAACCAAACCTATCGCTTTATGATTTACACCAAGCGTATACCGTCTGTACTAATTTCAATTTTACGTTCCTTGTAAAGTGCTCCGATCCCTTTCTTAAAGGTTTTTTTACTCATTTGAAGGATCCGTTTAATATCTTCTGGATCCGATTTATCATGGAGCTCAAGATATCCTCCATAGGCCTGTAGCTTATCATAAATAAGATTGGCAGCAGGTTCCAAACTTTTATATCCCAATGGCTGTAGGGATACATCTATCTTATTATCCGGTCTTATTAATTTTATATATCCAACGAGCTGATCCCCAACAGATACCTTTTTAAACACTTCATTGGCATAAACAAGTCCTTTGTGTCTTTCATTTATGATGACTTCCCACCCCAAATCCGTAAACCTAGTAACCGTAAGATTTACCTTTTCCTCTTCTTTTACGGTAAGGGTATCATTAGACAAAAACTTATCAAGCTTATTAGATGCGACCAACCTATTGGTTTTTTCATCCAGATAGCAGTATACAACATACCACTGACCTTGTTGCATCTTGTTACGTTGCTCACGAAAGGGAACCAGCAAGTGCTTTTCCAATCCCCAATCCATAAAGGCACCATATTCATTAACCTCAGCAACTTGAAGCAACCTAAACTGATTTATCATTACATAGGGCTCCAAAGTAGTAGCTACAATACGCTCCTCATGATCTAGATAACAAAACACCTCCAGAAACTCCCCAATCTCAAATTCCTCTGGTACGTACTTATTGGGCAATAAAACATCATTCCCTTCTTCATCCCCTAAAAAAAGACCAACAGTAGTGTCTCTTAATATTTCTAATTTACTATATTTTCCAAGTGCTATCATGCTGCAAAAATACACTTTAAAAGAATTCTAATAAAAAAAAGCCGCTCTTTTTAAAGAGCGGCTCTAATATTCAAATTGTGTTGCTTATTTATCGTAAATCGCTTCCTTTTTAAAGTGCTTGGCAAGCATATAATATACTACCGCCCTGTACTTGTTTCTTTCAGATTTACCGTACTTTTCAATAACCGCATTAATAGCCTCCATTAATTGAGGACCATCTTTTAATCCAAGCTTTTTAACTAAAAAGTTGTTCTTTACAGTTGCCAATTCCTTGTCATCCGATCCAGAAACTTTTGACGCATCTGCATTATAGATTGAAGGTCCACACCCAATGGTCACCTTAGTCAATAAATCCATATTTGGCGCCTCTCCAAATTTATCTTTAATGTCTGCGGCATACTTTTCGATCAATTCGTCTCTTTTACTCATAATACTAGTTAATGATTTATGAATTATTTCTCGCCCTAAGATATGAAATCAAAGTAATTTAGCAAAATTTCATCATTCAATAATCTAGGAGTTTTAATCTCCAATATTTTGGGACGTTGGGACTTTGCATAAAAGCCTTCCAATTCCGATATTAATGACGATTCATCTGCTACTGAAACAATGTCAAAATTATAGGTTTTTGCGATATCGGCAAGATCTATCTGGTGCGTTGTTTCAAAAAACGTTTCAAAATTATCGGATTTATCCTTCCCGGGTAAGATCCTGAAAATACCGCCCCCACCATTATTGATGACTATGATTCTAAAATCTGGCCTTATATATTTAATCCACAATGCATTGCTATCATACAGAAAACTAAGGTCTCCAGAAACTAGAAGCGTTGGCTCATCAGTATGTAGCGCTGCACCAATAGCAGTAGAAGTACTGCCATCTATACCACTTGTGCCACGATTACAAAAAACGGTTACAGAAGCATCCAAATCAAATAGCTGGGCATAACGTATAGCAGAACTGTTTCCCAACTGCAATTGATATTTCTTAGGAATACTCCCCATGAGGTGATTAAAAGCTAACATATCACTAAAAGGAATTTCCTTCATGTACGCTGCCCTCCTAGAAATATAACGGATTTTGGCCTGGGACCAATACTGGTGATAATCACTTATCGGAACTGATTTTTTCTTCAATAATTTTCCAAAAAAAGTATTGGGCTCCGTTTTAAAGTGATGGGTAAGGCTAAAAAACGTATTTGACGCCTTATGTGCATCTATATGCCAGTGGTATGTAGGACTATATTCGCGTAAAAACGCCTTTATTTTTTTGGAAACAATTAGACCGCCAAAGGTAAGTACAACTTCTGGTTGCAATTGCTTGAACAACTCCTCTTTATTAGGCGATTTTTCTATAGGCGCTATAATACTGTCTATACTCGGAAAAAAATTAGGATGGTGTAGATTGGAAGTGCATTCCTTTAAAACAATAACAGAAGGATCTTTGGCTAATATCTCTAAATACTTTTGATCTACGGTATTTGGAAAATTAACCCCTACCAATACTATTTTCCGTTTGGCCCCATTCCAGATATCTAAATATCCTTGAAAATTTTCTAGGTCAAATCCCTTGTGCTCCTTCCTAATAATATTAACATTAGGTGTTAAGGTAGGTTCTGTGATAACCTCATATAAAGGCTCCTCAAACGGCACATTTATATGTATTGGGCTATTTAAGGAAAACACCACATTGAAAGCCTTATCCAAAACGGCATCGTTAAATTCCTGCACTGTTAGCTGTGCCTCCTCAACTGTGGCCCCATCAAGACTTTCTTTATCATATTTTAGAACCTTCTCGGAAGCATGAGATACATCCAATTTTAAATTTGCCCCAAAAGCAATATGATTCTTAAAAACATCTTCCTGTCTTATGGTTTGTCCATCTCCAATATCTACCTTGTACGGCGGCCTATCCGCGGAAATAACCACTAAGGGAATATCACTATAAAATGCTTCTGAAATAGCGGGATAGTAATTTAACAGGGCACTACCAGAGGTACACAAAACAACAGCCGGTTCTTTCAATTGCTGGGCAATACCCATAGCAAAAAACGCAGCACTCCTTTCATCTACAATACTATAGCAGTTAAAAAAGGGGTCTTCAGTGAAACCAATGGTCAATGGAGCATTTCTGGATCCCGGGGAAATAATAATATTTTTAATACCTCTTGCCTTGCAATGGTATACCACGGTCTGGGAGGAGGGGATAATAGAGTATTTCATTAGCACAAAAATACAACCTACACCTAATTTAAACCAATCCTATTTCCTAATAAATTTAACGGTGGATAATATTCAACATAGTGCGACTCTTATCGCTGGTCTCCTTCCATTCCATTTCTGGATCGGACTCGCGGGTAATTCCACCCCCTACGTATATAGTTAACTGTTCTTCCTGTATTTTCATGCACCTGAGATTGACGAAAAGTAGGGTCTTTTTCTTAATGGTCCTATACGCTCTATTCTCTTGATTTCTTCTTTTCTCAGGTCGATTCACTTCTTCCTTAAAATTTAATTCACCTAAAAAGCCAGTATAAAACTCCCTGTGATGATTTTCATTCTTCAAAATAAAATCTCTTGCCTTCAACTTGGGTAGGCCACCTACTGCAGGAGTAGGATGCAAGGAATGTATTATCGCGCCAATTCCCGTTTCCAGGTTTACTACCCCAGAAATATCGGTTTTTAAATGCCAAAGCTCTCCTGCACGTGAACTTATTGTTTCCGATACATCATAAGATGCAACTTTCCCTTTTAAGGAGTCCGTAATGAATTGGGTAACCATATGCTGCTCTTCCAACTCTTTGTTGCCCCAATCCGGTTCAGATTCCCCATTATACTTCATAGTTCCCGCCAATGACATGGTCCGTAATTGCCTATTTTCCATTTCCAACAACAATTCCGGTGTGGCACCCAACCACATCCCCACCTTAGGATGATACCAGATATAGCAAAATGCAGTTGGATAATGGGATAAAATATTTTGGTATAATTGAAGTGGATTTTGAGACGATTTCACTTTCACCTCCCTAGAAAAAACTACTTTTTCTAGGTTGCCTAGTTTAATTTCATTTACCCCTTTCTGCACCAACTCTAAATGAAAAGTCTTCTCGGAAATATTTTCTTCTACAGCCACCGACTCTAGATTCTCTTCTGTCTTTTCTAATTGGAGAATTTCAGCAAAGGAGCTATCATTCTTTATTAAAATAGCGTTTTCATTAGAATTGAAAGGTGCGAAAACAAAGCCGGTTTCCTCATAATCTACCACAGTATGCAGCTCCTGGTTGTTTTGTAGAATTAACTGTACTATCTCCTCATTGGGCTTTCTATAGGCCACAAAAGGCAGCTGATCTTTAAATTGTTGGGATATACGGTCCAAAAAATTCAATCTCATACTATTCTCTTGGTAAGGCTATGGTTGTTAATTTACAAATAGAAACTAAGTTATTGTCCTTATCGGTTACCTTAATATCCCAAACTTGTGTGGTACGTCCCTTATGTACCATAGTCGCCTTGGCAAAAACCTCTCCTTCCCTTACACTTTTAACATGGTTGGCAGAAATTTCCAATCCGCGTACGATATATTTTTTGGCGTCTATAAAAATAAAAGAAGCTGCACTCCCCACACTTTCTGCCAGGGCCACCGTTGCCCCCCCATGTAAAACGCCATCTGGTTGATAAACTTTTGGCGTAACCGGCATTTTAGCCACTAAATAATTTTCCCCCACATCTATATATTCCATCCCTAAGGTTTCCATTAAGGTACCTTTACTGGTTTCATTGCAAATTCGAAGTATTTTCTCCCTATATTCTTCCATGAAATGATTTTTTGTAAAATTAAGCATTAGAAAATCAAATAATAGCTTACTTTATTTCCTATTTAACATATATGGACCACCAAGAAAAAAAAATCACCTATACTACAACTAACACCTATCTCAGTTTAAACACTTTAGACAAAAACACTAAAAACGTTTGGGTCGTGTTACATGGGATTGGGTTTCTAAGCAAGTACTTTATAAAGTTTTTCAAAGGTCTGCCCAAAGAGGATAACTATATTATTGCTCCCCAAGCGCCCTCCAAATATTACCTAGGCTCTAATTATAGACATGTGGGGGCTAGCTGGCTTACTAAGGAAAATACGGTTTTGGAAACAGAAAATGTAATCCGATATTTAGATCAGGTACTATTGAACGAGAACATCCCAAAGGATTGCCGACTAATCATTCTAGGTTTCTCCCAGGGGGTCTCCATTGCAACCAGGTGGGTTGCTAAAAGTAAGATTGTGTGTAATGAGCTTATTTTGTATGCTGGTGGGATTCCCCCAGAACTTACAATTGCCGATTTTGAATTTCTGAAGCACCTGGATACCGAAATAAAAATTGTTTTTGGTGACCAAGATGAATTCCTCACTCCTGAGCGCCAGGAAAAAGAGCGACCTAAAATTGAAGCCCTCTTTCAGGGTAAAGCTAAGTATATTGTATTTAAGGGAGGGCATGAAGTTAAACCGAATATAATAAACGACCTACTATCCAGTTGACCCATAAGTAAATTGTTAAACCTTCTATAAAAACATGTTGATAAAGAATTGTCAACCAAATTCCCTAAACGGTTGTTTTTCCGTATTTTTACCTGACTTATTTTGAGATTTATTAGGTTCTCTATCTGATTTCCCCCCTTTTTGTTTTTTTACTTACTTTTTTTTACTGCATAGAAAAGGAATTCCACCAGAATTAAAATCAAAAATATGGATGCAATAAAGTCTACTGAATATTTTAAAAAAATACGAGACAACAACCTCTTCACTGATATTAATGATAAATCGCTGTTGGAGCTAATCGCCATTGCTAATCCATGTTATTGGCCAGAAAGGACTTGCATTCTACAGTCCGACCAAGAATTACATAAATTTTATATCATTACATTGGGTATTGTAAAGGCATACGACTACGATTCCATCAATGATAGGGAAATAGTACTTTCTTTATTGACCGAAAACGATGTTTTAAATGTTTGTTCATTAATCGGCGAGGGAAGCACTAGCCTATACTATGAAACGCTAATTCCTACGGAAGTCCTTTATATTCCATTGAACCGAATGCGAGAATGGTCCTTAAAAAATCCGCTGTTTTTTAAGCAAATATTAGTCTATGTTTTAAAAAAAATGAATCACTTAGAAGATGTGGTATCTGATATCTGCCTCAAGGATACCTCAACACGATTGGCTAAACTATTGTTACAGTACACCAATAAATCCACCAATAAAATAGAAACGATAGACGGCTTTACCCATAATCAGTTGGCAGGATTAATCGGAACAACACGAGCAGTATTAAATAGGCATCTTCAAGAATTTAAGGAAGAGGGTATATTGGATATTAGAAGAAAGCATATTGAAATTATTGATTCCACCCTTCTTTACAAGAAAGCATCCCATTTCAGTTTCTAATAGATGCCTACACTATTTCACCCTGTTAATATTATAATAAAGCGTATGTAGGTGCTACCTAAGTAGCATTGTACTAGGGTCCAAATTGGTATTTTTAAGATATACGAATCATAAAAATCATCAATCATGAAAAAATCATTTATTTTAATCGCACTAATGGGATTCATTTCTATTGGATTTTCACAAACCAACGGAAATAAAGAAGACAATCATGACGAACATAGTAATGCGTTTGAATTAGAAGGCGTGACTATCAGTCCAATATCTAACCTAGTCTACCACAATATGGTAAGTAACGAAGCTACACCTGAATTTGTACAAAACCTACAAAAAGAGGTCGCTAATTACGATGTAACCGAAGACCCAAATTTTGACGGGAATTACGATGATTATAAGGTTATTTTCTCTCAGACCAATGGCAGGATAATTGCAACCTATGATGCTGAAGGAAAAGTACTTTCCACCATTGAGAAATTTAAAAATGTTACTCCACCTAATTCTGTGCGGGACGAGATATACAAACAATATCCAGATTGGATTATTCAAAAAGATATCTATAGAGTAACCTATTTTAAGGATAAGGGTGTTAATAAGACCTACCAAGTTCAGGTCCAGAATGGAAATAGCAAGAAAAATCTAAGAGTAGACTATACCGGTGAAATCCATTAAAGTTTTAATAAAAAAAGATCCTGTATATTTAATTATGTTCAGGATGTTTTTTATTATAATATAGAAAGTCAATTACCTTTGTGTAACCCTTGAAGCATTAAACGAAAATGACGATACCCTTTTATAGCAACTGAATGCAACTGTAAGGTAAGCGTTTCAATATTCAAAACTCAACTAATGTGCAAAACGGGATAATCCTTTTTTAAGTGAAAAATAAGTGGCACCTAACGTTCCCTTTATTTCCTACATCTTACTCTCTAGGGATTGCACCTTTGAATAATATTGTATTTTTCTACTGGTGTAGGTATTATTTGGAGTTACAATTTGTCTAATCCAGTTCTTTTTTTCACCCCCGTCATACTGGTAGTGGTAATTTTTCTCCATATTCGATTTTCCGCTTTTTACTTTCTCAGCAATTAGATCTCCTTGGAGGTTGTATTCGTAGGTCTTATTTTCTATTGGCTCAAAAGAGTTTTTAGCCCTATTGAAGGTGAAATTAATTTCCGATAGCAGATTGCCCCTACTATTAAAAGTTTGCTCCAACGCCTTATACGGCTCTCCTTCTAGAAATTCTTTTGTAAGTATTATTTTTTGCTTGCTTAGCTTATCTCCTTCCCTTACCGAAGTCCTTATAGATTTTAAAATAACTTCATCTAAATAATGCGTTTCAGTCAATTCACCATTGTTCTCTTCATAAGTTATTATAGTTTCATCTATCCCCCTGTCATTAATTCTCTTAATAGTTATCAGTTTTCCCTCCTCGTCATAACCATATTCATACTGATCTAAAAACTCCTTATTATAGGAAATAATCCTTTCGGTTATTTTTTTACCATCGGTGGTATCAATTGCGTAAAGATTGGCAATGGATGTATTTGGCACAAAGACTCCATCCCTGTAATTCTCCAACCGTTTCTCTAATAAAACAGTGTCTTTTATTTTGTATAATGTAATATCATAATCTCCTTCATTATAACGCGTAATGGCTTTTGTAAGTATTCCTTGTCTATTAAATTGGTATTCTTCCTTCCCATAGTTGGTAATGACCATACAGGATTTAACTGCCCCGTTTAAATTGAAATCTTGCACCCTAAACAATCTTATTTCCTGGCCCAACATGAACATTGGGATTAAAATGGTGAAAACATTTAAAATGCTAAAAACAAAAGATGCTGCGTATTTTCTTACCATACTACAAAATTAACTATATAAACCCATTAAAAAAATTTAAATAAAGAGACCTTTTCTACTTTGAACGTCTAGGAATACCCAACTATAATATTAGTAAAATCAATGGTTTATGAGAAGTTTTAATTCAGAAGAAAAACTGGGTTTATTTAAAGTTTTAAAAGGGTATCCTAGGTAAAAAAATCTCCATAAAATATGGCCTTATAAGTATGATTTTGAAGATAAACGTCAAAATTGTGCAACTTACCGTATATTTGTGTTTAAAATAACCCTAAATCCAACCTTGGAATAATACAGTTTTCTCAAAATGTTTTACGAGAGGAACGTGCGAGAATGTATATTTCTATCTCTTTTATTTAAAAATGATTTAGAAATCCGAGGTATCATGAACCTAAGCTATATGAAAAGTAGTAAATTAAAATGTGTCCTAATCGAGGATTCTGCAATGCAGAGACGTACCATTTCTAAGCTAATTAAAGATAATACCTCTTTATTTTATTTAGATGAATTTAGAAACGGACAGGAAGCTAAAGTTTTTTTGGCCGATAATGATGTTGATCTAATTTTCTTAGATATTGAAATGCCTATTGTTAACGGTTTTGATCTTTTGGAATCCTTGGAGGAAAAACCACAGATAATTGTAATTTCTGCCAGTGCCCATCACGCAATGAAAGCTTTTGACTACAATGTTGCAGATTATTTACAAAAACCTGTAGATAAAAAAAGATTTGATAATGCTGTAAAAAAGGCACTTACCAATTTCAGACTAGAAAACATCGAAGAGACGGAGCAAGATTTCATCTATATAAACCACCAATTAAAAAACACCAAACTTATTCTAAATGATATTTTATGGGTAGAGGCGTATGGTGATTATATAAAGATAATCTCCAAAGACAAAAATATGCTCATTCTTTCTACCATGAAAGCTTTTAATGACCAATTACCTTCAGACAAATTTTTGCGGATACATAAATCATTTATAGTCAATTTAGATAAAATTGATAAGTTTAATGGCTCCAGTGTAGAAATAGACGGAAAGATAATCCCACTTAGCAGACATAAGAAAGAATTACTACAAAATGCTTTGGTCGTTGTAGAGTAATCTTTTAACAGGCTGACCTTAATTTTTCGCAGCCTTTTTTATATCTATTCAATGCGGCATCAAGGACCATTTTTGGATATGCAAGATGAAAGCGTGGTTTCAGTCAACTATATATAAAATAGACGAAATCTTTAAAGGCCAGCAAATCCATTTAACAAGTAAGACCAACATTTTTTTTTAAAGGATGACAAAGGTCAGGTATATATATTCTAATTATTTTTATCTTTAACCCTAAATGGGCAAATTATTTTCCATAGCGCTATCCTCATTGCTTTTAATCCAAAGCCTACACATGGATATGGTGAATTTTTCGCAGTTAAATGAGTTTTTTTCTCATGCCCAATTCCACAAGCAGAAATACGGGGATAATTTAATCGATTTTGTTTCCAAGCATTACGGCGCACAAAAGGAACAACATCATAGGGAGCATCAAGAGGAGCACAAAGATCATGAAAGCCTACCTTTTAATCATCAATCCTGTATACACGCTGTTACTGCCTTTGTTTTAAACGAAGCTCCAGCTATATTGTTAAAAACTCCTCCTGCATTTGATTCCACTTCTGGCTATTTTTATCAGGAATCCTATGAACAGATATCTAATACCGACATCTTTCAACCTCCTAAGCACGCATAATTCATTTTAAGTATTTTTTAAAAAATCGAGCTATATCCCATAGCTTGAAAACCTTTTATATATGAATTATGCTATCCAATATTATTCAATTCAGTTTAAAGAATAAATTAATTATTCTTTTACTTACCTTATTTATTATCGGTTTTGGGCTCTATTCCATTACTCAGATCCCTATTGGGGCTGTCCCTGATATTACCAATAATCAAGTACAAGTTATTACCACCTCCAAAAACCTGTCTACCCAAGATATGGAACAGTTTATAACCTATCCGGTGGAGTTGGAAATGGCCAATTTACCAGGAGTAAAGGAAATACGTTCCGTCTCCAAATTTGGTCTTTCCGTAGTCACTATTGTTTTTGAGGAAAAAATGGGTACGTTTTTGCCCCGCCAATTGATCTCAGAAAAATTAATATCAGCTTCCGAAAAAATACCTGAAGGATTTGGAACCCCGGAAATGGGTCCCATTACTACTGGCTTGGGAGAAATCTATCAATATATCTTGGATACCAAACCAGGTTATGAAGATACATATTCCCTTATGGAATTAAGGACCATTCAGGATTGGGTGGTAAAAAGGCAACTTTCGGGAATTCCTGGTGTTGTGGAAGTGAATACGTGGGGCGGTCAGCTGAAACAATATGAAGTAGCCATCAACACCAATAAGTTACATGCGATGAATATTTCCATATCCGATATTTTTACGGCCTTGGAAAAAAATAACAGTGTAACTGGAGGTGGATATATAGAAAAAGCAAATCAGGCTTACTTTATTCGAGGAGAAGGATTAATCTCTTCCTTAGATGACCTCAGAAATATCGCGATAAAAACTACCAATTCACTACCTATCTATATTAAGGATGTTGCGGAAGTTAGTTTTGGGAGCGCTACACGCTTCGGAGCCATTACTGGAAACGGTGAGGGCGAGAAGGTGCTAGGTCAAATTATGATGCTAAAAGATGCTAATTCTAAAAAAGTAATCGATGCCATTCACGAGCGAATTGATCTCATTTCTGAATCCTTGCCCGAAGGTGTTTTTATTAACGGATTCTTAGAAAGGAACGAGCTCATTCAAAAAACAACCTACACCATTTCTGAGAACCTCATCTTAGGATGTTTAATCGTGATTTTTGTAGTGGTGTTACTACTGGGGAATTTTCGATCTGGATTAGTAGTTGCGTCTGTAATTCCTCTTTGTTTATTGTTTGCACTCTCCATGATGTATATTTTTAATGTAGATGCCAACCTAATGAGCTTAGGAGCTATAGATTTTGGAATAATCATAGACGGTGCAGTAATTATTGTAGAAACCATTGCGTTTCAAATGACCACAAAGAGACACGAACTCGCCCATGTTGCCATAGGTCAAAAACAAGCTTTGAAAAATAAGATTACATTTCATGGGGCATCTAAAATGATGAATTCGGCCATATTTGGTCAGTTAATCATACTTATTGTCTTTATCCCTATTCTCTCTCTTAGTGGAATAGAGGGAAAGATGTTTAAACCAATGGCGCTTACGTTTAGCTTTGCATTACTGGGCGCCATGTTGTTATGTTTCACCTATGTACCTGTAGCTGCTTCCTTATGGATTAAGCCTGCAAACACTTCACCAAAAAATATTTCGGTGAGACTAATGACTTTTTTCAATAGTGTTTACGATCCGGTGATTATATGGGCATTTAAGCAAAAAAGAGTGGTATTGTCCATATCTGCTCTACTCTTGGCCGCGTCTATCTATTTGTTCACTACCATGGGAGGTGAATTTGTCCCCACCTTGGATGAAGGCGATTTTGTGATACAACCCGTATTAAAAACAGGAACTTCATTAAGTAAAACTGTTGAAATTACTACTAGAATAGAACAGATACTGTTAGATAATTTCCCTGAAGTTAAACAGGTGATAACTAGAATTGGTGCGGCAGAAGTACCAACAGATCCTATGTCTATGGAAGAAAGTGATGTTATCATAACCCTTAAAAATAGAAAAGAGTGGGTTTCCGCTGACTCTAAAGATGAGTTAGCTGATAAATTTAAGGAAGCGCTGTCCGTGATTCCAGGAATGGAGGTGGAATTTACCCAGCCTATTGAAATGCGCTTTAATGAATTAATCACCGGTGTACGTGCAGATATTGCTATAAAAATTTTTGGGGAAGACCTAGACATCCTACAATCCAAGGGCAATGAGATAAAAAACCTCATTCAGGATGTGGAAGGTGCAGCGGACATAATCGTTGAAAAAGTAGCTGGACTACCACAAATGAATGTTAAGTTTAATAGGGCTAAAATTGCCAGATATGGCCTTAATATTGCCGATTTGAACCAAATTATTTCTATGGGCTTTGCCGGGACCAATCTTGGTAGTGTCTTTGAAGGAGAACAACGATTTGACCTGACCCTTAGATTAGATGCCAAAAGCAGAAACGATATCTCTAACCTCAAAAACCTATATGTAGACACCCCTACCGGCCAAAAAATTCCACTTAGTGAGCTTGCAAACATAACTTACACCCAAGGAGCAGCTAAAATCTCTAGGGACGATACTAAGCGAAGAATCGTAGTAGGCGTGAACGTAAGAAATAGGGATTTACAATCAGTGGTGGATGATGTTCAGCAACTTATAGATACCGAGATAAAACTGCCCGTGGGGTATACAATTGATTATGGTGGTCAGTTTGAAAACTTACAAAGTGCCAAGGATCGATTGTTAATAGCAGTTCCCGTAGCATTAATACTAATATTCATATTGCTATACTTTGCTTTTAAATCCGTAAAAGACGCATTATTAATCTATTCCGCTATTCCATTGTCCGCAGTAGGAGGAATTATATTACTATGGATTAGGGATATGCCTTTTAGTATTTCTGCAGGAGTTGGTTTTATAGCCCTATTCGGGATTGCCGTTTTAAACGGTATTGTACTTATAGAACATTTTAAAGAGTTAAAACATCAAGGAATGGAACATTCGGATCAGCTTATTATACAAGGAACTAAGGACAGATTGCGGGCAGTGCTACTTACGGCGTCGGCCGCAGCACTAGGCTTCTTACCTATGGCTATCTCTACAAATGTAGGAGCAGAAGTACAACGGCCATTGGCCACTGTAGTAATTGGCGGACTCATTAGTGCTACTTTATTAACACTGGTAGTGCTCCCCATACTCTATTCTATATTCCACAGAAAGGATAATAATGATATGGAGAAACCTAAATCCAATTATAACCGTCCTATCACCGTACTACTACTTTTAATCTCCACTGGGATGTTAAACGCACAGGAGCAGGGACTAAGTTATGAGGAAATCCACAGTCTTGCACTTAAGAATAATGCCGGACTTAAAGCGGGGGATCTAAAGGTGCAGGAATCCAAAGCCCTCATAGGCAGTGCATTTAGTTTTGATAAAGCAGAAGTGTACTACCAATACGATCAAAATAATATGGCCTTTAATAATAAACCTTTAAAAGTATACGGAATACAACAAGATATCCTTTTTCCTACCGTGTACTTTGCCGAAAAAGGAGTAAATAAGGCACAATATGAGATGCAAAATAGCACCTATGAGATAGCACTGCTCCTTTTAGAAAAGGAGGTGGCATCTACTTATCACGAGCTACAATATGCTAGGCATAAGGAAAAAACATATAATGAGCTAAATGCCATCTATGATCAATTTTCCCATGCCGCTCAAAGAAAGTTTGAACTTGGCGAGAGCAATTACCTAGAAAAAATAACCGCTCAAGCCAAACAAAAAGAACTGCAGGCCTTGTATAAAAAAGCAATTGAGGATTCTAAAATAGCGCTTTTTGAATTATCTAAAATTGTGCAGCCAGACTCCGTACTACGAGTAAGAAGCATGCCAATGGAAAAGTTAGAATTACAACAAGCTAAAATAGAAGATAATGTAGGCATACTTTTTTATGAAGGCAGAAACAAACTTTTCCATGCAAAGAGCAATCTAGAGCAACAACATTTACTGCCCGATTTTAGCCTAAATTATTTTCAGGGCACCAATGCTAATCTAGGAGAAAACCTATATGGATTTCAGGTGGGACTCAAAATTCCGTTAATCTTTAGTGGTAATGCCTCCAAAATAAAAGCAGCAAAAATAGCCAAGGATGTTGCTCGTACAGAAATGGAAGATTATACTATACGCTTAAAAACCAAATACGACTCCCTTATGGGACAATTAAATAAATACAGGGAAGTACTTTCTTATTATGAAAACGAAGGACAAGGGCTTGCGGATGAAATTATTAAAACGGCTACTCTGAGTTATCAAAGTGGGGAAATCGATTTTTTTCAATACATCCAAAGTATGGAAAATGGGTATCAAATAACACTTAGCTATTTAGAGAACCTTAATGCCTATAATCAGACCGTCATCGCCATAAATTATCTAAACTTATAAAACAACTACTATGTTACGTATACTATATATATTAATTACCACTGTGCTCCTACTCATCTTTACCGCATGCGGGGATCAGAACAATAAAAATAAACCTCCACTTTCTGATGAAAATGAAGTGCACACCGAATCTTCTATAAAGGTCACCAAAGCCCAATTTGAGGGAGAAAATATGGTCTTGGGAAATTTAGTTGAAAAAGATTTTCCCTTAGTTGTAGAAGTTAGGGGAGCCATAGATGTCCCCCCTAAAAGCAATGCTGTTATAAGTGCCTTTATGGGAGGTTACATTAAAAGAACTCCTTTATTAGTTGGCGATAGGGTAAGAAAAGGAGACCCTTTACTTAGCTTGGAAAATCCGGCGTTTATTCAATTGCAACAAGAATATATGGAATCCGTTGAGCAGTTGGTCTATTTGAAATCGGAATATGAGAGACAGCGATCCCTAGTTGAAGAAAAAATAACTTCCCAAAAGAATTTCTTAAGAGCAGAAAGTGAATACAAGCGGAATTTGGCATTATACAATGGATTGCGGAAAAAACTGCAAATGCTAAACATCTCCCCCAATAATGTTGAAAAGGGAAATATTGTATCCCAAGTAACCATTTATGCTCCAATAGATGGGAACATAACCAAAGTAAATGTTTCCCCTGGCATGTATGTTTCCCCTTCCGATGAAATTATGGAGATTATAAATACAGAACATATTCATTTGGAATTAACCTTATTTGAAAAGGATATCATGAAAATTAAAAAGGACCAACCTATTCATTTTAAAATTCCAGAAGCGTCTGACCAAACATACAATGCAGAAGTCTATTTAGTAGGCACATCCATTGATAGTGAGAATAGAACCGTTAAAGTACACGGACATTTACATGACGACGAAAATCATTCTTTTGCCGTTGGTATGTTTGTTGAAGCGACTATTATAACGGAAAGTAAAAAACTAAAGGCACTACCAGAGGAAAGTATTATCTCCGCAGATAATGATCATTTTGTTCTAGTTCTATTATCCGAAGATAGCGAAGGGTATTCCTTTGAAGCCAGAGAGGTAAACGTAGGGGAGAGTTACGATGGTTTTACTGCTATTACCGATTGGGGTAATATAAAGGAAACTGAGAAGGTAATTGTGAAAGGTGGATTTAATTTAATTGGAGAATCTGGGGGGCATGACCACTAATTACTTAAACTGACAGTGTTTATACCTATAGAACATACCATTACAGATAGAATTAAAAAAAAAGGCTAAGGGAGAAATTCATTTAGCCTTTTTTATTGCACCCCTGCTCAAGAGCTAAAATTTTCGGTCCGGTGAAAAGCCAATGATATCCATACCCGTCTTTTTATCTGAGATGATCTCCGAAACCAATTTTCCTGTGGCAGGCCCTAGACTCCAACCCATCATAGCATGACCAGTGGCGAAGGTTAGGTTTCTAATATGTTTAGTTCTCCCAATATAGGGAAGTCCGTCTGGAGATATAGGCCGAAGCCCACTCTCTGCAGCCTCTTTTTCTTCTTGGTTAATCTTGATATCGGGAAAATACTGAGTAGTGGCATCTGCAATAGCTGCCACGCGCTCTTTTCTAATCAACGTATTAATTCCTGAGAACTCCATAGTTCCCGCAAATCTAGTGTAATCGGTCATAGGGGTAACCGCTACCTTAGACTCCATAAGAATAGCCGGAATAGTGATTCCGGTAGGCCTGTACACATTTATCCTATACCCTTTTCCCGCCTGTAAGGGCAGTTTAATATGTAATTTTTTAGATAGATTTTCACTCCAAGTTCCAGATGCCAGAACCACCTCATCTACCACATAGATATCTTTATTGGTAATCACCTGCTCAATCTTTGCATTAGCAAACTGAAAATCGGTTACCTCCTCGTGAGACCTAATGATGACCCCCACCTTTTTTAGGTGCGTTATCATTTTTCCCATAAACTCCGTTGGCGTGGTATGACCATCACATTCGTAATGTATGGCACCCTTAACATCCATATTCACATTGGGCTGTAGGGCATTCAATCCTTTTTTATCTAAAAACTGTACTTCCAAGCCTAGATCGGCAGCTTTTTTCGCCACTTGCATTTCATACGCTCCTTCCTTATCGGTTTTATAAAGCATTAAAAGGCCTTTTCGTTCCAATTGGAAATCCCCTAAATCGCCCGAATTTTTTATATCCGTAAAAAGCTCCCTACTTATTAAATTTATTTCTTTTATCCAAGGTCCCGCCACTTCTACTTTTTCCGTGGTAGAGGAACGATGGAAGTACCAAGACCATTTAAAAAAATCGATATCCCATCGTGGTTTCATATAAAATGGACTGGTAGGGTTAAACATCCACTTAATCCCTTTAGAGATCATCCCTGGGGAGGCCAAAGGAATAATATGGCTGGGGGTAATATAGCCAGCATTCACATGTGATGCTCCGGACTTCATATCAGATTTATCCAATACTGTAACCTGATGCCCCACTTTTTGCAAGAAATACGCTGAACAGAGTCCGGCAATACCTCCACCAATAATCAATACATTTTTTTTCATATTACACTACTTGAAATCCATGGGCATAAGGATCCTCATCATCTATTATGATGGTGTTATAGCCATACACTTTTGCCCACCCTTTAATACTAGGAGTAATTGCCTTTATTCCGTTTATTGAAGTTTCTTCCTCTATAATCCCCGTAAATTGAGATCCTATATAACTTTCATGGATAAAAGTTTCGCCCAGCTTTAATTTTCCTTTGGCATGCCATTGCGCCATCCTTGCCGAGGTTCCCGTACCACAGGGAGATCTATCAATTGCCTTATCGCCATAAAATACCGCATTTCTAGCTGTAGCCAAAGCACTTAAGGTTTTTCCTGTCCATTGTATATGGCTTAATCCACTTATAGTCTCATTTTCTGGATGAACAAATTTATTTGGAAATTTTAAATTGATTTTATCCCGTATTTCCTGGCTGAAATTAATTAATTGAGCGGCTGAATATTCTTGAATACCCTTAAAATTTTTTTGAGGATCTACAATTGCATAAAAATTCCCACCATAGGCTACATCAAAAACCAATTCTCCCAATCCGTAACATTCTATGGTGAGTTCCGAAGCAGCTAAGTAAGATTTCACATTGGTCAATTGCACCCAATCTACCTTTGTTCCTGTTTGTTGATAATTTATCTTTACCAAACCAGCCGGAGTTTCCAATTTGATGGTTCCTGGATTTTTTGGCGACAACAAGCCTTCCTCTATCCCAATTGTAATGGAACCAATGGTGCCATGACCACACATGGGCAGACATCCACTAGTCTCCAAAAAAAGAATTCCACAATCGTTGTTGGGATCTTGTGGGGGATAAAATATACTCCCACTCATCATGTCGTGCCCTCTAGGCTCAAACATGAGACCTTTTCTTATCCAGTCGTATTCCTGTAAAAAGTGTTGACGTTTTTCACTCATAGAATTTCCATGAAGCTGCGGACCGCCACCTGCCACTACCCTAACCGGGTTTCCACAGGTATGGGCATCAACACAAAAGAATGTTTTTCGTGCCATTCATCCTTAGATGTTTCGATCTGTATTTTCTCCATTTACCTGCCTCATAATCCCTAACACATTCTTATTTTGCAAGGCTTGGGGCAGTAGTTCCTCTGGCCAACTTTGAAATGATACCGGTCTCACCCATCTTTTTATGGCAGAGGTCCCAACAGAGGTAAACCTACTGTCGGTTGATGCGGGAAATGGTCCTCCGTGCATCATGGAAGGACAGACTTCCACTCCTGTAGGCACCCCATTAAATATAATACGCCCTACCCTTTTCATTAAGGCATTGGCCACCTTTGGTGATCTTTTTAATTCGTCCTCGTCACCCAAAATGGTACCCGTAAGTTGTCCCTCCAAATGATTAATAACATGGACTAACTCCTCCTTGTCCGAACAGCTAACTACTATTGAAAATGGTCCAAAGACCTCTCGGTGTAAGATAGGATTCTCCAAAAACACCTTCGCGTCCACAGCTAAAATCCTTTGGACAGCATGATTAGGAGGGATTTCTCCTTTTAAATCAGTAATTTTTTCAGTTCTGGGTTGAGCAGATAGTTCTTGCTTACCCCTTTGGTAACCATCATAAATGTTAGGATGCAACATACATGCAGGTTCTATTTTTTCGATTTCGGCACTCAAGGTGTTTATAAAATTAGAAAAACTCGCTCCTTTTATCCCTAAAATAAGTCCGGGATTGGTGCAGAATTGTCCTGCTCCCAAAGTAATGGATCCTGCATATTGAGCTGCCCAATATGCACCTTTCTCCTTTAAAGCTCCCGGTAACGCTACTACAGGATTTATACTGCCCATTTCTGCGAAAACGGGTATGGGTTCCTTTCGCTGATTTGCCAAGCGATATAAGGCCATCCCGCCATTAAAACTGCCAGTAAAACCTACCCCCTTAATTTTAGGGTGCATCGTTAAAAGTTGGCCTACCGCTACATCACTACTATTTAAATTGGAGAAGACCCCATCTGGCATCCCTGTTCTTTGTGCGGCCTTTATTATTGCGGAAGAAACTAATTCCCCGGTACCTGCGTGCATAGGGTGACTCTTTACAACTACGGGACATCCGGCAGCTAGAGCACTGGCCATATCCCCTCCGGCAGTAGAAAAGGCTAACGGAAAATTACTGGCGCCAAAAACTGCTATAGGTCCTATAGGAACCATCATTTTACGCAAATCTACTTTGGGCATTGGCTCCCTTGAAGGTTGCGCAGTATCAATCGTAGCCGCTACCCAAGAACCCTCCAATAACAAGGCTGCAAATGCCCTTAATTGCCCCATGGTCCTTCCGCGTTCTCCCAGGGCCCTGCCTTCTGGTAATCCAGATTCTTGCATAAAAACGGTAATCAATTGTTCCCCCAAAACTGCTATTTCGTCCGCAATGGCATTTAAAAATTTAGCCCTCTGAACATATGGAAGATTACTATAAGGGTCAAACGCCTTGGAAGCCTTTTCTACAGCAGCTTCAATTTCTTTAATATCCGCTTCATAAAATGTCCATTCCGTAGGTATATTCAATTTTGGATTGAAGGTGTGAAATGTTTTGCTTCCTTTCGCGGATTGCTCTTCCCCTATATAGTTCTTTCCTGTAATCATTATAAAATTATATTATCCAACTAGCACTTAATTGGTTTTGCATCCACTAATGTAAGATTTTAACCTATTATATAAAAGATAGCATCTAATAAGAAATGAAATGACCACCGTAATAATCATCTTAGAAAGTATTCTTATAAAAAGCAATAACCTTTAAAACCTAATCTGTTTTTCCAAAAACCTTTTCTTTATCGATGGCATTCTGCCTTTCCTTACATCAATATTAACACCTTATAATAAGCCTAATTTACTGGATATCATATTATCCTGGGTCACAGGAAAATGATGTTTCAGTTTTATAATAATACTAGGATAGTATCCTTTTTATTTTCCTTATTTTTGACAGATTTTGAATTTATTAATATTAATATCATACAATGAAAAGAATTTTGTTTGTTGCGCTAGGACTAACCATGGCGTGCAATTCATCGCAAAAAACGGTTAACAAGCAGACGGCACAACAGTTAGAGGATGTAAATCCTTTTACCTACGCCGAAACTATTACTGAAGCAGAATTAAAAGAGCATTTATACATCTATGCTTCTGATGAGTTTGAAGGTAGAGATACTGGAAAACCAGGCCAAAAGAAAGCAGTAGAATATATTAAAGCAGAATATATTAAAAATGGAATTCCCGCTGCCCAAGAAAATGGGGACTATTTTCAAGACGTTCCTTTAAGCATCAACAAATTACCTACTGGGAGTATTACTATCAATGGTAAAAAAATTGAAAACGGAGAAGGTATACTCAGCTTTACCCAAGCAAAAGGTAATTTTGACAATATAGTTTACGTAAACAATGGTATTGAAGAAGAAAATTACTCGGATTATGCCGGATTGGATGTAAAGGGAAAAATAGTTTTAATGAAGTCGGGGGAACCTATTAATGCTGATGGAACTTACACTATTTCTGGAAATCAGGAAAAGTCCGTTTGGAGCAATATGTCAGAATCTATTGGAAAGAGAATGGAATTGGCACAGAGCAAAGGCGCCGTTGGAGTTCTTTATTTTGACACTGACAATTATGGTCGTTTTAAAAATAGATTTAACCATATGCAGGCCAACGATAGTGGTCGTATGGGCTTAAAGGCAGATAACAATGAAGATTTCTTTTATTTGTTAGTCGATTCTTCAACTGCCAACGAATTACTTCCGAATATCACAGAAGAGAATTCTTCAAAAACTGTAGCTTCTAAAGTAGCACTAAACATAGAAAGTGCTAATGAGGATATACAATCAGAAAATGTAGTAGCTGTACTTAAAGGTTCAGAAAAGCCAAATGAGTATATTGTTATTTCTTCTCACTTAGACCACGTAGGTGTAA
Organism: Arenibacter certesii DSM 19833; assembly: GCF_000429545.1. Lineage (GTDB taxonomy): Bacteria > Bacteroidota > Bacteroidia > Flavobacteriales > Flavobacteriaceae > Arenibacter > Arenibacter certesii. The sequence continues at coordinate 23,797 of NZ_AUCB01000008.1, forward strand.
ACAAGGAAGGGGAAATTTTTAATGGTGCAGACGATGATGGTTCTGGAACAGTTGGAATGTTAGAAATAGCACAAGCTTTTAAAGCCGCTGCAGATGCAGGTCACGGTCCAAAAAGATCTATTGTATTTTTACACGTTACGGCAGAAGAGAAAGGTTTGTTAGGATCTAAATATTACGCAGACTATGACCCTATATTTCCCCTGTCCGAAACAGTAGCAAATTTAAATATTGATATGATCGGGAGAATAGATCCAAAGAGAAGTGGGGAAAGAAACTACATCTATCTTATTGGAGCCGATAAGTTGAGTACTGAACTTCATGAAATCTCTGAAGCAGTCAATGAGAAATATATGAATATTGAACTGGATTACACCTATAATGATGAGAACGATCCTAACCGTTTTTATTACAGAAGTGATCACTACAACTTTGCCAAGAACAATATTCCGATCATTTTTTATTTTAATGGTACCCATGAGGACTATCACCTACCAGGCGATACTCCAGATAAAATAAACTACGATCTATTGGAAAACAGAACAAGATTGGTATTCCTTACCGCTTGGGAGTTAGCCAATAGAGATGCTAGAATTATTGTAGACAAACAAGCAAAATAACTATTGCTTTTTATTGTTGTTTTTCCTTGTAATAAACAATTAGCTACGGGGGTCGAAATTAAATTTCGACCCCCGTTTTTATTTTTGCCACCGATTATAATACCATTCGACTATCCACCTTAAACTTATCAAAGACACCACTATCACGGGAATAACGTAACTTATTTAAGCGGCCAATAGTCCAAGAAATCATGATTTTTAAGGTTGAACATCGTAATTCTATCCATTTTAATTTCAAGAACTTGTTAGATAGTTATAACTTAGCTTGATTAAGTTTTTAGGGCATATGCCTTTTACAAATAAAAAATAAGTAGTTTATAAAATAGTAAAATGAAGAAAACGTTATTCGATAAGGTTTGGGATTCCCATGTTGTACATTCCATAGAAAATGGCCCTGATGTACTTTTTATAGATCGCCATATGATTCATGAAGTTACTAGTCCAGTAGCTTTTCAGGGCTTAAAAACCAGGGATATTCCGGTGATGTATCCCGAAAAAACCTTTGCGACCGCAGATCACAACACCCCAACCATAAATCAACATTTACCAGTAGAAGATCCCCTTTCCGCCAATCAATTAAGGGCATTGGAAGAGAATTCCAATGAACACGGAATCTCGTATTGGGGATTGGGCCACAAAAAGAACGGAATAGTTCACGTGGTTGGTCCAGAATACGGTATTACTCAACCTGGGGCTACAATTGTATGTGGAGACTCCCATACCTCTACTCATGGTGCTTTTGGCGCTATTGCCTTTGGGATAGGAACTTCGGAAGTAGAGATGGTTTTGGCCACACAGTGTATTATGCAGCAAAAGGCCAAATCTATGAGGATCAATGTTAATGGTTCTCTGAACCGTGGTGTAACTCCAAAGGATGTTGCTCTTTATATAATTTCTAAACTCACTACTTCCGGGGCCACAGGATATTTTGTTGAATATGCAGGAGGGGTATTCAGAAATATGAGCATGGAAGGTAGAATGACGGTATGTAACCTAAGTATAGAAATGGGTGCCCGAGGCGGGATGATTGCTCCTGATGAAAAGACATTTGAATATATAAAGGGAAGGGAATTTACTCCTGTTGGGGAAGCTTGGGATAAAGCTATGAGCTATTGGAGTACTTTAAAATCAGATGAGGGTGCTCAATTTGATCATGAAGTTACTTTTGATGCCGCTGATATTGAACCAATGATCACCTTTGGGACCAATCCTGGAATGGGAATGGCTATAACTAAAGATATCCCAATGGCCAAGGATGTTGAGGGCGCTGTTAACACCTATAAAAAGTCTTTGGAATATATGAATTTTCAAGAGGGGGATAATATGATTGGAAAACCAATCGATTTTGTTTTCCTTGGAAGTTGTACCAACGGCCGTATAGAAGATTTTAGGGCTTTCGCTTCTATAGTTAAAGGAAGAAAGAAAGCAGATAACGTTACTGCATGGTTGGTGCCTGGCTCTCATAAGGTAGTTTCCGCAATTAAGGAAGAAGGCATACTAGAGGTATTACAAGAAGCAGGATTTGCTTTACGCGAACCAGGATGTTCTGCTTGTTTGGCCATGAACGACGATAAGGTTCCAGCAGGAAAATACGCCGTTAGCACCTCTAACAGGAATTTTGAAGGTAGACAAGGGCCGGGAGCTAGAACACTATTAGCCAGTCCATTAGTAGCAGCCGCAGCGGCGGTTACTGGGAAGGTTACCGACCCAAGAGAACTGATGGAGCTAGAGATGGCACACTAAATCCAAAGAATAAGAACTTAATAAAATTCGCATAAAGCCTTTTGTGCTTAGCAAAAAAGTAATAATAATGGCATACGATAAATTTACAGTTTTAAAATCAACAGGAGTCCCACTTCCAATAGAAAATGTGGATACAGACCAGATCATCCCAGCGCGATTTCTAAAAGCCACCGAACGTAAAGGTTTTGGAGATAATCTATTTCGTGATTGGAGATACCATCCGGACAATACTCCGAAAAAGGATTTTGTTTTGAACAATCCAATCTACGGTGGAAAAATATTAGTAGGTGGAAAAAATTTTGGTTCAGGATCTTCCCGTGAACACGCGGCATGGGCGGTTTATGACTATGGATTTAGATGTGTAGTATCTAGCTTCTTTGCCGATATTTTTAGAAACAACTGCTTAAATATAGGGGTTCTTCCGGTACAGGTTAGTCCTGAGTTCTTACATAAAATTTTTACAGCGATAGAGGCAGACCCTAAAACAGAAATTGTAGTAGACTTACAAGAACAATCCATTACCCTTACGGCCACCGGAGAAAAGGAGAATTTTGATATCAACGATTACAAAAAGCAGAATATGCTGAACGGTTTTGACGATATCGATTATCTTTTGAACATTAAGGAAGACATCCGGGATTTTGCTAAAAACGCACCGCTATAAAATGATGGATCTTAAATAAAAAGTTGGATTTTAGATTGCCCGGGGTTACTTGTTGAACTATATTCTACAAACCAGTTTAGGCAGTATATGAGAATATTTAGTTAATGGGCAATAGGAATACGTACACTACTTCCGCATAAATGAAAAGAAGAAAAATTGAAATAATGGATACCACCCTCCGTGATGGAGAACAAACGTCGGGGGTATCCTTTTCAGCATCCGAAAAACTCACACTGGTTAAATTACTGCTAGAAGAGCTAAAAGTAGATAGGATTGAAGTAGCTTCGGCAAGGGTCTCCGATGGGGAACTTTCCGCTGTCCAACAAATTACCGATTGGGCAGATAACGTTGGATTTTTGGACCGCATAGAAGTATTGACTTTTGTAGATAATGGGGTTTCCTTGGACTGGATGAAAAAAGCCGGTGCGAAAGTGCAAAACTTGTTGACCAAAGGGTCCATGAACCATTTGACCCATCAACTGAAGAAAACGCCAGAACAACACTTTAAAGAAATTGGAGCCTCATTGGCCGCTGCCGAAAGAGAAGGAATCTCTAGTAATGTTTATTTAGAGGACTGGAGCAATGGAATGAAGAGCTCTAAAGAATATGTTTTTCAATTTTTAGACTTCCTAGCTACACAGCCGGTAAAAAGAATATTGCTCCCAGATACTTTAGGAATACTCACGCATAACCAGACCTATGATTATATTTCTGAAATAGTTGGCCGTTATCCAAACTTACATTTCGATTTCCATGGCCATAATGATTATGACCTAAGTGTTTCTAACGTAATGGAGGCCGTAAAAGCTGGTTGTCAGGGACTACACCTTACCGTTAACGGAATGGGAGAAAGAGCTGGAAATGCTCCTATGGCAAGCGTAATAGCCGTTATAAATGATTTTTTACCCCAAGTTATGGTGGGTGTAAACGAAACATCCCTGCATAAAGTAAGTAAGGTGGTTTCTGCATTTACCGGATTTGGTATCCCCGCCAATAAGCCTATCGTGGGTGATAATGTATTCACCCAAACAGCTGGAATACATGCGGATGGGGACTCTAAAAAGAACTTGTATTTTAATGACCTAATGCCCGAACGCTTTGGTAGGAAGAGAAAATACGCTTTGGGAAAGACATCGGGGAAAGCCAATATTCAAAAGAATTTACAGGAACTGGGACTCACCCTAAATGACGAGGAGCTTAAAAAAGTTACTGCTCGGATTATTGAACTTGGAGATAAAAAGGAAAAGGTTACTAAAGACGACCTACCCTTTATTATATCCGATGTTTTAGATAGTGATACCCATCATCAAAAGGTCTTTGTAAAATCGTATGTACTCACCCATGCAAAGGGTTTAATGCCTTCCACTACCCTAGCTATAGAAATTAATGGTGAATCAATAGAGGCCAATGCCCAAGGAGATGGCCAGTACGATGCCTTTATGAATGCCCTTAAAAAGGTGTATGCCTCAAAAAAAATAAAGCTGCCCACCTTGGTAGATTATGCGGTCCGGATTCCCCCTGGAAGTAATTCTGATGCGCTATGTGAAACCATTATTACTTGGGATTGGGACGGGAAAGAACTTATCTCGAGAGGTCTGGATTCGGACCAAACGGTATCGGCGATTAAAGCCACTGAAAAAATGTTGAACATAATTTAAGGTTAGGCAGTTAATTTTTAGCCTTAACAAAATCATAAATAAAAACGTAACAAATGAAATTAAACATTGCCCTTTTAGCAGGAGATGGAATTGGTCCTGAAGTAATAGATCAGGCAGTAAAGGTATCTAATGCGATAGCAAAAAAATATAATCACGAAATTAACTGGAAACCTGCTCTAACTGGAGCAGCAGCTATAGATGCCGTTGGTGAGCCTTACCCAGATGAGACTCATGCCATTTGCGAAGCTGCCGACGCGGTTTTATTTGGCGCCATAGGACATCCTAAATATGATAACGACCCATCTGCTAAGGTGAGACCCGAGCAAGGATTACTGAAAATGCGTCAAAAACTTGGCCTATTTGCTAATGTTAGGCCCACCTTTACCTTCCCCTCCCTTATAGATAAATCTCCATTAAAACGAGAAAGAATAGAAGGAACAGACCTAGTAATTCTAAGAGAACTAACTGGAGGTATTTATTTTGGTAAAAGAGGCAGGGAAGACAATGGAGATACCGCATATGATACGTGTACCTATACCCGAGAAGAAGTAAAACGCCTAGCTAAGAAAGGATTTGAATTGGCAATGACCCGTTCTAAAAAATTGTGCTGTGTAGATAAGGCCAATGTCCTGGAAACCTCTCGTTTATGGCGTGAAACAGTACAAGCAATGGAAAAAGACTATCCAGAAGTAACCGTTTCCTATGAGTTTGTAGATGCCGTAGCCATGAGATTGGTACAATGGCCAAGCTCTTATGATGTAATGATCACCGAAAATTTATTTGGAGATATATTAACCGATGAAGCATCGGTAATTTCTGGGTCTATGGGTCTTATGCCGTCTGCCTCTATAGGAAATAAAACTAAATTATACGAGCCTATTCATGGATCTTACCCACAAGCGGCTGGTAAAGATATTGCCAATCCTTTAGCTACGGTATTGTCTGCAGCTATGATGTTCGAGGACTTTAACCTTAAGGAAGAAGCACAGGCCATTAGAGACGCAGTCAATAAATCATTGGCCGAGGGAATCGTTTCCGAAGATCTTGCTGAAGGTGGAAAAGCTTATAAAACAAGTGAAATAGGAGATTGGTTAGTGAAAAACATCTAAAGTAGAACAGCGGAATCCGCTAAAACCATACTATATAAAAAGATCCCAATTGTATTCTACACTTGGGATCTTTTATTTTATTCTACTTACTTAAAAATATAGGCTATTGGTTAAACGCCAGCGACCTTGCTCTTCTTCTCTTTTTAGACCTTCTAGTGATAACGATTAATATTCCAATTAGAACACCACTAGCGGCCATACTAGCCCCAACAATACTAGGTGCGGTAAAATCGGCTCCCATTGCTATTGGTAAGCCTCCAAAATATGCCCCAGAGGCATTTCCCATATTAAAAGCACTGTGATTCATGGATGCCCCTAACATTTCGGAACCTTTTGCCGACCTTATAAAAGCCATTTGAATTGGGGTAGATACCGTAAATGATATCATCCCGATCACAAAGGTCCAAATTAAAATTCCAGTAGGATTAGTAGCGATAACGCTATTGAGGAGTAGAACGGTCACCATTAATGATAAACTTATAATTACCGCCTTCATAGGAGTGAAAATCTCAGCCATCTTGGCACCTATAAAATTCCCCACTACCATACCGGAACCAGCAATGATCATAGCGTAACTCACCATGGTTTGCGTATGTCCAGAAACCTCTGTCAATAAAGGAGCTATATAACTATACCACGCAAAAAATCCACCTGTACCTACAATGGTCAATAAAATGATAACCCATAATTCCAATCTCTTAAAAACCTTTAGATCTTTAATCATTCCCTCAGACGATGCACGTTCTAATTGCGGCATCCAGAAATAAAGGGCAAGCATAGTGAACACACCCACAATACCGACCAAAATAAAAGAAAGGCTCCAGCTGTAATGTTGCCCCAAATACGTGCCTAGTGGCACGCCCACTACATTGGCCACTGTTAGCCCTGCAAACATAATTGCAATCGCCTGGGCAGCCTTTCCTTTTCTGGCAAGTTTACCAGCGACCACTGCCCCAATGCCAAAAAATGCACCATGGGGAAGACCAGATAAGAATCTGGTTACCAACATCATATCATAACTAGTAGAAAAAGCTGAGACAGTGTTAAATACAGTGAACCATAACATTAAAAAGAGCAATACCTTATGTGCAGACCACCTACCGCTCAATAATGTTAAGGTTGGAGCCCCTACTACTACACCTAACGCATAGGCTGCTATAAAGTGTCCGGCTTGTGGAATGGTGATTTGAAGCGAGCTAGCAACATTAGGTAATATACCCATGATAACAAATTCTGTCATTCCTATTCCAAATCCGCCCATTGCTAAGGCGAAAAGTGCTTTTTTGTTCGTTTTATCCAATCCCATATATCTATAACTCTTCTTTATTGCCGTGGTATTTTAACATGGCACAATATGCCCTAGCAAAGAAACCGCAATTTAAATGCTGACTTTCTGTTCTAAAAAAGCCGCAAAATTACGTGCTTTTCAGTGATTACTTCCCTATTTAACCAATCTTTAGGTCTTATTCCCGTTTTTATCAATCACCTTAACACTTAAAAACCAAGAGACCTGCCAGATATAAAAAAATGACAGGTCTCTTAATGCTTATAAAATATAGATTATAATATATAATCCGTACTGATAAAGTTAGACAATTTAGTTTCAAGCAATTTCTCCACGGTCTCTGTGTTTAAATCATTGTCTTTAAAAGCCACAAACGTCCTTACAGAAAATGAGCGTAGTGCATCGTGAACACTTAAAGTGGATTGCGCAGAATCCTTACGTCCCGTAAATGGATATACATCTGGACCACGCTGACAGGAGCTGTTAAGATTCACACGACACACCAAGTTCACCAAAGTATCAATTAAAGGCGCTATGGCATAAACGTCTTTACCGAACAGGCTTACCTGTTGTCCGTAGTTAGATTCGGCCATATCGTTTAATGGCTCCTCTATATCTTTAAATGTTAGGACTGGAATTACGGGACCAAATTGCTCTTCATGGTATACTCGCATACTTCTATCAACAGGAAACAATACCGCTGGCCAAATATAATTATCAGAATGTACTCCTCCTTTTTTATTTAATATTTTGGCACCTTTTTCTACCGCATCATCAATCAGTTCATGAATATAGGCAGGCTTCCCTGGCTCTGGTAAAGGTGTAAGATTTACACCGCTTTCCCATGGATTTCCAAATTTAAGTTGATCTACTCTTTCGGAGAAACGCTTATTAAATTCACTTGCGATATCCTCATGTACATAGATCACTTTCAGCGCAGTACAACGTTGCCCGTTGAAAGATAAGGTTCCTGCAAGACATTCATTGATGGTTAAGTCTAGGTCTGCATCGGGAAGGATTATAGCCGGATTCTTGGCTTCCAACCCGAGCACTAAACGCAATCTGTTGCTCTTAGGGTGCTGATTTTGTAAGGCGTTGGCCGATTTACTATTCCCGATCAAGGCCAAAACGTCTACCTTCCCAGTCTGCATAATAGGTGCCGCTACAGCCCTACCTCGGCCGAATATTATATTCACCACACCCCTAGGAAAGCTAGTCTGAAAAGCTTCCAATAAAGGCGTAATTAATAGTACACCGTGTTTTGCCGGTTTAAAAATAGTGGTGTTTCCCATTATAATTGCAGGGATCAACAAAGCGAATGTTTCGTTTAATGGATAGTTATAGGGCCCTAAACACAGCACTACGCCTAATGGTCCCCTCCTTATATGGGCGTAAACACCGTCGTGCTTTTCAAATTTAGCAGCATCACGATCCAACTTTTTATAGTCTTCAATGGTATCCTCTATGTATTCTACTGTACGATCAAATTCCTTCTGTGAGTCTCCTAGAGATTTACCAATTTCCCACATCAGCAGTTTTACCACCACATCTCTTTTGGTCTTCATTTTGGTAACAAAGACCTCCATACACTCAATTCTTTCCTGTACCCTCATGGTAGGCCAAATTCCCTTTCCCTTATTATAGGCTTTATCTGCAGCACCTAATGCTTCTAATGCCTCTTCTTCACCCATATCTGGAATACTCCCCAACAAAGTTGGTGCATAGGCTTCTGTTGATGAAATGGTGGAATAAACATCACTTGTTTTACCGGTCCATGTTTTAAGTTCCCCATTTACCAAATAGGTAGATTGGTGTATTTTACTCGTAATTTGGAATTCTTCTGGTATGATTGTATTACTCATAAATTCTCATTTGATATAATGATGGTAGATAAAAAATTAACTTTCTCCGTACTAAAATACTAAAAGTGGGTTTCATAAAATAATAAAAGAAAGGATCGGCCTAACCTATCGGCATTCGAAAACGGTTTCGCAACGATTAATTAATAAAAGCGTATCCAATTGTTATTAAATTAAGGTCTATTTTGCTCCAATCCAAAGTATTTTCTTCATGCTGATGTTGAAAACTCCTAGCTAAAATTCTGCTTTACAAACTACCTCCTTTTCGTATTATACCTGGCTACTTTTTAAAGGTAGTAAAGCGATTTTAGGTAGGCAGATGAATTACCAAACAAAATGAATATTTTCAATTGGCTTTAAATAAGGTATTGAAAAAGGTCTGGCTTATCGTTGATATACTCACCAAAAAAGTTATTATCCTTCATACGTTTAACCAAAGGGGCCAGATCTTCAGGACAAGTTAACTCTATCCCTACTACTGCAGGTGCATTCTCCTTACTGGATTTTTTTGAATACTCAAAATGGGTAATATCATCATTTGGCCCTAAAATTTCGGCCACAAACTGTTTTAAAGCGCCAGGACGTTGTGGAAAACGCACTATAAAATAATGCTTTAACTTTCCATACAAAAGGGCTCTTTCCTTTATCTCTGCAGTTCTGGTAATATCATTATTACTACCACTTACTACACAGACTACATTCTTTCCTTTTATTTGTTCCTTATAATCGTCCAGAACAGTTAAAGTAAGTGCACCTGCTGGCTCTACTACAATAGCATCCCTATTATAAAGATCTAATATAGTTTGGCAAACCTTGCCTTCTGGTACAGTAACCATATCGTGAAGGTATTCTTTACAAATATTAAAAGTAAAGTCCCCCACCCTTTTTACTGAAGCTCCATCAATAAATTTATCGATGTGCTCCAATTCCGTATTCTGTCCTTTTTGTATAGATGTTTTCATGGACGGTGCTCCTTCCGGTTCTACTCCTATAATTTTGGTTTGAGGAGATAAGGTTTTAAAAACAGCACATAGCCCTGAAGCTAAACCCCCGCCCCCAACAGCCACAAAAAGATAGTCTATGGGAACCTTGGATTGTTCTAAAATTTCCAGTCCTACAGTCGCCTGACCCTCAATTATTTTAGGGTCGTCAAAAGGATGAATAAAAGTTTTCTGGTTAAGAGAACAAAATTCTTTAGCAGCCTTGGAAGAATCGTCAAAAGAATCCCCTTCCAACACTACGGTTACCCAATCACCACCAAATAATTTTGTTTGCTCTACCTTTTGTTTTGGGGTTACACTTGGCATATAAATAGTTCCATTAATGCCTAAATGGTTACAAGCAAAAGCCACACCTTGCGCATGATTTCCAGCGCTGGCGCAAACCACACCATTTACTAATTGCTCGGGATCTAACGAAGAAATCTTATTAAATGCCCCTCTTATTTTATAGCTTCTTACCCTGTGAAGGTCTTCGCGTTTTAATAAAACATTGGAATCATAAGCTTTGGAATACCGTATGCTCTGTGTTAAAGGGGTAACATCCGCTACCTGACGAATCGTAATTGCCGCTTTTCGGACATCTTCAATTTTGGGAAAATACGAACTCATATATAATAATAAAAAAGAAGACCTGCCTAGTTATAAAAACCCGACAGGTCTTATTATTAGATCAATTTAAATTACACGATAGGTTTCATTGCGGTCATTGAAGCACGTAATCTAGCCCCAACTATTTCTACTGGATGCTCTCGCAACGCTTTGTTAACTGCAATCAATTTGGCATTATCTACACCTACATGTTTTTCATCAGCAAAATGCTTCCCAATTACATCGGTATCAACAGTTTTCATAAAATCGGCCAATAATGGCTTACATGCATGATCAAACAAATAACAACCGTACTCTGCCGTATCTGAAATTACCCTGTTCATTTCAAATAATTTCTTTCTGGCAATCGTATTCGCGATTAAAGGAGTTTCGTGTAAGGACTCATAATAAGCAGATTCTGCAATAATTCCCGATTCTATCATGGATTCGAATGCCAATTCCACTCCAGCGCGCACCATAGCTACCATCAATACGCCATGGTCATAGTACTCTTGTTCCGAAATATCATGGGCACCCGCTGGCGTTTTTTCAAAAGCGGTTTCTCCAGTTTCTGCTCTCCATGCTAACAAGTTCTTATCATCATTAGCCCAGTCTTCCATCATTGTTTTAGAGAAATGGCCACTCATGATATCGTCCATATGCTTATGGAAAAGCGGACGCATTATATCCTTCAATTCTTCAGAAAGTTCAAACGCCTTTATTTTGGCCGGATTAGACAAGCGATCCATCATATGGGTAATTCCACCATACTTAAGTCCCTCAGTTATGGTTTCCCAACCGTACTGTATCAACTTAGATGCATATCCAGGCTCAATACCCTTTTCAATCATTTTATCGAAACAAAGAATAGAACCCGTTTGCAACAAACCACATAGAATGGTCTGCTCTCCCATTAAATCTGACTTCACCTCAGCGACGAAGGAAGATTCCAAAACGCCAGCTTTATGACCTCCTGTAGCAACTGCATACGCTTTAGCCAGTGCAAGGCCCTTACCTTCTGGATCATTATCTGGATGCACCGCTATCAAAGTAGGCACCCCAAATCCTCTCTTAAACTCTTCCCTTACTTCAGAACCTGGACATTTTGGCGCCACCATAATAACAGTAATGTCATTTCTGATATCCATTCCCTCTTCCACGATATTAAAGCCATGAGAGTAAGATAAGGTTGCTCCTTTTTTCATTAGCGGCATAATTGTAGCAACTACGGCTGTATGTTGTTTATCTGGAGTTAAGTTAATAACGAGATCAGCGGTTGGAATCAACTCTTCGTAAGTACCTACGCTAAATCCGTTCTCGGTAGCATTTAAGTAAGACTGTCTTTTTTCCTTTATTGCCGCTTCCCTAAGCGTATAAGATATGTCTAGACCAGAATCTCGCATGTTCAATCCTTGGTTTAACCCTTGGGCACCACATCCTACTATTACAATTTTTTTCCCTTTTAAGGCTGATACTCCATCAGAAAATTCCGTAGATTCCATAAACCTACATTGTCCCAATTGAATCAATTGCTCTCTTAATGATAGTGTATTAAAATAATTTGTCATTTTCTTAAATCGATTTTTTATTCTGACGCTTGTCAGAGTTATTATTTATAAATTAAATTCTTTAAGTAATGCTGAAATCTGCATCTCGGATTTGGAAACTGCAATTCTTCCTGAACGTACAAATTGCATGATACCATATGGTTTTAATTGCTGGTACATATCGTCTATCTCATTCCTTCTGCCACTTTTTGCCAAAACAAAAAAGTCTCTGGATACGGTAACAATCTGAGAATTGCTCTCCTTGATTATGTTTTGGATATTCCTTTCATCGAACAACAGGCTAGAATCTATTTTAAACAATGCTGATTCTTGATAAATAATCTCTTCATCGGTATGATAAAATGTTTTTATCACCTCTATCTGTTTCTCAACCTGCCCTACAATATTACGCACCCAATCTTCCGTTGTATAAACTACTATAGTAAATTTAGATACATTATCTATCTCCGATTTTGAAACGTTTAAACTCTCTATGTTTATATGACGCTTTAAAAATATCCCAGATATTCTATTCAGTAATCCTACGCTATTTTCGGAATATACTGATATCGTAAACCATTTTTTTTCCATCCCCTAATTTCTTGCCCTTCCTAGATATTTGGGCAATTTTAATTAATATTTATTTTTTTACTGAATTGATTAGTCCACCTGACCAATTCAGTTTACATCCCTTCTTATTTTAACCTAATATCCGACACGGAAGCTCCAGAAGGCACCATAGGAAAAACATTATCCTCTTTTTCCACACATACCTCAAGGAAATAAGCATCTTTAGAGGCCAACATTTCTTGAATGGTTGCTTTAAGGTCCTTTCGCTCACTTATACGTTTTGCTTGAATGCTATACCCTTCGGCAATTTTTACAAAGTCTGGATTTACCATTACTGTAGAAGCATATCTACTTTCAAAAAACAATTCTTGCCATTGACGAACCATTCCCAGGTGATCGTTATTCAGTACTACAATCTTTACAGGAGTTTTATTCTGAAAAATGGTTCCTAGTTCCTGAATGGTCATCTGGTAACCTCCATCTCCGATAATAGCCACTACCTCTCTATCCATTGCTCCCATTTTGGCGCCAATAGCTGCAGGTAAAGCAAATCCCATTGTTCCCAAACCTCCAGAAGTAACGTTACTTTTAGATTGTTTAAACTTAGCGTATCGGCAAGCGATCATTTGATGCTGGCCCACATCCGAAACTATAATTGCTTTATGACCGGAGGCTAAATTGATTTCTTCTATAACCTCAGCCATAGTGAGTTTTTCCTTAGTAGGATGAACGTCATTTTTAATGACCTGCTCAAACTCAATCTCATACTTTTCCTTGAATATATTGTGCCATTCTTCATGCTTGTTGGGGTTTACTAACGGCAAAATAAGTCCCAAGGTGTCTTTAGCGTTTCCCAATACGGCAACATCGGCTTTCACATTCTTATTAATCTCTGCGGGATCAATATCAAAATGGATTACCTTGGCCTGTTTCGCATAAGTAGCCAAGCTACCGGTAACCCTATCATCAAAACGCATCCCAATAGCGATAAATACATCACACTCATTGGTTAGAACGTTTGGTGCGTAATTCCCATGCATTCCCACCATTCCAACATTTAGGGGGTGATCGGTATCCATGGCCGATAGTCCCAAAATAGTCCAGGCCGCAGGAATTCCTGCTTTTTCAACCAAGGCCTTCAACTGCTCCTCGGCCTCACCTAATATTACGCCTTGACCAAATACAATTAGTGGTTTTTTGGCCGAATTGATCAATTCGGCGGCGCTTATTATCGATTTTGGATCTGGTTTAGGATACGGATTATAGCTACGAACCCCCTTACAGTGCTCATAAGTAAAATCGAACTCCTCAAACTGAGCGTTTTTAGTGATATCTACCAATACAGGCCCTGGCCTCCCAGACCGAGCAATATAAAAAGCCTTTGCCAATACTTCCGGAATTTCCGAAGCTTTGGTAACTTGACAGTTCCATTTGGTTACCGGTGTAGAAATTCCGATAATATCGGTTTCCTGAAAAGCATCAGACCCCAATAATTCACGAGGTACCTGACCGGTGATACACACCATTGGAGTAGAATCTATCTGAGCATCAGCCAAACCTGTCACTAAGTTAGTTGCTCCCGGACCCGAAGTTGCAACAGCTACTCCCACTTTCCCAGTAACCCTAGCATACCCTTGGGCAGCATGGGTAGCACCCTGTTCGTGGCGGGTAAGGATATGGGTAAGCTTATCCTGAAACTTATATAGTTCATCATAAAGTGGCATAATAGCGCCACCTGGATATCCGTAAATTAAATCTACCCCTTCTGCCAATAGGCAATGGATAATAGCCTCGGCACCACTAATTCTTAGGGTTTCCTTCTTTTTTGACTCTATTTTCTCCTTTTTCAATGTTTCCATAATCACAAACCAAATCGGTTAACATATTGGTATCTCTACCCTTAATATTTCCTAAATAGGAAATTATTTATTTGCCGTTAAAATTCATCCGTAACACACCCTTTGGATGCAGACGATACTGTTTTTGCGTATTTATAAAGGACACCACGCTGAAACTTTAGCGCTGGTGCTGTCCAGTTTGCTCTTCTACTTTGTAATTCCTCATCTGAAACTTCAATATTGATGGTATTTTTCACCGCATCAATAATAATAACATCCCCATTTTCTACCAGGGCAATATTACCTCCATTTTGCGCTTCCGGTGCAACGTGGCCCACTACAAACCCATGAGACCCTCCGGAAAAACGACCATCTGTAATTAAAGCAACCTCTTTACCTAAGCCTGCTCCCATAATAGAAGAAGTTGGCTTTAACATTTCTGGCATTCCAGGGCCTCCTTTAGGACCTTCATACCTAATTATTACAACATCTCCTTTTTTTACTTTTCCGTTCTTAATACCTTCATTTACGGCATCTTCCCCATCAAATACATTGGCCGTACCCTTAAAGTACAATCCTTCTTTTCCGGTAATTTTTGCAACCGCTCCTTCCGTAGCTAAGTTTCCAAAAAGAATTCGAATGTGGCCTGTTTCTTTTATTGGTTTATCTAACGTCCTTACAATGTCTTGCCCATCTAGTAAATTAGGTACATTCTCTAAGTTTTCTGCTAGAGTTTTACCTGTTACCGTTAAACAATCCCCATGAAGCATATCATTATCCAATAGGTATTTTAGTACTCCTGGAATACCCCCTACATTATGAAGTTCTTCCATTGAATATTTACCGCTTGGCTTAAGATCTGCCAATAGCGGAGTAGTATCGCTTATCCTTTTAAAATCATCCAAAGTAAACTCGATCTGAGCCGCTTTTGCTATAGCTAAAAAATGAAGTACAGCATTGGTAGACCCGCCAAGGACGGTAACCAGCCTAAAAGCATTCTCTAAGGATTTTTTGGATACGATATCCGATGGCTTAATATCTTTCTCTAATAATAGACGTAGCGCTTCACCGGCCCTCACAGATTCCTGTTCCTTTAATTTCTCACTACTTACCGCCGGATTGGAAGAGTTAAATGGAAGCGACATCCCTAATGCTTCTATCGCAGATGCCATAGTATTTGCAGTATACATACCCCCGCAAGCACCTGCCCCCGGACATGCTTTATGAATAACTTCTTGAAATTCTGACTCGTCAATCGTTCCTGCTACTTTCTGACCATATGCCTCAAATGCAGAAATAATATCTAATTTTTTACCATTATGGCAACCGGAAGCAATAGTACCCCCATAAACTAATATAGAAGGTCTATTTAAACGCAACATAGCCATTAAAGCGCCAGGCATATTTTTATCACAGCCGACAACAGTAATCAGACCGTCATAACTCATACCTTGTACCACGGTTTCCATTGAGTCTGCAATAATATCTCTAGAAGGCAATGAATATCGCATCCCCTGAGTACCATTTGCTATTCCGTCACTAACTCCTATCGTATTAAAAATCAACCCAATCAAACCAGCATTATCAGCTCCTTTTTTAATATACGTAGCCAAATCGTTCAAATGCATATTGCAAGGATTGCCCTCGTAACCTGTACTAGCTATTCCTATTAATGGTTTTTGCAAATCTTCATCTGTTAATCCAATGGCATGCAACATCGCTTGAGCTGCTGGCAAGGTAGGATCCTGAGTAACGCTTTTACTAAACTTATTTAATTCCATTGATTTATTTCTTTCTATTTTAATACAGTACAACTACCAAAGATAAAAGTTTAAAACCCATTAGTTCCTTAACATAAATGAATGATTTAAATCCAGTCTCACCTATTGCAGGTTAACTATCTGACAGTCAAATAGATAGATAGATAATTCATATCATATTCAGTAGGGTTTTATTCTTCAGTATTTCAGTTTAATCTATGCTTATTTAAGGTGAAAATCTCCTTTCCAAAGGTAACCAACAAAAAAGCCTGTATCTTTTATATATGATACAGGCTTTTTTAATCAAAAGAAATCCGCATCATCCCCATTAAGGGATAATAATGACTACATTGATTATGATGTTATTTATTTTCATTTGGGTAAAATTAGATATTAAAAATCTATCTACAAAAAATTCTTAGGATTTTTAAATTATAAAGTAAAACGTATAGAATCACCCGATCTTTTTTGGGCAAGAATATCAATCGATTTATCTGCCAGTTGCAAGATTCTAGGGTAACCTCCAGTTGTTTGTCCATCTTTCATAAGTATGATTAGTTTTCCTGAGGGGGTCAGCTGGACCGTCCCTGGCAAAGTCGCAGAGGTTAACATGGATAAATTAGATCCTTCTATGGTTTCATTTAGTTGATAAGCCATTCTATTGTTCTCTTTTGCAACCGAAAACTCTTTGGAAAACAACTCCCCTAATTGCCTATCCGTTAATTCTTCGAATTCTGGACCCCTGTAGACTTTTAGACTTGCATTGTCTAGATCTGCATCTACTTTCATTTCTGAAATTTTAGGAGCAAATTCTTTAACTGGTGAATACGGCAAGCTTTCCAAGGATTTTATGGAATTCCGCTCCGTAACCGGGAAGAAAAAAGACCTACTTCCCAGAAGAAGAGAAGTTGTAAAGCCATTTTTGATTCCTAAATAAGCACGAAACCCGCTTTCCAATTTCCCATAGCTTAGGACATCGCCTTTTTTCACCTTAATTACCTTATAATTTGAAACAGGCGTATTATTTAAAGTAGCCGTCATTTCGGCACCCCCTAAGGCGATAAAAGTATCCGCCTGGAATTCCAATGTTGGCCCGGTCATAGTAATTTCCAGTACTGCAGCTGATTCTTCATTTTCCAAAAGGGCATTCACCTTAGCTCCTGCATAAGAATCCATTACTCCAGAAACAGGAACTCCTTTATCGCGATATCCAAACCTACCGCAGTCCTGCACTGTAGTAAAAAAACCAGGTTTTAAAATTTTAAGCATCCAATTTTATTTTTTCCATTTTATATATCCCAACTTCATTCTCAATTAAGTGCAGCTTATACTCCCCTTTAGAGATGGGATAAAACTGAATTTTATCGCCCACCTTTACAAAGCAGGGATCTTCCTTTTCTGCGTTGAACATCGGTACGGAACAACTACCAATTATATTCCATCCCCCGGGAGATTCTTGGGGATAGATTCCAGTTTGCTTCCCTGCAATAGCAACAGCCCCCTTAGGCACCTTTGCACGTGGCGTTGCTTTTCTAGGCACTTCCAAGGCTTCTGGCACTCCTCCCAAATACATAAAGCCTGGTAAAAACCCTATTCCAAAAACAGTATACACAGAAGAGGCATGGAGCGCTATTAGGTCATTTACAGAAAGTTTTAATTTATGGGCAGTATCGACAAGATCTATTCCAAACTCTTCATCGTAACATACGGGTAGCCTCCATAGGTGCCTATCTGTTATATCCTCCTCAATTTTATTATTGTACCACTCTCTAAGCTGAGGTATAAGTTCAGTGAAATTAAGCACCTTATTCCTGCATACCAGGGTAAGTGAATTATAGGCCGGTATAAATTCCCATTCTGGTACATATAAATGATTTTTTTTAAGGTGACGGACAAATTTTAAAATATCCAACAAAACATCCTCCTCTACTTTTTTTGGCCACTCAACCAAAATGGTATGTAGACCGAATTGTCGAAACGAAATATTATAATTTTTCAATTTTTGATAAGAATTTTATGCTTTGGTAACTCGTTGGAAAGATACGTTAATATTTGTAATGTTGAAGGCTCATCCCCATGTATACAATAGGTATCTGCCAACAATTTTATTGAGTTCCCATCCACCGTTATCACCTCTTGATTTTTAACAATATATCGCAAATGTTCTAGAACTTCAACAGGATCCTGTATTAAAGCATTGCGTTGTGTACGGGATACCAAAGAGCCGTCTGCATTATAATTCCTATCAGCAAAAGCCTCGTATTTCACCTGAAATCCATTTGCTACTGCCACTTCGCCAAATTTTGACCCATAAGGCGCATACAACACAGCCTTTTCCTTATAGTCCTCGATAGCCACAATAACAATATTTGCCAATCTCCTATTCTTAGCAATATCGTTATACAAAGCACCATGGGGTTTTATATGGGACAAAGGAATATTGAACTCCTTTAACACACTTTCCAATCCTGTTATTTGGGCCCTTATACATTGTATAAGTTCTAGGTCTGGAATGTCCATGGTAATCCGTCCAAAATTCTTCTGGTCTGGATAAGATGGATGTGCTCCTATCAGTACCTTATACTCCATGGCTAGGCCTGCCGCTCTTTTCATTGTTTCCCTATCCCCTGCGTGTCCACCACAAGCAATATTACAAGATGAAATATAAGGCATAATCAAGTCTTCATTGTTAAACCCCTCCCCCAGATCACAATTGATATCAATATTATATTTTATCATAAAACAGATTAGAACAATTTTAAAAGACACCTTCTCCCTTACATCAGCACCAATAATAATATTTCTTTCGGAATATTATTAAACTAGTTATAGTATGCCCCTAGCCTAAACAACTAAAGATTAAGATAATAAATCTCCTCCAAGTACGAAACTCGAGCGTATCTTAACTACATTATTACAACAACAGAGATAAGGACTTAGGGAAAAAAAAGCAACTGTAAATTGAAGGTAATAATTCCTTTGGACTACCAAAATATTTGGAATTATAAAGGCTAAGGATAGTTTTATTAGCATACACCCAATGCAACCTTTAGACCATAATAGTTTTAACGAATTAATCTAAATAAAAACAACAAAGAAGGTGGTTTAAGATATTATAAAAATAAAAGAATCCAAATAACCTATTACATCCCATCACGATAAAAAATATAGCTATGGAAAAACAAGTAGAATTTTCCTCGTATTATTGTTATTTTTACCTACAAATAAATATATTTAAATATTTTTATTAAGCAGGTTTTCAATGAAATTAAGAAGATTATATCACATTCAGGATGCTGTTCATCCGAAATGTTGCAGTTCATCTAAAACTTCTTTTTTTTGCGGTAGGCTCATATAATAATCCTCAAATATTAAGGTTATAACAGTCCCAAATTAATTTTCTTAACCTACACAAATGACCTGTTTAGAATGTAAAGAAAGGCTTAACTATATTGACCATAAAAATGCAATGGACGCTTTTGGATTAGAGCTATGCGCAAAACACATGCTCCGAGTGGAGAAAATAATTAAACTTAAAGGCACGCCAAAAGAGGCCATACAATTGTATTATGGCTTAAAAGACGCAGGCATTGATCCCACGTTGGAATGGTGGGATGGTAAAAAGTCTGTAGATATTGCAATCTCCAGGGTGAGACTGAATATTGAAGTAGATACCGAATATCATCGTATCTCCCACGAACAGGCAATTACTGACTTGGAAGAGGCCATGCATTCCTTTAAAAATGGTTTTACCACCATTAGGATACCCCATGTGATCATCAAATTCTATTTAAAGGAAACAGTACAGAATATTTTAGGCATAGCGGAGGGGTTAAAAGCAAATATAAAAGCAATATAAGTCCAAGAGCCATTGCATCGCACAAAAGCGTTACCATTTTGGCTTGTAATTTAATTCCAACTTAAATGTTGCAATGTGCTTTATCTTTTAATCCCCTTCCTTTCTAAGCACAACCAAGGGTGGACTTGTAATAACGCTTCTACTGTTTAAAAGTCCAATAAATAATACCAATAATACAATTCCAGGAAACAACACTAAAAATGGCACCATGGACGGTACAAATGGTGCGTCAAAAACCCACCATGCCATTAATTGACTACTTACTAAAGAAAGTACTATTCCTGAGAAGCTACCTAAAACCCCTAAATAAAGATATTCCAAAGCGGTTATCCTCAAGATTTGACTGCTTTTGGCCCCTAAGGTCCTAAGCAGCACACTCTCTTTGATCCGTTGATATTTACCAGTACGAATAGCCCCAAGAAGAACTATTATCCCAGTAAGGATACTGAAGAAAGCCATAAAATTAATTATCCAGGATATTTTATTGAGCAGCCCCTCTATAACGACCAATATCTGCCTAAGGTCCAATATAGAGATATTGGGAAATTTGCTGACTAGATCCCTTTGTAATCTTGCGGAACTAGCCTGACTTGGGGCATTAGTGGTCAACACTCTAAATTGAGGGGCATTTTCCAACACTCCCTTAGGAAAAACTATGGTAAAATTGGGCTGCATACTACTCCAATCCACGGTCCTAATACTAGCGACCCTTGTATTCATGATCACCCCTTGTACATTAAATGTAATTTTATCATCTAAGGCTA
This sequence comes from Arenibacter certesii DSM 19833, assembly GCF_000429545.1. Lineage (GTDB taxonomy): Bacteria > Bacteroidota > Bacteroidia > Flavobacteriales > Flavobacteriaceae > Arenibacter > Arenibacter certesii. The sequence continues at coordinate 44,659 of NZ_AUCB01000008.1, forward strand.
TTTTGGCATCCTTCGCAAAATTATCACTGACAGATATAGGAATTTCTGATTCCTGTCCCACTTCCCCAATCCAAATCCCGGATTCTATTGATTCTGATGAGGTTATACTATCGCGATAGGTTACCCGAAATTCATGGTTTAAGATCCATCTTCTCACAGTTGAGGTAGTATCCTTTCGCACCTCGTTCACAGACCTACCATCTAATTCCTGTACCCTCATGGTTACGATCGGGATATCGTTCAATACAGATAGCGCATTATCCCTTATGGTTCCCGCAACGTCTACGCGCTGATCATTTTGAACATCTAAAAGTATAATATTAGGACTATTCGCCTGCTTTTCCAAATTGGTCTGCGCTAGTAAAAAATCCTTTGTGAAGTACAATGTACTAATTAAGAAGGTACCTACTCCAATAGCCAGTATTAGTATTAAAGTCTGGTTTTGTGGTCGAAATAAATTTAATAGACTCTGCCGGGCAGTAAAGCTCCAGGAAGAAGGGAAATACACTTTTATCCCACGCATTAAAAAGTGGGCTACCGCTGCCAATATGGAAAAGGTGGTTAGTATACCAGCAACAAATGCAACTGCATAACGCCAATCCCTAAGCAACCATAACGAAAAAATAAATATAAAAATAAAAATACCAACCGAAACAAGAACGCCCGATAATTTGGAGGCAGACTCGTTATCATTTCCAATCCTCAATGCCTGCAATGGGGAAACGTAAAGGGTGCTCATTAATGGATATAGAGCAAACAAAACCGACATAAACACCCCTAGTGTCAGCCCCATAAAAATAGCTTGGGGTGCCCACGAAACCTGAACCTCCACAGGCAATAATCCTTGTAAAATTATAGGAAACCCCTGTTGTAACAGCAATCCTACTGCAGTCCCAATTAGTCCGCCCAAAAAGCCTATTGCAGCGATTTGGGTTAAATAAATTAAGAATGTCTGTATTTTTGTTGCTCCCAAACACTTTAGCACTGCAACATTGGGCAGCTTCCCTTTTATATAGACATGAACGGCACTTGCAATACCAATGCACCCCAACAAAAGAGCAATAAACGCTACCAGATTAAGAAATTTCCCAAAATTATCATATCGTCTACCTAAATTACGACTAGTAGATAAATGGGTATCCAAATCTGCTTCTTCAGCGTCTAAAATGGGATTCAGGGTTTTATCTAGCAGTTCTAGATCCATATTTGAATCGGCCACAAAATAGTACTCATATTCCAGTCGGCTTCCTTGCTGTATCAATCCTGAATTTTCAATGAAACGATAAGGGATTACAACTGGTGGAGCTATAGAACTAAATATCGAAGAACTCCCCGGAATAGCATTAATTGATCCAGCAATGGGCAAAGTAATCTCCCCTACCTTTATACTGTCTCCGGGCACCACCCCCAATTGAAGCATTACTGTAGCATCGACTAAAGCAGCTCCATTTTCCTGATACGTTGATGCCGCCTCTTTAGGCTCTGTTTCTATTTCCCCATAAAATGGAAATCCGCCTTCAATTCCTCGTATTTGGACTAGTTTTGAACTGCCTTGATCTACAAATACAGCCATGGAAGGAAAGTTAATTTCCTTGGCATTTGCACCACCAAGGGAATCCATAATTCCCATAACCCTAGTATTGGGAGGCTGCTTACTGTCTATAATGAAATCGGCACCCATTAAGGATTTAGACTGTAAGGAAATATTTTTCTTAAGATTGTCCCCAAAAGACTGAATGGAGACTACTGCGGCTATTCCAATAACGATGGAAGCCATAAAAAGCACCAATTTTTTGGCACTCGCTTTCCCGTCCCGCCAAGCCATTTTTAATATCCAAAGAAAGTCGGCTTGGGAATTATCGTTGGAATTCTTTCTCACAATAGTGGTGTATTTTGAGCTACGACAATCTTTCCTCCCTTAAGCCTCATCTGATGCTGCGTCATTTCCGCCAATTCCATGTCGTGGGTTACAATTACCAGAGTAGTCCCTGTATCCATATTAAGATCAAAAAGCAATCGAATTATCTTTTCACCTGTTTCGGCATCTAAATTACCGGTAGGTTCATCTGCAAATAATATTGAAGGTTGATTAGAAAACGCTCTAGCAACTGCTACTCGTTGTTGTTCGCCTCCTGATAACTGTGATGGGTAATGATGTAACCTATTTGCTAAACCAACTTTCTCCAGCAGCTGAATCCCTATCTGAGATGCCTTCTTATCCCCCTGCAATTCCAACGGCACCACCACGTTTTCTAGGGCTGTGAGCGTAGGCAACAGTTGAAAGTTCTGAAATACAAAACCTACTTCCCTACTCCGAAGCAACGCTCTCTCATCCTCGCTTAAAGCGCCAAGATCCGTACCGCAAAGTTCTATGCTGCCTGTATCGGCTCTATCTAAACCAGCACAAAGTCCAAGTAAAGTTGTTTTTCCACTACCAGAAGGACCTACAATTGAAAAGGTATCGCCTTTTTCTATAGAAAAGGTGATATCTTCAAGTACCGATAATTTTTTAGAACCACTAGAGTAAGATTTCCCTAAATTGCTTACGTTTAATATCTTTGCCATTATTCTTCAAATGTTGCTTTCGTTTCCTTTGTTGCAAGTGGGGAAAATAAGAAATTGATTTTAATTTAATCCATTATTACATGCGAACCCTGTTAAGCTTTTGTTATTTATTTATTTTGATCTCCTTTATATCCTGTGGGGAAAATTCCCAAAAAAAAGGAGAAGACCATACGGCAGAAAGCGAACAGAAAACAACGAAAACTATCCCATCTCAAAACACTAAGGTGATCTTATTCTATGGTAATAGCCTTACCGCGGGAATGGGCCTTGATCCCAACGAAGCTTTTCCGGCACTCATTCAAGAAAAAATGGACACTCTTGGATTACAGTATAAGGTTATAAATGCCGGTTTAAGTGGAGAAACATCGGCAAGTGGGAAGAACAGGATATCTTGGGTACTTAAGCAAAAGGTTGATGTGTTTGTTTTGGAATTGGGCGCCAATGATGGACTAAGGGGGATTCCATTAGCTGAAACTAAAAAAAACTTGCAAGATATCATCGATATAGTAAAAACAGAAAACCCCGATACGGTCATTATTTTGGCAGGAATGCAGATTCCACCCAATATGGGTCCGGAATACACCTCCGAATTTAAAAATATTTTTCCCAAACTGGCATCGCAAAACAATTTAATATTGATCCCTTTTTTACTGGAGAACGTTGCCGGAATTCCGGAACTAAATCAACCGGATGGAATTCACCCTACGGCTGAAGGACAGCGAATAATTGCCCAGAATATTTGGCCAGTAATCCATGAAGCTATATCCCACTAAAATTGTGCATCACTGTACAACACCATTAAAACTCCTTCTTTAATTGAAAATGGCATCCACCTTAATATCTACAGCTCACTTGGATTTTCTATCCAAAGAAATATATACGCCATGTGGATGGGTAATAGACAACCTATACCTCTCTACAGAAAGTACAGAATACCATGCATGCACTTATCAGCTTAACCAATTGGCGATAATTGGGAGAATGGCTAAGAATACACCAAAAAAAATAGGGCAGTTTGTAACGCTATGGAAAAGAAATATATTAGGCATCACCTCCCCATATAATGAGGAGGATAAGATGGACCTTTGTGTAATTAATGTACAATTGGATAACCAATTTGGGCAATTTATATTTCCAAAAACGTTGTTACTCCATCAAGGTATAATCAGTACCGCGAAGAAAGAGGGGAAACGCGGTTTTAGAGTATATCCCCCATGGGACAGACCCGATAATAAAACGGCACAAAACACTCAGAATTGGCAACTCGATTATTTTCTGAGGATAAAATCGAATATAAAAACCGACCTTCACAGGGCCAACAAACTATACGCACATAATAACGTCACAGCAGATTAGGCCAATAAAACAATAAGAAGAACTCCAAATGTTTAGACATCAAGGTAAATATAGAACCGCCAAACACAATTTAAAAATTGCTTCCTTACTTTCCTTTGTTGCGGGAATTGTAAATGTTACCGGTTTCTTATCTATCCACAAGCTTACCACAAACGTAACGGGTCACTTTGCATTTTTTATTGATGAAATCCATAGGTGGGAACCATGGCAAGGAACTGTTTACTTACTCTATATTCTTTCTTTCCTCTTTGGATCCTTTATTTCTAGCACGCTTATAGAGCTAACTAATATTGGTGATAGGATAAACATCTATGTACTCCCTACCCTATTGGAAGTGGTAACCTTACTATTGGTCGCGGTACTAGTTCAAGTAACACCAGACCCATCAGCAAGTCTAATTGCATGTCTCTTACTTTTTGCAATGGGGGTGCAAAATTCATTTGTCACCAAGATATCGGATGCCGTAGTGCGTACCACCCACTTAACCGGACTTTTTACAGATTTAGGAATAGAACTATCCTATTTAATGTTTCCTAAAAAACATGCGAACAAAAAACATATTTTGACCAACATTAAACTCCGACTCTATATCATAAGTTTCTTCTTTTTAGGCGGAATTATTGGTGGTTACCTTTATACAATAATCCATTTTAATGTGCTTTTAGTAGCCGCAGCACTACTTGTTGGTGGCATTATGTACAGCCGTTTAAAATTTAAGGCAATTTTAGTCAAAAGGAGATATCAAAAAAGATGGAATTAGTCCGCATGAACTTAATCTTACTTAAAACCCACCAATAAAAATAAGGTTTTATGAAGCTGTATAAATATTTGTACTCTAAATTTCTAATTTTCTAACTATGACCAAAAAAGTTAACCTCGCCCTTTGTCTATCCCTTATTATAGGTTTTATATGCCATGTAAATGCACAGAAAGAAGCGGTTTTAGCAGCTAAAAAAACCACCCTAATATTCGAAAATGGGGAAGCACAGGTGGTTCCTGAATTTAAAGATGCTTCTAAATGGATACGGCACGATCTCTGGGTAGAAACCGAATTTGATACGGACGGAGATGGCAAAAAAGATCGGATGCACGTTTCCGTTACAAGACCTTACCAAACAGACACTGAAAAACTTAAGCTACCGCTCATTTACGTTACTAGCCCTTATTTTGCTGGGGTAGCTCCTTTTGTGGAAGGCAGTTTTTGGGATGTAAAACATGAACTTGGCGAAGCTGGTCCACCACGCGTTCACCCCGAAGTAGTCCGTACTGGAAAAAGACCAATAATTTCAAATTCACATATCCACACTTGGGTACCTAGAGGGTATATCGTAGTACATTCCTCCTCCCCAGGCACAGGCCTCTCGCAAGGCGCCCCTACCGTAGGTGGTGAAAATGAATCTTTAGCCCCAAAAGCCGTAATAGATTGGCTGAATGGGCGTGCCAAAGGATTTACAGAGCCCTATGGCAAGGAAAGGGTAAAAGCATATTGGTCTACTGGAAAAGTAGGGATGACTGGAACCAGCTATAATGGAACCCTTCCCTTAGCAGCAGCCACAACAGGGGTGAAAGGCTTAGAAGCCATTATCCCTATAGCGCCTAATACCTCTTATTATCATTATTACAGATCCAATGGACTAGTAAGATCACCAGGAGGCTATTTGGGTGAGGATATTGATGTGCTGTACGATTTTATCCATAGTGGTGACGAAAGCAAGCGAGCTTACAACAATGCCAATGTAAGGGATACCGAAATGAAGAATGGCATGGATAGGATTACTGGGGACTACAACGACTTTTGGGCACAACGCGATTATTTAAACAAGATGAAGCCAATGAATGCTGCCTTATTAATGGCCCATGGATTTAATGATTGGAACGTAATGCCAGATCACAGTTATAGAATATATAAGGCTGCCAAAGAAAAGGGACTACCAGTACAAACATATTACCACCAGGATGGTCATGGCGGTGAGCCTCCTTTAAAAATGATGAACCGATGGTTTACCCGTTATTTACACGGAATTGAGAATGATGTAGAAAACGATCCCAAGGCCTGGATAGTAAGAGAAAATGATGCCAGGGACCAACCAACCCCCTATAAGGATTATCCAAATCCTGAGGCTTCACACGTACCATTATACCTAACTAAAGGTGCTCCAGAAGTTGGAGGATTATCACTTGTAAAAGAAACTGGCCAAGGAAAGGAAAAAATTGTGGACAACTACTCATTTTCGGGTGCTATTTTGGCACAGGCAGAGAACACCGATCACCGACTTTTATTTGTCACACCTACTTTAACTGAGGATCTTCATATCTCTGGAACACCTAAGGTATCCGTTTTCTTAGCGAGTAGCAAAGATGCAGCCAATCTCTCTGTTTGGTTAGTGTCCCTCCCATGGAACAACAACAGTAATGCTAAGATTACCGATAATATTATAACCCGTGGATGGGCCGATCCACAGAACCACAGCTCTTTAACAAATGGGGAACCATTACATCCGGGGGAGTTTTATGAAATTTCCTTTAATTTAATGCCTGATGATCAGATAATACCGAAGGGACAACAAATTGGATTATTAATTTTCTCTAGTGATAGAGAGTTTACCTTGTGGCCAGAACCAGGAACGGAATTAACAATAGATTTGGACAATACCCATCTTTCCATTCCTATTGTTGGAGGTGCAGAAAATTTTAAAAAAGCTACTCACTAGCTTAAGTAGGAGAAATTTAATACGTAAAGATATTTAGAAACCATTGTCCCTTAAACCAAAAACTCCTTTGCCACTACATTGGGCAAAGGAGTTTTTTATATCGGGCTTCCTCTATAAAATGTAAGCTTATTTGCTTAAATACATCTTACGTCTAGCGTACAAGTTGTAAAACTGATCATCCTTTAAATTATCAATAAACAAAATGCTCTCTCCGGTACTTTTCATTTCTGGACCCAAGTTTTTGTTTACATTAGGGAATTTCTCAAAGGAGAATACAGGTCGCTTAATAGCAAATCCTTCAAGTTGTGGATTAAAATTAAAATCCTTCACTTTTTTCTCACCTAACATTACTTTGGTAGCGTAGTTAACATAAGGCTCCTTATATGCTTTTGCAATAAACGGAACTGTTCTAGATGCTCTAGGGTTAGCCTCAATGATATACACTACATCGTCTTTTATTGCGAATTGTATATTGATGAGTCCTACCGTATTTAAAGCTAAGGCTATTTTTTTGGTATGATCCTTTATTTGTTGCATTACAAGTTCTCCTAGAGTAAAAGGAGGCAATATTGCATTAGAATCACCAGAGTGAATACCACAAGGCTCAATATGTTCCATTATTCCGATGATGTACACATCTTCTCCATCACAAATAGCATCTGCTTCTGCCTCAATAGCACCATCCAAGTAGTGGTCTAATAAAAGTTTGTTATTAGGAATCTTCCTTAAAAGATCTACCACATGCTCTTCTAACTCTTCTTTATTGATCACGATTTTCATTCCTTGTCCACCAAGAACATAAGAAGGACGCACTAATAGTGGAAAGTCTAACTCATCGGCAAGTTTTAAGGCGTCATCTGCAGTTTCCGCCACTCCAAATTGCGGAAAAGGAATATCGTTTTGCTCTAGAAGTGTGGAAAAACTTCCACGATCCTCTGCCAGGTCTAGCGACTTAAAGCTTGTTCCTATAATTTTAATACCGTACTTATCTAGTTTTTCTGCAAGTTTAAGAGCCGTCTGACCACCTAACTGAACAATTACCCCTTCTGGTTTTTCATGTCTAATAATATCATAGATATGCTCCCAGAATACCGGTTCAAAGTAAAGCTTATCCGAAACATCAAAGTCTGTAGAAACGGTCTCGGGGTTACAATTGATCATAATGGTTTCATAACCACATTCTGCCGCGGCCAAGACTCCGTGTACACAACAATAGTCGAATTCTATACCTTGTCCAATCCTGTTTGGCCCAGAACCAAGTACCACTATTTTTTTCTTATCACTTACAACACTATCGTTCTGCACATATTTTGTACCATCTGGTTTTTCTATTTCAGCTTCAAAAGTGGAGTAATAGTACGGGGTCATCGCTTTAAATTCCGCTGCACAAGTGTCAACCAATTTATAAACTCTATTAATATTTAGAGCTACACGTTTATTGTACACCTCACTTTCGTAACAGTCTACCATATGCGCTATCTGCCTATCAGCAAAACCTTTTTGTTTGGCCTCTAGCAACAGATCCTTGGTAAGTGATTCTATTGAATACTTACAAATTTCTTTTTCCAATTGATATAGCTCCTCATACTGACGAAGGAACCACATATCTATTTTAGTAATCTCATGAATGGTACTCAACGGTATTCCCATTTGAATAGCATCATAAATTACAAAAACTCGGTCCCAACTTGGTATGGTTAGCTTTTGGATTATCTCCTCATAATTGGTATATCCTTTACCATCTGCACCTAGTCCGTTCCTTTTAATTTCGAGCGACTGTGTAGCTTTGTGTAGGGCTTCCTGAAAAGAACGACCTATCCCCATTACTTCACCTACAGATTTCATTTGAAGTCCTAAAGTACGATCTGATCCTTCAAATTTATCAAAGTTCCATCTAGGTATTTTAACGATCACATAATCTTGCGTAGGCTCAAACAAAGCAGAAGTAGATTTGGTAATCTGGTTGCTCAGTTCATTTAAGTTGTAGCCAATTGCCAGTTTAGCAGCAATTTTTGCAATAGGATAACCTGTAGCTTTAGAGGCTAAGGCCGAGGAACGTGATACACGCGGGTTGATCTCAATAGCTATAATATCTTCTTTTTCATCTGGACTTACCGCAAATTGCACGTTACATCCTCCTGCAAAATCTCCAATACTACGCATCATCTTGATGGCCATATCGCGCATTCTTTGGAAAGTGCTGTCCGATAACGTCATTGCAGGAGCTACAGTAATAGAGTCTCCAGTATGGATTCCCATAGGATCCATATTTTCAATGGTACAGATAATAACCACATTATCATTCTTATCGCGCAACAACTCCAACTCGTACTCTTTCCATCCCATTAAGGCCTTATCTATCATCACCTCATGAATAGGGGAAATTTCCAGACCGTTGGAAAGCATCTCATCAAAATTCTCTGGTTTATAAACAATTGAAGCACCAGCACCTCCCAAGGTATAAGAAGCCCTGATTACTAATGGAAAACCAAACTCTTGCGCAATTTCTTTTCCTTTTAGAAACGAGGTTGCAGTAGCCTGTGGTGCCATGCCTATCCCGATTTTGAGCATAAGCTCACGGAATTTTTCCCGATCCTCAGTAATATTTATAGCGTCAATATCTACTCCAATAATCTCCACTCCAAAATCTTCCCAAATACCCTTATTATCTGCTTCTATACACAGGTTTAATGCAGTTTGACCACCCATTGTTGGTAGTACGGCATCTATATTTGGATGTTTCTCCAATATCTCTCTGATAGAGTTAGTGGTCAACGGTTTTAAATAAATATGATCGGCCATTGCAGGATCGGTCATAATCGTAGCTGGATTGCTATTGATCAGTACCGTTTCTATACCATCTTCTCTTAAGGACCTAAGCGCCTGAGTACCGGAATAATCAAATTCGCACGCCTGACCGATAACGATGGGACCAGAACCAATAATTAAAATAGAGTTTAAATCTTTTCTTTTGGGCATTGTAGTGAGTATTATGAATATAAAAACAAAACGGGCAAAAAAAAGGTGCTACTTTGGAAAAAGTAACACCTTTGTTAATTATAAAAACAGTATTCTCATTATTTTTTATGCTTCAGCTCAGAAGATACAGATAATTTCTTTCTTCCTTTTGCTCGTCTTCTAGCAAGAACTTTTCTTCCATTGGCAGTTGCCATACGTTCTCTAAAACCATGTTTGTTCTTTCTCTTCCTTTTTGATGGTTGAAATGTTCTTTTGCTCATCGTGGCGTATTTTTTATAATCTTCTTAAGTTTCTATTGACAGTTCTCTGGATTTTACAATAGTACTAGACAAAATCCGGGTGCAAATATACAAAGAGTTTTTGCTTTGGCAAGTGTAATTAAAAAAATATTTTTTTAGAGTTGTCCACCTATAGGCCGGTACTAATTTATTACTTTTGCATCGGCTTAATAAGAATCACAAATATACATGAAGCGCTTTCTTCTTTTATCAATTTTTACCCTGTTACACATTGTGGTTTTTGGGCAAGTATCCATGGGGTATAATCTGCACAAAGGAGACGTATTTAAAGTGAAACAAGATGCCGAGCAGATCATTACCCAAGAATTAGATGGAGCATCCCATAAAATCACCAATTTAATAAATGGGATTTTAGAATTCAAAGTCTTAAGTGAAGTTGAAGAAGGGTATAATATAGCCCTTACATTTAAAGATTTAAATCTTAGAATGACTTCTAGCATAGAAGGTGTGTTAATGGACATAAAGGCCAAGAAAATTGTTGAAGGAGATATGCAGTCCAAAATTTTCAATACCATCTTGGAAAATCCAGTTACCTTAATCTTAGCTAAAAATGGGGACATCCTTAATGTAAAGGGAGGAGATAGCTTAGTATCCAAAATGGCAAATGCCTCCGGTCTTAAAGATGAATTTGCCCTTAACCTGATGAAAAACGCCTTGAGAAAAGAGTTTGGTTCAGAAGCCTTATCAAACAGCTACAAGCAGATGACCTTTATATATCCCAACGAAAAAGTAAAAATAAATGACACTTGGGAAAACACCTATTCGGGAAAATTAAAAACAAACACTATGTGGCAATTAAAGGGAATTTCAGATCAGAAATTATCAATTACTGGCAAGGGCACTATAGTAATGAACTTTAAGGACCCCAATACCAGCATGAAATTAAAGGGCACACAAAATACCACAATCTCATCGAGCATAGATACTGGCTTTATCATTAAAATGACAGTTGAAGGGATATCAACTGGAGTATCTACCTTAGTGCAATTGGGAGACCAGGAATTGCCCACAACAATAAAATCTAAAATCACTTACGAATTAATTAATAAGGAACATGTTCAACAAAAACTTTAAAATAATCATTGCCGCATTAATCATTGCATATGCGGTATACCAATTTGTAGAAGGAAATATAGGAAACGGAATCTCCTTAATATTACTGGCCTCTATTTTTGTATTTCTTTATTTTAGAAACGAAATAATTCTCTTAGCTTTCCTAAAAATGAGGAAGCAAGATCTTGTTGGGACAAAAAAATGGCTAGATAAAATTAAGGCGCCTGAAACAGCGCTTACCCAAAAACAACATGGGTATTATAATTACCTTAACGGAATAATCTTTTCTCAGACCAACCTTACCCAGGCTGAGAAGTATTTTAAAAAGGCCTTAAAACTTGGCCTTAACATGGATTATGATGTGGCTATGGCAAAATTAAGCTTGGCAGGTATTGCCATGCAGAAGCGCAGAAAGAGGGAAGCTACCACCTTGCTACAGGAAGCAAAAAAGTTGGACAAGCAAAACATGCTAACCGACCAGATTAAGATGATGCAACAACAAATGAAAAAAATATAGTTGAATTATTAACATTATCATTCTAAAAAATATTTTTAAATTTTAGATAGAATTACTATTTTTCCATAGCATAACGTTTATTATTTATATTTTAAATTTGCCAATACTTGACGAAAAAAATCTTGTATTGGCTTTTTTTGTATTCAAAAACAGAGACGCTATAGTAATGGTGCCAACAACCTACTGAATGACTCTTTAAGTTTTCGCTTTATCCCCCTGTTCTCCCAGCGGTCCAAGGTAACCTCTTCACAGTCTTCCAAGTCTACGTTGAACTGATCTACCATTTGCTGATTAACATCCTTGTTATAGAGCATAGCGTTGATTTCAAAATTCATAGAAAAGCTCCTGTAGTCCATATTGGCAGTTCCTATACTGGAAAACATATCATCAATAACCAAGGTCTTAGCATGGACAAAGCCTTTGCTATATCTATATATTTTTATCCCAGATAGAAGACACTCCTCTATATACGAATCAGTTGCATATTGGGCTGGCCAGGAGTCAGATTGATAAGGAATAATGATCTTCACCTCTACCCCACTCCTTGCTGCTGTGGTTAGAGCGGTTAGTATAGGTGCATTAGGCATAAAATATGGAGTTGTAATCAACACTCGATCCTGAGCTGAATTAATCATACAAAAAATAGCTTCCATGATATTCGCCCAATCACTATCTGGTCCACTAGCAGCAATTTGTATCGCTACAGGTTCATTTACACTGGCTTTTTGTTTGGGCAAAAGAATTTCCTCAATTTCTTGATCCTCCTTAGAAACAAAATTCCAGCTTAGCATAAAGGAAGATTGTAACGCTCCCACGGCACCACCCATAATGCGTAGATGAGTATCTCTCCAATACAAAGGGTTATCAAATGAATTATCATATTTCTGATCCAAATTGATCCCGCCAACATAACCAATTTCCCCATCGACAACCACAATTTTCCTATGGTCTCTATAGTTAAGCTTACTTGTTGAGTTGGAAAATAAAACGGGAAGAAAAGCAAAATGCTGTACCCCACTTTTGGTAAGTTTCCTTTTATTCTGGGAGGATATACTACTCCCTACATCGTCATATATTAGCCTAACAATAACCCCTTCCTGGGCTTTCTTACATAAGATATCTATAATCTCACTCCCCAGATTGTTATCAAATAATACAAAATATTCTAAATGGATATGATGCTTGGCATTGGAAAGGTCTTTTCTAAGTTGCTTAAATTTCTCTTCCCCATTAATTAGAATACGCACTTCATTGTCAAAAGTAAGCACTGCTCTCTCATTATTTCTCAATAGGCGATAGACCTTAAAAATCCCCTTTCCGAAAAGATCTTCTAAATCCTCTCTTTCCTCTTCATTAAGACTAATCTTATTCTTCCATTTTCTTAATCTATCGTCATCCAGTATGTACTTTTTATCAAATATCTTATCCTTTCTATAATCCTGACCAAAAAAATAATAAACTAATAGCCCCACAAAGGGCAGTACGGCCAGTACAAAAATATAGGAAAATGTTTTTACTGGGTTTCTATTTTTAAGAACGATAAAAACAGAAAACAATATGACCAATAAATAATTTATTCCTAAAAGGATTTTCCAAATATTACCTTCTAGAAAACTAAACATTTATTTTGAAAGTTTATAATATCCTTTTTGAGGAATTTCAATAGCGTACTTTGTTTTTGATGTATTGTTAAGATGTGGCTCCCTTAACCACGGATTATGACGTTTTAGAATCTTATAATTGATTTCATAATCATGGGCGAAATCCGCAAAATCAGAGATAGGTTCATCAACTTCAATAGTAAATGTAGGCACCTTCTTGTATAGATCTTTCTCTTCTATATAAAACCCGTATTTCTCAGGATTTGAAAGGATTTCTTTAATCGCAAGTATACGGAATACGTAGCGTCCAGTCTCCTCCCCTAGTAAAAGATCATAATAATCTTCTACTTTCTGAGTCCTCATATATCTTTGCATTCCTGCTGCGCCTGCATTATATGCAGCAGCGGCCATCGTCCAGCTACCGAATCTTTCTTTAGAACGCTTTAAGTATCTACAAGCTACCTCAGTAGATTTCTCTATATGATACCTCTCATCCACATTTTTATTTATTTTTAAACCGTATTCTTTTCCTGTAGCGCTCATTATTTGCCAAAATCCAGTTGCCCCCGCAGGAGAAACCACATTCTGAAGACCACTTTCGGCAAGTGCCAAATATTTAAAATCATCGGGAACACCGTTCTTGGCCAAAATAGGTTCTATAATTGGAAAGTACTTATGGGCCCTCTTCATAAACAATAGCGCATTTGACTGCCAATAGGTATTAACCAAAAATTCCCGATCTACCCGCTCCAATATCTCTGGATCTTCAAAAGGAACTACTTCTCCCGCAAAGTTTAAACCCTCAGGAATATCTATGGCTGTAATACGATAACCAGAATTATTGGCATTTACATTACTATTACTTGTAACACTAGTTGATTCCTCTGCCATAGCCATATCCTCATTATTATTTTGAACGGCAAAGATTAATGTGCTACCTACAAAAAGCACTCCCAATATCATTAAAATATTCTTTAAGATTTTCATATCGTACGTAGTTTTATTTTTGTTAAACTTATAATCGGGTTTCTCCTAGCACTGTCTCATAATCTACTTATACCTGAACACCCACAACCAAGTCAAAGATATTAAATACAATTGCCTTATTGCAAAATAATTGAGGGTAAGTGCTCATTAAACCACTTATATCTATGAATAATCATGGTATGAGTACCATTCTTAACCGGAATACAATCTTTAATATATGCAAATGGAAAAACAGGGTCTTTTTCTCCATGGATGTGAATTACATCTGCAGCATATTCGGTCTGATTCCAATTGACAATTTTATCAATGGACCAATCCAAATAATATTTATCCCTCACAGAAAGATATCGCTCATAAAGTGCCAATCTTTTTGTTGCCATTTCCCCAAAGGCATACTTGGACATTAGCTCTACATTATTCACCAATCCTGTTGGCAACAGCTTGTGCAGTTTAGTGTATTTAGCAAAAATCATCCGCTTAGGCAATTCTGATTTAGTTTTAACACTGGAAATAATAATTACCTTTCGCACTGGGATATGCTTTGCCATCTCCTGCACAAGTATTCCACCAAATGAAACCCCAATAAGTACTGGATTAGGATGTGCTATACGCTGGCACATTTCTAAGGCATAATCCTCCAAGGAAATATCTTTCGTTGGAATTACCCAGTCTAGATAATGCTGGACAAACTTTTCTTGAGGGAGTTGAATGTTTTCAAAAATTGAAATATTCGCAGCCATTCCAGGCATAAAATAAACATGTATACTATTATCGCTCATTAAATTAAGGATATACTATATAAATAGGAAAATAGCTTTTTTATTACTAAATTTACACTCTGGTTTTTTTTGAAACTACTTATTTTTAACTATTCATTTTGGACTATTATATTACATATCTTGATCCAAAACTAATGAATTAATAAAATCAATCTATATGAATGAAGTAGAAATTAAGGACAATAGTTTCTTACGTCAATTTGAAACTAGTCTTAATGGGCATTTGGCCAAAATAGAGTACTCCTCTCAGGAGCGCAAGGTTTTCCTAACCAAATTAGTTATCCCAGAAGAGATCGATAGTACAGGTTTTAGGGATAACTTTATTAAAAGTGTTTTAAATCACCTTCAGGAACAAAATCTACGGGTGGTTCCTACCAGTCCAGAAATTGCGGGTTTTTTAAGAAAAAACAAGCAATACAGAGAAATGCTACCCGTTGGAATTAAAATATAATTAAAGCCCTTCAACGTGAAAGGCTTATTAATTCATATTTCCCATCATGAAATTCCTGTAGGCAAAAATCAATATGCACGAATTTAACTATAATTAGCGCACACAAAAGCATTAACGCAAGGTTGCACCTGCTTGCTCTAATATAGTACACTTAACGAGTCCGTCTTCTGCAATAGCATCTAATCTTACCTCTTGCAAGGTATTACTCAACTCGGGGTCCCAAGGGAACTTTACCTTAACATAATTCTCGGTAAACCCATGTATATACCCTTCCTTATTTTCACTTTCAAACAACACTGTGCGCATTGTACCTAGCTGCTGCTCATAAAATGCCCTACGTTTTTTTACTGAGAGCCCACGTAACATCTTAGATCTTTTACTTCTTACCCTTTTAGGAACCACCCCTTCCATTTCTGCAGCCACTGTATTATCTCTTTCAGAATATGTAAAAACATGCAGATAGGAAATATCCAGAGTGTTCAAAAAGTTATATGTTGTTAGGAAATGCTCCTCAGTTTCGCCCGGAAACCCTACTATTACATCTACCCCTATGCAGGCATCTGGCATTACCTCCCTAATTTTATTTACTCTATCCACATATAGATCTGTCAAGTAACGCCTACGCATTAATTTTAACACCACATCACTTCCACTCTGTAAAGGAATGTGAAAATGGGGAACAAAGGTGTTGCTACTACCAACAAATTCTATGGTTTCATTTTTTAGCAAGTTGGGTTCAATACTGGAAATTCTTAGACGATGGATACCATCTACTGTATCCAATGCCTTTACCAAATCCAAGAAGGTATGCTCATGTTTTTTGTTACCAAACTCACCCTTCCCATAATCACCTATATTAACTCCGGTTAATACAATCTCCTTAATCCCTTGCTCCGAAATTTCCTTGGCATTCTTTACTACATTTTCCAAGGTATCACTACGCGATATTCCTCTTGCCAAAGGAATAGTACAATAGGTACATTTATAATCGCAACCATCCTGAACCTTCAAAAATGCCCTAGTTCTATCTCCAATTGCATAACTTCCCACGTAAAAGTCGGCCTCTTCTATTTCACAGGAATGAACTTCCCCATAATCATTTTTAGAAAGGTCGTTAACATAATTGGCTATATTGAACTTCTCAGTAGCTCCCAAAACAAGATCTACGCCATCCACTGCTGCCAAATCCTCCGGCTTTAGCTGGGCATAGCAACCTATAGCTGCAACAAATGCATCCGGATTTACTTTCTGGGCCTGTTTTACAATGGTTTTAAAACGCTTATCCGCATTATCGGTTACGGAACAGGTATTAATAACATACATATCTGCATGTTCTGTAAAATCTACACGTGTAAAACCCTCGTCTACCAGATTACGAGCAATCGTTGAAGTTTCTGAAAAATTGAGCTTACAGCCCAATGTGTAGAAAGCGACCTTTTTTTTCATATCCATCTCTCTTTCACCAAATTGCCATCCAATATGGTTTCCTTTAAAATTCTGCTAAATGCGATGCAAATATACCAATAATCCAAAACCTAACGGTAAGTTTATGGTGAAATAACTAGACGTGCAATCCTAGTTTTTGTGACGAACCTGGCCAAAAATCCAGTTTATAGCTTTAGGGTTCAAATCATTTTTAAAGAACAATAGGCCATCAAAAGAAAGTTTTATATTGTATAAAAGCCTTAGCTCAAAGCATAATATGCCCCAATAAAAGTAGAATAAGAAAAGTAATAGCGTATTTATAAAATTGAATTAAGACAGTGTACATCATTAATCATTGCGCCATTTTTTTGTTTTCTCAAAAACATGGGTCAGGATTTTGGCATCCATATCACTAAACTCCACTTCTCTTCTAGCCATCATCACTTTGGCGGCCTCAAACGCTTTTTCAGGTAGGTAGGTACTAAAACCAGTAGCTCCGCCCCAACTAAAGCTAGGGATGAAATTTCTTGGGAATCCTGGTACGTATATATTACAATTTACCCCAATCACAGTCCCCGTATTAAACATGGTATTTATTGCTGTTTTACTATGATCTCCCATCATAAGTCCACAAAACTGCAACCCAGTTGGCTCAAAGGTTTCTGTTTGATAGTTCCACAACCGTACCAACGCATAGTTATTTTTTAAATTAGAGTTATTGGAGCTTGCCCCAATATTACACCATTCCCCTAGAACAGAATTTCCTAAATAACCTTCATGCCCCTTACTGGAGTAACCAAAAATTACAGAATTACTGAGTTCACCTGAAACCTTGCTATAGGGCCCCACAGTGGTAGCCCCATAAATCATAGTTCCCATTTTAACTACAGCCTTTTCACATAAGGCAAAGCCACCTCGAATAAGGTTACCTTCCCACACTTCGGAATTTTTCCCTAAATAGATAGGCCCATCAGTGGCATTTAACACACTAAACTCCACTTTTGCCCCCTCCTCAAGAAATATATTCTCGGGACATATAAGGTCGTTTGTTTTAGAAATAGGGGCACTTTTCCTACCATGAGTAATTAGATCAAAATCTGCCTGTAAAGCTTCGGCATTTTTAGAAAATATATCCCAGGTGTTTTCTATTCTTAAAACATCTCCCACATAATCTATATGTCTATAGGTAGAAAAGTCTATTTCTTCTTGTGTCTCTGCAGCATAAAAAGCAAGAATCTCCTCATTATATAAAATAATCTCGTTTTGCTTTAAGTTAGAAATTAAATCTACCAATAAGGGATTAGGTAAAAAGGAAGCATTTATCAATACGTTTTCTTCCATTTCTACTAAGGGAAATTTTTCCGATAAATAGTCTTCGGTAATCGTGGTAGTGGCACTACCAAGGTACTTCTCCCACTTTTCACGAATGGTCAAAATCCCAATCCGTATTTCTGCTACTGGCCTAGTATATGTAAAAGGTAATAATGCTTTTCGTACTGTACCGTCAAAAAGAATATAGTTCATAAAACTAATTTAAAACAAAAAAAGTCACGCTAATGCGTGACTTTTGATCTTTTTAATAAAAAAAAAGATTATTTTTTGAATTTATCGTATTTGCTCTTGAACTTATCGATACGACCAGCCGTATCCAATAATTTAGCTTTACCAGTATAGAACGGATGAGAAGTCCTAGAAATCTCTAATTTTATCAACGGGTATTCAACTCCCTCAACATCTAAAGTTTCTTTGGTATCTGCTGCAGATTTCGTGATAAAAACCTCTTCATTGGACATATCCTTAAAGGCTACCAATCTATAATTTTCTGGATGTATATCTTTTTTCATTGTAAAAACGTTAATTCCTTCTTGATTTCGAGGTGCAAATTTAATTATTTTTCTGATATGAACAATTTATATTCTCAAAAAAGAAAAAATAAATATAACTTACCTTTATTTGTAACAAATATAGGCAAACAAATACATATTTGAAAACAACTAAAATATAAAAAAATCATGGAAATAGATAAACCCAATACTGGCAAATTCGCATTATCATACGGACTATTGCTTGGAGCACTAAGTGTAGTATTTGCATTAATGTTATATTCATTAGATATGCATTTCCAAGGAGGTATGATGGTTATTGGGGTTAGTATCATTTTAACGATTTGCGTAATTGTTTTAGGGATGTTCCAATTTAGAAAAGCGAACAACGGTTATATGTCCTTTAGCCAAGCGCTAAGAATTGGAGTAGGTATTGGTTTAATAGGAGGTATTGTAGGAATTCTATTTAATCAACTGATGGCTGGGGTAATAGACCCAGATATGATGGAAAAGGCAATGACCTACCAGAAAGGGGTGCTATTAGAAACCACCGAAATGACTTCAGAGCAAGTGGATGCCCAAATAGAATCGGGGAAGAAATTTACTACACCCTCAATGCAAATTGCATTTGGGCTTATTTATAGTGTAGTAAGTAGTTTTATATTTTCCCTATTCCCTGCATTAATTTTAAAAAGACCAGAAACTATTCAGTAATTTGTACTTTTGAAAAGATTTTGCATTAGTACCGAATGAATATATCTATAATAATTCCCTTACTTAACGAGGAAGAATCGTTAACAGAGCTACACGATTGGATTGTACGCGTAATGCATTCCAATCAATTTACATATGAAATCCTTTTTATTGATGATGGGAGCACGGATCGATCCTGGGAAATTATCACCCATCTAGGAAAAAGCAATCCCAATGTAAAAGGACTTCGGTTTTTAAAAAACTTTGGTAAATCCCAAGCTTTACATGCTGGATTTAAAGCAGCCAAAGGTGATGTAATCATTACTATGGATGCAGATCTTCAGGATAATCCAGAAGAGATACCAGAACTATATGAGTTAATCCACGAAGATGGTTATGACCTAATATCAGGATGGAAGAAAAAAAGATATGATTCCATCCTCTCTAAAAACCTGCCCTCTAAATTATTCAATTGGGCGGCGAGAAAAACTTCTGGGGTTAAACTTCACGATTTTAATTGTGGATTAAAAGCTTACAAAAAAGAGGTAGTAAAGACCATTGAAGTATCTGGAGAAATGCATCGCTATATTCCTGTTTTGGTAAAATCGGCAGGATTTTCTAAAATTGACGAGAAAGTAGTAAAACACCAAGCACGGAAATATGGAAAGACAAAATTTGGAATGGAACGCTTTATCAATGGATTCCTAGATCTAATCACCATTTGGTTTGTGTCCAAATTTGCCCGTAGGCCCATGCACCTCTTTGGGGCACTGGGCGTGTTGATGTTTACCATTGGATTTGGATTCGCTATTTATTTAGGAGTGGATAAATTATTTATAAATCCTTTAGGGAGTCTCCTTACCGATCGTCCACAGTTCTTCTTTGCACTGATAGCCATGGTAATAGGTTCTCAATTATTTTTAGCAGGTTTTCTGGGAGAAATTATGGTGAGGAACAGAAAAAATGAAACGCGATATACCATTTCTGAAGGTGTAAACCTTAATCAAAATAAATAATAAATCTTTGTATTTTTAAATACATAATCAAACCAAAGAAACTATGGAAGCTATAATGAACAATGCCAAAAGCTGGTTGACGGATTTTTTTGACCCTAAAACCAAAGCTGAAGTGAAAAATCTTATCGATAACAATACCGAAGAATTAAAAGATCGCTTCTATAAGGACTTGGAGTTTGGTACCGGTGGTATGCGTGGTATTATGGGTGCCGGCACCAACCGTATAAACAAATATACTTTGGGCAAGAGCACGCAAGGACTTAGCAACTACCTTAAAATAGCATATCCCAAGACCGATATAAAAGTGGTAATTGCATATGACTGTAGGCATAACAGTGATACCTTGGCACGGACAGTTGCGGAAGTATTTTCAGCAAACGGAATTAAGGTCTACCTTTTTTCTGAATTGCGTACCACTCCAGAGCTTTCATTCGCTGTACGCCACTTAAATTGTCATGCAGGTATTGTATTGACCGCTTCCCATAACCCACCTGAATATAACGGATATAAGGTATACTGGACCGATGGTGGACAAATTGTGCCCCCACAGGACGGAAAAATTGTTGCAGAAATAAACAGTCTTTCTTTTGAAGACATTAAGTTCAAGGCCAATGAAGATCTTATACAATTTATAGATAAGGAAGTAGACGAGGCTTTTATTGATGCCTGTGTTGAAAACGGTAATTTTAATGCCAAGGGAAAGGATGACTTTAAGGTGGTTTTCACCTCCCTTCACGGCACGTCCATTACTGCGGTACCTGAAGTTTTAAAAAGAGCAGGCTATAAAAATGTTACAGTGATTGAGGAACAGGCTAAACCAAATGGGGATTTCCCAACAGTAAAATCGCCTAATCCCGAAGAACCTGAAGCCTTATCTATGGCCATAAAAAAAGCAGAAGAAATAGGGGCCGATATCGTTATTGGTACAGATCCCGACTGTGACCGTTTGGGAGTTGCAGTACGTAATCTAGAAGGGGAAATGGAAATCTTGAATGGAAACCAATCCATGATCATGATGACTAAATTCTTATTGGATCAGCGAAAGGCCAAAGGAATTAATGGAAACGAGTTTGTCGCTTCCACCATTGTTTCTACCCCAATGATGGATTCTCTTGCCACAGCATATGGCGTGGAATGCAAAACTGCACTAACAGGCTTCAAATGGATCGCCAAAATGATTAAAGACTTCCCAGAGCAGCCCTTTATAGGTGGTGGTGAAGAAAGCTTTGGTTTTATGGTAGGCGATTTTGTTCGTGATAAAGACGCAGTAACGTCTACTCTGCTGGCCTGTGAGATAGGTGCAAGTGCCAAAGCAAAAGGTAGTTCTTTCTACAAAGACTTAATCGATTGCTATGTAGCGTATGGATTTTACAAGGAAAAGCTAATTTCTCTAACTAAAAAAGGAATGCAAGGCGCCGAAGAGATAAAGCAAATGATGATCGATTTTAAGGAGAATCCTGTTGAATCCATTGACGGCTCCAAAGTAATTACCGTTGAGGATTATAATACAGCTACCTCTAAAAACGTGGTAACCGGTGAGGTTACTACCCTTGACATCCCCAAGTCTAACGTATTGATTTACATTGCTGAGGATGGCACCAAAATGGCAGCAAGACCTAGCGGAACGGAACCTAAGATTAAATTCTATTTCAGTATCAATGCTCCTTTGGAAAAGGCGGCCGACTTTAAAAAAGTAGATGCCCAATTAGACGCAAAGATCGATAGAATTCTAAATGAACTGAAAATTGATTAATGGAGTACTTTAAAAAGATCCTTCGCTTTGCGAAACCATACCGTAAATACGGATTTTTAAATATTTTTTTTAACATCTTATACGCCCTTTTCAGCGCACTGAGCTTTGCGGCGTTGATTCCTATGTTAGACGTGCTGTTCACGCCCGATAAAAAGGTATTGGAAGAACCGGTTTATACCAGTTTTGGACAGTTGAAGGATTATCTGCAAGATTACATCAATTATAAGGTAACGGCCTTTTCTGGAGACGATGAAATGAAAGGTCTGATCTTAGTTATTGGGTTAGTTTTGGTGCTTTTCCTGCTAAAGAACCTCTTTAATTATTTGGCGATGTATTTCATCACCTTTTTAAGAAATGGGGTGCTTAAGGATATCAGGAACAGCATGTATCAGAAAATAGTAAATCTGCCCATTTCCTTTTATTCTGAAAAGAGAAAGGGCGATGTGATTGCTAGGATAACTTCTGACGTATTAGAAATTCAACACTCCTTTCTTTCTGTGTTGGAACTCATTGTACGAGAACCGTTAACCATTCTATTCACTATCCTAATTATGTTCGGTATCAGTACGGAGCTCACCCTCTTTGTTTTTATCTTTATCCCCATCGCGGGTATGATTATTTCAAGAATAGGTAAATCTCTTAAAAAGCAATCGGATCGAGTGCAACAGGAACAGGGTGAATTCCTTTCTATTGTAGAAGAAACGCTGGGCGGTCTCCGAGTGATAAAAGCGTTTAATTCCGAGTCTAGATTCTACAAAACTTTTAGTAATTCTACTAGCAGATTTTTCCTATATTCCAATCAGCTTCTAAACAGGCAGAACCTTGCTTCCCCTACGGGAGAATTCCTTGGTATTTTGGTGATCGGAGTACTATTATGGTTTGGGGGAAAAATGGTATTGATAGATAAAACGCTAGATGCATCTTCATTTATTGCCTATATGGGGTTGGCCTATAACATTCTTACCCCAGCAAAATCTATAAGCAAAGCGTCTTTTGGAGTTAAAAAAGGAAATGCCGCTGCAGAAAGGGTTCTCGAAATTTTAGAAACAGAAAACCCTATTATTGAAAAGCCAAATGCCATCGCTAAAGAAGATTTCAACACCGGAATCAATATAAAGGATATCTCATTTAAATACGAGGATGAATACGTTTTAAAGAAATTTAACCTTACCGTACCCAAAGGCCATACAGTAGCCTTAGTAGGACAATCTGGAAGTGGTAAAAGTACCATCGCTAATTTAGTGACCAGGTTTTACGATGTAAACGAAGGAGACATCCTAATTGATGGGACCAATATTAAGGATCTTACTAAAAAATCCCTTCGGAATTTAATGGGACTAGTAACGCAAGACTCGATCCTATTTAATGACACCGTAAAAAACAATATTGGATTAGGAAAGGAAAATGCGACAGAGGAAGAAATTATTGACGCTGCGAAGATTGCCAATGCGCACGATTTTATTGTAGGACTTCCTAATGGGTATGACACTAATATTGGTGACAGCGGAAATAAATTAAGTGGGGGTCAAAAGCAACGTTTATCAATTGCTAGAGCCGTCCTTAAAAATCCGCCTATCATGATACTGGATGAAGCTACTTCTGCCCTAGACACAGAAAGTGAACGTTTGGTACAGGATGCATTAGAAAAAATGATGAAGAACAGGACCTCTATTGTTATTGCTCACCGACTATCTACCATACAAAATGCAGATACTATTGTGGTCCTTCAAAGAGGAGAGATTGTGGAACAAGGTTCCCATACCGATCTTTTGGCAGCAAACGGCATATATAAAAAATTGGTGGCTATGCAGTCTCTTTAAGAAATTAGCCATTTCATTTGTGATTAGCCCCTAGATAATTAAAATAAATTGTCTAGGGGCTAATTTTTATCGGGAAGCTTGATCTTGTAATAACCTATTTTGAGCCACTCTATACTGCAGCACTTTTAAATATCTTAGGGCTTCCTTATTTTCATAATCTGTATAGGATTTTGAGGCCCAATCCATCGCAAGTTCTAGATCCCCATTAATTTCATTTATAATAGCCATATTGTAGTAAGCTCTTCCCGCAATTTTAGATTTTGGGTTATCTATTTCTCGTTCCCAAAGTTGCGCAGCTCCCTCCCAGTCTCCCGTTTGGGCTCTTCTTTTTGCTACTTTAAAATTATCTGTGCCTCGCACAAAATAATCTCTCTTTACCCTTTGCCTAACTGGAGAAAGTCGCAATCCAAAAGTATTTCCCATGTTTTTGCT
Source organism: Arenibacter certesii DSM 19833 (assembly GCF_000429545.1). GTDB lineage: Bacteria > Bacteroidota > Bacteroidia > Flavobacteriales > Flavobacteriaceae > Arenibacter > Arenibacter certesii. The sequence goes on from NZ_AUCB01000008.1 coordinate 68,919, forward strand.
ATATTCAATAACCCTCTCGCTCCTATTTACTATAGCCTCTACCGCTTTCATAGGATTTATACCCCTACCCGAAGATACTAACCCATCCGTATACACAAACTGGTCTAATACTACCCTATTTTTAGGATCGTAAATTCGCCATCCATTAGCAATTTGGGTATTTAAGGTAACTTCATGGCCTGGCACGGACACTTTTAACCCAAGCGGATTAGGAAGTTCATAGGTCCCCACACTATAGGAAACCTTAGTGTCCGTATCATAAAATTCCATTGAAAATAGTAGGTCTACGTCGTTCTCCTCACATAGTTTTTCTACTATATCCCAAGGAAGGGGTGCTGGAAGCACCCCTAAACCCTTTCTAATTTCAGGAGGACCATCCAATATTCTTATTTTCTGGAATCTATCTGTTGCCACCAAAGCATCGGATAAAGCCAATATTGCAGCCTCGGCTCCCTTTTCGTCTAGGTGTTGGCCTTCGGCAGATAGTAATTTATCTATTTTATCTAAGGCCTGATTGCTTTCGGAAGGCAGACTCCTATTTATAATACCAATATTAGCCACCCCTTCGGGAATAGTTACGAATGCGGGCTTAGTACCTCCCATTGTTAAAGTGTTAGTAGCGCTACACGATATTAGCAGTAAAAAAACAGTAGTGTAACTGAATAATTTTCGTAAGTTTTTCATAGGTATATTTTATATGGAATTCTTTGGCAAAAAGTCAATTATTTCCGGACAAAGCTTTGAGGCATTGAACGGAAATTAACCATAACATTTTTACACAAGCGTTGGAGCTTTAAAATCTCACTTAATGAAAAAGCGCCCCATTTAACCTTACCCTAAAACACGTAATGCACCTATTATATTGCTCCAAAACAACAAAATTCTTTTTTGATGCCTTATTAAGTAACACTACCCTATTAAAAACCAACAAAAGCAAAACATTACTTACTTTCTTAAAGCTTTTCATATCACTCCTATTCCTTACCTTTGAAGTGTTTAAAAGTAACTATGGCAAAAATAAGCACCAAAACCCTTCAAGATTTAGAATTCAATACCGTACTTCAACAGTTATCCGTTAGATGTAATACGGAACTGGGAAAAGAAAATGTGCTTAATGTAAGCCCTATAGCGTCTAAGGAAGAACTTATGGCCACCCTCGGCCAAACATCGGAATACCTATCGTCCTTTTCTAATGACAATACAATTCCTAATCACGGTTTTGATGCCATAACCCATGAGTTAAAACTGATGAGAATTGAAAACACCACTTTAGAAATAGGTGGATTTAGAAGGATAACCACCATCTGTAATACGGTAGCCACACATATCAAATTTTTTACAAAGTTTAAAGCGTACTATCCGCTGCTACTTAAACTGACCGAATCTATCACCTATCATCCGGAGATTGCTAAGTCTATCGATATCGTCATCGATAAATTTGGAGAAATAAAAAATACCGCTTCCCCAGATTTACAGGATATTCGATCACAAATGAGTGTTGTAAAGGTAAAGATAAACCAAAGTTTTGCCTCTGCTCTTACCACTTATCAGGCTGCAGACTTATTGGATGAAATAAAAGAATCCGTCGTAGATAATAGACGTGTCTTGGCCGTAAAAAGCATGTACCGAAAAAAGATTAAAGGCTCTGTAATGGGGTCCTCTAAAACGGGAAGTATTGTTTACATAGAACCGGAAGCTACCCTAAGGTACAGTAGGGAACTTAATAATCTGGAATTTGAGGAAAGGGAAGAAATCCAGAAAATATTGAAAGACCTAACCAATAAGACTAGACCATTTGCCACACATTTGTACGATTATCAAAATTTCTTGGCGTACATGGATATTACAGCGGCAAAAGCTAAATATGCATTGGAAATGGACGCCCTATTGCCAGAAATCACAGAAAAAAGGGAACTCTATTTGAGAGACGCATATCACCCCTTACTATTCCTGAATAACAAGTATAAAAAAGAAAAAACATACCCGCAGACGATTACCCTTCATCCAGAAAACAGGATAATTGTTATTTCGGGCCCCAATGCAGGAGGAAAAAGTATTACCCTTAAAACCATAGGACTTTTACAATTAATGTTACAAAGCGGGTTACTTATCCCGGTGCATGAACGTTCTAAAGTTTGCCTGTTCGACAATATATTGACCGATATTGGGGATAACCAATCTATTGAAAATCACCTAAGCACCTATAGTTATCGACTAAAAAACATGAATAATTTTTTGCGTAAGTGCAACGACAAAACTTTGTTTTTGATAGATGAATTTGGTACTGGTAGTGATCCGGAACTTGGTGGAGCCTTGGCAGAAACATTTTTAGAAGTGTTTTATGAGCGCGGCGCCTATGGTGTTATCACCACTCATTATTCAAACCTAAAGCTATTAGCTAATGAATTACCACATGTTACCAATGCTAATATGCTTTTTGATGGAAAATCACTGGAACCCACCTTTCAATTGGTCCTAGGACAAGCAGGAAGTTCCTTTACCTTTGAGGTGGCCCAAAAAAATGGGATTCCCTATAGCCTAATTAACAAAGCAAAAAGGAAAATAGAACGCGGAAAAGTACGTTTTGATGCCACCATTGCGAAACTGCAAAAAGAGCGAAGCAAGATGGAGAAAACTGGTTCCAAGCTACAAGAAGAGGAATCCAAGGCTAGGATTGAAGCTCAAAAGTTGGAAGACCTCAACTCTAGGATCAAATCCAAGTTGGAGAATTACCAAGAACTCTACGACCATAACCAACGCATGATCTATTTGGGCAACAAATTAAATACTGCTGCCGAAAAGTATTTTCAGGATAAAAAAAGGCGACCCTTAGTATCCGAATTACTTAAGATTGTAGAAACGGAAAACAGCAAACGTAAAAAACAATCCCCAAAGGAGATAAAAGTTCAAAGGGAGAAAAAGGCAAAAGTAGAACAGGACGTCATAAAAAAAGTGGAAGTAATACGCGAAAAGAAAAAAGTAGAAAAAACGAAGGCAGAAGTCAAGGAGAAAAATAAGCCCCGACCTATTTTTAAAATTGGCGATCGTGTACGAATGGTAGATGGCAAGGCGGTAGGCACCATAGATAATCTAGAAAAAAACAAAGCTATAGTAAATTACGGTATTTTCACCACTAATGTAAATGTAGATCAGTTAGAATTAGTAAAAGCAGCTAAAAAAAAGTGATAGTCCCTATTTCGCAATAGCCCTTTAAATTACTCCCTTCAATTGTAATTTAAAGGGTGACTTACATCAATATCACTACCAAAGTTTAAACTCAATAGCTATCTTTTTCATAAAACGGATATGCTTTTTAATGTTAGTATTATTCTTTCTACCACAGTATCTTTGTCCCATGGAAACAAACCCAAAAACAATTTTATTATTTGATGGCGTTTGCAATTTATGCAACAATGCTGTTCAATATGTAATTAAAAGAGATAAGGACGATTTATATAGGTATGCAGCTTTGCAGAGTGATATAGGTCGCAAACTTACTTCCGAACGACATATTGATACCTCTCAAGTAGACTCTATAATATTAATAGAGCCCGGGGTAGCCTATTATACCAAATCTGCCGCCGCATTGAAAATAGCCAAGTCCTTCGGTGGAATTTGGGGGTTGGTTGCCATTTTGGAATGGATCCCGGATAGTATAAGCAATAAGGTATATGATTTTGTGGCCAGGAATCGCTATCGTTGGTATGGCAAAAAAGACAACTGCATGATACCTACCCCAGAATTAAAAGCCAAGTTTTTAGATTGAGATAAAAGGATGGCAAAATGTATGGACCACCCATACCGCATACCCTAAATTCGAATACATTAAATTGCTTTTTAAGAAAAGCTATAGCATAGAATGCTCGGCAATAAACTTTATTTCTTGGGCATATAAACGTAAATTTGTAATTATCACTAAACGGAATATTAATTATGGAATATCGCATTGAAAAGGATACCATGGGCGAGGTAAAGGTATCGTCCAATAAGTATTGGGGTGCACAGACCGAACGCTCCAGAAACAATTTTAAAATTGGTCCACCGGCCTCTATGCCCTTGGACATTGTTTATGGATTTGCCTATCTAAAAAAAGCGGCTGCTTTTACAAATCACGAACTTGGTGTTTTAGAAGTAGAAAAAAGAGATCTTATAGCGCAGGTCTGCGATGAGATTTTGGCAGGCAAGCATGATGACCAATTTCCGTTGGTAATTTGGCAGACAGGTTCTGGCACCCAGAGCAATATGAATGTGAACGAAGTTATTGCCAATAGGGCTCATGAACTGGCCGGAAAAAAAATTGGCGAAGGGGAAAAGACCATTCAACCCAATGATGATGTAAACAAATCCCAGTCCTCTAACGATACTTTCCCTACCGGGATGCATATTGCTGCATATAAAAAAATTGTGGAAACAACCATTCCGGGTATTACGCAGCTTAGAAATACATTGGACAAAAAGGCTAAGGAATTTGCTAAGGTGGTAAAGATAGGACGTACGCATCTAATGGATGCCACTCCCCTAACCTTGGGACAGGAAGTTTCTGGTTACGTTTCGCAATTGGACCACGGTCTGCGGGCACTGAATAATACGCTAGACCATTTAAGTGAGGTAGCCTTAGGAGGTACCGCTGTTGGAACTGGTCTAAATACCCCAGAGGGCTATGACGTATTAGTAGCAGAGTACATTGCGAAATTTACTGGATTGCCTTTTAAAACAGCTCCCAACAAGTTTGAGGCTTTAGCAGCCCACGATGCCCTTGTTGAATCTCACGGTGCATTAAAGCAACTGGCCGTAGCTTTAAATAAGATTGCCAATGATATAAGAATGATGGCTTCTGGTCCTAGGTCTGGAATTGGCGAAATAATAATTCCGGCTAATGAGCCTGGTAGTTCCATTATGCCAGGGAAAGTGAATCCTACCCAATGTGAAGCTTTAACTATGGTGTGCGCCCAAGTAATGGGGAACGATGTAGCTATTTCTGTCGGCGGAACACAAGGACATTATGAGTTAAATGTCTTTAAACCAATGATGGCGGCCAATTTACTACAATCTGCACAATTGTTGGGAGATGCGTGCGTAAGTTTTGATAAGCATTGTGCAGTAGGAATAGAACCTAACCATAGTGTAATAGAGCAGTTATTGAATAATTCTTTGATGTTGGTAACCGCCCTAAATACGAAAATAGGATATTATAAGGCTGCTGAGATTGCCAATACGGCCCATAAAAATGGGACTACCTTAAAAGAGGAGGCTATTAACTTAGGGTATGTAACTGCAGCGCAGTATGACGAATGGGTTAAACCTGAAGAAATGGTGGGAACACTTAATAAGTAAACCAAAACACCAATAAATAAAAAGGCCGATCTAAAACAGATCGGCCTTTTTAATTGTATATGGTAGGGTGTGTTATTTTAATTCAAACTTGGAAGTTCCCAATAGCTTTAAACTATTGTCATAAACATTAACCATATAATTTCCTTTTTGAAAATCTCCGGCAGGCTTATCTATAAAATCACATACATCCAAAGCGCGGTTCTCATAATAAAAGTCGGTACTCTTGCTGTAGGTTACAGATGCCCCAGAATCAGCAGTCTGGGAAGAGCTAACTCCCAAAACATTTCCTTGTGGATCTAACACCTCAATGAAAAACTGTCTATCACCTGCTTGTGCAATAACATTATCAGCAACAGTGAAACAAACTTTTAATTTATCTGTAGCCCTAGCCCTTGAAGTAGAAACTAGCTTACCACTATTTCTTTCTTTTACCGCATCTACACTAAACTTAGAAAGGTTTAAAGTAGATCCTTTTTCAACTACATCCGCCAATTGGGTATTCTGGACAACCAAAGAATCATTAAAAACAGTTTGTTTTTCTAATTCTACATAAGTACTGTCCCTTTGCATGGCTAAAAAAGTATTGGATCTGGTTAGAGAATCTACCTTTCTCAGTAACTGCTCTCGTTCTTTGGTAAGTATACCTACTTGTTTTCTATATCTGTATAAGCTAGCAATATCAGATTTCATGGTTTTTACGGAATCAATATATTTTGCTATATTATCCCTAGCGCTAACTAATTCTTCATTAGTAGCATTGCTTTCTAAAATTGCTTTATCGTATTCAGATTTCAAACTGGTAAGGTCTTCAACCACCAATTCTTTTTCTTTAGTCAGTAAAGCAGTATTCTTTTGTTTATCCTGATAAAGACTTACAGTGTAGATAATTACACCTAGTAAGATTACCGCTAGTAATCCGGCTATAACTTTCAATCCGTTATTGCTTTTTGTTTCAGTCATAATTTAAAATGTTAAATAATTCTTTTGATTAACTCTAATGTTTGTTTGTATCAGTACTATATACGAAATAGTTTCATTCTTGGATTTTTTTAGCATTAAAAATAATTTATTGCTAAAATATTAAGATGCTTATCTTTACTTAATATAAATTAACATCAAACACCATGTCCCTAGAAATTGTATCTTTTGAATCCAATAATTCCGAGCATATTGATAGTTTTAGGATGTTGAATGAAGCATGGTTAAAAAAGTACTTCTCTCTAGAACTAAATGATAGTAAGGTATTATCGGATTCTAAAGCTAATATAATCAATAAAGGCGGATATATTTATTTTGCCCGATATAATGGGGATATTGTTGGTTGTTATGCGCTTTTACCTTACCATCATAGGCAATATGAATTAAGTAAAATGGCAGTTGACCCTACCTATCAAGGATTAAAAATAGGTCAAACTCTATTAAAACATGCCATTGAGGTTGGTCAACGGAACAAATGGGAAAAGATTATATTATATTCCAACACCCTCTTGGAAAACGCCATCTACATGTATAAAAAGCATGGGTTTAAGGAAATTCTGTTAGAAGAAAATTTGCCTTATAGCAGAAGTGATATTAAAATGGAATTGGTTTTAACCTAAATATACAAGAATATGAATGTTATCCATCTATTTAGAGCAATACTAGTATTAAGCACAGTTCTTATTTTAGGCTGTAAGGAAAAGTCTAAATCTGCCTCCACATTAATAAACGAAACTGTAGCAAGCAAGGAAGACCCAGTTGTTGATATCGAAATTATTCCCATTGAGCATGCATCGGCGGTCCTCATAATGGACGATATAACCATCTATATAGACCCAGTTGGGAAAATAGACTATTATAATGATGTTCCCGAACCAGATTTAATACTCATCACCGATATTCATGGGGATCATTTTAGCTTAGAGACCCTAGAGGCTTTAAATACCCAGAAATCTAAAATAATCCTTCCTCAGGCGGTGGCCGAAAAACTGCCAGAAAAATTTACACCACAAATTGATATATTAAACAATGGAGACCAAAAAGAACGTTTTGGAATTAATGTTGAGGCCATTCCAATGTATAATTTAAGAGAAGAGGCAAAAGACTTTCATCCTAAAGGCAGGGGCAATGGTTATGTAATCAGTAAAAACAACCAACGCATTTATTTCTCCGGAGATACCGAAGATATCCCTGAAATGAGAGGACTTTCACATATTGATAAGGCTTTTATATGTATGAACCTTCCCTATACGATGACTGTTGAAAGTGCTGCTGATGCGGTACTAGAATTTAGACCCAAACAGGTCTACCCCTATCACTACCGTGGCAAACCAGATGTAAGCGATGTAACCTTATTTAATGAATTAATTAAAAAAGAAAGACCAGATATAGAAGTCGTACAATTAGATTGGTACCCTAGGGAGGATTATTAAATTTACCAATAGAAAAAAAAATCCGCCATACACCAGTTAAAGGTGAAGGCGGATTTAGTGCTATAGTAATTACAATTTATCGAATCAACTTCTTATACTTTAGACGCTTCGGAACAAGGTCTCCTCCTAGTCGTTTCTTTTTATTTTCTTCATATTCAGAGAATGATCCTTCAAAGAAATAAACCTGTGAATCCCCTTCAAAGGCAAGAATATGGGTACATATTCTATCTAAAAACCATCTGTCGTGGGAAATAACCACTGCACAGCCCGCAAAGTTTTCCAATCCTTCTTCCAGCGCACGTAGGGTATTTACGTCCAAATCGTTAGTAGGCTCATCTAAGAGCAATACGTTTCCTTCTTCCTTCAAGGTCATAGCAAGGTGCAAACGGTTTCGCTCCCCCCCTGAAAGCATACTTACTTTTTTGTTCTGTTCACTTCCAGAGAAATTAAATCGACTTAAATAAGCCCTAGAATTTACCTGTCTCCCTCCCATTAGGATAAGCTCTTGCTCATCACTAAAATTTTGCCAAATCGTTTTTTCTGGATCAATATTGGAATGACTTTGATCCACATAGGCTATTTTAGCTGTTTCTCCGACCATAAACACACCCTTATCCGGAGTTTCTTCTCCCATGATCATACGGAAGATAGTGGTTTTACCCGCCCCGTTAGGTCCTATAATCCCCACTATACCAGCTTGCGGAAGTTTAAAGTTGAGGTCTTCATATAACAATTTATCCCCATACCCCTTACTTACTCCCTGGGCCTCAATAACATTGGTTCCCAATCTAGGACCGTTAGGGATATATATTTCCAACTTTTCGTCCAGTTGTTTTTGGTCTTGGCTCAATAATTTATCATAGTTCTGCAAACGGGCTTTCTGCTTTGTCTGTCGACCTTTAGCACCCTGTCTTACCCAATCTAGCTCCCTTTCCAGTACCTTTTGATGTTTGGAAGCTGTCTTGCTTTCCTGAGCCATACGTTTCGACTTCTGGTCTAACCAACTAGAATAATTTCCTTTCCACGGAATTCCTTCTCCGCGATCTAGCTCCAAGATCCATCCTGCCACATTATCCAAAAAGTACCTATCGTGAGTTACTGCGATCACCGTACCTTTGTATGCTGCTAAATGATGCTCTAACCAATGTACGGATTCCGCATCCAAGTGGTTAGTTGGCTCATCTAACAATAAGATTTCTGGTTCCTGCAATAACAATCTACATAAGGCAACACGTCTACGCTCGCCTCCAGAGAGGATACCAATCTTTTTATCGGAATCCGGGGTACGCAAGGCATCCATCGCAATTTCCAATTTTGTATCTAATTCCCATGCGTTGCTAGCATCTATCTGATCCTGAAGTACGGCCTGACGATCCATTAGTTTTTGCATCTTATCTGCATCTTCGTACACCTCTGGAAGACCGAACATATCGTTGATCTTATTATATTCGTCCAATATTGCAACGGTCTCTGCAACACCTTCCTTTACCACCTCCAAGACGGTTTTATTCTCGTCTAGTTGTGGCTCTTGTTCTAGATATCCTACTTTATATCCCGGAGAAAAAACTACATCACCCTGGAAATTTTTATCCACACCAGCAATAATCCTCAATAGGGTAGATTTACCCGAACCGTTAAGCCCTAAAATTCCAATTTTAGCTCCATAAAAAAAGCTCAAATAAATATTCTTTAATACTGGGGTATTAGCAGTCTTATAGGTTTTGGTTACCCCAGACATGGAAAATATTACTTTCTTATCGTCTGACATATCTTAATTTTCGTATTAATTGTTAAATTATTATTCTTAGGACACTTATCCTTAGGATTCAAAATTTTTATAATGGCTCTACTGCGTTGCTTTGAATCTATTATTCAAGACCAAATGTAGCATTGGATTTTCTTAAATTATTAGAGGGGCTATCCCGATTGGCATTTGGTTATAAAGAAAATCTTGTGCACTACTCTTAAGTTGGACACTGAAAAACTATTCCAGCAATTTAGTTAACCATCCTATCAACTCCTTTTATTATACCGTATATAACCAATGCCTCTATAATCCAAAAGGTGTTTTTGCTTGTTAAAATAAGCTACACCCTGCCCTTAAGTGCATTAAATACCCATGCAATGGCAAAAAAACCGATCCCAACCGAGGCAAAGCCCCAACCGGCAACATCATCGTACCTAAATGCACCCAATGCGATAAGTGCAAGCCCTACTATTATCATTATAAAGGTTGCCCATGCAAGCACCGTATTCTTATTCATTCCCATATTAAATTTGGTTTAATTTGTAGAAGGTCAAATATCGTAATTTTTATAAGATTATATCTGTCAAAATGCACTTTATTCCTACTATGAAAAGCGTATCCCATTTTGACCTCGCACCGTATCTATTAATCCGATAAGATCTAAGCTATTTTGATGGCTCCAAAGATTGCTTTCTAATTTCCCCGCTGCAAGACAGGCGTGCACTTCTTTAATTTCATAAAAATACCCCTTTCCTTGGGTGGGCAATTCAAACGCTTCCTCAACGTCTTCTTTATGCACCCTATATCCTTGGGCTTGGTGCCATCTATTAGGAATAGTAATAGTCCCTTTTTCTCCTGATATCTGCGCCATCATGGCTGATTTACCAGTAAATCCAGAATATAATACAGCATGGGTTTCTGGATATTTAAAAATCATGGAAGTTTGGATCTCGGCACCATTTGCATGAAAACTGGAGGTAGATATGACCTCATTAGGCTTTCCTAAAAGGAGATACGCCAGAAAAATTGGGTAAATACCGATATCTAAAAGTGATCCTCCCCCCAATTTTGGATTTAAAACGCGGCCTTGCAGATCCCTATCCATCGCATAAAAAGCAAAATCGGCATGTAAATAGGTGACATTACCAATTTCCCCAGCTTCAACCAATGATTTTACCTTGCGTATGGCAGGATTGAACCTACTCCAAAGCGCCTCCATTAAAAACACCTTATTTTTCTTTGCCGATGTTAACATTTTTTCAACCTCCTCCCTATTTATACCCATAGGTTTTTCACAGAGCACATGTTTTCCATAATCCATCGCCATAATAGATAAATTAGCATGGAAACTGTGCGGAGTGGCAATATAGACTATATCCACATCCTTGCATTCTAAAAGCTCTTCATAGCTCCCAAATGCTAAGGGCACTTGGTATTCTTTAGCGAATAATTTAGCTTTCTCAATACTTCTGGAAGCTACTGCAGCGATCTCAGCATCGTTAACCAATGCTAAGTCCTTAACAAAAGAATTTGCAATATTGCCCAAACCTAAAATTCCCCATCTAATTTTTTTACCCATTTTATTTTTAAAAATTTAAACGTTGTTCTGCATTTTATACTACTTACTATCTTGAATTTTTCATCTCAAAACAAAATAACACGCATCCTCAAAATCCTTAATTCACAGCGCCCTTACATTAATAAGCGAATCCATCTATTATGGAAAATGAAATTAATGACAATTATTTAATTTAAGTTAATAAATATAACTCCTTATCTTTAGGGCGCAAAGTAAACCCACTACTACATGGATATCAACTTCAACAAAAACGAAGACTACAATAAACTATTACTTTCAGAATTAAAGCGCAAACTAGCCAAAGTAAAAATTGGTGGAGGTAAACAGCGCTTGGAAAAACAACATGCCCTTGGAAAAATGAGTGCTAGAGAGCGTATAGATTTCCTTTTGGATGAGGGTTCGGATAGTATAGAAATCGGCGCTTTTGTAGGGGAGGGAATGTATGAGGAACATGGTGGATGTCCTTCTGGAGGGGTCATTGTAAAAATTGGATACGTGAAAGGGAAACAATGTATTGTTGTAGCAAATGATGCTACAGTAAAAGCGGGCGCTTGGTTTCCTATAACTGCTAAAAAGAATTTACGGGCACAGGAAATCGCCATGGAAAATCGCCTTCCCATCATTTATTTGGTAGATAGTGCCGGTGTGTATCTTCCTTTGCAGGACGAAATTTTCCCCGACAAAGAACACTTTGGAAGGATCTTTAGAAATAATGCCATTATGAGCAGTATGGGAATTACCCAAATTGCAGCGGTAATGGGTAGCTGCGTAGCTGGGGGTGCCTACTTGCCCATAATGAGCGATGAAGCATTGATAGTTGATAAAACTGGTAGTATTTTTTTGGCTGGAAGCTATTTAGTAAAAGCCGCTGTTGGAGAAGTAATTGACAACGAAACCCTAGGTGGCGCTACCACGCATTGTGAAATTAGCGGAGTAACAGACTACAAAGCAAAGGACGATAAGGATGCATTGGAGACCATAAAAAATATTGTTGATAAAATTGGGGACTTTAACAAGGCTGGTTATAATAGAACAGCATCCCATAGGCCAAAGGAGAAGGAGAAGGACATTTATGGTATACTTCCCAAATCTAGATCCGAACAGTATGATATGCTAGAAATTATTAAACGCTTGGTAGATGATTCGGAGTTTGAACAATATAAGGAAGGCTACGGAAAATCGATACTTACCGGATATGCCCGCATAGATGGATGGGCAGTAGGAATCGTAGCCAACCAACGTAAAGTGGTGAAAACAAAAAAAGGAGAAATGCAATTTGGGGGTGTAATCTACTCCGATTCTGCAGATAAGGCCACCCGATTTATTGCCAATTGCAACCAAAAGAAAATTCCCCTTGTATTTTTACAGGATGTGACAGGATTTATGGTAGGCAGCAAGAGCGAGCATGGCGGTATTATTAAGGATGGGGCTAAAATGGTGAATGCAGTAAGTAATTCCGTTGTGCCTAAATTTACCATTGTTATAGGGAACAGTTACGGTGCTGGGAATTACGCTATGTGCGGAAAGGCTTACGACCCTAGGTTGATTGTAGCCTGGCCTAGTGCAGAATTAGCTGTGATGAGCGGAAATTCTGCAGCAAAAGTATTATTGCAAATAGAAACAGCGTCTCTAAAGAAAAAAGGAGAAAAAATTACCCCAGAAAAAGAAGAGGAACTTTTCAATAAAATAAAACAACGTTACGACCATCAAATCTCTCCCTATTACGCTGCCTCGAGGTTGTGGACAGACGCGGTAATTGATCCCTTGGAAACCCGAAAATGGATTTCTATGGGTATTGAAGCCGCCAACCACGCTCCTATAGAGAAACCCTTTAATTTAGGTGTGATTCAGGTGTAATGGATGTAATGTAGAATGAAGTAATGTGAAAATGTGCCAATTACCGAAAGCAATAATATTAATTTGAAAATGAACCAATGTCGTTAATGTGAATATGTATCAATTTGATGATTTGATGATTTGAAAGTATAATGCAAGAAAAAGCAACCATATCAATAATAAAACTTTAAATCTTAATGGTTACCGCCCTACTGAAGACCTTTTACCGAATACCCAATACTGACCCACTACCCGTTGATTACCGATTATTGGCGACCAGCTATGGATTACCGTTTACTGAATCCAGAATACTTTAATTTAGTCCCAAAGCTCGTAGCGATTCTGCCCTATTTACTTTACCACTTCCTGTTTCTATAAGCTTGGGGAGGGTGTAAATTTCCTTAGGAATTTGATATTTATTAAGGGAATTCATGGATTTAATATCCTTTAATAAGGAAGAACTGTCTACCTGTCCTTCCACCACAAGAATTAATTTTTGTCCCAAGGTGGCATCTGTAATCCCAGTAACAAAAAACCTATTCGTTACTATTGTAGCCAATTGGGTTTCTATTTGCTCGGGGATTAATTTTAGGCCTCCAGAATTAATCACATTATCGTATCGTCCCAACCACTCAAATTCCGTATTGGAAATTAGGTTTACTAGATCGTTTGTTACTACAACAACATCAGAAATATGTGGGGCCTCTATAACTAAACATCCTCTATGGTCCTTAGAGAATGCAACCTCGGGTAGCGCATTAAAGTTTAAACTACTTTCATTATGAATATTGTTTTCCTGGGCAACATTTATTCTTTTAGCAGCTATATGGGTAATGGTTTCCGTCATTCCATACGTTTCGAATACTACCGTAGAAATTGAGGCCATTTTAGATATTAATTTACCCGACATGGGTGCTCCACCAACGATTAGGGTGTCAATTTGATCTATACTCGTAAGGGAATTTTCTACCTGTAGTGGTACCATAGCCACAAAATCGTAATATCCCTTAGCCAAATCCATTGGATGGGAATTGGGTACTACACACTGTAAATCCCATCCCAGCACTATAGCCCTAACTAACATCATTTTACCCGCAATAAAACTAGTGGGCAAACAATGTAGTGCTTTTGTTCCTGCCTTCATTTTAAAAAATTCACCTGTAGCCAATGCAGAATTGACCATGTGATTTTTTTGCAAGGGAATTATTTTAGGAACACCCGTAGAACCAGAGGTACTCACATGTACGGTTTTAGAACCATCAAGCCAATCCAACAGAAAATCTCCAATGGCCATCTCATAATCTTCGCCTTCTTTAACTAAGCTATATGCTAGCTCTAAAAGCTCCTGATAATCGTAATGGTTCCCGTTGAATTTAAACTTAGGGTGAATAAATTTATAAGTTAACTCCATTTTCTTCTAGTGATAGAAATTCCTCCTTCGACATAACCTTTCCGGATAGTCGCTCTTTCCAATTGCTCCAGCCATATTTTTTAGAAAACACATATATAAGGATAGGATAAATCACTAATACCGGGACAAATACATCCCACCCCAGTACAGGTTCGGACACATCTCTATATATTGATTCTGTCTGAAAGGCGGTCCAATCTGCCGTAACTAATAAAGCAGTAAGTAAATTATTAGCGGCATGAAAACCAATAGCAAGTTCTAGTCCTTTGTCCATTAAAGTTATTATTCCCAAGAAAAATCCAGTCCCTATATAATAGACCATAATGCCATACCCTAATTTTTCCACTTCGGGATTAAATAGATGCAACAGTCCAAAAATTAAGGAGGTAATAACCAAGGGTATCCATCTATTTCCTGCCAAAAGGCCAATACCTTGCATTAGATATCCACGCATAAAATATTCCTCAAAACTAGTCTGTAAGGGAATAAAAAAAATAGATATAGCACAAAGGATTAAAAATGGTCCCAGTTTAAAATTGAGTTCATAATCCGCTGGGGAAAGGAAAACATCGATACCTAATATCACTAGCGTAATTACAGCCCATATCCCGAAGGCATAAAACACCCTCTTCCAATCTATCTTACTCCTGCTAGTAGTTAGCGCTACAATCGTTTGTTTGTGTAAAAATTTTACGGTAATAAAAGTTGCCAGCAATCCAAAAGCAAAAGATAGTAACATCAGAAATAAAAACATATTACTTCCTAGTAGCTCGGACATTCCCCCTATATCCATGGGCATCGTTCCGGATCCTATGGATTTGACAACTAAGGCAACCATAAGTGGAATCATTCCAATTACCTGCCAACCCACAAAAATTAATAAGACGCCAACTAAATACCTCCAAGAATCATGATTTCCTTTATATCCCTGTTCTATATACATATTTTTTTCAATAACTTTTCTTCCCAATTTATATTTTTTGCATATCCCAAATGACCATTTTTAACCTTTAACGGGCTAGTAAAATTATTGGTATATAGCCCACCGGTACCTAGACCCTGAGGCAGGTTGTTTTGTAAAGTATATGTCCACTGTGCAATAGCATTTAGCCCAATATTACTTTCTAGGGCACTGGTTACCCACCATTGAATATTGAATTTATCTGCAACAGAAATCCACTCTTCACTTCCTATAAATCCGCCTACCAAACTTGGCTTTAAGATTATATATTGCGGTTGTATAGTTTGTAGCAATTTTTCTTTGTTTGTTACATCGCTAACCCCAATAAGTTCTTCATCCAAGGCAATTGGGACTGGGGTATTACTACATAACTCTTTCATCGCTGCAGCTTGGCCTGCTTTAATTGGCTGTTCTATAGAATGAATATCAAAAGGCGCCAAAAGATGTAACTTCTCCATAGCCTCGGAAGGCGAAAACGCACCGTTGGCGTCAACTCTTAATTCGATTTGGTTTTGATCATAGGCTTCTCGTATAGAAGCTAATATTGATAATTCCTTTTCAAACTCAATCGCTCCGATCTTCATTTTAATACAACGAAAACCCTCGTCTAGCTTTTGTTTTATTTGCTGGTGCATAAACTCCTCATTCCCCATCCACACCAAGCCATTTATGGGAATTACCATATCTCCTTTTGTAAATTCCGAAGGATATAGAGAGAACATATCTTTGGCATTAAGCGATAGAAACGCTTGCTCCACTCCGAATTGTATACTAGGATAATCAATAAGTGCTTCCCAAAGTTTTTCTTTCCCTAGATGTATATGATCACAGGTCCATCTTAGTTTCTCCTCATAATTAGGAACATCGTCAATACTTAACCCTCTTAAGATGCCACATTCACCAATTGCGAAACGGGCGTTATTTTCCAAAATAAGAAACCAGGTTTCTTTTTGGGTCATTATTCCTCTAGAAGTGCCGCTGGGTCTTTTAAACTCCAGAATATATTTTTTATAAGTAGCTTTCATAATCAATAAGGCCAAATTTAACTATCTTTTTCTTTTTAATCTGATAAAATGGCAACAAACGAAAATAAGATCATTTGGATCACAGGAGCCTCCTCCGGACTAGGCAAAGCGCTAACGTCATCGCTTAGCAAGGAAGGCCATAAATTAATTATATCTTCTAGAAACAAAGAACAACTCCACAAAGTAAAAAGAAGTTGCTCTAATTCGGAAAATATTGAGGTACTCCCTCTAGATTTGGAGGAACTTAGTTTAATGCCCATTCAAGTGGATAAAGCGCTAAGAATTTATGGCTCAATTGACATTTTAATCAACAATGCAGGAATAAGTCAACGCTCACTAATTATAGATACGGAGATATGCGTCTATCAAAGGCTTATGGATTTAAATTATATGGGAACCATTGCTTTGACCAAAGCCGTACTCCCCCATTTTGTAAGCCAAAAGCAAGGTCACTTTGTTACTGTAACCAGTCTAATGGGCAAGTTTAGCTCTCCCTATCGGTCTGGTTATTGTGGAGCCAAACACGCGTTGCACGGTTTTTTTGATGCCCTTAGAATGGAGCATGCCAAAGACAATATAAGTGTTACACTGATCTGTCCAGGATTTATAAATACCGAGGTAGCCAGAAATGCGCTCACCGCTTCGGGAACACCCCAAAAAGAGAATGACAATGCTACCCAGAATGGAATGTCCCCAGAGAAATTTGCAAATAAAATGGTGAGGGCAATACAAAACAAGAAGTTTGAAGCCTATATTGGTAAGCGGGAAATAATGGGCGTATATGTAAAACGCTTTTTTCCCAAGCTTTTACACCGAATGGTTTTAAAGAGTCCGGTACGCTAATTATATATCCAAATTCTCCCCTATATTCAATAAAACAAGCTCCTTCCCCGCATCGGCGAAAGTTTTTATTGCCTTTTCATGGTCTATTTCTATGAAGCCAAAGGTATCGAAGTGATATCCCAAAACCTTATTACAGTCTACAAAGTCTGCTGCTATAACTGCGTCTTTGGGACCCATGGTGAAATTATCCCCGACGGGTAAAATAGCTAGATCCAATTTTGCAAATAACGGTATCAGTTTCATATCCATGGATAAGGCCGTATCCCCGGCAATATAGATATGCTTATTTTCCGAACTTAATATAAAGCCTCCTGGCTGCCCCCCATAGGAGCCATCGGGAAAAGAAGAAGTATGGATAGCGTTCACATATTTTAAATCCCCAAAATCGAAGCTCCAACTACCACCATGGTTCATGGGGTGAATGGCGATACCTTTATCCTCGTAATATGAGGCTATTTCAAAATTACTGACTACAACCGCTTTGCTCCTCTTAGCTATAGCTTCAACATCCAAGATATGGTCTTGATGTGCATGAGTAATCAGAATATAATCGGGATTAAGATCATTTATATTTATTATCCCATTCGCTTTTTCGTTTCCAGATATAAATGGGTCCACCAAAAGTGTCTTCCCTCCTACGGTTATTAATAGGGAAGCATGACCTAAAAATGTAATTTGCATATAGAACTAGTTTTAACCCAAAGTTATTTAAAATTGAACCAATAACGAACACCTTCTGAAGTTTTATCGACATTTAGGGTGGATTGCAGTTGATTAACCAATCGATTCATAAGGCGTATTCCCATAGAACCATTGTGATTTGTATCGGTTTCATCGGGTAAGCCTACTCCATTATCAGAATATTCAAAATAGCCTTTCTCGGCATTTTTACTCAAATAGATAGTTATCTTTTCTCCTGAATCTTTCCTTAGTTCATCCGGGAATGCATATTTAAAGGAGTTAGAAACCAATTCGTTTAATATAAGTCCAAAAGGTATGGCCCTATCGATATCCAATTCCACGCCTTCTGCATCTATGATTATATTAATATTATGACCTCCCTTTTTGTATACAGATTGCACACTATTTATTAGGCTTTCTATATATCCCTGCATTTCAATTACGGAAAGATCTTCGTTTTGATACAACTTTTGATGAATCAATGCCATTGCCTTAACCCTGCTCTTCCCTTCCTCAAGCGCCTGTATTGCAGCTTTGCTCCTAGTATTTTTTGTCTGCAGACTAAGTAGACTAGATACCATTTGTAAATTATTTTTTACCCTGTGATGTATTTCTTTTAGAAGCGAATCTTTTTCTACTAATGAAGCTTCTATAATCTCTTTCTGATTCTCAATAAGTCGTTGATTTTTAATACTTTTTATATATGCATACACTAATCCGGCAAATCCTAAAAGAGTGAATATTAAAGAGATAAATACAATATTTATTCGTTCTTCCTTTGCTAGGAGGTCAATTTTAGATTTATCCAGATCCAGTTTTTGCTCCTCCATCATTTTTTTAGAGTATTCAATTTCCTGTCCAGCTACAGCGGCCAACTGCTGTTTTTTCATTGAAGATTCATTTTTAACCAATGAATCATTTATTCGCACATTTCTTTTTAAATAATCTACAGAACTTTTATAATCACTGGTTTTAGCGAAATATGCAGCCAACAATCCATTTCTTCTAATGGCATTTTCAATATTCGTAGGAGCTACTACCTTTAGTAGCAAATTCTTTGCCTTGTCATACTTTTCCTTTTGCAGGTAACAGTCGGACAACTCCAAGGTATTTACCATCAACTCATTAGAGGAATATCCTGAATTATATTCTTCTAGAGCAGCAATGGAAGTTTCTAACAGAGGAATGGCAAGATCAAACTCTTTCAAGAGCGCATAACATTTACCTATATTTCCCTGAATAATTGCCTTTAGCAAATTGCCTTTTTCTATTTCCTGTTCAGTTTTTTGTCTAGTAATATCATTTAAATATATGTTAATAAAGCTCTCGGCTTTTTTATAGTAGGTAAGTGCGGTAGGCGTAGACATATCTAAAAATAAATAGGTCCCCACATTACTATGATATTCTGCTTGCCCATAATAATCGAACTCGCCCACTGTTTTCAACATCTCCTTAATGTAATCGTCCATCGCCTTTCTATGAAGGCCTAGATTGGAGTAGATGTCATAAAAAACTACCTTTTCGGAAAGTCCTAATTCTCTTTTTTTATTCCTTATCTCAAATTGGCGATCATAAAGACCTAGCTTTGCATAATTGTTGTCTATCAAGTCCAAAATAATCCTTTTGGACTCTAAGTCCATAGCTTCCCACTTGTCGTATAATTCGTTAGCAATGGCTACACTTTTACTGAAATCTCCTATATCATAAAACAACTGCGCCTGCATTATCTCATATTTCAATACACTTAATGAATCATTGATCAGCTGAGCATCCTTATGATACTTATTTACCATAGCCTGCCAATCATAGGCAGAGTTATCTTTATAACGATTAGCGGTATTAAAGAAATGTTGAAATTTGTCTTCAGCGATTTGCATACTCTGAAATTCCTGAAGAATATTGGGCTCCACAACCTCCTTTTGTGCCAAGGCGCCCCATAGACTCAAGGAGTACAGGACACTTACCATCAGCATTTTTATTAAGAAATTATTCGTTGTATAGTTGTGCTTCATAGTTATTTATCCCATCTATATTCTATGCTAATTCTGGCTAACAGTAAAGATGTACAAATTAAGTTTATAATCCAACGTAAAATAACCTGTATTGTTGCCACAATTAAATCAAAAAATGGGAAGGTTAATTTTAAGTATTTCAACACTATAGCATGTTTTTTTTTTGCAATTAAATAGTATGGTGCACACTATTCGCTTTACTATCTATTTATATAGGTGCGAACAACTTCGTCATACCATTTAAATAATTGGCAATTTAGATTATCGCATTACTCCATATAGTATTGATCTTTCTATACTAGAACAATCAATAAAAAAGGCAATACAAATAAATTGCAGTGCCTTTAAATATATGTGAAATGATAAGATTTGGGATCTTTAATCGGGATTAAAAATAAGTTCTAGTTGGTTATAAAGCTACAATATTGTTGTGTAACCATCCAGTTTTGTGGTGAACTTTAGTGTTTACCACAAAATTACAATCTTGGTTTTCTAAAAATTTTAACAATACCTACACCATTAATTGCTAATTATTCACCCTTCTAATCTGGCTTTTTAACTCCTCCATGGATTCCTGCAATTGCCTCAACAGTCCACTTTCTGAAGTAGCATCTACGCCAAAGGTTATTTTACTTCCCACTTGCCACAGTTCTTGCAACTCATTAGTCTTAACTCGATAGGGTGGATAATTCTCATTAATGGAGATTAGGTAGATTTCAGTAGGATCCGGGGATTTCTCCAATTTCTTTACTAAGACGGCATCTTGCAGAACCACTACGTAGATTTTATTTGGGCTAATGTCCTGTAACCCTTCCACTGCTTTAGCCAACACCCATTCCCCAGGGCGTAAATTTGGCAACATACTGTCCCCCTCTACTTGGAAGCCCCGATAGGTAGCATTTCTAAATTCCGGAAGCGGTATATCGAATGCGGGAAGCTGCCTATACCAACTTGTGTCTTGAATATTTTGAGGATATCCCGCAGCAGCTTTTGCATTTACCAATACCATATTCTCATTGTCCGATGAATCTACGGTTACTACTTTTGGCATAACACTACTGTTTGAAGTAGATAAGTGTCTTTGAATACTATCTCCATACAACCAAAGCGGATTTACATTAAATTGCTTAAGCAACTGGGCAACTACAGTTCCTGATAATTTAGTTCTACCTCGCTCTATATCAGCGGTGGTATTGGAAACCCCTAATAGCTTAGCGAATTCTGCTTGTGTAAATCCAAGTTCCCTACGTACTTCTGTAAAACGTTTGACTGCAATCTCTAAGTTATCGTTCATATTCCAAAGTTTAAATTACAATGCCAAATAATATCCCAAGCGCTAAATTGGAATAATCAATTGACAGATTCAAATATACGTGTTTTGGAGTATATCCAAAAATTATATTGGATTATTTCCATAATTAGGAAATATTCCATATATTTGGATTAATTACAAATCATGTTAATTATGACTATTGATGAGCTACACCTAAAATTAAGCCAATTAGCGTTTTCTGCAATTGGAGATGAACCCTTTGCCCTACATAAGCCGCGTAATGGAGAATCTATAGTAAAAAGACGTAGAACATCCAAACCTAAAAAGGCAGAAATTAAAACCTATATACAAATTAGTTTATTCGATTAAATATGGAAAATGTAAAAATTTTACGATATGATGGAAGTTTAAATGGATTCTTATGTGCGGTATACCGGGCCTTCGAATCGAAATTAAGAGTAATAGATATTCAGAAAATCGAAAAGTCTCAAAAAGGCCTCTTTACAGAAGTAGAGACAGTTTTTACGGATATAAATAAGGCCAGACGTGTATGGACCGGGATACAGAAAAAAAATAATGTTGCGGTCAAAACAATCTATTTTTCTTTTTTGAGCGAAACCAAGGGTATTGAAATACAGCTATATAAATACATCTGTTCCCTTTACATTACTTCCTCTGAAGACGAATCGGAAGAATTGCATGCCATTAGAATAAAACTGTACCAGTATGCAGGCATGGTATCTAGGGAGAAACTCCGAATAGAGTCAATCGCGAAATTCAGAGTTTCCCAAGATGATATTTATTTTTCTGCTGTCTCTCCTCATTACGATGTATTACCATTGATATCCAAATACTACCGATCAAAATTTCCGCATAAGGAGTTTGTGATCTACGATCTTAAAAGACGCTATGCCATTTATTATGACCTAGAAACAACACAGATCATTAAGTTAGATCTTTCCCACATCCATACTTCTGGGCCACTATCCAACACAACTATACAACCCTTGATCACCACCGAGCTAATTGCTCACCACATTACTTCCCACGCAGCTCACTTTTACAGTCAAAAAACTGCCGTCTAAAAAATGTAAGACATTGGTCTAAGTTATAGCCTAAATTTCACCAAAAGACGATTGGCAACTTTTACCAAACAGCGTAAAATTATAATTTAAGCGACTATATAGACACTAGGTTTCAGGATATTTTTTGATGGATCTATTTACTTTTCTCTCCTACAAAATTATCGCTTTGATTCTTAAACAAGACATTAAAAGTAGTTAAGCTACCATAAATACGGGTAATGTATTGTTGCAAATCAATTTTTTCTTGATCGTCCAAATTAGAACTACTATTAATTTTCTGCTCCATCACCCTTATACGATCTCGTACCATAACAATTTTATGAAAAAAAGTATCAATTGGAATTTTCTTTTCCGACAAATTGGCTTCCCCAGGCATTAACACTAAAGACCCACCCTTCCATTTATCTGCTATGGGTGTTACCGAACTGGCATCGCTCCATCTTCTAAGTATCCCTATTAAAGATTGTTCAACTTCAGAAAAACTTATAGAATCTACCTCACTTTCCAAGGCTTCAATAACTTCAAAATCTGAATCAATATCAATTGTTTCAAGTCCACTATCCATAAATGTAATCCAATAATGTTTGGAGGTTACATTGGTGACTACCCCTTTGCCTAATTCCTTATGAAGGATTCGTGATCCTATTCCTAAAAGCTGCATATAATATTATTTTAAATTAATCTCGCTAATTTATAGCTAAGCCATTAAATAACAAAAAACTAAATTCTGCCGTCTTCATTTTTAAAGGTCAATATCGTAACTTCGCGCATTGATGACAAAAATGATGGCATACGAAGAAAATATTGAGGTTCAGGGAGCCCGGGTACATAACCTAAAAAATATAGATGTTACTATCCCTAGGGAAAAACTAGTTGTAATTACCGGTCTTTCCGGCAGTGGCAAATCCTCCTTGGCCTTCGACACCATTTATGCAGAAGGGCAACGAAGATATATTGAAACCTTTTCGGCTTATGCAAGACAATTTTTAGGAGGATTGGAACGTCCCGACGTCGATAAAATAGACGGACTTTCTCCTGTAATCGCTATTGAGCAGAAAACTACTTCTAAATCCCCACGATCTACAGTAGGCACCATCACAGAAATATATGACTTTCTTAGATTGTTGTTCGCTAGAGCCAGCGACGCCTACAGTTTCAATACTGGGGAGAAAATGGTAAGTTACGATGATGAGCAGATAAAGGACCTCATTATAACAACTTACGAAGACAAAAGGATTAATATTCTAGCGCCCGTAATTAGGTCCAGAAAAGGACACTATAGGGAACTCTTTGAACAAATTGCCAAACAAGGGTTTGTTAAAGTAAGAATAGACGGCGAAATAAAGGATATTGTAAAGGGCATGAAAGTGGATCGTTACAAAACCCATGACATTGAAATTGTCATAGACCGACTTAAAATTACACCCAGTCCTGAATTGGACAAGCGTATTTCCGAGAGTATCAATACCGCTATGTACAGTGGAGACAATATATTAATGATTTTAGAGGAAGGCACTGAAGAGCCCCGCTATTTCAGCAGGGATTTAATGTGCCCCACAACAGGTATTTCCTATCCCTCCCCAGAACCAAATACCTTTTCATTTAATTCTCCCAAAGGAATGTGCCCCGATTGCAATGGCTTGGGACATGTTTATGAGGTGAACGAAAACAAAATATTCCCCAATAGAAAATTATCGATTACTGCTGGGGGCATCGCTCCATTAGGACCTTATAAAAAGTCTTGGGCCTTTAAACAAATAGAGATCATTGCCCAACGCTATAATTTTAAACTAGACGACCCCATTTCTGAGATTTCTGAGGAAGCCATTAAAATATTGTTATATGGTGGCAAGGAGAGCTTTGAAGTTGACTCAAAGGCACTAGGTGTAAAAAGACAGTATAAAATTGATTATGAAGGCATATCACATTTTATAAAAAGTCAGTTCCACGAAGCTAATACCACTTCTATCAAAAGATGGGCTAAAGAGTATATGGACAAAATTAAATGTCCAACCTGCGAGGGCACTCGTTTAAAACAAGCATCTTTAAATTTTAAGATAGATGACAGAAACATTGCCCAATTATCCAATTTAGATATTTCCGAACTAGCGAAATTTTTCAAGGATTTAGAAACTAAACTATCGGGAAATCAATTAAAGATTGCTGAAGAGATAATTAAAGAAATTAGGAGCAGAATCCAATTTTTATTGGATGTAGGATTAAATTACCTCTCTTTAAACCGTAGCAGCAAGTCCTTATCTGGTGGGGAGGCCCAACGAATTAGATTAGCTACCCAAATAGGTTCGCAATTAGTGGGGGTGCTTTATATTTTAGACGAACCCAGCATTGGATTGCATCAAAGGGACAACGAACGGTTAATAACATCCTTAGAATCACTTAGGGATATAGGAAATTCCGTGATTGTAGTAGAACATGACCGGGATATGATAGAGCGTGCAGACCATGTTATAGATATTGGTCCAAAGGCTGGGAAACACGGTGGGGAAATAATTTCACAAGGAAGTCCGGCTGAGCTTAAAAACCAACATACCCTTACCGCAGCATATATAAACGGGGACCTGAAAATTGAGGTTCCCAAATCTAGAAGGCCAGGCAATGGTAAATCTATAAAACTAACCGGTTGTACCGGCAATAACCTTAAGAATATCTCAGTTGAATTCCCTTTAGGAAAAATGATAGGGGTAACTGGGGTTTCGGGAAGCGGAAAATCTACCTTGATAAGTGAAACATTATATCCTATTTTGAACGCTCATTATTTTAATGGGGTAAAAGAACCAATGCCCTTTAAAAAAATAAGTGGCCTAGAGCATATAGATAAGGTTATAGATATTAATCAATCTCCTATTGGTAGGACCCCAAGATCCAATCCTGCCACCTATACCGGAGTATTTAGCGAAATTAGGGCTTTGTTTGCTAAGACCCAAGAAGCCGCAATTAGGGGCTACAAGCCTGGGCGATTTAGTTTTAATGTTACAGGCGGACGTTGTGAAACCTGTAAAGGCGGAGGTTTACGGGTTATAGAAATGAATTTTCTGCCAGATGTGTATGTTGATTGCGAAACATGTAACGGAAAACGATTCAATCGTGAAACCCTAGAAATTAGATATAAAGGGAAGTCTATTGCAGATGTCTTGGAAATGACCATTAATGAATCGGTAGGATTTTTTGAAAACATCCCTAAAATCCATAGAAAACTTAAAACAATACAAGATGTGGGATTAGGTTATATCTCACTAGGACAGCAATCTACCACCCTATCTGGAGGAGAGGCACAACGTATTAAACTGGCCACTGAATTATCGAAAAAAGATACTGGAAATACATTCTATATCTTAGACGAACCCACAACTGGGCTGCATTTTGAAGATATTAGAGTGCTCATGAATGTCTTAAACAAGCTTGTAGACCAAGGTAATACTGTTTTAGTAATAGAACACAATATGGATGTTATCAAAATGATGGACCATATTTTGGATATTGGCTATGAAGGTGGCAGAAGTGGTGGAATGGTCGTTGCAAAAGGTACTCCTGAGGAGGTTGCAAAGGATAAAAAAAGTCATACTTCCAAGTATCTGAGAAAAGAATTAGGTTTGTAACTTTAGTGGATTTGGTATCAGCAAAATTGCCATACCCAACTTAATTTTGGACGGAGAAAGAATTTTTAGCACATTTAGCAGAGTTTAAAATAAAAGATTTACGATATATTATGAGAAAAGAACAGCATCACAAGGGATGGAACGAGATTAAGACCAATGATTCATGGGCCCTTTTTAAAATAATGGGTGAATTTGTAAACGGTTTTGAAAAAATGAGCGCTATTGGTCCTTGTGTTTCCATCTTTGGCTCTGCACGTACCAAACCAGGAGATCCATATTATGAACTTGCCGTTAGGGTATCTAGAAGTATTTCTGAAGCTGGTTATGGAATTATCACGGGAGGGGGTCCAGGAATTATGGAGGCAGGAAATAAAGGAGCCCATTTAGCTGGTGGCACATCGGTGGGATTAAATATAGACTTGCCCTTTGAACAGCACGACAACCCTTATATTGATAGCGATAAAAGTTTGGATTTCGATTATTTCTTTGTTCGTAAGGTGATGTTCGTAAAGTATTCTCAAGGATTTGTGGTAATGCCAGGTGGCTTTGGCACATTAGATGAGCTATTCGAGGCCATTACCCTTATACAGACCAATAAAATTGAAAAATTTCCAATTATTTTGGTAGGGACGGAGTTTTGGGGCGGATTGCTCGATTGGATTAAAAGCTCTTTACTTAAAGTTGGAAATATTAGTCCAAACGATCTAGATTTAGTTCAAATTGTGGATTCTGAGGAAGAAGTAGTAGATATTATAGATGCATTTTACAAAGGCAACCTACTTACCCCAAACTTCTAAAATCCATTTTACTTGAAAAAATTGTTGAAAAACAACCTTTTTATCCTAACCCTAATCGTTTTGTTGTGGGCTAAACTTGGTTATTCCCAACACAGCAATAAGATTACTGCTGCATTGGATGAGGAATTAAAGGAAATTATTATCCAACAAGAACTCAAATATTACAATCAATCCCAGGACACCTTAAATAGTATATATTTTAATGATTGGGCCAATGCCTATGCCGACAAGAATACGGTATTGGCCAAAAGGTTTGCCGAGGAGTTTAAAAAAAGCCTACACCTGGCAACGGAGGAAGAACGGGGACATACTAAAATAATAAGCGCGGTAGATCACGAACAAAAAGGATTAGCTTGGAACTATAATTCTGGGCGAGACCTCGTTAAGATAGATCTTAACCATCCCTTGCCACCGAAGTCCGCTATTAAATTATTTATCACCTATAAGGTTAAACTACCTCCCAATAAGTTTACCCCCTATGGTTTTAGTAGCAATAGGGAATACTTTCTTAAAGACTGGTATTTAACTCCCGCAGTATATGATGGAGAGTGGCACTTGTATTCCAATAAAAATTTGGAAGATCTGTACACGGTAATTACCAATACTTCCATAGAATTCACTTTACCAAAGGATTTATACGTGGTTTCCAATTTTCACGAATCACAAAAGTCGATATTTGAAAATAAACAACAAATTACCCTGCTCGGATCAGATCAAAAAAGTGGGGAATTAATTATTAGTCCTAATAGACGTTTCACCAAACATATTACACCAGAGCTTACGGTAATTACAGATCTACAATCCATTAGATATGATGAAATATCCTCTGGAATTTCAATAAATAAAATTACTAAATTCCTGCAGGAAAGTTTAGGGGATTTTCCTCATCCACATTTGCTCGTTAGCGAATGGGACTATAATAAGGATCCTCTATATGGAATAAACCAATTACCGAAATTCATAAGGCCCTACGAGGAGCAGTTTCAGTTTGAAATGAAGTTTTTAAAAACTGCCCTAAACAGTCTTGTTAAGGAAACCATGTTCCTAAACCCAAGAAAAGAAAAATGGGTAACCGATGCCATCACAAATTATCTAATGATAAATTTTGTGATGAAACATTATCCGGATCAAAAACTACTGGGAAAACTATCGAACATTTGGGGTATACGTGGCTTTCACTTGGCAGAAATGAGTTTTAACGAGCAATATCCCTTACTGCATATGTTATCTGCTCGTAGAAATGTTGATCAAGCATTGACTACCCCCAATGATTCCTTGATCAAATTCAACCAAAAAATCGCAAACAGATATAAGGCTGGATTAGGTTTAGCCTATTTAGCAGATTATACAGGTAAAAGCAACGTAGATCAAAGTGTTAGGGAGTTTTATGAATTCTATAGACTGAAAGAGTCCACTGCAGCAGATTTTAAATTTATTGTAGTAGAAAACTCTGAAAAGGATATCAATTGGTTTTTTGACGAATATGTATCTACTACCAAGAAAATCGATTTTAAAATAACCAAGGTTCTTAAAACTCAGGATTCATTATCGGTAACTTTAAGAAACAAACAAGGCACAAATGTACCCATATCACTTTTTGGAATTAAGAATGATTCTGTAGTCTCTAAATATTGGTTCACCAATATTAAAGATGAAAAAACCTTCCATATCCCTAGAAAAAAGGAAGAGAGATTGGTGCTAAATTACGATCAGACGATTCCAGAATTTAACCAGCGAGATAATTGGAAATCACTCAATGGATTCTTTTCTAGCAATAAAAGGCTGAAATTTCAGTTCTTTAAGGACGCAGAGGATCCTTATTTTAATCAGGTTTTTTATGTTCCGGTACTCAATTTCAATAAATACGACGGACTATCCCCTGGAATACGCCTCCATAACAAAACCTTATTAGAGCGGCCTTTCGTTTTTGATTTTGCCCCTACCTATGCCCCCAATGAAAAAACTTTTGTTGGTTATGGAAATTTTAATTTCAGACAGTACCACGGAAAAAAAAGACTATACGTTACCAATTACTCACTTAGAGGATCTACCTCTCATTTTCAAAGAAATTCACGCTACACCACTATTAGCCCATCAATTGGATTTGGCTGGAGGCCAGACAACTTGTTATTAAACAAACGGAATTCATTGGTTTTTAGGTCTGTAAACGTATTTAGAACAATTGATAATACCTTAGAGAGTGCTGGTCTAGAGACAGATCCAGATTACAATGTCTTTAATGCAAAGTACACCCATACTACCAACAATATTTTAAATTATCTTTCTTGGTCTCTAGATGCGCAGCATTCCAATGTTTTTACAAAAGTGGCTTATGAATTGGAGTATCGTAAGCTTTTTCAAAACAACACCCAATTTAATATACGATTCTTCGCTGGAAAATTTATAAGCAACAAGACCCCGGGTGATAGCAACTTTTTCAGTTTTTCTTTGGATAGGCCTACAGATTATCTGTTTGATTACAATTACCTGGGTAGGTCTGAAGGGTCTGGAATTTATAGTCAGCAAATTATTGTGGCAGAAGGAGGATTTAAATCCAAATTTGAAAACCCGTTTGCCAATGACTGGATGGCCACTATAAACTCTAGTGTCAACGTATGGAGGTGGATAGAACTTTATGGTGATATTGGCTTGGTAAAGAACAGGGGGCTAAACGAACGGTTCGTATACGATTCTGGGGTACGGCTAAACCTCTTGACCGATTATTTTGAGCTGTACTTCCCAATCTACTCCAACAACGGTTGGGAAATATCCCAACCTCAGTACGACCAAAAAATTAGGTTTGTCATTACTTTTAGTCCTAGGACCCTAACCGGGTTATTTACGAGGAAATGGTTTTAAAACATTGCTATATTCTTAGAATATACCCTGTTTTTTGCTATATTAACAATATTTTATTTTTCAACACCCAAAACGTTAGGGAATTATTAAGTGATATCGTATTTTACAGGTTGCAAAAACCATAATGATTTGATACTTTTGCGTAAACCATAAATTCCGTTGATTCCGTAATGAATACAGATTCTGAAACAAGTAGCGACATTTCATTTGATGATTTTCAAATTCAAATTTTGAAGGATTACGAAATTGCAGTAACCAGTAGGGAGTGTAGTTTATTAGGGAGAAGGGAAGTTCTAACGGGAAAGGCAAAATTTGGAATTTTTGGTGATGGGAAGGAGCTGCCACAACTCGCTATGGCACGGTCCTTTATGGACGGGGATTTTAGAAGTGGCTATTACCGGGACCAAACCTTTATGATGGCTTTAGGCCTACTCACTCCCAAGCAATTTTTTCATGGTCTTTATGCCACTACCGATATCACCAAAGATATTATGAGTGCCGGCAGGCAAATGGGAGGGCATTTCACTACTTTCAGCTTAAATGAAGATGGTAGTTGGAAAAATCTTACCGAGCAAAAAAATAGTAGCGCGGACATCTCTTGTACAGCAGGGCAGATGCCCAGGCTTTTAGGCTTAGCACAAGCCTCTAAAATCTATAGAAACGTTAAAGGAATTGATAGTGAAAAGTTTTCTAAAAATGGTAACGAAGTTGCTTGGGGAACCATTGGAAACGCCAGTACAAGTGAAGGTGCGTTTTTTGAAACTATAAATGCTGCTGGAGTTCTCCAAGTACC
The DNA here is from genome assembly GCF_000429545.1 of Arenibacter certesii DSM 19833. Classification (GTDB taxonomy): domain Bacteria; phylum Bacteroidota; class Bacteroidia; order Flavobacteriales; family Flavobacteriaceae; genus Arenibacter; species Arenibacter certesii. Next base: position 99,183 of record NZ_AUCB01000008.1, read on the forward strand.
GATGGTAATCAGTATTTGGGATGATGAATACGGTATATCCGTCCATGCCAAACACCAAACCACAAAAGAAGATATATCCAAAATATTAGCCGGTTTTCAACGGGACAAAAAGGATGCAGGATATGAAATTATTAAGGTTAAGGGATGGGATTATACAGCGCTGATACACGCTTATGAAAATGCCGCAGATATTGCGAGAGAACAGCACGTTCCTGTAATTATCCATGTTATAGAGCTAACCCAACCACAGGGACATTCCACCTCTGGTTCCCACGAAAGATATAAAAGCGAAGAGAGGTTAACATGGGAAAGGGATAACGATTGTAATAAACGGTTTCGAGAATGGATCCTTTCCAATAAAATTGCAACGGAAGAGGAATTAAAAAATATAGAGAAGAATATAAAAAGACTGGTACGAAGCGCACGGAAAGAAGCTTGGGAAGAATTTCTGTCTCCACATAGGGAGCATAAAAAAACATTGGTGAACCTACTAGATAATGTCGCCAATTCTAGCCCTAATAAAAATTTTATTGAAAAACTTAAGAATGACCTAATTGCTAAGGAGGACCCAATAAAAAAGGATCTAGCCTCTGCCGCAAGAAAATCTATGCGCTACCTATTGGGTGAAAACACCAAGGAAAAAGAAGCTTTGGCCAATTGGATAGACACTTTCATGGAGGAATCCCAATCTAAATTCAGTTCCTTCCTCTACAATGAACAAGAAAATAGCGCTCTATTTGTGCCTGAGGTAAAGGCCACTTACGACCAAGATGCTACTGCCGTTGATGGTAGGGTAATATTAAGGGATAATTTTGATCGATTATTTGAAAAGTATCCAGAAGCATTAATTTTTGGGGAAGATACAGGGGCCATTGGGGATGTTAACCAAGGACTAGAAGGTTTACAGAAAAAATATGGTGAACTAAGAGTCGCCGATACGGGGATTAGAGAAGCAACTATTATTGGCCAGGGTATAGGTATGGCTATGCGTGGACTACGTCCAATTGCCGAAATTCAATATTTAGATTATATTTTTTATGCCTTATATACCTTAACCGATGATCTGGCAACCTTATTATACAGGTCTGTAGGGAAACAACGCGCTCCATTAATCGTAAGGACCCGAGGCCATAGATTGGAAGGCATATGGCATTCCGGATCACAAATGGGTGGTTTAATTCATTTGTTACGAGGAATGTATATTTTAACCCCCAGAAATATGACTAAAGCAGCAGGCTTTTATAATACCTTAATGAAAGGAAATGAACCTGCTCTACTAATAGAAAGCTTAAACGGATATCGCCTTAAAGAGGAAAAACCAAACAATTTAGGCGAATTATGTACTCCAATAGGAGTTGTAGAAGTAATAAAGCCAGGAAAAGATATAACCCTTCTGTCTTATGGGTCTACCTTGCGAATTGTGATGAAGGTTGCCCAGGAACTTAAACAAGTAGGGATAGATGCAGAAGTAGTAGATGCGCAAAGCCTTCTGCCTTTCGATCTAAAACACGACGTTTTAAAGAGTATTAAAAAGACCAATCGACTTTTGATTATAGACGAGGATGTTCCTGGGGGTTGTTCTGCTTATCTAACTCACGAAATAATGGAAAAACAAGGTGCATATCAGTATTTGGATAGCGCCCCGCAAACTTTGACCGCTAAACCACATAGGCCAGCTTACGCTACAGATGGGGATTATTTTTCCAAACCCAATGCAGAAGATATGTTTGAAAAAGTCTACTCTATAATGCGAGAATCCAATCCCGATGAATTTCCAAAATTAAGATGAGGTGAATTAATCTAAATAGGGATAATTTCCCTGTAAGTACTAAATTATATCAAAAAAAAACATCTGCTTTTTATAATCAATTAGTTATTTTTAGCAACTAAAAATAATAAATAATCCAAATACACCCCCTAATGAAAGATTTTGGCTTACTGCTTTTACGAGTTGGTTTTTCTGCATTAATGCTTACCCACGGAATTCCAAAGTTTTTAAAACTAATACAAGGTAATTTTGAGTTTGGCGACCCTTTCGGAATTGGAGCAGCTCCCTCCCTATTTTTAGCCGTTATTGGAGAGGCAATATGTCCTATTTTGGTTATCATAGGCATAAAGACCCGTTGGGCCTCTATACCAGTTATCATCACCATGTTAGTAGCTGCATTTTTGATTCACGCCAATGATCCATTTTCAGTTAAGGAAAAGGCACTTTTATTTCTGATTGGTTTCACCAGTATATTATTGTTGGGACCTGGCAAATTTAGTCTGGACAAAAAATAGTGGAAATGGCTATCGGAATAGCTTCACCACCAATTCCTTCAATAGGTCTTGGTGGGAAATACTAGCACCCACCCCCTTACCTTTTAAATCCAACTCCCTGAGCTCCGATATAATTTCGCTAACCCGTCTCATAGGATAATTTCTCGCGGCGATCTGGATCTCTTCAACAAAAAAGGGTCTTATTCCCAAGGCACTAGATACGTTTTTAGGCGAATGATCTTTTAAACCGTGGTAGTTTAACAACTGATTAAAAAAGGAATAGAGTAAGGTAACTGTCAATACAAAGGGATTGTCTTTGGGATTCTGAGCAAAATAGTTAACTATTCTTGTAGCTTTCACTACATCTCTTTCCCCAATAGCCTTTTTCAACTCAAAATTATTATAGTCTTTACTAATTCCTATATTTTCTTCGATAGCTTCTGGTGTAATTTGCGTACCCTTAGGCACTACAAGACATAGTTTTTCTAGTTCTTTGTCTATTTTTCCCAAATCCGTACCCAAGAATTCAACCAGAAGATTGGCTGCCTTAAAGGTGATATCGTACCCCCTAGATTTTAGCACAGTTCTAATCCAATCTGCTACCTTATTTTCATAAAGCTTTTTACTTTCAAATATAATCCCAGTTTTATTGATAGCCTTGTACAACTTCTTGCGTTTATCAAGCTTATTGTACTTATAACAAATCACCAAAACAGTAGATGGTTGCGGGTTTAATGCATAGGAAACTAAATTTTCAATAGTTCGGGACAAATGCTGAGCCTCCTTTATAATTACTACTTGTCTTTCGGCCATCATAGGATATCTCTTAGCATTCCCTACAATATCATCTACACCTATATCCTTTCCATAAAGAATCACTTGATTAAAACCACGCTCCTCTTCGGTAAGCACATTTTTTTCTATAAACTCCGAAATTTTGTCGATATAAAAAGGTTCTTCTCCGGTCAGGAAATATATTGGTGCTATATTTCCTTTTTTTATATTGCCTACAATTTGTTTTACCTCGTCCATTTAAAAAAATTCGTCAACTTTGCATCATGGAGCCATTAAACTTTCCATCATATCCGTTTCGCTTCAAAAATAGGGAAAATAAACTCTATATTTTTGATGTAATCCGCAAAAAGTTCGTGGTCTTACAACCAGAAGAATGGGTGCGTCAACACGTAGTGCATTATTTACTAAACGACAAAAATTACCCGCTAAGTCATATCAATGTAGAAAAGCAACTCTTAGTCAACAATTTAAAAAAAAGATATGATGTGGTGGTCTATCGCCCCGATGGTGAAATTCTATTATTAGTAGAGTGTAAATCACCCCAAATTAATATATCACAAGATGTTTTTGATCAAATAGCCAGATACAACCTTCAACTAAAAGCAAATTATCTAATGGTGACTAACGGTCAGAATCATTACTATTGCAAAATGGATTTAGAAGAGGAGATGTACACCTTTCTCAAAACGATCCCCAAGTACGGCCCATAAACAATCAAGAAATTTTATTTTTTTTAATTTAACTAATAGTTACGTTAGCGAAAGGTGCGCAAAATAGAATCTCGCTAAAAAATATTCACTTACTTTGCCACGTTAATTTATCCTTTACAAATCCTTAAAAATCCCATAACATACTGGGAATTATTAAATGTTAAAAATTGCAGTTGTAATACTAAATTGGAATGGGGAAGCACTTTTAGAAAAGTTTCTACCATCGGTAACCGCTTACTCCAAGGAGTCCGAAATTTACGTGGCGGATAATGCTTCCACTGATACTTCTATAGAGTTCTTAAGAAAACACTATCCAGAGATTAAAATCATTCGCAATAACAGCAATGGCGGATATGCCAAGGGGTATAACGAGGCCTTAGCTCATATCAAGGCTGACGTGTATTGTTTATTAAATTCAGACGTTGCAGTTACCAAGGATTGGCTAGTGCCCATTACCAATGAATTTTTAAACAATCCGAAGGCTGCTATCATTCAGCCCAAAATATTGGATTATAAGAAAAAGACCCATTTTGAGTATGCTGGAGCCGCAGGTGGATTTATTGATAAATTTGGATATCCCTTTTGCAGAGGTCGCATTTTTCAAGAACTAGAGCAGGACAATGGTCAGTACAATGATACCTCAGAAATTTTTTGGGCAAGTGGAGCCTGTATGTTTATAAGAAGTAATGTTTTTCAAGAACTACAGGGTTTTGATGAAGATTATTTTGCCCATCAAGAGGAAATAGATCTTTGTTGGAGAGCTAAAAACAAGGGGTATGCTGTATATTATGTGGGAAGCTCTGAAATATTCCATTTAGGAGGTGCTACTTTAAGTAATATGGACCCCAAAAAAACCTTTTTCAACTTTAGAAACTCCTTGTTTTCTATCCTAAAAAACCTCCCTCCCAAGAAAAGTTTTCCTATAATTTTTTTACGATTCCTATTGGACGGAATAGCAGGGATTCGATTTGTACTGCAAGCAAAACCTCAGCACTGCTGGGCTATTGTACGCGCGCATTTCAGTTTTTACAAGCACTGTAATACGATGTATAAAAAACGAGAACGTCATAATTTTACTATGGAATATTATAGCACTTATTCTATAGTATGGTCCCATTTTTTCAAGCACATTAATTTTTTTAACATTTTAATAAAAGATTAACTATCTTAGCCCTTAAAATGTGAACATTTTATATATTTTTGGTTCCGTGCTAAAACATCTTTTGAAAGTATCAAAAACATTATTAATTATTAGAATAACTATGAAGAAAATTATTTTAGGCTGTTTAGGAGCAACACTTTTATTGTCCTCCTGTGTATCACAAAAAAAGTATGCTAACCTAGAAGCCAAGGCTAAAGAAACTCAAGATTTACTGAATTCTGCAACTGTTAAGTTAAATACATGTTTAGAGGACAAAGCTGCAGCAATGTCCAAAATGCAGACTTTAGAAGATCAAAACGCATTTTTAAAGGCAAACAATCAAGATTTAATCAACAACATGGGTAACCTTACTACATTAACTAGTAAAGGAGCTGATAATTTAGAGAAATCTTTAGAGAGTCTTAGAGAAAAAGATCTTACTATTAGAAAACTTAATGACGCACTTACAAGAAGAGATTCTGTTAACCTTTCTTTAGTTCAAAGTTTAAAAGGGGTGCTTGGAAACTTGGATGATGAGGATATCGAAATTAGTGTAGAAAAAGGTGTTGTTTTTGTTTCTATTTCTGATAAATTACTATTTAGAAGTGGCAGTTATACTGTTACTAACAAGGCTAAGGATATTTTAGGAAAAGTTGCCCAAGTAGTGAACAACAAGCCAGATTTCGAATTTATGGTTGAAGGTCATACCGATCCTGTTCCATACAGAAGCGGTGTATTATTGGATAACTGGGATTTAAGTGTTAAGCGCGCTACCTCTGTTGTTCGTATCTTACAGAATGATTACAAGGTAGATCCTACTCGTATGACTGCTGCAGGAAGATCTCAGTACATCCCTGTATCTGATACGGATAAAGCTAAGAACAGAAGAACTCGTATTGTAGTACTTCCAAAAATTGATCAGTTCTACAGTATGATCGAAGAAGGAATGAAAGATCCTGCAATCAACTAAGGAGTACTTCCTATAAAATATAAATTAAAAAGCGACCAAATGGTCGCTTTTTTTATGCCTTGTTTAAATATAATTTCTTTAAAATGAAGTCTAACAACCATTAGTTTTTTGCCTTCAGCTGGTTTGATATGAATAATACAAATTTTATTAGGACCACTTCTACATCTCCTATAAATTCAAAAACCAGATGTAACGATGATATATTCGATAATTCTTTAGTGTATCCCTAGGTTTACAGACTGTTTAAGTTAAAACACATCTATGTCTCCTTTGCCTTCCCTAACAATTATGGGTTCGTCTTCGGACATATCTATTACTGTAGAGGCAACATTGTCACCGTAGCCACCGTCTATAACAATATCTACCAGATTCTTCCATTTTTCGTAAATCAATTCTGGATCAGTAGTATATTCTATTAACGTATCCTCATCCCTAATAGAGGTAGATACTATAGGGTTTCCCAATGCCTCTACCAAAGTCCTGGCAATAGAATTATCTGGAACTCTTATCCCGACGGTTTTCTTGTTTTTAAACGCTTTTGGCAGGTTATTGTTCCCTGGAAGTATAAAGGTATAGGGACCAGGCAAAGCTCTCTTAAGAACCTTAAAAGTGGCCGTATCTATCTGTCGCACATAGTCAGACAAATTACTTAAGTCCGCACAGATAAAGGACCAATTTGCCTTGGCTAATTTTATTCCCTTAATCCGAGCAAGCTTTTCCAAGGCTTTCGTATTGGTAATATCACAACCCAAACCATACACCGTATCCGTAGGGTATATGATTAATCCGCCTTTGCGCAGAACATTGACTACCTTATTAATTTCTCTAGGATTAGGGTTCTCTGGATAAATTTTAATAAATTCAGACATATTAAATGTTCAAAATAAACGTTATGAATAATAAGAAATCAAAGTATTATGCGTAAAATACCGTTTATCCTTATTCTAAGCTTCCTTTTAAGCATTTCTACATCTTGTTCAAAAGATAATGATGATACGGATACAAGTCCGCTGGAAGCAAAAAGCATGCTGAATGTGGAATACGGTTCCTCCTCACATCAAAAATATGACATTTATCTTCCAAAAAATAGAACTAAAGACACTAAAGTGTTGATTTTGATCCATGGAGGGGGATGGAACGCTGGTGACAAGTCCGAAATGGATGCATTTAAAGATTTTATTAGAGAACAATTGCCTGAAATTGCGGTGGTGAATATGAACTATAGATTGGCCGATATGAACCATCCTCCATATCCCATGCAAATAAATGATATAGATAACGTAGTCAACGAATTACGAAAAAAAGCAAAAGAATTTCATATCTCCACTGAAATAGGATTTATTGGCGCCAGTGCAGGGGCACATCTATCCCTTTTATGGAGCTACGCCCATGATACCCAAAAACAAGTAAAGATGGTATGTAGCATAGTAGGCCCCACTAATTTTTTAGACAAGGCCTATCTAAACACCACTAATCAAGATTTAAGGGGTCTTTTAGATCAGTTTGGGAATAGTTCAGAGTTATTGAAAGAGGCAAGTCCATTATACCAATTAACGTCCAATGCCCCGCCTACCATACTGTTTTATGGAGCTAAAGATCCATTAATTCCCATTTCGCAGGGAATAGATTTAAGAGACAAATTAATGGAATTAAATGTAAAACACCAATTTACCCTATACCCTGAAGGTGGTCATGGGTGGGTTGGAATAGACCTCATGGACACCTCCCTAAAATTAAAGGCTTTTATACAAGAAAACCTATAGACGCCTACATCGGGAAATAAATTTTCTAATTTCATAATAACCTAAAGCACCTCCAATTTAGCAAAGCGGAGCAATAGTTTCTTTACATCCCCTTTATCAAATTTTATTTCTGCTTTTTTATCATCGCCTACCCCTTCTATTTTAATCACTTGCCCTCTACCAAATCTGGTGTGATTTACCATAACCCCTTCTGCAAGATCTGGATTTATAGTATTGGTATTACCCACGGGAACGCCCAATTCTGGTTTCAACTTGCGTAGCTTACGCAGTTGACTTTCCTTAGGAGAATTTACACTTGGCGGATTTCCTTTTACTGGTTTTACCTGTCGCAGCCTACTTTTATCCACGTCGCCAAAAATATCTACGTCAATTAGTGGTGTATATCTATGACTTTTTATGGGAGTTAAATTCTCCACATATTTCTCATCTATTTCTTCTATAAATCTACTCGGTTCCGCGTCTATCAATTTCCCCCATCGATACCTGTTCTGAGTAAAAGTGAGGTACGCTTGCTTTTCAGCTCTTGTAAGGGCAACATAAAATAATCTTCTCTCTTCTTCCAATTCACTTCTGGTACTCATACTCATGGCTGATGGAAATAAATCTTCTTCCATTCCCACAATATATACGTAAGGGAATTCTAATCCCTTTGCCAAGTGAATAGTCATTAATGCAACTCGATCATCATCTCCTGTATCTTTATCCAAATCCGTCGCTAAAGCTACATCTTCCAAAAATTCCCCAATATCCCCTTTGGCATCTGCAATCTCCTTTTGGCCTTCTACAAAGTCCTTTATCCCGTTCAGCAGTTCTTCAATATTCTCCATTTTGCCAATTCCCTCTGGCGTACCGTCCTTTTTAAACTCTAATAACAGGCCGGTTTTTTTGGCAACATGTTCGGACAGTTCAAAAGCATCTGCGCTTTCGTTCATAATCTGAAAACTTTTGACCATGTTTACAAAATCGCTCAATTTCCTTTTAGTACCTGCATTAATTTTAAGGTCTATACGATCTAGGTTCTCTATAACCTCAAATATTGATCGGTTATAGTGGTTGGCAGCCACGGTTAGTTTATCCATGGTGCTCTGCCCAATTCCTCTTGCCGGAAAGTTTATAACACGTTTTATTGCCTCCTCGTCCTTCGGATTGATAACTAACCTAAGATAAGAAAGTACATCCTTAATCTCCTTGCGTTGATAGAAAGAGAGTCCACCATAAATCCGATACGGTATATCTCTTTTACGTAATGCGTCCTCAATTGCCCTAGATTGGGAGTTGGTTCTATAAAGAACAGCAAAGTTTCCATTGGGCAATTGCTCTTGCATTTTATGCTCAAAAATAGAACCAGCTACAAACCTGCCCTCTTCAGCATCGGTGGGACTCTGATGCACCTTAATCAACGGTCCATCGTCATTGCTGGTCCAAACCACTTTTTCTAGCTGATTTTTATTATTAGCGATTATGGAGTTGGCCGCATTTACAATATTTTTAGTGGACCTGTAGTTCTGTTCCAAACGGTACATACCCACATTGTCATAATCTTTTTGGAAATTCAGAATATTACTAATATTAGCACCTCTAAAAGAATAGATACTCTGAGCATCATCCCCTACCACACATATATTTTGAAATCTATCGGACAAAGCCTTAATAATCAAATACTGAGAATGGTTGGTATCTTGGTACTCATCCACCAAAATATATCGAAACCTATCTTGATATTTTGCCAATACTTCAGGAAACCTCGTAAGCAACTCATTGGTACGCAAAAGTAAATCATCAAAATCCATTGCTCCTGCCTTAAAGCAGCGATCTACGTAATTCTGATAAATCTCTCCCATTCGGGGTCTTTTCGCCATAGCATCGGCTTCTAAAAGATCAGGGTTATTATAGTATGCTTTTACTGTAATCAGACTGTTTTTATAGGAAGAAATCCTATTCTGCACCTGTTTGTATTTATAGATATCCTTATCAAGCCCCATCTCCTTTATGATTGCTGAAATAAGACGTTGAGAGTCCTGGGTATCGTAAATAGTGAAATTACTAGGGAATCCCAATTTATCTCCGTCAAAGCGTAATAGCTTGGCAAAAACAGAATGGAAGGTTCCCATCATTAAATTTTTGGACTCTGACGTACCCACGATTTGGGAAATACGACTCTTCATTTCCCGAGCAGCCTTATTGGTAAAGGTAAGTGACAAAATATTAAAGGCATCTACCCCCTGGTTCATAAGGTAAGCGATACGATAGGTAAGTACCCTAGTCTTTCCCGAACCAGCTCCGGCAATCACCATTAATGGGCCGTCCTTATGAAGGACGGGGGCTCTTTGAGCCTCATTCAACTCATTTAAATATTTCTCCAACTGTCTATTAGATTTAATCCTTTAGGAGCGGTGAATTTAGCCATAAATAGCCTTATCCAAAAATGGAATGTTCATTAATTATGAACATCACTTTTAAAAGCTATCCCTAATTTCAATATATTTATAAAACAATTTAGATGTATAATTCTCCACATTAACCCCATTTTAAAAATTACAGCATGTAAAGAGTTTTAAAAAACCTAGCCATTCGATTATTGGAAGTTAAAGGATGGCGTTGTTATAAATCCGAATTTCTAGGATTATTTATCTATGTTTTTCTTTGCTGATAAGGTATAAGTAAATAATCGATTTTAAAGAACAAATTTATATGAAGCATTATTTGATCGCCACCGTATTTCTCTACAGTTTTTGTATGACCGCCCAAAAATATAATTTAGAAAAAGATTACAAAGGAATTGAACAGAAGGTGATTGATTGGAGGCGTGATATTCACCAAAACCCAGAGCTCTCCAATAGAGAGTTTAAAACTGCAGAAAAAATTGCCACCCATCTTCGATCCTTAGGAGTAGCGATACAAACAGAAGTAGCTAAAACTGGCGTTGTTGGAGTGCTCAAAGGAAATAAACCCGGAAAAGTAATCGCCTTACGCGCCGATATTGATGCCCTTCCTGTGGTAGAACGAAACGATCTTCCATATAAGTCAACTGTAGTCTCCGAGTTTTTAGGACAAGAGGTAGGCGTTATGCATGCTTGCGGACACGATACCCATACTGCTATCTTAATGGGTGTAGCGGAGATTCTGTCCAAGAATAAGGACAAGATTAAAGGCACTGTAAAGTTCATTTTTCAACCCGCAGAGGAAGGTCCTCCACCAGGAGAAGAAGGTGGTGCCTTATTGATGGTGAAAGAGGGTGTACTTAAAAATCCAGATGTTGACGCCATATTTGGATTGCACATTAATTCCCAGACCCCAGTTGGAGTTATCCGATATAAATCTGGAGGCACTATGGCCGCCGCTCAAAGCTTTGAGATTAATGTGAAAGGCAAACAAAGTCATGGTTCCCAACCTTGGGCGGGAATAGATCCCATATTGATAAGTGCCAAGATAATTGATGGATTACAGACCATTATAAGTAGGGAAGCAGAACTTACAAATGAGGCTGCTGTTATAACCGTAGGTAAAATTAACTCAGGGGTAAGATTTAATATTATCCCCGAAACTGCCGAAATGATAGGCACTATCAGAACATTGGATTACGATATGAAAGAGCTAATAAATCGCAGAATGAAGGAAATGGTCCCTGCAATTGCTAAGGCTTATGGTGGAGAAGCTACCATAGAAATTAAAGAAGCCACGGAAATTACCTATAATGACCCTGACTTGGTGAATATAATGCTCCCCACCCTTAATAGGGTAGCTGGCAACACCAACGTACAAACTCAAAAAGCGGTAACTGGAGCCGAAGATTTCTCCTACTATCAGAAAGAAGTGCCAGGTTTCTTTTTCTTTTTGGGTGGTATGACGCCCGGATCAAAAGAATCCTTTCCCCACCACACCCCCGATTTTATGATAGATGACAGTGGTTTGCTACTTGGCGTAAGGGCTATGACAGAAATGAGTTTGGACTTTTTGAATCAATAATAAATTTCAGATTAATCCATAATTAAAAAAGAGGCAAGGATACCGAAAGTAAGTTTCTTTTTCCTTTTGATCCCTATAGCTCCCAGAGTTCATTAATCAACCAACTTAACTACCCTAATGGAAACTAGGAGCATCGATACTATTTCTAGTTTTAAATTAACCCTTATAATTAAAGTATTTGGTTAAATTTGCTCTTTTCAATAAAAAAATAAATTTTATATTATATATGAAAAAGAATATAGTTACAGCCGTAGTCTTATTGCTTACGATTACAATTACACAGGCCCAAAACAGAAGGGAGTTAATACAGGAAGTAGAAGATCTTGAATTGCGTTTGCGCGAAGCCGAAAATGCATTGTCCGAAGCTAGGCGTCAAGAAAGGATTAATTTTGCTAAAGCAGCTTCATACGAAGCGCAAGTAGAGGAATTAAAATCTACCAATAATAGTCTCTTGCAAAACTTAAACAATTTCACAGAAGCCTCTACCAGACGATCTGAAAACATTAACAGCACTTTGACTAGTCTACGGGAAAAAGAAGGGCAATTGAGTACGATAAAAGATGCCTTAACGAGTAGGGACTCCATAAACTTGGCTGTTTTTACCTTATTCAAACAAACTTTAGGCCCAGATCCTAAAATTACCATGAGCAAAGGTGCCATTACAGTAAGTTTAGATAATGATTTCCTTTTTGGAGGTCAATCTAAAAGTGGAAAGGTATCTCCTTCGGCAGAGACTATAATAAGTAAGATTGGTAATATATTAAAAGCGAATCCTACCATGGATATAGAAGTTGTTACCAACAGTAATTTAGTTAATTCAGATGGAAAGAAAAACAACAACTGGCAGATAGCTACCCAGCAGGCTGCTACAGTTGCATACGTTTTGGAAGACAAATACGAAGTAGAACCTAAGAGAATCCGGGCAACCGGCAAATCAGAACTAGGACTGTATAGCATTGAAACCGCCACAGAAATCATCGTTCAACCAAAATTTTATGAGTTCTATCAAATGGTAAAAGATACCATGAAATAGGTAATAACCTTATTTCAAAGAATTTCAGAAGACATTAAATTCCTGAAAGCACAACTAAGAATCAAAATTATGGCCCGCAAATTATTTGAGTGGGCCATAATTTTTTAGAGATTAACCCGTTTAATCAACTACAAACCAAAAACACTTAAATAATTATGAACGAAGTTGATATTTTGCAACTCTTTGCGTATCTCTTACCAGCTGTGGTGACAGGCGTAGTAGCATTTTACTTTTTTAGACTACATACCAAAAATGAAGACGGCAGAAGAAGATACTTATTACATAAAGATTCACAAACCAAAACACTTCCCATACGCTTACAGGCCTACGAAAGAATGGCTTTGTTCCTAGAAAGAATCTCCATTCCAAGTTTAGTAGTACGTGTTTCCCCAACCTCCAACAACAAGAACGATTATGAAAACTTATTGATTAAGAGCATAGAAAACGAATTTGATCATAATCTTTCCCAACAGATATACATGACCGATGAATGTTGGAACATTATAAAAGCTGCCAAAAGCGCTACTATTCAGATTATTCGCAAAGCAGGTATGAGCGAATCTGATACTGCCGATAAATTTAGAGAGGATATTTTAAATGCTAGCATGGACAAGGCTTCACCCTCTGCTACTGCACTTTCCTATGTAAAAAAGGAAATTAGTGATCTATGGTAGACTTACTTATTGGTACGAGCATACTAAAATTAGAATATAACTTGACTTATATCTAAATCAATTGAGCAGATGAGAAGAAGTAGAATTAAGTGAGCATAGTTCTTCTAGCACACTTTTACGATATCGCTACAGGAGAATGAACAGCAGCATTAAACCCCTTAGCTATACAAGTGCGAATTTTTATTTTTATCCCACTTTAAGCTTAGTGCGATATAACTATAGTGTTTAGATAATTCTATTTCCCTGTTGGACTTAAATCTTTTTCTGGGGAGCTAGAAAATTTATCCTCGGCGTAACTATATCCTTGTTGCCACCATTTGGTCATTAATTTTTTATTAAAGATCAGAGAGTTTTCTGTTAACCTAGTAGGCGTATAATACAGATTTAATTGAACGCCACGATGTTTTGCTGCTAATACACCTTCGGAAATATCGTGATATTCTATTTGATCCAGTACAAAACCATAAATACTCAACATTAAGGAGAACGGATTTTTACCCAATACTTTATTATGTTCCATATTTTCTGATTCCAATACAATGGCATCGATTTCCGTTGCACCTCGTCTTATAGCTTCCCTTATTGGAACTACACAACCCAAACCACCATCACCATATTCAAATCCATCCTTTTTCACCAAGGACATAAAAGGAATATAATTGCAAGATATCCATATCCAGTCGCAGAATTCGGCATAGGTAAAGTCTTTTATTGATTTATATTCCACCCTGTTTTTAGACAAGTTGGATACGGTGACCACTACTTCCTTTCCTGTTCTTTTAATAGCGTCGAATTCTTGGAGGGAGAAGTTTTTTTTAATGGTCCTGCGCAGTGCTTTGCTTTCGCCAAAAGTCCTTCTTTTTTTTACAAACTGAAGAATAGAGGTCAGGTAATTTATGGATACATACTCCCTACCCTCCTTTTTCCGTACCACAAAAGGGTTAAGACTAAAAATGGAGCGCTGATTAACATTGGTATACAAATCATGAAGTTTATCAATTTTGTCCAATGCCAATTGGGGAATCAGCAGACTTCCGGTAGAGGTACCCACTAAGATATCATATTCCCGTTTCTCTACTTCCATAAGATACTGTGCCACTCCCCCAGCAAAAGCGCCTTTACTCCCTCCCCCACTAATTACCAATGCCCTCATACTATTGCGGTTTCTATTTGATTGGTTTCTGCATTTTTATATTTGGCAAAATTAAAGCCACTTTCCCACCACAGTGTCATTCTTTCTTTTTCAAAAATAAGAGAGTTGGTAGTGAGTACCGTAGGCGTGTAATAAAAATTAATTATTGCATCATTGTGGGTAGCAGAAAACTTGCCTATTCTAATGTTCTGTTGTTCTATCCTATCTAACATAAAAGCAAACATATTGGTAAGCAGTGAAAAAGCATTTTTAGAAGGCATTCTATTAAGTTGGGTAATCTCAGTCTGCAATATAATTGCATCTACTACTTTTGCTCCTCTTTTTATAGCCTCTTCTATCGGTACCATACAGCCCAAACCACCATCTGCATATTCACAACCATTTCGCTTAACCAAGCTCATAAATGGCGTATAATTACAGGATATCCAAATCCAATCACAAAATTCCTCATAGGTATAATCCTTAATGGACTTGTATTCTACCTGATTTAAAGATAGGTTAGAAACGGTAACTACAATATCTAGGGCTTTCCGCTTTAATTCCTCAAATTCACTTACCGAAAGCGTGTGTTTTATCAATTTTAATAAATTATGACTTTCTCCAAAGGTTTTACTCCCCTTTAAAAAGTTTTTCATTACGTTATAATGACTAATCGCAATGGTTTCTATTCCATGTTTTTTAGTGATTACAAATGGACAATTACTAAAGATTTGATTTTGATCTACCGAAGTGTAAACCTGTTTTATCTTTTCAATCTTATCAAGGGCAAGATGTGAAATTAATAAACTTCCGGTAGAAGTTCCAAGAAACAGATCATAGTTTAGATTCATTTCCTCTATAAGATACTGAGCCACGCCACCTGCAAAAGCACCTTTACTACCACCACCCGAAATTATCATTGCTCTCATTCCTCTATTAATTTATTATTAACATAACGCAATTCCTCGCCCTTTAGTTTTCCCTTTAAACTTTCCATTCTCTTTTTCATTCCATCCTCTAACAAAAGCTGGTCAATCAGTCTCCGGGAAAACTGTTTAAATTGCCAAGAGTGATGTTGTGCCGCTTCTATCAAATCCAATAGATTTTTATCAGAAAACCCAATCACCTCCTGCAACATTCCAAAAGCATTCTGTCGTACATCAAAAGGGTAGCTTGCATCAGTGTAACCACTGAGCTCCTCATAGTAACTCCTGCTTTTCTGAGTTTCGTAATCCTTGGTTACCAAGGCTAAAGTCAGCCACAATATCCGAATATTTTTATCGGAAAAGCCAAAGATATTTTTGGTTCTTTTTAAGTAATTCGCTCTATCCTCTGGGAAATATATCCATAATTTATACAATATATGCTCTAAAGTAAGGTAACTTTTATCTTCTAAAAGGGATTCAAATTCCTCTTTTAATCCCATTGGAATCTGTACGGCCGCAATTGCAATGGCTTGTCTAATGGTAACGTCACCTGTTTCAATTGCTGCTTTAATAAACTCTTCGGTCAAGAGTTCATAATAGGTAGAGATTATTTTAGCTTTTAGTTGTACCGATTCAGCTTGGTTCCAATATTTGAGTATAACGGACTCCTTTTGCACTTTTGAAGTTGCTAACTCATCTTGAAGTGTAAAGAAATCTCTTAACACTTTGGATTCGGAAATCAATATATCCTTGGCTTCAGGATAGGGAAATTCCGTACCGTTTAACCATTTTTCCTTAAACCAATCAAGATTAGTCCCACTGGCTAGTTTCATTTCCCTTAAATAATCATCTATGTCTACATTTCCATATTTATATCGCATTAAGTATTGTGCAGTTCCAACTTTATAAGTTTTATCTCCTAGTTGTCTTCGTAAAACATGCAAAGCCCACGCACCTTTTTCATAAAATGTGAGACTACTAGATTTAGGGTCTGTTAAGGCCTCTCCCATTTTATTTTTGGAGGATTCATTTAGCTTTTGAGCCGACTCATAAAGTTTCCAGTAATAATATTCCTCACCAAAAATTTCCTTTTCTGCTAAAAGAGCGTAATAAGTGGCGAACCCTTCATGTAACCAATGAGAGCGACTATCTGTTTGGGTTACCAAGTTGCCAAACCATTGGTGAGCCATTTCATGTGCATTTACGTTTACATAGTTCCTATCCTTAAAAGCAATAGAATCCAAAAAGAAACTGTCTGAAAATATCGTTGTTGCCGTATTTTCCATTCCTGCATAAAGGAAATCGCGCACCGGTACTTGATCGTATTTCAACCATGGGTAAGCTACCCCGATCTCTTGCTCTAAAAATTCAAAAATCCGTTTCGTATATCTATAAGTAGGTTCACTTAAAAGGGAGTCTTCTGGGTAATAATATAAATGTATAGGAATTCCGCTTTTCGAAAAGAGTTGCTTTTTATAATACTTTCCAATTGCAAAGGCTAAGAGGTAGCTACTCATTGGCTGGTCCATATTGAACTCCCATTTTTTAAGTTCCCCAAATTCTTTGGTGCCAAGCAACGCTCCATTAGCGATTACCTGATATTCCTTATCGAAACTAATACTTAGGTCAAATTCTACCTTTTGGCGCATATCATCAAAACTAGGGAGCCAATGACTGGTATATTTACCCTGTCCTTGTGTCCATACCTGATTAGTTGTAGACAAGCTATCCCATCCTATAAAATATACCGTTTGTTTTGGCTTGGCAGTATAGGCAATTTCCAAAGTGTAATTTCTATTTTTTCTGAAACGATGGTAAATAGTAATAGTTTTTCCGCTGTTCTGATATTTTGCCTTTTTGTTATCAAGAAGTACGGAACTTATATCCAGATTTTGGGCATCTAGAAAAACAGTATCCAAATGCTGAAGGATATTCATATGGTAATTCACCTTTCCAGATATCAGTTTTTTTGGCGCATCTACAAAAAGTGCCACCTTTGCATGGGTAAAATTCACCTTGTCCTGATGCTGTGCTGCAAGCCCTAGAATATGTAGTAGGAGGATAGTAATTATGGTAAGTCTCATAGATGCGGACAAAGATCTTTTCAAATTTAACATGTTTATTGCAGTTAATTATAGTAAGTCCTATTTTAGTACAATAATTAAACAAGGTTGGGATTATTCCCAAAAATCATTCCCAATTTCCGGCATATTAATTATTATAAATAAATGAACCCCAATATACTCCAATCGCCAATCGCCTATTTAAAAGGTGTGGGACCCAATAGAGCGGAAACACTTAAGTCGGAACTTGGAATAGAAACTTGTCAGGACTTACTACACCTGTTCCCTAATAGGTATATAGACAAAACTCAATATTATAAAATTACGCAACTACAAAGGTCCAGTGCCGATGTTCAAATAATAGGAAAAATAATAAATATTAGGACCGTAGAACAAAAAAAAGGCAAACGTTTAGTGGCTAAATTTACCGATGGACAAGGGGAAATGGAATTGGTATGGTTCCGCGGGCAAAAGTGGATCCGTGAGAATCTGATAATAAATGTCCCCTACGTAATATTTGGCAAGACAAATTGGTTTAATGGCACCTTTTCTATGCCACATCCAGATATGGAATTATTGGAAGATCATAAAAAAGGACTTAAGATAGGAATGCAGCCAGTATATCCCTCCACTGAAAAGTTATCCAACAAGGGAATTACAAATAGAGTGGTAGGGAAACTTATACAGCAATTATTCATAGAGACCAAGGGTAGATTCTCGGAAACCCTATCCCCAAAGATTTTGACCGAGTTAAATCTGCTTCCAAAAAATGAAGCACTTTTTAATATTCATTTCCCTAAAAACCAAGAATTATTAGCGAAGGCGCAGTTTCGGCTAAAGTTTGAAGAGCTGTTCTATATACAATTACAGCTTATTGTTAAAAATATGCTACATAAACAGCGTATAAAGGGCTATTCTTTTAACAAAGTTGGATTATTATTTAATGAATTTTACAAAAATCACCTTCCATTCGATCTTACAAATGCTCAAAAAAGGGTGATAAAAGAAATACGTGCAGATCTTGGCAGTAATGCGCAAATGAATAGATTATTGCAGGGCGATGTAGGTTCCGGAAAAACTATAGTAGCATTAATGACTATGCTACTAGCTATAGATAATGGCTTTCAGGCTTGTTTGATGGCCCCTACAGAAATATTGGCAAATCAACATTATACTGGAATAAAGGAACTTTTAAATGATATTGGGGTAAATATTGCACTACTTACCGGATCGGTCAAAAAAAGAGATCGTAAAATAATACATGACCAGTTGGAAAGTGGAGAACTTCATATTTTAATTGGCACGCACGCACTTTTAGAAGATAAAGTACAATATAAAAATCTAGGTTTGGCAATCATAGATGAACAGCATCGATTTGGGGTAGCCCAAAGGGCCAAGTTATGGCACAAGAACGATATTCCCCCTCATATTTTAGTCATGACCGCTACCCCTATTCCCAGAACTCTTGCCATGAGTTTATATGGTGATTTGGATATCTCTACTATTGATGAACTTCCCCCAGGTAGGAAACCAATAAAAACGGTACACCGGTACGATTCCAATAGATTAAAAGTATTTAAGTTTATAAGGGATGAGATTAAAAAAGGGCGTCAAATTTATGTAGTATATCCATTGATCCAGGAATCTGAAGCCTTAGATTACAAAGATTTAATGGATGGATATGAAAGTATTGTGAGGGATTTCCCTATGCCAGAATATCAAATTTCTATTGTTCATGGGAAAATGAAACCCGCAGACAAAGATTATGAAATGGATCGTTTTGTAAGGGGGGAAACACAAATAATGGTTGCAACCACCGTTATAGAAGTGGGCGTAAACGTTCCCAATGCATCAGTTATGATTATAGAGAGTGCGGAAAGATTTGGACTTTCCCAGCTCCATCAGTTAAGAGGACGAGTTGGCCGAGGTGCCGATCAGAGTTTTTGTATTTTAATGACCAGCCACAAACTATCTTCCGATTCCAAAACACGATTAGAAACTATGGTGCGGACTACGGATGGTTTTGAGATTGCCGAGGTTGACCTAAAGTTACGTGGACCGGGAGATTTAATGGGAACACAACAAAGCGGGGTGTTAAACCTAAAAATAGCAGATTTAATAAAGGACAACGAGATACTAAAAACTGCGCGATATTATGCCCTTACACTACTAAAGGAAGATAGTCTACTAGAGCATCACCCAGCAATTAGACATACTTATGCCCAGATTGTAAAGCATAAAAATATTTGGAATTACATTAGTTAAAGATTGATCACTACGGATTTTCTACTGCCGCAGCATCCAGGCCGCTTTCACTAAGGTGAAATGCGCTATGAACACCTACCTCTGGTAGGTAAACCTTCCTTTGGCCAACGTAGAAACCCCTTGATTTACTACTAAAAGAGAAAGTAGGCCGAAAACCCTTTGTAGGAAGCCTCTTGTATTGTCTTCCTGATCCGCAGAATAGGACTTAATCCCGACGCATCGGGACCGAGATTCAGCTTTTTGATTTGATATAAAAAATTCGTCAGGACCGATCGGAAAATGCAACGATTTGCATTTGTAGACAAAGGCCAGTTGGCGCGTTGGCCATCACTACAGCCGGCTCCTTAAATCAAAGGCACACAGTACCTTCGCTTTCAAGCCCTGTTCGTTTTATTCATTGTCTATTATTTTTTGCTAAGGTATTCATGAATCTCCTTCGTCGGTTTCATTGGACAAGCAAAGAAAATGAAAGAATATATTTGGGTAAGTCTCAGTTAAACGTAAATGGAAGACTTCCTTTACAGATTAACTACAATTTTTGCATAAACACAACAATTGGTCATGATCCTTTTTGCATAAACACAACAATTGGTCATGATCCCTTTAAACCTGATTACCAGATTATTAACAAAAGTACCAGACACTTATATCCACAAAAAAAGCCTCATCCGTTAAGGATAAGGCTTGTATTTTTGGGTGGAAGACCGGGTTCGAACCGGCGACCTCTGGAACCACAATCCAGCGCTCTAACCAGCTGAGCTACAACCACCATTTGTAAGCGATGGCAAAGATAATTTTTTTGTTTCATCGGGCAAAATAAAATCACTTTTATTTTTTATAATAGTGACTAATTAAACGTTTATCGCTTTCCTCAATCAAATATCATGTCAATCATCGATAAATAACTCCTTTTTAATGTTAAAACAACTATAAAACTTACTTTCACAACAATTCTTATTTTTTCCTTTAGTAGGATAATATATTTATCATAAAATGTAGTGAATTCTTATTTATGCATAGCCTAGGAGATATCATTTATTGGTGGCGGAAATTAAAAGTAATTGCCATAGCCCTAATTTTATTTTTTCATGGACATTCTCTATTGGGCCAAGAGAGCCTTGCAAAAGAATTAATTAATCAGATAAATGAAGTTAGAAATGGAGCAAGTATTATCAACAAGGAAACGTATTATGCTTCCCTTTTAAACGATTTAGGAAGCGCCTTGCGATTTGTTAATCCCGATAGCCTATTAATAGTGTCCAAAGAAGCGCTTTCATTAAGTAAGAAAATAGGAGACAAAAAAGAAGAAAGTTGGGCATTAATTAATATTGGGGACTACTATTCTGATAGAGGTGAACATGCAAATGCGATTAATACATATGAACAGGCCATAGTTTTGGCAAAAAATATTGATGACGCTGAATTAATCATTAGCATTGGGAACAACTTGGCCTCCGAACATATGTATAACGGAGATTATTCTTTAGCTTTAAAAGGATATTTAGAAAATTTAGAACTGGCAGAGCTAAAGGGCGATAAAACAATGGAGTCTATCCTTAATGAAAACATCGCAAATTTATACACCTCACAAAAGGACTATAGCCAGGCCATATATTTTTTCGAAAAAGTTAAACATATTAACGAAAGTATCGGCAATAACATCACCTCTGCCCAAACCCTGAGCAATTTAGCGTACACCTATACGGAAATGCATAATTTTAAAGATGCTATTATATATATTGACAAGAGTATTGCCATATTCAAAAAAAATGAAGTTTGGGACTGGCTTGCACATTCCTATATGGTAAAAGGTAAAATATATTTAATGCAGAAAAAATATTCATTGGCACTTTATTGGTATGGTGAAAGCAATTTACTGCATAAGGATTTTCAAGATGAAAGAGGCATTATTGACTTATACAATGGTATGGCTGAAGCACATTTTGCCCTTAAAAACGACAGTTTGGCATTAGACCTAGCTTTAAAGTCCTATGGCACTGCCAAGAAAATAAAATCTATGCAAGGATCAATGGATGGTTCACATACCCTTTATAAGATTTATAAAAAAAGACAAGATTATGCCACGGCCCTAAAATATCATGAGATTTATCAAGAAATATCGGACAACTTATCTAGAGATGAGAATAGAAATAGCCTAAATTTATTAAAAACGAAAATTGATCATAAGATTCAACAAGAGGCACTTATAGAAGAGAATGAAAAAGCCTTGGCCAAGCAGAAAATCTATATCTACTTTTCCTTAGCTATAATTCTAATAATGGCCATTGTTGCGTTTATTGTTATTAGGGCAGAAAAAACCCAAAAAAGATTGATCCAAGAATTAAAAAAGCAAAAGGAAGATCTAGAGCAAAGGAAATTGGAACTACAAGCGTCCAATGAAACCAAAAACAAACTTTTCTCGATTATTGCCCACGACCTGCGTGGTCCTATAGGAGCATTAGAAAACGTATTGAGAATGTTTAATAGCGGAGACCTGAATAGGGAGGAGTTTATTTCGTTTGTCCCAAAATTAAAAAAGGATGTGAATAATATTTCCTTTACCCTAAACAACTTACTTACCTGGGGTAAATCACAAATGAATGCATCTACAACAAACCCTTCCAATGTGCTATTAGCAAACCTAGTACAGACCAATATAGATCTTCTGAACGAGCTTGCTAGTTCTAAAATGATCACAGTAGAAAATTTAATACCCGATGGTACTTGTATAAGGGCAGATAAGAATCAGCTATCTATAGTGTTTCGTAATCTATTGAGCAATGCAATAAAATTCACTCCTAACAATGGCCACATCACCTTTGGCGCCTCTGAAAAGAAAGATTGTGTAGAGGTCTTTATAAAGGACACCGGCAAAGGTATTTCTCCCGATATTCAGGAGATAATTCTAAATGAGAATGCTAATTATACTACCTATGGTACCAACAATGAAAAAAGGTACTGGTCTTGGTCTATCCCTATGCAAAGAAATGGTGGCCAAGAACGGAGGCACCTTATGGGTACATAGTGAAGTTGACAAGGGCTCCACTTTTTACATTACCCTTCCCAACGGGAAAGTACAATCTAGAAAATCGGCTTAAATAAGGCTTTCCAAATCTTTTACTGCTATACATCTTTCTACCGTAAAACCTTCTCCATACTCCACACCAACTAGTCGTCCTAGATCACGGGCTCTATAGTTAATACTATCAGTAAAGGTTTTACTACTTATAGGTGTTTCAGGCTCGTTGCTTTTCGGATCGTAAAATTGGGAGCCATAGGCCATAATTGCTTGTGTCTTCACTTCAATAAAATCGGATACATCTACGATAAAATCAGGTTTCAGATTTTTCCATTGTATATAATGATACACCAATTTAGGCCTCCATGCGGATTGCACTTGGCTTTCACCTTCCAATTTAGTCACCACTTTTATTAATCCACTTAAAAAACAAGCATCACTCACCAATTTACTTCCTTTCGCATGGTCTATATGACGATCATCAATTGCGTTACATAAAACAATATTTGGCTGATATTTACGAATCATCTTAATTATCTCTAATTGATGTTCCCTATCGTTAACAAAGAAACCATCTGCAAAACCAAGGTTTTCTCGCACGGCTACCCCCAGAATTTTTGCTGCCTCTGCAGCTTCTTGATCCCTAATTTCCGCAGACCCACGCGTACCAAGTTCACCACGCGTTAAATCTACAATTCCTACTTTTTTACCATTTGCTACTTCTTTTGCAATCGTAGCACCTGCACCTAACTCTGCATCATCCGGATGTGCTCCGAACACTAATATATCTAATTTCATCAATGAATATTATAGTTTTATATCTAGAAAAACCAGATTGTATCTGTCTTTAAATTATAAGTTCTAGTACTTATTAGCTATCATAATTTTTAAACCGACTGTTCACGTTCCTCTTTCACCTTTTTCAAGGCTTGCTCTATATCTTGTATAAGATCCTCAGTTTCTTCAATACCTACCGAAAAACGAATTAAACCATCTGCAATTCCTTGTCTTTTTCGTTCCTCCGCACTCAATAAGGAATGTGAGGTCAGTGCTGGGGTAAGCGTAGTGCTTTCTACACCGGCAAGGCTCATAGAGGGTTTTATCAATCTTAAGGATTTTTGGAATCTGGAAGCACTTAGTTCGGGTTTAAGTTCAAAGGACAGCATACCTCCATACCCTTTCATTTGCGATTTAGCAATTTCATGGTCTGGATGAGAAGGCAGTCCTGGATAGTAAACGGTTTCAATATCCTTATGATCCAACAAATATTGAGCCATCCGCAACGCATTCTCATTCTGAGCTTTTACCCTAATACCCATAGTTTTAATACTTCTTTCTAATAACCAAACTGTATAATCACTTAGACTACCTCCTAAATTTTTAGCCAAATGGAAAATACGTTGCATATTCTTTTCCGAAGAGGCAACCGCCCCTGCACAGATATCCGAATGCCCTCCCATATATTTAGTGGCACTGTGAATCGTGATATCAATTCCAAAATCCAACGGATTCTGATTTACCGGACTAGCAAATGTATTGTCTATCATAGATACAATTCCGTGCTTTTTGCAAATATTGGATACGATTTTCAGGTCCGTTATCGTCAATAAGGGATTGGACGGAGTCTCTATGTAAATAACTTTCGTGTTATCCTGTATTTTCTCCTCAAAATGAGCTGCTTTCAACCCTTCTGTAAAAGAATATGAAATACCAAATTTTTCAAATTCTTCCGTAACCAGGTTATAAGTACCACCGTATAAGGTTTTTTGTAGAACAATATGATCACCGGCCCTAAGAAATGCAAGAAGGGAAGTACTAATTGCAGCCATTCCACTACCGAAAATCAGGGCAGCTTCCGCTTTTTCCAAGGCCGCAATCTTTTTTGCCAACCCTATTTGATTAGGGGTATTAAAATATCTAGGATACCGTTTTACATCTACGTCTTCAAATGCATAGGACGTACCCATATACAGAGGAGAAACAGCCCCTTTATATGTTTTATCTTCTAATTGCCCTGTATGGGTGCAAACCGTGTTCAAACCTTTTTTATCTTGATCCATATTACCGACTTATGTTAAAGAGACTATAGTCGCTAAAGTTACAAAAAATGCTTGTACACCAATTTACTCAAGTTACCTATTGCAGCAAAAAATAAATTTAAAGTATCGCACAGCAAAACTCAATATATATCGGCAGTAAAAATATCCGTTTGGCTAAACAAAATCAATAAAGCCTAATTTCTAATCCCTAAGTTGATGTTATTTGGCATAATGCTTCTTATATCGCCAATAACTTACAGCTCCTAATACAAATACGCCAAAGACCGTATAATAGATAAAGGTTGGGGTAATTACCTGTGCCCCACTCGCGTAGCTATGCAGACCTACTAAATAGAAATTCACCCCAAAATAGGTCATCATGATACTTGCAAAAGCAATAACACTTAAAAAGTTAAAGGTCCAATTGCCCCTCAATCCAGGAACTAGTCTAACGTGAAGAACAAAGGCATATACCATAATTGAAATCAATGCCCAAGTTTCTTTTGGATCCCAACCCCAATAACGCCCCCAACTCTCATTGGCCCACTGTCCACCAAGGAAATTTCCTATGGTCAACATTGCCAATCCTACAGTAAGGGAGAGTTCGTTGATTATGGTAAGTTCCTGAATATTCAATTTCATTTTTTCTTTGTTCTTTTCATTGGTCAGTGTTATTAAGATAAGACAGACCACTCCTAATATCATTCCCACTGTTAATGGTCCATAGCTACCAACAATAATAGACACGTGTACCATTAACCAATAGCTATCCAGAACTGGCACCAAATTAGAAATTGATGGATCTACCCAACTTTGGTGCGCCACAAATAATAACATAGACGTTACAAATGTAGAGGCGGCAACTGTCATATCGCTCTTTTTAGCGAACAATAATCCCATTCCTAAGGTTGCCCAAGAAACATAAAGAATACTCTCATAGGCGTCACTCCAAGGGGCATGTCCAGATATATACCAACGGAGACCCAAACCAAGGGTATGAGCAATGAAGAAGAGGTAAATCATTATCTTTATAGCTGAAATACCAAAGCGAAGCGCCTTTCTATCTCTAATAATCTGAAAGACTAAAAGGGTAAACATTAACAATCCTGTCAACGCATAATATTTATATAGCCTATTATAGATATCAGCTTTATTGTAGAAAATTTCAGCTTTAACTTTATTCTTGCTAGGTAACACTTCGCTACCGTGATTTTCTTGATTCTTTTTAAATGCTGCCAATAACTTATCGGCTTCTGAATAGTCTCCAGTATTTACAGCTTTCTCCAAGCTCATTAAATAAAATGGTACTGCATTTTTTATGAAGTTTGCATATAGGGAATCAGAAACTTGATATTGTCCGCCCCTAAACTCCACAGCGGAAATCCATTTGTTATTTTCATCGTTCAACAGGGGAAAAATCTTTACAATTTCACCTCCTAGAGCTCTATTTAATAGAATTAATCGCTCATCAATACTCTTAAAGTCTTTCTGAAACTGGTTTGGAGTATTTGTACTATATGCATCTTTTAGATAGGGAGATAATTTATACTGACCCTGTGCATCAAAAAAATCGGTTGCCTTAACATATTTTTTATCGTGCGGTACCCCTATAATATTTCTAAGACTATCATTCTGTCCTTTTTTGTCCAATGCAATAAACTCCGCATTATACCATGCTGGTGCGTTTAACATCATGGAAAGGAATACTTGATCCGAGTTAAAGTCGGTATACTTATCCCTAAGGCTTAGTTTTCGCAATAGTTCCGATGAGAAGGTGTTAATAGGCTTCATACGACCACCCGCATCCTGTATAACCAATTCCGCAAATTTTGCAGCATGTTCCTTGGAAGGGGTTATGGCATGTAACAGGGAATCTATCTGTTCTGCTGTTGGCGTATTCCTATGAGCGTGATCTGTTGCAGCTGCTGGATTTTGTGCCGTCATGGTAAATCCGGCTCCCAACAAAAGCAAGGTCGTCATTTTCGCCTGTTTCTTTTTTAATTTTTCTAAGGAAGCCCCTAGATCTTTAAACCTAGTCTTTCCAAAAAACATTATCCCCATTAGCCCTGTGTACAATAAAAAGTAACCAATATATGTAATCCATGTTCCCCAAAAATCGTGGTTGACCGATAATACCGTTCCTTTTTCATCGGGATGAAAACTCGCTTGAAAAAAGCGGTATCCCTTATGGTCCAAAATATGGTTCATATAAATATCGTAATCAAATGGTCGCTCGTCCTGTACCGTTACTTTACTCATAAAAGAAGAGTAACTATTTTCGGTCCCGGGATATCTTTCGGCTATAAAATCGTTCAACTTTATGGCAAATGGCAAGGTATAAACTTTGGAACCATAACTCATGTTGAACTCCAATCCGCCTACGTTAAATCCACCTGAGAAGCTCGACATTCCTTTGCTTCCCAATAGCTTTTTACGGACAGTTTCCCCATTACTTGTAATGTCTAGAACCAAAGCGTCCAAGTCGTTCTCTGTTCTATCTTCTTTAGGTATTTCTACAATCCCATACTCTCCTTTGACCAATGGTTCTGGTATTACAAATTGCATTCCCGCCATATTATAAAGAGATCTGAGCTGGAATTTCTGCAAGCTGTCTTTAACAACCTCTCCCTCCATCTGATCGGCCATTCGCATAAACTGACCTTCAAAAGGCGATTCTAACATATATTCACCATCAACCGTTGTAATATTAATTGCTCCAGGTGTAGGTTTGTTCAGTGCGAAAAGCACATTATGGATACTAGCTACTTCTCCATTCTCCAAATAGTGATCATGCCTTTCCCCTTCTCCAGATTCTACAATTTTTAGGAATTCTTTTCCGTTAGGATCTTCAACCAATCCTTCCTTGGCACCCTCTATAAAATCTACATAGGAAATAGTGAAGGGCTGACCGTTAAAATCGGAGTTCCATGGTAAGTTTGACTTAAGCGCCTGAGCGGTCACTAAAATCCCATCTTCCAATATCTTTCTTTTGCGCTCTTGATTAATTTCTCCATCTACATAGACTGTTAAATATGTTTTATCGGAATAGAAAACATTTTCGGTCGCTCCCTCTCTTATTGGCATCATCCCTTCAAAACTGATGTATCTGGTAACAAATGCCCCTACTATAATCAATATCCAAGAAAGATGTAACAATAAAACGGCCCATTTTTCTTTTCGCAACAATCTATACCGCGAAATATTTCCAATAAAATTGATTACAAAAAATACCATAATTGCTTCAAACCAAGTAGCATTATAGATCCAAATTCGAGCGGTATCGGTACTATACCAACTCTCGATAAAGGTTCCGAAAGCCATGGCTGTGGCAAAAACAATAAATAAAACAGACATTAATCGAGTGGAAAAGAAAAATTTCTTTAAAAATTCGGTCATCCTGGAGAGATATGGTTTAATATAAAAGCCCAAAAATACATATATTAATAGGTTTAATAAGTGAATTTTTTGTTAATTGACACCCATTATCATATTCTCAAAATCCATGTGAAATTACTTTGATTTGCTAATAAGTTTTCAACATTTTATCTCTCCTAGCACGATTTATCACCTTTCACACTTTGGTCTAAGATTTATTTGATTAATTTAATAGATCACAAACTAAGATTCCATAAAATAATTGAATAAACTCCTATCCCGTAAGTTACAAAATGTGGTTTAAAACATTAATTCTAGTATACGTTATTTCGTTCTCAGTTTTATAGGGTTAAGTTCTTACCTATTATCAAAAAAAATCAGGAAAACCTTATTTTTCTTTTGTTGTAAAGCGATGTAGTTTTGATGGATTAATTACTTTTGAATATGATATCGATAATAATTCTGGGATCGGGCAACGTGGCCAAACATTTGTTCGATACATTTTTAGACCAAAATGAAATAAAAATCCTCCAAGTAATTGGGCGAAACAAGGACCAACTTTCCTACTTTAATAAAATGGCGGAAATTAGTACAGATTTTGCAAATATTTTGGATGCGGATCTATACCTGATTGCAGTTAGTGACGATGCCATCCCAGAAGTGGCCAAATCCTTAATAAATAAAAAAGGGATTGTAGCCCATAGTTCAGGAAGCGTGCCCTTAAATGCATTGGACCCTAAAAACAGAAGAGGTGTCTTTTACCCACTACAAAGTTTTAGCGCTGGAAAAAAAATTGATTTTAAGTCGGTTTCCATTTGTATTGAGGCAGAAAACAAGAACGACCTTAAATTGCTGGAACAATTGGGGAACATAATTTCTAACAATGTTCAAGAAGTTTCTTCGGAGCAAAGGAAGTCCCTGCATTTGGCGGCCGTCTTTGTCAATAATTTCACCAACCACCTATTCCATATTGGCCATGAGATATGCAAAGGCAATGACATACCTTTCCAGATTCTTATTCCATTAATAAAGGAGACCGTAAACAAGTTGGATTACATAACTCCCTACGATGCACAAACAGGTCCTGCACGGAGAAATGATTTTAGTACTATTGAAAATCATTTAAAGCAACTTAAAACTAAAAATAATAAGGATATTTACACCTTGATAAGCAAATCGATTAGTGAAAAATATGGAAAAGAGCTATAAGGAGCTGTTACAAGACATTACTACTTTTATTTTTGATGTGGACGGTGTCTTTACCGATGGTAAGGTTATGATTACCTCGGAAGGGGAATTGTTAAGAACCATGAATGTTAAGGATGGCTATGCCTTAAAAGTTGCCATACAGCAAGGTTACAATGTCTGCATTATTTCTGGAGGTACCAATGAAGGAGTTCGTGTACGACTAAGGGATCTAGGCGTTACGGATATTCATATGGGCGCACATCATAAAATAGACCCCTTTGACGAATATCTGGACATATACAATATTAACCCAAAAAATGTATTGTATATGGGTGATGACATTCCCGATATTCCACCCTTAAAACTAGCTGGATTACCCTGTTGCCCTCAGAACGCGGTTCCTGAGGTAAAGGAAGTTTCTAAGTATATCTCCCATAAAAATGGGGGCGATGGCTGCGTTAGGGATGTTATAGAACAAGTTTTAAAAGTTAGGGGGCATTGGGCCGATAACTTTAGCGCAAAAAACGATTAAATCAATGTTAGAGGATAAATTTCACAAACACACTATTATTTTAGCATCCGCCTCTCCTAGAAGGCAGCAGTATTTTAAAGAAATGGGCATCCCATTTACGGTTCAGACCATTCCTGTAGATGAGGTGTACCCCCCTCACTTACAAGGAGATCAAATTTCTAGTTATTTGGCAGCCTTAAAGGCTGCTCAATTTAAGGGCAAGCTTAAAGAAACAGACATTCTCATTACTTCCGACACCGTGGTTTGGCATAAGGGAATATCCTTGGCAAAACCAAAAGACAAAGCAGATGCCGTGCAGATGCTACAAACACTTTCCAACGATTGGCATGAAGTAATTACATCGGTATGCTTTACCACACCAATAACGCAGGAAACATTTGCCCATAAGACCAAAGTGAAATTTAGAGAACTATCGGAAGAAGAAATCAATCATTACGTAGATCATTTTAAACCTTTTGACAAAGCTGGGGGTTACGGGATTCAGGAATGGATTGGTCTTATAGGAATAGAAGATATCCAAGGTTCCTATTCCAATGTGGTAGGCCTACCTACCCATTTAGTCTATAAAATGTTAATGACCATGGTAGCTTAGGTTATTTTGAATATTTTTATAGAAAATCCTTTCTATATGAAATTCAAACGTATACGAACCGTTCACTTAGTTGTCTTGCTCCTAACTATTACTGCACTGGGTTCTTGTAAAAAAGAAAACGAATCAGCAAAAGATGGCTTTGTGGGCAATACAAAAACCACTCCCTCCAAAGCTGAAACCGAAAAGAGAACCTTATCTAAAGAATTTAAGGACTATTGGTATAGTGGAAAGGCAGAAATCACCTCATACAAACTAGAGCAGGCACAATATGGCGAAATAAGGGAAGGTAAAGCCGTTTTAATATTTGTCACCGAACCATTTATGGCAGATAAGCAGGTAAAACCGGATAGACCCAATGCAGACCATATATCCGTATTAAAACTAAACAGCACCAAAAACTTTTTGACCGGAATTTACCCCTATTCCATTATGAGTAGCAGCTTTTACCCTGTTTATGACAACCAACATGCTACTAAACTAACCTCATCCGTTCAGGAATGGTGTGGACAGGTATTTACACAATTAAATAATAGATCACAGTTTGAAGTGAATTCTTATTCCTATTTTGAATCGGAAGGAGACCAATACCAAGAGTTGGAAAAAGCGCACTTGGAAAATGAGCTATGGAATAAGATTCGCATAAATCCCAGTAACCTGCCTATTGGAAAAATTAAAATTATCCCCTCTTTGGAATATCTACGCATGGCACATAAAAAGGTAATGGCCTATGAGGCAAACGCGAATTTAGAGGTCACAGATGATAAAAGTGCATATACAATTAATTACCCTACCTTGGAAAGGACATTATCCATTAACTTTTCAAACTCATTCCCCTATAGCATAGAAAGTTGGACGGAAAGCTATAAAAGCGGCGGTAAAAAAGACGGCATTATACTCACTTCTAAAGCTTTAAAAATAAAAACATTAAAGCGCGCATATTGGCAAGAAAACAAAAATAGTGATGTATTTTTGCGTGATAGTTTAGGATTATAGATTATTATATGGAATCATTTTACCTTGAATATAAGAACGAACTGGTAGGTACTGTTCTATGCTTACTAACACTGATGATATTAAAATATTTCGGTGCGAAAACCATCAGAAAAGTTGGTAAACTTAGCGACATTAATGAAGTTAGAACTCGCTTGATCGTAAAATACTCTACTATTGGTCTAACTGGTTTTGGCATTCTTGCTCTAATCCTAATTTGGGGAGTAGATTTCAAGGAAATTGGGCTGGTATTCTCCTCAGTTTTTGCAGTAATAGGGGTCGCATTGTTTGCACAATGGTCCATTTTAAGTAATATTACAGCCGGAATTATCTTGTTTTTCTCCTTCCCTTTTAAAATTGGGGATAGGATTAAAATAATGGACAAAGAGATAGAATTGCCAAATGAAATTTATATAATTGAAGATATAAGGGCTTTTCACATTCATCTCAGGAGGAAAAATGGGGAACTCTTTACCTATCCCAACAATTTAATGCTCCAGAAAGCAATAGGTTTAGCAGCCACTTACGAACAATCTATGGATAATTCCAGTGATTTGTAGACTGTTAAAGAACTCGTAAAATTCAACTCTAGCTCACATATATTTTTATATTTGAAAACCAACTAAAACAACATTATATGCGCTCTTTTTGGGTATTCTTTTTTGGAATATTAATATCGTGCAACCTTATTCTATCGCAATCACCCAAATATAGTAGTTCATCGGATATTTACCATTCACTACAAAAACTGAACTTTTTGGGTACGGCATTGTACGTGGCAGCGCATCCAGATGATGAAAACACCAAACTCATTTCTTATCTTTCCAATGAAGTAAAAGCTAAAACCGCGTACCTCTCCCTTACACGTGGCGATGGTGGCCAAAATCTAATTGGACCAGAACTTCGAGAGCTATTGGGCGTACTACGAACACAAGAACTGCTAGCGGCGAGACGCATAGATGGAGGTAGTCAATTCTTTACTAGAGCCAATGATTTTGGTTATTCCAAACATCCAAAAGAGACGCTCAAAGTTTGGAAAAAGGATGAAGTATTGCGCGATATGATTTGGATTATCCGTAATCTAAAACCAGATGTAATTATTAACCGGTTTGATCATCGCACTCCAGGTTCCACTCACGGACATCATACTTCGTCCGCAATGCTAAGCGTTGAGGCTTTTGATATGGCTGCGGATCCAACACTTTATCCCGAACATCTAAACTCTACCTCTATATGGCAGCCCAAACGATTATTTTTTAATACCTCGTGGTGGTTCTATGGTAGCGAAGAAAATTTTAAAAATTCCGATAAATCCAATATGCTAAATTTCGACGTTGGAACCTATTATCCTTTAAGTGGATTATCTAACAATGAAATTGCGGCCCTTGCCAGTAGCCAACATTTATGTCAAGGTTTTGGGAGAATGAGCAACCGTGGCAGTGAAATGGAATATCTAGAGCTCCTTAAAGGAGACCTTCCAAGTAACGGGTCCAATATTTTTGAAGGGATTAACACCAGTTGGTCCAGAATAGAGGGTGGAGAAGCTGTAGGGGAGATTCTATATGATTTGGAGAATAATTTTAATTTCAAGGACCCTTCTATCCATTTACCAGAGCTATTGGCGGGATATAAGGAGTTAAAAAAGGTGAAAGATGATCATTGGCGCAATATTAAACTAAAAGAACTTGAGCATATTATCCTTTCCGTAAGCGGATTATTTCTAGAGGCTACTGTTGCTGAGCCAACGATGTACCAAGGCGGAAAAACAACTGTAAATATTGAAGCCGTCAACAGAAGTAATTCTAAAATTGTGCTTAAGAGTGTCGCTTTGACGAACACGCCAAGAACGACAAAATTGATCCCCCTCCTGGAAAATAAGAGAGAATTGTTTCAATTAGAGCTTCAAATACCCAACAACACCCCTCTATCTAACCCCTATTGGTTAAATGAAAAGTGGGATATTGGAATGTACCAAGTCCACGACCAAAGCCTAATTGGTAAACCTGAAACTCCAGCTGCATTCCATGTGATGTTTGAAGTTGAGTTTAATGGATATCCGATTACTATAACCAAGCCCGTGGTCTACAGGTATTCCAAACCGGATAAAGGAGAAATATACCAGCCGTTTAGTATATTGCCAAAAGCTACGGCCAGTTTTAAGGATAAAGTAATCATCTTTGCTGATGATCAACCAAAAGAAATACCCGTAACCATACAAGCCCATAAAGATAATATAGAAGGCAAAATTCAGCTTCGCGTTGGAGAAGGTTGGAAGGTAGATCAGGAGACAAAACCATTTAAAATTTCCAATAAAGGGGATAAACAGACTATTCGCTTTTTATTGACTCCCCCAATAACAGAGAACGAAAACTATATCTCCCCAATTATATGGGTAGATGGCATGGAAATTTCTAAAGAATTGATTGAAATTGATTACGACCATATTCCCAAACAAACAATATTATTACCCGCCGAAGCGAAGGTAGTACGTTTGGACATTAAAAAATCAGGTAATAAGATAGGATATATCAAAGGTGCTGGCGATGAAATCCCCATTAGTTTAAAGCAAATTGGGTATGATGTTTCCTTCATTGAACCAGAATTGATAAATTCCGGATCTTTAAAAAAATATGACGCTATTGTGGTAGGGATAAGAGCCTATAATGTAATAGACGAATTGAAGTTTAAACAACGTTACTTATTGGATTACGTTAAGAATGGTGGCAACTTAATTCTTCAATATAATACCACCGACAATAAGGTGACCAGCATGGAAAATCTTGCCCCCTACCCCCTAAACATATCTAGAGATCGGGTAACCGATGAAAATTCTGAAGTGAAGATACTGGCAAACAACCATCCAATTGTAAATTACCCTAACAAAATAACCCTAGACGATTTTAATGGATGGGTACAGGAGCGCGGCTTATATTTCCCCAATCAATGGGCAAAAGAGTTCACTCCCATATTATCTATGCAAGATAATGGTGAAGACCCTATAAAAGGTAGTCTGCTTGTTGCACCTTATGGAGAGGGATATTATGTTTATACTGGATTGAGTTTCTTTAGGGAACTCCCTGTTGGAGTTATAGGTGCTTATAGACTATTTGCCAATATGCTTTCCCTAAGTCAAAAAGATTCAGAGAATAAATAAAAGGATAACTATGCAAGATAAATTCATTTGGAAGAAAGAGTACACCTTAGTCATTGTCTTGAATGCACTGTATATCATCATCTTTTACTTAATAATGACCGCAAACCAATAATATGGCAACTATTGATTGGATTATACTTGGGGGTACACTGCTTTTTATTGTCGCTTTTGGCGTCTGGAAAACAAAAGGCAGCAAAGATGTAAACGATTATGTACTTGGTGGCAAGTCAGCACAATGGTGGACCATAGGACTATCTGTAATGGCGACACAGGCAAGTGCAATCACTTTTTTATCCACACCAGGCCAAGCGTATCATGATGGAATGGGATTTGTTCAGTTCTATTTTGGACTCCCCTTGGCTATGATTATTATCTGTATTGTATTTATACCCCTTTATCATCGCCTTAAAGTCTACACGGCCTACGAATTTTTAGAAAATCGATTCGATTTAAAAACAAGATCTCTAACGGCATTACTGTTTCTTATTCAACGGGGTCTTTCAGCAGGGATTACCATCTACGCCCCCTCTATTATCTTATCTGCTGTACTGGGTTGGAATTTGCACACACTTAATATCATTATAGGTATATTGGTAATTATTTACACGGTAACGGGAGGAACTAAAGCTGTAAGTGTTACTCAAAAACAACAAATGTTCATTATAATGACGGGAATGTTTATAGCATTCTTCTTTATTTTGGGCTTTTTACCAGAAAACATCACATTTAACAAAGCTTTAAAGATAGCGGGGGCCAGTGATAAGTTAAATATATTGGATTTTGATTTTAACACAACTAGCAGATACACTTTTTGGAGTGGTATAACAGGAGGACTATTCCTTTCCCTTGCTTATTTTGGAACAGATCAAAGTCAGGTACAACGCTATCTTTCTGGAAGGTCTGTCCGAGAAAGTCAGCTAGGGCTCATATTTAACGGAATTTTGAAGATCCCCATGCAATTCTTTATTCTTTTGGTTGGGGTGATGGTTTTCGTGTTTTTCCAGTACAACCACTCGCCTTTAAACTTTAATCCCTCTGCTACCAAAGCCGTAATGAACTCTTCCTACGCTTCTGATTACAAACTCTTGGAGCAAGAGCATCTTAGTTTGGAGGTAGAAAAGAGAATTGCACAAAATAAATTTTCAGCTGCGTTAGACCTCCAAGAATATGATGCTACGCAAAATGCCAAACAGCAGATTATTAGCATCAACGAAAAGGAAAAGATGAACCGGGAAGCGGCTAAGGCCCTTATCTCCAAGGCAGATCAAAAAATAGAAACCAATGATAAGGACTATGTGTTTATCCATTTTATTCTTACCTACCTCCCAAAGGGACTAATTGGACTTCTGCTTGCCGTAATCCTATCGGCTGCCATGTCCTCTACCGCCTCGGAATTAAATGCATTGGGCACCATTACAGCCTTAGATCTTTACAAGCGAAATAAACGGGAAGAATCATCCCCACTACATTATGTAAAAGCTTCTAAGTTATTTACATTATTATGGGGCGTTATCGCAATTATAATTGCAAACTATGCCAATCTATTTGAAAATTTAATACAATTGGTAAATATTATCGGATCAATATTTTACGGTAATGTGTTAGGCATCTTTTTAATTGCCTTCTTCTTTAAGTATATTAAGGGTAATGCTGTTTTTGTAGCTGCGCTAATTACCCAGATCATTGTTATTATAGGGTATAAATATGAATGGATGTCCTATTTATGGCTGAATGCTTTTGGATGTGGGCTGGTTATTTTACTGAGTTTTATCCTAGAAAGCTTTGATCGCTTGCTAAAAGTGCCACCGGTGAGAGGGTAATCTAAACCTGTAACTACTTTATAAAGCACCCTAATTTAAAAATTAGCTGTAGCCTCTACTAGAATGGATGTAGTGTGGATCCTGAAACTTCAGGATATCATAGGAATAAGAAATTTATTTACTTTCGTAAGAATATTACTATATTTATAATTTCTTTTACCTATTCATTACTAACGTATTCCTTGCCCTCTCCTTAATCTTTACCAATGAATAATAAAAAACATACTATTAAGGACATTGCTAAAATGGCCGGTGTTTCTAAGGGTACCGTAGATAGGGTTTTACATAAGAGAGGGAATGTTTCCAAGGAGGCCTACGAAAAAGTAGATAGAATACTAAAAAAAATAGATTTTAAGCCAAATCTCCTTGCCAGTAATTTAAAAAAAAACAAAACCTATTTAATTGGTGTTCTACTTCCAGATCCCAAATTAGAATCCTTTTGGATTTCAGCCAAGAAAGGGATTATAGATGCATCAAAAGAATTCAACCCCTTTGGTATTCTAGTAAAGGAATTTTTATATGACCCTAGTAGTAAGGATTCTTTTTGGGAACAATCGCAAAACCTGTTAAAATCCAATCCAGATGCCCTAATTATGGTTCCTAATTTTTTAAAGGAATCCGAAACGATTTTAAAAACATGCAAGAATGCCAATATTAAGGTTATCACGTTCAATAATCCAATTAATACGGTAATAGATTACGTTTATATCGGACAAGACCTTCATCAAAGTGGTAAGGTTGCGGCGGGTTTAATAGAAAGAATTATCAATAAAAACGACAAAATAGCCATCATCCATATCGATAAGGAGCCACATATGGAGTTAAAGGAAGATGGTTTCAAGGAATATTTTAAAGTGCATAATCCCAATGATCACGATATTATTTCCAAAACATTTAGCGCTGTAGATGATACTGGATTTAATGAAAATGTATCCTTATTTTTAAAGGAAAATCCGGAAGTAACAGCTTTCTTTATTACCAATGCTAAAGCCTATAAATTTCTAAAAGTTTTTAAAAACAAGACCAATAAAGACCTTAAAATTATTGGTTATGATGTTTTAAGAGAAAACACCAAGTACCTTCAAGAAGGATGTATAGATTTCCTAATTCATCAAAAACCTTATAGACAAGCCTATTTAAGCATAGCATACGCTGCAGAACATTACCTCTTTGCAAAAAGCCTGCCCACACATGAATATCTTCCCATCGATATTATTACTTCAGAAAACGCAAAGTACCACCTCTAACCAATAGATCCTGGATTGATGAATTATACGAAATTTTGAGTTATACTGACTTTTTCAAATTTGTGCTCGAGCACATTTACATAAAATCTGTTTGTCAAGTGAAATATTTAACATACTTTCGCTATTAACTTAATTTTAACAGTCAACCAATTTCTAACTCAAAATGATTAATTATGTTCAAAAAACTGATATTCTTTTTAATACTTGCTTTTGGGATTCAGCCCCTGCTGGCTCAAAATAAAACTTTGACCGGAGTGGTCACTGATGCTACCGATGGTTCTCCTTTACCTGGTGTAAATATTCTTGTACAGGGAAGCCCTGTTGGTACACAGACCGATTTTGATGGAAATTATACCATTGAAGCTTCTAGCGGTGATGTTTTAGTCTTTTCATTTATAGGGATGAGATCCCAATCTATTTCCGTTGGTACTTCAAACACCATAAACGTTTCCATGGAAGGTGACGCTGAACAATTGGGCGAAGTAGTCGTTACGGCATTAGGGATCAAAAGACAGGCAAAGGCGCTTACCTATTCCCAACAATCCGTACAATCTGACGAGTTAACAAAAACTAGGGACCCTAATTTCATGAATAGTATTGCTGGTAAGGCCGCAGGTGTTGAAATTAAGAAGAGTACTTCTGGAGCAGGTGGTTCTACCCAAATAGTACTAAGAGGAAATAAGTCTTTAAGCGGAGATAGCTCTCCGTTGTTTGTAATAGATGGTATTCCTATGGCAAATAATAAGGGATCACAACCAGGTATGTGGGGTGGCACTGACGGTGGAGATGGTCTATCGGCAATTAATCCAGATGATATTGCCAGTATCAGTATCCTTAAAGGATCTAACGCTGCCGTACTTTATGGGAGCCAAGGTGCAAACGGAGTTGTTCTTATAACCACGAAACAAGGTGTTTCTGGAAAAACTACCGTGACATTAAATTCTGGTTATACCTTTGAGCATTTCCTAGAACTTCCAGATCTTCAGTTTAAATATGGAGCTATTGGAAACGCAAAGGAAAGTTGGTCTACAACACCAGGGGATTATCAAAATAATTATGTAGAAGAGTTTTTTCAAACAGGTCATAATTTCAATAACACCTTAACTGTTAGTGGTGGTAATGATAAGACTTCAGCCTATTTCTCTTATGGAAACACAACTGCTTCTGGTATTACCCCGGAAAACAAGTATCAAAAGAACAACTTTACCTTTAAGCAATCTACAAAAATGTTTAACGATAAGGTTACTGTTACTTCCAATGTAATTATGGCCTTAGAAGAAACTAAGAACAGGTTGCCTTCTGGATATTACTTAAATCCGCTTACTGGACTTTATATGTTCCCCAGAAATCGTAATTTTTATGATTTTAAGAATAACTATCAAGTTTTTAATGAAGATAGAAATTTATATGCACAAAACTGGTTTGTTAGCGATCATCATCAGTCAAATCCATATTGGATAATTAATAAGGAACCTAGAACGGACGAGAGTAAAAGGATCATTGGTAGTTTAAATATTGCTTATGACATCACGGAAGAACTTGCATTACAAGTTAGAGGGAACTATGACTATGCTGTAAAAGAATATGAACAGCAACATGCAGCAACATCCAATAGCACCAACGTTCATCCTAAAGGAGCTTGGGACTATAAAAAATATGATGATAAGTTAGCCTATACCGATGTCATCCTTACTTACAACACCGATTTATCTGAAACTATAAGCTTTAATGGAGTACTTGGTGGAAGTTATCAGAAAACAATTTATGGGGACGGAGTAAGCGTTAATACGGGAACCGATGGTTTATTATATCCCAATCAGTATTTATTTCAAAACTTACCCAACAATGTGCAGGTACAGTCAACATATGGTGGTTCCGTTATTAAACAAGGAGTTTTTGCCAACGTTCAGTTAGGATATAAAGAAATGCTATTTTTAGATCTTGCAGGAAGAAATGACTGGGCGTCCACTTTGGCGCTTACAGGAAATGACTCTTATTTTTATCCTTCAATTGGAGTTACCGCTGTTGTAAGTGATATGTTTAACCTACCAGAGAATATTAGTTTTGGGAAGTTAAGGGCATCGTATACCCAAGTAGGTAACGAAGTGCCATTTAATAGAATAAATCCTCAAAATTCTATTTCCGTAAATGGCGGTGTGAATAGAAATACGGTTAAACCATTTTTTGATGCAAAACCTGAAATCATTACTAGTTTGGAGTTTGGTACCGATTGGCGATTTTTCCAAAACCGTTTAGCTTTTGATTTTACGTACTACAATATAATTAGTAATGATCAGTTTATCGAAATCCCCTTGTTACAATCCGAGTCTGAAGGTGGATATACCACTAAATTTATCAACGCTGGAGAGGTTACCAATAAAGGGGTGGAAATAACCTTAAGTGCAACTCCTATACGAACAGATGATGTAGAATGGGTAACGGCCTTCAATTTCACAAAAAACGTTAATGAAATCGTGGATTTAGGTCCAGATGATGATAAGGAAATTAACCTAGGTTCCTCTGAAGGGTATACCTCAAAATTAAAAAAAGGCGGTTCTTTTAATGATATTTACGTTCGTAAATACGTAAGAGATGAACAAGGACGTATTGTTTTTGATGCCGGTAAACCTACTAGGACTCCTTTAGCCGAATTTATTGGGAATTTAGACCCAGAATGGTCATTAGGTTGGAATAACAACTTTAGTTATAAAAGGATCAATTTAGGTGTTCAAATTAATGGTAAGTTCGGAGGTAAGGTATTTAGTCAAACAGAGTCCATGTTAGATGGCGCTGGGGTATCGCAAAGATCTGCGGATGCGCGTGATGCTGGTGGCGTTACTGTTAACGGTGTGGACAAGACCTCGGGAAGTGCTATTACAACTGTAGGGGCTGAAACTTGGTATAGGGCCATTGGAGATCGTAACGGGGTTGGAGAGGCTTATGTATATGACCGTACTAATATTAGATTGAGCCAGTTATCTCTAGGTTATAATATAGATGTTGACAAACTGGGACTTCCTATCAAAGCAGCTACTTTATCCTTTATTGGAAACAACCTATTCTTTATCAGTAAGGAAGCTCCTTTTGATCCAGAATTGGCAATGAGCACAACTCGAAATTCACAGGGGTTGGATAATTTCAACCTACCCTCAACAGGTACTTATGGTTTTAATCTTAAAGTAACATTTTAATTTATAACAAATGAAAAAGTTAATATATCTAATTACAATGGTATTTGCCATAAGTGCATGTACCACGGATTTTGAAGAAACCAACACCAATCCGTATCAA
Source organism: Arenibacter certesii DSM 19833 (assembly GCF_000429545.1). Classification (GTDB taxonomy): domain Bacteria; phylum Bacteroidota; class Bacteroidia; order Flavobacteriales; family Flavobacteriaceae; genus Arenibacter; species Arenibacter certesii. Next base: position 140,130 of record NZ_AUCB01000008.1, read on the forward strand.
CTTTCGGGTAAATCTTTACAGGAAGATTTTAATCATGTTGGGGCGTTTTATCCTTCCATGTTAAGTCAGATTTTCGGTAATCAAATAGACCATAACTTAACCAATGTTACCTTCTCTCAACATTTGGCTACCCCTACCCCGTTTGTGGGAGGTGTAAACAACACTACGTTCTACATCCGTTGGAACGGGTATTGGGCTAGAGAATATGACAATGTTATGGCACCGGCAGAACAAGTTATAGAAATTGCACAAGAGGGTGGTTATACTGTATTTGTGGAGTGGGCGAATTTGATAAAGATTATTTCCATGTCCCGTGTTACTACTTATTATGGCCCTATTATTTATACCAATTATGGATCAACTGAGAATGCTTTATACGATGATGAAGAAACTCTTTACACTGCCTTTTTTGTAGACTTAGATAGGATTATTGCAGAATTCAAGGCCAATTCCGATTATCCTGGCTTAAAGAATTTTGATGCTAGTTTTGATGGGGATGTTAGTAAATGGGCCAGATATGCCAATTCCTTGCGATTACAATTGGCAATGCGTATTTCTAAGGTAGCGCCCGCAATGGCAAAAGCAGAAGGAGAAAAAGCCTTGGCAGATTCTGCAGGATTGATTGAATCCAATGATGATAACTTTAATATTTCATTATATGGTGCAAAATTCCATCCAGCCCAAATTGCCTTTGAATGGGGTGATACTAGGATGAGCGCTACTATGGAGTCTATCCTAATTGGCTATAAAGACAACAGAATTGAAAAATTCTTTTCACCAGTTGAAGATATGTCATTGGTAAGTGATCATCCAGATTGGCCTTATAAAGGTATTCGAAACGGCGCTGAAATAGTAGCTAAGGATGACCGTTTAAGCTTCTCTACTCTTAACCCAGAGTTTAATGAGCCTGCGAAAGTTACCAAACGTAAAGTTATGAGTGCAGATGAAGTCCACTTTCTAAAAGCAGAAGCTGCCTTGCGCGAATGGGCAGGATCTGGTGGTGCAGCTATGGCTCAAACTCATTATGAAGCCGGAGTTCGCGCTTCCTTTGCCTTATGGGGTGCTGGAGGTGTAGATGATTATTTGGCAGATAACACAAGCTTACCTATAGATTATAATGACCCTGTGGCTCCTGGTACGGTGAACGATTTTACAAATCAAATCACAAATACCGTTGCTTGGGATGAATCTGCAAGTAATGAAGTAAAATTAGAAAAAATTATTACCCAGAAATGGATTGCTGCCTATACCAATGAAATGGAAGCATGGGTAGATTACAGAAGAACAGGCTATCCTAAACTTCCTCCAGTTTATCAGAACAGTAGTAATTCGGATTGGGGGGTAGTACCAGCAGGCGAATCAATTAAAAGAATGCCCTTTGTGCAAACGGAAAGAGAAGGAAATGCCACTGGTGTTGCCGATGCTACTCAAAAACTTGGTGGACCTGACGAAATAAATACGAGACTATGGTGGGATACAGGCGCACCTAATTTTTAATAAGATCAATATTAACTAATTTTAATTATAAAGACCTGTGGATTTTAATCCACAGGTCTTTTGCATAATAATAAAACCACAGCCGTTATTTTTATTACCGATAATTAGTATACTCTCTTAGAGTTTTGTGTTTATAGTTTAACTTACAGTTGTAGATTTATTCCTAGGCTTAAGAAACCATTTCAACAAAGTGCCTATCAACCAATAAACTTTCCCTTTTAACCAAATCCCATGAAAAACTTAATATTTAGAATCAGCTTATTTTCTTTTATGGCGCTAATAATTTCTTGCCAACAAGTAGATAAAAGTAACATGTTTTCCTTATTACCCGGCAGTAAAACTGGAATTACATTTAAGCCTATACTAAAAGAGACCGAAGAATTTAATATTCTAACCTACGGGTATATCTACAATGGTGGTGGTGTAGCAATAGGGGATCTTAACAATGATGGGCTCCAAGACATCTATTTCACGGGGAGTATGGTAGGAAGTAGACTATATATTAATAAAGGGGATTGGGAATTTGAAGAAATCGCAGAAAAAGCTGGGGTGTTCGCAGAAGGTCTATGGAATACTGGGGTTACTATGGTGGACATTAATGGAGATGGATTTTTAGATATTTATGTTTGCAGATCCGCCGCCAAAGACGCTCATAAACGTAAAAATTTATTATTTATCAATAATGGCGATTTAACATTTACAGAAGAGGCATCAGCCTATGGTATAGACGATTCAGGTTACTCAACACAAGGGGCCTTCTTTGATTATGACCGAGACGGAGATCTGGATCTGTATTTAGTAAACCATTCTGTACAGGAATACGCTAGCTTTAGTAAGCTCTCTAATACACTTAAACAGAAGAGAAACCCAGATTATGAAGATAGATTATATAGAAATGATAATGGAAAGTTTGTTGATGTAAGCGAAGAAGCAGGATTAACCTCTAATGTATTGGGTTTTGGATTAGGAATTGCAATCTCAGATATAAATAATGACGACTGGCCAGATATTTATATATCTAACGATTTTAATGAACAGGACTATTTGTACGTCAATAATCAGGACGGCACATTTAATGAGAGTTTGGAGGAGTATATTGGACACACCTCTCATTTTTCAATGGGATCGGACATTGCCGATATAAATAATGATGGGTATACTGATATTATCACCCTAGATATGCTCCCAGAAGGTAATCATCGATTAAAAATGGTTTCTGGCCCCGACAATTATGATAAAAACAGCTTTTTAATAAATTCCGGATTTTACCATCAAAGTATGCGTAACATGCTACATCTAAACAACAAAGGGAAATCATTCTCCGAAATAGGTCAATTTGCCGGGGTTTCTAATACCGATTGGAGTTGGGCTGCCCTTTTTGCAGACCTAGACAATGATGGGTATAAGGACTTATATATTACTAATGGAGTAAAACGGGATTATACCAATATGGATTTTTTAAACTATGCCGTTCAGAAAAAAATTGATAAAAATAAGACTGGGGTAGAAATAGCTATCACAGACCTACTGGAAAATATGCCAGCTACCTTAGAGGAAAATTATACCTATAAAAATAACGGTAATCTTACATTTTCAAAAGTAAATAAGGATTGGGGATTAAACAGAAAATCATTATCTAACGGCGCAGCTTATGCAGATTTGGACAATGATGGCGATTTAGATCTAGTAGTGAATAATATTGACGAACATCCATTTATTTATCGGAACAATAGTAATATCCATACCAATAACGCAACGGTAAAAATTAATTTAAAAGGAGAAGGTATGAATACCTTCGGTATTGGCTCCAAAGTTATCGTAAAGACCAAGACCTTGGAGATGGTGCAGGAAATGATGCCTACTAGAGGTTTTCAATCATCGGTAGATTACAATTTAATATTTGGACTTGGAGAAGATAAAACAATAAAAGAAATAATCGTAAAGTGGCCCGATGGGAAAACCGAAATTCTTAACAATATAGTATCAGATAAAACAATAACCGTATTTCAAAAGAATGCGAAAAATTATGATACCAATGTTCAGAATAATTTAAATCCTTTGTTTAATGAAGTTACCAGCGATAGTCTTTTAAAGCACACCCATAAAGAAAACAATTTTAACGATTTTAAGAGAGAACAACTCTTACCCCATAAACTTTCCACACAAGGGCCAAAAATTGGAGTAGCCGATGTAAATAAAGATGGTTTGGAGGATATGTTTATTGGGGGCGCTAAAGGAAGGGCTGGCCAACTATTTTTACAGACCAATGCGGGGAGATTTGTACCAACCAATCAAAATATATTTGAGAAGGAGAAAGACGCTGAGGATATTGGAGTGCTATTCTTTGATGCCAACAATGATGGTCATATAGACCTTTACGTAGTGAGTGGGGGAAATGAATATGAAGCAGATTCCGAAGAACTTCAAGACAGGATATACTTTAATGACGGAAAGGGGAATTTTAAAAGAAATAAGCAGGCTTTACCTATAATGATAACTAGTGGCTCCGTCGCAAAAGCTGTGGATATAGATGGGGACGGAGATCTGGATTTATTTGTTGGAGGTAGGCTAGTACCAGGAAGATATCCTAGCAGTCCTAGAAGTTATATTCTAGAGAATGATGGAATGGGGATATTTAAAGATATTACAGCCTCTATAAACCCAAGCTTGGAATTTCCCGGCATGGTTACCGATGCGTTATGGACAGATACTAATGGAGACGGAAAACCAGACCTAATTGTGGTTGGAGAATGGATGGCTATAAAAGTTTTTGAGAGCCAAAATGGGAAATTAATTGAAACAACTGAGACTAACGGACTTAAAGATTCCAAGGGTTGGTGGAACGCCATTATTGAAGGGGATTTTGACAATGACGGAGATTTGGATTATGTAATAGGCAATTTCGGGCTTAATTCGCAATTGAAGGCATCTGTTGCAGAGCCCGTTACTCTATATGCTAAAGATTTTGATAACAATGGGTCTATAGATCCAATTTTGTGCTCCTATGTAGACGGGGAAAATTATCCTGTTTTTTCAAAAGATGATCTCGTTGGTCAATTAAATATGTTAAAGACAAAGTATGTGAATTATTCCGATTATGCTTCCGCCAAGATCACTGATATTTTCACTAATAAAGAGTTGGAAGAAGCTACCCTTTATAAAGCTAATAATTTTGCAAGCAGTTATATGGAGAATCTAGGGGAAGGAAATTTTAAATTATCTCCACTACCAGCAACCACCCAGTTTGCACCTATACATGGAATGCTGGCAGATGATTTTAATGGCGATGGTCATTTAGATTTAATTTTAGCAGGCAATTTTTTTGGAACACGTGTAAAATACGGAAGATATGATGCTAATAAAGGAGATGTTCTTGTTGGTGACGGATTAGGAAACTTTAATCCTGTTAATGTATTAAAGACTGGGATAAATATAAGCGGTGAAGTAAGAAGTGTTTCAAAAATCACACGTAATGATGGAAGCGAAATCCTATTATTCGCCAGAAATAATGATGCGACAAAACTTTTCAAAATACAGTCAAGTTTGCCCTAATTATATGGATTAAAATTACATCACTAAACTGCATGTACCTTTCTTAATCCCATATAAAGTAAAAGCCCGCTTAGTAGCGGGCATTTACAAGTTTAATAATGGGCAGACTTTATTTAGCCCCCCATTCCTTTAGGGAATCTTTATTCATTTTAACATAATCGGCGTTACCTGCCGCTTCTGCTCCTGCTAAAGATTTCTTTGCAGCTGCAATCGCTTGTTTCTTATCACCAGCTTTAGCGTAGATAAGGGATTGTTGCCTTAGTTGCCAAAATGCAGGCTTTTCGTTCATAGCCATTGCCTTTTCCATCCATTCCTTGGCTTTATTGATGTCATTGCCCGAATCTAAGTAATATACTGCTGCTGCATAGTAATCTTCTGCTCCAGGACCGTTCATTACCCTTTCAATATTTTTCATCACAGCTTTATCGGTAGGCACTTCAAATTTTACCCCTACATAGGTATTTTCCCATAATAGACCTAAAGTAGCCGAATTATTGGTAAGATCATCAAAACTAAAAGTGAAAGTCTCTATAGGCATAGCCATTGGATGTACTTGAGCCTTTACTGTAGCGGCAACTTTACTTTCATCCAAGGTTGCAGGCGCCCCACTGCCATCAGCCTCCGTATAGAAGATAACATCCCAATTAGAAACACCTGGTTTCGTTAAAATAGCATAAGAACCAGCTTTAAGCTCTTTGCCCCCAACCATTACATTATTACTAAAACTTATTTTAGTCCTTGCATTGGCTCCAGTTCTCCATAATTTATCATAGGGCACCAAATCCCCAAAAATGGTTCTACCTCGCATAGAAGGTCTAGAATATTCCACTGAAACATCGGTAAGTCCTACTTTTTGTATTAGAGTGGCAGAAGGGCTTGGCTGCGGTGTCTCAATTTGTGCCTGTACCCCCATGGTAATGGCAAATATCGCTGCTAAAAGTGTATTCTTTTTCATCGTAAAAATTTTTATTGAATTTATGCGAATTTAACGCTTTTAAACCATAATTCACAATACAATCCTCTCTATATAATAATGTTTTCAATTCTTATTCACATAAGTCTAAGATCTATCTAGAACCTATCCGTATTTTAAATATTTTGTTTTGTTGAATGTTATTTTAATTTAGTTAAACATTATTGTTTTATCTTTACACAAATAAATCTAATGAGGTTATACCAATTACACTCAAAACAAACCCTCCCCATTTCTAAAGAAAGAGCATGGGAATTTTTAATTGACCCTAAAAACCTTAAAGTTATAACTCCAAAAGCCATGGGATTTAATATCTTATCTGGAGGGGAAGTACCCCTGTTTCCTGGTCAAATTATTCAGTATACGGTTTCACCATTTCCAGGTTATACTACTAAGTGGGTAACCGAAATTACCCATATAAAGGAGGGTGAATATTTTGTGGATGAGCAACGTTTTGGACCTTATGCCCTATGGCATCATAAACATTTCCTAACCGAAGTACCTGGAGGTGTAGAAATGGAGGACATCATAGATTACAAGCTTCCATTACGATTTCTCGGCCAAATGGCTCATCCAATATTAGTAAAGAGGCCATTACAAAAGATATTTGATTATAGAAGAGAAAAATTAAATTCCCTATTTGGGGAGTGCAAGAACCATATACCCTTCTTAGAATTTAAATCATTTTAAACTATTGAATTCATGAGATCTCGATGCCGATTACCGTTTAACACCTAAAATCAAATAAAATGAAAAAAAATATCTTAATTATAGGTGGTTCTTACGGGATCGGTTTATTCATAGTGCAAAGTCTCGAAAAAGATTTTCATATTTATGTCGCCTCCAGAACAAAAGGAGAACTGAATAGATTAAATGTCACTCATATTCTATTTGATGCAGCTACTGACAACCTCAACCTTAACCTTCTGCCCGAACAAATACACGGATTTGTTTACATGCCAGGGAGTATTGAGTTGAAACCATTCAAAAGAATTGGCTTGGAAACTTTTAAAGCAGATATGGAAATCAATTTTTTCAATTTGGTAAAAGTGGTAAAAGATATTATCTCGAGAATGGCTGATAATTCTAGTATGGTATTCTTTAGTAGCGTGGCCGCAGGCAGCGGAATGCCTTTTCACACGAGCATTGCTGCCTCCAAAGGTGCTATTGAAGGTTTTACTAGATCTCTGGCCGCAGAATACGCACCCAAAATTCGAGTCAATGTAATTGCCCCCTCCATAGTGGATACTCCCCTAGCTTCAAAACTATTGAACAATGATAAAAAGCAAGAAAATATGTCTAACAGACACCCGCTCAAAAGAATTGGAAATCCACAGGATATTGGGAACACTGCGCTTTTTCTATTAAGTGATAAAAGTTCATGGATAACAGGACAGGTAATTGCAGTGGACGGTGGGATATCAACCTTAAAGACCAACTAAAATGAGTGAAAAAATAACCATATTCTGGTTCAGAAGGGATTTAAGATTCGAAGATAACATTGGTCTATATGCTGCTTTAGAAGACGCCCATCCAGTTTTACCCCTCTTTATTTTTGATGAGGAGATTCTGGATACCTTGCCCACTAATGATCCTCGAGTAACCTTTATTTATAATAGAGTACAGCAAATGCGTACCCAATTAACAGAAGAGTATAGTTCGACTCTGGCTATTTATCATGGTAAACCCAAAGAAATATTTAAGCAGCTGATACACGAATTTAAAGTACATCAGGTTATAACCAATCGAGATTATGAACCTTATGCCATACATAGGGATAAAGAAATAGGCAGTTATTTGAAAAGTCAAAATGTAGCCTTCAATACTTATAAGGACCAAGTGATTTTTGAGGAGAACGAGATTGTAAAATCTGATGGAAATCCATATTTGGTATATACGCCATATAAAAACAAATGGCAGGCACAGTTTAAAGACAAAGAGAACTTATTAGAAAGTAGCTCAGAGAAGTATTTGAAAAATCTAGTGCGAGACCATAATCTGTCCCATATATCGCTTTCTGATATGGGTTTTACCGCTTCAAATATTGAAGTACCAGATTACACGCTAGACCCACATCTCATTCAGAACTATGAGGAAACTAGAGATTACCCTTACATAGAGGAAGGAACGTCTAAACTAGGACCGCACTTACGCTTTGGAACCATATCTATACGGACTGTTATGAAAAAAGCAATTGCGGAGGAAAACCATGTTTTTTGGAGCGAATTAATATGGCGCGAATTCTTTATGCAAATACTCTATCACTTTCCCCATACTGTTACGGATACGTTTAAGCCCAATTACGACCGGATTGTATGGCGCAATAATGAAAAAGAATTTGACAAATGGAAGAAGGGTGAGACAGGTTACGAATTGGTAGATGCTGGAATGCGCGAACTAAACGCCACAGGGTTTATGCACAATCGTGTGCGAATGCTAGTAGCGAGTTTTCTTTGTAAGCACCTCCTTATTGATTGGCGTTGGGGAGAAGCCTATTTTGCAGAAAAGTTGTTGGACTATGAAATGAGTTCCAATATTGGAAATTGGCAATGGGCGGCAGGAAGTGGAGTAGATGCAGCACCTTATTTTAGAATTTTCAATCCCAATACGCAAGCGGATAAATTTGACAAAGAGAGAAAATATATTAATAAATGGATTCCCAACATTGATGAATCCACTTATCCAGATAAAATGGTGAACCATAAGGAAGCCCGTGAACGTTGTTTAAAAGTCTACAAGGAAGCGTTAAGATAACGCTATTTCTCATATAATAATATTCCTCAGTAGTCCAATTAACTTACTACTTTTACAACTCCTATAAACCGAACTATTAATCCGCTTAAAATCAATTCATATAAGAACAAACATCCGCTTTAAACTATCCCATTAACATTTGGAAAGCTAGCGTTTTGGTAGGGTAGCGATTAATTGATTATATTTAGTTTTTTCTACTAGGGTAAAGCAAAATAAAACACTAAAAACGAAATATAGTTTGAATAGGTTAGTATAGTTGTCAATGTTAAAAGCATTATCCATTTCGGGATATTAATTAAAACTTTACCTTTAATCTATCTTCCAACATATGACATGGATAAAAGTGGAATAGGCTAACCTTTAAGTATTAAAGGACCTAAAAATTAACTTCTTGAGCCATGTTTAAATACGTGAACTAACAAAGTTTAAAACAAATACTATGGGGAGAAGATTATGCCTGCTACTAATTGCACTTATACTAAGTTTAGGTTGTAACAACCAAGAGAAAATAAGCCATATAGACTCAAACAACTGGAGCAAAAGATATACCACGCTACCGAAAAATGACACTTTGATAAAGGGTAGCTCTTATCTTTCCATTTATTCCTCTATCTATGACGGTACAGAGAAAACGCTCCACCACTTAACAGCCACTGCAAGCATGCGCAATGTAAGTGTTTCTGATTCTATTTATATTATGAAGGCATCTTATTATGATACTGGAGGAAATCTTATTCGCACCTATTTTGACCAACCTATTTTTCTAAAACCACTCGAAACTATAGAAATTGTAATTGATCAAGACGATAAATTTGGTGGGACGGGGGCAAATTTCGTTTTCGAATGGGCGGTAAATTCAGATCTGCACGAGCCAATTTTTGAAGCAGTGATGATTTCAACAACAGGGCAACAGGGAATTTCATTTACTACACGGGGAGTAAAATTATAGAAATAGGCAATGACATCACGGTAAGCGCATGATGCATCGGAGGTAGATCACCGAATACAAATGAAAGCCCGCCTAAACGGAACGGGCAGTAGCGTCAGAGCATTCTAGTCTCACTTAGTGATTGGGTCTATAACACTTAAAACCATTTTGAAAAGTGAACTATTACTATCTTTCCTCAATTTTTTAATATAACATCATGAAAAAAATTCCATCTTTTGGTAGTAGACTTAGGAACAATATTGTAATCGTACCTGAAGTTATTGATACCTGTTCCGGGATTCGCGTCTTTGGACAGTTATTAAAGTCGTTCTTATTCAGTACTGATGTTGCTATTATTAGGAATACCAATGCAAATGCCATCATCGCTGTATACCCTTTTACCCCTCAGCCTTTGATCACACATTCCTTAATACTGGCTTCGGATAAACCGATTTTCTGTGGCGTTGGAGGGGGGATAACCACGGGTGTTAGATGTGTGGAACTAGCTTTACATGCAGAATTTCAAGGCGCTCTTGGGGTGGTCCTTAATAAACCTACCCCCAATGATTTGATAAAATTACTTAAAGAAAAAATAGATATTCCAATCACCATAACAGTGGTTTCCGAAAAGGACGATATTAAGGGAAGAATAACCTCGGGAGTGGATATTTTTAATGTTTCAGGCGCTAAAAAAACCACAGATATCATAAAGAAAATCCGTGATTTAGATCAGGATATTGCTATTTTGGCAACCGGTGGAAGAAATGAAGATGATATTTTAATGGCCATAGAAGCAGGTGCCAATGCCATATCCTATACCCCACCCTCTACAAGTGAGCTTTTTAAAGACATTATGATTAAATACAGGGAAGAATAACCATTTAAATATTTATATTTATATGGTTATTCTGCAGTAATGTAGGTTAACCCTATTTTAAAACAATCTTTAGAGAAAGGAACGGTTCTAATTTAGATAAGTGTTTTTCACTGCTAGAGCAATTTCATAATTATTAGAATTACCAAGAGTCTGATCCAAAGGTTAAGCTATTTCCCACTAAATCCGTTTTATTCAATGGACATCTGGGAGCGACAATTATATTTATAGAAGACCCTTTTCCATATAACGGATTAAAATGTTTAAGTACAAGATTTTTCGGTTTATATCTTAATACATTGTAGTATGAATATTATTAATAGTATCCCTGAAGATGTTTTTGAAAGTATTGGGATCGTAGCAGGCCTAAGTGCTTGTTTGGTAATTGCAATTCAGGTTTATAAAGAATATAGGTTCAAAGGCCCAAGTAGTCTTTCTGACGGTTTTATTTTTGGCTGGGTGCTAATATATCTATTTTGGTGTTTTTACGGGATTAGGTTCAATGCAATAGCCCTATGGCTTACCAATGCTATTGCCGTTTTATTACAGTTAACATTATGTTTTATTGTAATTAAAAAACGAAAGGCTTACCAGTCCAATCCATAAAACCAAACTAGATACCGTATGAATTTTAAATCTTATATATTCTTACTCGGTTATATTTGTATCGTTTCCCTTGATCTTCTGTTCGGCAATCTGAATTTCCAAGAATACAGACTGCTAACTAAACCATTGATCGTTATTTCCTTAATGATCTACTTCGTATTAAAAGGAAAGAGGCTTCAAAAAAAAATATTTCTATTTACCATCCTAGCTTTATTTTTCTCATTAATTGGAGATTTTCTTTTGCTTTTTGAGGGGCGTACGCCTTCAATTTTTCTATTAGGCTTACTTTCATTCTTATTAGCACATATAAGTTATAGTATCGTTTTTATAAGACAAAGGAAAATAAAATTCACCAACGAATATTGGGTTATGATAACAGCACTAGTTAGCTGCGGCATTGGCTTATTTCTTGTAGTAAGAAAAAACTTGGGGGAATTTATGATTCCAGTAATCGTCTATATCATTGTAATATTGATTATGGCAATTACTGCTTTAAACCGAATGGGCACGGTTAGCAGAAAGAGTTATGCTTTGGTGTTTTTAGGGGTATTTTTCTTTATTATTTCCGATAGTACTCTGGCTATCAATAAATTTAGCTTTCCTGTTCCTATGGCACATTTTTGGATAATGGGCACCTACGCAACGTCACAATACTTAATAATTAATGGTTTATTGACCAGCAATGAAAAAAATTATAAAGCAAATAACGGTAGCGGAAACTTATGAATTAAGGCATAAGGTAATGTGGCCCAATAAACCTATCTCTTTTATTATGCTTCCCAATGATGCCGAAGGAATTCATTTTGGGTTATTTGTTGATGAAGCGCTAGTATCAGTAGTATCCCTATTTATTGAAGATAGCAAAGCACAGTTCCGAAAATTGGCCACCCTAGAGAAAGAACAGCGCAAGGGGTATGGATCCCTCCTTGTGTCTCACCTTATTCTACTTACAGAACAAAAGAAATTAACTGAATTATGGTGTAATGCCAGAGCCAATAAACAAGAATTCTATATGCGGTTTGGAATTTTACCAACCAGTAACCAGTTTAGCAAGGCTGGAATTGACTATATAGTGATGAAAAGAAGATTCTAGGATCCTTTGCTAAGATTCAAGCCAATAGACAATTCAATCTTTTAATGATAACTTAACATCATATAAATAACTCTCTATTTTACCCTAATTAGTTTACAGTCCAATAGTCAATCCAACATTTTCCACCTAGTATACCTCATAAATTACCATGACATAATGGGAATAGAGGTATTTTATAACAAATACTCCTGTTTATGAACCAACAAGTAGTAGTCTAATGGTTGGTATTAAATTGAAATTAGTAAATTTGGATATTGACCTTTTTTTTACTGAAATATGAAACAACAAAGCGCTGTACCCAATACTATTATTACGCCTCTTCTATCAGCAGATCCTATTGATTGGCAGAAAGTATTATCCACTATTATTGCCGATTACGGTTGTACCACCGGAACCATACATTTCCTGGATGAAAGCTCGTCCTTACTCCATCTTAAAGTAGAGCAAGGCATTCCACCCTTTTTAATACCAAAACTTTCAAAGATCCCAATTGGAAAAGGAATGGCAGGTATTGCGGCCGAGCGTCGTGAACCAGTAGAAATGTGCAATCTTCAAACCGATGATTCCGGGGTAGCTCGGCCTGCCGCGAAAGAAACAAAAGTAGAGGGATCCATAGCCCTACCGCTATTAAAGGATCATTTATTATATGGCACCTTGGGCATTGCAAAGCCTGTCCCCTACGATTTTACTGATAAAGAAATCAATTCCCTTATGAGAATTGGAGAAGAAATTTGTGATTATATAAAAAACTCGTAATTATAAAATAAGGATTTGCTTCTCAATTATGAGTAGCTTATAAAATGCAACTGCATAAAAATAAAATAATTCTTCAATTTAAAATTGACCTTAAGGATAAATACCCTTTCGATATAGAATTATCAATCTTAAAGAGACATGGGATCATTAGTAATGCCCCTAGTGATCCCATATTATTTCCTTAATGCTATCGCTATCTGTTTCAGACTTTTGCAACAACCCCTTTTCCTTGAACAACCCATAAATCATTCTTTTTTCCTCCAAATTGAAGGATCGCTGGGAAAACCAATCATTTGCTACTATTTTCTCCTCCTCCTCCTCTGCCTTCTGCAAAATTTCATCAGTTGTTATATACCAGTAAACCCACCTATTATTGGCTTGGGCATAGCAGACCTCCTTATTTAAAGCCGAGGTGGTTTTTATATTTCTTAATCTCTCCCCATTTTCCAAAATGGCCAAAGTTTTGGTTAATCTTACCACCTCAGAAAACGTATACCTCATAAAATCACTAAATCCATTTTGGCTAACATTGTATAGCTTATCTCCTACTTTTAACATTTCCATTATTTTAATCCGCGAACAAAAATACCGTTCCAAAACTATTTTAGCTTCCTTTAAAATCAGAACTTATAAACATTGGGGCTATTAAGTCAAATCCAGAAAAAGGGGTTTAACCGCTCCAAATTTGGTAGCCTAGGAAAGGATTACGAATAAGCTGTTGACAATCAAATACTAACATTAAACTTGGAATAGTAATATTTAAAATAGCTTCAAGACTCTATTTTTTAGGCATATATGGCAACCATTAATACAATTCGTGTAATTTTGTCTGCTAAAACTTATTGCAATGAATATTGAGCGAGAATTGGAAAAAAGGAGTAATCATAAATGTGAGCTCTGCACCAGTACAGAAAAATTGGAAGTACTGGAAGTTCAGCCTTCAAAAGAAAATGGCTTAGATGGTAGTCTTTTAGTTTGTTCCGTTTGTAAAGAACAAATTGAAAATCCTGATAAAACAGAACCAAATCACTGGAGATGTTTAAATGATAGTATGTGGAGTGAGCACAGTCCCGTAAAAGTTATTGCATGGAGGATGTTGAGTAGGTTGAGGGCAGAAGGATGGCCACAAGATCTCTTGGATATGATGTACTTAGAGGAAGAGGAATTGGAATGGGCAAAAGCCACAGGGGAAGGTGCCCCAGCTGAAAACCAAATTATACATCGAGATAGTAACGGCGTAATAATTGAAGCAGGAGATAGTGTGGTCCTTATAAAAGATCTACCTGTAAAAGGATCTAGCATGATAGCCAAAAGAGGGACCGCGGTAAGACGTGTCTCCTTAGACCGTGAAAATGCTGAATTTATAGAAGGAAGAGTAGACGGACAGCAAATCGTTATTCTAACTAAGTATGTAAAGAAAATATAACGGTGTATACTATGTAGATCATATTAGTTGATTGTTTTTTTTACGGATAAACCCTGAAGACACCGTCTTTATCTTATATACATTAGAATATAATATAAATTGAAGAATTTGCATCCTAAAGCTGGTTCAGATGAACAATAGTAAGGAGAACACGCATAAATGGTTAAACTCCTGGTCTTTAGGATGCGATTTCTAGATCAATGTGAAAGGCAATTTATGCTAGAATGATAACCGGAAGGGATAATTATAATAATTTTATAGGTTTTTAATGAGTTACAGGTGAGGCTATTATTCTATAATTCAACCATAACACACTCACAATCCACCTATTAAATATTCTGGTAATAATATTTAGGATTTAGGATTTTATAATTCTGTAAATGTTTTAAAATACTATCCTATGACACTTATCTAGACTACTAGAAATGGGCAATAGGTGAAAGATAAAAAATAAGATATTAGAAACCAATGGTCAAAAACGATGCTTATGCTGCATTGAGATATAGGGAATTCAATATTTTCCTGTTGGTACGGTTTGCTATGGTTTTTGCTTGGTCCATGCAATTTATTGTTATTGAGTGGGAAGTCTATTCTTTGACCAAAAACCCATTATCCTTGGGGATAATAGGACTAATGGAAGTCATCCCAGCGGTATCTATGGCACTTTTTGCAGGACATATTGTCGATCAAAAGGAAAAAAAAGGTTTACTATTAAAATGTATCTTAGGATTTTCTGTAATTAGCTTGGGACTTTTTTTATTAACATGGCCAATAATTGTTGGCAACTGGTCACAGAATGAAATTTTATATTCCATCTATTTCTTAGTTTTTCTTGGAGGAATTGTAAGGGCTTTTTTAGGTCCCACAATTTTCTCTCTCTTTGCTTTAATCGTTCCAAAAAAAGTGTATCCCAATGCTGCTACATGGAGTAGTTCGGTATGGCAAATGGGTGCTGTATTGGGACCTGCTTTAGCTGGATTCAGTATTCACTGGATTGGGGTACATTGGTCTATGTGCCTCATCTTTTTTTTCTCCTTAATGGCAATAATTACGCTTACGCAAATAAAGAAAAAGCCCATTTTAAATCCCAAAATTGGAGAACCAGTGCTCCAAAGTCTTAAAGAAGGACTGAAGTTTGTATTTGGGACAAAGATTATTCTTGGTGCTTTAAGCTTAGATATGATAGCGGTTCTCTTTGGCGGTGCCGTAGCCCTACTACCCATCTATGCGCAGGATATATTAAAAGTAGGGCCCGAAGGTTTCGGTATTTTAAGAGCAGCCCCGGCCGTAGGTGCCCTTTTAATTATGTTTACCTCCGCACATTTCCCCTTAAATAAAAACGCCGGAATGAAACTATTGGGAGCGATTTTTGGATTTGGAATCTGTATTATGATTTTTGGTATATCCACCTGGTTCTGGGTCTCAGTAGTGGCCTTGTTTTTAAGTGGGGCAACAGATGGTATTTCCATGGTAATACGGCAAACCATCCTTCAATTAAGAACTCCAGATCATATGCGCGGGCGGGTGGCCTCTGTAAACTCCATGTTTGTTGGCTCTTCTAACGAACTGGGTGCTTTTGAAAGCGGACTTACCGCCAAACTTATGGGAACTGTTACTTCGGTGGTATTTGGAGGTTGCATGACATTAACGACGGTATTATTTACCGGTGCCATATCCCCCACATTTAGAAAATTAGACTTGCGTAAAGATCTGGAAGACCATGAGAATAGTGATCAGTAAGTACATCTTAACTTCCAGAAAACCTGTTTGAGTATTTTCTTTTACTTATAAATTTATAAAGTCTTTAGATATGGGCTTAACTGGTTCATATACAAACATCCATTCAGGATTTTCCGTATCTGTACTTTCCGATACACATACAAATTCGTTCTTTAGGTAAAAGGTTTTCAATGCATCCTCTTCAATGGTCAGCCAAAATCCTTGATTAGGGAATTCGGTCTTTAAAATCTTCAACCAACGAGAACCTAAAGCTTTATTTCTATGTTCGGGGTGAACAAATAAAAAACCGATATAATGATAGCCTTTGGAGACGTACAGCGCTCCTTTCTCAATTTCAAAATTCGTTCTATTTGGGGGGGAACTCCTAAATAAGATTCCTCCTGCAACAATTACTCCGCCATCCATTAAGGCATAAATGCTAGCAGTTTTACTATATTCTAGCCATATAGGGCCAATTACCTCTTGCCAATCCTCAGGAAGAATATCAAAAAACTTTAAGTAATTATCCGTTATATCTAGGAATTCCATAGCGCCAATCATTTACTGACATAAAAAATAAAATACTCCTTTTTGAAATCAATTGTACGACATCCCATTTGCAATGTTAAACGCAAGAATGATTGTTACAACAAACCCCAGGACCACAATCGGTCAAAATCATCGGACCACCGGTCTCCAATATCAGTACGATAATACACATTATTGATTATAATGTTATTTATCCTGTTCTTCATCATCCGTTGGGCATCCTTCATAGTTAGTCCAGTACCGGTCACCATCAATGCAATTCCAGTATTTCCTGTAATTAACCATTCGTCATTTATTTTTTTAAGGTGCATAGGGTGTATGCCCTCTTTTAATTCCTTTTTAAATACAATTACAGAATCTTTGGAAAACAGTTCAAAAGACTTTTTGTCCTCAAAAGGAAAGGGAGGGACTACCATATAAGCACCTACCTGAAACCCCTTTCTAACATTGATTTTAAAGCTCTCGCCTACCGCCAATTTATAGAACATATTACCAATAGGTTCAGTGATACCAGCACGTTGTATAAATATTTGAGGGTAGCCAAACCTAGAAGTAAATTCTAACGGAAATATACCATTCCCATTTACAATACAGTTGATATCCAACTGCCCCACGAACCCCCCTTTAGCTAGTGATTTTTCAAACTTTTTTAAAGTAGCATCAAAAATTGGTGAGTCTTTGGTCCAGAACATACTAGAACCCATTTCCCCAGTAGAGACTCCCAATTCCTTAGGGAACAATTTTTTATGCTCAAACGTGACATTTATCGGATAAATAAATTCCTTTCCGTTAAAATAGGCAGAGACCGATACCTCTACCCCTTTCACTTTGCGCTGCAATTGGAAATTACCAAAGTCGTTACCCCATGATTTTTCGTAAGCTTTTAGCACCCGGATTACATCTAGCCCCTCATCATCGCTACCAACGAACAATAGTTGCTTGTATTCTTGGGTTTCACCAGATGGTTTAATAACATATGAGTTTGGATTGCTTTTTACATAGTCGATGGCATCCTGAAAATTAAAAAACTCTTTGGAAGGTAGAATTTTAATTCCCAGCTTCTTCAATTCATCCTGCCCAAAATTACGATCCAACTCCAACATATCGGAATATTCCGTACCTCCTATTACCAATTTTCCTTGGGCCCTTAATTCCGAGCATGTTTTCCCATAACCGGTATAGTCAAAGATCAGTACATCTGCCCAATCTACATGACTTTTCCAATCCTTGGCCTTTTTTACAAAACCATACCCTATTTCTCTGGATGGCTTATCTTCAATATACATCTTTACATCATGCCCCTCATTTAATATGGCCACTGCAATATCGAGAGTTTCACCCCATCGGGAGACGATTAAGAAATTACGTTTTATTTCGGTATTATTTTTTTGTTTATCCTTTTTCAAGATAGGAGCTATTTTTTTAAATTAAAATGATAGTGATTGATACTCTGAATTTAACCTAGGAGAACTATATATTTTGCCTATGTAAGGTATTTGGGATATACTCCTCACCCTTTTTAAAACAAAATAATCGATTAGGTAAAAGACTCAAAATATTGGAGTCCCATGTATTTATTGTGCAATGCACATAGACTTTAAGCCTTAAATTTAATGATAGTTTCAATAGCATAACCCTATACCTATTTGCGTATAGTTAAAACAAAGATATATGAAAATTTAATGCGATTATTATAAATAAACAGGTGGTCACATTATAATTTATCATATGATTTTCACTAAACATGAATGTACAATTCTCTTGATTTTTAGACGCATAAAGCTGCAGTTATTTGCGGGTATAAAAACATTTTATATGCTAACTGAAAGTTAATCAAATAAATCAAGAAATAGTTTTTAAGGGCTTTTTCACAGCCTTGTACATTAAAAAAAGACATCGTTTTATGCCTCTTAAATTTGAAGTTAGAAGATCCCCTGATACATTAAAAGTCTTCAATTCCGTAATATTTAAATTTGGTAAGAATGCTAATCAAAAACAAGGGTAGTAAACAAATCAAAACCAATTCTTCTGGTCATAGAAAAATAAAAGGTGCCAACTTCACAGGAAATGGAAAATTATCATCTTTTCACTACCAATTTATAGTTGAAAACCGTGGTAGTACCGTTAATTAAATTGACCAAATAAACCCCATTATCGAGATCTTGCACACTAAACTGATAGAAGAATTCATCAATTTTAATGTCAGATGCTATAAATTCTTGAACTATCCGTCCACCTATGTCATGAATTACTATAGATTCTAACCTTATCAACGGATCTAATATCTCTACATTGGATACCGTAGAGGAAGGATTAGGGAAAAACCTTATTCTTTGAGTCTCATCCATTTTCATTTGCTCCTGTAAAGAGAAATCTTCAAAAGTACGACTGGGAGAGCTTCCCTTTGCTGCAATTTGAGATACGATAGAAAACTGAAGGGACATGGTGGTTCCAGTAGTACCACTTTTATTGGAACCTGAATAAGGAGTGGCGTTCACTGTATAATTGCCAACTGGAAATAATTTACCAAAATAGTCCCCTGCATTATCACCGAATAGCGCATAAGGTGCCACTCCTTCGGTCTGAGTAAAGTTTACTGGCCCGGTAATAGATAAAAATACACTGCCTACTGTGGCTGGGTTGGTATTGGCCCTTATATTGAGTCCTTTTCCCTGCGTTGTGGTCACATTGATCTGCTGTCCGTTAGTCAGATTAAACATATCTACGTCCAAATCCGCGTTTACCAAGGTGAGACTTGTAACCCCATTTTGGGAAACAGCACCTACGTTTATGGCCACCGTTTTAGTATTTTGAAGACCCCCAGAATCCGTCACGGTCAATACCGCGTTATAACTCCCTCCCGTGGTATAGGTATGGGAGGGGTTGGCGGTAGACACTAGAACGGTACCATCACCAAAATTCCATGAGTAACTAGTGACCCCATTGTCATCCGTAGAATTACTACCTGTAAAGTTTACGGTCAACGGAGCGTTTCCACTTAAGGGTGTTGCACTAGCTACCGCTACGGGAGGTTGGTTTCCCCCTCCCTGGCCAATAATTGAGAATGAAATGGAAAGTGTACCTAAATTGTTACCACTACCACCAGAACCGCTATAGGCTGTTGCGCTTATGGTGTAGTTTCCTAAAGGAAATAATTTGCCAAAATAATCCCCTGCATTATCACCGAATAGCGCATAAGGTGCCACTCCTTCGGTCTGAGCAAAGTTTACTGGCCCGGTAATAGATAAAAATACACTGCCTACTGTGGCTGGGTTGGTATTGGCCCTTATATTGAGTCCTTTTCCTTGCGTTGTAGCCACATTGATCTGCTGTCCGTTAGTCAGATTAAACATATCTACGTCCATATCCGCGTTTACCATGGTAAGGCTCACTACGCCCGTTGCTGAACTTCCTTTATTACCCTGTAATACTACTTGAAGTTGGTTTGCCGAACCATGGTTTATAGTAAGCGTTGCATTTCTATTTGACAATGTCCCCGTATACGCTATGGCTATATTATGGGAGTTATTTGGTTTCAACAATCCGTTTACGATGCCTCCGGATACAATGGAAAATTCGTTGGCATTGGGACCAGAGAGCTGCATAGATTTTACTATTATCCCTACATTCCCCCCTGAAGTTGTCAGTGATATGCTCGCATTGGTACCATGCTGGACCACAACGGAGCTCGGTGCCGATAAGATACTTGCAACACTAGGATTTCCTATAGGTGTATCCGAACCGTAGACTTCCATATTCTTTTGGTTACCTCCTCCAAGATTGTTAGATCCACCTACAACATATATACCGGAACCAGAGACTATAGCCTGAGTGCCATGACGTTCATAATTAAGGTTTCCCAATCGCGTCCAATTTCCTGTGGTGGGGTTATATTCTTCCGTAATCTTGACTGCATCGGTCGTGAGCACTCCATAGACCTGTTCGTCCTGTACTTCTCCGCCTACTACCATCAGTTTACCGTTGAAAACTGCCACGGCTGCCGCCGCCCTTGGTGTGGGTATATTTTGGCCAGATGGTAGCGTACTCCAACTAGAAGTGGCAAAATTATACACGTCCACCTGAGGTATTAATGGCTTAAAGGTGCCGCCAGTTCCTCCAGATAATCGGCCTCCCACCGCATATAGCTTGTTCCCAATTACCGCAGCATGAAAATGATCACGTGCACGGGGCGCATTTGCTAACGGGGTCCAGATTCCCGTAGCAGGGTCATATACATCAAACCAGGGAACATAGCCCCCATTATGTCCTATTGTGTTCCCACCCACAATGTAAAACTTGTCGTTATACACCACCAGTCCAGAAGACCCTCGCCTTCTAGCAATGGGGATTTCAGGGCCCTGTATCCACTTTTTTGCTGCGGGATCAAAGGCCCAAATGAAGTCCGCCGGGTCCTCATTCGGGAAAATATTGGTCTTAAAGGCTCCTATCACCCATATTAGACCCTGGTACTCAGTGGCTTGATAATGATTAAACTCTACTGGAGCAGAATTGAAAAGTGTCGTCCAACTATTACTAGAATAGTCGTAAATATCCAAAGTTTTAGCATTTTCCCTGCCCCCCATTAAATAGAACTTATTTCCCGCCTGTACAAAAGAACACTCATGCCGGGCCGTATAGTTCTCGTTCTCATTTTTGTCTATCCAAGATAACGCACTGTTCGTAATGGTCCATTTAAACATTCTATTATCAGGGCTGGAACCTGGCTTAGAAGCAGTAACAATTACAGAATGTACTCCATTCCCATTTGGGCCACCATTAACTGCCGATGCATTAATAGTTCCATAGATCAATCCATTAGTAGGTTCTATTTCAAGACCAGAAGGTTGACCAGAAATACTAAAAGAAAAATTAGCATTCGGATCTCCACCTGTAGCAGAAGTTCCCAAGCTAATTTGATTATTGGTTACGGTGGTCTGATCTGCTATAGGAATTATATAAATAGGGAGAAATTGCGAATTAGAACCTAAAATTTCAATAGCTGCTATTTTGGGTTGGTCTACGCCCCCAACATTACTTAATGCAGAGAAGTTTATATTTAAAATTCCATCTGTCAGTGTTACCGGGAAGGACTTGGTTACCACGGTTTCAGCGCCTACATTGGCATATATATCATAGTTATCCATTACCAATACTCCTTCCATATTTACATCAAAGATTCTTTTCCCAATAGCATTCCAATAAATCTCCGCAAAATGCAGAACTACAGTATACTTACCATTAGCAAGTGGGATATTATATGAAAATGTTTTAGTTGAGGAAGATCGTTCTGTTTGATACATAACTGGAACTAGAGCAGCAGAATTCGTATAAGACTGTCCTCCCACAAAGTATTGATCTGATAAAAACAACTTACCGTTTGAATTGATTTGCGCTCCTCCCCCATTGATTCTTAAAGCAAAATTTTCCTGTCCGGCATCTACTCTCAAAAAATCCCATGTACCTTCCAGCTCCACATTATTGGCATTAGAAGTGCCAATAAGGCCCACAGCAAGATCTTTACCCGCCTGTTGTATGGCCGTCAATACTGATCCTTGGGCAGTAATGGTCCCAAAAGGTTTTCTAGCACCACCATCAAAGGAATATTCCAATGCGATCTGTCCGTTGGAAGGGTTGACTACGAAATATAAGGTCGCTCCGCTATTGGGCCTTGCATTAGGGGCCACTGCGAGGTTTATTGGTGCCTTTGGAAGGTTGTTGATCTCTTGTTGTACTGTAAGCCCAGCCTTGGTAATCACAAATTTAATGTAGTTTGCTTGGGTGCCGTCGCCAATAAAAATTCCTAGCTCTCCGTTGGGTGATAAGGCGTTTCCGTAAAGCTGCAATGGTGCTTTAAAATTCATCAAGCTCCCAGATACCGTAAAGGTCCCCGTCCCTTGATCTACCTGAACCCCATATTGAAATCCCTTTTTCTGGCTATTGGTATTCCCTAAAGCAGTGCCCGAGGTCATCTGCATAGTCATAGCACCAATTGCGCCCCCAAGAATATCGTTAGGGTTTGGACCGTTATTCCTATCATCAAGCCAATTAAGCCAATTGGGGTTTGCCTCCCCATTGTTCATTAATCCGGTTAACCCTAGACCTAGATAGCCCCCCAGGGATGTATCCGAGAAAAGCTCGTTGTTGATTGGCAATAAGAAAGCGTCGCTACCCCCTAAGGAGGGATTTCCTAATTGGAAAGGGTCATTGGCGTCTAGGATTCCATCATTATCATCGTCCGTGTCATTCAGATCGGAAACCAGAATTCCTCCGGCCACTTTGTCAAAATCATTTGGTTGGGAACCCCCATTACAGGCATCGGTCCCATTATCTTCCTCATCTTGATTGCTATAGCCATCGCTATCGTAATCTGCGTTGGAATTATAACCAGGATTTCCAGGCTTTAGGCAAGCTATAAAGTCTTGTGGCTCTAATACCACTATTGCAGAATTGAATGTTGCAAGCCATATGGTACCCGGAAACTTGTCTAAATCACTATTACAGGTAACTCCTAAAACATTTCCCCCTAATCCTGAGGCAAAAGAAGAAGTTAAGGTTTGTAAACTTCCGTCAGGCTTCAATTGTACCCTTCTCAGTACGCCTCCATTTTTACCCGCTATTAAATTGCCTTTCATGGCATTGTTAAAATTGGAAGCAGTGTACTCATCTATTCCGTTAGTATTGGTTGCCCATATAGTTACCAATGCGTCTACCGGGCCGTCCGGGTTGGCAATACCGGGTCCCCTCCAATCACCTTCCGCTATATTTGCACTGCCCACAGGTACCGGAGGCCAGTTTGCAGGTAATGCGACATTTGGATTACTGGTGTATCCTGGACCTGGATTACTAGGATCATACTTTAGCGTACGAAACACAGCACCTGCAGTACCGTTCAACGATGGGTTGGTATAAAGTCCCGCCCCTAATGGATTAGCCCTTGTAGGATTGGGATGTCCACCATAAAAGCCTCCAAAACTATAATTTTGTATATTGGTAGTCACCAGGCTCAGATGGTCCTCATTGTTTACCATTTCACCACCAGACGCAGTGCTGCTCCCTGGCTCCAAAGGATCATAATTATTATTTACTGCGCCGGACATTCCCTCATTCATAGGAAAACCGCCCCAGCCACCGTTGGCACCATTATCCGTTACATATACCGCACCCCCATTGGTCACAACAAGGTCATAGGCATTACGGTAACCTGGGGAAAATATCTGCACTGGCCCTCCGGGAATTACCATTGCCTGATTAAGTCCATCATTGCCTCCCCATGGGTCGTTCACATCCACCCCATTATAACCTCCTATACCAGGATCGGTTATCCCATTGGCATTAGCCCGGGTAGGGTCGTCAAGTGTAGGGATATCATAAATATAATTTCTGCCATTATCGCTCAATATTGGCAAGGTATTTATCATACTAAGGTTTATAGATAGAATAGCGGCCGATAGGGCATACTCCGCCGTATAAGCAAAACCGGCCGATGGAGCACCTGCGTTAGTGTGCCCTCCTTGCGCTACTAATAAGTACTCCTTGCCGTTAACCGTTACCAATTCCAGGCCATTAGTGGCATGGTTCTCTTCCGAGCGCGGTAGACCACGGACTAAGTCTACTACTGTCCAAGAAGTCCCGCTCCAGCTAAAACGGGTAATAACCCCGGAGTTTGTGTCCAAACCAATATCGCCATTACCTCCCCCGGTGCCGCCACCAATGCGGTAGTCGCTTGAAGACACATAAATTACGGGATGGGTCGCCGTACCCCCAACCGTTAGACCAACAGTCTCACGTAAATTACTGGAAAATATAGTACCATTATCATTATGGTTCGTTATATCCTGAATACCATTCAGCACCTCAGTATTCAGTACTACGTAGTTACCAGGTCCATTTCTTTGAATTGTATAAATTTTGATTAGTCCTTGATATTCGGCAACATAAAGTCTTCCATCAGGACCGAACATTAACGAAGTGCCGTTAAGAACAGATCCTTTCCCATTAAAATTTAAAGTACTTTGTTGAAAATTGACTTGAGCTCGTATCTCTGGTATATGAAAGGCTGCCAAAAATATAAGAATGAAAAATAATCGAAATCTAATAAAAAAGTAGAGATTCACCATAACTTATGTTCGATTTAACCCTAATGAAAAAATGAGGAGAGTGTAATCCTGGAGGAATACTATTAAAGTTAAGAAGAAATAAAAATCAATTTTCAAATAGAATTGTAAATCAGGTAAGTTGATTCAATTAGACGATTAAATGCTGAAATTGTTCTTTTTAAAACCTATACGACCAACACTCAAATTCCTGCACAAATTGACCTAAGCGTACAATTACAACCAAGTAGGTTATAAAACTAATTTGGCGGAAAGTGGATAAAAACAATATTTTAACTACTTCCTTTTTTATAATAAAAAACCAAAAATTATTTACTACATATTTTAAATGGATTATAGCATCTTAGGCCTATTTTAAAGTAGTAAAATTCCCTTTAAATCTAGAAGTATATTACATTTTTATAAGGTGATAAATGTTGTTATCTATCCTAATACTACATCATCTACACGGATGTAATTTTAGACTACATCCTTAGACATTTCATAAAAATAATCAGCTATAATTTTGGATCTATTCTTTTTTTATTCGTTTTAAAAGAGAACAGTTGAATTGTTTATTTGTGATTGGTACTGCAGTTGGTAATGGAGGAATAAATAGAATAAACCATATTAAGATAACAAATATATGTACATCCTAATTTCTTAAAACAAACACTAGCGCCGTTCTAAAACTCAATTGACCAAAGGCCTATGTCTTAATTGTGCAATACGCTTACTATAATCTATAAATTTTAATGCAATTAGAAGCAGCTATTTCAGCTTATTTAGAATGGGATTAGAAACCAAAAAAACTGGATTTGTGTTACAAACCAATTATTCCCTCTAAAGCAGGAATAAAATAATTGGTTTTCAGTCTTATCATAGGCTATCATTGAAAAAACATGTATACAAGTACGGGTACAGAACAAAACCTTCAGCTCTTGATTTTCCTATTGTTTTAGGAAAGTGACCAAAAAGTATCTTTATATTTTTTTAAAATTAACAGTACACGTATTCCCTACCTATTGATTATTAATTTATGTCTAGAACTAATACCATTGTTGGTAGTAATATTAATAATATACAATCCGCTTTCAATATGCGAAACGTCATAACTACTTACCCCGCCTAACGATTTAGATTCCAACGCTTTGACCCTTCCTATCAGGCGACCACCTATATCGTGGAGACTGAAAGCTATTATTTCCAATGAACTGTCCCATAATGTTACAACCACGATTGAATTTGCAGGATTAGGTGCAATGCTTACAATATGCATCGATTTTGAGACATCTTCACTATTTTCAATTTGAATATTAGAGGAAACCGTGGAAATTGCGTCAGCTCCTTTTGATGCGACTCCCTGTGGACCATTAGTACCACTATCACCCAATACCTCGATAGCATTGATGATAGGGTGTTTAACACCTCCATTCCCCGCAAGGGAGGAGAAATCAAGATCTAGGATCCCGCCCGTTACAGTTACCGTGTAGGACTTCACCAATTTGGTCTGCGCCCCTGCTTCGGCGTACACATCTAGGTTATCCTCTACCAATTGGCCTTCCATGCTAATATCGAACACACGACTGCCAACCCCTCCTGCACCTCCGCCAGTGGCTCCGAACCAATTCTCAGCAAAATGAAGTAGTACCGTGTACTGGCCATTGGGTACAGGAAGGTTATATCCCATGACCATACTGGAACTGTAGCGTAGGGTACGGTAAGGTTGGGAGAGTCCCGTTTGAGGACGATCCAATGAAGTACCTACATCAAAGTACTGGTCCGCTTCAAAAACATTCCCGTTATAGGTAGTCTGTGGTCCACCCGCATTGATCCTAAGGGCAAAGCTGTTGGTAGTTGGTGGAAGCACTGTTAGCCCAACCTCGTCAAAGGACGTATCGTTCTCATCATCTGTGACCGTCAACCTAAACACATAGCTGCCCTCCACCAGACTACCGGCGGTCAAGGAAGCTGTTGCAGTCCCGCTCAACACAGCAGTGGGACCGCTAATCTTGGTCCAAAAATAACTTACGGTACCTCCATCAGGGTCACTGCCCGTTCCAATAAAGGTGGTACTATTTGTGGGCAAGGTTATTGTCTTGTCGGCACCAGCATTGGCAATGGGCGCAGCGCCACCAGCGGGCTGGACCACAAGTGAAACGTCATCCGTACCTGTTTCGTTCTGATCGTCCGTGACCGTAAGCCTGAAAACATAGTTCCCTGCTACCAATCCACCCACAGTAAGATCTGGCGTATTCGCACCGCTCAAACTCGCCGTATTGGGACCACTGACCTGGGACCATTGGTACGTACTTATCGCACCACCATCGGGATCGGTTCCCGTTCCAGTAAAGGTGGTACTATTTGTAGGCAAGGTTATCGTCTTGTTGGCTCCCGCATTCGCAATGGGCGCAGCGCCACCAGCGGGCTGGACCACAAGTGAAAAGTCATCCGTACCTGTTTCGTTCTGATCGTCCGTGACCGTAAGCCTGAAAACATAGTTCCCTGCTACCAATCCACCCACACTAAGATCTGGCGTATTCGCACCGCTCAAACTCGCCGTATTAGGACCACTGACCTGGGTCCATTGGTACGTACTTATCGCACCACCATCGGGATCGGTTCCCGTTCCGTTAAAAATCGTACTATTTGTAGGCAAGGTTATCGTCTTGTCGGCTCCCGCATTCGCAATGGGCGGACTACTGGAACTACCGCTACCCAATACCTCGATACCGGATATCTTCGGATTTTCGATAACTTTTGAAAATTGAATTGTCGCAAATCCATCTGTTATAACCACCTTATTAAAAGTCTTTAGTAGGATGGTGGCAGGTGAAACCTCGGATAGGATGTCGAAATCAACAAGGACTGGATTTCCTTCTATACTTACATTGAATACTCGGGATCCAGGACCTCCAGGCTTACTACCTACACCAAAATAAAGTTCAGCAAAATGCAATTTAATATCATATTCTCCAGATTGGGGAACTGGTATTTCATAGGTAAAGGCACCATAGCGTTCCGTTTGGTAAAGCTCATCATCCTGGGTGCCACCAATGGCAACCGAAGCACTATATAAACTTCCCCCAGAAGCATATTGATCTGCAGCAAAATTATCCGTCCCTAGTGTTACCTGTGGTCCACCGGCATTAATTCTTAGGGCAAAGCCGCTTGAAGGTTGTGGAAGCACTGTTAACCCCACCTCGTCAAAGGAGGTGTCGTTCTCATCATCTGTAACTGTTAACCTAAATACATAGCTCCCCTCTACCAGATTATTGGCGGTCAAGGAAGCAGTTGTAGTCCCGCTCAACGCCGCAGTGGGACCGCTTACCTTGGTCCATAAAAAGTTTACGGCACCTCCATCAGGATCACTTCCGGTTCCGTTCAATATAATGTTATTGGTTGGTAATGTTATGGACTGGTCCGTACCAGCACTAACCAAAGGTGCAGAACTTCCACTGGTCTGCACCATAAGCTTAACGTCATCTGTACCTGTTTCGTTCTCATCGTCGGTAACTGTGAGTCTAAATACATAGGTCCCTGCAATCAATCCTGTTACGGTAAGGTTCGTGGTATTCTCCCCGCTTAAACTTGCCATATTGGGACCACTCTGTTGTGTCCATTCGTAGGAGACAATTACCCCGCCATCGGGATCCGTTCCCGTTCCATTAAAGGTTGCACTAGTAGTACCTGGCAAGGTTATGATCTTGTCGTTACCGGCATTTGCCAGCGGATTCTGACTTCCGCTGGTTATGGTAGTATTTTCATAAATACGTGGCTGCTTATGGACAGTCCATCCATTGGAGATCACATCTAGATCCCCGTCATTATCTATATCGGTAACCATAGCCCCATCATGATGTTCCAAGTTCAATGCTCCGTCATCAAGAATATGTGTTATCCAGGCTCCGGTACTGCATAGATCATTTTCAAAAGCGATCAAACGTCTACTACCTAACCACTCCCCCACCACAATATCTATATCCTGATCAAAATCGATATCGATCGCAAACACACTTAGACTACCAGTCACCGAGGTGCTCAATACATGTCTTATCCACGGCTGGGTAGGGTCTGCAGGGGCCTCGAACCAAGCGAATTCAGAGCGGTTAGTACCACTACCGCCAACTCCTAGTTGACCTACTACCGCGTCTAATCTCCCATCACCATTAAAATCCGCCAATTGAATGCGATCTGGAGTAGTATCGTAGGTTATCCCTGTAGAGAAAGTTGTCCATATTCCATTTCCATTATTTCTTAACCAATTTATGCCTTGGAAAAGATCTAGGTCTCCATCACCATCTATATCTCCCGCCTTTATATCCTCACCCGAGGAATCGTTGCTGATATTTACCAAAGTCCACATCCCCGTGGTTGGATCTGCTGATGGGGTTAGCAATTGAACTGGAGAGGCATAGTTTGGAGATTCTGCTCCATTCCAATTGATTGCCATTTGGTACGGACTTCCCAGACCAAAATTGCCACCAGCGATACCTGCCAAAAAAGGTTCGTAATACGTAGTGCTGCCTGCCGGTATGTTATTATAAACCGTAAAATTACCTGAGCCGTCATTTTTGGCCCATAACAATACCTTACTTTTGTATTCATTTCCTGCCCCAGATCCTAAGGCAGTACCTAGTAAGTCCATATGCCCGTCTCCGTCAAAGTCGTATACATGCACTACATTTCCAAAGTTCCCACCGATGGTGCTTTTAATCCAATTACCCGAAGCGGATCCAGGGTTTTTGTACCACCATCCTCCAGTAACTATATCCTTTAGACCATCACCATCCAGATCATGGTCTGGAATGGTATATACAGCTGTATAAGGATTTGTTCCCAATTGATGAACGGTCCAGGAATTAGGAAAGGAAGTGGCATTACATACTACCTGATCCTGAACATTAACTGATATTTCATCAAATACCCCTGTGGGAACGTGACCAACATCATAGAGTTCCAAAAGTATAGTATGACTTCCCAAACTTAGACCGTCAATAGTAATCGGACCATTATTATAATGCGGTCCCACTAATTGTCCGTCTATGGAATAATGCAAATGTGTTCCACCTTCCTCTATCGTCCAATTCTCTACCGAAAAATTCACATCAAACGTTTCATTAACATTCGCACCGTTAGAGGGGGATGTAATACTAATATTAGGAATATTACCAAATGTTGAGGGCGATAGGATTTCTATTCCCGATAGCTTTGCATTTTCAATAACCTTCGAAAATTGTATTGTGACAAATCCATCTACAACAGAAATGTTATCGAATTCTTTTCGCAGGGCGGTGGCTGGAGCCACCTCTGTCAGGATATCGAAATTCGCCAAGACCTGAGTCCCCTCTATGCTAACATTGAATACCCGAGATCCAGGACCTCCAGATTGAGATCCTACTCCGTAATATAGCTCTGCAAAATGCAGTCTTATATCATAATCCCCAGATTCGGGAACCGGTATCTCATAGGTAAAAGCGCCGTAACGCTCGGTTTGGTAAAGGGCATCGTCATTAGTTCCTGCAATGGGTGCCGATGAACTATATAAACTACCTCCAGTAACAAATTGATCCGCAACAAAATTATTGGAATCTAGGATCACTTGAGGACCACCTACATTAATCCTAATAGAACCAATGGTGGAAAAAGAGTAGCTTCCTGTTATAATTGCCAAACCTGAGATATTTTCTACATTACTTATTTGAAGGTTGTAGGTAGTATCTGGGTTTAAGGGGGAAACGGTTAGTACTACGGAACGATCATCTGGTTGCAAAACTGCGGAGGATATACTAATTCCATTATCCATAAAATAATTGGAAACTTGCGAGGCGGAAGTTTGAGTTACATATTCAGAAAAAACGACCTTAACTTTTGAAGTGTTGATGGATTTAACACTATTGACCAGCGGTGGAGAATTATCAATAGACACCCCGGCACCGATAAACTCCACAAAATTTACATCAAAAATATCTTGGCTGCTCGAATTACTCTTAAAGACGAAGAATAGATCATGCTTTCCCACCGGGGCGGTAAATGAAGATTCTATATACGTCCAATTGTTTAGACCTCCTGTAGTTGGAACAACAGTAGTAGACACCAGCGGACCATTAGTACTACCGGTCCTTAACTCAATAGTGCCGCCAACCATGGTGGAAGCCACTCGATACTTAACGGAATTTATATTAAAAAGATTACGTCCTAAAAATGAAATATAACTATTGTTGTCTACACGGATAGCCTCTACCCCACCTAAATCCGGATCTGTATTGGCAATGATTTCCACCCCACTTTGAGTATCATAATATTCTGCCTCCTTTCGCCTTGGGTGCATTTGGATCTGATCAAAAGCCTGTAGGCCACCTTGATCGGTATAATGTGTTCCAATAACATAAAAAAGATCCGCTCCCCCATCAATATCATGACCTTCATATTGTAGTGTCAAGGTCTGGGGACACCCATTTACAGTAGCCCCGTCATGAAAATGGTTCAAATGTCCCAAAGAGGGGACCACGGATACATTGGTACAATCTATGCCCGAATCGGTGCTACCATCTTCCAAATCACTGACGAATAAATCTAATATAATATCATCGCCCCAACCTACAAATCCACCATCCAATGGCGAGTTAAATGTAAAAGTGGCCGCGTTGTTTCCGGCGTGAATGGTTACGTTTTGCACACCCACACCACCCTTACCATCGTCTACCCGTAATTGAACATTATAGGTGCCGGCAACGGTAAAAGTATAAGATGCGTTCGCAGTGGTCGCTTCCACGGTTCCGTTAGTCTGAAAGTCCCATGCATAGGATAAGGGCGAATCCCCATTTGGATCTACGGTTCCAGTACTAGTAAAGTTGACTGTCAAAGGTAGGGAGCCACTGGTCACGTCTGCATTGATTACCACACTAGGTGGAGAATTGGTGCTTATTCCCGTATAATCGACCCTAACCAATTTACCCGTCCCTGAATTTTGGGGACAGCATCCAGTACCATACTCCAAAATATACAGATGGCCATCCGGACCTATCTTCATATCAATAAAGCCTTTGGCAGAACTTGGGAATACTGTAGGAGCCCACTTTTGATTGCTCAAAACATTCCCTGTAACGTCTATTTCTACTGCCCATATTTGACTCGTATTAAAATCATAATAGAAAAATAGACCGTCAAATTCTATAGGTAACCTTTGCTGATCGGTAGCGTTCCCATCATAATAATATCTAGGGCCCGCAAAGTAACTTTTGTGAAAAAATTCTATCCATGCTGGTTTAGCTTCAGGCAATAAAGTGGCACCTGTATTCCATTTAGAAGTATTTTCTGGTGCTGATGGATCATTGTAGTAAGGAGAAGGCGTTCTATAATTAACTTGGTACGGATCATTAAATGCCCCAGAAAAATAAGGCCACCCATAATTCCCCGCCTCTTTGGTTAAATTAATTTCATCCCGCCCTTCTGGACCCATTGCACTAGCTACATTAGCATCTGGCCCCACTTCTCCCCAAAATAGCCAATCTGTATTATCTTTGTCAACAAATATCCGATAGGGATTACGTGTTCCCATTACATAAATCTCTGGCAATCCACCAACACCTCCTGGGAATAGGTTACCATTAGGAATAGTATAACTACCATTCCCAGCATTTGGTTTAATTCGTATTATCTTTCCACGAAGATCATTCGTATTTGCAGAGGTCCTCTCTGCACTATTATTTGAGTTGCCCTCATCAATGGCCCCATAAAGACCATGATTAGCATTATCGCCAATTGCAATATATAGGTTCCCTTGTGAATCGAATGCCATATCACCCGCAGCATGATACGAATTAACTCGCTGAACTGGCCATTCCATCATGGGGACTTCAGAGGACAAATCCAAAATATCCCCATTCATACTAAACTGAGAGATTCTGTTAGCAGGAGTGGAGATTAGGGAATAATAGATATATATCTTCTGATTGGAAGCAAAATTTGGGTCAAATGCAAGACCTAGAAAACCATCCTCAAAACCGTGAAACACAGGTAAAGTACCTGCCGAAACGGTTGACTGTGTTAAAGGTTTATAGATCAATAATTCGCCATAGCGGTCTATTACAAAGATCCTCCCGTCTGGAGCAAACCTCATCATTGTAGCGTTCCCAAGCCCAGTAAGTAAATCCACTTTCTGAAACTCAGTTGGAAGTTGTGCTGTGGATTGATAAAATGCAAATTGTAATAACAGTACACAAATTACATTGCACATTGAAGCGCGGCTGATTGTTTTCTGTAGTATGAAAATACGATACCAAATTGCAATAACAAAAACAGGGAAAATTCTAATCTCATTTCTCATAATTAGGTAGAATTGAATATGACTGTGATCAAATTTTCCTTAATGAGAGGGAAATCGAAAATTTGAAAAGAAAAAAGGGGGAAGTAATATTCTTAAAAATACTGTGTTTTGTTAAAAAACCAATGGATTACAAGGTATTATCGATAAGGTGTCAATGTAGACGTTCAAATACTATAAACCTCATTTTCAGTTACTTAATCCCACAAAAAGACAAGAATAAACCTTATCATATAGTAACATCTAACTGTCAGAAAAATAGCCCTAATATGAATTGTAAGTAATTATTCATATATATTTTACAGAAAAGCGGCATTCTAAATCGATAGGAAAA
Organism: Arenibacter certesii DSM 19833; assembly: GCF_000429545.1. Lineage (GTDB taxonomy): Bacteria > Bacteroidota > Bacteroidia > Flavobacteriales > Flavobacteriaceae > Arenibacter > Arenibacter certesii. The sequence continues at coordinate 173,610 of NZ_AUCB01000008.1, forward strand.
CAAAAATTTTATTCCAATTTAAAAGTCCGTGCTTGGAAATATAAACGTTATAAATCATTTCGAATTAAACACTAAAGAGGATTGATCTAACAATGCAAAAACAATAAAATTATTATTACTAGAACTAAGATTAGGAAAAAATAAAATAACATTATCATTCAAAATTAGTAAGGTTAAAATTATTTATAACCGTTGTGGTATGGGCATTAACAAAAAGAATATACAAGGGCCTCATTTTATTAACCTAGGAAAATATGAAATATGACATTTAATTCCATCGTCTTTTTCCCAAAAGAAGTACTATTTTTGGTCAAAATTTATTATTGATGTTCCATTTTTTTAGTAGGAAGAAATTTTTAATCGATCATCTTGGCAATTTTGTGGATATGCATAACCACATTTTACCGGGCATAGATGATGGTGCCAAGACTGTTGAAGATTCTTTTGCTCTAATAGAAGGATTTGCTTCTATAGGCATTAAGAAAATAATAGCAACGCCGCATATTATGCACAATTACTATCCAAATGATAGTGAAAGCATCCATAATGCGCAGAAGAAAGTATTAGATTATTTGTTGCAAAAAGGAATCAAAGATATTAGCCTAGATATAGCAGCTGAACATATGATAGATGCTAATTTTGAAATCCTATTAGAACAGAACAAGGAAATGTCCCTGCGAAATAGATATTTATTGGTCGAGATGTCCTATTTACAACCACCGATCAATTTTGACCAGGCTATTGAAAAAATAGCTTCCCACAGGTATTTCCCTATATTGGCCCACCCGGAAAGGTATAATTTTTTACATATCAATTCCTCCAAATTTCAAAAGTTCAAGAATAGTGGTATTTTATTACAGCTAAATCTGCTATCTCTAAGTGATTATTATGGGAAAGAGGTACAGAAAAAAGCGTACAAATTGTTACGTGATGGATTAATAGACTATGCTGCCTCCGACATACACAACCTACATCAATTTAAATGTTTAAAGGAGATGCAAATCAGCGATAAGCACCTTAAGTTGCTACTACCTGTAATCGAAAAAACAATCGATGATTTTTATTATTAACCAGTAAGAAACAAAATAGAAAATAAAAATACTGTTTCATCATACTTAAATTCCTTGCTCAAGGAAATTTAATATGTAACGGGAGGTGGAAATAAAAAAGGGGAGTAGCCTAAAATTTGGCTACTCCCCTTTTTATTCTCAACAGATTATTAATTCTTAACCAAAAGTCTCACCGGTAGTGATTTACCACTTTCCATAACCATGGTTATATAATAAACTCCATCATGCAACATTGCTATTGGTACAGCATAATGATCATTGACCAATTGCGGTGCTACGATAGTATTGATATATCTTCCTGTTGAATCGTGAATATAAATAAACTTCACCACTTCAGTCGGAGCGTTTAGTAAATATACTCGTGCCAATTCCCTAGCAGGGTTAGGCGCAATTATAACCTTCATTTTCTCTTCTTCTTTCTTATCCTTCACCGTTATGGTTATCACTTCGGTATCTTTTAAGAATCCATCAGAGACGGTAAGCTCTACTCTATAGGTACCTGGCTTTTCAAATATATGAACAGGATTAATCTCCTCACTTGTATTCCCGTCTTTAAAGTCCCATAGATAACCTACTATTTCTATATCATCAAAAGAATTACTTCCATCAAAAGAAACAGTAAGTGGAGCTATCCCTGAAGTTTCATTTACAGAAATAACAGCCACTGGTGCTTGGTTTTCTATAAACTCCATGATATTCCAAGTATACGAAACCATAGTAGACTCCACAGGAGTACCATTGTCCGTTACCGTTACCGCTACAGCATATAGACTGTTGGTTGAAGCGCCATTGGCGATTGTACCACTGATAAGTCCGGTGTTGGCATTTATACTTAGCCCACTTGGAAGACCAACTGCCGAATAGGTCAAAGCATCACCATCTGGATCCGTCGCAGTAACCTGTAAGGAAACTACAGCTCCTTCCACATTGTTCTGTACTCCAGGATTGGTCACCACAGGTGCCTGGTTCACTGACACTACTGTTACGTTCCAAGTAAAGGTCACCACAGTAAACTCCACAGGAGTACCATCGTCTGTTACCGTTACCGCTACAGCATATGGACTGTTGGTTGAAGCGCCATTGGCGATCGTACCACTGATAAGTCCGGTGTTGGCATTTATACTTAGCCCACTTGGAAGATTAACAGCCGAATAGGTCATGGCATCACCATCTGGATCCGT
>NZ_AUCB01000009.1 GCF_000429545.1 Arenibacter certesii DSM 19833
CCTTTCTGGCAAGTATGCCCTGTCCCTATTATGTCAACGATATTGCGCCCCAGTGGCGCGGTGCGTACTCCTTATAAATAAGGATTGCGAGCCAAAGATTTTAGGTGGCCATGGCGACGGGGCCCACCCCTTACCATCTCGAACAGGGAAGTTAAGCCCGTCTGCGCCGATGGTACTGCTATATCAAGTGGGAGAGTAGGCCGCCGCCTTTTTTTAAGAGTCCCTTCATGGAAACATGGAGGGACTCTTTTTTTTGCCCCTATCCCAACCTGCTTCTGTATATGGGCACAGACCCTATACGGATTCCAGACTAATCAGGGATCAAGCTCAAAAGTTGTGTGTGAATTAAAAATAGAATAAGATCTTTGCAAAAAAACGAACAGCCTTGGAATTATCTATCGACCTATTAAAGCTTATACTGCCGGAACTTTTAATAACCCACTTTAAACTAGTTTCTCATAAAACAGAAGAGGGTACGCTTCATTTATATTTCGAAGAAAAGAAGGATACTCCTAAACAGGAAAAACATCGCACTTTAATAGCCCATGGTTTTCACAAAGAGATTGTCGTCCAAGACTTTCCATTGCGGAGAAAGTCGGTCTTTCTTCACATTAAGCGCCGCCGTTGGTTGGATAAGGCCACTGGGCAAGCCGTGCAAAGAGATTGGGATCTGGTCGCACAGGGAACACGAATGACCATCGAGGTCGCTGCTTTTTTAAAAGTACTTAGTCGATACTAAGGCTTCGGACTGCCGCACCATAGGCCATTTCTATGGGGTCGACGGAAAGAAGCTCCAGCGACAGTACAAGGATTATCTGATCGATTTTAAAGATTGGGAGCAAAAGGGACATGCCAAACAATTGCTCATCTTTCCCGAGAATAGCGGGCCATATCTGTCCATTGACGAAACGGCACTCTCCAAGGGGGAACTCTACACCATAATCACCAACAAAAAGGCCAAGGGCAGGAAAGGATTTATAGTGGCCATATTCTCCGGTACCAAGGTGGAACCTATTATAGAACAGCTAATGAAGATATCGGACAAGGAAAGGGCCAAGGTCAAGGAGATCACCCTGGATATGGCAAACTCAATAAAGACCATCGCGAAGAAGTGCTTTCCCAAGGCAATATAGGTCACCGATCGCTTCCATGTACAAAAACTCGCACTGGAAGCCCTTCAGGATATCCGGATTAAACACAGACGGGACGCAATAGACCTGGAGAACGAACAGATAAAACAGGCAAGGGCAAAGAACAAGACATTCGTCCCAAAAGAATTCAATAACGGGGATACAAGAAAGCAACTAGTGGCCCGCAGCAGGTATTTACTGTACAAGGCTCCAAATAACTGGACAGAGAACCAATGCAAAAGAAGCAGGATATTATTCGATCAATATCCCGATATAAAGATTGCCTTCGACCTGGTCCAAGGACTCAGAAACATATTCATTACGGCAACGTCCATAGAGACCGCCTATACAAAACTCGCGCATTGGTACAAGAATGTAGAAAATACAGGATTTAGGGCGTTCAACACCATCGCATACACCATAACACTCAACTATAGATCTATCCTAAACTATTTTATAAATAGGAGCACAAATGCAGCGGCAGAATCATTCAATGCCCAGATAAAGGCATTTAGAAGTCAATTTAGAGGTGTGAAAAACGTAGAATTCTTTCTTTATAGATTAACCACAATATTTGCATAAACACAACAATTGTTCTTGATCCCCGGTAACTATTACCTTACCGCTTAGTTATTGCCCACATTCTTTGACGTGAACTGCCTCATCATCATTGGATGAGAGGTAATTAATGTGCGACTGATACGCGGTCGTAGGGTTGCCGTCGAGATAGGTTACGCGATGCACTCTGTTTTTGTTGTTTGTATGGGGCCTTGCTGCGGAACCTATACGGTTCCCGCTTCCCGAGTGTCTATCTTCTTTTATAGTGGCTGCCTCATCATTGGATGATAGGATTACTAATGTGCGACCGATACGCGGCTTTATGGTTGCTGTTGTGACTGGTAACGATGCGTACCGTTTTTGTGGTAGGTATGGTGCGTTGCTGCGGAACCCTTGCTGTTCCCGCTTCCCAGGTGTCTATCTACCTTTAAAGTGGCTAACTCATCACTGGAAGTGAGGGTTACTAGTGTTTGACCGTTACCTATTAAGAAACTGCTTCATCATTGGATGATAAGTGATCCATGTCCAATCGCAATGCGGTTGCTCCGCTGCTGTAGTAAAAGGTCAGGATGTGCTCTTTTGATACCTTCAGACTTGGGCGCGAATTAACGACACTATAAGGAGCTAAATTTATTCTTGAAGAGAAAGTGGCCTAAGGATTTAAAATATCCTCATACTCCATATAAAACGCTTCTAACTTATCCATGTTGTCTCTTAAAAATTCCATGGTTTCTTGCCAAGTGTTTTTATTGTATATGGATACATTGGGTTTGCTCACCCATATCCGGGAGATCTCCTTTCCGTTGCTTAGAACGTAACTATCATTAAATTGCACGTTTGGTAGGTATACGGATTCTAATATAGAACGAAGCGATTCTAACCTCTCCCACATTTCTAATCGTTTTTCTAAATCCTGATTTTCAATATCCATTGAAACCATAGCATTCTTCGCTTCAAAGTGGAATTTGAAAGAGAAATCTTTTATTTTGGTGCGATGCAAGATCCATTTCCTGGGAAATGATTTTCCAAAAGATATCCAGAAATCTTGTCGTAATTTTTTAGCTTCCTCTCTACTGAACATTTAAAAAACATATGCTATCGCAATCCCAATGATAATGACCAGAAGTTTGCGTAAATTAAACTTGTGGTGTTCTGAGCTTTCAAATAGAATAACCGTCGAAATATGTAAAAAAACACCAATAACCAATGCATTCAAATATACGGCATAGGTTTCTATAAAGGCAAAATTAGCTGCCATAAAGGTGCCAAAAGGGGTCATTAGTGAAAATAGTATAATAAATAATATAGAAGGTATTAATTTAATTTTAGAGGCTAATAAAAATATACTTAAGATAATGGCAATTGGTATTTTGTGTACTAAAATGCCATAAAGGATATTGTGATGGCTTTCTATGGGTATCCCCTCTAATACGCTATGTATAGAAAGACTAACAAATAGCATCCAAGGGAATTCTTTGTTTTCTGGATCTAAATGTACATGCCCGTGTTCTGCCCCTTTAGAGAAAAACTCTAGGAATATTTGTAATAGGATCCCAAGCATAATAAACACACCCACTGTTTTGGAATCGGAGTCCATATATACTTCAGGGAATAGCTCAAAAACGGTTAAGGCTAAGAGAAAGGCACCACTAAAGGCTAATAATAGCTTAAAGGTCTCTTTATTTTTGGGTTTGGTGACATAAACAAAAAGAAAGCTGAACAATACCGCAAGAATGGGTAATAAATAAATCATGTACGTATGGTTAGGTGTTGTACTTATTAGGGAAATATCCTAATGGGGGATAAAATTAATGTATTTTTGTGGTAATTTTAATAGGAGGTATGAACAATAATTTTAAAATGGTAGCCAAAACCATGTTCGGTTTCGAGGAAATTTTGGCAAAGGAGTTACGAGACCTTGGTGCAAGTAATGTAGAAGAGGGAATAAGAAGTGTTTCTTTTGAGGGAGATACTGGATTTATGTACAAGGCCAATCTATGTCTTAGGACTGCCATTAAAATTATTAAACCTATACATTCTTTTAATGTTAGAAACGAGGATGATCTCTATAGGAAGATTTATTCCATGGATTGGTTCAACTTTCTTTCTACGGATACCACTTTTGCTATTGATGCCACAGTAAACTCGGATAATTTCACCCACTCTTTATATGTTTCCCAAAAAACTAAGGATGCTATTGTGGATAAATTTAGAGATACGGATGGTAGCAGGCCCAATGTGGATATTAAATTCCCGGATTTGCGGATCAATATTCATATACAAAAGGACCATTGTAATGTATCTTTGGATTCTTCGGGGAGATCACTACACCAAAGAGGATACAGAACAGCAACCAATATCGCTCCTATCAACGAAGTGTTGGCAGCGGGATTATTATTGTTGAGCGGTTGGGATGGACAGGGTGATTTTCTTGATCCTATGTGCGGTAGTGGTACGTTGTTAACTGAAGCCGCTATGATTGCTTGCAATATCCCCGCAAATATAAATAGAAAGGAATTTGCATTTGAAAAATGGCACGATTTTGATGAAGATCTTTTCAATAAAATTATTGAGAGCAGTTTAAATAAGACTAGAGATTTTCATCATAAGATTATAGGGTATGATAAAGCACCATCCGCAGTCAGGAAAGCTATGGATAACGTAGCTAATGCCAATCTATCTGAATATATTACCATCGAAAGAAAGAATTTCTTTGATACAGAGAAATTTACGGATAACCATTTACACATGGTTTTCAATCCGCCGTACGGAGAACGATTGGATATTGAAATGGAAGATTTTTATACGGATATTGGTAATACCTTAAAAAGAAATTATCCTGGCACAGATGCCTGGTTTATTACTTCTAATTTAGATGCTTTAAAATTTGTAGGACTACGTCCATCTAGAAAGATAAAAGTATATAACAGTCACTTGGAATCCCGCTTGGTGAAATATGTTATGTATGAAGGAAGTAAAAAGACTAAATTTAACAAAGACAATTAGTCCGAATTTTATAAATAAAAACAGTGTGCCGTGAAACCAAAATACAAAGCTTTTATCTATAATTTTCTAGGCTTCGCTATATTATTTGTCACCGTCCGGTTAGTACTTGGAATGCTTTTAACAATAGACACACTTATCCTAGCGATTATAGCAGCCGTAGTGGCAAGTGTGCTGGCGCCAAAATTTGCTGCTGTTAAAACCTCGGAAGGTGATAAGGTTATGATGAAATGGATCTTTTTAAAAGGAGTAAGGGAGCTTTAGATTAATTAACTGGAATTTCGTCCTGTGCTTTAGTTTTTTTATCTTCATTAATCTTTTTGGCTTTCTTGTAAAGTGGCAAAAAGTAGGTGAGAGTGTAGTTATAACCAACCCCAAATTTACTTCCATCGGTTACTTTGTTAAACCCGGGTATCCATAGATTGCGAAATCCTTCTGGTTCCTTATTGCTAACCAGATAGCCTATTCTAACACTGGCACCCAAATAAATATTGGCAAAAAGTTCGGCCTTAACACCTACTACGGCTTCTAGCCAGCTTGCATTTAAACTGTTGAACTCCTGAGGAACAGTAGAGCCAACAGGGAAATCTGGTGGAACATTGGGCCCTGGGTCAAGTTGATAATTTGGATCGGTCCAATATCGGTTGGTGCTAAAAATATGATAATTGTTAAGGGTCTGGCTGAAACTACTAAAAGCATATCTTCCGCCAACGTGGATAATATTATGCATTCCGTACCAGTTGCCATACGTATTATAATCTGCCCCTAATTTTATATAGCTTCCGAAGCTAGTGAAATTATAAAGATCTTCTTGTTGAGTTTTCTTTTCATTTCCCAATTCTGCAGCTAAATACCAATTCGTGGTAAGGCGATAATCTCCCACAATTTCCAAGCCGGTATATCCATCCGTTAAAGCGGATATAAGCGGTCTACTGAGGTCTATACCCACCCTAATACCATAAGGATCGGTTCTGGCAATGGTGTCCTTAGGTTGCAGGTCTATGGGTTTGGTTTGGGAGTAACCCGAAAGAAACCCGAAGAAAAGGAAACTATTAATGATATATTTTAACATGCGCTTCGGTTGAATTTTCTACCAGGGGAGTTGTAATTTCTATATCCTTGATCCAATTTTGAGATTCGGACCTTAAATCACCGCTTAAATTATCGAAATTGGCGATATGGCCACAAGCCCTAGATACAAACTTATCCTTTCGGTTATAATTAAAATAAAGACTATCTAAATCTCCGCCTTCCAATAAAATGGGTTGCCCGGCCTGATCTTGCGCTTCCACATCAACGGAGTTGGATATAAAATAAAACCCTGTACTGCTGTTTGTTACTTTTAATGGAATAGCGATCGAATCTAGATCGGTGCGATCTGAGACGCCACTAACAGTAGATTTTTGTCCTATGCCTACAATACGGAATTTGGGTACTTTTTTTAATTCTGTCCTATTGTCGGCATCATAGAACCGAACCACCAATAATGGAGTATTTCCGTCTATGCAAATATCGTCTTTTTCACAACTTATAATACCTATGCAAAAAATAACGATACCTGCTATTAGAATGGCGGTGGGAAGTTTAGTTCTAAACATTACGATGGGACCTGGTTTTTTCGTTTTTTCAAAAGTACAACATTTTCCACATGATGGGTTTGCGGAAACATGTCTACAGGTTGCACTTTTGCAACTTCATAATCTTCCTTCATCAACTCCAAATCCCTAGCTTGTGTTGCACTGTTGCAGCTTACATAGACCACCTTTTCTGGGGAAATATTCAGGATTTGTTGCACCACATCTTTATGCATTCCGTCCCTTGGTGGGTCGGTAATAATAAGATCTGGCTTACCATGGGTAGCAATAAAAGTCGCATTGAAAACATTTTTCATGTCACCGACAAAGAACTGAACATTATGTATGTTATTTCTTTCGGCATTGGCTTTTGCATCGGCAATAGCTTCTGGAACAGCTTCAATTCCAACTACCTTTTTTGCATTTCTGGCAACAAATTGGGCAATGGTACCCGTACCGGTATATAAGTCGTAAACGAGCTCTTCACCAGTAAGTCCAGCAAAGTCCCTAGTTATTTTATACAGTTCAAACGCTTGGTCCGAGTTGGTCTGATAAAAGGATTTTGCCGTTATCTTAAATTGTAGGCCTTCCATTTCTTCAAAAATATGATCTCGACCCGCATAGCATACTACTTCTTGATCGTAAATGGTATCGTTTTGCTTTTGATTTATTACGTATAGCAATGCAGTTATCTCGGGGAATGTGGTAGATAGGTGATCCATTAATAGGTCACGTTTGTCCTGATCATTCTCGAAAAATTGAACCATTACCATAATTTCTCCCGTTGAAGAGGTGCGTATCATGGCCGTTCTTAATAATCCATGCTGATTTCTTGGATTAAAAAATGAAAGGTTATTATTTACTGCAAATTCTCTAATTTCCAGTCGAATTGCGTTGGAAGGATCTTCCTGTAGATGACACTTTTTAATGTCCAATATTTTATCCCACATGCCTGGGATATGGAATCCTAAAGCATTTTTATCTTGAATTTCTTCACCCGAATTTATTTCATCCAAGGTTAGCCATCGGCTATCCGAAAAAGAAAATTCCATTTTATTTCTATAGAAATACTGCTTTTTAGAGCCCAGTATTGGCATAGTTTCTGGGAGTTCCAAATGTCCAATCCTACGCAAATTGTTTTCTACTTCCTTTTGCTTGTAAAACAATTGGTGTTCATATCCCATATCTTGCCACTTGCATCCCCCACAAACTCCGAAGTGTTCGCAAACAGGAGTGACCCTTTTTGGAGAAAGGGTATGGAAATGGGTCGCCTCGCCCTCAAAATATGATTTTCTTTTTTTTGTGGTTTGTACGTCTACTATATCCCCAGGAACGGTATTGGTAAGGAAAATTACCCTCCCGTCAGGAGCTTTTCCAATAGTCTTGCCTTTTGCTCCGGCATCTACGACCTCTACGTTCTCAAAAATCTGTCTTTTATTCTTTCTTCGCATAACGCAAAAATAGGGGATTTTTTCAGGATTTAAACTCATTTTTGCGGAACTTTCAGCAAAGTAGGTAGGTTAATTATTGTGCATTGCTGCCTAATTTGATTAGGATGCAAGTTATGGCTTTAAAGGAGGCTGCGGCAGGATAATATTCCTTTGTTCTCACGTAATGGATGTCGCAATATGCAGGAAAAGAACCATGGTAATTAGTTGCTTATTTTATCGGGGGATTCAAAATTATATCAGAAAAGGGTTATTACGTAATTAACAACGGGAAGTATAGACCTTGTAATAGGGTTATCTTGTTGAAGAAGAATGGATGTATATATAAATGATAACTTATCCTGAACTATTGGTCGGAATTATATTAATTTATCAATGGTACCCTATTTTTAAATGGGAATTATGAGTTACCTGAATTTTATTTTTTAGTAATTTAGCAATTCTACAAAGGATGATTTCTCTCCCCAAAGAAGGAATTGCTATAGTTTTATTTAAATTTTAATAACTCATGTCACAAACGGAAAATTTAACTTCAGAAAATGCTATTGCATTGGAGGATAAGTATGGAGCGCATAACTACCATTCCTTACCTGTGGTTTTAAGTCGGGGAGAGGGAGTATATGTCTGGGATGCCGAAGGGAAGAAGTATTATGATTTTCTTTCTGCTTATTCCGCAGTCAATCAGGGACATTGTCATCCAAAAATTGTAGATGCTATGACGCGTCAGGCGCAAACGCTCACTCTTACCTCTAGGGCATTCTACAATGATCAGTTAGGGAAGTTTGAGAAATATGCTTGTGAAACCTTTGGATATGATAAAATGCTGCCCATGAATACGGGTGCGGAGGCAGTGGAGACTGCTTTGAAAATTTGTAGGAAATGGGCCTATGAGAAAAAAGGAGTTGCCTCGAACGAAGCGCAAATTATTGTTTGTGAGAATAATTTTCACGGTCGTACTACCACTATAATCTCATTTTCTAATGATCCTGTAGCTAGGATAAATTTTGGACCTTATACTAAGGGGTTCATTAAAATTGAATATGATAATTTAATTGCTTTGGAGGAGGCATTGAAAAGCAATGATAATGTAGCGGGATTTTTGGTGGAACCCATTCAGGGGGAAGCGGGAGTATATGTGCCTACTGACGGATATTTGGCCAAAGCTAAGGCACTCTGTGAAAAATATAATGTTCTCTTTATTGCTGATGAAGTACAAACAGGAATTGCTAGGACGGGAAAAATGTTGGCAGTAGATCATGAAGGAGTTAAACCCAATATGTTAATTTTAGGAAAGGCACTTTCTGGGGGTGCCTACCCAGTATCTTGTGTTCTAGCCGATAATGATATAATGGATGTAATTGGACCTGGAAACCATGGAAGTACATTTGGTGGTAACCCTGTTGCTGCAGCAGTGGGAATTGCTGCATTGGAGGTGGTTAAAGAGGAAGGCTTGGCAGAAAATGCGCGGGAATTGGGTGAGCTCTTTAGGGCAGAGCTCAATAAGTTTATTCCTGGTAGTTCTATTGTGACTGCAGTAAGGGGGAAAGGGCTTTTGAATGCCATTTTGGTGAATGATTCCGAAGTTAGCTCTACAGCGTGGAATATTTGTTTAGCCTTACGGGATAATGGTCTCTTGGCAAAACCAACCCATGGTAACATTATTAGATTTGCTCCTCCTTTGGTTATGACACGTGAGCAATTGCTAGACTGTGTCGCTATAATCATTAAAACTCTAGAGCAGTTTCAGAAATAAATTGTTTCCTATAATATATGTAAAGAAAGGCCTGCTCTATATAGCAGGTTTTTTTATGCGGATGGGGCAAGAAAGGTAAATGGAAATATGGGGATATTTCTAAAGATGGTGAAGAGCATCACGATAATAAGAACTATTATAGGTGTCCTGGGATGATAAATAATATCCGGATAGTTTTTGCCAATCTTAATCGAGAGAAATTTTATGGAAAAGTGATAACTCATCAACATAAAGGCGGGTATAAACAGTGCATTGGACTTTAATGTGCCAACAAAATTTAAGTGTAAAAGATGATGAAGCGCTCTTTGGCTGCCGCATCCCGTACAATAGTATCCCGTAAAATGGTAGAAGAGGCATTTAGGGAAATAGGACGAGCTACTGGGATCCATAAAAAAATATAGGAGTGCTATTCCAGAGAATAGCACTCCTATAAGTAATATTAATAACTGTTTTTTACCTTTTTTAGAAATCACTGTCTCATTAGTAACTGCTGCTTAGAAAGCTGGCAATAGCAGCAAATCCAAAAAAAGCGATTGAAACAACGAAAATAACCACTACCAGCCCTATGCTGACCAAGGCCCATGTTTTTGCATTTTTAGATGCACGCTCTGCGGCATCATAATTCCCTAGGGCATAGGCTTCATTTACCTTGGCAGCATAAATTATGCTAACTATCCCTGGAATAATACAACAGAAAATTGTACTGAATATAGCAAGGATTAAATAGTTGCTAGGTTTTGGTCTATAATTGTTTTCCATTGGTTTGGTTGTAATAACATGAAGCTATGACATAGGCTCTATTCCATATTACCCAAGTAGTCCTCCAAACGCTCTCTCATAAGATCCTCGTTTTGTAAGGCATCCCAACCGATGATAGAAACAATCCATACGAAAAACACAACTACCAAAATATTTAATACAATCCCGATTATAGATAGTGTTTTACCTAATTTTACATTGTTGTACCCCTCATATTGATCTGGATTAAGAGCATAAAGGTTGGTTGCTTTATTGGCTAAGATTAGCCCTATAATTCCGAAAATTAATCCAATAACACCATAGCAACAACAAGTTACTATTGAGATGATACCGAAAACTAAAATGAGTGTTGCATTGGGTAGTTTTTGTTGTTCCATGGTTTGATTTTAATAGATTATTTTAAGCATTTTTATTATATAACTAATGATAATGATACCTGCATTTAGGTATAACAGGTATATTTTTATTTTGAAGCTATTTTTTACTTCAAAGAAAAGACTAAATCCTAAAAACGCAATCAATAGAATAATAGTGTAAATAGCAGGGAACATTCTAAACGCTGAAATAAAATTCCCTTCAAGAATAAAAGAAATGGCGCGTTGGATACCACAACCGGGACAATCGATACCAAAGATTTCCTTGTTCAGACAAGGCAGCATATAGTTTTCCAGCTGTAACAAGTACATTTTATCCCTATTTTAAAGTGCTAATATAATTGTTTACGGGAAATTACTATTATTTTTGGGCAATGAAAATGAAACGAACTTTTTATTTACTAATGATTGCAATCGGAGGCTTAATCGCTGGTTTTGGTAACCGATTTATGGGAGAGGAGTTTGCACTGATGGTCGGATTTGTATTGTTGATGTTCGGACTCTATAAATCTACTCAATTATGGAGCAGCAGCCAATTGGATGAAAGAGAGCGAATAAAAGAAGAAGATGATGAGATTTAAAGTAGGCGATAAGGTAGAAGCTATTGACGATATAGTTAGGGGTAAAATAGTACATATTCATGGTAAAGAAATTACGATGGAAAGTACTGAGGGCTTTGTATTGAGATTTTTTGCGGAGGAATTGATGCCTTTACCCAAAGATGGGGAAATTGCAGTTTCTAATTTTGAGGTGGCTAAAATAAAGGCAGAAAAGGAAATCCCTAAAAGGCGACATAGACCAGTGGCCAAGCCTAAAGAACGGAGTGCTCCTAAGATGGAGGTAGATCTTCATATAGAGAAATTGACCAAGACTCCCAAAGGGATGACCAATTTTGAGATTTTAAACCTTCAAATGGATACGGCAAAACGGCAATTGGATTTTGCCATGCGAAAAAGAATACAAAAAGTTGTGTTTATTCATGGCGTGGGAGAAGGAGTATTGAAAGAAGAACTCTATTTTTTGTTCAGAAATTACGAGAATGTAAAATTTTATGACGCCGATTACCAAAAGTATGGCGCAGGTGCTACAGAAGTCTATTTTTTTCAAAAATAATGGTAGTAGAAAGTCTAAGCTGTTTTACTTAGTTGTAACAGTGCCAAAATCATTGATTCTAAGATCGGTAATGCGTTGATCGTTAGTTTTATTTACTAGCGATATTTCGCTTAATTTTATAGTATGTTCATAAGAAGTAGTTTCGCCCTCTACTTTAGCTGTAGTCGTTATTAGAACGAATCCACTTTGAGCCTCAATTTCTTCGGTTACCGTAGGAGTGATTGGGGGAACTGCATCACAAAAATAATTTTTGCTCACTTTGTCGGAAAAAATACGATATGTAACCTTGGTTTCCCCAGATATTGGAATTTGTACTTCGCCTTCGTATTCCTCGTTTATTAAGGTGCCACTGCTTAAGGTTAGAATCAATGCTTCATTATTAACAATTTTGAAAAACACAGTGCTCTCGGTGGTTGGGGTGCTCCCGCAGAACTGAATTTGACTGTCATCAAAATTTATAGTTTCAATTTGTAGGTCCCCATCGTCACAGGAATAAAGGCTAATCAAAAAAACAAATAATAGAATATTTCTCATGCCTCAAATTTAATAGAAATTTAAGTGATAAACCTACAGCTTTCCCTGTATTTCACAGGAAATTAACTTAAATTCAAGTATTTTTGCCATGCCTAATTTAGGTAAGGGAGTTTAAATAAATCAATGTTTTAATGAGAAAGGTATATTTGGATAGCGCCGCCACAACTCAGGTAAGACCAGAGGTAATAACGAGAATGCAGGAAGCCCTGTCCGACTATTATGGAAATCCTTCTTCTAGCCATAGTTTTGGAAGATCGGCAAAAACAGGTATCGAAAAGGCTAGAAAAACCATAGCAAAACAATTAAACGCCAATCCCTCTGAAATTGTTTTTACTTCGGGAGGAACGGAAGCAGATAATATGATTCTTCGTTGTGCCGTGAGGGACCTTGGTGTTAAAACCTTAATAACATCTCCTATAGAGCATCATGCGGTTTTGCACACGGCTCGCGAATTAAAGCGGGAGTATGGTATAGCGCTGCAATATGTAAAGCTAGATCTAAAAGGAAATCCAGACCTAACTCATTTAGAGTCTTTATTAAAAAATGATGACGATAAAAAATTAGTCAGTTTAATGCATGTCAACAACGAGATTGGAAATCTGTTGGATATTGATTCCGTGACTAAGCTTTGTGTAGATAACAACGCCTTATTTCATTCGGATACTGTGCAGTCTATTGGACATTATTCTTGGGATGTGCAGAAAACACCGCTTCATTTTCTAACCGCTGCGGCCCATAAATTTCATGGTCCTAAGGGAATTGGATTTGCTTATATCAAAAGAAATACGGGACTAAAACCTTTAATCTTTGGGGGCTCGCAAGAACGGGGATTTAGAGCGGGAACCGAGTCATTCCATAACATAATAGGTTTGGAAGAGGCGTTTTTACTGGCTTATAGCAATATGGAGGTGGAATCTAAATATATTGCCGACCTAAAGCACTATTTTTTGGAGAAGCTACAGGCCGCTATTCCAGGAGTTAAATTTAACGGGGAGTCAGGAAATATGGAAAAAAGCACTTATACTTTGGTGAATGTCTGTCTGCCATTTGATCCCGAAAAGGCTTTGATGCTGTTATTTCACCTAGATATGAAAGGAATTGCCTGTTCTGCGGGAAGTGCCTGCCAATCTGGTAGTAACCTTGGCTCGCATGTTCTTTCGGAGATCCTTTCTGAAGAAGAGATGAGGAAGCCCTCCTTAAGGTTTTCATTTTCCAGTTACAATACTAGGGAAGACTTGGATTATGTGATCCAAGTCTTAAGCGATTACAATAAGGATTAGCTCTTTTTTCTATCTCGTGGACGTTCACGATCATAGGGGAACTTCCTAGAGGTCATTTTCATCATTTTATCTATAAGGTCTGTCGTATTCTTGCCAGACTTTTTATTAATTTGTTTTTCGTATTTCCATAGTAATTTGCCGGTATTGCCATCACTTATTTTTACCCCTATCCTACCATAGTCTGCTTGTCCATCTATATAATCCATTATCCTGAATGAGGTAGGGACCCCTTTAGAAAGTAGTACGTTAAGATCTAGGCTACCGCTAATAAGTCCGTCTACCCCCAAAATTTCACATAGCTGCTTTACGGTATAGATATCAATATTTTCATAAGTTATATTGTTCTGTTTTAAAAGCGCATTGGTGTTCTCTGTATTTTGGAATTCTACCGAGAATTTCTTTTTTTTCTTCCTTTTGGAAAAATAGGTTTCCAGCGCATTTTGTACCTCGTAAGCTTCTTTTTCTTCCAGCTTTTTCAATTCTGCATTAGAGATACCATCTTTAAGTTGTAGATTGGTTACAAATGGTATGATAGCCAAGGTTTCGTGCTTTTGACTCAATTCGTCAAATTTAGTGCTCTCATAAACATTCTTTTGAGCATTTAGGCTCAAACACAGAATAGCAAATAGGAATAGAAATTTATTTTTCATTCGATACTAATGTATTATAATTGTTAATACGACTGCCAATTAGAATTTTTTAAGTGCATTAGGCGTGTGGGTCTCCATATTTTGAGTTGGATATAAACCAATTCTATAATTAAAAGGGGCTGATTAATGGAGCTCAGTTTAATTTTATTGTAAAAATATGGCAATTTCCGAATCTTCAACTTTAATATTTTCTAAATAGGTCGTTAGTTATCTTATGTTTGGCACTTTTGCGGTAATGTAGCTCGCCTCAACAGTCTTAATTTCTATAAAAGGTACTGTTAAACGTACTGCTATTGCCTACATTATCTGTTACTATGACTTCTAGGTCACACTGTTTTTTATCTAGGATAATATCATCAAAATTATAGGTTATAGTATTGGTCTTCGGCTCGTATTCCATTAAAATCCATTCCCCGTTCAAGGTAGCCGTGTAGGTGTTTATTCCGCTTAAATCATCATCAATTCTAAGACTTAAATAATTGTAATTGGTGAGCCATTGTTTGTCTTTAAAGTTTTTCGGGCTTATTCTAGGCGCTATAGTGTCTTTTGCAAGGGTGTAGGTCCCTAAATTACGGGTTCTAGTGGAAAAGGTGGTTCCTCTTTTGTAGGTGGATGAAAAGCCAGGGGTCATGTTCTTGTCCAATCTTCCTATAAACATTTTGTCTCTTTCTTCCTTAGAGTAATCAGTTACATCAAAAGTGATCGTAAAATTCCTATGAACAGCGACTTTGCTGTTGTGGATGGTAACTGTGTCTTTCCCCTTTTTAAGATCAATATAGAAATTCTCATAAAATGTATTGGCAGGAAAATATACTTTAGCTCCTTCTAAATCAAAATTATTAGGTTTTTTGGCGATAATATAGTTATCGGTTTTATCGTCTTTTTTCGGGATTATAATTTCTTGATTTTTCCCTTCTACCGGAATAATCAATTTTGTAGTGTTTCCAGCTAGGTCACTAATATGTATTTCTATGTTATATGATAGCCCATCAGTTATGTCTATTTTCCCATCGTTGTAAAGGGTGTTGTAGATTCCCAATAAATTACTGGGTTCCTTGTAGCACTTCTGAATCCTTTCATAGTAGGTAGCGTAATGGGGATAATCTATTAAGGTATTTATATACCTGCTTTCTGGAAATGAAAAAGTTTCAAAGGCGTATTCTGTATATACCTTCCCGTTTACGATTTGTTTTAGTGAATAGGCGCCGTTTTTGTTGGCGGCTAGGTCCTGACGGTCATATGTATTTATTCCAAATCCTATTACTCCGGTTGCAGTAACCTTATCAGCTAAATAAGAACCATCTGCTTGCCGGTGATATTTTAGTTTTACTTTCTCCTGGCTTTGGTTAACCTGGGAATTGTCGGATAATGGGTAGGCATAGGCTCCAAGCAACGTGGGGCTAGTAGCATCACGGACTTCTAAACCATAAAACAAGGGGTTTGTAGGCATTTCTGTGGCGCTAGTTCTTATTTCGAAATGTAGGTGAGGCCCGGCAGATCCCCCTGTATTGCCAGTATAAGCAATAAGATCTCCTTTTTTAAGTGGAATTTCGGAGATGTCGGGAAAAATTTCTACTTCATAAGATTTTTTTTGGTACTGTACTTTCTTAACGTACTCTTCAATTTCTGGGGAAAATTTTTGAAGATGGGCATAAACAGAAGTATGTCCATTAGGATGAGCAATATATAAAGCTTTGCCATATCCCCAATGCGAAACCTTTATTCTGGTTACCCTACCATCACCAATAGAAAATACTGGGATTCCTTCCCGCTGTTGAGTCTTTATGTCTACTCCTGCATGGAAATGATTGGACCGTAATTCACCAAATGTGCCCGATAAAATAATTGGGATGTCTAAGGGAGGTCTATAGATATCTGTTGGATACTTTGCCTGTCCATAACCAATAAGTGTAAGTAATAAGTACAATCCTAAAAAAGTCCCTCTCATAATTATTTGTAAATTGAGGCGAAAGTAATTAATACCGTTCAAATTATAAAAAAAGTAGTGGTTTTAAATATGTTACGAGTTCAATTCATGAGTTCGGTACAAGTAGTGGCAGCATTACTTTCAGAATAAGTGAAAAAAGAATTGCTAAGTAGAGCGAGGAATATTAACTTTGTGTAAAATGCATTGATATTTGCATATGAGTGAATTGGTAGATATTGTAGATTCTTTAGAAAATAAAATAAGTAAGTTGTTGCACCAGTTAGCGCTTTTGCAAGACACAAACCTTAAATTAGAAGGAGAATTGGCTGCTGTGAAAAACGAACACGAAGTAACATTAGCTTCGGTAGAGGAGTGGCAGGACAAGTACAATTCACTGAAGTTGGCAAGTACAATACTGGGCAGTGATACAAACAAGACTGAAGCTAAGCTTAAGATAAACACATTGATAAGAGAGTTGGACCATTGTATAGTGCAACTATCGGAATAATGTAAGATAATAATATGGCAGATAAGCTCAAAATAAAGCTTTCTATAGCAGATAGGGTATATCCCTTGACCATAGATCCTTCACAGGAAGAAGGTCTTAGGAAGGCGGCTAAGAATATAGACCAGTTAGCTAAAAAATTTGAGCAAAATTATGCCGTTAGGGACAAACAGGATGTGTTGGCCATGTGCGCACTCCAATTTGCCTCTAAAATTGAGCAAAGAGGAATAGATCAAACGGAGGGGGTTACAGAAACTGCTGAGCGACTGAAAGCTTTAGATCTTTTGATTGGTTCCAAGCTAGGAATTAAATAACGTTCTTTTAAATAAAAAAGTTACTGCCCACATTGGTAATTAATATTTGACAAACTCAACACTAATTTGTTTGAAAAGGGTGAGTTTAGATTGTAAAAGCAGGCCTTACTAGTATAAGGATCCTTGATCAGTCTGTTAGCCCTAAACCTGTTTATAGGGGTTTGTACAAATCTTCCATCAATGTGGGCTTTTTTTTTACTAATTTTTAACACATATATGGAGAGTATAGCGATAATAACAGGTTTGGTTGGGCTGGTGATAGGTTTTGCCATTGCAAAGGCTATGGAAAAAGGCAAGGCGTCCAAGATCATTACCAATGCAAAAAATGAAGGTGCCAACATCATTAAGGAGGCGCAAATTGAAGGAGAAAATATTAAAAAAGATAAAATCTTCCAGGCCAAAGAAAAATTTCTGGAGCTGAAGGCAGAACATGAAAAAGTTATAATAAATAAGGATAAGAAGATTTCTGAATCTGAAAAGCGCACTAGGGATAAGGAGTCGCAGGTGAGTGGTGAACTTGCAAAAGGTAAGAAAATGAACGAGCAACTTGAAAGCAAGTTGAAAGAAGTTGAAAGCAAGAGCGAATTATTTGAGAAAAAACAGTCCGAGTTAGATAAGTTACATAGAAGTCAAGTACAGCAATTGGAAGTTATTTCCGGATTATCTGCCGATGAGGCAAAATCGCAGTTGTTAGAATCCCTTAAAGATACTGCTAAGTCTGATGCTATGTCTTATATTCAAGCCACTATAGAGGAGGCTAAACTTACTGCACAGCAGGAGGCTAAAAAAATAGTAATAAATACCATTCAACGTATTGGAACTGAGGAGGCTGTTGAAAATTGTGTCTCTGTATTCAATTTGGAGTCCGACGATGTTAAAGGTAGAATAATAGGACGTGAAGGACGGAATATTAGGGCCTTGGAAGCAGCAACAGGTGTAGAAATTATTGTAGATGATACCCCAGAAGCTATTATTCTTTCTTGTTTCGATTCTGTAAGAAGAGAAGTAGCAAGGCTATCGCTCCATAAATTGGTGACCGATGGAAGAATACACCCCGCACGTATTGAGGAAATCGTAAAGAAGACGGAAAAACAGATAGAGGAGGAAATAGTTGAAATTGGTAAACGTACTGTTATCGATCTTGGAATTCACGGTCTGCACCCAGAATTGATCAAAGCAGTGGGTAGAATGAAATATAGATCTTCCTATGGCCAAAACCTTTTACAGCACTCTAGGGAAGTAGCAAAACTCTGTGGGGTAATGGCAGCTGAACTAGGAGTAAATCCTAAAATGGCTAAACGGGCAGGTCTTTTACACGATATAGGCAAGGTGCCCAATACAGAGGCAGAGGTAGAAACTCCGCATGCTATCTTGGGGATGCAGTGGGCTGAAAAGTATGGAGAGAAAGAAGATGTGTGTAACGCTATTGGAGCTCACCATGATGAGATTGAAATGAAAAACTTGATTGCGCCGATCGTACAGGTTTGTGATGCTATAAGTGGTGCTAGACCTGGTGCCAGAAGACAGGTGCTCGATTCTTATATTCAACGTTTAAAAGATTTGGAAGAAATTGCCTTCGGGTTTGGAGGAGTCCAAAAAGCCTATGCTATCCAAGCAGGTAGAGAACTAAGGGTAATTGTCGAAAGCGAAAGAGTCAGCGATGATAGAGCAGCAGAGCTTTCTTTTGAAATTTCTCAAAAAATACAGACAGATATGACCTATCCAGGACAGGTGAAAGTCACCGTAATTAGGGAAACAAGGGCCGTAAATGTTGCAAAGTAAATTGTAGTATTATCTTTTAGTCCGGAAGCTGTTTAAGATTAGTGACCGGCATTTAGTAATACAATATTAAGTCATTCTTAAGGTTAAGGTTTTCCTTGCATTAAGAATGGCTTTTTTGTTGCTTATATAGTAATAAGTTCCTGGCATATACTAATATTGATGTATCTCCATAAAAACATAAACATGATAGGGGGGTAAGGGATGTCAACCATTGGTGTTAATAATAAAAAACCTTACAGACCACATTCTCTTTCTTATTCGTAGGTGCTTAAGTATTGGTACCTATGCTTTGTATAAGAGTAAGTATCCATAAATAATTATAAAATTCCATTTTTCTGGGCTGTGAGCTCAGATTATTGCAAATACATATCTTGGTTAGGCTTTTAGGAATAAAGGTATGTAATGAGGTTATTTTATCATTAAAATTGACATTAGAGTACGTTACACCTATAAAAGCAACAACCCCATTTTCGTTTTTTAGAAAATAGGGTTGTTAAAAGTTATTGGCGTTATATGAGGACCATTATGTTAGGCCTCTTCTTCGTCCGGATTTTGCTCTTCTTCCGCTTCCTTTATTAAATTATTTGCTAAAATATTTAATTTTTTCAGCTTTGCTTTCCATGTTTCCAACGACTCTTTGTGATTATTTATGTTTTTAATAACCTCTTTAACTAATGGATTGTCTTCGGAAGCATTGGAGAAGAATTGAAGGTTATTTTCCAATTGCCTGATCTCATTCTTGCTTTCATCAATTTTTCTCCTAATAAAGGTACGTTCATTAGAAATGGCATAGTCATTATCATTGTTGGCTAAACGTTGTATCTTATTTCCGTATTTTAAGAGTTCTGCTTCTTGTCGACTTATGTCTAGTTTCTTGAAAATGGCATCTAAAATTTTATTGAATTTAGCGTTAATGCTCATTTTATTATAAGGTACCCTACCAGACTCTTTCCATTCGGCAATAAATTCCTTTATGGCAGCTAGGTCCTTCTTTTTGTCGCCGCTTAATTCAAATTTCTTTAGCCTATCCAAGCAGGCATTTTTCTTCTCGTAATTTTCTGATTCTTCTTTCTGAGCTTCGTTTTTTAATGCATGGAAACGATCAAAATACTGATTACAAGCTGTTTTAAACTCTTTCCATATTTTGTCCGAGTACTTTCTAGGGACATGTCCTATTTTTTTCCATTCGCTTTGGATCCGTTTCATCTCTTGGGTGGTGGTGTCCCAATCTTCACTGTCTTTAAGTGAGATGGCAAGATCTAATAAGGCTCTTTTTTTATCTAGGTTAACCTGTTGTTCCTTTTTTAGGTTTTTATAGTAGCTATTCTTATTCCTGTTGAATTCCCGAACGGCTCCTTTAAAGTTAGCCCAAGTTTCTTCATTTACCTTTTGAGGTACTTTGCCTGCTTTAAAAAATTGATCCCTCAGCTTTTCAACTTCACGGATCTGCTGCTGTAGCTCCTTGTGTTTTGTTGCAGTGTTGGAGGCTATATTTTTAATGGAATCGATTATTTCATTTTTCTTTTCCAGGTTCACCTCATAGACCTTCTCTAGTTCTTTATAGTTTTCTTGTCTTCTCTGATGTAGCTGCTTTGTGGCATTACTAAAACGCTCCCATATTTCTTCTCTATGTTCTTTTCCTACCGGACCAATATCCTCTTTCCACATTTTGTGTAGAATTTGGAGTTCCTGAAAGGCTTTGTGCAAGTCTTCTTCCTTTACTAAGGATTCTGCACGTTCTACGATTTTTAATTTTTCTTCATAGTTGTATTTAAAATCAAGATCTCTGAGCTCTCGATTAATATGAAGAAAATCGTAAAACATTTCAATATGATGGTGGTATGTACGCCAAACATCGTTATAATTGGTCCGAGGAACCGGACCTGCTGATTTCCATCGTTCTTGTATATCCTTAAAGTTCTTATAGGTAGTATTTATATCTTCCTCTACATTGATTAAACCTTTTAACTCTTCTATAATCTCTAGCCTTTTTCCTAAATTGGTTTTAAGGCCCTGCTCAAGATTTTTATAATAGGCATTTCTCTTTTCCCTATAATCGGTATAAACCTCATTAAATTGTCTTTTGGTAACGGAATTATATCTGAAATCTATTTCATTGCCACCACTACTAATAAATTCCTCCTTTTTTTCTTCAATAAATTCCTGGAATTTTAAATCGAATTCATATTTAATTCCGTCTACATGCTTCTTAATAGCTTGTACTTTTTCATTACGTACCAACCTCTGTAGTTCACCTACTAAGTTTTCCATGGACATAGCATGGTAGTCTGGCATTGGAATTTGATGGCGTAGTTGATTATCTGAATCTTCTGCATCTTCTGCGTTGGATTCATCTATTTCCTCTAAAATATTCTCTTCTTTTTCTGTGGAATCGGATTTTGAGGTATCAGCTGTTGCAGATTCTATGTTAGTGGTATCTGAAATATCTATTGCCTCATTGGCAACAGCATCTTTGTCTTCTACTTTATGGGCTGCTTTAAGCGCTTTGTTTTCCACAGCTTCGTCTGCATCTGCATCGGAAGCATCTTCATCTTGCTTAGCTATCGAATTGGGATCTTCCGACTTTTCAAGCTTATCAGACACCACATTTTCCTGATTGGAATTATAGAGTGGTTCGCTGGTCTTCTCTAAACTATCTGAGGAACCCTTTTTCTCTGAAACTTCCTCTTTACCTACATTATTTTGTAGTTTATTCTCTTTGTCTTCTAACATCTTATGAATGTTTATAGCTATTGGGGCGTAATTTACAATAATAAAATTACAACCTATTCAATAACAAAGATAATGAAACTTCTGTTTAAGAAGGTAATTAGGATTATAAGGTATTGTGTATTGAAAATCAGATATATAAGAATGTAGTAGTTATGAATTCCAGATTTCCCATGCTTTTTCTGCTTGAAATTGTAGCATTTTGGATCCATTACAGATTTTGGCACCCTTTAGTTCACCTTCCGTTAGAAACGCCGTTTTACTAGGGTTGTAGATAAGGTCAAATAAGAGGTGTTTAGGTGTAATCTGATTGTAGGGGATATCTGGTTTGTCCGTAATATTGGGATTAGTTCCTAACGGCGTGCAATTGATCAAAACTGTGTTTTTCTGCATTAGTTCCAAATTAAGGTCACCATAGTTTAATTGACCCTTTTCTGGATTTCGTGAAACAAAGGTATAGGTTATTCCTAATTTGCTTAGCACATAGGAAATAGCCTTAGAAGCTCCTCCCGTGCCTAAAATCAAAGCATTTTTGTGATGATTCTCTAAATGGGGGGCTATGGATTTATAAAAGCCATATGCGTCTGTATTGTAGCCAATGGACTGGTTTTTAACAATTTTAATGGTGTTTACCGCTCCAATAGCTTTTGCTTCAGCCTCAATTTTACTTAAAAAGGGTATAATTTGCTCCTTATAAGGAATGGTAACATTAAAACCGCTAATATTCTTATTTTGTTGCAAGATATCCGGAAACAGATCTATAGTATCTATATCAAAATTCTCATAAGAGTGTGTATTTAAACCTAACTGGGAGAATTTTTCCGTGAAGTATCCTCTGGAAAACGAATAGGAAATGTTTCTTCCTATTAAACCATACCTATGCGTTTTCTTGTCTGTTTCTTCCATACCAATCCAAAGCTAATAAAATTAATATTCCGAAAATGATGAAAAATAGGGCCCAATACGTCTCCGCTATCATCAGATCGGGTAAATATCGTTCGTAATTTGTTATAATGGGGCTATCATTAGTGTCTAATAGCATATTCCCCTGTGCGTCTGTTCTATATAAGGTTCGCTTCCAAGGCCAGACCACCCCTAAGGAGCCAGTGATAAAGCCTATTATGACTGCAGTGGTGATATTTTTATAATGTTTAAGAACATAGCTCAGCAGATGTGAAAGGCTTACCAAACCAATTGCTGATCCAGCAGTAAATACACCTAGTATTTTTAGGGTGTTTAACCGCTTTATATTGTTGGTAAAGCTGAAATCACCTCGTAAAACTTCGGCGAACGTATCGTATAGCGCGTTTACAGAATCTACCAATAGCAATACATAATTCCCTAAAAGAATAAGTATAAACGATCCGGAAAGTCCGGGGAGCGTCATTCCTGAAACACTTATAATTCCACAGAAAAAGATAAATAACAGGTTGTCATTTTGTGTTGCTGGACTTAAAAAGCTTATAGAAATACCTATGATAAGACCGATGATCCCTGCTGTAATTGTACTTTTTCCCCATTGATTAAAATCCTTAGAGATATAATAAATAGAGCCTAAGATCATACCGAAAAATCCTGCCCAGACAAACA
The DNA here is from genome assembly GCF_000429545.1 of Arenibacter certesii DSM 19833. Taxonomy (GTDB): domain Bacteria; phylum Bacteroidota; class Bacteroidia; order Flavobacteriales; family Flavobacteriaceae; genus Arenibacter; species Arenibacter certesii. The sequence goes on from NZ_AUCB01000009.1 coordinate 23,025, forward strand.
GTTCTTGTCTTTCTAGGAAATAGTCTAGAATTTTGGAAATACTAAAATAACTTATTAGCATCCCAAAAATCAGCAATGATAAAAATTGTCCATTGGTATAGCGGTAAAAGCTGTTAAACCTGCCACTTATTAAAAGTTTAAATGCTTTGCCGTTCACTTTTTGCAGGGAGTAGATAAACTCCTCATAAAACCCTCCAACAAAAGCGACAATACCACCAGAAACACCAGGGACCTTATTGGCGGCACCCATAAATAGGCCCTTGATAACCAAAAAGAATTTATCCGTAATAGATCTGGTATTTTTCATTTATGACGTGCCGATTACTTTTTTGTCGCTAATTTCTCCAAGATAAAAATAAGGGAAAAACCAGTGATGGCTAAGAGAATGGCAAACATAATTTGTGGATCGCCTTCAAAAGCGTAGGGTGAAATATTTTGCTCTTTTAAAACAACGAGTTTTTCACCGTACAATTTAGTTTCCAAGATTTCCTTCCACGGCCAAATCTTGTTCAAAGAGCCTGCGATAAAACCTGTCAGTAAGGATAAGGTGCTATTTTTGTAATGGGTAAACATCCATTTTAAAAGCTTGGCAAAGCTTAAAAGTCCAAATATGGCGCCTAATCCCACCGTGATCACAATTTTTAGATCGCGCTCGTGAACTGCATCCAATATAGTTTTGTACGACCCTAATAATACAAGTATAAAGGCTCCCGATATCCCAGGTAAAATCATGGCGCAGATTGCTAGTGCTCCAGAAAAGAACAAATAGACTAGGGAGTCAGTATTTTTCGAGGGAGGCAGTGTGGTTATGTAATAAGCAATGGCCGCTCCCAAGATTAATGTAAGTATGGTGCCTAGGTTCCATTTATTTATTTCCTTGCCAACCAGAAAAATACTGGCCAACACAAGTCCAAAGAAAAATGACCATAAAGGAATGGGCTGGTTCTCTAATAACCAGCTAATAAATTTTGCCAGGGAAAGGATGCTAATGGCTATTCCCACAAGTAGGGATAATAAAAAATTGCCATTCACCTTGGTCCAGAATGCTTTGAAGCCCTCTGTTCTTAAAGTTTTTAAGAGGGACAGATTAACATTGTTGATACTGGTGATCAATTCTTCGTAAATACCTGATATAAATGCTATTGTGCCTCCTGACACCCCTGGCACTACATCTGCAGCGCCCATAGCCATGCCTTTTAACGAAATAATAAGGTAACTGATGAAATTGCGTTTTTCCATAAAATGATAAAAACATCAAAAATAGTGTAATTATCTGGAAGCTTTTTTCACTTCTTCAATTATGTTCGTTACCCATTCGGTATTATAGAATTGAGGAAACTCGTCTTTAAACAAGTGGAGTTTATCTGCGTCTATTTTTAAGGCATTGATGAGGCGATATTGGGCTCTAGGATAATCACTGATTAAAAGGTAATATCCGGCCATTTTATATTGCATTTCACATGTTTGTGGGTAAAATTCCTGCCCTTGGGTAAGTATTTGGATTGCGGCGTGCACATCTAAATTCTGTACGGCAACGTCGGCCCAATGAAACCATGTGTCAAATTCATAGTTGCCTAGCTCTACGGCTTGTTGGTAAGCATAGTAGGCTTCATCGTTATTTTTTAAAACCGAATGTATTCTGGCGCATTTTTTCCAGTATTTCGCATTTTCACCGTCAATATTTATTGCTTTATTGATGTAATGAAGGGCTTTATCGTAATTCTTTTGTCTAAAGTAATATCCAGTAATAGCCAGCCAGCCCTTATCTAATAAGGGATCCTCATGTACGGTGCGATAATAGTATGATTTGGCCTCTTCGTCTTTATTTAACTTTTCATAGCACCTTCCAATTCGCAAATATGCGTAGGAAGTAGGATCTTCCATTGATATAGTGATGTCGTAATTCTCAATGGCCTCTTCATAGCGGCCCAATTTTTCTAGTACCTTTCCTTTTTCAAAATAGGCCCCAATAAAACTGTCGTCCGAAATGATAGCGAAATCAAAGGCAACCAAGGCTTCCTTGTACAATTTTTTTGGGAAATACATTTTGCCCAACTGATGCCAAGCGACCTCACTATACGGGTTGCGTTCTAAATAGTCGTTTAAATATAGGATTGCGCCATCATAATCTTCCAGAAATTCAAAGCAGTAGATTACATTATAGAGAGATGAGTAATCCTGTTCATCAAAGGATACACACTTCATGAAATTATTCTTTGCCTCCTCAAATTTGTCCATAAACAGATACTCCATTCCTAACAAGGAGTGAATGTCAAAACTATCCTCGGTAAGGTTTAGAGCATGGTGTAAAAGGGAAACTGCCGCCTCGTGATTATCTTTTTTAGAATAGATATTAGCGCGTTGAATGAAGATTTCCTCATTACTGCTATCTATAAGCTGTAGCTCATCTAGCATAGCTTCTGCCTGCTCTAGATTGTTTTCAAAAACCATTACTTCAATGGAGAGGAGTTTTAACTCCACACTATCGGTATGTTGTTGCAATCCAATTTTAATAGCTTTTTTCGCCAGAGCTATCTTTCCGTTGTTTAAATAATGGTGAATAATATCCTGAAAGTCTTCTGCATCAAAGAAGTAGATATCATCTGTCTTCAGCATTGATTCAAACTTAGCGATTGGCTGCCCTGATCTTTCGTTTGGTTCTAACGGCATAGGAACTTCTTATTATTCATTTGGAACTAAAATAGTCTTTACACTTCTTGAAAACTTACGGACTAGGTCTTTATTATTAACAAATTAGTTAACAAATTATTGTCCGAGCTCATTTAATACCTCTAGGATAAGGTTGCATCCTTTTGTAATCTCCTCTTTAGTAATGGTTAGCGGTGGGGAAATTCTAACGGCCTTAGGTTCAAAAAGCAACCAGAAAAGTATTAATCCGTTTTTAGTACATTTTAAAATTAATTCGTTTGTTATTTCCTCGCTTTCCATTATTAAGGCTAACATAAGGCCTTTTCCTCGAATCTCCTTAATTAGGGGGTGTACTAATATGGACCTAAATAATAGTTCCTTCTCTAGGGTATCCGCTATAAGATTTGTTTCGGTGAGCTCTTTTAGTGTTGCCATGGAGGCAGCAGCAATTACTGGATTTCCGCCAAAAGTAGTAATATGGCCAAGCTTTGGTCGGTCCTGTAATGTCAGCATCAGTTTTTGAGAGGCCACAAATGCTCCCACTGGCATGCCTCCGGCCATTCCTTTTCCGATGACCAAAATATCGGGAATGCAATTAAAATGCTCAAAGGCAAAAAGCTTCCCAGTACGTCCAAACCCCGGTTGTACCTCGTCCAGAATAAGCATGGCGCCAACAGCAGTACAACGTTCCCTAACTTTTGATAAATAGTTATTATGGGGAAGAATAAATCCGGCACCCCCCTGAATGGTTTCCAATACTACGGCAGCCGTTTTCTCTGTTATCTTTAATAAATCTGCTTCATGGTTAAACCTCAGATAGCCTACATCTGGCACCAAAGGTCTAAAAGCGCTTTTTCGCTCTTCATACCCCATTATGCTAAGACTTCCCATAGTGTTGCCATGATATGCTCTTTTAGCGGCAATTATCTGGCTTCTTCCTGTGCTCCTTCTAGCTAATTTTAAAGCACCTTCCATAGCTTCTGTGCCAGAATTCACCAAATATGTGGTTTGTAATGGGGCCGGAAGGTATTTTGCCAAGAGTTTAGTGTATTCTACAGCAGGTTCCTGAATATACTCCCCATACACCATAACATGCATATATTTTTCTGCTTGTTCTTGGATAGCTTTTACCACCTTAGGATGGCAATGGCCCAAAGTACATGCAGATACCCCAGCAACAAAATCTAAATGGGCATTACCTTTGGTGTCATATATATAGCTTCCCTTGGCATGGGAGACTTCTAAAGCCAATGGGTGTGGTGAAGTTTGTGCCTGATATTTTAAAAAATCCTCTTTCATAGTCGTGCTTAATTGTCTAAAATGCTAAATATCCATTATCCCGTAATAGCGTTCTTTAAAAATGCTATGCTTAGTCTAGTTTTGTTTGCTTTTTATAAAGTGTTGAATTGCTCTAAATAAACGTAGTACAAGCTCTTTAGTTTGCTGAAGAATCTTTCTTTATAGACTCTAATTGCTTTGATTTCTTTTTTGGCGTTAGGGGAACGGGGGACGCAAAATTCCCTGGGGCATTTATTGAATCGCGCTTTTTTTCTTCCTCAATAGCTTCCGAGGCTTCAATATCGGTATCGATAGGATTATTTATCCCTTGTATAACGGGTAATATGATGTTGTTATCGTCCTCGTCAAAGATATCATCCTTATTTAAGATCCGTTCGTCCCCCCTCCATATAAATCCATTTAATTTTCTGCTGTTATCGGGCAAATCTTTTTCAGGAAATATATCCCCATCTGGGTCAGTAATAAAAGTGATATCCTCAATTTCGTTTTCTGCCATGGTCATCCGAATGGCGCTACATATAGTTTTATCTATTCCTATAAGTTCCTGTTTATCGTTGTACATATAGTAAATCACTTCCGTATTCTTAACTAAGTCAATGATCCGTAACTCGTTATCTACAAACTGTCCAAAGAGATCTTTGCCTTTTGCTTGATTATAACCTACTTTACTAACGGTATCCATTGCAATGATAAAGGCATTGTTGATCACCTTTAATGAGTCTAATTTTTCTGTCTCTATATTCGAAAGGAGGTGAATACTATCCCCTGTCATTTGGTTTTCTCCATTCCAGATAATAGGGCGCGTAATCAATTGGGTAATACCTGTTTTTTGATCAAAATGAATAGAGTCGCACTTACCCGATAAATCCGTTTTATAAAATTTTGCGTTTCTAAAAGCCCGTAAAACGCGTTCTTCCGGTTTCCCGGTTAGCATTAGCGTATCTCCGTGCATATAGAGGGAGTCTTGCTCCACAAGATTAATGGAAACCGCTCTTTTCGTAGCGAAAACGGAGTCTTTTGCCTTAAAAACTTCGGCGTAGTGGGCCCGAATTAAACCATTGTTAATGGTGTCTTTTATTATAATATTATTGGTTGCCGAAGCAAATTCCGTTTTTTTGTCAAAAAAGACACTGTCCCCATAAATGATACGGTTGTTATAATCTATTCTGGTGTTTTTTATCCCGTATCCACTTTCTATGTTGGTGTCGTAGAATCCACGTTCAACGTATATTTTATATCCTTCGCCAGTAATAGTTGAAGGCCCGTATAAATAAGCATTCTTAGATTCGGTATAATAATCCAACTGTTTAGAGACTAATTGAAATTCTGGATTGTTTAGGTTAACACTGTCCAAGAACTGGGACTTTTTTAGTTGGGTGAAATATCGTCCTATCTTACTTGTAAGCGTATTGGTTGAATCTACCACGGTTCCATAATCCTGGTAAAATGCCTCTTGGTTCTCTCTATCAAATCTAAGGGTGTCTGTAGTGAGGGTCATTCCCGTATGCTGTAGGATAACGTTTTCCCAAGCTTTGGCTAGATTAGTATCGCCGTTATAATCAATGCGTCCACTAGTTAACTGAACAGAATCTCCCTGTTGTAGTCTAATGTTTCCAACGGCCTTAAGTCTGTTTTCTTTACGATAGTAAATGGCAACATCACACCATAGGTCTGCTCCCTCATGTTCAAACTGTACCTGTTGGTCGTCTTTACTGAATATAGCTGCGCCTGGGTAGACATCTTCGTTTTTGGTAAAGGTGCCACCATAAACAATATTTATCTGTTTACTTCCAGATGCCGGTTGCTGTGCTTGGCCGATCCCAAATATAAATAGGGCAAATAATAAGAGTATTAGTTTGTGCAAACCATTAAAATTTTGATCAAAAATAGTATATTTTGAATGAGGAATATATTGTTTAGGATAGAATTAGGAAAGCGTTATATGATAAAAGCCATCACAAGGATGGCTTTTATATTAACGGTGGATGGTCTGTGTCCTGTCTGGACCAACTGAAACGATTTTAATAGGCACTTCCAACTCTTGTTCTAAGTATGAGATGTAATTCAATAAGGTATCCGGAAGCTCATCTGCCTTACTCATTTTAGTAAGATCTTGAGCCCATCCTTTCATTTCAGTATATACAGGAGTCACATGTTCTGGCTCTATGCTATAAGGGAAATGTTTTATCTGGGTTCCTTCGTAATTGTATGCGGTGCAAATTTTTAAGGTCTCAAACCCACTAAGGACATCGGCTTTCATCATCATCAATTCGGTCACCCCATTTATTTCAACGGCATATTTTAATGCTACTAGGTCTAACCAGCCGCAGCGTCTTGCTCTTCCGGTGGTAGCTCCAAATTCGTTTCCAATACGGGCCATCTTTTCTCCATTATCATCAAACAGCTCTGTAGGGAACGGACCGCTGCCAACTCTAGTAGTATATGCCTTAAATATACCTATTACTTGTTTTATTTTGTTTGGTGCTACACCAAGACCGGTACAGGCGCCTGCAGCAGTGGTATTAGAAGAAGTTACAAATGGATAAGTCCCAAAATCGATATCCAGCAAAGATCCTTGAGCTCCTTCTGCCAAAATCTTTTTTCCTTCCTTTTGGGCGTTAAAAATATATTCCTCACTATCTATAAAGGTAAGTTTTCTTAGCTCTTCTACGGCAAGGAAAAATTCTGTTTCCAATTCTTTTAAGTTATACTGTATTTCTACATTATAGAAGGCAATCATCGCTTCGTGCTTATTGGCAAGTGCCCGGTATTTATCTTTCCAATCGGAAAATTCCAAATCCCCAACACGTAAGCCGTTTCTTCCGGTCTTATCCATATAGGTAGGTCCTATACCTTTTAGGGTAGACCCAATCTTGGCCTTTCCTTTAGAGGTTTCAGAAGCGGCGTCTAATAAGCGATGGGTAGGCAAAATAAGGTGTGCCTTTCTCGAAATTAGAAGTTTAGATTTAATATCTAGGTTAAACTTCTTTAAGTTATCCAACTCTTTTTTAAAAATAACGGGATCGATCACCACGCCATTACCAACAATGTTGATAGCGGTCTTGTGAAATATACCCGATGGGATGGTATGCAAGACATGTTTTATGCCATCAAATTCCAGCGTGTGACCAGCGTTGGGGCCACCTTGGAAGCGAGCAATAATATCGTAGTCTTTAGTTAAAACATCCACTATTTTTCCTTTCCCTTCGTCTCCCCATTGGAGTCCGAGTAGTAAATCTACTGCCATTCTTTATGTAATTGGATTAATTATTTGTGTTTTCTTCTTTGTTTCGTGTACCATAAAAATATAGGGAATGAGTGTTGATTTTAATATCAAATACTTCCTCTATAGTCTGTTTAATAACTTGAATCCGTGGGTCGCAGAACTCCATTACTTCCCCTGTATCTGTTAGGATAACATGGTCGTGTTGTCTATCAAAATATGATTTTTCATATTGGGCCTGATTCTTACCGAATTGATGTTTTCTTACCAATTTAGATTCTAATAAAAGCTCAATGGTATTGTATAAGGTAGCTCTACTGACCCTATAATTCTTGTTTTTCATTTTGATGTAGAGTGATTCTATATCAAAATGATCTTCACTTTTATAGATTTCATGTAGAATGGCGTAACGTTCAGGTGTTTTCCTATGTCCGTTTTCTTCTAAGAAAGCGGTGAATACACCTTTTACAATTTCTTGATTATTATTATCCCCCATAGCTATGTACCCTGCATTAGTCTGCAAATGTACAGTTAAAATTTAAATTCTAGATACTTTATCGATGCCGTTGATCTGCTTTAGCTTTTCTATAACTCTTTTAAGAATAATATTGTTTTTTACAACAAGTGTAATTCTACCAGTAAATGTTCCCCCTTCTGTGCTAAAATTCAAATTCCGCATGTTGACATTTAAATTGCCCGAAATAATTTCGGTAATCTGACTGATCAATCCTAAGTTATCTATTCCAGTCAGCATTATCTCTACGGTAAACTCTTCTTGGGACGAGTCTATCCATTTGGCAGATATGATTCTATAGGCATAATTTGATTGTAGTGATATGGCATTGGGGCAATTTTTCTTATGCACCTTAATCCCTTCGTTTACACTTACAAAACCAAACACTTCATCGCCAGGAATAGGATTGCAGCACTGGGAGAGTTTATATTCTAACTTATCCTCTTCTTTGCCAAATACTAGCGTGTCATATTTTACGGTGATTTCTTCCTTATTTATTTCTGTAGGAGAAGGAGTTCTCCTCATCTTATTTTTAAAGAAGCTGATAAAGGCATTGCTATAGGATGCGGCAAAATCTTTGATCATCTGATTGTCTATAACACCTATTGCCACTCTATAAAACAGGTCTAGACTGGTCTTTAATTTAAAGAAGACCACCATTTTATTAATCGTGTCCTCATTAAGGTTAATTTTTTGGGATTTAAGTTTTCTCCTTAGAATCTCTTTCCCGTCCATTGCGACAACTTTCTTTTCTTCCCGCAATGAAGATTTGATTTTGGATCGGGCTCTTGCCGTTGTGGCATAATCCAACCAACTTTGGTTAGGTTTGGCAGATTCGGACGTAATAATATCTACTTGATCACCGCTCTGAAGGGTAGTATTTAGTGGGACTAACTTTCCATTTACTTTGGCGCCCCTGGTATGCATGCCTACTTCGGTATGGATGTTAAAGGCAAAATCTAAGGGCGTTGCTCCTTTTGGAAGTGATTTAAGCTCGCCCTTGGGAGTAAACACAAAGATTTCCTTGGAATAAAGGTTTAACTTAAATTCCTCAACAAAATCTACCGCATTGGAATTCGCATTTTCTAAGGCTTCTTGGAGTTTGTTTAACCATTCTTCAATTCCTTGTTCTTTTTGATCTCCATGTTTATACTTAAAGTGTGCCGCATATCCTTTCTCGGCTATCTCGTGCATTCGTTCACTTCTGATCTGTACTTCTACCCATCTTCCTTTTGGTCCCATCACAGTAATATGCAATGCTTCATAACCTGTAGATTTAGGGGAGGAAATCCAATCCCGTAATCGTACTGGGTTGGGCGTGTAATGATCGGTAACAATAGAGTATATTTTCCAGGCGATAAATTTTTCGTTATGCCTGTCCGATTCATATATGATGCGTAGGGCAAACTTGTCGTAAATCTCGTCAAAAGAAACATTCTGGGCCTTCATCTTGCGGCGAATGGAAAAAATCGATTTCATTCGCCCCTTTATTTGATATTTAATGTTTTCCTGGTCCAAAGAGTTGCTAATGGTCTCTGAAAAGGCATCTATATAAGCCTGTTGATCCTCCTTAGACTCCTCAATTTCACCTAAAATATCTGCATAAACTTCGGGTTCTGTATACTTAAGGCTTAAGTCCTCTAAATCTGTCTTAATATTATATAAACCTATTCTATGCGCCAAGGGGGCATAGATATATAAGGTTTCGGAAGCTATCTTTACCTGCTTGTGCTCTGGCATGGAATCCATGGTGAGCATGTTGTGGTACCGATCTGCTATTTTTATAATAATGACTCTTACATCGTCATTCAGCGTTAAGAGCATTTTTCTAAAGTTCTCTGCCTGCTGGGATATGTTCATATCCTTATTTAGATGTGCGATTTTCGTAAGACCATCTACAATACGCGCTACCGTTTCCCCAAATATACGCTCAATATCCACAAGGGTATATTCAGTGTCCTCTACCACATCGTGGAGGAGAGCAGACGCAATAGAGACCGCATCAAGACCAATTTCAGAAGCCACAATTTTAGCGACGGCTATAGGGTGAAATATATAGGCTTCTCCTGACTTTCTTCTTTGATTTTTATGTGCATCTACGGCAACATCAAAGGCAGAGCGTATCAATTTCTTATCCTCATCGGTAAGGGTCTGATAGCTTATGCGAAGCAACTCCTTGTATTGCTTGGCAATATTCTTATTCTCTTGTTCTATTGCAGCTTCGGTCATCATATTTTAAATTTAATACATACTAGAATAAAACACAACAAAATCTATACCTTTAAATTTCTTATCCTAGCAATTAGTGGAGGATGGGAATAATGCATAAATACATAAGCAGGATGTGGAGTAAGATTGCTAAGGCTACTCTTAGATAATTTTTTTAAGGAACTGATCAAGGGTTGTGGAGAAAAGGTATCCTTGGCATAATCGTCTGCCTGATATTCAAAAGCTCTAGAAATCATATTCATTACTAGACTGGTGATTTCTGAAATGGGGCTGTATAAAATTCCAAAGCCTATCAACGCTGCATGAAAACTAGGATGGGAAACTCCAATGGCTAGAGAAACTTCCGGATTGTTTATAAAAATAGAGAGTATGTATAGCGTTAATCCTGTTAATAAAATGGAAAGGGTAATGTTGTAAATAATATGTTTTCGCTTATAATGTCCTACCTCATGGGCTAATACCGCTACAATTTCTTCTTCTTCCAAATCGTTGATTAAAGTATCATACAAAGTGATTCTTTTTTCCCTTCCAAAGCCCGAAAAATAAGCATTGGCCTTAGTGGATCTTTTGGATCCATCAATCACAAAAATATTCTTAATTTCAAATCCTACTTTATTGGCGTATTCTTGAATCTTATCTTTTAAACTGCCATCTTCTAAAGGAGTCTGCTTATTGAATATAGGAACAATGAGCCTGCTGTAGAATAAATTCATAAACAAGGAAACGGCAGCAACTAAGAACCACGTATAGATCCAAAAGTTAGTTCCTGCCCATTCAAAAAACCAAATGATCAAAGTTAAAATTCCACCCCCTAAAATAATGGTCATTAGCCACCCCTTGATCTTGTCTATCCAAAATAATTTTTTGCTAGTCTTGTTGAAACCAAATTTCTCTTCAATAACAAAAGTTCTGTAATAGGAAAATGGAGTGGTAAGAATGTCATTTCCAATCATAATAATACCAAAAAATATCAAGGCGATAATTATAGGATTAGAGCTAACGCTTCTAGCAATGGAATCTATCCATTCAAAACCTCCAAATAGGAGGAATGCCAAGGTGATTATTAAGGAAAAGGTTGCAGTGAACCATGCGAACTTATAGTTGATCTTTTTGTATTCTTGAGACTTTCTATATTCTTCTTGGTCAAAAACGTCTTCTAGTTCTTGGGGAATTCTATCGTTATAACGTTTAGCATTTAGGTATTCTAATCCCCGATCAATTATAAATTGGATAATTAGAATGGCAATTATAATATAGAATAGAATTTGGGTGTCCATTTGTAGTTATCAAAATTAGATAGAGGCTAAAGTTTTCTTTGTCTTACAGCCTCAAATATAAGTATTGCCGCGGAGACGGAAACATTCATAGAGTCTATTTCCCCCCGCATGGGAATGATTATATTCTGATCGGATTTTTGCAACCAGTCCTCCGATAGTCCAGTAGCCTCTGTGCCAACCACAATAGCCGTGGGTTGGGTAAAGTCTACCAAAGTGTAGGCTTTGGAGGCGGTCAATGCGGCGCAATTAATGGAAATATTATTTTTTTTGAGGTACTCTATAATCTCCTCGGAACTCCCTATACCGATATTAGTAGTGAAAAGACATCCTACACTGGAACGGATAATATTGGGGTTGTAAAGATCCCCTTTGGCATTAGCAATAATTACAGCATCCAAACCCGCGGCATCCGCAGTTCGGAGCAAAGCGCCAATATTACCTGGTTTTTCGGGAGCTTCTGCAACCAGAATCAGAGGATTTTTGCTCTCTAGTTTAAGTTGGTCTAGGGAATGCTCCTTTGTTTTGGCAATCGCCAAAATACCTCCTGTACTATTTCTGTAGGCGATTTTTTGAAAAACTTCCTTTGAAATGGAAACCAATTCGGGTGGATCTTCAACCTCTTTAAGTTGATTCAAGACCTCTTCTTTTGAAATTAGTTCAGGATAAAAGAAAAGGGTCCGTAGCAGGTATCTGCCCTTTATTGCCAGTTCCAGTTCTTTGATTCCTTCAATTATAAAGATTCCTTTTTTCTTGCGCTCCCGTGATTTTTCTATTAATACTAGCGTCTGCCTTACTAAAGGGTTTTGTACGCTGTTTATCTCCTTAATATAGCTCATCGGAACAAAAATAAGCTATTGGTGCGACTTACACCACCTAAAAATGTACGCTCAATTGACCCCTAAAAGACATACGTTTTTAAAAATGTGAATGAAATTAAAGAAAACTAGATTTCTCTGCTTCTGGTGTTCTATCCTTTCTTGAGTGTTACCGACTAAAGAACCCTTGTCTAATGTTTATTTGATTCTTTTTATGGTGCTCATGTTATTAATCTAGTGCCATTGGATTTTGGTAATTAGTAAATTATTTGGGTATTAGAAGGTGGGAGAGGGAAAAGTAATTTCACTGTTAAAAGTATATCATGAAAAAAGGGCTAGAAATAGATTGTATTCCAAGCCCTTTTAATTTTGTTATATAAATAGTTTATTTTCCTTCATATTTTCCCATATACCTTTTCCATAATTGGGTTTGATGGGTTTCTAGTGAGATATCTCTACCATCTATGAAAGCTTTGCTCAATTGATTGGTGCGCATGTCCAATGCATCACCTTCTGAGATAAATAGGGTAGCGCTTTTTCCTACTTCCAAAGTTCCGTAATTTTCATCTATACCAAGGATTTTTGCTGGGTTAGAGGTGATCATCTCCAACGCTTTTTCTGGAGACATTCCTTGTTGTGCAATTTGCCCTGCATAAAAGGGAAGGTTCCTGTTTTGGAAATTCATGGCATCCATATTTTGTATAGCTACTAACAGACCCGCATCCGATAATATTTTAGGGAGTCTATAGGGTAGATCATAATCGTCATCATCATGTTGGGGTAGGTTATGGGGTGCCCTTACCAAAATAGAAATCTGGTGCTGTTTAAGGAAGTCGGTAATTTTATGGGCCTCATATCCGCCAACTAATACTATATGTTTAACCCCTAGGTTTTTAACTGCAGTAATAGCATCTAATATTTCTTTTTCCCCGTCGGCATATATATACAGTTTTTGTGTGCCTTGGAACAGACCCTGGGTTGCCCCGTAAGCCGGATTGTTTTTCGTCTCATTGGATTTACCATAGGCCTTGACACTTTTAAGGAAATTTTCGATTTTTGCTGTTTCTTCGGGATAGTCCTTATTGGGTTTGTATGCTCTATCTTCACCCATCCACCATTGACCCTGCTTAAAGCTATTTGGCCAGTTAAGATGTATCCCATCATCTACCTTTACGGCAGCATCTTCCCAATTCCATGCATCAAATTGCATAACGGATGATGTGCCAGAAATAATTCCGCCTTTTGGAGAAACCTGTCCCAAAAGCACTCCGTTGGGGCGCATACTTTCTACTACTTTAGATTCCGCATTGTAAGCGATCAAACTTCTTACATGTGGAGTCATTTCCCCAATTTCAGCTTTGTCGTTTGTTGCTCTAACGGCATCTACCTCTACCAAACCTAAGGAGGTGCAAGTGGCAATAAATCCGGGATATACATGTTTTCCCTTGGCATTTATGACCGTGCCGGTACGGGCAATCCTTGCGTTGGCACTGCCTACAAAAGTGAGTTTGCCATTTTCAAACATGATTAAAGAGTTTTCGATAACCTCCCCATTTCCCAAGTGGGCAATTGCACCCTCAATAGAAATTCCCATTTCTTGTGCGGATGCCGGTGTTTGTTGTGCAAAATTTTGATAAGTACACAGGATAAAAGCTATAACTATGGTAATTTTTAAATTTTTCATCTAGTATCGATTTTTAAAGGCTATCACAATGAAATTCTTCTTTCTCAGTCTTCTTGGGATCTTGGGTGGCATTGCCCTTATTCTTCTCCTTTAGCATAAGATTTATTAATTTTGCTTTTTCGGCTTTAATGGCTTCTCGTTGTTGTTTGTCTTTTTCCAGATCAAAGTATACCGCTCCTTCTATCAATGTTTTTTCGGCTTTGGAATAAACGGACAAGGGGTTGTGGCTCCATAAAACGATATCTGCATCCTTTCCTTCTTTTATACTACCCACCTTTTCGTCTAAATGCAATAGTTTTGCTGGGTTAATGGTTACCATTTTCCATGCTTCTAACTCGGTCATACCACCATATTTAACCGTTTTAGCTGCTTCTTGATTAAGTCTCCTGGACATTTCCGCATCATCACTGTTAAGGGCTACTGTAATCCCTTGGCTCTGCATAATGGCCGCATTGTATGGGATGGCATCATTTACTTCATACTTGTAGGCCCACCAATCGCTAAAAGTGGAGGCACCTACTCCGTGTGCCTTCATTTTATCGGCTAGCTTATATCCTTCCAAAATATGGGTAAAAGTGTTGATGGTAAAGTCAAATTTCTCTGCCACTTTCATCAACATGTTTATTTCACTTTGCACATAGGAGTGACAGCTAATAAATCGTTCTCCATTTAGGATTTCGGCCAATGTTTCCATTTCCTCATCCACTCTATAGGGTTGTCCGCTTTTTTTCTTAAGATCGTATTCCTTGGCACGCTGAAAGTAGTTGATAAACATTTGTTCTACACCCATTCTACTTTGGGGGAATCTACTAAAACTGCTCCAGTTAGATTGCTTTACATTTTCGCCAAGTGCGAATTTTATAAATTTAGGAGAGTTATCATAGATCATCTCTTCAGCACTTGCTCCCCATTTCAATTTAATAAGGGCAGATCTTCCTCCAATAGGATTTGCGGATCCGTGCAACAGTTGGGCTGAGGTTACTCCACCTGCTAAGTTGCGATAGATTCCTATATGTTCTGGGTCTACTACGTCTTCCATTTTCACCTCTGCGGTGGAATTGTGTCCGCTTTCGTTAACAGATAATAACGCAATATGCGAATGCTCGTCTATGATTCCGGCAGTGAGGTGTTTCCCCGTAGCGTCTATTACTATAGCCCCTCCTGCATTAATGTTTTTCCCTATTTTGGAGATTTTTCCATTCTTAATCAGGACATCGGTAGCTTCCAGAATTCCTGCTTCTTCACTAGTCCATACTGTGGCGTTCTTAAACAATATGGTTTCCTGTTTTGGTCTGCTGGCATAACCGTAGCCTACATTAGGATAGGTGACAGGCTGCACTAATGGGGATTTGTCTTGCTTATCTCCCTTTGGTATTTCTGAGTAAGGGGAGGTTTTGTTAGCTGTAAAAGTAGTCTCGGTGCCATTGGGCAAAATAAGTCTACCAGTAATATTGTCTGAATCTGAGGTAACTTTACCAGTCATCCTATAGATTTTATCCCCTTCTTTATTATGAAAGGTTAATGCTACCCAACTATTTTCGTAACTTAAGGTAGAGGTACGCTTGTCATCTCCTTCCTTAATTTCTGCTATGGGCTTTGCTGGTTCACCGCTAATAGATAAGGTATAGGTGCTTCCTCCTGCACTCAGGCTATAGTTGCCTCTTATATCTTTAAGGCTTTTATCGTTAATGATATGCTGTTGTCCTTGTACCCAGTTCTCGAATAAAATAGTTCCTTTATCAAAAATATCGCCAGAGGTAATAAGGAAATTTGCCTGGCTCCCTGTCTGTAGTGTTCCTATTTCTGTAGATTTTCCCAAGGTTGCTGCTGGGACGGTGGTTAGCGCCTCCAAGGCAGTTGTTTTGGATAGTCCATATTCTAGAGCAGTTGCCAGCTTATCTTTAAATTCTGAAGGAGATTTTAAGTCGTGTAGCGTAAGGCTGAAAGTGATTTTGTTCTCTTCTAGCACTTTGGGATTGGATGGGGCCTGATTCCATAAGCGCATATCTTTTAAGCTTAGGAACTGTGCTTGGAAAGGATTGGATACATCGTATGCTTTTGGAAAATTAATAGGAACTATCAATTTGGCATTGGTGGCTTTAATATCTGGAATATTTTCATATTCATTTCCGCCTGCCAATATTACATATGGAGTATTAAAAGCATCGCCTATTTTGTCTGCACGCAATACATGGTCTTTGTCACCGGCTTCAAATATTTGCACCAAATTTTTGTTAGTATTTAAAGATTCTAGGGAACGATCCTTTGTCTCTACATTACCTTTGGCGTACCAATCTGCATCGTGGTACATTTGTCTTAATAATGCTAAGGAACCCATTAGGGAGCTTGGGTATGATTGTGATTTAAGGACGCTCTTTTTTAAAGAAAAATATTGGGCCGACTTATCGTCCAAAATCCGATCGGCGTCGCTACCCTTCCCGTTTAGTGCAATTAGGGCACCTGTTCCGCGGGCAATACCATCTTGAATATGTGTGTTTACCGTTCCAAATCCGGCCTTCCTTAGTTCTTCTGCTTTCTTGTCGTCATATTTGAAAACGCCAATAGCATTGTTTTCTGGCATAATATGGTCGTTCCAATAAAATCCCTCTCTAGAAGATTCGTATTGTGCAGTACGGCCTCCGCCAGTGGCCCTTTTGGGCTGATCTATTCCGAAATCAGAATAAATATCAATAAAGGAGGGGTAAATAAATTTTCCTTCTAGATCTATGGATACTGTATTTTTTGGTAGGTTGACCGATTTCCCGGTCGCTACTACCTTGCCCTTGTAAATAAGCAAGGTGGCCTTATCTATGACCTTTGTAGGGGTAATGTAAATTTTGGCATTGGTTAAGGCTGTGTAATTAAGGTCCTCTGCCTTAACACCATCATTTTTGGGAAAGTAATCCTGAGCAAACAAAGAAATACTGCACCACATGGTGGCGAGTGCTAAAAAGCGCATTTTCATATTAAGTTGTGTTAGTTATATTAGTTGATCTAAAAATAGCCTTTCCCTTACAAACCACTAAAGTGTTTGGGTTTTTTTAACATTTAAGGAGGTAGATTCAATAAGGACTTGCTAAATTTTTCTGTTTTATTATTATGACAGTTGTAGTTTAATATCCTTTCGTTACAGTGGGTTTTCTTGGTAATAGTTAACCAAAAGTGAAACCACGGCATTGTAGCTTTTAATACCCTCAGCTTGGTTGTTGGCTTTTAAAAAGGTGTTGAAAACAGATTTAAAAACGGGTTCCATGGGATTCTCATGGGCCTGCCAAAATTTAGAAACCTCATTGTAGTTTTTTATCACCCCCGGATTTATTTTGCTATAGGCATTATCTAATAGTTCTCGGTCCCTATAGGCCAGATCATTGAGGCAATAACTCAATGCGTAAGCATAGGCGGCATATTTAAAATAGGGATCCTCATTTTTTACGGTTACTAGATACCCGACAAAATTGGTTTCGTTCTCTGCAGAATATCCTAGTTGATGTCCAATTTCATGCCCGCTTATTATTGGGAACCTAAAGTTTGGCAGCCTTCCATTTGCTTGGGCCTCATTGGTGAAGGGATTTAGATACCCTCCATACCCCATATAGGTGAGGGGAGTGCTGAAAAGAGATCTCTTTAGGCTTGGTCTTTTATAGGTGAATATTGGAAGTTGGTTTTCCAAAGTTCGGTATCCTTCTATGGTAATCTTAAATATTTCTTTTTTGCTATAGGGAATTAGCACCATTTTGGTACTGTCTTTCGTAAGTTGAAATTGAGCCTCATTGGTCTTGGTTATTAATCGGTCTACAAAATCCACTAAGTCTTGTTCGCTGTGTTGGTCCCGTAATTCCAAAGTCATGGATAAGGGTTGCCTATAGTAATTAAATCCCCATAAAATATGAAAACTGAAATAGGCTACGGATGCCACCACTGCTATATCTCTTAAAAACCATATTGGCTTTTGTTTAATCCGTGCTCGGTTGACAATGAGATATCTTAAGGAGACTATAATCAGTAAAGCATACAGAATATCCCCAATGGAAAAAGGTATCCACCCCAATAGTGCGCGCCAAAACCCAGATATTAAGGGATAAAGGCCTTTACTGTAGTAGTTCTCTATAAGCTCTGGATAAGTACCTAGCCACTTTACTAATAGTATTTGTGGTAGAAGGGATAGGGCGATGAGGTTTTTAATTTTTTGTTCCATCTGTCCAAAATTAACCAATATTCTCGCATAGTTATTTTTCTATCTGTATTTTTGGGGTTTAGATTTATAACTATGGGAAAAGAAATACGTGAGTTGGAGCCAAAAGAGGTATGGAATAAATTTGCAGATCTTAATGCAGTGCCACGGCCGTCCAAAAAAGAAGAAAGAGTAATAGAGTTTATGATGGATTTTGGAAAAAATCTTGGATTGGAAACTATCAAGGATGAAGTGGGCAACGTAATCATAAGGAAAGTAGCTACCAAAGGGATGGAAGATCGAAAAACGGTCATCTTACAATCCCACTTAGATATGGTGCATCAAAAAAACAACGACACAGATTTCGATTTTGATACCCAAGGAATACAAATGTATGTAGACGGAGATTGGGTTAGGGCCCAAGGTACTACTCTAGGAGCAGATAATGGGCTGGGCGTAGCAACGATTATGGCCCTATTAGAAAGTAAGGATATTCCGCACCCCGCTTTAGAAGCACTATTTACCATTGATGAGGAAACCGGAATGACAGGAGCTAAAGGTCTAAAAGGAGGATTGCTAAAAGGGGAGATTCTTTTAAACCTGGACACGGAGGAAGATGATGAAATTGATATAGGATGTGCCGGAGGGGTAGATGTTACTGCCAAGGCAGTTTATGATGAAGAAAAATGCCCTGAGGATTCCGTTGCATTTATAATTTCTGTTAAGGGACTTAGCGGCGGCCATAGTGGAATGGATATTCACAAGGGACTTGGAAATGCCAACAAGCTAATGAATGGTTTGCTAGTGAAAGCTGCCGATAAGTATAATATTAAGATTGCCGAAATTAATGGAGGCGGATTAAGGAATGCTATTCCGAGGGAAAGTACAGCCTTGGTAGTCGTGAACGGTGCCTATGTAGAGAAGTTTACCCAAGATTTTGAGAAATGGGCGCAAAGTATTACTAATGATTTTTCTGCAACAGACCCTAGTTTAAAAATTACCGTGCAACCTACCGAGGCACCTTCAAAGGTGATGGGGAGCAAGGAGCGAGAAAGTCTATTGACGGCCTTAAATGACGCGCATAATGGAGTGTACGCGATGAGTGCTTCCATGGAAGATTTGGTAGAGACGTCCAATAACATTGCAAGAGTTGAGGTTAAGGGAGGGAGCCTAAAAATAGCATGCCTTACCAGATCATCGGTAGAAGCGGGAAAAAATGAATTGACATCGTCCCTTAAATCAGTTTTCAAAAAAGCGGGATATGAAGTTAATCTTAGCGGAGATTACCCGGGTTGGAACCCAAATCCGGATTCAGCTATTTTAAAGGTGCTGCAAGCGAAATATGTAGAACTCTTCAAGGAGGAGCCCAATGTAGTGGCCTGCCACGCAGGACTGGAATGTGGTATACTTGGACAGAACTATCCTGAAGTAGATATGATTAGTTTCGGGCCAACTATTAAAGGTGCTCATTCTCCTGATGAGAGAGCCAGTATTTCATCAACCCAGAAATTTTGGAAGTATACATTGAGTATTTTGGAAAGCACACCCAAAACTTAATAAAATTATCAAAACATTGTTTTTAATGGCTTGTCAGCTTTTTTTAATAGAAGTCCATCTAAAGACAATTCTTTAGGTTTTACTTGAAATTTTCGCTATATTATATGGTGAATTTCAAATCACTATAGATATGGCTATCAAAAATTACAAGGGACCCAGGAGCGTACAGCCAAAGGAGGAAGTTCTTTTAAGAGTGCGTCACTATATGACGACGAAGCTTATTACTTTTCTGCCAGATCAATCTGTAGAAGAAGTTATTGAGGCCTTGTTGAAGTATAGGATTTCCGGAGGGCCAGTGGTAAATGAGAATTATGAACTGATAGGCATTATTTCCGAAGGGGATTGTATAAAGCATATCAGTGAAAAAAGATATCATAATATGCCTAGTCCCAATAAGCTGGTGAAGGAGCATATGATAAAGAATGTGGAAACCATTGACGGTGATATGAATATTTTTGACGCTGCCAATAAGTTTTTAAATGAAAAAAGAAGGCGGTTTCCTATAGTTGAAAATGGAAAATTGGTGGGGCAAATCTCCCAAAAAGATATTTTAAAAGCTACCTTGGAGTTGAAATCCCAAATATGGTAATAGATTTTAATTTCGCTGGAGCATAAAACAAAACCGCCACTAGTATGCAAATCATATTAGTGACGGTTTTTGTTATACTATGCAAATGACTAATTGGCCATTTCTGTGATTTCCAAATCAAATACTAAATTAGAATTTGGAGGGATAACATTACCTGCTCCAGCCTCACCATAGCCTAAGTGGGAGGGAATAAACAAACGAACCTTGTCACCAACCTTCATTTCCATTAAACCTTCTCTAAAACCAGCAATTAAAGGTGCCTCTGGGCTGTAGTCCATTGGAATAGCCTGATATCCTCCACCTTGTTTTCTAGCTGGATTAAAAGCGTCGTATTGGGTAGCTATTTCTTCAACGTTACTATCAAATAAAGAACCGTCGGATAAATATCCTGCATAATACACATTTACTTTCTGTCCTATTTTTGGCTTAACGCCTTCTCCTTCTTTTAGGGTATATATCTTTAATCCGGAAGGTAGCTCTTTGGCCTGTGGCTCTTGCTGTGAAAACTCGGCAACCATATCGCTAATCATTTTTTCCTTTGCCTTTATTTTCTCTTCTTCCTCGGCAAAATAATCACTCATTATTTTTATAGCATCAAACTTTCTAGCGTCTTTCCCGTTCCTAATAATTTCTACTGAATTCATAACCACATCTGTTACGGGTCTGTCTCTTTCGCCAGTCTCTACATTGGCAATAGAATCTACTACTTCCATTCCTGTCACAACATTTCCAAATACGGTGTGTCTTCCATCTAAAAAGGGAGTTTCTTTGTGAGTAATAAAAAACTGACTTCCGTTAGTAGTAGGTCCTGCATTGGCCATAGAAAGGATTCCTGCTTTATCATGCTTTAGGGAATCATTAAATTCATCCTTAAACTTATAGCCTGGGTTACCGCTTCCAGTTCCCGATGGATCACCGCCCTGAATCATGAAATCTTTGATTACCCTGTGAAAAATAATGCCATCATAGTACTTTTTCCCTTTTAAACTGTCACTAACAAACGGATTTTTTCCTTCGGCAAGAGAAATAAAGTTGGCAACGGTTAAAGGAGTTTTTTCATATTCCAACTTGAGTATAATTTCCCCTTTATTGGTATTGATATCGGCAAAAATGCCATCGCCCAATTCGGCATGCTTGCTAGATTTACAACTAGAAACCGCTATGGTTAGTATTAATAATAATAGGTAAGCTTTTTTCATCATTTGTGGTTTTAATTTTGACTTTTATCGATTTTTATAATGGTAATTGTGGTTTTGATCGGAACGTTTGTCCCAATTTTATTTTTATCTCCATGATAGCCATAGGCTAGGGAGGAGGGAATCAAAAATGTGGCGCTCTCTCCCTCTTTCAATAATTTTACGCTATTTCTGAGTCCTGGAAATAGCTGCTGTTTATCTACATTGTAGGTGATTGTGCCAATTTCTTGCTTGGTATATATGGTATCATTTTCCATGCTTACAATATTATATTCCATGGTCACCACATCATCTGGCTTAGGATGGTAATCGCTCTCGTTATTTTTACTTATATAGTGATACCAGGTACCGCCACCACTTGCAAGATAGGTGTTGTTGCTGTCTGCAGCAATGATTTTTTGGATTTGTTCTTCTTCTTGTTTAAGCAATGCTTTATTTCGCTCTACGGATTCTTTAAGGATGCTTCCTGTTTTGACTTTGATCGGTCTTCTGGCTTCCGGAACACCGCATTGTGCAATTATGGCGAGCAAGAACAAATAATAGAATTTTCTCATTTAGTTAATTGGTCTTTATACGAGGGTAATATGGAAGTGAAATATTGAGCAGTTTCCGATAGGCTCTTTTCACTACGTCCCCCTGAGGCATTATTGTGACCTCCACCATTAAAGTGAGCTCTGGCAAATTCGTTTACTGAAAAATCTCCTTCCGAACGCAAAGAGATCTTAATAATTCCTTCGTCCTTATTTTCAATAAAGATCACTGCAAAAATTATTCCTTCTAGGGTAAGTCCATAGTTTACAAATCCCTCAGTATCTCCCTTTTTAAAATCATACCTGTCCAATTCTTCTTGAGAAAGAGTGATATAAGCAGTGCGATATTCTTCCAAAATTACCATATTTTTTAGAGCACATCCTAAAAGATGTAGTCTGCTGGGGGTGTTAGTATCGTATACCATGCTGTGAGCAAGAGTGTTATTAGCGCCTTTTTCAATCAGGCTAGCAACTACAATATGTGTTCTACTGGATGTGGAAGAATATTTAAATGAACCGGTGTCGGTCATTATACCAGTGTAGAGACAAATTGCAATTTCGGGGGTAATGTAGCTTATACCTTTGTGTGCTTCAATGAGATTGTACACCATTTCACAGGTGGAGCTCATGGTTACATCGGAATACATTATTTTGGCATAATCGGACGGCTCTTGGTGATGATCAATCATTACAAAAGTAGCAGAGGCCTCTTCTAAAAGAGGTTGTAATTCGCCAATTCTACCTAAGTGATTAAAGTCTAAGGTGAATATTGCCGTGGCATCATTTATCAATTCCTTCGCAGAAGCAGCATCTTTTTCAAAATTAATGATCTGCTCATTATTTGGAAGCCATTTTAAAAATTTGGGAAAATCGTTGGGAGCGATAACTTTGGCTTGCTGCCCCATATCATTTAAATAGTGCCACAAAGCTAAGGTAGACCCTACAGCGTCGCCGTCAGGATTTTTGTGAGGTATAATTACGATGCGTTGAGGAGTCTCAAGAAGCGCATCGATTGCATTGATTGTTTCTAAATTCATGGGCGCAAAGATACAATTTAAAAATATATACTTTTATCCGGATCTTTTAATTTGACTAAGAATATTAGCAGTGTTTAGTCCCTGTTTTGTGGGTAATTTATTGGTGGTAATGTATTTAATTTGGGTTTTGGTATTTGGGTTTTGATAAGGTTTTGGTGTTTTTTTCAGGTGTAGTGATCGCCTTAGTGCGGTGATTATAACTAGTTAGGTGTAAGCAAACAGCCTGATTTTTTCTTCTTGTAGGTTGAAGAATAAAATGTATTTTTGCACAAAATTTAAAGAGATGATTACAAACAGAACATTTACCATGATAAAGCCAGATGCCGTAGAAAACGGACATATAGGCGGAATTTTGGAAAAAATAACCTCTGCTGGTTTTAAGATTGTGGCCATGAAATATACTCAATTGAGCACAAGAGACGCTCAGGAGTTTTATGCAGTTCACAAGGAACGTCCATTTTATGGTGAATTGGTAGAATTTATGACTAGAGGTCCTATTGTAGCAGCTATTTTGGAAAAAGATAATGCTGTTGAGGATTTTCGCGCGTTGATTGGTGCTACTAATCCAGCGGAAGCTGCTGAAGGAACTATCCGTAAATTATTTGCAACCTCTATTGGGGAAAATGCCGTTCACGGATCTGACAGCGATGAAAATGCAGCCATTGAAGGTGCTTTTCATTTTTCTGGTAGAGAAGTGTACTAAGAAAAAAGGAATAGGAATAAAAAAACCGACGTTAAGTCGGTTTTTTTTGTTTCTGTAGTCTTCTAATTAGCGAAGTACAATTTTTTTAACCAGTTCTCTTCCCATCTCCTCGTTTATCATATTGATAATTTTGGATCTACCATGGCTTAGTTCTTCCCTTAGAACAGAAGAGGAAAGGGAGACAAAAAGTGTGTCGTTCCGCAGTTCTATGGCGGTAGTGTAATTGTTTACCCCGTTGCCCATCATTTGTTTCCACGCATCACGGACGTTCACACGATCCATTCCTTTTTGAAGTTTATTTTCTGAAATAAATTCTTGAAGGGCCTCGCCCATGCTGAGGTTGTTGTTTCTTCTTTTAGCCATAATTAATCGAGATTAATGGGGGTAAAACGTTTATAATGGTATGTTATCTGTTCCTTGTTTACGGTACTAAAGTTATTCTCGTCTAAGCTGATGATTTTCTCTCCCCATTCACTTAATTGGTTCTTGTAGTACATGTCTATGCTTCCATTTTTCTCTATTAAAGTAAAGTATTCGGCATCGTTAGAGGTGTCGTAAGTGCCTAAAAAGGTAGGCTGTACTTTTTTTCTGTAGCCTTTTTTATCAGTTACTTCAATATAGTCAATAGTGGTGTTCACTGTGTATATTTTTTCGGAACCATTGGGGAAACTTACTTTTTCTATTTCCCAATAGCCATTTAAATGGGGTATTTGCTCCCATCCTATCTCTTGTTTACATGCACTAAATATTAAGAAGAATATAAGATAATAAAGATTTCTCATGCTATAATTTAAATATTTTATACGATTGATGCGTGTTTTTAACGGCATTTTCAGTTCTCTCCGTATGGGTGTCGCTAAGGAATATCTGTCCAAAATTATCTTCGTCCACTAGGCGGATAATATGGGTTACTCTATTTTCATCCAATTTGTCAAAAATATCATCTAATAGTAATAACGGCGTAGTTCCGGCCTGCTTTTTAATAAATTGAAACTGGGCTAATTTAAGGGCTATTAGAAATGATTTTTGTTGGCCTTGGCTCCCGAACTTTTTGATGGGATGCCCGTCTATAGAAAATAATAAATCGTCTCTATGTATACCTGTACTGGTATATTGCAACGCTTTATCTTTTTCTAGACTTTCTTCCAATAAAGTTACAAGATCATTTTCTAATAACTTGCTTTGGTATGTTAAATCTACTGGTTCTTTTCCTCCTGAAATGGCGAGGTATTGCTCTTGGAAGATTGGAATGAACGATTCTATAAACGCGAGTCTTTTGTTGAATATTTCTTGGCCGTACTGCTGTAATTGTTCGTTGTATATGCCTAAGGTGGTTTTGTCAAACGTGTGGTTAAATGCAAAATACTTTAATAACGAATTTCTTTGGGCAAGTACTTTGTTGTATTTGATTAAGTTTTGGAGATACGTTTTATCTGACTGGGATACCACTCCATCCATAAATTTTCGCCTGGTTTCGCTCCCTTCAATAATTAAGTCACGATCTGCCGGAGAAATAATAACTAATGGTATAAATCCAATATGGTCAGAGAATTTGTCGTACGCTTTGGCGTTGCGCTTAATAACTTTTTTCATTCCCTTTTTAAAACTGCAGAGAATTTTTTCCTCTCGGTCTTCTTTTTGGAACTCGCCTTCAATCATGAAAAAATCTTCATCGTGCTTTATGTTTTGGGTAGCTATAGGGTTAAAATAGCTTTTGCCAAAGGAAAGATGGTATATGGCATCTAAGACATTTGTTTTACCAACCCCATTATCGCCTACAAAGCAATTGATCTTTGTGTCAAAGTCAAAGCTCTGGGAGGCAAAATTTTTATAATTAATAAGCGATAATTTCTTTAGAAACATTCTGCGAAGTAAATTTTTTATTTTCCAATAGTCAAGGAAAGTTCAAAATATGTAAAATTAACCATAAATACTGAGCGGGATTTGGATAAAAACTATATTTTTGCGCCACTAATTAAATTCTATAATGGCAACTTACAAGAAAAGAGGTTATAAACCGAAAAATAAAGAGGAGGAGAATCAATTGGATCAGCAGGAAAGTACTACTGCAGAAGTGTTTAGTTCATTAGATGAAGGTGCCTCCAGATCTGAGGAATGGGTGTCTAGGAACCAGAACTATATTTTAGGGGTGATAGGTGTTATCGCTGTAGCTGTATTGGGGTATATGGCTTATTTTCAGTTTATAGAAAAACCAAAGGCGGAAAGTGCTGCTAATGAGATGCTATATCCACAACAATATTTTGATCAAGCGTTATTCGCAACTGCGGAAAAAGACTCTTTGTTTACTTTAGCATTGAACGGTGCCGATGGTAAGTTCGGGTTTTTAGATATTATTGAGGAATACAATGGAACTCCTGCCGCTAATTTGGCTAAGTATTCCGCTGGTATGGCATATTTGAATATGCAGAAATATGATGAGGCTATTAAATATTTGGAAGGTTTCTCTTCTAAAGATATGATTTTGGGTGCTGTTGCTAAAGGAGGAATTGGTGATGCTTTTTTACAGTTAAACCAACCAAAAGATGCTTTGGGGTATTATGAGAAAGCTATATCTCACAGCACTAATGAGTATACTACGCCTAAATTTTTATATAAAGCAGGGGTAACCGCGCTCGATTTAAATAATAAAGACAAGGCGCTTAAATATTTCCAGAGAATAAAAGATGAGTTTTCCGCTTCTGAGGAGGCTAAAACCATAGACGCTTTTATAGGTAAGGCAAAAAGCATTTAAGATGGCAATTAAAAAGCAGAATTTATCGGATTATGATAAGACAACTGTCCCAAACGCGAAAGATTTTCGGTTTGGGATTGTTGTTTCAGAATGGAACGAGAATATTACAGAAGGACTTTATAATGGAGCTATAGAAGCGCTATTGGACTGTGGGGCCAAAGAAGAAAATATTATACGTTGGAACGTTCCTGGTAGTTTTGAACTTCCGTTTGGAGCTAAAAAAATGATCCACACCCAAAAAGTCGATGCAGTTATTGTAATAGGTAGCGTTATTAAAGGAGAGACCATGCACTTCGATTTTGTGTGTGGGGCCGCAGCACAGGGAATTATGGATCTTAACGTAAAAACGCAAACTCCTGTTATTTTTTGTGTCCTGACGGACAATAACATGGATCAGGCTATTGCCCGTAGTGGTGGTTCTCATGGTAACAAAGGAACAGAAGCTGCTATTGCCGCTATAAAGATGGCCAACTTGGGGAATTAATTTCTTCTAACCCCTCTTTTTATATAAATTAGTGGTAGATAAAGCTGGAAAGCTGCCATTGCCTATAAATGTTAACATATTTTAGCAACTGCGGTAAGGTAGATTTTTCTATTTTGAGTAACTTTGGGAATCTAATATTATGGGAAAGTTTTCAAGATTACGTAAAAATAAGAAGTTCAGTTATACGCCGCGTTATTATGACGATAAAGGGGAGGGGAATCCCTTTAAGATTGAACATAAATTGGACAAGTTTAGGCCTACCATGGATGGCCGTTCTGGCCTTAAAGGCAAATTTTCCAGAGCTATTGAGGACTTAAAACGATCTGGAAACCGAGATCAGACCATTAGATTGGTTGTCATCATAGCACTCCTAGTATTTATTTTTCTCTATATTATAGATTTCGATCTATCTATTTTTACTTCTAAATAATGGCAGATATCATTCAACTTTTGCCAGATCATGTAGCGAATCAGATTGCTGCAGGAGAAGTTGTGCAACGTCCCGCTTCCGTTGTTAAGGAATTAATGGAAAATGCCATAGATGCCGGTGCCTCTACAGTTAAGCTAATAATAAAGGAAGGAGGGAAAACCCTTATCCAGGTTATAGATGACGGTGTTGGTATGAGTGCAACCGATGCGCGACTCAGTTTTGAGAGGCACGCAACTTCCAAAATCAGAAAGGCCGAGGATCTTTTTAACCTCAATACCAACGGTTTTAGGGGAGAGGCTTTAGCTTCTATTGCTGCTATTGCCCATGTGGAAATGCAGTCTAGAACAGAGGAAGATGAGGTGGCTACCCATATTAGGATCGAAGGGAGTAAAGTAATTTCCCAAGAAGTTACCGTAGCGCCTAAAGGAACTAGCATGATGGTTAAGAATTTGTTTTTCAATATTCCCGCTAGGCGTAACTTCCTAAAATCTACCCAAGTAGAATTAAGGCATATTATTGATGAATTTCATCGGGTGGCATTAGCGCATCCATCTATCTCTTTCCATTTTTACAATAATGGCAATGAAATTTTTAACCTTCCAAGCTCCAATGACAGGCAGCGTATTGTTAATGTTTTCGGGGGCAAGACCAATGAGAAGTTGGTTCCAGTAAAGGAGGAAACGCAGGTGGTCACTATTAGTGGATTTATTTGTAAACCAGAATTTTCAAAAAAGAGTAGGGGTGAGCAGTTTTTTTTTGTTAATAATAGGTATATAAAAAGTCCGTACTTGCATCACGCTATAGTGGCAGCTTTTGATGGACTGATAAAAAAAGATAGCTATCCAGGCTATTTCCTTTATTTAACAGTAGACCCGGGCTCTATCGATATAAATATACATCCAACTAAGACGGAGGTTAAATTTGATGATGAACACACGTTATATGCTATCTTACGATCTACCGTAAAGCATAGCTTAGGGCAATTTAATGTAATCCCAGCCTTGGATTTTGATCAGGATCAGAATTTGGAGACTCCTTATGAATATAAAAACAGATCTGCAGAACAACCACGAGTGGTAGTAGACTCTGGATTTAATCCTTTCAAGGAAGAATATATTGCAACCGGAGGGAGGTCTAACGTCCAGAAACCATCTACACAAGGATGGGAGTCACTTTATTCTGGAATGGACTCACAAGGCGAAAGAAATAATGATTTTAGTAGTATCAGCTTTGAATCGGACACTATTACGGGCTCTATTTTTGATGATAGCAAGATTGGATTGGATGCGGTAACAACAACTTTTCAATTAAGAAGGAAATATATAGTGACCACTATAAAATCCGGGATGGTAGTTATAGACCAAAGTAGGGCGCATCAGCGGGTATTGTATGAAAATTTCTTAAAGAATATTACCGTAAAAGAAGCGGTGAGCCAACAATTGTTATTTCCATTATCTTTAACCTTTTCCAAAAATGATAGGGACATTATCATGGAAATCCAAGATAACTTAACCAGTATAGGT
Source organism: Arenibacter certesii DSM 19833 (assembly GCF_000429545.1). Classification (GTDB taxonomy): domain Bacteria; phylum Bacteroidota; class Bacteroidia; order Flavobacteriales; family Flavobacteriaceae; genus Arenibacter; species Arenibacter certesii. The sequence continues at coordinate 51,687 of NZ_AUCB01000009.1, forward strand.
TTTGATTTTGAGGCTATTGGAGATGAGGGAATTAAGATAAGTGGGGTGCCTTTATCGGTTCCCGAAAGCGAGGTGGATATGATATTAGAACAGTTGATTTCTGATTATCATCAAGATTTTGTTGTGGATGGATTTTCGCAGACTGACGTGTTGTCCAAAACCTTAGCAAAATCCTTAGCAGTGAAAACTGGGGAAGTGCTAGATAGAGATTCCCAGTTGGCATTGGTAAACGATTTGTTTGCATGTAAAGAATCTAGATTAAGTCCTTTTAATAAATCAGTATACGTTACCATTACCGAAGACGATATTGACAAAAAATTTTTATAAATGGGTAGAATTACGGATGCAGTAAAGCATTTGATCATTGTAAATGGGCTATTTTTTGTAGCTACTTATCTCTATGGAGACCAAATGTACGAGTGGTTTTCCTTATGGTTTCCAAAAAATGGTAACTTTGAATACTGGCAGGTATTGTCCCATATGTTTATGCATGGAGGATTTATGCATATATTATTTAATATGTATGCGTTATGGGCATTTGGCTCGCCACTAGAAAGAATGTGGGGTAGGAATAAATTTCTATTCTTTTATTTTTCGGCAGGTATTGGTGCAGCATTGATCCATACAGGGGTTAACTATTATTATTTCCATCAGGGAATTGATGCTTTGGTCGATTCAGGAATTCCCAAGGAACAAATAATGGAGATCGTTACCAATGGAAAGTACAGTCCCAATTGGTATAATATAGCTTCAAAGGATACGATAGATAATTTCCTGAGTGCCATTAATACACCGGCTGTGGGGGCTTCTGGCGCCATTTATGGGGTGTTGGTCGCCTTTGGGATGTCTTACCCTAATGCTGAGCTGTTCTTGATGTTTATACCGGTACCGGTAAAAGCAAAGTACTTTATTCCGGTAATTATTGGGCTCGATTTATTTTCAGGGGTAACAGGTTATTCTATCTTTGGGAGTGGAATTGCACATTTTGCTCACGTGGGTGGAGCCTTATTTGGGTTTATAATGATGTGGTATTGGAAAAAAAATCAGTTTAACAATAATCGATGGGATCTATAATGCGCAATCAGAACATTTCATACTATTATAATCGGTTAAGTATAGCCGAAAAGCTAATAGTATTTAATGTGGCTATTTTTATTATAGGCGGACTGATTAATTTGCTATTTGCCCTTCCCATTAACAATGGGGTAGATCGTTGGTTTAGAATCCCAAAAGATTTTTTCGATTTTCTTACCCAGCCTTGGTCGCTGATTACGTATTCGTTTTTTCATTCCGGGTTCGGGCATATTTTCTGGAATATGATAATGCTTTACTTTGCCGGAAGGATTTTTTTAAATTTATTTGATAAGAAAAGATTTTTAAACGTTTATTTCCTAGGAGTAATCTTTGGGGGAATGATCTTTTTATTGAGTTATAATATTTTCCCCGCTTTAATAGGTCAAAATACGTCACTGATAGGAGCTTCTGCGGGTGTAACGGCAGTGCTAATATTTATTTGCACCTATTTGCCTAACCAAGAGGTGAGAGTACTATTTTTTAATGTGAAGCTCTGGCATATTGGGGTGCTAGTGGTATTGATGGATCTGATACAAATTTCGTTTGGTAAAAATGTAGGCGGACATTTAGCTCATGTGGGAGGTGCCGCTTTAGGATATTATTACGCAATCCAACTTCCCAAAGGGAATGACATTGGTAGCTGGTTTTCAAATCTAATGGATAGCTTTGGGAATATGTTTAAGGGGAAGGAAAAGAAGGCGTCAATGAAGACCGTATATAGAAAGGAAAGTACGGCATCTAAAGCATCAGGGAATTACGATAAGGAAAGTCGTCAGCGAAAAATTGATGCTATTTTGGATAAAATAAGTAAGTCTGGCTACGAAAGTCTCTCCAAAGCCGAAAAGGATTTTTTGTTCAAGGCAGGTAAGGAAGATTAAGATAGGTGCAAAATCTAATTAACAAATTAATATTCCTCTTCAATGGGCTTTGTGCACTGCTCTTGATATTGGCTTGCTTTGCGCCTCATATTCCTGTAACGCACTTTCCCTTTATGTCGTTATTATCGCTTACTGTGCCTCTCTTGGTGTTTATTAACGCCCTCTTTTTTTGTTACTGGCTGCTACAAGGGAGTCGTAATCTCTTATTGTCCGGACTTGTATTAATAGTGGGCTATGTGATTTTGGGTACTTTTTTTAAGTTTCAGACTTCAGAAGAGCCTATTCGTAATGGGGAAGTTAGTGTAATGAGTTTTAATAGCCGCGGATTTAATCGTTCCGCGACAATAAAGGATAAAACAGTAGGGGCCCAAATAGTAGATCTTGTAAGAGCCAAAGATCCCGACATTGTTTGTTTCCAGGAGTTTGATTACACAAAAAAGAATAGTGCAGAATTTGATCAATATGATTATAGTTTTGTAGACTTTGAATATGGCTATAAGAAAGTGATCCTTGCTATCTATTCTAAATTTCCGATCATAGGGAAAGGTTCCCTGGATTTTCCTGATAGTAGCAACAATGCTATCTATGTGGATGTAGTCATAAATAAGGATACGGTACGTCTTTATAACATGCACTTAGAGTCTCATAAGGTAGTGCCCACAGTAGAGGAAATTAGCAAAGAGCCAAAGACCAGGTTATTTAAGCGTATGAGCGAGTCATTTGCTAAACAGCAAGAACAAGTCGCCATTTTCAATGAGCATCGAAATGCTACCCCTTATAAGAAAATTGTTTGTGGTGATTTTAACAACACTCAGTTCTCCAATGTTTATCATGTAATTAAGGGCGATATGCAAGATACCTTTATGGAGCAAGGAGTGGGATATGGCCGAACATTTAATTTTAAATATTATCCGGTTAGGATAGATTTTATTTTGGTTGATAAGGCCTTTCAAGTTAAGGCTCATAAAAACTTTGATGTAAAATTGTCCGATCACTTTCCACTTATGGCCTCTTTTGATTTTGGGGGCCAATAGTTAAAAAGATTTAGGCGTAAACTTGCCAATTCCCTTGTTTTTATATTCACGAAAGTTCTGATTGTACAGTATCTCTAGAGAATAGAAGCTAACGCACATCTTTGCTGAATTTAATTTTCGAATATCCTTTTTTATCAGTGGTATTAGACCTTTTGAGGCTTTCTAAGAGTCTTTGGATAGTTGTCTGGCCTATTTTCAGCTAAAGCTTAAAAGAGATCGCTCTCGCTTTGTTATACAAAGGATGCTTTTGCTGGATGCTGAATAACATTACGATTTGTAAACTGAAAATTAGCCGCTACGGATTCCTTTATGGACGAATTTACTAATTCCATTTCCTCAAACTATTTTATAGCTGTTCTATTCTCCTTTTTCTATAGTTAAGCTATGCGCGGCAATTTTAGATTAAAGCTTAATCCCAAAATAATACATATGGAAAGGGTAAGCTTTATTTATAGAGGTGTTATATTTTATAGTTAAACCACACGGCGAATAGATCGCCATGAGGTTTAACGAATTCTTGTTTTTAAGAGTGGGGTTAAACAAATTTAGTTTTTCCTGGAATAGCTACTGGTGCAGAGGGCCAGACTAGGTCCCAATTGTATTCATCTATTTTTGGTCCTAGTGATTCTTTAGAGTTAAATACTTGATCCCATGTTAGTGTTTGTCCCGTGTACCCAACCATACGTGCCCAAATTGCCAACATAGTACTCTTTGCCATCCATTCCCCATCGTTCATAGGTTTGCCATTTCTTATGGAGGCAAATAGTTCATCGTGTTCGGTTTGGAACATATTGTTCCTTTCTCCGCGGTAGGTATAGCTATTCTTTCCTGTTATCTCATATCTACGTCCAATATGGGTAATAGAGGATCCATCAGTACCATGGACTTCCACGCTGTTTTTATGTGAAGTATCACTTTGTTGTCTAGTGAAATGATATCCTTTCGCTCCGTTCTCATATTCGAACTCCACCGCAAAATGGTCAAAAATATTGCCATATTTCTTATCTGTTCGCACCTGTCTTCCGCCAGTACCGGTAGCGCTTATAGGCATTTTATCACCCATTGCCCAAGACATCATATCTAAACTATGTACGGCCTGCTCTACAATAAAATCACCTGATAGCCAATTGTAATAGTACCAGTTGCGCATACGGTAGGTCATGTCCGTCCAATCTGGCTGTCTCTCTTTATACCAAGCTTCCCCTCCATGGCGGAAAGTAGTAACCGTTCTTATATCTCCAATCTGTCCGTCTAAAACACGTCCAAATATAGCTCTGTTGGGGTAATCATAACGAAAACAAAAGCCAGAAACTAGAGATAAGCCTTTCTCCTTGGCTTTTTTGGCAGCAGCCAATACTTTATGCACACCCGGAGCATCTACTGCTACAGGTTTCTCGCAAAATACATGTTTTCCTGCATCAACAGCAGCTTGGAGATGGTCCGGTCTAAAAGCCGGAGGAGTAGTAAGGAGTACTACATCAACACCCGAATCAATTACTTTTTGGTAGGCATCAAATCCCACAAATTTGTTTTTGGGATCTACTTTTACCTTATCACCAGACACTTTCAATAATTCGGTATGGGCTGAATTTAATCGGTCTTCAAAAACATCCCCCATGGCATAAAGTACAACGTTAGGATCTGCTTGTAAGGCCTGTGCAGCGGCTCCAGTACCACGACCACCACAACCAATTAATCCAACCTTTAAGGTAGAATCTTTATATAGGTTGGTAGCGCCAAAAGATAGCGCTGGAGATACCAGCGATCCCCCGATTATGGCAATGCCAGATTTTTTGATGAACTCCCTTCTTCCGGAAGGAATGGAGTTGTGAAACTTATAATCTCCCATAACACTTTATTGGTTTATTGTAATGTGTTTAAATCAAGAGTACAAAATAGTAATTATTTTCCAAAAAAAGGAATTTGTTGATATAGTCCTATTTATAATTAGCTTGGGAGGGGCATTTAAAACCAATATCGGTACTTATCCCTTGTTATCTGGGACAGGTTGCAAAATAATAAGAATCCATATGTAGGTCTGTCTGGGTCATACTACCTACATGTTACATAAGTAGGCAGTCCGTAATATCCGCTATAATATGTATTACAAGTGCCAAGCCAAATATTCTTGTCCTCTTTGGAATTAGCATAATGCAGTACATTATAATTGCCCAGTAGGTGTGCAGCGGATGGAAATTAATACTACATCGATTAGGGTCAAAAAGGGGATCTGCCCATAAATGATCTAGATCTATTAGTATACCTCCCAGAAGTATTAAAACTGCCTTCCATCTATATTCTTTATAAAAAAGTAGGCCGATTAGAATGGGTACCAAAAAATGGATTCCATAGTGCAGACTCCACCTAAGCATAAGGGAAACCTAATTTTATAGTTCTAAGATAGGGAAGGGTATTTGTGCCTTCATTAAAGAGGAGGTCCAGTATGCTTAGGTTAGAAATAAAGGGGTTCCTGTCATTAAAAACCTGAACATATTGCGGCTGATCAAACTGGATTTCAGTTTTTGAATTGATTAAATGGCGACCGTCTATTTTATCATTTACTTTTGACTCGTATACTGTGGTCTTATCTGTAGGTATCTGTATTTGTAAGCACTCACAAATAGTTTCTATGGTCTTTAAGTTGAAATCCATTAAGGAAGTAAAGGTCTCTTTGTAGAGAGGGGCTATATCATCTTCGTAGAACTCAAAGAATGGGGAAGTCCGGTATGCCGTTTGCAAGGTGCGCCAATGTTGTCGTTGCCAATGGTAATTATTGTCAATGGCTACATTGGCATATACCTGTTTGTTGCTGTTATTTCCAATATGCTTTATAGGAATATTAAGCATGTGCTTTCCAATGTCCGTACAGATATAGCAACGGTTTCTAAAGGTCTGCTTTTGATAATTGTCTTTTACCTCCCAACAAATATCATTCTGAACAATGGCCGCGAAATTGGCGATGTTTAAAAAATATCCCGGATGAAGAAGCAATTGCATTTTTTTAATGAATCAATTTGATGATTTGTTGATTGGGAAATGTATTAATCTAATAATGAATCAAAGTACCACTAAATGGGGAATGATGCAATTTTTAAAATTGTTCCTACTGTAATTTGAATCCTAAGCCTCAAATGAAAACATGAATTAAGGCTTAGGATTAGGCATACTATTTTTCGTCGGTTTTTTTCTTTTTTCTAAAATAATCAAATACGAACCATCCTGCTAGGGCTATTATAAAGTACTTAAAATAGGAGGTAGGTTCCCCATCTCCGTGGACTGTAGTAAATACTCTGTCCCAACGAATTTTCCAGTTTTTCATTCCATCGTTGATCCCATCTATACTCATCCAAATAAAAACAGGCGTACCTACAATATGGTCTTCTGGAACATAACCCCAAGTTCTACTGTCTTCGGATCGGTGTCTATTGTCTCCCATCATCCAATAATAATCCTGTTTAAAGGTATAAGTGTCGGCCACTTCTCCATTGATCAAAATCTGATTGCCGTTTACTTTAAGGGTGTTGCCCTCGTATTCCTTAATTATTTTCTCATATATAGGAAGTGCATCTATATTAATAGGTACTGTCTTCCCTTGTTCAGGGATGTAGATGGACTGCATATTGTCCAAAGTTCCAGGGTGAGCAGGATCTTGAGGGAAAAGAGAGGTGTTTTTATTGGTAAATGCAAGCTTTTTGATGGACACTATACCTTCTTTTCCAGTGAAATTAGTGGCTTCTTCTTCCGTTAAATTAAAAATGGCCATATTGCTTACGTCCTCTGACTTTAAATAGTCGCGGACCCTATTATTGCTAACATTCCCGGAATAGTAGGTGTAAACGGAGTCGGTTTTAATTACTTCCATGTGCATTGCAGAAATTACTTGGTCTGCATTTTCTAACTTTAAAGAACTGTTAGGTATACGCACTACGTTTCCGGCAAAATTTTCTCTTCCTAATGCATCTATTGCTGCATTTGTAAATTTTTGTTCTACAGTTACCGTATGAGAGAACATAGGTTTAGCTCTATAAGGTAATACGGTTTTCTTTCCGTTTATATGTACATAACCGTCCACTATAGATAAGGAGTCCCCTGGTATGCCCACAGCGCGCTTAACGTAATTAGATTTTTTATCAATGGGCTTTCTGACCCCTTCTTGTTGTTTAAAGAATTGGTAAACCGTATCTGCAGGCCAACTAAAAACTACAATTTCATTCCTTTTTATATTTTTAAAGCCAGGAAGGCGCATATAAGGAAGCTGTAGCTTGTTCCAAAAAGATGTTTTGTAGGTGGCAGGATCTACATCGGCTACGTAAGACCTTGTTTTAAGAATCGGTAAGGTGTCATGAACCATTGGAGCAGCAATGGTAGTCATGGGTACCCGTGCACCATAATGAAACTTGCTCACAAAAAGAAAATCGCCCACAAGTAAGGTTTTTTCAAGCGAACTTGTAGGAATAACATAAGGTTGGATTACATAGGTGTGAACCAAAGTAGCCGCAACAATGGCAAATACAATAGAACTTACCCACTCTCCTAAGGCGGTTTTTGGATGAAGATCCCTATTTTCTACATAAGTGACATCTGTAAAATAATTTACATAGTAGATATATAAACCCAAGGTAAGTATGGCCAACCAAGTATCTATGAGGCTGTTCTTACCAAAGCTCCTAAGGGTCTCTACCCAAACAACAGGGAACATCAATAAGTTAATGATAGGTATAAAGAGTAGAATTACCCACCACTTTGGCCTATTGATAATTTTCATCAAAACGATGGCATTATAGACTGGAATAGCTGCCTCCCATGCTTTTCTACCTGCCTTAACGTACAATTTCCAAGTTCCTAAAAAATGTATTACCTGAATGATTAAAATAAATATAATCCACTGTGTACCGTTCATATCCGTATGCTGATTTAGGATTGCTGTTTAAAAATTAACAATCAATCTTTTAAGTCTTTATTTATTGGTGATTGTTACGTTCCTTAACTAAGGTTTAACACGTCTTTCATAGTGAATACTCCTTTTTTATCTAGGATCCATTCCGCTGCTACTACTGCACCTAGGGCAAAACCTTCGCGATTATGGGCGGTATGTTTAATTTCAATACTATCAACTTCACTGTTATAGTTGACGGTATGGGTGCCAGGGGTATCATTAATCCGTTTGGCAGTAATCGGAATTTCATTAGCGTTCGCAGTATCTAGTTTCCATCCAGAATAATCGGTTTCATTTATTACACCTTCTGCTAAAGTTATTGCCGTACCACTTGGAGCGTCTAATTTTTGGGTATGATGAATCTCTTCCATACTTACCTGATATTGCTTTAGATTCCCCATCATTTTTGCCAAATAGGAGTTTAATTCGAAAAATAGATTTACGCCTAGGCTAAAATTGGAAGCGTATATAAATGCGCCATTATTTTCCTTGCATATCCTAACTGCATTCTCATAATCTTCCAACCATCCTGTGGTTCCGCAGATTAGGGGAATGTTGTTTACCATGCACATTTTTATGTTGTTAAAAGCAGCATTGGGCATACTGAAATCTATGGCTACATCTATTTCCGAAAAATTTATTTCGGTGGTATCCACGTCAATTTTTGCTACAATGTTATGGTTTCTGTTCAGGGCGATCTGTTCGATCATTTTCCCCATCTTACCATATCCGAACAAGGCGATGTTCATTAATTAAAATTTTATGGTTAATGCCATTCCGTAGACCGGATTAGCGGTTAGGGCGTCTGTATCCAAGAATGGTTTAAATTGCATACTCAGATCATCATCCACATTAAATTGTTTTAAATGCGCGTCTACATTGGCATCCACTATATTAAGGACGTACATGCCAATTGTGACCAATAGCCATAGGTCTCTATCTCGCTGGTATCTATCTTGGGCATTTTCCAATGCCGTATTAGAAAAGTCAGGAGGGGAACCTGGTGGATTTGGTGATCCTAGATCGTAGAACTCATCATCGGTGAAACCGGCTTGCCTGCGTTTAAAGGCAGTCCTAAATCTATCGTAAAGATCATCATTATATTTATAGGCATAAACCCCGGTCCCTATCACTGCGTAGACAATAGGTGCCTTCCAGTAGCGTTTGTTATAGATTTGGCCTAGGCCCGGGAAAACGGCGGAATAAAATGCCGCTTTACTGGGGGCCAAGGGGTTGATTCCTTTTTTTTTGATCTTTAGCGTGTCTATCACTGTAATACCCTGTTCTTTAAGGGCAACTTGTACAGAATCGGGCTCTTGTATAACCTCCTTTTCTTGGGCAAACCCAATAGAGATGACCAGAAAAAATACTATTAGTGATAGAGAAAATTTACTCACCCGTAATCAATTTTTTTAATCGATTAAATTCTTCTTGGGAATGAAAAGGAATTGTAATCTTTCCTTTCCCTTTTTCAGTTGCCTTAATATCTACCTTTACATCTAAATAATCTGTAAATCGAGTTACGCTCTTTGTTATGAATTCCGGACTGATTTTAGATTTCTTTTGTTCTTTTGTTTCAGTAGACGGTTCTTGGCCTGAGCCAGATTTCTTTTCTTGATATTCTTTTACGGCCTTCTCTGTGTTTCTTACGGAAAGGTTTTCACCTACAATTTTTTCATATAGGGCTATTTGGTCATCCTTTTCTTCTATGTTTACTAATGCCCTTCCGTGACCCATACTAACAAAACCATCTCTTATCCCGGTTTGAATAATAGGATCTAGGCGCAATAAGCGCAGATAATTGGTAATGGTAGATCGCTTTTTTCCAACTCTTTCGCTCATCTTTTCTTGCGTCAATTGAATTTCATCAATCAACCTCTGATAAGAAAGTGCAATTTCTATGGGATCTAGATCCTGACGCTGAATATTTTCAACCAATGCCATTTCCAAAGATTCTTGGTCATTGGCAATACGAATATAGGCAGGGATAGTTTCCAGGCCTACTAGTTTAGACGCCCTAAATCGTCGTTCCCCAGAAACCAATTGATATTGGTTAAAGTCCAATTTCCTTACGGTTATAGGTTGTATAACGCCTAATTCCCTAATTGAGGAGGCAAGCTCTTGCAATGCTTCGTCATTAAAATTAGAACGGGGTTGAAATGGGTTTACTTCTATGGAACTCAGATCCAATTCAACTATATTACCTACTACCTTATCGGCATTCTTGTCGGAAGCCGATTGAATGTCATTTTCGGGATCTTTTAATAAGGCCGATAATCCGCGGCCCAACGCTTGTTTTTTTGTCGCTTTCGCCATTATACAGTTTCCTTGTTTTTCACTACTACTTCATTGGCCAAATTTAAATAATTGGCTGCTCCTGTACTACTTGCATCATATTTAATAATACTTTCGCCATAACTTGGTGCCTCACTTAATCTCACGTTCCTTTGAATGATGGTGTCAAAAACCATTTCGGAAAAGTGCTTTTTCACTTCTTCAACAACTTGGTTGGATAAGCGCAATCTGGAATCGTACATGGTGAGTACCATACCTTCTATATCCAAATCTGGATTATGAATTTTTTGAACACTTTTTATAGTATTCAGTAATTTCCCCAATCCTTCCAGTGCAAAGTATTCGCATTGGATAGGGATCATAACGGAATCTGCCGCAGTAAGGGCGTTTAACGTTAAGAGACCCAATGAAGGAGCACAATCTATTAAAATATAATCATATTCGTCTTTTAGGGATCGGATCGCATTCTTCATCATATACTCTCTATCGTCCTTGTCCACCAGTTCAATCTCAATGGCTACCAAGTCGATATGGGAGGGTATAAGATCTAGGTTAGGGGAAGAAGTAGATATTATAGTTTCCCTGGCAGATTTGGTATGCTCCAATAATTGATAAGTTCCCATTTCTACTGTTTCCACATCCACTCCTAATCCGGAGGTTGCGTTTGCCTGGGGGTCGGCATCAATTAATAAGACCTTTTTTTCCAAAACACCCAAAGCAGCTGCTAGGTTCACCGAAGTGGTGGTTTTACCTACGCCGCCTTTTTGATTTGCAATAGCAATTATTTTGCCCATTATCATAGTAAGTTAGTGGGTAAAAATACGATTATTTACGTTGTTATAAAATGTATTTTGTTAACAGCCGATAAATTAAGCCATGGAGACTGATCTGCTTCCCTGAAAAAAGGCAGGGGGCAGCGTTGTTAAGGCTGTTTTGACGATACTTAGTCCAATAGGATATCTAATATTTGAATTGCAGTATCGCTTATTTTTTTACCTGGACCAAAAACGGCTACTGCTCCAGCTTCATATAAAAAATTATAGTCTTGTTTGGGGACTACGCCGCCTACAATTACCATAATATCTTGGCGCCCGTATTTTTTTAATGCCTCCAATACTTGGGGCACAAGGGTTTTGTGACCTCCTGCCAAAGAGGATATCCCTAAAATATGGACATCGTTTTCTACCGCCTGTTTCGCAGCCTCAGCGGGGGTTTGGAACAAGGGGCCAATATCTACATCAAACCCAAGGTCGGCATAGCCTGTAGACACCACTTTTGCACCACGATCATGACCATCCTGACCCATTTTTGCGATCATTATCCTTGGTCTACGTCCTTCTTGTTCGGCAAACTTGTTGGCCATTTCTCGAGCTTTTTCAAAGCTATTATCGTCTTTTATCTCTTTTGAATACACTCCTGTAAATGTTTTTATTACTGCCCTATGTCTGCCAAAGGCATTTTCCAATGCGGTGCTGATTTCTCCCAAAGTAGCTCTTGCCTTAGCCGCCTTTACCGATAAAGCTAGTAAATTATTTTCACCTTCGGTTGTATCGTAACTATTTTTGGAGGAGGCATATTTCATCTTTATTTCTGCTGCAGCCGTAAGCTGGTTTAAGGCGTACTGTACATCACTGGCATTTCTATTCGACTTTAGCTGTTGTAATCTTTCAAGCTGTTGTCTACGTACTTCTGCATTATCTACTTCCAATATCTGAAAGCTATCTACTTCTTCCTCTGCTTGATAGTTATTGACTCCCACAATAATATCCTGGCCACTGTCTATACGGGCTTGTTTTTTTGCTGCCGCTTCCTCTATTCTAAGTTTTGGTATTCCTGCCTCTATTGCTTTGGTCATGCCACCCAAATCTTCTACTTCTTGGATTAACTCCCAAGCTTTTTGAGCTATTTCGTGGGTCAGGGATTCCACATAGTAACTGCCGCCCCAAGGATCAACGGTTTTTGTTATTCCCGTTTCTTCCTGTAGAAATAGTTGGGTGTTACGTGCTATACGTGCAGAGAAATCGGTAGGAAGGGCTATGGCCTCATCCAAGGCGTTGGTGTGCAAACTTTGGGTTCCTCCAAATACTGCCGCCGAGGCTTCAATTGTAGTCCTGGCAACATTATTAAAAGGATCTTGTTCAGTAAGGCTCCATCCACTAGTCTGGCTATGGGTGCGCAGTGCCAAGGACTTATTTTTTTTAGGATTAAACTGTTTTACGAGTTTAGCCCATAACATACGGCCAGCCCTCATTTTAGCGATTTCCATAAAATGGTTCATGCCTATCCCCCAGAAGAAAGAGAGTCGCGGTGCAAAATGATCTATATCTAGCCCTGCCTTTAATCCCGTCCTAATATATTCTAATCCATCTGCCAAAGTATAAGCTAATTCCAAATCGGCGGTAGCCCCAGCTTCGTGCATATGGTAACCAGAGATGCTAATACTGTTAAACTTGGGCATATGTTTGCTGGTATATTCAAAAATATCGGCTACAATCTGCATGGATGGTGTAGGTGGGTAGATATAGGTATTCCTAACCATAAATTCTTTTAGGATATCATTTTGGATAGTACCGGTCAATTGATCCATGGGTACGCCTTGTTCCTCAGCTGCTATAATATAAAATGCCATTATTGGTAGAACGGCGCCGTTCATGGTCATCGAAACAGACATTTTGTTCAAAGGGATATCCTTAAAGAGTATTTTCATATCCTCTACCGAGTCTATCGCTACACCGGCTTTGCCTACATCCCCTACAACTCGTTCATGATCGCTATCATATCCTCTATGGGTTGGGAGGTCAAATGCTACGGATAGACCCTTTTGTCCTGCTTTTAAATTCCGCTGATAGAAAGCGTTGCTCTCCTCAGCTGTTGAAAACCCCGCGTATTGTCTGATGGTCCATGGACGCTTAACATACATGGTGCTGTATGGCCCTCTTAAATAGGGCGGAATTCCTGCGGCAAAATTTAAATGTGCTAAGCGCTCTGTATCATATTGGGAATAGGATGATTTTAACGGGATACCCTCGGCAGTCATAAATTGATCCCCATTAAATTTGTGATGGTGGGAACCTTCACTTTTGCCAAGTTTTATATGTTGGAGATTTTTTCTAGCCATTGTCATCAAATTATTTTAAAATATACCATAGATTATCAGTCTGGAAATTCTCCGTAATCATGCTATGGGGTATTAATTCTTCTATTAAGTTAACCAAACTTATAATATTAAGACTTAAGTTTATTCCTGTTCCAAGCGCTTTTGTTCTAACGCTTCCGATAGCCTTTTTTCTATGATGGGTTCTATTAAAGTTTTTCTGGTTTTGGTTTTAACAAAAGGATACAGTTCCAGATTATCTTTCATTTGTTGTTCGGCGGCAATATATTTATTAGTTCCAACCAAGATAACCTCCTTTTTATTAAACCGTTCCTGTTCTTTGTTTGCACTTTCCTTTATTTTTTTCTGAATGAGCTGTTGTTTCAGTTGCGCTAAGAATCCGCCTCCAGTTTCTATCTGTTTAAATAGTTCCAAGGCCATCGAAGCCAATTGATGGGTTAAGGTCTCTATGTAATAACTACCATCTGGAGCATTGCCAACCTTGTTGAAATGGGCTTCTTCTTTTAGGAGTAGTAGTTGGTTTCTGGACATCCTAGATCCAAATGTATTGTCTTTTTTGTATATGGCATCATAGGGTAAGTTGCAGACCGTATTTGCACCTCCAAGGATGGCCGACATGCATTCCGTAGTAGTGCGCAGCATATTGTTGTTATAGTCGTACAAGGTCTTGTTTCTTTTGGTAGGCACGGCAATGATATGGCAATTAGGCCCAGCTCCAAATTCCTTTGCTAAAGTGGCGAACAACATTCTAAGGGCTCTGATTTTGGCGATCTCAAAAAAATAATTCCCACCAATAGCTACCTTAAAAGTAAAAAAGGTTGTTTTTAAAAGCGCTTTATTTTTATCTTCTAAATGGTTGAGGTACTCATTGGCATGTGCCATTGCATAGGCAAGTTGTTGTACTCTGTTGGCACCTGCATTTTCATAAAGGGTAAGGTCAACGCTTAAGGTATTGTCATGGTTTAAGGCAAGGATGCTATCCATCTGCTGGTGATCTTGCTTCATATTAGAAAACCAATTCCCGCTTCGAGCTAAATTTCCAATAATATCGATGTTCAGAAAAATATGGTGAGCGTTATTTTCAGCGAATTTTAAAAGCGATTTACAATACGACTCCGATAAAAACTGCAAGTCAAAATATAGGGTGTGTTTATTTAAATCGATGTGTTGTAGTAACTCCTTTGGATCTATTTTAGGTGATGGAACGGTAAAATGAAGATCTTCTGCTCCTTTTTTTATGGCATCTAAGGCATTTTTATTGGCCATAACCGCATTTCCCCCATAAATGGCCTGTCCAATTCCCCAAGAATTATTTAATTGAAACTTGGGCAAATCTAAGGAGGCCATGTCCTCCATATGGTAGAAAGGCTTTGTTTTTATCCCTTCTGGGGATTCCCAAATTAACTGTTCATTATAGTCCTCGCCCTTAAGGTCTACCTGTATTAGTTGTTTCCATTCTTTAACGGAAATCTCCCGAAAATCAAGGAACAGCTTGGAATTACTCATTTTTCTTAGATTTTATACTGTCTTCGTATTCTATTAAATAAATCTCTTCGTTTTTCTTTTTCAGATAATACTGTTCCCTAGCAAATTTCTCCAACTCCTCAGGATCTGAAAGCTTTTCTATAATTTTCTTATCCCTAGAAATCTCCTCCTGTAGAAATTCGCGTTGTTTTTCCAGGTTTCTTATTTCCTTTTTAAGTTCCCAATGTATAAGTAGGGAGTTGGTGTCAAAAAAAACCATCCAAATCAAAAAGGCAGTAAGTACCAATACATACATATTGGTCACTATAGCGAACCATTTTTTCTTTCTTATCTCTTTTATTCCCATAAATAGCTATGCTAGCTTTTGATTAATGATAGACCTAACAATATCTACGGCAACGGTATTGTATTTGTTGTTGGGGATTATTATATCTGCATACTCCTTGGTAGGTTCAATAAATTGATTGTGCATAGGCTTTAAAGTTTTCTGGTATCTCTCTAGCACTTCATCAAGATCTCTTCCCCGCTCATTAATATCCCGCTTTAACCTTCTGATTAATCGCTCGTCAGAATCGGCATGCACAAAAATCTTAATGTCGAACATTTCCCTGATTTGTGGATTTGTCATAATTAAGATTCCCTCAACGATCATCACCTTTCTGGGATGGGTAAGGATGGTATCTTTGGTTCGGTTATGATTTACAAAAGAATACACCGGTTGATGAATTGGATTGCCATGTTTTAGTTCATTCAAATGATTTCCCAGCAGTTCAAAATCGATCGCCCGTGGGTGGTCAAAATTTATCTGCGACCGCTCCTCATAGGAAAGATAAGAAAGGTCGTTATAATAAGAGTCTTGGGAAATTACACCAACCTCCTTATTTGGTAACTCATTGATAATCTGGTTTACTACGGTTGTTTTTCCACATCCGGTTCCTCCTGCAATCCCGATAATTAGCATTTCTAAATATTTTGTTCCAAAAATAGCGATTTGGGATGAAAACCCTGTGATTTTAATTCTATCAATAGGCAAAAGAGATGGATCTATACACTTAGTGCCCTTGGATTTTTATGTGAGTAATATAAAGTTAAGCAGATAAAATCCCCATTTATAGAAAGATACTAAAAGATTTAACATTTACAGGTGCGCTTTCGGCCAAAATACCATATAAATAAGGGGAATTAAAATAGTTAGCAATCATAAAAATTAACAAGGAGTAATTCTATAAATGAATAATTTTGTTTAATATGTTGTAACAGCTAAAAACATTATGGGGAATAGATTTTATCTTTTTATAATTACCTTATTATCCGCTACAGGAATATATGCCCAAAAAGACCTCCCAATCAGAATAGGGGAATCTCAGGTGAAACCTTTGACGAGTTTGGCAAGCAATAGTCTGCAGCAAAGTTTGGAACGCGAACTTATGTCCAATCCCAAGTGGAAAGCCTTAATGAAAAATAGAAAAATGGCTGTAGGAATCGTAGATTTAAAAAATCCAGACGAGGCAAAATATGCTAGTATTAATGGCAATTATATGATGTACGCAGCTAGTTTGCCTAAAATTGCAATTTTGCTATCTTCTATGGATGCGTTAGAAAAAGGGGAGCTTAAGGACAACCAAACAATAAGGGAAGATATGCGGCTCATGATCAGTAGATCTAACAACGCGGCCTCAACAAGGATGATCGATCGATTGGGCTATGATAAGATACAATCCGTGATGACCGATCCCAAATATAAGTTTTATGATGAGGAACGTGGTGGCGGACTCTGGGTAGGTAAGCGCTACGGTGGGGGCGGGGACACCAATAGGGAACCCCTTAAGAATTTATCCCATGCCGCCACGGTAAACCAGGTATGCCGTTATTATTATTTGTTAGCCAATGGTCAATTGGTTAATAGGGAGAGATCTAAACAGATGCTAGATATAATGGGGGATCCTGAATTGCATCATAAATTTGTAAACACGCTAGACGTTATTGCACCCACTGCAAAATTGTATCGTAAATCTGGATCTTGGAAAAATTTTCATTCGGACTCGGTCCTAGTATGGGGAAAGAATCCAAATAGACGTTATATCTTAGTTGCTTTGATAGATGATGAATCTGGGGAGCAAATAATTCGAGATCTTGTGAAGCCAGTAGAAAAAGTACTACGGGCAGGACGCGCTCAAGTGGCCATTAATTGAACCATGGTCCATCATCACACATGTTGGGTAATAGGAGCTCCAGTTACCTTTGTTAGCGCTATATATTGTAAATTGGTTTAGTCCTAATAAGTTATTTGGTATTTAATTTACATAAAGAACCACATTTGAACTACCTATTATCACTGGTTAAAACATATATTCTAAAAGCTTTTGATCTGAAGGAGGAGGAGTTAAAAAAAACGCTTCTTCTGCAGTTGAACATATTCCTTATTATAACGGTTCTACTGATTGTAAAACCAACTATCAACTCCTTATTTCTTTCCGAACTTTCCTCTAGTGCTCTTCCTCTAGGTTATGTGCTAACAGCAATTATGGCTATTGTAGGTTCTTATTTTTATGATAGCGCCATGGAAAAATATGCACTGAACATAATAGTTGATAGGACTATTATAGGTTCAGTAATTTCATTGGTGCTATTTGCTATCGCATTTAGTTTTAACCTTGCTAGCGGGTATATTCTTTATATACCATATGTCTGGGTGGCATTGTTTGGTCTGCTTACCGCCTCTCAGTTTTGGATAATGGCCAACCTAGTCTATAATGTAAGAGAAGCAAAACGCGTCTTTGGATTTATTGGTGCGGGAGCTATAGCTGGTGGAATATTTGGGGGGTATTTAACCTCTTTGTTGACCAAGATACTATACACTGAAAATTTGCTGTTTGTTGCAGCGGCCTTGCTTCTATGCTGTCTTCCCATTACCCGTTACATATGGAGTACAGAGGTAGTGAAATTAAACCCTTTTCAAGTTTCAGGAAGGTCTACACCTAAAGGAGAATCTCCTTTTAGACTAATTAAACAATCTAAATTACTAAGCTTAATTGCCCTGGTAATTGGGATTAGTGTGCTAATCGCCAAGCTTGTAGATTATCAATACAGCGATTATGCCTCTAGGTTTATACAAAATCAGGATGAGCTGACTTCATTTTTTGGATTTTGGTTTTCCACGCTCAGTGTAATTTCCTTATTAATTCAATTATTTCTTACCAAGCGAATTGTGGGGACTTTTGGGGTTGGGAAGTCGTTATTATGGTTGCCCACAGGTATTTTAATTGGGTCGGTTCTATTATTGATTCTTCCCCAGTTGTGGGTGGTGGTATTTATTAAAATTGTGGATGGGAGTTTAAAGCAGTCCGTAAATAAAGCGGCAACGGAGCTTCTTTCCATCCCCATACCCATAGAAATTAAAAAGAAGACCAAAACCTTTACTGATGTAGTGGTAGATAGTATCGCAACGGGACTGGCCGGCTTTATTTTGATATTCTTTATCAATGCGCTAGAAATACCTTCAACTTACATCAGTTTAATTATTATTATCCTAATTTCTTTATGGTTGTATTTTATCTATCATCTCAGAAGGGAGTATATAATAGCGTTTAAAGGGTTGTTGGAACAATCTGGTGTAAAAAAGGAAAAGGTAGATAAGAAAGAAATAAAGGTCACGTCCATTATAGATACCGTTGTCCGGGTGCTAAATAGCGGAACGGAGAATCAGATACTTCACATGCTCCATAAAACTTTAGAGGTGAAGGATGAACGTTTTTTTTATGCCATTAAAAATCTTTTAAGTTATCCTTCTGCCAAGGTGCGGGCTCTTGCTATAGAGAACCTTTATTTTCTTAACACCGAAAATTTATGTGTACCCATTCAAGATCTGATAATGGATAAAGATCAGCAAGTCACCACTTCTGCGTTTAGATACTTACTGAAGAATTACGATCAGGATCAGGTTCAGCTTTTTAATACCTATCTCAATGTGGAGGATAACACCATTGCCAATGCTGCCTTGGTAGGCTTGTCCTTAGAATTGAGGAACAATACGCTTTTACAAGGCCGTTTTAGTTTGGATAACCGAATAGAAAACGCGTTGTCGCAACTTACCTACTTAAGCTCCGAGGAGGAGAAAACGAATAAGATACAGGCTATTCTGGAAGCTATAGGAAATGCCAAGGTAGAACGGTTTTACGATGTTATAAAGGTGCATATAGATTCCGGAAATAGTGCTGTGGCCAACACTGCAATAATAGCGGCATCCAAAACCTTGAACGAACAGTTCGTGAGTTTAATTGTTGCTAAGTTATCGGGGAAGGAAACTAGAAAGTCTAGTGTAGAAGCCTTATATTTCTTTGGAGAGCCTATAATTGACATTCTGTACGAAAAGGTATTGAGGGAGAATGAGGTGGAGATGGAAGATGCTGCAGTAGTAGTATTGGTAATGGAAAAGTTTGCCTCGCAAAAAGCTGTAAATACTTTGATAAAACTAACTGGAGAAACGGAACATACTATAAAAATTGAAGCTATTGAGGTCTTAAAAAGATTGAAATGGAAGTATCCACATTTAAAAATTAACGATCGATTTATTGTGGATAGAATTTTGGACGAATGCAATCTTTATCAGAATACCCTTTCTGTTATTCATTCCCAGATTATCATCAGATATAAAAGAAATTCCGAGATACCGGAATCGCGCGAAGAAAACGAGGCCAGAAACGGTTTGATACATTTATTGGAAATGCGATTGGATAGGCAATTACAACGAATCTTTAAGTTTTTGGGTATCAAATACCCTCCACAGGATGTAGACCCCATACTAAACTCTATACTGCACGGAAAAGAGGAACAACGGATACATGCCATTGAGTTTTTAGATAACATCTTAGATATTCAGCTTAAAAAGGAATTGATTCCTGTAGCCGAATCCACCCTTTTAGAAACGGGTTCAGAAAAAAAACTAAAGAATTTAAATATTAAGGTGCTAAGTGAGTTTGAATGTTATACTGCCCTCTTAAAAAGAAAAGATGTTAAATTGAGATTGGCGGTACTTTACCTAATTGAAAAAATTAACGAACCAAAATACAACTCCCTATTGGAAATGGCTTTGGATGATTCTCATGAAAAGGTTAGGAAAAAGGCTGCTGAAATCCTTCAATCCACTGAAAAGACTACTTTTTAATTATTTTATCAATACTGCTGGCCAGCATCATATGGTCTGTGGCCGAATTTTTTCGCAATACATTGGTCATTAAAACCACCATATAGGTACAGTTATCTGGATGTTCTATAATGGCTACGGAGTTCATAAAATTTGTGATGTTCCCCATATATTTGCCACAAGGTTCACCACTTGTTTTATTACACTGGTACAAACTCCCCGATTTAAAATAAACAGCGGCTTCTTTTAATGAAGGGGATTGTGCATATCTTATCCTGCGATCCGTCATATACATTAATCGCTTCATCTCAAGGCTCGAGGCTTCATCTATTACATTCCCTTGTTCTAATTGGATTAAGAACTTCATTAACCCCAAAGTAGATCCTATACTTCCGCCCTTGTCTCCAACATATTTGTTGGCGCCAGAGGTAAAAAAGCTGCCCAATCGCCATTCATCGGAACTTATGTTTAAATTACGTAGTGGTAGGTTTACAATATCGTTGGATAAATCGGTGAGATCTTTTCTAGGGGTAGTGTTGAAATAAGCATCGGCTTCTTCTTGAGTAAGTTCTGGGTATGCCTGTCCAAAGGCGGCCATTAACAAGGCTTCCCGCCATACTATACTGGCAGCGCCATTATTGCTAACAGAGAGCATATGGTCTGCCCATTCAAATAAGGTAAACACGTCACTGGCAACCACCTGTCTTTTAATGAGTTTATTGGTCTCTACATTAAAAATTGGAACGGTATGTGAATCTGTTAAGCCCCAGACGCCTGACTTAACGGATTTGGAACGTAATAAATCAATTCTTTTTTCGAAGGAGTCAGGATAAATTTTCGATAATTGGTCAAATAGCGCTACCAATACCGCCAATTTACCTACGCTACCCGGTTGATAGCCTGCGGTTTCATTTCGCTTTGCATAGCGAATCTGATTTACATCGGAAATATCCAAAACTGCAAGAGAATAACTTTTATCCAACCCTTTGAAAAGTCCGTTTATTTCTTTCTGAAAATTTTCGTCTATAGTTAAAATGGATTCCAAACTATCCTTCTTTTTTGAGAGAAGATTAAGAGTAATTTCCTCGTACGATTTATAAGCTCCGGCAGGTAGGGGGGAGGCTGATTTTATTTCTCCACTTTTAACTAATTCCAAATACTTTAAACGTTTTATTCCCGTGCGCTCGTATCCATCTATTGGGTAATAATTTACCACAGTAAATGCAGAACAGCATAGTAATAAAAGGGTGTAGATGAAATATTTCCGCATCTTATATTTTTTGGGAGAGATTGATTTTTTTGTTCAGATCTATATTTGGGGTTATAGCTTCTAAATAATCGGAGCTTTGTGCTTTTTTATTTTCCACAAAAGGTCTAATCTGAAACAACCATAACTTATTGTTTTGGAAACCTAGCTCTACATCATAAGCACCTTTATAATCAGTGCTTGTTTCTTTGGGCATCGTTTCCCTAATAGCATTTGCAAGATCTCTAATATCCTGAACGTTTTGATCGTTTAATATGAAATTTTCAAAGGTAGCTATCTTTTTTTCTGTTCCTCCTACTGTGGGGAGCCTATTGTAATAAGTTTCCCTGGCAGGTGCAAGCAACTGTTTGCCTCCAGCATCAAATAGCTCGTAGGTTTCTGCAGATTGCCCGTCTACCGCGCCCCCAGCACCTCTACTAAAGGCTATCGTTAAATCTTCCGGTCTTCCGGAGCTGATTCCCTTGGTAATTAAAACTCCTGAATAATCTACATCTACACTGGGGATAACCAATATAGATGGGAAAACATTTTCTGGATTCAACAGGAATTTTTGTCTCCATTTAAAACTGCGCTCCGTATAGGGAGAGGCCCATACATCTTTAATTCCTGCAATTATCTTTTCTTTTGTCACCACATTAAATATGGTTAAATTAAGACCTGCTCCAGTAAAGTCCTTTAGATCCTCCATATTGGTGTCACTTCTAAGGAATACTGGAATCTCCCCTAAATTTTCCCCGAGTATATTGGCAAACCCTTTTTCTAGTTGATCAAGAAACTCCGCTTGTAAGGGAATATTTTTTATAGCTTCTCTTAGCATCTCCAATCTTTGTAATTGATAGTTCTCAACTTCGCTTTGGTTAATTCCTTGGGTCCGCATGGTTTCCGCCTCTTTAAAAATGGTGTTTAAAAACTCCCAATAGGTAACTTTGCTATCTGGCATAGATTGATCCATATGGGATCTGAAAATTCCAAAGGGAATTACTAGGCCTTCTACCACTTTGTTAGGGAACATCTTTTTTAATTGACCTAGGTTAGCCGCTTTAGGGCCGCAGAGTTTTCCAGAATCACTGGCATCCACTTCTTTAAGGTCTAAAATTTTGTTTTCCTGTAATCGGATATTATCAATGGGGACGCGCACCCTATCTTCCCTGCGTTCTTTTTTGGCAAAGAGATTTCGCTCCTCTGGAGTCATATCATTTTCCAGCTTCATAATCACATTACCTTTATTGGAAACTGCAAAAAATACCACCTCTCCATTATATTGTAGAAGGTTTCTAAGGTTGTCATCGGCTAGTGCTGCGTTAGGAATTCCTAAATTCCTAGCCAAAAGTTGTACGTGGGAAACCATATTTCCTTCGGATACGGTGGCAATTCCGGCCACAGGTTTTAAATCTGCGGGCGGTCGCTGAAATACATATATTTTATCTGAAACTACTTCAATTTCATCTGGGGACCCACTTACAACGACTAGTTCACCCAATGCATAACCCGAATTTAAACCGCGAAAGCCGCTTTGGTTATCAATACCCATCACTTTATTGGTGAGTGCCGATTCCTTGGCAATTATATCCCCTAATTCACTAACGGACTGCCCCAGGTGTAAGGCTATAGAACCCCTAATTTTATCGTCTATATACCCATATGCTTTGGGCTCAAAACCTGTGTATATATCTACAATATTTTGATAATTGGCCTTTACCATAGAAGAACTCCATTCTACTTCCCTACGTGCATGTTCCCATGTTTTGGTAAGTTCCCCTAATGAATTCCCCTTGGAAGCCAAGTTTAATTGTTGCCATTCTTGGAGTTCTATATATCCTGCCCCAACGTTGGCCATTCCTAAATAGCATACCTTGTCTAAGAGTTCGTTTACGTCTTTGGGCCGCCATTCGGGCGTTTTTTTAAAAATTATTTCTTCTAGTTTTAACGAGGCGTCCATTAATTGTAATCTAGCGGCAGCAGATTCTTCTTCTAATATTGCCTTTCTAATGGAAAGCAGTAATTCTGCCGTTGCCGGAATTAAAAATGCGTTATTTTTTTCCTCTGAATAAAGGTCCGCATACATGATTATATCCTTACCAATCTGTTTTTCCAAAACAAGGTTTGTTCTTTTTGGCAAAGCAGCAATATCTACAGACTTGTAGAAGGTAGTCATGGTACGGGTTAAAGCATCAATTTTTGAATTGACCTCCGAACTTAATTTTCCGCTATGGTTGTTTTTATAATGGGTTACCCTATTAATATCTTCCGCATCGGGCTGACTATGAATTTTTATTCGCAAATCCATAAAGCTAGGTGCCATGTCGGAAATCACCTTAGATTCGCTTCTAATTTTTTGCGCTAAATTATCATCTCCTTCGTGCGGTATATCTTTTAAGGATTGTCTGATAAGAAAAAAATGTTTTTTTAAATTATCGGTATCGGAGAGCAGCCATTTATAAAAATCAATGCCCCATGCCTCTTCGTCTTCAGACTGTATAGCTCCTCTATAATATTGCCCTTTTTGTAACACCCATCCGTCGTCAACAGACCTTAAATATTTATCTAGCTGATATTGTTTTAGGCGCGAATGGTTGCTTTCCTTATCCCAGAACTCTTCCTTATCGGTATAAGCAAGAATTTGACCAAAAAACAAATGGTTGTTCTTACCAAGATCGGTGATCGAGTTTTTGTAGGTAGCATGTTGTACTCCAGGGCCAATTTTATCCGGACATGGGTCTTTCGGCAGACGTATACTGCCATCTGTGCAGAACCACCGGATTTCTTTATAAGGACCCCTAATATCCTTTTTGTAAGAATTGATGAGCTCCTTAATTTCTTGGTTATTCAGTTTTTGTCCCCAAGTAAAATGAGAAATATGTAATAATAGTAGGCAAACAAGCAGTTTTTTTATCATAAATGGTATGTCACAATAGAGAAAAGATTGATTAAAGGTAATTCCAATTTTTGTAATCCCTTTTTTTAACCCTATAAATTCGGTCAGACTTTTTTTTTATCGTTGATAGACTTAAAATCGGATATATGATTTCTTGCGAAACTACTTTAACGTATCGGTTGTTTTACTTTAGTTAATATAAAAAGTAGAATGACATATAAGTGGGTTATTTGTTTTTTAAGTAACAAAAATTTAATTGTCAATTGATTTTTAAATATAACTCTTATTAGCCCAGTATTAATTGGATAAAATTTAGTTAACTTGGAAGGGAATTAAAGGATATAATATACTTCCGTATTTTTAAATAAATATTTAGGGCCGTGTTAAGAGGTTAAGTATTACATGGGGAAAGTCTTTTTTTAAATACCCCTAAGCGGAACTGATAGCCGGTACATTTAGAGTAGACAGGTTTTAATTTTGTAGAATTGCATTATATGAATAGAAGAAAATTTATTGGCAAAACTGGAGTGTTAGGGGTAGCGGCAATGTTGCCCCTATCTTCTTTTTCCCTGATCACCGCGCCAAAATTTAAGATGGGATATCAATTATTTTCCATTAGGGATGAAATGGCCAAAGATCCTAAAAGCACTTTGGGGTATTTAAAAGGATTAGGTTATGTGGATTTTGAAATTTATGGATTTGATGCTGAAAATGGGAGCTATTACGGTTATTCATCGTCGGATTTTAAACATTTGTTAGACGACTTAGGCCTAACTGTCAGTAGTGGTCATTATAATTTCTCTCCATACCTGGATAAATCCGAAGATGAACTAAAACGTTTCGTAGATCAGTGTATTGTTGGAGCACAAACATTAAAAAGCGATTACATCACCTTGCCTTGGTTGTCACCTGAACAAAGGACCATTGATCACTATAAATTAATATCCAAGAAGATGAATACCATCGGAGAACAAATAAAAGATGCAGGTCTAGGGTTTGCCTATCATAACCACGGCTATGAATTTGAAGATCAGAATGGGGGCAACGGATTTGATATAATTATAAATGAGACCGACCCTGCACTTGTAAAATTGCAGCTAGATATGTACTGGGTAATACGTTCTTCTAACCACAGTCCGAAGGAATTAATCCGTAAGCAGCCGAAGCGATATACCATGTGGCATATAAAAGATATGCATAAGATTAGTAGGGATTATACCGAACTGGGAAATGGATCCATTAACTACCAAGAAATACTTCCAGACCCCAAGGAATCTGGTTTAGAACATTATTATATAGAACAAGGTGGCAATTTCACCGATAATTCCATCAAAAGTGCTGCGACCAGTGCCCAGTATTTTAAGAAAAACCTGCAGCGATATTTATAATTCCACTGACCTTTGGTGAAAAATAGAATTGAAGATCTGAGAATAGGTCTATATAATTTCAGTTATTTTTAGGTCTAAGATTTTAAAAGTGGAGTATTGTAACGTAGTCAGTATTCATTTATTCTAGTGCTTGGGACAGGCTCAAATGAAATACTAGGAACAAAGTAAAAGGAAAGTATATTGATTATTTTTACCCCTTCCAAATATTTAGATGAAAAGAGCATTAGTAAGACTTAGAAATAGCGGCTTTCGAAAATTTATCAAGAGACATGAGAAATACGCTCCCATAATTTTCTTTGTTGCGGGTTTCATTTTTGATTCTTTAACCCTTGGACGTATTGATAGGTTGTACGATTTGGTAGTGCTATGCCTTCATATGTCCTCCTTAACGATAGCACTATTTCTATATAATTTGGCGGATGATGGGCGGTGGAAAAACACCATTTTGGGTCGATATGAGCAGTACTTACCTTTGGCGATCCAGTTTTTCTTTGGAGGCCTCTCCAGCGCTTTTGTTATTTATTTTTCTAGAAGTGTTTCACTTTCCAGAACTATATCCTTTTTTGTAATTCTCGTGCTATTACTTTTTGCCAACGAGTTGCTCAAGAAAAGGATTTCCAATAAATATTTACAGTTTGGAGTATACTTTTTTATAAGCTTCACTTTTTTCACCTTTATTATTCCGGTGTTTATCAGTGAAATGAATACAACTATTTTCCTTATTTCCGGTGGGGTGAGTTTATTTTGTACGCTCTTGGTAATAACTATCATCTATGGTATTAGTCCAAGTACTAGATCGGAAATCCACTATGGGAAAATAGTTGGGCTTATTTTATCTATTTATGTACTGATCAATGTTTTTTATTTTTTTAGAATGATACCTCCTGTACCATTGGCAATGCAAACAGGAATGGTAGCGCATAATATTGAATTGGAAAATAATAGTTATCATGTAACCTATGAAAGAGATGAGTGGTATGTTTTTTGGAGAGACCATAAATCGGAATATATTCATAAACCTGGTGAGAATGTATATGTGTTTTCCTCCGTATTTGCTCCCACCGACTTAAAAAAATCCATTTATCATAGGTGGATATGGTATAATGACGATTCTTCACAGTGGGAGATTATGGATGATATTGGCTATGAAATTACTGGCGGTAGGGATGGAGGTTATCGCGGGTACACTTATAAGAATAATGTTAAACCAGGATTATGGTCTGTAGAGGTTATAACCGATGAAGAGTTAGTGTTGGGGGTAATCGATTTTGAAATTGTAATTGATTCCACCTTACAACCTAAGCGGGTTGTAAAGCGAAGATTCTAAATGTTCCATCTAGTTTATAAAATTTTAAGTCTTTTTTATGTTTTCCATAAGTAGGTTTTGGTAAAAGCATGGAATTAATTCACCTTCCCAGCCAGCGGTATAAAATTGTTTGGAGAGCGCAATTAGGGTCAGATTATATACTTAACGATAATAGATTATTTAGCTAGTTTCATTTTATCATAGGTGTCTTTCAACTGTTATCATTTTGTTATTTTAAAGGCCTTTTTTTCCTATCGTGCTGGATATGACTACTTTTGCCGGATGCAAAATTCTCAGCAGAGACCTCAATTCGAATTTGTAGCGATAATGGCCTCCTTAATGTCTATCGTAGCCCTTGCCATAGACGCCATATTGCCTGCTATGGCCACTATAGGAGTAGATGTAGGTAGCCATGATCCTGTGGAGAACCAGAAATTGATTACCATGATTTTCTTGGGATTGGGAATAGGTCAATTGATGTTAGGGCCTCTTTCAGATAGCTTTGGCCGTAAGCCTATTGTATATTTCGGTTTTGTTATTTTCATTATCGCTAGTATTATCTGCGTTTTTGCGCCCAGCTTGGAGTGGATGTTAGCGGGTAGGGTGTTGCAAGGGATAGGCCTATCGGCTGCACGTTCCATAAGTATTTCCATGATACGCGACTCTTATAGGGGTGATTATATGGCTAAGATTATGTCTTTTGTTACCGCTTTCTTTATTTTAGTGCCTATTGTGGCCCCAGCAATGGGAAAATTCTTTTTGGATCGTTTTGGATGGGAATCTATCTTTTTTGTGCAATTAGTGGCCACGGTAGTTATAGGAGTATGGTTTTGGAAGCGACAACCAGAAACTTTAAAAACCGACTATAAGATTAAGTTCTCCAAACATATTTATTTAAAAGGTTTAAAGGAACTGCTAAGGCATAAGGAAAGTATAGCCTTCACTTTGGTGTCGGGGTTAATTACGGGTGCTTTTATGGTGTATTTGAGTTCGGCTCAGCAGGTTTTTGAGGATCAATATGGATTAGCGGATGACTTCCCCTATATTTTTGCAGGTCTAGCGATTTCTGTGGGGATATCTACTCTATTAAACGGAACAATGGTAGTGAGATGGGGTATGCGTAAACTTGCTTCTATCTCCCTTAGTTTGTTTTTTGCCATATCATTAACCTATGTAAGCTTGTTCTGGAATTCGAGCAATCCTCCATTATGGGTGTTGATCTTTTTTCTTGCCGTTCAATTTTTTGCTTTGGGGTTTTTGTTTGGAAACCTGAGGGCTATTGCCATGGAGCCTATTGGTCATATTGCGGGAATTGGCGCAGCTATTACCGGGTTTGTATCTACAATGATCGCTATACCTATTGCGACCTATATTGGTAGTTTTATGGAGGGGACAACGCTACCTTTGTTTATTGGATTTGCTATCTGTGCAGGTCTTTCCCTTTTTATTATGATTGCTGTTCGTAGGAGTGTTATTTTACAGACTGCCTTTGATCGTTAGTTCAAATTTGAATAATAACCCTAATTGCACATATATAATATTGCCAATTTTTATAAGGCAAACTATAAATGAATAGCATTGGGTCTGCTATATGAAAATCGATATAGCTTTTTAAGAATTTTAAACTGGCAGTATTTATAATAAAGTGGCCGCATTAGTGATTGCAGCGGCATCCTTTTTTATGGAAATAAAAAAGATACAGCGGAAAGCACGTGCCACTTTATATCTTAATATAAAGTGGCAATGCCCCCAAAAAATATTTAAAGAAGGTTATTTCTAATCTCTTCCACCACTTCTGGGTTTAGAAGGGTACTTGTATCACCTAAATTATCCATATCCCTACTGGCTAATTTCCTTAGGATACGTCTCATAATTTTACCAGAACGCGTTTTTGGTAACGCACTAGTGAATTGGATCTTATCTAACTTGGCAATTGGACCAATGTGTTCCGTAATCATTTGATTGATCTCTTTCCTGAGGTTTTCGTGCATTCGAGATTCTCCAGTCTCCTTTAAGGTTACGAAACCATAAAGTGCACTTCCTTTAACATCGTGTGGAACACCAACAATGGCCGATTCTGAAACTGCCGGATGCTCGTTTATAGAGTCTTCTATAGGGGCGGTTCCTAGGTTGTGGCCGGATACTATGATTACGTCATCTACACGTCCTGTAATTCTGTAGTAGCCTACTTCGTCCCTAAAGGCTCCATCGCCAGTGAAATAATAGTTGGGATAGGTAGAAAAATAAGTTTCCTTGTATCGCTTGTGATTATTCCAAATAGTTCTCGCTATCCCGGGCCATGGGAATTTTATAGATAAACGTCCCTCTACTTGATTACCCTTTATTTCTTCACCTTTATCATCCATAATTGCGGGTTGAATTCCAATGAACGGTAGTGTTGCAAAAGTGGGTTTTGTTGGAGTTACAAAAGGGATGGGAGTAATCATTATACCTCCTGTCTCTGTTTGCCACCAAGTGTCCACTATCGGACTTTTCTTTTTTCCGATTACGTCGTTGTACCAGTGCCAGGCTTCTTCGTTTATAGGCTCTCCTACGGATCCTAAAACTTTAAGCGAGCTTAGATCGTGTTTTTTGGTAAATTCTATATTCTGTTTTGCTAATGCCCTAATTGCTGTTGGAGCAGTATAGAATTGATTAACCTTGTGTTTTTCTACTATCTGCCAAAACCTACTGTAGTCTGGGTAGTTGGGAACCCCCTCAAACATAAGGGAAGTGGCTCCATTGGCCAAAGGTCCATAGACGATATAACTATGACCGGTAATCCAACCGATATCTGCCGTACACCAGTACACATCATGTTCGGTATACTGAAAGACATTTTTAAAGGTATAGGCGGTATATACTAAATAGCCACCAGTGGTATGTACCATTCCCTTAGGGCTTCCTGTAGATCCGGAGGTATATAGGATGAACAAAGGATCTTCGGCATCCATTATCTCTGGGGCACAATTGGGATCAGCCTTATCTAATAAAGGTTGTAACCATTGATCACGGCCTTCTACAAAATTAATTTCGGTATTAGTACGCTTTACTAATAAAACGGACTTAACGCCTGGACATTTTTCTAACCCCTCATCTACTATGCTTTTTAGGGCTATGGATTTGCTGCCTCTAAAGGAACCATCTGCGGTAATTACCAACTTACAATCGCTATCGTTTATCCTAGAGGATAATGCGGTTGATGAAAACCCAGCAAATACCACGGAATGAATTGCTCCAATACGTGCACAAGCCAGTAATGATATGGTTAATTCCGGAATCATTGGGAGGTAGATACATACCCGGTCTCCCTTTTTTATACCCTGATCTTTTAAAACATTCGCCAGTTTACATACCCTATCATGTAATTGTTTGTAGGTAATGTGTTCTGCTTCCTCATTAGGGTCGTTGGGTTCAAAAATAATAGCGGTTTTATCGCCTCTATTTAATAAGTGCCTGTCTATACAGTTTTCAGTAATATTTAGTTTAGCACCCTCAAACCATTTGATTTCCGGAGTACTAAAATTCCAGCTAAGGACCTTATCCCATTTTTTACGCCATAAAAAATGTTCTTCTGCGACTTCTCCCCAAAAGTTTTCTGGTTCTCGGATGGATTTCCGATACACTTGATAGTACTCCTCCAAATGTTTAATGTGATAATTACTCATGTTCTATTTGATTTTTTATAAATTTATACAAATCATCTTAATTCGGATAGTTTTGGGAAACGAATTTGTAAATCCATACTCTTTTGGAAAGGTTATTATGGAATGAAAACAAATATGCCATTTCCTATCCGACATTTATGCTCATAAAATAATTTAATGTTCTATTGCATCGCCAGCACCACTGGGAATCCTAATGTGTTCTACGATTTCCTGAACCTCTAATGGGGGTTCTGGGGTAAACTTATTGATGGCTATTGCAACGATAAAATTAACGATCATAGCTACAGTACCAAATCCCTCTGGGGATATTCCAAACCACCATTCAGATTTGTCTGGGATTTCTCCCAACCAGCCCAATTTAAATTTTGCCATATAGAATAACATTAGGCTTATCCCTACAATCATACCACCTATAGCTCCTTCTTTGTTCATTTTCTTATAAAATATCCCTAATACTATAGCTGGGAAAAAAGAAGCGGCGGCCAGTCCAAATGCCAATGCTACTACTGCAGCGACAAATCCTGGTGGGTGGATGCCAAAATACCCTGCAACGACTACCGCTACTGTTGCCGCGGCGCGAGCGGACCATAGTTCTCCTTTTTCTGAGATATTGGGCAAAAATATTTTCTTGATAAGGTCGTGGGAAACTGAGGAGGAAATCACTAATAGTAATCCCGCGGCAGTAGAAAGGGCTGCTGCTAGGCCTCCTGCAGCTACCAAAGCGATCACCCACGCCGGAAGATTGGCGATCTCTGGATTGGCCAGCACCATAATATCATTGTCTACCGTAAGTTCATTTTGGTTGGGATCGGCGAGATACTGAATTAATCCATCCCTATTTTTATCTTCAAAGGATAAGAGTCCGGTTTCTTCCCAATTTTTAAACCATACTGGCATGTCAATATAAGGCTGTTTGCTCACCGTATTTATTAAATTAATTTTAGAAAAAACGGAAATAGCGGGAGCTGTAGTGTACAGGATTGCAATCAGTAGGAGTGCCAGTCCTGCCGATTTACGGGCATCTTTAACTCTTTTTACAGTAAAAAACCGAACAATAACGTGTGGGAGCCCTGCGGTGCCAACCATTAACGCCAAGGTAATAGCAAAGACATCTATCATGGATTTGGATCCGTCCGTGTATTCTGCAAAACCCAGTTCGGTAGAGAGTCCATTTAAACGATCCAATAAAAAGGTGCCAGAGCCATCGTTAAAAGTGGTGCCCATTCCCAGCTGTGGAACTGGGTTACCCGTCATTTGAAAGGAAATATATATAGCGGGTACCATAAAAGCGAAGATCAGAACGCAGTACTGTGCTACTTGAGTATAGGTAATCCCTTTCATACCTCCCAAAACGGCATAAAACAGTACAATTACCATCCCTATAATGACTCCGGTATCGATCTCCACCTGTAAAAATCTTGAAAAAACAACGCCAACGCCCCTCATTTGGCCCGCTACATAGGTGAAGGATACGATTAAGGCGCAAAAAACAGCTACCATTCTAGCTGTATTGGAATAGTAGCGTTCCCCAATAAAATCGGGGACTGTAAACTTCCCGAATTTCCTAAGGTAGGGGGCAAGTAGTAGTGCTAGTAACACATATCCACCCGTCCACCCCATAAGGTATACCGAGCCATCATACCCTGCAAAGGCTATAATACCAGCCATAGAGATAAAGGAAGCTGCTGACATCCAGTCGGCCGCAGTAGCCATTCCGTTCGCTAGAGGGGACACTCCGCCACCGGCCACATAAAATTCTTTTGTTGAACCTGCCCTGGACCAAATAGCAATTCCGATATAAAGGGCAAAAGTAATTCCTACGAGAAGGTAGGTCCAGGTTTGAACACTCATAGTGTATGGTTTTGGTTGTTGGTTGGTTAATTTTTATTCGTTATAGCCGTATTTTTTGTCCAATTTGTTCATTAGGTAAACGTAGACGAAGATGAGGACTACGAAAACATAAATGGATCCTTGTTGTGCAAACCAAAACCCTAGTTTAAATCCTCCGAGTTTAAAAGTATTTAGGAAATCCTTAAAGAGTATCCCAGCACCAAAAGAGACCAAAAACCAAATAAAAAGCAGAATGAAGAGATAACGGACGTTTTCTTTCCAATATGCGGTGGCCTTTTTTTGTTTGTCTTCCATGTGGTTTGGTTTTTTATTTGTTGACAAGTTTTTTGCGTTTTCTAAGGTACGGATTTGAATAATAATCTGATAATTTAATTTATGCTGGTAAGTAGATTACCCCACCAGAACAATCGCGTTTTGCTCCGGTAACGGAACGCAAACAATTTATAGAATTCTCCTCTCGTAATACTGCCATGAGGGCGAAGATTAGGGCTTCTTTAAACTCTACTAGGAGGTTAGTGGGTTTTACCACTTTGGTGTTACTGCCAACTTTTTCTTGTAATGTTTCCATAAGAAAACCGTTTAGGGCACCTCCCCCTGTAACAAAAAGTGTATTTTCTGTTTTGTTTTTTTGCAATTCCACCTGTTTAGCAATTTGGTCACAGATATGGTGGATACTGGTATGTAATAGGTTTTCTATATTGTCGTCGTTAGCCTCAACAATGGGAACCACTTGAGCTACAAACCATTCAAAACCAATTGACTTTGGAAAAGGCAGTTTGTAGAATTCTAGGTTGTTTAATTGCTCCAGCATGGGCTTGTTGATACTTCCTTTTCTGGCTAGGGCCCCATCCTTGTCATAGTTGAGGTTTATTTTCTGAGTAATGTGGTTAAGAATCATATTTGCCAGACCAATATCATAGGCCAATCGTTCCCCATTACGTTCAAAGGAAATATTGCTAATTCCTCCTAAGTTTAGACAATAATCGTACTGCCCAAAAAAGAGTCGGTCTCCTAAAGGCACCAAAGGTGCTCCTTGTCCGCCCAGCGCCACATCGTTAGAACGGAAATCACAAATTACCTTAATGCCACTTTCATTGGCTAGATGTTGACCAGAGCCTATTTGAAAAGTGAACCCCTTTTGTGGTTGATGATGAGTGGTATGTCCATGGCTACCTATAAAATGGGCTTCCAATTCATGGGTCTTAATAAACTCCTTGGATTGTTTTCCTAGCCAGGTTCCATAAGTGTTATGAAATTCTAAAAGCGTATCAGCAGGTAGATAAATTGCATTTTTAAGCTTCTCTTTTAATGTATCGGAATAGGGAATGCTATCCGTATTTTTTATATCGAAATCCCATCCCGTGGGTGTTTTCCAAATATGGCAATAGGTTAGATCCAAGCCATCTAGGGAGGTACCGGACATTAATCCCAAAACTTTATAAATTTTCATCCTTTATTGGTTCTAGGATTATTTGATAGCATCGTAAAGAACCTGTTGAATATTGGTTCGGGTGTTCAGTTTATACAAGGTGGTATTTTCCCGGGTAGGCAATACTCGGTTCGAAAGAAATAAGTATAATAGCTCCTCCTTTGGGTCCATCCAAACCATAATTCCAGTAAATCCAGTATGTCCAAAACTATCGCTACTTGCATCTTTAGCGGTATTGCTATTTACACCTTTGTATTCTAAAAAAGGCTTGTCGAATCCTAATCCGCGGTGATTATTGTTTTCTGGGAATTGAACTTTGGTAAACTCTTTTACCGTACTTTCCTTAATATATTCTTCGCCTCCGTAGGTACCCATATTAAGATACATTTGCATTAACTTGGCTAAATCGTTGGTATTGGAGAACAGACCTGCATTGGCAGAAATGCCGCCCATCATGGCTGCACCTTCATCGTGTACGGTACCATGTACTGGTAGGTGCCTAAACATAAAATCGTGCTCGGTAGGTATGATTTGGTTTTTGTTAAACTTTTTATCTGGATTATACGTTAAGGTGTATGCTCCTAGTTTGTTATAAAAATTCTGATCTACGTAGTTCACAAAATCCTCCTTGGTAATTTCTTCAATCATTGTGGGTAAGAGCATAAAAAGCAAACCAGAATATTTATATTCCCTTTTTTCTAAGAGAGCCGATTTTTTAATCGCTTTAAATATTTTTTTTTGATAATTGCGGTGTAACCACATATTGGAGCTGATTTTTATAGGAAACCGAGCCGACGAATCTTTTTTAATAGTACTCCATTTATAGCTTCCATTTTTTCTAAGGGTATTTTTCCAATAGGTGATATAGGGATTAAATCCAGCTTGGTGCGCTAGTATTTCCCTAAAATTGGCATCTGCTTTATTGGAGTTTTTAAAATATCTCAGGTAATCATCTATCCCTTTATCGAGGTCAAACCTTCCTTCATCATACAATTTCATTACAGCAGGAAGAGCAGAGGAAATTTTAGTAACGGATGCTAGATCATAAATATCCTCAAGGGACACTTTTGTGGTGTCGTTGTATTTTTTTAGACCGTAGGCCTTGTGTAAAACAACTTTCCCATTTTTAGCCACTAAAAGCTGTCCTCCAGGAGTAGCGTTTAAATCAATAGCCTGGTTCATTAAAGAATCTACCCCATGGTATAGGGTTTTGGAATCCATCCCAGCATCTTCCGGTAGGGTATATTTAAACCGAATTCCGCCTTTAATGGTAAGTCCGTCCCCAGCCTTAAATTTTTTCCCGATTCCCACAGGGAGTTGACCATTAGCACCCACACCACCGAAAATTAATTGTGCGGACAAGTCTTGTGCCGATTCTCCATCCTGATAGCTAACAATAAGCCCCTTGGCATTATCTAAGTTGTTAAGTTTATCTATAGAATATGGGTTTTTAAAATAGGCAACTACCGTATTATTAAAAGGTAGGGTTTGAATAAAAGACTGTACGGATTCTGAAAATTTTATGGTGTTTCGTGGTCTGGGAGTGTCATCATGTACACCAACTATAACCAAGTTGTATTGGGGAAGCTCTTTCTTAATTGCTTCCATTTCCTTTTGGGAGGCTTCCATTGGAAGTGTAAAATGATCTACTTTGGTATATAGATCCAACGTTTTTTGGAATGTAGTTTTTTTGTCGGCACCAATAGAAACCGACATGATTTTTAAAGTATCCAAGTGT
Organism: Arenibacter certesii DSM 19833; assembly: GCF_000429545.1. Lineage (GTDB taxonomy): Bacteria > Bacteroidota > Bacteroidia > Flavobacteriales > Flavobacteriaceae > Arenibacter > Arenibacter certesii. Next base: position 87,169 of record NZ_AUCB01000009.1, read on the forward strand.
TTTAGAGGAAGGAGGTCTGCCTCATTTTTAAGTACAGTTAAAGATGCCTCGGTTAGTTTACGCTCTAACAATAAGGCATGTGGATTGTTTATGTCCAGCAGTAGATTGGAAACAGGCAAAGGCTCGTATTTGTTTAGGTTTACCCATTGCTTAGCCGCAAGGATTTTACGTACCCTGGCATCTATTGTTTTTTGCGAAATGATTCCTTTGTCTACGGCCTTTTTAATTTCAGTAATTGCTTTGGAGACGTCTTGCACAATCTCTAAAACATCATTACCAGCCAATACAGCTTGTTTATCTACAATCCCAGGTAAATTGCCTTTGGTTACCCCCTTCATTTCCATAGCATCGGTTACAATAAGACCTTCAAAACCCAATTGGTCTTGTAGTAGGTCGTTGATTATTGCTTTGGAAAGGGTTGAAGGTACCCCGGATGGGTCTAATGCCGGAATGTTTAAATGGGCTACCATCATGCCATTGATGCCGGCATTTATAAGTTCTTTAAAGGGGTACAGCTCTAGATCGTTTAATCGCTCTCTAGAGTGGTTTATTTGTGGAAGATCAAAATGGGAATCTGTACTGGTGTCTCCATGACCAGGGAAATGTTTTGCGGTTGTAATTAGTCCTCCATCTTGCATTCCTTGCATATAGGCAATGCTCTTTTCGGCAACCTTATATTTGTCCTCACCAAAGGATCGGTAGTTAATTACCGGGTTATTCGGGTTGTTATTTACATCGGCAACGGGAGCAAAGTTCAGGTGTAATCCTACTCTTTTAATCTGATGCGCCATTTCTTTTCCCATCTCATAGATTAAGTTATCGTCCTGTATTGCTCCTAGGGCCATTTGGAAGGGAAAACTTATGGTACTATCCAATCGCATCCCCAAGCCCCACTCGGCATCAATTGCTCCCATTAGGGGTACTTTGGAAGCATTTTGGTACTCGTTCATCAATTTTACCTGAGTTACGGGATCACCTTGAAAAAAGACCAACCCTCCAATATTCCAATCTTTTATGGTTTTTAGGATATCCGCTCGGTGTTCCGGCCCACGATTAGAGTAGGCAGACACCCATATAAGTTGTCCAATACGCTCCTGTGGGGTTAGGGATTTCATTATGGAATCTACCCAGGTACTTTCGGTATATTGTAAGAATTCTGGTGTCTTTTTAGAATTTTCCTGGGCTCGCGAAATTGTAGCAAATAGGCATAGGGTAATGAGTAAGGGTATTTTTTTAATAGACATATTAGTGTGAATTATTATACTTTTATATATATTTTTTTCTTGTCCAGTACATAGCCCAGTAGCCACATTACTGCTATAAAGCTGATGGCAAACGCAAGAGAAGCATTTACCTCACTTAGCCAGCTTAAATATAGGTTTTTATACAGCCACGAATGAAGAGAGACTCCGCCAATACGAATCAAACCAAGAAGTTTTGCGACTACGCCCGATACCACAAAAATAAAAAGAGGATTTTTGCCGAATGCTTCAAAGAAATAGGCCCATTTTTTAAGGTTCAATAACTCTATAACATAGATTAAAATGGCCATTACCATTAGCGTCCATCCCGTACTATATAAGACGTAACTACTGGTCCATATAGGTTTGTTAATTGGAAAATATACGTCCCAAATAAGCGCTATAATTACAAGAACAATGCCCGAGGCTATAAGTTGTAAAACGGTTTTAAGATTTTTGCCTGATTTCTGTACAAAGACGCCAGCCGCGTATCCCGCAATAACATTTACAGTAGCGGTTAAGGTACTTAAGAGCCCCTCTGGATCAAAGGGAATACCAAATCCTTTATATATATTTTCTGGCCTAAAAATTAGATTGTCAAATTTTAGAGCGGCATTATTCTCTAAGCTGAAGGGGTTGGGCGATGATCCAAAAAAATACATTATGGCCCAATAGGCTAGGAGAATTAATACTCCGACAATGACAGATTTTTTAAGTTTTAAATAATGAATGATTAAAGAAGCAAAGAGATAACATAATGCAATCCGTTGCAATACCCCCATAATACGGATATTGGCTAAATTTTTAAATGTAATTCCATCATCGGCACGATAAATAAAGGGGAATGCATTTAACAGGAGTCCGATTAAAAATATCATCCCTGCCCGCTTAACTATTTTTCTTAAAATTAGGCTGTTTCCCATGGTCTGATATTTTTTCAAACTAAAGCTCATGGCGGTACCCACAACAAAAAGAAAGGAAGGGAATACCCAATCTGTAGGAGTAAAGCCGTGCCAAGCGGCGTGTTTAAGTGGTGGGTAGATGTGTGACCAGCTTCCTGGGTTGTTTACCATTATCATTAAGGCAATGGTCATACCTCGTAAAATATCCAAGGCGTAATACCTTTGCGTAGTAATTGTTTTCTCCATTGATGGTTGGCTTTTTTTAAAGATTTAGATCAAGATTTAATCTGTTGGTTATTTTAAATTCAAATCTCTAAAAGTAAGGCTTTTTTTCGCAAATTAATAGAGAGTTTACCCCATTTGTTAACTACTCCCACTGTTTTGTAACGGTTTTGGGTAAAGCGAGTTAAAGACTAGGTTCTGAATAGAGGGAGCTTTATATTTAGGGCTTGTAATTAAATAGTATGTCCATTAATGGTTATTTAATAGTAACAATTCTATTTCTGTGTATATGAGTTCTTTTTTATTAGGCAGAGCTAATGCTCATTCTTGTGGGAAATTGCGTTTATCCCTTCCTCTTTTTTTTGTTTTTATGTTCTTTTTATCGCTCCCTTTATTTTCCCAAGATCTGGGATTGGATTGGAAGCCTCGTGAAGATCTTAATATAGTTTTGCCAAATTCTGTTCAAGTCTTTGATGCTGCGGGAACATTGGCCGATGGAGAACCTATTAGGGCTGTCTATGCAAAAGTAGATTTACGGGACACAAATTTGGATTTAAGATCAATGGGCAGCAATACCATTAGGGAGACCACCTTGGAAACATATAAGAAAAATGGCGGTATCCTGGCATTGAACGGGGGGTATTTTGCTCCTACCAGCGCTGTGAGTCTCATTGTCCAAGACGGAAAAACTGTAGCTCTAGGTCCTACTGGAGATAGGGCGCGTGGCGCATTTGGCTTAGTAGATGGATTGCCAGAAATAGTATGGTCTACTGGATCTAAGCAAGACGGAGCAATTTGGAAGTATTCCAAGCCTGGAACAAATAAAAAGGGGGTAAAATGGAATCCAGAACAGGCTGTAGGAGCTGGGCCAGTGTTGTTAAAGAATGGGGAGATTAATGTTACATCGGAGGAAGAAGGCTTTGGCAAGGGGCATTTAATTAGACATCCTAGAAGTGCCATTGGTTATGCAGATGAAAATACCTTGTTGATGATGGTGGTAGATGGGCGTCAAGCGGCCAGTGTAGGAGTTACATTGGAAGAGTTGGCTGAACTAATGCTTGGGATAGGGGCCAAAGAAGCATTGAATTTAGATGGAGGTGGATCTTCAGCAATGGTAGCGGGCAGTGAAGTGGTGAACGTGCCAACAGCTATAACTGGGGGTAATAGAAATAGTTTACGTAAAAACGCCGGTGCCTTAGTGCTCTCAGAAAAAACACCCACCAAGCATGGTGAAATTATTATTTTGGATACGGATAGTCCTTATTATTCCGAAGTCGGGATCTGGAAAAACAGCAGGGACAATAATTATTATGGTGAAACGCCAGCGCGAAGTAGCATGGTAAATAGTATTAATAAGGCCGTATATCAATTAGAAAATATTAGAAGAAATACCTACCAACTGGGGGCTTGGTATATTAATGATGACGCACATTCTGATGAGGTCTTCTATGTGGTGCACAGTACTTCTGGAATAGACACCCTTTCTGTTAACCAGCAATCCATATCCCAACCGGGGAAATGGGAAGTGTTGGGGTCATTTCACTTAGGAGCAGGGGATATGATTGAAATTATGGGCGGAGGAGAAGGCAAGTTTACCACGGATGCTATACGATTGGTATCCAAGAAAGACTTTCCAGAACTTCCAGAAAGAGGGGCAATGCGAATTGCGGTGATCAGCGATCTGAACTCTGGTTTGGGTGCTGCAGATTATGAATGGCAGGTAGATAGTATTATGCAACGTATTCCAAGAATATGGAAACCAGATTTGGTGTTGTGTGGGGGTGATATGGTTGCGGGAATGGGTATCTCGGATACGCTGCAACTTAAAAAGATGTGGGATGGATTTAATAAACATATTATGGATCCCTTGGATAAAGCCCAAATTCCTTTTGCCTTTACGGTAGGAAATCATGATGGTCCACGATCTTACCCTATAGAACACGAGGCGACCAGAAAATTTTGGGAGAAGAATATTGAAAGGACTAGGCTGAATTTTGTAGACGTATCCCATTTTCCCCACTACTATTCCTTCGTGAAAGATGGAGTGTTTTTTGTCTCTTGGGAGGCTTCCTCTTCTGTAATTACCCAGAAAAATTTGGATTGGCTAGAAGAGCAGTTTAAAACATCTGAGGCAAGAAATGCAAAAAATCGTTTCGTAATAGGACATATGCCGTTATATGGGGTGGCTCAAGAGCGGGATTCTAAAGGGAATCTTTTAGAGAATCCTAAAAAGTTGCAACGATTGCTGGAAGATTATAAGGTGCATACCTATATCAGTGGACACCAACATGCCTATTATCCTGCAAAAAAAGGGAAGCTAGCATTGTTGAATGCCGGTGCTGCAGGGTCGGGGCCCCGTGCTTGGTTGGGAGATACCCGCCTTCCAGAAAATACCATTACCATTGTGGATATTTTTGAAGATGGGAAGCGGTTGGAATATACAACCTATAACATAAAAAAGCGGAATGCTGCCGAAATGGAAATTTTAGAAACTTCTAGGTATCCTTCCGCTATGTTCGGAGTAAATGGGAACATTATCCGCCGGGATATAAATACCAATTTCACACATGTTGAAGGGAGCTTTAGATCGGTTTTCGATACTGAGGTAGACCATAATAGCGTAGGCCAAGGAATGGTACTTGCAGAAATTCGAGATGATATTTTATACCTAGAAGGACAATTGGAGCTTCTGAGCCAAGATTTCACCAAAAATGCTGCTGTGAGTTTGGGAAGTGGGAGAAATACCGAAGCGAGTAATTCTATAAAATCATTAAAAGTTACTCGGAGAAAAAAGGGTCAACTAGTATTTAAGGGTGAAATGGCATTGGATCGGGATGTAAAGGAATCTCTTGCAGTAGGAGCTTTAAACGTTGAGGTGACATGGAAAGATCAAAAATATAGAAGCCAGCTTTACCCTATTGGCAACAAACCCCCTGAACCAACAGAAATTCTTTCACACCAATCCAAAAATACCTATGGCATAAGAAATAGTGAAACCCTGTACATGGTGGAGTGGAAGCCTTCAATGGATAGGGATGGCGATTTTGTTTCTTATACGTATCAATTAGCGAAAGACCCCGATTTTAAGAATGTCTTATGGCAGCATCAAACGGGAAGGGAACCAAGATTTAAGATTGTAGAGCGTATTTGGTTTGAGCTTTTATCTGGAATTGAAGAAGGGGAGTCAGGAATTTTCTACCATAGGGTGCTTTCTTCCGACGGGAGCAATATCACCCCCTCTTCGACTGAGAAATTACATTTGATAAAATCTAATGAACCCTTGGAGGATTTTGCAGAAATAGTGGCCCCCAATTATGAGTTTGTAGATAAGATAGTCCCATCGGGAGGAGGGTATGGAGCCGTTTGGGACGGCAATAATAAACTATGGTTGGCCGATTACAATAAGGGCTTTGTGGTTAGAACAGCAGAAGGGGCGCCTGCCAGTTTTTCTCCTTTGCAAAGTGTTATGATAAATGGGATAGATTATAAACTCAGTCCAGTGAATGGGGTAGGAGTAGATTTGGACGGACATATTTTAGCCGGAATAAATAGGCGCCTTATAAAGATAGATGCGAATACCGGAGAAGGAATTGCGGTATGGGAGGTGCCAGCAGGTGAGCGTGCCATCACAGCGCCGAGGGTAAATGAGCTTGGTGAGATCTATGCCATGTCCCTATTTGCGGATGATCCCAATTATGTCTTAAAACAGAATGATAATGATCCTTCAAAATTTGATCTAGTGAGGATCCTAGAACTAAAAGATAGAATTCTGGCACGTACGTTCGATATGAGTCCAGATGGATTAAGTCTTTATTTTCCCGATCCTGGGACTGCAAAGATACAGGTATACACCAGTAAAGACGGGCAGAAGTATGCGGAAAAGGAAGCTATAGTAAGTACCTACGGGGGAAGTAGTGCGCTACGGGTCCCTAGGAAGGAGGCCATGTATGTAGCAACAAGATCTAGCGGCATTTCTCCATCCACCTTTCACTATAGGAATGCCAATAAAAAACAAGTTTGGACCTTAGAACTACCTGAACTGGATGGAGCAGAACCAAGGGGGCTAGGAGTGTCACCGGATGAAAAAACACTTATTTTCTGTAGCTGGGACAAAGGCGGTGGCTATTATATGTATCGTTTGAAGGAGTAGGAGTGTGGTTTTACCTATTTAAATTAAAGGTATTTGTGACTTTGAATTAATAGCGATTACAATGTAAATACCTCATTACCAGTAATTAAAATTTTTCTTTCTAATGTTAAACTTCCCCATCTTTAATTGTTAAAGACAGGAAGTTTAGTAATAGAGAATGCAATCTGTGTTTAATTTTATTTGCAATTCATTAGCCTTCTGTGCTTATGAAAAGCAACTTTTTTAGTTAGAGTTGGTGATAACCGTGTTTTTTCTTTGCGTCAACATCCAAAGTCCAATCATGGTTATCATTGCATTGATCAACAATATCTCGAATCCAAATTTAAAACCATTAAACCAAGCTTCGGAATTTAGATCTAGAACTAAGGACAGTATAGGGGAAAGAATACAGATGTAGGGGACTAGTTTGTCGTTTATCTTTTGTTTAAACATAAGTCCGAATGCAAATAGCCCTAACAACGGGCCATAGGTAAATCCGGCGACTTTAAAAACCGCACTTACTACACTACTGTCATTAAATGCGTTAAAGATGACGATTACCGTAAACATAACCAGAGTAAATCCAATATGTACATACTGCCTTATGTTCTTTTGAGACGATTGTTTTTTTCTGATGTCAAGAATATCTACACAAAAGGAGGTAGTAAGGGCTGTTAAGGCAGAATCGGCACTTGAAAAAGCTGCGGCTACAATGCCGACCAAGAATACTGTTCCAGCCAGAATGCCAAAATAGTTTAGTGCCAGAAGGGGGTAAAGATCATCCGTTCTTTCGGGGATTGCGATATTATGGCTTCCTGCGTACTCGTATATTAGAATTCCAAGGATTAGAAACAACATAGTAGACAGGAAAAAGGTAACTGAAAACCAAAGGATGTTTTTCTGGGCGTCCTTTATATTTCTACAGGTTAAGTTTTTCTGCATTACGTTTTGATCTAGTCCGTTCATAGCAATGGTAATAAAAACACCTGCTAAAAACGTTTTGAAAAAATTACGATTGGATAGCCAGTCCCATTCAAAAATTTTGGACATGGGGTTAGAGGATACCACACCATAAAGATCCCCTATTTTTAGGTCTAGATGCTGTAGAATTACCACAATACTTATCACAACCGCAGCTAATAAGAAAGTGGTTTGCAAGGTGTCTGTGTATACTATGGTCTTAATGCCTGCTTTATACGTGTACAACCATATTAATAAAATGGTGATAAAAACAGTTACCCAAAATGGAATGCCAAAAGCATTAAAAAAAGCAATTTGTAAGACTAGTGCGGCTAGAAAGAGCCTGAAAGAGGCTCCAATAGTTTGTGAAATAATGAAGAATGACGCGCCAGTCCGGTACGATTTCATTCCAAATCGATCATTTAGGTATTCATAGATAGAAATTAGGTTTAGCCTATAAAAAAGTGGGACCAGCACAAAAGCAATAACGGCATAACCCACCATATTTCCCATTACAAATTGAAGGTAGGTCCACGCAGTATTCCCTACTTCGCCTGGGACAGAAATAAAAGTGACCCCTGATAAGGAGGCACCTACCATTCCATAAGCCACTAAATACCAAGGCGATTGTTTGTTGCCAGTAAAGAATGTATCATTGTCAGATTTTTTGGAGGTGAAGTAACTAATGACCATTAGCATTGCAAAATAGGCTGCTATCACTCCAAAAACGATTAATGGGCTCATAGGGATTTGGTTTTAATTGATATTTAATTCAAAAAATTCACTTTGGTTACCCGTTCTATCTACTGCTGATAGTCCAGCTTTTATAATGGGGAATTTACCATTTTCTTGGGTAATAGGGAGGGTCAAGGATGTTGATCCTTGGTTTAGGATGGTGTGTTCCCATCTTTTGCCTTGGCGTTGGTAATATACTACCCATCTAAATATCTGAGATTTTTCTGGGTGGCTCCATGTTAACTCAATAGCATCTTGTTCTTTTTTTATTTGAAGACTTGGGGGGGTTGGAGGTGTGTTATTCAGCCATGGGGAAGGAGGAACTAAGGTTTTTTTGCTATAAGGACCATTTTTTATGGCAAGTGCCAAGCTATCATATTTAATTAATGGGGCAATGCTCCAATGAACGGCGCCTTTACTTTTTGGTACCATACCACGAGTAATCATAATTTGATTGATAACTTCGTCTGCATTTTTTTCATCTCCTCCAAGACCAATATTCAGCCCTGGCCATAGGTGGACTTGTTTGGTGTTTTCGCTTTGCCACCAGCCCAAAAGTTCTGGGAAACTTTGTCCTATTTTATTAATTCTCCAGTATAGTTGTGGAGTATAGTAATCTACCCAACCTTCGTTTAACCAAAGTTTGGCATCTGCATACAGTTTATCGTATTGATCTAGCCCTACAACGGATTCTGGGTAACCAGGTCTCCATATGCCAAAAGGACTAAGGCCAAATTTCACGTGGGGTTTAGAATCTTTTATCTCGTTATATACATTTTTGATAAAGGTGTTTACACTCTGGCGTCTCCAATCGGATCTGGACAGCTTGCCACCATCATTAAGATAGGAAATCCAACTCTTATCATCTGGAAAATCCTTTCCATTGTTATACGAGTCATAGGGGTAAAAATAATCGTCAAAATGGATGCCATCTACATCGTATCTATTTACGATATCCATCACCACTGCTAAGGAATGTTCTTGTGTTCCTTTTAGGGATGGATCCATCCAATACATACCATTTTCTAGTGCTACAACTAATTCGGGATTGGTTTTTATTATGGACGTATTGCTTATTTCACCTCCAGCCGTATGGTGTGCCCTATATGGATTTAGCCATGCATGCAATTCCAATCCTCTCTCGTGCGCCGCTTGTATCCAAAATTGTAAGGGGTCATAATCTATTTCGGGAGCACTTCCCTGTTTACCGGTTAGGTAATAAGACCAAGGTTCAATGTTACTTTTGTAAAGCGCATCTGCCTGTGGGCGAACCTGAAATATAACAGCATTAAAATTGTTTTCTTCTAATAAATCCAAAAGTTGTATAGCCTCTTTTTGCTGCTCATGGACGGGGAGTCCAGGTGAACTTGGCCAATTAATATTTGCCACGGTGGCTACCCATGCAGCTCGAAACTCTTCTACATTATAAGGTGTTTTTGGGTCCCATTTTACAGTTTTATTATCAGTGTAAACAGTAGAGATAGGCTGTTTGTCTAGGTAAGCGGATATTTTGGATGGTTTGCATCCTACGGACAGGATGCTAAGAATGCTAAGTAGTATAAGGTGATAAGAATATTTTTTCATTGAATTTTGAGGATAGAGGGAGGATTATATTGTTATAAAACGATTATTCTAATATTAAAAAAAAGTACTTCAGAGCATTGCTCTGAAGTACTTTAGGTATATAATTAACACTTAACTGCTATTCCCATCCTGGGTTTTGCTCCAAAGTAACTCCTTGGTCTTTGTAAAGCGTAATTTGATCTAATGGGATTGGGCTTAGGTAGACCCTTTCATTATCAAATACTCTTAGTGATGCAGAAGCAGAGGCAGGTATAATATATCCCTCGTCTCCATCTGTCAATGTGATGTCCTTCAGTTCGCTTTCGGGGTAGTCGGATTTCTTAATCCACGCACCTCGATTAATTTCAGGATTGGCAACCATATCTACATATGCCAATTTCTTCCAACGTTTAAGGTCGTCTAATCTATATCCTTCCATTATCAATTCTACCCTTCTTTCTCTACGGACTTCCCAAAGTAATGCAGGTACATCCTGATCTCTTTTAGGATCGTCATATACAATACCACCCACAGCAGGCATATCTCCCAATACTTGTAAATGAGGCAAATTAACTCCTACGCGGTCTCTCAATACATTAATAGACCTATCCAGATCCCCTTGCGATACGGCAGCACCTCCTAATGTAGCTAATTCAGCTACTGCTTCTATATAATTTAACAGTACTTCTCCATAACGAATAATTGGCGCATCGGTTGGATTTAAGTTAGAGCTTCCTATGGGATCGTCCTTTATACTTTCATTTAAAAATTTATGTGTTGCGATTCCTGTTGTAGAATGGTTGGGCGCAACACCATTAATTCTTAACTCTGATGATACAAAGGTCTCATAAATTCTACCATCTCTGTTGGCCATCACATTGTCTATACCTTGGTCCCCTTGATACAATGGAGATAGGGAAATTGGCAATCCATCTTCAGTAAGATAAGATTCAATAGCATTTTTTGAAATCCCTGTTTGTGGTTCCTTATTGTTATAGCTATTTAAGGCATGTGTAAGCAGGCCTGACTCATATTCCTTGTAAAGGATTACCTCTGGATTTGATTTAAGGCTAAGAGAGTTAAAAACCGCTCTGTAGTTCCCTAAGGAATAATTCCCACTGTTTATGATTTGATCAGCCGCCCATTTGGCAGCTTCCAAATATTCGGAGGCCTTAGCACTATTGTTTTCGTGATATTTCTGCCAAGTACCTTCGTATAACATAATACGCGACATAAAGGCGAGTACCACATCCTTATTCACCTCCAAACCATTATTGTCTACGGATGCCCTAACGTTGGTGGCAGCAAATTGTAGGTCTTCCAATACCTTATCCATCACAAAAGTACGATCATCCCTAGTTTTGTATAATTGCTCATTATCCTCTTCTGATAACTCTTGATCATAGTAGGGTACATCGCCAAATCGGGCTACCAAATCATGGTATTCCATTGCCCTAAAAAACCTGCCAATTCCAGTCCAGTGGTCTATGGCCTCTTGTTCCATGGGTACAGTTTGTACTCTATTGATAAAGATATTGGCTTTTCTGACCCAACCAAATCCCCATCCTCCGCCGGAAGTGGGTACTTGTAAGGCAAATCTAGATGGATTGGTAGGTGCAAAATCATCGTTCAGAGTTTGACCTGAAAAGTAATTCCCCCAAGTATAGCCAGAACCGTAGCCTTTAAAATAACCGGTATAGAAGCCAAAGGCAAATGTTTTTACGTTGCCCTCACTGCTCCAATAGGTCTCGTCTACCAACATATCTTGTGGCGGTACGTCCAATAGGTCGTCTTCACAGCCTACTAGTACAGTGAGGCTAAGAAAAAATAGTGATATTTTATATATTGTCTTCATATTTTTCATTTAAAAATTATAGGGATAATTGAAGTCCAAAAGAGTACGATCTTCTAAATGGATAAACTCTTCCAAAGCTAGAGGTATCATTGGTTCCAGCGTTGGTATAGTCAACTTCTGGATCTACTGGAATTTGTACTCCACTAATTTCAAATAAGTTTTCACCACTTAGATATAATCTTAATTTGTTCACTCTTAATTTGTTTAACACCGATTCTGGAAAAGAGTAACCTAGGGTAATGTTCTTCATACGTAGGTAAGACATATTAAGCAAATACTTAGTCTGTGGCAAAAAGTTCATTGAACTATTACTCTGGCCCTGATCGTTTGGTCTAGGGTAGTACGCGTTAGTGTTCTCAGGAGTCCAATGATCTAATTGGTGCTCATACCATCCTTCGCCGTATCTGTATCCTGGGATAAACACCGGACCATTAGCCCAGAAATCACGTTTTCCTACCCCTTGCATAAATACGCTAAGGTCTATGCCTTTAAAATCGGCACCCAATTGAATACCGTACTGATATCTAGGAGTTGAATTACCAATTACCTTCATGTCTCCAGAATCTCCAACAGTTCTACTGCCATAATCTATAACTCCATCTCCATTAAGGTCTTTAAACTTTACATCACCAGGGCCATATTTAAACCAACCGTTGGTTTCAAAAAGACTTTGATCTGCAACCCCATTGGCGTAAGAGCCATCAGAATTAAAGTCGTCTTCAGTGAAGAATCTATCCGTTTCATATCCCCAAATTTCTCCTAGGACTTTACCTTCATAATTAGAGGTGATACCTTTTGTAGTGTTTGAGTATTTTGTTAGTTTTTCTTTAAAATCTGTCAAGGTAACCAATGCACTTACTTTAAGGTCATTGTCAAACTGGTGTTTGTAATCCAAGCTCAGCTCCCAACCCTTGGTCTGTAACTCTCCGTAATTACGTCTTGGAGAAGAAGTTCCAAAGCTGCTGGGAAGGGTTATTCCGGAACTGTGCATGTCACTAACCGTTCTCTCGTACCAGTCAAAGGTCATTCCAAGTTTGTTGTTGAAAAATCTAGCATCCAAACCAACATCTAAAGTGGTCACCGTTTCCCAAGTTAAAGAGGAAGGCAACGCGCCTGGAGTTCCTACAGTAACTTGATTGTTTCCATCTATTAGCCATTCAGAAGAACTAGAGGACATAATTCTATAAATACTGGATAAATAGGTATTTTGGTTTCCTACTGAACCATAAGAAGCTCTTAGTTTTAAGAAGGAAAGTGTTGGATATAAAGACTCCATGAAATTCTCTTCAGTTAGGATATAATCCTGCAGATACAGAAGGGAAAGAACCCCATTTTTTGTCAGATGATAACCTAGACGAACCATCATACCTAGCATTTAGTTCCAATAGTAACTTATTTTTGTAGGCGTAGTTAATTCTTCCAAAGAAACCTAAAGTGTTCCATTTGTTTCTATCTCCTCCAATAAACATATCTCCAGTTGCCAGTGCTAATTCTCCTTGGTCTGGATTTAGAAGATTTCTTCTTTGGGAGTAGTGGTGCCAATAATCATATTTTTCCATATCCCCTCCAAAGGTGAATTTAAACTCGTGATCATCAAAAGCCTTATCGTAAACTAGATATGCTTTTGCGGTATTTCTTCTGCTCCAACTAGAGTTGTATTGTACACGGTCATAAGCAGAGCTACTATAAGGTACATAAGAAAAATCGGCACCCTGTGCCCAAAAGTTATAGGCATATAAAGTTCCTCCAACCTGCTTTTCGTGGTCTTCAACCCTGTCATGGGTAAAGTCAAAATTAATGGCTAAATCTTCAATAGGGGTTATGGTAGTTCCTAAATTAATACGAGATAAGCTAGAGTTATTTTCGTTCATTTTAGCCTGTTCCACTTCTGAAATATGATTTCTAAACGGTTTACCGTCTACAGTACCATATGGATAGAATGCCGGCCATCTAGTAGTGTAGTACCATGCATCATAAGTTGCAGAGCCAAACTTAAATGGATCTGTTTGTGAAGAGTTATTATGCATCACTTTAGCTCTGATATCTAACCAGTCCGTTATAGTAGAATTAATACTAAGGTTTAAGTTATATCGCTCATAAGTATCGGGATTTGTTTTATACACCCCACCTTGGTTCAGGTACCCCAATCCAAGATAGTAAGTAGTGTTTTCTCCTCCTCCGGTAAGCGAAAAATCTTGCTTTTGCTGTGGAGCCCACTCTTTAACAAACAGTTTGCTAGGATTCCAAGACCTATAGAAAAACTAGTTTCCGTCCCTTATTTCATAATCTCTACCTTCAACCATTTCCATCCCTAAGTCCTGTCCGCCATATTGTGCTTCCCAATCCCTCATTTTTTCAATAGCCAATTGGTCTATTCTCATCCCTACTACGCCAAAGGATTTTAAAGATGGAATTCTTCTATTAACGGCAGCAAACGCCATTTCGGCACCATCAGCTGCAGGTGCTACTTTAGGGGTAACCGTAGGGGTCGCCCATGAAAAGTTGTTAGAATAGTTGACTGATGGAGCTCTATTCTTTCTCCCTTTTTTGGTAGTAATTAAAATAACTCCCCAAGCTCCCCTTGATCCATAGATAGAGGTAGAGGCTGCATCCTTTAATACGGATATTTCCTCAATGTCTTCTGGGTTAATGGACTGTAAACTTGGGATTTCTACGTTATCTACCAAGATTAGTGGTTGTGCGCCGCCACCTGTACCTAAGGTGCCAACAGATCCCCTTAGTTTAATAGTAGGATTTTCTCCGATCTGTCCACTTGGAGACGTTATAGTAAGTCCAGGAGTAGCTCCCTGTAGCCCTCTAGCTACGTCGGTAATGGGTCTAGAGGTGAGTACCTCGGTATCTACCCCGGTCACAGCTCCAGTTACATTTCTTTTTTTCTGACTTCCATATCCAACTACAACTACCTCATCCAAGCCTTCTACATTGGTCTGAAGGGTAATGGTGAAGTTGGTTTTGTTCCCTACCGTGATTTCCTGTTGTAGAAATCCTAAGGAAGAAAATACAAGTACAGTATTACCACTTTCTGGTACCTGAAGTGAAAATTTTCCGTCAAAATCGGATATGGTACCGTTAGATGTGTTTTTCACGTAAATTCCTGCTCCAGGAATGGGCACCCCTTCAGGGTCGTAAATCTCCCCTGTAACGGTTTTGGTCTGTCCCCATACTTGTATGGAACACAGGAGCGCCAAGAACAAAAATGATTTTTGAAATCTTTTTTCCATAATCTGTGTTAGTTTAATTAGTTAGTCTAAATCGTTTCAAAACGAGTAATAAAAAAGGTCCTGTTAAATGCAATTTTTTAGGTAATCTTAAGTCGTTAATTTTAGGTTAATAAAATATTCAATTACGAGTTTTACTTGCTCATTTGCAATGCAGTTTTTTGCGATTTATTAGAATATGTAATCCTACGCCTTTCAAAAATAGGCAATAATTAGAATTATTTGCAATTTTTTGCAATTATTTTTCTATTTTTATTCAGTTTGCTGCAAGCGGATGATTAATTGTTTATATTTGTTATTATAGTTATAATTATGTTAAAGGCAGAAAGACAGCAAATCATTTTAAATGAGGTTAGAAGGCATAATAGGGTGTTATTACCCGATATGGCCGACCTCGTTAATGTGTCCGTTGACACAGTTAGGCGAGATATTACTGAATTGCATCGGAAAAAGAAGCTGAAAAAAGTACATGGGGGTGCTATTTCCTTGGGCTTTCATAATTATAATTTTCAGGGAGTTGAAATATATTCCAAAGATGAGAAATCAATAATAGGAGAAAAGGCAATAACCTTATTAAGGGATGGACAGGTTATACTGTTGACCGGTGGAACCACTAATATGGAAATGGCCAGGTTGTTGCCCACCAATTTAAAATTAACCTGTTTTACGCCTAGTCTGCCGGTGGCTACGCAACTACTGACAAAACCGAATGTAGAAATAATTTTTATTGGTGGAAGAGTCTCCAAGGATTCTCAGATCACCGTAGGAGGTAGTGCTATTCATATGTTATCCGAGTTTTCGGTTGATCTGTGTTTTTTAGGAACTCATTCCATTGATCTATCATATGGATTATCGGAATTTGACTGGGAGATTGTGCAGTTAAAGAAATCGATGATTAAAGCCTCCCGAAAAATAGTGGCCCCTGTGATATCAGAAAAACTAAATACCATTCAGCGTTACAAGATTTGCGATATAGAAGGTATTGATACATTGATAACCGAATTAGATCCCGAAAATCCGCTACTGGATATGTATAGGAACAAGAGATTTAATATACTATAAGATGAGACGGTTTAATGGCTGTTTTATAGGATTTAAAATTATCGAGAGTTGGTTTATGGAGGTGTAAAATGCAAGAGATTATCAAGAAATAAGAATTATTTAGAAGTTCAATTTCTTTATTAGTAGACTTAGGTAAAGTATCTTTAGCACCTTTTTTAAGCCTAGTTTAAGATTATAATACCAAGAGATCAGCTTTAATTTATTAGTAAACACTACAATTTTATTAAGTATGTCAGAGTATAAGAGAATTACCGAAATGCCTTCTAACTTCAATGACCTGGAATTTATGGATACCAATGTTATCCTTTCCAGTATTAATGAAGAGGACAAGAAAATTGCAGCGGCGGTAGAAAAGGAAATTCCTTCCATTACTAAATTGGTAGATGCCCTGGTGGAAAGATTTAATAAAGGGGGACGTATGTTCTACATCGGAGCAGGTACTAGCGGGAGATTGGGTATTTTGGATGCCTCAGAGATTCCGCCCACATATGGGATGCCTTACGACCGTGTTATTGGTCTAATAGCAGGTGGAGATATTGCCATCCGAAAAGCAGTGGAAAATGCAGAGGATGATCCCGACCAAGCTTGGAAAGATCTTATAGCCTATGGTATTAATGAAAATGATGCTGTTGTTGGAATAGCCGCCTCGGGAACCACCCCTTACGTTATTGGTGGGGTGAAAGAAGCAAAAGCCAAGGGTTTGCTTACCGCATGTGTTACCAATAATCCAGGCTCTCCATTAGCAGAAGCAGTTGAAATTCCCATTGCGGTAAATGTAGGTCCAGAATTCGTTACCGGAAGTACAAGAATGAAAAGTGGTACCTCCCAGAAATTAGTCCTCAATATGATATCTACTGCCCTAATGATCAAAATTGGGAGAGTAAAGGGAAACAAGATGGTGAATATGCAGCTCAGTAATATAAAACTTGTAGACCGTGGTACCCGATATTTAGTAGAGGAACTTAACTTGGATTATAAGGAGGCCGAAACTTTGTTAAAAAAATTTGGTTCCGTTAAAAAGGTAATAGATGCCCAAAAAGGCTAGCACTACTTTTTCTGGATTTTAGAGACTTCTTCCGGGGTAACAAAGTCTTTGCCTTTGTTGCCCCAAGAATTGAGTATGTAGTTCATTACATCGGCTATTTCCTCGTCATCCAATCCCATCGCAGGCATGGTATTATTATAAGTAATACCATTGACCACTATTTCTCCTTGTTGGCCAAATTTTATGCCCCGTATACTTTCTTCCCTATTTTTTAATAAGTAATCTGATTTGGCCAATGGTGGGAAAGTCTTCTCTACACCCTTCCCATTGGGTAAATGGCAGGTAACACAAAAATCAGAATAAATATCCGCTCCTCGTTTAATGCTTTCCTCTAGCGCTTTATCTTGTGAAAGAAAAAGGGTAAGGGTAATTAGTGCACTTATATAGGTTATTATTATAAACTTCATGGAGATTTTCTTAGCTATTTATATAGATTAGAGTTGCGTTTTATCCATTTAATGTGGGAGAGAGGCTTTGAGCTACTACCCCCACATTAGTATGATCTTATGTATTTAAAATAAATTATATTTTTGGTACTAATTTATAAATGCCCTTGCCTTCTACTGAAACATAAATAAATCCGTCTGGCGCCTGTTTTACATCACGAATCCTACCCAGATCGGGCATAAGCTTTTCGCGATACACCACTTTATTGTTTTTCAGTTCTAAGCGTTCCAAATATTGGAATTTTAAAGATCCTATCAATAGACTTCCTTTCCAACTAGGATATTTATCACTGGTTACAAAAGTCATTCCGCTAGGGGCAATTGAAGGAACCCAGTAGTGAAGTGGATCTTCCATCCCTTTCTTTTTTGTCTGGTCGGTAATTGGGGTGCCACTATAATTTATTCCATAGGTAATCACTGGCCATCCGTAATTTTTACCTTTTCCTACAATATTTATTTCATCCCCGCCCTGTGGGCCGTGTTCATTTGTCCAGATATCTCCCGTATATGGGTTCTTAACCATTCCTTGCGGATTGCGGTGACCGTAGCTGTAAATTGCAGTTTTTGCGCCCTCAGAATTAACAAATGGATTGTCAGACGGAATGCTTCCATCCCTATTTATGCGGTAAACTTTTCCTCCATCCTTTGTAATGTCCTGCGGATTCACATCCCGATCCCCACGATCTCCAATGGAAAAATATAAATATCCGTCATTGTCAAATTCAATCCTAGAACCAAAATGTTGACCTTTAGTTGAGTTTGGACTTGCCTTATAGAGTACTTCGTTATTGGTTAAGCTATTGCCATTTAATTTTGCACGCATTATTGCGGTATTACCTCCTTTGTCCTCCCCTTCTTCAGATGAGTATGAAATATATATCCAGCCGTTGTTTTTATAATCCGGATCTATAGCTATATCCAGCAACCCACCCTGTCCTCGGTTGTATATGGTAGGGGAGTTGTTGATGATAGATTTGTTGCCATCCTTAAAACGTATTAAATCCCCGGACTTTTCGGTAATCAGGATACTTCCATCGGGCAAGAATGCCATTCCCCATGCAATTGGTAAATCATCTATAATGAGTTGTGGAGTGAAAGTTATTTTATCAGGCGTGCTCACTTCATTTTCACCCTGTTGCGCACAGGATAAATTTAATCCTAGGAGTACCAAGACGAGGAAGGAAATACTATTCTTCATATTTAAACGTTTAATAATTAATAATTTGGCTTTAGACGATAAAGATAATTATAAAATATAAGTATAAACTAGTACTACAAAATATACTTTGAACCCAAATCCAAATATATTTTGAAAAACCTACTTAACGTATGCTATCACCCAAACCACGGCATTATTGGTATGTCGCATTTTTACTTCTGGTATCAATAGTATGCAGTTCTGCAATAGCAAAATCTGTTGTCCATAAAATGACTGCTGATATTCCCTCAGCACTTAGTATTGTTAATTCCGAAGTAGCTTTAATGCTTGAAGCCGACAAGGAGCTTGCCCCTTTAAAAATTAAAGATTTAACGCTTTTACAACCGAATACCACCCCTGCTGTGATGTTCGCAACAATTATTACCAATGCGGATGCATATGATAATTGCAACAATGATGGTAGTTCCATGGCAAGCTATGCCCTATGTGGTGATTTTGATGATAGATTAGTGGCGTTACAGGGTTCCTACAGTAGTTATGATTGGCAACAATTTTCTCCTGGTAGCGGATGTACTTTTAACGTGGATGATAAATGTGCCAATACCAATATAGGTTGCTGGAATACAATAAGTACCAACAATATATTTAACATAGATGCAAGCAGCATCAGTTCTTCCACCGGTGCAGGCTATAGGGTAAGAGTAAATGGAACGGGGCCGTATTATTACTTTAATGTAAAGAAAAGCACTATTACCCAAACTTTTGTAAAGAGAGACTTTGTCTGTGGGACTCCTGGAAGGATTCAAATCACCAATCTATCTAGTTCCTATGAGTACAGTATAGATAATGGAATTGGTTTTGGGCCGTGGCAGGGAGCTATTTTTAGTGATTTGGTTCCTGGGACCTATGTAGTAAAAGCTAGATTGCAAAACACCCAAAATACTTGTGAATACCTATATGATCCCATTGTTATTGAACAAAGGGATATCGATATCGAAATGACCTATGTGGACGCCCAGTGTAGCGGGGATACTGGGAGTATTTCAGTGGCAGTGCGTAATGTGCCAGGACCCTATAAATATACCTTATTGGATGCTAGTGGTTCTCCGCAAGAATTCACTTCATTTATAGCTGCCGATAATTATATTTTTAGTGCCGTTGGTTTTGGAACCTACAGTGTTAGTGTAGAAACACAACAATGTAAAGGGGATACAGCTTTAGGAATTCCGCCCCCTTCCCAGGACCTGGATGTTAATGGAAATCCCATTGTGATCGGGGAAGGAATGGTTGCTATGGATGCATCAACGGAGGTCAATAATAGTTTTGGATGCAGCGTTGCCAGCGTAGATATTTCTGTTAAGACCTCAGGGGGAACAGCACCATATACCTTTGTGGTAAACGGTACGGGTCCATCCAGTAGTGCTTATACTAGTGATGCAGTCTATACCGTAACTAGCCCTGGATCTTATGATTTTTTAATTACAGATAGCAAAGGGTGTACCATTACTGCATCTGCCAATGTAGAGGAATTAACTCCTCCAAACATCATGGTAAGTGGCATAGATGGTAACTGTACCAACGGGGGGGCTAAATTAGATTTTAATGTGGTGGATGCAAAGGGGTATAACCTATCCTTTAGGGCATCGCCTAGTGATACTTGGAGTACCAATCCTATGATTACCGTTCCAGCGGGCAGCTACCCTACCATACAAGTACGTTACCAACAAGGTGGTTTTGACTGTATTATGGATATGTCTAATTCTGTTACTGTTGCTACTACAGGAGCCATATCTGGAAATGCAGTAAAAATATTAGATAGGACATGTGATGGTATGGGTGGCCCCATTGGAGGACAAATTGAATTTCAAGGCCCTTTTTCGGGAGGTTCTGGCAGTGGCTATGTCTTTAGTGTTTCTGGAGATGCCCCCGTTAACTTTAGTACTAAGACGGTCTATAGTAATTTGGCTCCGGGGACCTATACCCCAATAATAAGGGATAATGGTGGGTGTAGATTAGAACTGACCCCGATAACAATTAGTGATATAGATCCACCAAAAGCAATTTCTTTTTCCCAGAACAATATAAACTGTTCTGTGGGGACCGTAGATGTACAATTGACCGTAACTAGTAATCATTCAATTACAAAATATGAGGTGGTTGGCCCGGGTCCAAATATTGACAATGGGTCTAATGATACTTTTACTGGTTTAAATACTGCAACGGCATACCAATTTAGGGTAACTGATGTAAATGGTTGTACTTACACTAAAAGTTTTACGGCAGCAAATATTAGTTCTATACGGGCACGGGTTAAATCGGGTGGGGATACACAGGTCTGTACCGGAGCAACTGATGGTACTGGTAGTTTTATTATAGACGGATTTGCCAATAGCTATACCTATACTATTAACGGTGGACCTGAAAGTGTGCCACAAAATAGTAGTGAAGTGGTGTTGCCACCATCTGGAATGGGAACTTATGAAATTACGGTAACGGATATTGATACGGGGTGTACGGAAACCGCTTCCATTACTATTCTGGAGCCTTCCACCTTGTTATCATTAACGGGTACTGTTACAGATATGAGCTGTGCCAATAGTAACAGGGGTAGGGTAGTGGCCAATTCTACCGGTGGTTGGAGCAATCATAGATATACCTTAACACCGCCAACGGGGGCAGTTATTGGACCAACATCCAATAGAACGTTTGCAAATCTCAGCCAAGTAGGAGCATATACCATGACTGTTACTGACTCTGAGGGGTGTGTTGAAACATTTAATTTTAACCTTACCTCCATAAGCGCTCCAACCCTTACACTGGATTCAGGAGCCTCAGATTTTTGCTTTATTCCTGGTACAGGGGCCACTGTAGCCGTGAGTTCTGCAGAAGGTAGCGCACCTTTGAGTAGCCATCAGTATCAAATTAATGGGATTACGTCTTGGCAGTCAAGTCCTGTATTCACTGGAGTGCCTCAAGGAAACCATACTATTCAGGTAAGGGATGGTAATAATTGTAGTCACAGTATAAATGTTACAGTGAGAGGTAGATTGCGGGTGACCACTGCTATAGAAAGCGATATTCCTTGTGGTACAGACCCAGGCCAAGTACGTGTACGTGTTTCAGGAGGATACCTTTCCGGACCTGGCCCTAAGCAATACGAAGTTAGCTCGGACAGCGGTAGTAGCTTTGGTCCCCCGCAAGCGTTGATGTCCACTAATTTTCTTTTTGATACTTCAACTCCAGGAATTTACATCTTCCGTGTAACGGATAATGAAGGATGTGTGTCGGAATCAAATCCTTTGGTTATGGATCCTCCCGTGGGAATTGACGCATCGGCAAATGTAGCAGCTGCTAGTTGTGGGCGAACGAATAATGGTATTATTACTGTAGTTCCTAATGCTGCGATTGGTGTGCCTCCATATGAAGTTAATTTTGATGGAAGAGGCTTTTCTTCTCAAACTACGTACTCTAATTTAAATGCAGGACAAACCTATTCTTATATAGTAAGGGATTCTAGGGGATGTGTTTTTACAGGGAGTGAGACCATAGGTACAAATAGCGCTCTTCCACCTAATGCCACTGTTTTAGCAGTTGATGCAACGTGTTCTCCTAGTGGGGTTTATGGTGAGATAGAAGTAACTGGTGTATCTGATGGAAGCCCAAACTTCACCTTTATACTACAAAATCAATTTGGTGCAGAGGTAACCCGTAGCGGGCCTACCGCGTCTACTTCACATACATTTGGCGGACTTACTCCTGGTACCTATACTGTTGTGACGATGGATTCTGCTGGTTGTAGAGATCTAGATACGGTTAGCATTGGTCAAAATATGGTGACTGTAGTGCCAGACCCTATTACTCCTCTTACTTGTAGTACTACCGGTTTTACAAACACTGTGGAGATTAACGGTGGTATTGGTCCGTTTGAAATTCGACTGGTGGAAGACCCCGCCAATTCATTTGAACCGGTTAACTCTCCATTGAGAAGACATACATTTAATGGATTACAGTTTGGGATTACTTATACCGTGGAGGTACTAGATACAAATACAGGATGTATTTATGTAGATAGCATAGAACCTGTAGATGGACCCACTTTATTGGACGTAACGGCAACGTCTACGACAGGATTCTGTGATGTTAATAGAAATGGCGAAATTGTATATACTATAGATGGATTTAATCTTGGTGATGAACTAAGAATAGAACTGGTGAACAATAGCAACGGATCTACAATGGAATTAGCAACGGTGATTCCAACATCTGTCTCATATTCTAATAGTCATTTAACATTGTCCGGTAACTATCAGATTTTGGTAACCAATGTAACCGATGAATGTACGGATTCAGCCTCTATTACAATTGACCCAAACCTACCTTCGATCGATATTTTAACGCAGCGTCCTGCAAATTGTAATGCCGATGGATCTATTACTGTTCAAGGCACGGGTGGGACCGGAGCGCCGTATGAATTTGCGTTTATGGATCAAGGAAATACACCTAACTTAGGAGATTTTGTAACAGAAACCACCTTTTTTGCTCCCGCAGGGAATTATGATGTTTATGTTAAGGATACTAATGGTTGTACTTCTTTTAACATAGCTACCGTAATCCAGTTAGAGCCTAATGTAACACCTCCAGTAATAACTGTTGTTAACCAATGTGATGTTAACGCTACGTCATTTGAGGTCTATGTCTCTGTACCTAGCACCATAAATACACCTCGTTTCACCTTGGGAGGGGAATCCCAATTTGGAGTGTTAAATGGGGCTCTATATGAAGCTACTTTTTATGTGAATAGTCCAGGGTCCTATCCTGTTGAACTCGTAGATGGGAATGGTTGTACTATCCAAGCGAATGCAGAGGTTTATGAATTCCTAGCCGTAAGTGGAGGATTTTCTACCGATCCCGATTGTTTTAATCCGGATGGAACAATTACTTCAGAAGTAGTAGGGGGTAGCAACAACTTTAGCTATCAATTGCAAAATGAAAGTGGCGGCAATATTGGAACTCCCCTACTTGGGGATCGATTAGCTGGGATTTTCACAGGACTCGTTGCAGGAAATTATAGAATATATATTGAAGATACGGAAACTTTATGTAATGATACGGTTATTGTGAACTTAGAAAGCCCTATAGCTCCGGTAATTGCAGAAGTGAATAAACAAGACATTTTTTGTAATGGTGCCAATAACGGAAGTATAAATATTCTCCTTCAGACTGGTAGTGAGTTGAATGGTCCTATAGAGTATCAATTATTGGATTTTGATACTAGAGCGCTGATCACTAATAATACTTCCGGTTCTTTTGGTAATCTTTCCCCAGGACGTTATGAGGTAGAAGTAATTTCTGCAAGAAATTGTTCAGACCAGTCGGGCTTAATTGATGTGGAGGAGCCATTAGATTTTACGATATCTGCCAGTGCACCGGATTTTGCTTGTGAAGTTGGGGCCAACAGGTATAGTTCTACCATAATTACGGTAAATGTTGAGGATCCAGGAACAGAGGGCTCTGGGTATCAGTTTAGTATAACAGGGCATGGTAACTATCAAACGTCCAACACTTTTGAAATAATTGATAATGGAAATCCTAGAGATATTACAGTATATGCAGTTGATGGTAATGGGTGTAGAACAGAATTTGTTATACCAACCATTAACCCGCCAACGGATGTGGTACCTACATTATCAGTAGATAAGGTCTTAGATTGTAAGGATCCTGAACAAATTAGGATAGATGTGGTTGGTACTAACAACTTTACCGTTACTATTAACTCCATAGTTCCTATGGCGCCGATAACCGTTTCTGGAGACAATTTTGTTATAATTGATTTACCCGCTGCGGGAGACTATCTTTTTGAAATTACGGATAATATAGGGAGTTGTACGTACCCTTTACCGAAACATACAGTTAATGAGCCTATTGTGCCAATGGCAGTCATCAATGAAGTTAAACCAATTACTTGTTTTGGAGCAGATGACGGAGAGTTGACGATAAATGTAACAAATTACTCTGGGAATTATACCTATAATGTATATAGAAGTAATGATATATCGGCTTCTACTTCCATTAGAACAGGCATGTCTAATACTAACAATAATCCAGAGAGAATCACCGATCTTCCGGGAGGTAACTTTTATGTGGTCATCAGCTCAGATGATGTTCCTTATTGTTCTGGGAGTAGTAATGTAGCAACCATTAGAACGCCAAATGGTCCTTTATCCGTTAGCGGTATGGAAATAGGCAACGTTAGTTGTAATGATAATAGAGGCAAAATAGTAGCTACAGGACTGGGTGGTTGGGATATTGCACCTTATGAATATTCTCTCTCTTTAGAATCTCCATTGGGAAGCAATAACTTTATAGAAACCGTGGCCTTTACTGTAAACAGTGAATTTAATGGTCTTTCTAGTGGGAATTATAAGATTGCTATAAGAGATGTAGAGGGATGTGAGGCTACGTATGATATATTACTTAGTCCGATAGAGCCAGTAGTTGCAGCAATAAGGGAACCACAAGGTTTAGTTTGTCCTGGTGGGAATAATGCTGTCTTGGAAGCGTACGATCCTACCACGGGCGATGTGGTAACCGGAACCTCAGGAGCTTCTGGCGGAGTTGTAGGTGCAGGCTACAAATACCAGTTGCTTTATTTGGGCAGCGATGATATAAACGATGAGTTGTCTAGAGGTGGATTGCAGGATTCACCAACATTTGAAGGGGTTACGGGCGGATTTATTAGTGCAGGTTGGTATGCTATAGAAGTTTCCTCAAGTTATGAATGTATTGGGCACACCCAACCTTATTATGTTAATCCGCCAGCGCCCATTCAGCCCAGACTAGTACAAGTTCAAGCGCCAGGATGTGGCGGAGCCGGACAAATAAGACTTAGTGTGCAAAATCCAGAGTCAGGTTATGTTTATGAATATAGACTATATAATGCCCCTCCTTCCGACCCTTATGTAGAAATGATAGGTACCTCGGTTTTGATGGATGTTGGACCAGGATTTTATCGGTATGATATTCGTAAGAAAGATATTTCTGGGGCCAATGTTTGTAAAAGTGTTAGATCACAAGGAATAAGTCTTGTTGATGCGGAACAGGTAGAGTTGGTTCCTAATATGCCCGATGATATTTCGTGTGCTTCCGAAATGGACGGTAGAATAGAGTCTTTTGCAGCTGGTGGAGTTGGTAATTATCAATATACCCTTTATGCAGGCGATCCTGGAGATCCTTTTTCTCCAAATGCTACGTCAACTATCATAAGACCAGCACAAGATCATGGAACTTTTGAAGAGTTGCTAGAAGGAATGGAGTACTATATTGGGGTAACAAGTGGTCTTAGTTGTGGTGAAGTAAAAGGCCCAATGGAGATTGTTAGACCCGCTGTTATAGAATTCAACGCCGTTCCTAATCAGGTAAGCTGTTATGGACAGGAGGATGGTTCTATTTCTATAGATTTAATCTCTGGTGGAGAGGGGTTGGTGCAATTTGCAATTTCCCCTGATTTTAATAAGTTTTATAGTGACCCGGTATCTCCCAATGCGTACACTTTTACAGATCTTGCACCTGGTGATTATGAAGTATTGATTCAGGATGAAAAAGGGTGTAGTGAGAAGGTTGTGTTGACTATTTCACAACCAGATGCCCTCTCTGCTTCCTTTATTTCCTCCTCTGAAACATGTATTAATGCGTCAGATGGATCTGCACAACTAACTGCCAGCGGGGGAACCCCATTTTTGGATGTGCTTAGCGGAGCAACTTATTTTGAGACAAAAATCATAGGTCCCAATTCTATCGGAGATGAGGTTTTTTCAAGAAATGATTCTTTGTTTATGGATAACCTCATAGGCGGGAAGACCTACGTGGTCTTCATCCGAGATGCTATGGGCTGTGAAACCGATGTTATTGTGCCTATATCAATTGGAGTAGATCTAACTTCGGAACCTAATGTAGAATATGGTTGTGAAGGGATATTTCCTAACAATACAGTTAATATTAGAATGGCAGATACTACCTTGTTGTCACATTTGTTATTTTCTTTGGATGAAGATGATTTAACTGTGGCCAATACACAGACCACTTTTGGAAATCTACCAGCGGGTGACCACACGGTGTACATCTATCATGAGAATGGTTGTAGTACCTACGTTGAATTTTCGATAGATGCTTTTGACCCACTCACTTTAGTAGCTGTAAAAACTGGCCCCAATGAAATAACGGCAACTGCAACAGGAGGATTTGGGGGATATGAATTTTTCTTCCAAGGAGAATCCCAAGGTAGTGATAATGTTTTCTTATCCAATCAGGATGCTAATGTAACCGTTCGAGTAGTAGATCAAAACGGGTGTGAGGCTTTAGTTTCCATACCTTTTAAATTTACAGGCCAGCTAAATATCCCTAATTTCTTTACTCCCAATGGAGATGGTAAGAACGATACGTGGTTCCCTGGGAACAAGGATTTTTTCCCTAATATGGAAGTAAAGATCTATGATCGTTACGGTAGGGTTGTGGCTGTTTTAAATGAGGTGTCCGGCTGGGATGGCACCTATGAAGGAAGAGAAATGCCATCTGGTGATTATTGGTATGAAGTAAATGCGAATGACCAGGAAAAACAAAGGTTTATGGGACATTTCACGCTCTATAGGTAATGTAATTATTAATCATAAAAAGCGGCTATCCATTAATAGATAACCGCTTTTATATAATGTTTTATTTCAAATGTTATGGTCCTTACCTAAAGGATCTTGCCATCTATTCTTCGATTAAAATTTCATTCAAGACTTTTCCAATACTGCCATTGGGCACCTGAATTTTTAAAAGGTATGCTAATGTTGGAGCTATATCCGACATATGGGCCTGTTGGGAAGATCTTCCGTTCTTAATTCCCCATCCCATCCATAACATAGGGATCCTGGCGTCGTCCGGATTCCAAACCGAATGACCAGAACCTTTGGTTGTTAAGGACTTTGCATCGGCATTGAACACAAAATGAATGCCTCCGGTCCTTTCTGGATGATGGCTATTGATCATTCTTTGTTTTATTTGTTCTGGAATAGCCGCATCCCCAATCTTATTAAAATCGGCAACAAAAAGTATTTCTGGATTCCTTCTAAGATATCTCATGCAAATATCCCGCATCTCCTGTTCATCCAATTGGTGCTCATTAATCAATTTATAATCAAAACGTACCTGATTGTATCCCGTACTATTTACCAAACCATCAACTTGAAACCTTTTCTTTAACAATTCATTGAGGTCTTCTTTTAGATTGGACTTAACAGTATGTACAGGCAGCTTATTTTCATGTAGGAATTGCGGGTTGTGATTTGCTCCATGATCTGCGGTAAGGAAGATAGTATATTTGCCTTTTCCTATTTTTTGATCTAGATATTTAAAAAACGCTCCCAATTCTTTATCTAACCTAAGGTATGTATCCTCAACCTCCACCGAGTTTACTCCAAAGGTATGTCCAATAGCATCGGTAGAAGATAGGCTAATGGCCAATAGATCGGTATCTTCTCCTTTTCCTAAATTTTCCTTATCAATTGTCTCTTTTGCAAAATCGAGTAAAATACTATTGCCGTGTGGGGTAGTATAAATTACACTATAATCGTCCTTAGTGAACAATTTTGAGGTTTTTACTGGGAAAACGGCTTCGTCTTGACCCTTGAGCGTTCCTTCATAGGGTTTGTTATCGGCAGTGCTCTGGGTATAAGTTTTAATGTCATATAGGGTATTCCAATCCTTTTTTAAATATTTGGACGCGTAGTTTCTACCGTTAAAATTATCTACCCATTTTGGAAGTTCCTCCATATAATACGTACTGGAAACCCATTTTCCGGTCTTGGCTTCAAACCAATAGGCGGCATCTGCGGCATGGCCAGCAGGTAATATAGCCCCCCTATCTTTTAAAGAAATCCCAATAACTTTTGATCTAAAGTTGGTAGCCAATTTTAGTTCATCCCCAATGGTGTTAGATAACATATTCACCGGAGATCGCTTCCCATGATCCGAAGTGGTCCCTACGCTCTCTACCGATGCATCTCCTACGCAATTCACCGTTTCCCCGGTAGTATTAAAAGTAATGCTATTCCCTGTTATACCATGAATAGCAGGAACAGATCCCGTATAAACGGTACTATGACCAATTCCTGTAACCGTTGGAATGTAGTCTATATAAGTGTTTTCGTTAGAAAAGCCCTCCTTCAGTATTCTTTTAAAACCATCCGAACCATATCTCTCGTGAAATAGATATAAGTAATCCCATCGCATCTGATCTATCATAATTCCGACCACTAATTTTGGACGCGGAATGGGATCAGAATTGGTTTCGATCGGGGATGTAAATCCACTACTAATAAATAGGATAGCTAATGCCAGCAAACAACTTTTGAACTTCATAGTAACACAATTTGAATTGAAATGATAAAGAAAAACACATCTTATAGGGTCTATAAAATATAAAACCGAATGAAAGTACATAAATACGTTGAAATATGAAAATAAGGTATAATATTAAGCCCTGATTGATTAAGTCTTAATGTTGTATGATGTTAAACAAAAATCACTGTTTTAAGATTAAATTGTGCTCTAGAATTTAATATTATCGATTATTCAGAAAGGTCAAATAATAACATTATGGACACAATTGGATTAGTGACTGTTTAAAATAAGTACTTTAAAGATTGCGTTAGTAATAGTATGCCGATGCCGATTAATCCTATATATACATATTTTAAAAAAGCGCCATCTTGTAATTGATGGTTTAAATATCTACCTAGGAAAATGGTAGGGAGAATTATTGGGATAGAAATTAAAAAATAATAAGTTACGGTGGAGTTCCATAGTCCTTGGTACCAATAACCAACCATTCCAAAAATACTTGCGGGTAGAAAATAGGCTTGTAACGTAGCTCTAAACTGTTTGGCAGACCAATTACGCATATTTCCATACATTACAATTGGTGGGCCGTTTAATCCATATGCTCCCCCTAAAACACCTGAGAAAAATCCGCATAAAAATAGCCAAAGCTTATTGTCTGACCTTAACTTAAAATTATTCTTTGATAAAAGAGCGTATAGAGAATATAGGATAATGAGAATGCCCAAACCTGATTTAACCAGATTTTCATTTCCATAAATAAGTAAAAACAACCCTAATGGAATGCCTATAAATGCGAAAATAGTCAGCCATTTTGCACTTTTAAAATGTATTTGTTTTCGATCTTGTACCACTACAACCGTTGCAATTAAAACGGATGCGAGTACGGAAAGTGGAACAGCAACTTCAATAGGTATAAAAAAAATAAGTAAGGGGACTGCAACTAAAGATTCTCCAAACCCAAAGGTGGAACGGACTAAGGTGGCAACGAAAAGAATGACTAGTATGTAAGATGTTAAGCTATCCATGTTCTAAGGTGGCTAAACTAATAAATTTAAGGTTGAGAAAAGTAGGGTAATAGTAAAGCACAACCTAGTTATAACCTTGATTTTAATTATTCTTTTTTCATTTGTAATACTGCGTCTTATATTTTTACGGTACTTCCAAAGCTAGATGATTGTGAACAGTGATCTTCTCCATTAAAGTTTTTTTATCTTAGGGGATTGTTTGGATATCGTAAAGAGCAATATTCAATTGATGAACCTATAAATGAAAAATTAATATAATGAAAGTAAACGATTCTTTTGGTCCTAGACCTTATAAGGCGAACGATACCCGTTATGATAGTATGCAATACCGCCGTTGTGGCAATAGTGGTATTCTTATGCCCCTTATTTCCTTGGGTCTATGGCATAATTTTGGTCACACGAATGACTTGGAGACTGGACGCGGACTATTGCGTTGCGCTTTTGATAATGGTATAACCCATTTTGATTTGGCCAATAATTACGGTCCCCCTTATGGTGCTGCCGAAGAAAATTTTGGCCGACTCTTTAAAGAAGATTTTAAGCCTTATCGGGATGAGCTTTTAATTTCTAGTAAAGCTGGTTGGGATATGTGGCCCGGGCCGTACGGAAATTATGGATCCCGAAAATATTTGGTAGCATCTTGTAATCAGAGTCTTGAGCGAATGGGGCTAGAATATGTGGATATTTTTTACCATCATAGGCCCGATCCAGACACTCCCTTAGAGGAAACTATGGGAGCTCTACATCATTTGGTGCAAAGTGGGAAAGCACTTTATGCTGGTATTTCACAATATCCAGCAGCGTTAACTGCAAAAGCGGCAAAAATTATGAAGGACCTGGGAACGCCCTTATTAATTCATCAGCCTAGGTATAATATGTTAGACCGTTGGGTAGAGGATGGATTGCTACAGGAGTTGGAAAACCAGGGAATGGGTTCAATTGCCTTTTCCCCATTAGAACAAGGTATACTTACCAATAAGTATTTAAATGGCATCCCAAAAGATAGTCGCGCTAAAAAAGATGGGCGTTATCTTAAAGAAGAGCAAATAACACCAAGTTTATTGGAGCAGGTAGCCCAACTAAATGCCATTGCTAATAATAGGGGGCAGAGTCTTGCTCAAATGGCGATAGCATGGTTGTTAAAGGATGAACGGATCTCTACCGTACTTGTAGGGGTAAGTAGAGAAGAACAATTACTTGATAATATTGAGTCATTAAAAAATTTAAGTTTTTCTGAATCTGAATTAAATGATATAAAAAAGGTATTGGGGTAAAATTCCCCTGAACTAGTATGATTAAACTCCTTCCTTTGTATAGGGAAGGAGTTTTTTTGATTAAAGGGGCATTTAAGGTATACGATTTTTTTAGGATTTCGCTATAAGAAAATGCTCTTGAACAATTTTCCTTCGTAGTTTTTCTTCTATATTTTAGTAGGCATCACCAAGTTTTATGATGTATTCACGATTTTTTTTATGATTTTTCTTTCCCTTTCCTAAAATTAAATCGGATTGATCTTTTTTAGTTGACTGGGACAAAATTATTCTCAATAAGGGTTTTATTGGTTAGGTGGTGAGTGATAAGGTATTAGGTGTAACACCTAATTGAATCCCTATCAATAATTGAGCTGAATTTAATAGCTATATGTTTTTCCTGACCAAAACCTGACAAATCTCATTCTTTTAAGGTTTTAAAATCTGGAGTTTTGCTGCATATTATTAAAGCATATTATTAAAGCAAATTATTATGAGAAAATTTAATGTCAATAGGATCGTTACCGGAATGTTATTTATGGTCCTACTTTTTTCCAATACGCTTACAGCCCAGAAATACAACCTAGTAAACGGGGAGTCATCACTAGTTGTATTAGGTACTTCTAGTTTACACGATTGGGAGGTTACTGCCGAAAAGCAAACAGGCCTATTGGTCGTTACCAATGCAGAAACTGGAGCGTTAGGACAGCTAAGTATTGAGGTGATTGCAGAAAGCCTAAAAAGCGGAAAGTCGGCAATGGATAAAAACACCTATAAAGCCTTAAATACCAACAACCATAAAACAATTTTGTTCAAGCTATCCGAGGTAAAGGAGGTTAAACAGAATGGTACTGGAAAATTCAAAATGAAAACTTCAGGAGACCTAACTATTGCAGGGGTAAAGAAGGCTATATCGCTAGATTTGGATTTGGTGCTTATTGGTAACAAGGCAACGCTTAACGGAACTAAAAAGTTAAAAATGACCGATTTTAAAATCGACCCTCCTAAGGCTTTGTTAGGTACCATTACCACAGGTGATGACATCACCATAAAATTCAACACCGTATTAACTAAATAGAATTATAATTAATTAAAGATAGAAATATGAGATCAATTATTAAAAACGCGGTTTGTGCCACACTAGTTTTAGCCGGATTAGGCTTAAATGCACAAGATAGAAACTTAGACAATTATAGACAGCCCGATAAGAGGGGAATAAATGTTTTTGAGGCGCCAAAAGATTCAGTTTCCAATTTCGATGGATTGAAAGTAAGAATTGGGGGATCGTCTACCTTACAGTATCAGGCAGTAGATCATAGCAATTCTGGAGCTGTAGCCCTTAAAGATATTGGATACAATTTTAATTTGGCAACAGCGAACCTCGATTTGGATGTAGCTTTGTTTGATGGGATAAGAATGCATTTAAGAACCTATCTGTCATCCAGACACCATCCTGAACCATATGTTAAAGGAGGATATTTCCAGATAGACAAACTAGATTTTATCCGTGAAGGATTTATGGAAGAAGTAATGAAGTATGTAACCATTAAGGTGGGACATATGGAAAATAACTATGGAGATGCCCACTTTAGAAGAACGGATAATGCCCAGGCAATGTACAATCCTTTTGTAGGAAACCTTATTATGGATGCCTTTACTACTGAGGTAGGAGGGGAAGTTTACTTCCAAAAGAATGGATTTATAAGTATGGTAGGAATTTCCAATGGTAAACTGAATCAGGCTGTTAATGAAGTGGATGGATCAACAGGTGGAGCCTCTTTCTTGGCAAAATTAGGGTATGATAAACAGAGAACAGAAGATTTAAGATACCGAATCACTGGATCGGTATACACTACTGGATATGTGCCAAACTCTTATTTGTATAACGCAGACCGTGCTGGATCTAGATACTATTTTGTAATGGAAGATGAAAACGCTTCTACTAGCGGTAATTTCAGGTCAGGAAGATATAATCCAGACATGAGGAACCAAATAACAGCTTTTATGATCAATCCATTTGTAAAATATAGGGGATTGGAGTTTTTCGGAACTTTTGAGCATACCAGCGGAAAAGCGAATACCGAGACTTCCAAAAGAACAGCAACCCAATATGCTGGAGAATTGGTATACCGATTTGGCCATGATGAGAATTATTTCTTAGGAGGAAGATATAATGTGGTAAATGGAGAGGAAATGAGTGGCGATGACATAGAAATATCAAGATTCCAATTGGGAGCTGGTTGGTTTATGACAAAAAATATTCTTGCCAAAGTAGAATATGTTAACCAGCAATATAGTGGATACCCAACTACTAATATCCTAAATGATGGTGAGTTTAAAGGTTTGATGCTAGAGGCGGTTATTAGTTTTTAAATTTAAAGATTAAAATTAATTGGCCCGAGCGCGATCGGTTATTGTCGCTCGGGCCTATTAATAAGCTTAAAAAAATAGCCATTAAAACAATACAGATGAAGAAGATCTTGTACTTCGCTACATTATTTTTACTACTGGCCTTTACTAACAAAGATTCAATAATAAACCATACCACGGTTTATATCGCTCCGCAGAGCAGATTAATGATTTCTGGAACTACCAATGTCAATACTTTTAGTTGTGATTTTGATATGGATAGATTGGAAAAATCCGTTCCAATTTATTACGAAAAAGTAGGCGGGAAGTATATTTTTAAAAAAGCTACCCTAGTCTTGAACAACTCAGGTTTTAATTGTGGGAGCAAAGGAATAAATAGTGACTTTCATGAGCTGTTACAATCGGAAGCGTATCCACAAATAGTATTAAAGCTTAAACAGATAGAAGGAAACCTCTATAATGACTCTCCGATAAATGTTACTGTGGATATAAAAATTTCTGGCCATACAAATTCGTATACTATTCCCGTAAACCTATCAGAAGGTGGTCTTAGTAGTGTTTC
This sequence comes from Arenibacter certesii DSM 19833, assembly GCF_000429545.1. Lineage (GTDB taxonomy): Bacteria > Bacteroidota > Bacteroidia > Flavobacteriales > Flavobacteriaceae > Arenibacter > Arenibacter certesii. The sequence goes on from NZ_AUCB01000009.1 coordinate 121,317, forward strand.
TGGAACACTGAATTTAAGTTTGGGCGACTTTAAACTTAAGGCCCCTAAAAAAATGTTGGGACTCATTGTAGTTCACGATACTATCAGTATAGATTTTGATTTAGCATTGCAGATGGATTAGGATTTCCACTATAAGTGCTATCTGTAAAAAAAATATGGAGAACGTCCTTTTTTTTCTTAGGGTAGCTTTTCCAACATTTTTTCACTCGATAATCGAGATTTGAATGCTCGGAGTCTTGCCTGCCCATATCCATTTAGGCGGGCCTCAAAATCAATACGTTTTTCTCCTTTTAATGCCTTGTAGGCTTGCCCCGAGGTGGTTTGCTTTTTACCTTTTCCCATCTTCTCACCATAATCTATAAAAAATCCTTAGGATGTGGATGTGTCCAAGGTGCCCGATACTCCCGTTGCAAAAGGGCGGTAGCTTCCTCATCGTTTACTACTATAATTTTGTTGGGGTCATAGATCAACGGCCTACCAGTGGCCATGGATAGGTTAGCCAAAATACAACTTGCGGTAGAAATATGTCCTTCTCGGATATCGGCAATAGGCAACGTATTCTGGTCTATAGCCGCAAGGAAATCCAACATGTGAAGTCGTGTAGCCGGAGCCGCATTTAATTCAATATCCTTTTCGGTAAGGTCTTCTGGGTACTTCTCCTTCTCATAGATTACATCCCTATGTATTTTCTCTCCATCGCCATGAGGAATAAAATCGTATTTCATGGTACTGCCCATGAGTGTTCCTTTTTCGCCGTAGAGTTTAAACGCCCACGGATATTCGGGATCTGCTGGAGTGCCCCATGTACGGTGTTGCCATACGCAGTTTAGTTCTTCAAATTCAAAAATAGCGGTTTGTGTATCGGCAATATTGGATTTTCCCTCTTTCTGCACATAGATGCCTCCTGTAGCGCTTATTTTCTTTGGCCAGTCCAACTCTAGCATCCAGCGCACAGTGTCTAGCATATGCACACACATATCGCCCGTTATGCCATTTCCGTATTCCATAAACGCACGCCACCATCTTCTATGCGGGAGGCCGTCATACGGTCTAAGGGGAGCCGGACCTGTCCACATTTCATAATCCAAAAAATCGGGGATGGGTTGTAAGGGAGGGTTATCATTAGCTCTCATGTGGTAGTAACAGCACATTTCTACATGGGATACCTTTCCCAATAAGCCCGCATCCACAATATTCTTTTTTGCCTCTATAAGGTGGGGTGTGCTTTTCCTTTGCGTACCTACCTGTACAATCCTATTATATTTACGAGCTGCAGCCACCATAGCCTCGCCTTCTACCACATCGGTGCTTATGGGTTTTTGTACGTAAACATGGGCACCGGATTTCAGGGCCTCTATGGTCTGTAGCGCATGCCAATGGTCAGGAGTACCAATAATTACGATATCCAAATCCCTTTCTGCGAGCATTTTTCTATAATCCCTATACATTCTAGGCGTCTTTTTAGATTGTTGGCGCTGACTGATTAAGGCGGCCGCTTCAGTTAGTAGTTTATTATCTACATCGCAAATAGAAACCACGTTTACCTGTGTCACCTGCATCAGCCTAAATAGGTCGCTCTTACCGTACCAGCCAGTTCCAATGAGTCCTACGCGCCATGGCCTATTGCGGTGCATCAAATCAAATCCATAGGCGCCAAAAGATGAGAGTACCATGGAAGCAGTGGCCCCTTTTATAAAATTTCTCCTATTGATATTGAATATTTTTTGATCCATGGTTTTCAGATTTTATTGCTCTTTTACCTAGTTGGTAAGTGCTTAGATATAATATTTAAAGTTTGATTGTTGCAACGGGAATCGTGGTGCAACCGTTTAAAGATAGCAAAAAATGAAATACGGGGTACTTCCTACTTATTATTGTGAAGTTCTTTAATTTGGGCCATTATGTCGTCCATCATTTCTATTTGTATCTGCTGGATGGTCAATAACTCTTGCTGTTGGTGAATGATGAGGTGGTCTATTTTTTCATGCAGTATTCGTATTTCCAATTCTGATTTTAAATTGATCATATAATCTTGTTTTGCACGATCCCTGTCTTTTTCTTCCTGTCTGTTCTGACTCATCATTATTACAGGAGCTTGAAGGGCAGCTAAACAGGATAGAATTAAATTTAATAGGATAAAGGGGTAGGGATCAAATCCCTTATTGAACAAGAATATTATATTGATCATCATCCAAATAAGAATGAATATTCCAAAGAGGATTATAAACTTCCAACTCCCTCCGAAGCTTGCAACCTTATCTGCCAAACGTTGTCCAACGGTGTTGTTTTCCTGTTCTTCTAACACGTCCCTTTTGGTGGAAATAGTTTTTTCGTTGTGGATAGTTTGCAGCACGTCTTCTTCTAAAGTGGTGAGTTCCCCCACCTCACGGATGAGATATTCAGAAAGGTATTTTTGTCGGTATTGATTCAGTTCGGATACAGAAATAGTACTTTTATTACTAAGTATGGGATGTTCTTTTTTAATTAAATCGTATATCGATTTTCTGATCGTTTTTGCTGGAGCCTGCTCGCTGATGGGATATTCCTTTTGGGAAATTGCACTGATAAATGTTTTCATAGGTAAACTTTTATTGTTTTTTAACGGCCCTACCTGCCCGACTACGTGGTTCAGGCGGGTGCGCTTCGCATTTCTTGTTTTTTTTATTTGCGACAAGTGTTTGGTCACACTAATATTATAACTCAATGATTTATACCTTAAAAGTAATTCATTTTTAAGTCCGAATAAACTTAATATCACCGATTTACCCGTACCTTTAAGTAGGATTTCTTTTCTCTAATTAGTTGGTAGATGAAGAAAAAATTGAATCAACTGGAAGCTACCGCAATTTGCGGTAATGATATAAGCTCTTCTTGTTTATATGTGTCTGCATTGGCTATTGTCTATGCGGGACAATATGCTTGGATATCTCTTTTAATTGTAGCAGGGGTATTATATCTGTTTAGAGGGGTCTATGGAGAGGTAGTGGGTGCGCTCCCATTAAATGGGGGTGCCTACAATGCGCTTTTGAATACCACCAAAAAATCTACGGCTTCGTTGGCAGCTTCCTTAACCGTGCTTTCTTATATGGCCACCGCAGTTATATCTGCCAGTGAGGCGGTAAAATACGCCTATAGCATTTGGTCTGTGTTTCCTGTAGTCCCCGTAACTATAGGACTATTGGCAGTCTTTATGGGATTGGTCATTATTGGAATCGGGGAATCTTCTAAAGTTGCCATTATAATATTTGTTTTTCATCTTTTTTCCTTGACCCTCTTATGTGCCTACTGTATCCTATTTTTTATAGAAAACGGAGTGGATATTCTTTTGTCAAATTTTAGAACTCCGATAGAAGGAAGTGTTTTAAATGCGTTGTTCTTAGGGTTTTCAGCGGCCATGTTGGGGATAAGTGGCTTTGAAAGTTCGGCCAATTATGTGGAGGAGCAACAAGAGGGGGTGTTTCCTAAAACACTGCGTAATATGTGGATCGTAGTTACTGTTTTTAATCCGTTGATTGCTTTTTTGGCATTGGCAATTGTGCCGATGGCCAACATCAGTTCTAATCAAGATGCCTTATTATCGTATTTAGGCGGTGTGTCGGGAGGCAATTGGCTTTCCCTGCTGATTGGTATCGATGCGGCATTGGTTTTAAGTGGAGCGGTTCTTACTTCCTTTGTAGGGGTAGGCGGACTAATGGAGCGCATGGCCTTGGATAGAATTTTGCCAAAATTTATGTTAAAAAGAAACCAGAGGAGTAGCCCCTATATGATATATATTATATTCTTTATATTATGTGTTTCTATCTTATTGGTGACTAAAGGCAACCTCGCAAAACTGGCTGGGGTATATACTATTGCCTTTCTGTCCGTAATGGTTCTTTTTGGGATCGGAAATATGTTGCTGAAGATCAATCGTTCCAAATTACCTCGTCCTGAAAGAGCAAGCTGGCCAGGATTAATTTTGGCTATTTCTGCTGTTATGGTTGCTATGCTAGGGAATATTATCCTAAATCCTTATTATTTGATGATTTTTGCGGAATATCTAATTCCAACCTTATTTGTGGTATTCTTTATGTTGTACCGGACCGCTATATTTAAAATTATTTTGGTGGTTTTAACCTATGTATTTCCAGATAGGGGTCCTCTTTTTAAAACTTTACATCGACGCACCCAACGTATGCTTACCACAATAAATAAGCAGCAATTTGTCTTTTTCACCAAGCATGACGATGTAGCTACCTTAAACAAGGTAATGCTTTATATTACGCGGAACGAACCCACCAAGATTCTGAAAATTGTTGCTGTGTTAGATAAAAACGATACCATCCCTATCAGGTTAAAACAGGATATAGATGTGCTGAATAGAGCCTATCCAAAGATCAATATTCAATTTATTGTTGAGGAGGGAGTTTTTGGTCCCGCTAAAATTAAAGAGTTCTCCAAGCGATGGAGTATTCCCACAAATTTCATGTTTATAGGTTCTCCTAGTGACAAGTTTCCCCATAAAATTCAAGAATTAGGTGAGGTTAGGATGATTGTTTAATCGAACCTTACAGGGTTATCGCAGTAAGATCTTGAAAAGTTCATAGGGATAGCTCCTACCTTTACTTTATATACTTTACTGGGAATATTTATTTCTGCAGCACTTATTTCTCAATGCGCTGGGATTATTCTGCAACATCAAAGGAAATGGTATTCCCTATTTTCGTATATTTATATATAGCATGTTTGAATGGAAAAATGCTGCATCTAGGTAGAATTGGTCTCTCCCCATACCGTAATCAGGAAAAATAAAGCATAGAAAGTATGAGTTATATATCGGAAAATGTTATTCCCGGAAATTATGGAAAGATTTTTGGAACGGATGCCAAGGAATTAAAGGACTTGGAGTTGATTCAGAAGGAATTAATGAAGTTAGATGGTATTAAAGAAGTGATATTAATTGAAGGTTTCCCCAAAGAGTTTAAAGTCCACACTTCAAAAGCGGTACAGGTAACCGATATAGAAAAAAAGGTTAGCGCTTTGGGATTCCATTTGGTACCCAAGAGTTTTTTCTCCCTTTAATCTATGTTGGTTCTTAGCGCTTTGATTTTTAAATGTACCTAGGCCCAAATGTGATGTGCTAGTGGCATATATTGAATAAAATATATGGTTTATAATTTATGATTAAGAGATTAAAAGGCAGATACATATAAACCCGCCACTTGAGGAGTTTTTCTCATGTGGCGGGTTTTGTCTTACTCTATATCTGCTAATAAATTGGCTACTAGTGCTGTCCAGCCAGTTTGGTGTGACGCTCCGGCACCTCGACCGTTATCTCCGTCAAAATACTCGTAAAAGAGGACTAGATCGTTAAAATAGGGGTCTTTGTAGTACGCCTCATGTAGCTTGTGAATGGGGCGGTTTCCTTTAGCGTCTTTTTTAAACAAATGGGTGAGTCGAGTGCCTATTTCGTCGCTGATATCTTTTAGGTTCATCTTCTCATCGTTCCCCGTCGGAAAATTAAACGTAAACTTGTCTCCAAAATAACTGTGATATTCCCGTAGCGAATCTAAAAATAAATAATTCATTGGCATCCAAATGGGGCCTCTCCAATTGGAGTTGCCACCAAACAATCTAGTAGAGGACTCAGCGGGCTCATAATTAATACTATAATTAGTTCCTGCTATATTAATATTATAAGGTTTTTCATGGACTTTAGAAAGAGACCGTATACCGTGTGGGGACAAGAACTCTTTCTCGCTTAACATGCTATTCATCAATATGTTAATACGTTCTTTTGGCACTAGAGATAGGAGCACGTCTTCCCCTTCGTTAAACTCTTCCATTACTTGGTACTTGGACGTCCGAATACGGTGTGTTCTAAACCATTGCATACTTTTACGGAAGCGAGGGAGTTTTTCTAAGTATTCCTTCTTAATGTTCAACACTGCCGCAAGTGACAATAATCCAGAAATAGACCTTACTTTTATTTGGAACGCCTCACCATTGGGTAAGATTAGGTTGTCATAGAAAAAGCCATCGTGCTGGTCCCATGAACCTTTATATCCTTCTTTCATGGTATTTAACGCTTCCGCAATAAAGACAAAATGGCCAAAGTATTTCATAGCCATATCTTCAAAAGAATCGTCTTCCAAGGAGATTTCCAAGGCCATTTCTAACATATTAAGGCAGTAAAGGGCCATCCAAGAAGTACCATCTACCTGTTCCAATATTCCACCTCCGGGTACCCCGTTACTTCGGTCAAAAACTCCAATATTATCTAGACCTAAGAATCCGCCTTCAAAAACATTTTTTTCTTCCCTGTCTACCCTGTTTACCCACCAAGTGAAATTCAGGGCCAACTTGTTAAACATCCTTTTTAGAAATCGAACATCACCTTTACCGGTTTTCTTTTTTTCGATTTGAAAAACCTGTAGTGAGGCCCAAGCCTGTACGGGAGGGTTTACATCGCTAAAATTCCATTCGTATGCCGGGATTTGTCCACTGGGAGACATATACCATTCTTTTGTAAATAAGAGTAACTGCTCCTTGGCAAAATTGGCATCTACCAGCGCTATGGAAACACAGTGAAAGGCGGTGTCCCATGCTGCAAACCAAGGGTATTCCCATTTGTCCGGCATAGAAAGGATATCATGGATCCTTAGTGTTTGCCACTGGTTGTTCCTACCGTGATATCGACTAGGGGAAGGTGGGAATTCTTTAAAGTCACCTTCCAACCACTTTTCTACCTCATAATTATAGTATTGTTTAGACCATAAAAGTCCGGCGATAGCCTGTCTTTGGATCTCCAAGGATTCGTTATCGGAATCTGGAAAAGTAGCCTCTAAAAAGTCTTGTGATTCTTTTACTCGTTCTGAAAATATAGAATCGAAGTTTTCGTCAAATGGGCTTTCTAAGGAGCCATTAGTCAGTCTTAATTTTACGGTTTTGGTTTCGCCTGCATCAAGCTGCATTTTGTACATGGGAGCAAATTTGGTACCCTCTTGTTTCTTTTTAGCTTTGGTGAAATCGCCTTTGATTACCGTATCGTGGAAAAAATCTTTTTTATAGGGATGGTCATTGGGTTGTAAATAGAGTTTCTCCATGTTGGTCTCATTTTCTGTGAAGAGCAATTGGGAAGGCTCCTCAAAATACATATTGTATTTACCAACGTAAATATGATCTATGGATACATAGGGAACTCCATTTTTAACTTCTTTTTTTATGCTTGGTTTTTCTGGCATTCCTACAAAACTCCAGAAATTTCGTATCCACAAGGTGGGTAATAAATAGAGAGGAGCTGGTTTATCACTCCTATTGCTTACCGTTATTTTTATTAGGATGTCCTGCTCATCTGCTTTTGCATACTCAGTATAAATATCAAAATATTCGTTATTGTCGAAGATGCCGGTATCTAAAATTTCATATTCCAGATCATCCTTACTGCGCTTGCCATTCTCTTCTACTAGTTCTTTATAAGGGAATTCATTTTGTGGGTATTTATAAAGATGTTTCATATAGGAATGGGAAGGGGTATTTTCCAAATAGTAATAAAGTTCCTTTACATCTTCCCCGTGGTTTCCCTGTGGACCGGTAAGCCCAAAAAGGCGCTCCTTAAGAATAGTATCTTTTCCGTTCCATAGGGCCACACCAAAACATATATTACAATATCTGTCCGAGATACCTGCAATTCCATCTTCTCCCCAGCGATAGGTTCTACTGCGTGAGGAATCATGGGAAAAATAATTCCATGCATCTCCGCCTGGGCTATAATCTTCCCTTACTGTACCCCATTGACGCTCACTTAAATAAGGGCCCCATTTATGCCAATCTTTAGAATTGGCCAGGTTTTCCTCTAAGCGCTTCTCTTCCTTTGTTAGCTTATCTTTTTTCATCTACGCTTGCTCTTGATTATAAGGGAAGTTTCCCTTTATTAAGGAATAATCCGCTTATTTTTTTCGGCTCTAAAGATAACATTTGTTTGACAACTAAGAAATCTTATGTTTTCAAGTGGTAATCCCGATACTCTTTATCAATTAAAAATAACTTAGTAATACCTAAACGTCACCGTTTGAAGGGTTTTAAAAATATGGATAATAGGAATAGTGTAATTTTTTATGATCACTAACACGTAGATGTTTAAATTTAAAATGTAAATTGTACGGTTGCCATTAAATACTTATCTTAACAGCTTGTATTTAATCATATTGGTTTTATAGGTAAACCATAAAGCGGAATCTTGATATAACTTGATATAAAAACAATTAAACTTCTACGAATGAAAATTGATGACAATTCCAAAAAATCTACTGCCAATAAAAAAAATAGCAGAAGGGATTTCTGTAAGAGCAGTGCTTTGGTTACGGGAGCTATGATCTTGCCAGCTATGCAAATGAACGCTATGGTAAATGTAGCTAACGACAAAATGTTAAAAATTGCCTTAGTAGGTTGTGGTGGCCGTGGTACTGGAGCTGCTATACAGGCATTAAAGGCTGATCCAAATACGGAGCTGGTAGCTATGGCCGATGCATTTGAGGATAGGCTACAGGGAAGTTTAATTAATGTGAAAAAGGCTTTCGACGGTTCTAAAAGAGTGAATGTTCCCAAGGAAAATCAGTTTGTAGGATTTGAAGGGGCAGAAAAAGCAATGGCATTGGCCGATGTTGTTATTTTAGCAACCCCTCCTGGATTTAGGCCTCAACATTTTGAATTTGCCGTAAATGCAGGGAAACACGTCTTTATGGAAAAACCGGTAGCTACAGATGTGCCTGGGGTGCGTAAAGTATTAGCTGCAGCAAAGGTTGCCAAGGAGAAAAAGTTAAATGTTGTTGTGGGATTACAGCGACATTACCAGGACAACTATTTGGCCGGACTCCAGCAAATAAAGGAAAATAAGATCGGGAAAATTGTTTCCGGACAAGTATATTGGAACAGTGGTGGCGTATGGGTAAGGGAGAGACAGCCCGGACAATCCGAATTGGAATACCAAATGCGTAACTGGTATTATTTTAACTGGTTGTGCGGAGACCATATTTTGGAGCAGCACATCCACAATATTGATGTAGCCAACTGGTTTATTGGTGAATATCCTATTTCTGCTCAAGGTATGGGGGGAAGACAGGTACGTACCGGAAAGGATCATGGAGAGATTTATGACCATCACTTTGTAGAATATACCTATCCAAGTGGTGCGGTAATTGCTAGTCAGTGTAGGCACCATCCCGAAACAATGAGTAGGGTAGCGGAGGTGTTCCAAGGTACCAAGGGTACTATAGAGACTTATGGTGATAATACCTTTGTGAAAGACTATGAGGGCGGCGATATCTTTACCCATAGAGGAAAGGACGATCCTAATCCCTATCAAGTAGAACATGTAAAGCTATTTCAATCTATTAGGAACAAAGGAGTGATCAGTGATGCCGAAAACGGTGCTAAGAGTACTATGAGCGCCATTATAGGGCGAATGGCTACGTATTCTGGAAAGATTATTAAATTGGAAGAGGCAATGGAATCTAATATTGTTTTGGTTCCAGATAATTTAACATGGGATTCCCCAGCTCCAGTGCAGCCCAATGCAGATGGTACTTATAATATTCCAACCCCTGGTAAGACGGTGGTGATATAGTATATAGTAATCTACAAAATTAAGATCCCAAGTTTCTTATTAGTTAAGAGGACTTGGGATTTTTTTATGGTAAATGGTACGATTGCTAGCATGGCGTCATTTTATTGTTGAATTACAACTACACTAAGTTTTTTTAAAAATAAGTACTATACCCAAAGAATGTAAATTACATTAAAACGAGGTTGTGAATTAGTAAGTAAAAAGCCCTTACGTATTTTATTTGTAAGGGCTTTTTGCAAATTAAATTTTGCTGAGAATTAGCATCACCTACTATTGAGTTGGATTCTGTGTTAGTGTTCCAGGGTATGAGTTAATAGCATCTTGGGGGATATAGTATATAACTCGGAAGTCATTAGCTGAAATGTCCTCAAATTGATTGTGGGGACCTGGGTATTGACGTGTTAATTCTTTTCCATTACGGAATACATCATAACTTCTTTCTGCCTGGTAGGCTAGCTCTAATTGACGTTCTTTATCAATACGTGTACTTGCATTAGTGGCATCTAGGCTATTATATCCACCATTTTCAATAGCACGTTCCCTAATCATATTTAAATCATTTAGGGCAGCTTCATAATTTCCTAATTTAGCATATGCTTCAGCACGGTTCAGGTAAACTTCACCCAAACGGCTAATGACCGGAGAATGCAAGTGAGATTCCTCTCCTTCACGAGATGCTTTGGTGATGTAGAACTGTGGATACACACGATTAAGGGTAATAAAGTTATCAATAACTCCCCTATACGTCTTTCCATCTTTATATAAAATGGAATAAATTTCCTGCTCGGTATCAATAGGAGTCAGGATATAGGTGTTGTCTCCTTCTTTACAGCTTATGACGCCAGCGGTACGACTAATCGCTGCTTGAACGTAATTTAAACTTCCATTATCATCCTTGATGAAACGGAACACCTCTTTAAATTCTCCTGTGTTGGCATCCTTTGAGTAGGTGGGCTCAATAAAGGCAGCACGTGCATCTACCATATTGTAGCTGTCTGGACGCCAATCATTTCGACCAGTTTCGTTTAATAAAGCGATATATTTGGCACTAGCGTACATTTCACCCCAGCCCATACCACCTAGGTTGGCATACATTCCTCCAACCCCATAGTAGTGATCGAATCCAGAAAATTCCGAAGCTACACGTTTAATAGCGAAAATGGTTTCTTCATTATTTTCAGGGATAAAAGTATTGTACTTCATAAACTCTTCCCTTGGCAATAACGAATACTTTCCAGAATTGATCACTTTATCCGCATAGTCAACTGCAAGCTGTGCATATGCTGTATTTGGTGATGTATAGGTACCACTCATAAAGAGATAAATACGAGAAAGCATGGCCTGAGCCGCTTCTTTGGAAGCATATATGGGAACTTTGTCCAAATTGAGCAATTCTTCTGCCTTCTTTAGATCGCTGATGGCTTGCTCGTACGATTCCTTAACAGTAGCACGATCCTCTAGCTCCAAATTAATTACGTCATCTGGAGTACCGTTAACAATAGGTACACCTAAATTTGTTTCTGGGTTTTGATAATAAGGACGACCAAATGCACGGGTTAGGTAAAAATACATCATCCCACGCACGTAGTAAGATTCCCCTATTTTATTATCTATTTCTGGACTCTGTCCCTCGTCAATCATAGCAATGATATTAGACGCCTGTGCAATAGCTTTATATCCCGAATTCCAAAACTGGGTTAAACGATAGTTATTTGGTGTACGGGAATAGGAAATAAATTCGTAAAATGCATCTGTAGAGGACCCACGTATCATCATATTATCTCCGGCATATTCCCCCATACGATGCATAGGGTCTGACCATGCTTTTAACTGAGCGTACATTCCGTTTAGTAATGATTCTAAGGAAGCATCAGGATCTTGAACAATTGTCTCTGAGTCCATACTTCCATAGGGATAGCGGTCAATATCACAGGCAGAAAGTCCTGCGAAAGCTACTATGGCTATAATTATTTTTTTCATGTTGTTTCTATTTAAAATTTCAAGTTAAGTCCAAGCATAAATTTACGTGTCGCCGGATATACCCCTGGTCCTGTGGATCCCATAATTGCTCCATTATCATTAACTGGGATTTCAGGATCTACCCCGGAATAATCGGTGATAGTGAATAAGTTTTCCCCAGTGAATGAAATACGTAAGTTTTCAATTTTATACTGGCTTAGATCAAGATTGTAACCCAAAGTAAGTGAGCGCATCTTTAAAAAATCACTTTTCTCCAGAAAACGGGTGGAGGTAGCATTTCCTTTATCTTGGTTATTGTACCTCGCTATAGGATGCGTAGCTATATCGCCAGGCTTTTCCCAACGGCTCCATCCCGGTCTAAGTCGCATTTGGTTACGATCTGTATAGGTTCCGTCTGAGTCGTATTCTTGTCGGGAATAGTTATAGATTTTTCCGCCGATAGAATAGCCGAATACTGCGTTGATATCGAATCGCTTATAAGATAATGCAGTAGTAAAACCTCCAAAAAGATCGGGAGAAACTTTTCCGGTTTTTTCAAAGGTAGCTTCGGAATAGTTGGAAGTGGTAGTTCTAGACAGTTCGTTACCTTCATTGTCTCTTTCTACTTTGTACCACATTGGTAACCCGCTTTCCGTATTTACCCCTGCCCATTCTTTTAAATAATAGGTATCTACGGGACGACCAGGCTCTAACATTCGCTGTGCTGAACCAGCAATTCCCAGGCCATCGCTAATGATTATAGGTCTAACAACATAATTTCCGTTAGCATCTTTTGTCTTATATAGCTTTGTTAGTTTATTTGCGTTGTGGCCCAAGTTCACATCTAGGCTCCAGATAAGATCGTCTGTTCGGATAATATCACCCCCAAAGGCAATCTCAATTCCTTTGTTCTCCATTTCTCCAATGTTCTGCCAAATACTAGTAACCCCGGTTAATCCAGTAACGGGAACTTGGTACAGAATATTATCTGTGTTTTTCTCATAGTAGTCTACCGTAAGTCTTGCACGATCATTAAAAAATCTAGCGTCAACACCAACACCACTGGTAAATGTTTTCTCCCAGGTTAGGTCTTTGTTTCCAATTTGACTGATGAGTGCACCCGGATTTTCATTGTATCCTGCCCCTGTTGAAACGGCATATAGGTCATATTGTGGATATAGGGAACTTGGACGGTTACCTACGGAACCGTAAGCTACACGTAATTTTAGCGCATCTACCCAATCTGCTTTAAACCACTCTTCTTGGTCTATATTCCATCCTCCACTTACAGAAAAGAAGTTGCCATACTTTGCATTGTCACCAAAATTTGAGGCTCCATCTCTACGAAAGGAGACTTGCCCCATGTATTTACTATCATAAGAATAATTCGCATTTAAAAGTACAGACTGCACAGCCCACTCGTTTATACCACCTTTGGTACGTTCGGGTTTGGACGCTACGTCTAACACTTCAAAACCAGGAATAAACCCTGTTCCATATACATCTAGGGTTTCACTTCTGTAATCATTAAATTCATAGGCAACCAATCCGTTTAGATAGTGCTTATCCCAATTTTTATTGAATCGCAAAATCTGGTTGGTATACTGTCGGGTGTATTCCGATCTGTAGTCTGTAATTCGTCCGCCTACGCTTTCGCCTCCGTTAGAACGGGGATCGGTGTATCCTTTTGCTTTGTAACTGTTGTAGCGTATGTTATTAACAGATGAGAAAGTTAACCAGTCGGTCAATTTGATATCAAAATCAAAATTCCCCATAAATTCATAGTTTTTATTGGCGGAGTGATTCCACTGAAGGTCGTACAAGTAGTTGGTACTGGCACTATTTACCCACCCATTATGACGATGGGGAACTAAGTTACCGTTTTCGTCGAAAGGACTATCCCATGGCAAATTGGAGTACATAGCCGTAGTAGAATATTGTTTGTCTTCCACATCGCGAAGCGATCCTACCAAGGCGGGTTTTACGGTTAACCAATCGAAAGGTTTGTATTCTGTTTTAAAGCGGAAATTGTAACGCTTATAATCATATCCTTTTACGGCCCCTTGCTCATCATATAATCCTACGGACATAAAAGAGCGTAGTGTTTCGGAACCACCTTCAATAGAAACATTGTAATTCCGTGTTAAACCACTTTGAGTTGCAAGATTCCACCAGTCGAAATTGCTATTACGCAAGTCGGCGTTCCAGCGAGGAAAGGATATTTGGTCGGCATTGGAGAAGGATGCATATGTATCGTACAATTCTGCCCCGTTCATCATTTTGACATTACCATTGTTAAGTTGGCTGAAACCTAATTTAGAGGACACATTTATTGTTGTTTTTCCCAAGTTAGCTCTCTTGGTAGTTACTACAATTACTCCATTTGCTCCCTGAGATCCGTAAATAGAAGTTGAAGCTGCATCTTTTAGAATGGTCATGGACTCAATATCTTCTGGGTTCAGTTCACCTGCTCCAGACCCAACAATAACACCATCTATAACCCAGAGGGGGCTAGTAGTTCCGCTTAGGGTAGCCTGTCCTCGTATAACTACACCACCTCTAGAACCAGGTCTTCCTGATCCTGGCGCTACAAATACGCCGGGAGCCTTTCCATTTAGCATATTTTCAACTGAAGGTGTAGTGACGTTACGTAATTCCTCACCTTTAACGGTTTGTAAAGATCCGGTTAGGCTTTCTCTTTTTTGAGTGCTATATCCTACAACCACTACTTCATCTAATAGCGCTGCATCTTCAACTAGGTTAATATTGAGATTGGTCTGATCTGTAATAGTAATTTCTTGAGATAAATAGCCAAGGGAGCTAAATTCCAATATGCTTCCGCTAGTAACATTGATGGAATAATTTCCGTCAAAATCCGTTGCAACTCCATTGGTTGTGTTTTTCTCAACTACATTAACTCCTGGAATTGGAGTGGCTGAACTTGCGTCTGTAACCACTCCCGTTATGCTAATTTCCTGAGCCTGAGCCGTAAAGGTGAAGGATAGCATAAGTAGGAATAATCCTTTATTAATTAATTTTCTCATTGTTTAGTTTAATTTGATTTTGTGTCAATTTTTAAAAGGTGAATAATTTAAGTGTTCATTAATAGTGATGTGTTCTTCATTGTTAATAATTGATTTTATTGATGGTTTACAAAAAATACAGGACTAAGTTAGATTTAGAAATACACCCCCATTTTATGCAATGGGATATGAATTCTGACAGAAAAAAGTCGTAAAGCTGTACAATTTTTCAATGTTTACCAAATTCTAATACGTTATTTTGACCCTGTTTTGAGAAGACTTCTTTGCTTAAATTCTCGGTTAACTAAATTTTATAAGGTTTTCTGGTTCTGGCTCTTTTTAAGCAATAGGTAGCAATTCCTATGAGTTCTGGAATAAAAAAAATGGTATGCGAAAGGTGAATTTCCTTTCACATACCATTAAATTTTTAATGAGGTAGCGTCTAATTGCTTTAGTAACTAGACGTAGTCTCTTTGGACATTTAATTTACGGACATTTCTATACGCTCCCCGTCATAGCCAACTGCAAATATTTTGTCATTGGATTCAAAATTGGCAACTGTAAAAATAGCTCTTGGCGATATATGGATAACCTTACCATCTCGTTCTTGTTGATAAACGGCAGCATTATTTGTTCCAGAAATAGTAATTTTTGTATTAGATACATATGCTTTTCCTACACTAAGAGCAGCTTTATTTTTAAAGGTATTTAAACTTTGTTCATGTAAAAATTGCAATTGCATCTCAGGTGCTGGATAGCCTTTACTTTTAATATCGGATATGGCATCGTCTACCATGGACTGTGTAACGTTTATTGTTCCCTGTCCGTAATCATCTAAGTCTGCATTAACTGCTTTAAGAAATCCCCAGTCTATAAAGAACTCCGTTAAATCTGTTTCTGCGATATCAGAACATATTTTAGCAAACTCCACCTGAGCAACCCCATGAGAAGATGGATTGTCGCTTACTCTAATTCTTTCGTGTACGTCCTTATAAAAATCTTCGTTACCCAATACATTGGAGAAATACAGTTGTAATTGCCAAAAGGGTACTAGTTTACAGAATACATCTCCATGCTCACCATGCGGAAGATTATTAGCTAAAATTTCTGTAAAGGCCTTTTCGTAACAGTTGTTGTAGGGGTTAACCACCTCGGTGTCAATTCTGGCTTCATTACCCCATGTGGTTTGTACATAAAGGCTATAAATGTTATTAGAAACCTCGGTCATACCCAACCATCTTAAACCAGTGGGGGAGATGAATTATTATTTTAATTAATATTGAGTAGACTAAAATAAATTACCTATTCTTTAATTTTGGTGTACGGAATTTTCATTTTTATTTCCCAAGTACCTGAATCATTAATTTTAATACCCCATCGGATATAAGCCCTATTTCTAATCTCTCCTGTATCCGGATCTATATAAGGGGTCCAGTCTTTTGGTCCATTATCTGCTTCAAACGCAGCTTTATCAACTGTAAAGGCATCATCCGAAGTGAGATAGTACATTAAATAGGAATTTGTGCCAGATCCATAAGTTCTTCCAAATTGGGGGAATGGTGGGGCTGGCAAAGAAAAAGTGGAGCCAGTTGCGTCAACTGTAGTCTCTATGGAGTTATCATGATAGTTTTGAAGATATTCGGCTCCTGAAGGATAAAACACTACTTTTTCAGGGTTTAAAGCAGCACCATAGCTATCTGAAATAATCATTTTCACCTTAACTCCCAAAGCTGGTTCTTCAGAAATTTTTGTTACAGTAATATAGGGATGGGTTCCGTCCAATACACCTGGAACACCATCATCAAAATCGTTCATAATCGTAGATGTGTATGCAATATCATAAGCGCCGTTCCCTTTGCCCAATTGTAATCTAGATCTCATCTCTGTTGGAAATTCTACAGGTTGAAAATCCTGTAATTTCACAATTACAAATTCATCTAATTGTTTTTCGCCACGTATATTGGATGCCTTCACATTTATTTTATAAATGTCATTATCAGTGACAAATTTACTAGCCTGAGTAAATGCTAGTTCACCACTTACCTCATTTATAAGAATGGTCGGGAAATTGCCTAGCTCCAGTTTTTCTTCTACTAGCGCTAAAGTGGTGTCAGTATCTGCATTAAAGGCTGCTTTCCATGTAAGTAGTTCGTATTCGTCGAACAAATCATTTGTAGTGTTCCCTTGTGCGTCTGTAACTCCTGTTATTTCCCATTTTAGGGGATATGTAGATCCTTCAATGGCAGGTGCTGCTCCTATTTTAAAGACACCTCGCGGTACAGATATGGTGTCCTCCAAAGCATGAATGTTATCACTGATATATCCCACTTCTGGGGGTTGGCATGATGCAACCATTACGATTATGATGAGTATAGAATATAATATTTTTTTCATCGCTTTATTTTAATAAGTTGATATTCTTTTAAAATGAAAGGTTCTGCTGAGCAGTGCGTTGCTAAAGAAGTCGTAGCCGAACCTTTCATATATATGCAAATTGATTTTTAAAGATTACAGTTCCCTAGAAAATTATATATTACTTGGATTTCTTGTAATTAAACAAGGTATGTCCTCCTTGCAATACATGGATTACGCCATTGGTGGAAATTAAATTAGAGGTTTTTACCACTACTTTATTATCGTCCTTTATATCGTCCCATTTATCCCAATCGTCACCTTGTTTATAGGTGAAATACACATATTCTGGTCTAGAATCAAGTTCTCCACCATAATTAGCTGTAGGTTCCAATGAAATTCTTCTTTCTTCACCATTAACAGCAGTATAGATTTTACCTTGTTCTTTTTTCATATCCTCGCGCTTTATTTTCCCTGAAATGATGTATCCCCCCATATATTTTGTTAGGGTATCTAGTGGTATGTCATTAATGGAATATTCTGCTTGTGGATCGCTTCGCCTTAATTCTTCCAACCTACTATTAAGGAAGTTTCTAATAGAAAGATTATTCGGAGCGAAAACGGTATTATTTCCGTTGAACTCATCGATCATACCTGCCCTCTCAATAAGAAGGGCCAAAGTATCTAGCTGCTCATGCGATTTAAAAAATTCCATGGTAGTTGTTCCTACTTCGGGATTACTTAGGCCACCATCGGTTAGGTAGTTGCCATCCTTATCACAAGAATAAAGAACAACAACGGTAATTAATATGATTACTATGTTTTTCATCGTGCTTATTTTTAAATTAACCTAAAGTTTACCTCTCCAATATTCGGTTTGAAGAATGGAAGGATTTACTGATATTATCGAGGGATGGACTGGCCAGAAATATCCTTTTTTTGTGTTTCTCGCTTGATTTACCCAAGGAACACCATCAAAATAATTCATTCTGATCCTATCATAACCAGATTGAGCTTCTCCAACAAACTCGATAGCCCGTTCATCAAATATGGCTTTTATAAGAGCTTCTTCATCGGTTGCTCCAGTATAATCTGGTACATTGGCCTTGCTTCTTATGGTATTTAAATCAGAAATGGCGGGACCAGAATTACCTATTCGTGCATTAGCCTCCGCTCGTAATAGATACATATCCGCCAGACGGAAAATTAAGATATTTGATTCTGAGAACTGAGCATAGGCGTCTTCTGAAGCAGAATCCTGTGAAGAATGTGAATATTTTAGTAGGAATGCATAGTCAGGCTCTGTACCATATTCGTAAAAGAATAACTCCTTACGAATATCAGTAGCTCTATCACTATCTGTAGCCATCATTTCATTTCCATAAAACTCTGGATCTAGGTAAGGACTACTTCCAGTATTTACACTTGGCCAAACTGGATAATTCAAGGTAAGACCGGTATGGTTGTCATCATTTTGGGATAGTCTAAAAGACTCGTTCATACCAGAACTGATATTTATTTCGAAGAGTCCAGTTTTAGATTGTCCGACGCACATTTTATCAAAGCCTTCTTTGCCTTCAGTGGCATAATCAATCAAACTTGCCCCACTATTGTTAATAACTGATGTAGTAGCAGCAATAGCTTGGTCTATCATTTGGGTGTTATTATTATCCCGGCTAGCATACCAAAGAGAAATATGAGCTTTTAAAGCTTCCGCGCTTGCTTTATTGGCGGTAATTGCCCATTTAGAATCCCCTGGGGTAGAATACCTTAATAAACCAATTGATTTATTTACGGCTTCAAGTGCGTAATCCAAAACTTTTAATTCGTCTACTCTAGGATTTGTAACAATAAAACCTTCATCAGTAATTAATTGATCTGAGCTTTCTATAGATTGTTCAACAATTGGAACATCTCCCCAAATACGTGCCATGTAAAAATAGGTCAGTGACCTTATAAACGCTGCTTCTCCAAGCAGTCTGTCCTTTTCAGTTTGAGAATCAAACAGCTCTACAGGCATCTTGTCTACATACTGTTCAATTGTGTAGGCCCAATTGGCTGCTCTATAAAAATTCTTCCAGTTAATGGATGCATCTCTATAGGCCAATACGTAATTTCCACTTCCCTCAATATAACCTACAATCCAGTTTCTACTGTTCATAAAGGTCATTCCGGTCCATTCTCCCCAATAAAGAAAATTGGACTGGTTCATAATTGCTTGTTTAAAAAGACCGTAGGCCCCAGCAACAGCTTGCTCTGCATTAGCTTGACTGTCCCAAAAAACATCTGGATGTGTAATGCTGATTGGTTCTTGATCTAGAAGATCGGAACAACTTGCGCTACCAAGTAGGCACAATGTTATGATGTATATTTTAAAACGTTTCATTAGTTTCCTAGTTTTATAAATTAAAATTTAGTGTCAATTCCAATGGTTATGGTTCTGGCTTGTGGGTATCCGTTTCCATAGGTATGACCTTTGGCATCTACCATAGAGGCATCTACCACTTTTTTAGATCTCTGCCATTGGTAGGGGTTTAATACCGCACCGTAAATCCTTAATCTCGATAATCCAGTATTTTTCATGAAGTTGTCGCCTTGGTCAAAAGTGTAACCAATCGCAGCATTGTTTACTTTCCAGTAATCCCCACTTTCTATCCATAAGGTTTGATTCCCTCTAAAACCATAAAATGGGCCAAGACTTGGTGATGTTGGGTAAAGGGCAGGGAAATCTACACCCGCTGCACCGTCCCCTGGTTTCTCCCAAAAAGTATATTCGCTAAGATCGGCCAAACCTCTTCTTGCCCAGCCATCGCCTCCTCTGTCATAAGAATCCATATAGCTGTTTAAGACAGTATTTTTTATGTCGGCTCCAAAGGAGAACTGACTATAAGCTTGAAAGTACCATTTTTTATATTGAAGGTTTATATTGAAGGACCCGGTAATATCTGGAATAGGGGAAAAATCCGTAGTTAATTTATAATCGTGATCCTCGTTTAACAAATAATCTCCGTTCAGATCCTTCCAAATAGGAAAACCTGGTCTAATAGACGCCCATGCATCTTTTCCCCTTAATGGCTGTCCGGTGAAGGGGTTTACTGGTAGTTGATCTAAGTCGTCAATAATATAATCGTTAATGAACATTTTGTACAGGTTAAGAGGTCTGCCAACTACATAACCATAATCGCCGCCAAGATAATCCTGATTTCCGTTAGGTAATTTGGAAACAAAATTCTTGTTCTGAGCAAATCCTACCATCAACTCTATGCGTAAATCATTTGTTCTTGGAAAAACGTGGTACCTGAGCATGGACTCCCAGCCGTAGTTTATTACTCCCGCTACGTTTGTTGGTGCCGAATTATAACCTGAATAGGCTGGAAAGGCTACGTCAAAAAAGAGTTTATCCGTGTTTTTGTTATAGGCATCAAAGGTTAAGCTTACCCTTCTGCTGAACATATCAAGATCAAAACCAATGTTCCATTGCTCTGTCTCCTCCCAAGATAATGATGCGTTCCCAATTTGATCATAATTAGGAATAACACCAGTAGTTCCTCCATAACTAGAAACATTCATCTGATTGCCCCAATAAACGTTTCCACCATAGCCTAGATTGTATTTCCCAAAACGCAAATAGTTCTCTGGAAATTGTTTTCCGTTAACACCCCAACTACCTCTTATTTTAAGATAGTCAATAAAACTGGATATATGAGGCTGAATAAAAGGCTCATCGGAAATGACCCAACCGGCATTTAGGGATGGGAATTTTGCCCAACGTACATCTTTACCAAACCTAGAGGAACCGTCAATACTAAAGTTTCCTCCTATCATATATCTGTTCTTAAATTTATAGCTAACACGTCCAAAATAAGAAACCAAAGCATTGGCGCTTATATCCGTATAACCACTGATTTGATCTTTAGTATACCGATCGTTGATCGTTTGAATAGCATCACTTCCAAAACCAATCGCTGAAAGTGCCATGTCCTCATATTGATTGTAATCTATCCTATTTCCCAAAACCCCTGTAACTTCATGATCATTATTTATACCTAGGGTTTTAAAAAGACTTAAGTATGTTTCTGCCGTTATATTTTTACGGTTGTACAAAGAATAGCTGGCAAAACCATCACGCTCCGTTCTAATAGAAGAGGGTTCGTAATAATTTTTCTTGTTGCTATCATATACAAAGCTCAACTGAGAGTTAAGACTTAGGAAATCTAATAAATCATAGGTGGCAAAGTTAGAAATGGTGAAGTTGACCGTTTTATCTTGGTTCAATTTTCCTTCCAAATTCCCATTTAATGATTGTTTTCTGGCATCCGTAATATAAAAGAGCGAAGATTGTAATCCCGCCGGGTTTACCGGAAGAGCGGTGTTAAGACTATAGCTTGATCTGTATGGGTTCCCTTGACCAGTTTGCAAATCGGTATGTGTAAATCTAGTAATTATTTGGTTTCTAAACTTGTCACCCGCAGTAAAATTCAGGCTAGTGGAAAAAGTAATTCTGTCTACTCCAGTTCCTTTAATAACACCTTCCTGGTTGTCGTACCCTAGGGACATTCTATAGTTTGTTTTTTCACTTCCCCCTCGTACGCTAAAATCGTATTGTTGGGCAATACCAGTTTTATAGAACAAGCCTTGGTAATCTACATTATTGTTAAAAGCCGGATTTAAACTATCTGTCAACATAATAGGGGTTTCCCCTGATTGTAACTCACTGGGCTTCCACCATTTATTTAGCATATCCATTTTAGCTCGGCGTTCGGCTGCACCAACTAACATTGGTACCAATTCTGGTTTTGGTTGTAGCCCTAGACTGGTAGAAAATGAAAATTCTGGTTTATCTAGGGCCGCTCCTTTTTTAGTTTCGATAATGATAACTCCATTAGCGCCCCTAGATCCGTAAATAGCTGCAGCGGAGGCATCTTTTAAAACGTCAATACTAGCTATGTCATTAGGGTTAAGTGAGGCTAAAAAGTCAATATTTGAAACTCCGTAGCCCGCTAAATCCTCAAGACTTGTTTGGACCCCGTCAATTACATATAAGGGGCTGCTGTAAGCAAGATCCGCATCGATATTACCTCCAATACTTGTATTTCCTCGAATAACTAGGGCTCCTCTTCCTGCGGGGGCACCAGTCATGTTTACACTTTGAATACCAGTTGCCTGTGTAGCAATTAATCCCGATACGTCCAAGACGGGAATTCCCTCAATGGCATCACTTTTAATACTAGAAACAGCACTTGTGACATCCCGTTTATGAACCTTTTGGTATCCAATAAGGACCACATCGTCCAATTGAGTCATATCCGGGGTCATGGAAATATTAATTTGTGTTTGATTTCCAATAGTAATCTCTTGTGTTTTATAACCTACAAATGAGATGACTAAAACTGCTTCTGGACTTTTTACATCTATATAGAAATTTCCATCAAAATCGGATTGGGTTCCGGTGATAGTTCCTTTTATTACTACGGATGCACCTGGAAGAGCAACACCATTTTCGTCAAAAATAGTGCCTTGGACCGTAGTAACTTGGGCAAGGACATATTGTGAAAAACCCAAGGTGAGTAATAATAAGCATTTAAATATTTTTTTCATTTTACAGTATAATTTAATTAGTGGTCAATCTTAAATGGGAAAAGAGGCTCTCATTGATTTTTATTGGGTTTTTAGGTTTTCTTTATTCTAGTGTTTTAAAGCTGAGGTTGGTGTGTAAAAGCCCTTTCCATTTGCATAAAATGGGCGATTAAAAACTAACTTAAACTAAACACATCATTATTATTCATTGCTAAGTAGGCCTAATAGGTATCCTTTATCCAGTTGTACGGTTTCCTCTTAATCCAATTTCCTCTAGTGAAATCAGGAAAATCTTGTGGTTCCCCATTGTTTTCTATAGAGAGTTCGGAAAGTGGTGTTACTGCACTCCACGCAGCTGCATCGTAAACATCCATAGGCGGAGCCACTTTTTCTTTGGCAGACTCTACAAAAGCATTTAGCACAAAGAAGTCTATTCCTCCATGACCGGCTTCGGTAGCACCATCACCATACTTTTTCCATAAGGGGTGGTCGTACTTCTCAAACCATTTGTCCATGTTCTCCCAGCCATGGCCTTCCGTAACCCCTTCTATATGTATTCTTTGGGTGTGGGCATCAAAATCCGTTAACCCCTGTGCTCCCTGAACCTTAAATCCTAATGAGTAAGGGTGGGGGTTATTTACATTATGGGTTATAATTATAGTCTCCCCATTTGCCGTCTCAACAGTAGAGGTAATAATATCTCCTTGTTTGAATTTTAATTTAGCATTGGGGTGATCTTTTCCGCCAGTCTCCACTATATATTTGTTAAGTCCAACTCCTTTGGTAGCATGTGAGGTTAAAGAGAGCAATCTATTGCCTCTATTTACATCGGCCATAACGGCAATAGGTCCTAACCCATGGGTGGGATATACATCTGCATTCCTAAGTAACGAATGTTGGGTTCGCCATGCGGATTCTGAGATTCCCTTTTCGCCAAATTCGGCTCCCTTGCCATAGGCGGTTTTTCCATCGTTGAATTTTACGCCTCTTAAATCATGCTGATAACCACAGGTGAAGTGTAATAATTCTCCAAATACCTTATGTTTCACCATATTTAATACGGCTAGAACATCTCTTCTATAGTTTACATTTTCCAGTAGCATTAAATGACTACCAGATTCTTCATGGGTATTTACTAAGTCCCAACACTCTTCTAAAGTGTTAGCTGCAGAGACTTCTAAGCCAGTATACTTTCCGGCCTTCATGCTATCCACGGCCATTTTAGTATGCCATAACCATGGAGTAGCTATTACTACCGCGTCTACTTCTTCCAAAGCCAGGAGGTTCCTATAATCTAAATCGTTCTTCCCAAAGGCTTTCGCCTTCTTTTGTCCTGCCTTTTCTATATGATTTTGTGCTATAGTTAGTCTGTTTTGATCTTTATCACAAATAGCAGTAACCAGTACATCATCTCTTCTTAATAGGTTCACCAAATGATTGGTACCCCTTAAGCCTACCCCTATAACACCTACCCTTAATTTTTGAACAGCTTTCCTTCCTGTATTTCCCCAGGATAGGGTAGGTAAGAGGGCTATGCCAGCAGAGGTAATGGCTGTTTTTTTGATAAAGTTTCTTCTCTGGTTCATGTTATCTTAATTGGTTCAACTAAATAGTACTTTACAAATATTAATATTGTGTTAAATAGTAAAGTGTCTTATTTTCGCGTTCTAGGGGTGTTTTTTAGGAATTATAGGGGATATGTTAAAAAAAGACCCCTTTTTGCTGAATTTACCCTCCTACTAGGATTCATTTGTTAGGAAGTTTTAAGAGAGTGGAATTTCCTATATTTAAGAAATATTTATGATGCAAAATACAGCGGTTTTGTTTAAATGGAAATGGTGTTTTGCAGTGGTATTAATGCACTTGAATGCGATCTTTCTCTTTGCGCAGAATCCATCCAATTTTGTTAGCCTACCTTTTAATATAGATAACCAAAGCGTTAAGGTTACGCATTCCGTTCAGGACGATATGGGATATATCTGGTTGGCTCATGCCTTCGGAATATCTAAATACGACGGTTATAATTTTGAGTTTATTCCCAGAGATCGAATTTTTAACAACACCAATTCTTCGGATGAAGTAAAATCAGTATTCAGGGATGGTCGTGGCGTTATTTGGGCACTTTCTCTGAATGGCGACCTTTCTTTTTTACAAAGGAACGGGACTTTTATATCTATTAATGAACAGATAGAAGGTTTTGTAAAGAACTATCCTATAGAGGTGGTATATCCTGAAGGTGATAAAATTTGGATGGCTACTAAAACCGGTGAAGTGTATTCTTATGACCATATCAATGGCACAATGGACAGTATAACCAGTATTCCAGTTTCCGGGCATGGTAGATATGGTATAAGCTCTATGGCGGTAAGGCAGTCCAAGCAGATAATCCTAAGCACCTACAAGGGACCAATTTATACCTTCGACCTCGAATCAAAAAATAAAGAGATATTAGATTTCCCGTACAATTACTCCTTGTCCGACAATACCTTGTTGATGTTGGATAAGCAAGATAGATTATGGATTGGATCGTCCTATGTTAGCTTGGGGATTTTAGTTTATGATTTCAAAAATGAGGTATTTGTCCAGAATACCCTTTTTAAAAACCATCCTAATGGACAGATTAACGAGCTGTTCAGTTCCATGTACTGTGATGTGGACGGTTATGTTTGGTTGGGCACAGATGGGAACGGACTATATAGGGTAGATCCAATTTCAGGAGAATTAACTACCTATAAGCACAATGATCTGAATAAGTTTTCATTAAGTACCAATACCGTAATAAATATAAATGAGGATCTAAGAAATAATTTGTGGGTGCTAACCAATTACGGTAATATAAATGTGCTTAGGAAAACGGATAATCATTTATTTTATCACCCTGGAACGGTCAGTTTAAAACCAGCGCGCATTTTATCCTCCTTTAGGGCGAGCGATGGAGTCTTGTGGATTGGTACCGATGGGGAAGGACTTGCAAAAGTAACTTCGAATGGGCCTAGCAAACATTTTTTCGAGAATACGTTAAACCATAAAGGTTTCTATATCCACTCAATAAATGAAGATGGGAATAATGATATTTGGGTAGGAACGTATCAGAACGGACTGCACATTTATAATAGTAGGCAAAAAAGTTTTCAGAAAAAGCCCTTGATGGATGCAGATGGACATAGTGTGCAAGATGTCCGATTTATATTTCGAGATTCCAAAAAAAGGATGTGGGTAACTACGGATCAGGGCTTATATGTTTTTTTGGATAGCCAAACCCTCTTGACAAAGTTTAAAAATAACTCAAATGGGTTGGTGGGCAATATTTCGCAAAGTATTGTTGAAGATGCGAAAGGGGTTATATGGGTTGCTACCAATGGGGGTGGCTTGTTTAGATTTAATGAGAACAAGTCAGATATTTCCAGATCTACGTTTAGACGGTACACACGATTGAGTGAGGAGGAATTGACGAATAAAAACAATGATATCTTGGCAATGTCCTGTGTTGGGGATAAGACTATTTGGCTGGTATCGTTCAATGGACGATTGGCTAAATTTGATATTAATATAGAAGAATTTGAATTGGTGAACCTGCAAAACTCCACCGATGATAATTTTGATAAAACTCCTAAGGCGCCCGTTTTTAGATCTGTGCTGCAAAACGATGAAAATAATATATGGTTGGGTTCTACTACAGGCCTATGGCATTATAATATATCAGATTCCATTACCAGAGTCTACCAAGAGAGGGATGGCTTACAGAATGATTTTTTTATGCAGCGGAGTGCGCACAAAGGAAGCGATGGGTATTTTTATTTTGGAGGCTTAAACGGAGTTAACTACTTTAAACCTGAAATGTTGGAGAAGGAACACTATTCTGCTGAATTGTTCATAGAAGGAATGGAGATATTAAACCAACCTGCTATTGAGGTAGTTCCAGAACAACTACAAGAGGGTATCGAGAATATAAAACAATTGTCACTTAATTATAATCAGTCTTCTTTTTCTTTTCGCTTTTTGGCGATGGATAATATTCTTTTTCCTAATTATAATTATGCTTACCGACTGAAAGGTTTTAACGATTCATGGATTTTTGCGGGGAAGGAACGTTTAGCTACCTATACTAATATTCCCCCTGGTGATTATACGTTTGAGGTAAGGGCGGGGACCAAGACCGGAAATTGGGATATAGGTCAAAAGTCAGTTGCCATTCATATTTCAGAACCTTTCTGGAATACTGGGTGGGCACATCTATTTTATGCAATACTAGTTATGGGAGTGCTTTACGGAATATTTTTATGGATTAAATTTAGAAATCGCTTACAGGCGGAAGAGTTGCAGCACCATCACGAGAAAGAACTCTATGCTCTAAAACTGAATTTCTTTGCAAAAATGTCGCACGAGATCCAAACGCCATTAACATTGATTTTAATTCCGTTGGAAGATATGATGGCACGTGCCGTAAGTAGTGGGAATGAATTGTTGCAACAGCGGCTCCGGTTAATATCGAACAATGCTAAAAGGTTGTCGCGCATTGTTTTTGAACTTACTTCTTTAAGGGATAAAGAATTAGATAAATTAACACTCAGGCCTAGACAATTTAATATAGTTGCCGATTTAAAAGAATTTGCAAGTGCCTTTAATGATCAGGCTAGATTTAAAGGAATCAGTTATGAATGTAGTTATCCTAAAGAAGACCTGGTGATGTGGTATGATAGGGATAAATTGGAGCATATTGTATTTAACCTTTTATCCAACGCCTTTAAATTTACGCCCAAAGCGGGAACCATTTTGTTTAAGGTAGAGGTAGAAAAAGGAGAGGAGATTGTTAAAATTAGCGTTGCAGATTCTGGCCCGGGTATCCCTCAGCATGAATTGGAAAATATTTTTCAATTATTCTATCAGGCCGATTCTGGGAAGGAGAGAATGGGTACCGGAATAGGACTTGCTTTGATTAAAGAGCTCGTTGGTCTGCACAATGGGAAAATTGATGTTAAGTCGGAAATTGATAAAGGTGCTTGCTTCAGTGTTTATTTACCCATAATTAAAGGAGAGGCAATTACATCGGCAATTGAAGGCCCTGAGAAAGAGTGGAAATATCCTATAGCTAAAGAAATGCTTGATCTTACTATTGTAGAATCAGAAGAGCATCCTAAGAAACTGAATAAAACAATTCTGATCGTAGAGGATAACTACGAATTGCAAATTTCCTTGCGCGATATATTTATTGGGTATTACAATGTGATTTTAGCTGAAAATGGGGAAGAAGGCCTACAATTGGCAATGCAGCATCAACCAAATATTGTTATCACGGATGTGATGATGCCCCAAATGGATGGTATAGAAATGAGTAGCAATTTACAGCAAAACGAGACAACCGCCCATATTCCAATAATAATGTTGACGGCAAAAAAGACAGAACAAAGTAAGTTGAAGGGCTTACGTGCAGGAGCTATAGAATTTATAGGGAAACCTTTTAAAACAAATGAATTGATCCTGAAAGTGAATAATATAGTCACAAAAAATGACCGTCTAGTTTTAAAGTATAAAAACGATTTAATAAGCACCCCTAAGGAGGGACCTAACAAATCCCAGGATGAGATCTTTTTGGAAAAATTGGTGGGATTGATAGAAGAAGAAATTAGCAACCCAGATTTTAAACTGGAAGAACTTTCTGCTAAGCTTAATATGAGTTATTCCTCTATATATAGGAAATTTCAGAGTTTAACTGGTAAAAAGATCGTGGATTTTGTAAGAACCATGCGCTTAAAAAAAGCAGCAATTTTGCTTGCCCAGTGTAATTACTCGGTATCTGAAACTGCTTTCTTGGTAGGATTTAACGATTCTAAGTATTTCTCTAAAGCCTTTAAAAAGGAGTATGGCGTAACTCCTGGAAAATATAAGGGTAAAACGGAATTGATAAATCCATCCGATTTTGCCTCTAAATAAGTTTGTGGAGAGACAGTATGTTTTTTTATCTGCTATTTCTCTTCATCTTTTGCGAAACAATAAATTGTTAACTATAGATATTTTACTTTCGTACGGATAGTAACTACGCTATTGGTGAAAATTGGTTTAATTAAAATTTCACTATGTTTTTGAGGTGGTTTTGGCTAGTTTTGAAAATTAGATATGCCACGGAAATTCAGGCATAAAGACCTAACGAATCCTATTCCAAAATAAACGGAACTAATTTATGTTTAAAACCATGACCTTCAGTCCACTCAAGCACTCCATTATTTTAGTGAAATCACGCAAGCAGTTTGTTCCATTAGCAGTTAGCGCAATTTTTATTTTAGGTACCTCTTGTAACTCCCTGCCCAAGAATTATAAGAATCAAGATGTTGCCACTAAGTCTTTAGATCTTCCAATTGCTATTAAGCCAGGAGGGAACAGTTGGATTGTGAGTGATTTGGAGCAAAATCATAAGGTTATATCTGATGCGGGAATACGTACTTGGAATAGTTCGGATGACATAATAAGGACCTATTTTAAGACGGAAGCAACGGGAGATTTAAATGTGGGTCTAAATCTAAAAGTTTCTTCAGGAACTTCTACCTTAAAAATTACTGTAGGTGATGTATCCAAAACTATTGAAGTGACGAATGCCCATTTTGAAACTGTTGAAGTTGGTACCTTTAAAATAGAGGAACCTGGTTATCATTTTGTGGAAATACAAGGAATGAAGAAATCAGGAGATCGTTTTGCAGAGATTAATGATGTGCTTTTAGGTGGAGCTGCAACGCAAGGGAAACTTACTTATGTAAAAGAAGATTTTTATTGGGGACGTAGAGGGCCTTCAGTTCACTTAACTTACAAAGTACCAGAAAAGAAGGATATTCTTTGGTTTTATAATGAAATTACGGTTCCTGAGGAGGAAGATGTTGTTGGGACCTACTATATGGCCAATGGATTTGCGGAAGGTTATTTTGGAATTCAGGTAAATTCCCCAACGGAAAGAAGAATATTATTTTCCGTATGGAGTCCGTATGAAACCCAAGATCCTAAAAGTATCCCTGATGAGTATAAAATTATTTTGTTAGGAAAAGGAGAGGGGGTAACTACAGGGGAATTTGGTAACGAAGGTTCTGGAGGACAGAGTTATAAGGTGTTTAATTGGAAAGCGGGAAATACCTATCGATTTTTATTGAAAGGGGAACCTTCAGAGAATAATTCAACCGACTATACTGCCTATTTTTATGATACTGAAACGGAAGAGTGGAATTTAATCGCCGGATTTAGGAGACCGCATACGAGTACTTATCTAAAAAGGCCACACTCATTTTTAGAGAATTTCAGGACCGAAATGGGCCCCGTATCCAGGATGGCCCAGTATGGCAACCAATGGATAATGGATACCAATGGGGACTGGCATGAGCTAACCAATGCGAAATTCACAGCAGATGCAACTGCAAGAAAAGGGTCTAGGGACGATTATGCCGGTGGGGCTAAGAGGAATATCTTTTTTATGAAAAACTGCGGTTTTTTTGATGAAATGACTACTATAGACACCTTTCATGAGAGAACGGCAAATGGAGTCCGACCAATAATAGATTTTTCTTCGCTGGAAAAGCTGTAAATAATTAATGTATCGATCTAATAATAGAGCAATGAACTGATTCGGAGATTGAGCTTGACTGCCGTCAGGTCGTCGGAGTCGCAATCGGTCAACGTTGGAAGAAGATTAATGTAAAAATGAATTAATGTGAAAATGTAACAATGGAAGAATGATTCAAGCGGGATATGTAACAATGGGCCAATGTGCAAACATAGTAATACGTTAGTTTGATGATTTGATGTGTTAATTTCATTTTTAATAAATGTAAAATTATACATTGGGTTTGCAACCCACTAAAAACGGAATACAAAACCACAACCTAGATAACCATGAACAAGTCAATTTTTATTTTAGTAATATCCCTTCTGCTATTTTCCTGTAAGGATGTCAACAACAATAAGGATAATAAGAACGAAGTAATTAGTGATTCCAGACCCAATATCATTTATATTTTGGCCGATGATCTTGGTTACGCTGAGATAGGAGCCTACGGACAGGAGAAAATTGAGACGCCCAATATAGATGCCTTGGCAAAGGAAGGAATGTTATTTACCCAACATTATACCAGTGCACCTGTTTGTGCGCCTGCCAGATACATGTTACTTACGGGTACCCATTCTGGAAAGGCCCATATTAGGGGAAATGACGAATGGGGAGCAAGGGGTGAGGTGTGGAACTATACTGCAATGGCCAAAGACGCTACTTTAGAAGGTCAGCGTCCCATGCCAGATAGTACCATTACTATAGCAAAGAAATTAAAGGAGGTAGGTTATAAGACCGGTATTTTTGGCAAATGGGGACTTGGAGCCCCGCATACTAATTCTATCCCTACAAAAATGGGATTCGATTATTTTTTTGGATATAACTGTCAGCGACAGGCACATACCTATTATCCTCTGCATTTATACAAGAATGAAAATAGAGTGCATCTAAACAACGATACCATTGCGCCTAATACAAAGTTGGCAAAAGGGGCAGATATCAATGATCCTAATAGTTATACAAACTACACGCTAAATGAATATGCTCCTGATCTTATTTTCAATGAACTTAGCAGTTTTGTAGTTAATAACAAGGAGAATCCGTTTTTTGTGTATTGGGCAACTCCCGTTCCCCATGCGCCAATCCAAGCCCCACAAAAATGGGTGGATTATTATGTGAAAAAATTTGGAGGAGAAGAGCCTTATTTAGGAGAGAAGGGGTATTTTCCACATCAAAATCCGCGTGCAGGTTATGCCGCAATGATTTCGTATTTGGATGAAAACATTGGAAAGTTGGTAAATCAATTGAAGGAGGAAGGTATTTATGATAATACCTTAATTGTATTTACTTCCGATAATGGTCCTACTTTTAACGGAGGAACAGACTCCCCATGGTTCAATAGTGCACATCCATTTAAAAGTGAACTTGGTAGAGGAAAAGGGTTTGTATATGAGGGCGGAATTCGTGTGCCTATGATTGCTTCATGGCCAGGACGTATAAAACCGGGAAGTACAACAGACCATATTTCTGTTCATTATGATGTAATGGCTACCCTAGGAGATATTGCAGGATATGATAGTCCTGCGCATTCAGATGGAATTAGCTTTATGCCTACCTTGTTGTCTAATGCTAACCAAAATCAGCACGAATTTCTGTACTGGGAATTTCCTGAGTATGGCGGACAGTTGGCTATACGTATGGGGGATTACAAAGTAGTTAGAACAGGCTTGAAAGACCCTAAAAGGGAATCGACACTGGAACTGTACAACCTTAAAACAGATATTGGGGAGACTAAGAATATAGCGTCAGAACATCCTGATATAATTGCACGAGCAGCTGAAATAGTAGAACAGGAACATACCGAACCGGATAACGATAGATTTAAAATTCCAGGTTTAAAAGAAGGAATGACAAATGTACCATTGAACCAATAAATCAATGTACCCATGAATTAATGTGCCAATATGTTAATTAAAAAATGTAGCAATTGGTTAATTTAAAGGTTTGGAATAGGGCTAATTTTAAAATGTAACATTTTACCAAGGTGCTAATGTGTAAATGTAATAGGGTGCTATGGGTTAAATCCCTACTTAGAGCGGAGAAATATGCCTTTAAAAGTGGAAATAGTGCTAATTTTACCCACTTATAAAAAATGAATTAAATGGTTATGGAGTTTTTTAAGAGAAGGTGCTGTATCACCTTAATGATTGTCGTATTAGGAGTTAATTTTTCAACTGCTCAGGCCGATATCACAGAAAAAGAACTAGAAGATCATATTATTTTCCTGACCTCTGAAAATAAATTAGGTCGTTATCCTGGGGGAAAAGTTAATAGAAAAATCGTTTCCTATATCATAAGGGACTTTAAAAAATCAGGAATACCTGCATTTAACCGTTCTTATAAGCAGACTTTTAAAACAAAATTGCGGGTAAAGGAAGGGGAGGAGCCCAAG
The DNA here is from genome assembly GCF_000429545.1 of Arenibacter certesii DSM 19833. Taxonomy (GTDB): domain Bacteria; phylum Bacteroidota; class Bacteroidia; order Flavobacteriales; family Flavobacteriaceae; genus Arenibacter; species Arenibacter certesii. The sequence continues at coordinate 153,806 of NZ_AUCB01000009.1, forward strand.
AAAGAGGTGAAGACATGGAATGTTATTGGTTTAATAGAAGGGAATGAGCCTATTTTAAAAAATGAATATATAGTACTAGGTGCACATTACGATCACCTGGGTATGGGGGGAGGACCATCTTCTAAATCCGATAATATCGCTATCCATTACGGAGCAGATGATAATGCTAGTGGAACATCCGCCTTATTGGAAATTGCAGAAAAACTAATGGCAAATAAATCGGACTTAAAACGTTCTATTCTTTTAGTGGCTTTTGGTGCCGAAGAGCAAGGATTGGTCGGAAGTAGGTATTTTGTGGAAAATTCCGTGGTCCCACTATCGCAAATAAAATTGATGATCAATATGGATATGGTGGGTAGGTTAAACAATGAAAACCACGTTTATATGGGGGGGGCTGGGACCTTTCCTGGCGGGATGGAGCTAATGAAGGAATTGGCACCTCCATTGGGGCTGTCTCCTATTGTTCATGCGGGCTCCGTAGGAGGGTCTGACCATGTTTCATTTTATAAAAAAGATATTTCCGTACTCGGTATCCACACAGGGGGGCACCCTCAGTACCATACGCCAGAAGATACAGTGGAGCATATTAATTTTGAGGGACAGAAATTAGTAAGTGAGTATATCTACAATGCTATTATGGCGGTAGCTGGAAGTGACTATAAGATGGAGTTTATTTATCAAGATTAGTGAGCAACATAATTTTGGTATACAGACTGCTATAACTAGAGTAGTAAGGAATCCATTAAATCTAATTATTGATAAGAATAGCATAATGAAATATATAAAGTTGATAGGTGTTTTTTTAGTAGTGGCAAGCATCATCCAATGCAAGGAAAATAATAAGAGTGCAATCACCAAAGAAGAGGAAAGCGCAGTAGTAGTGGAAAATACTCCTTCTAGGGAAGATAAAGTAGAACTCTTGATAGAGCAGCCCGAAAAGGTGAAAACACCAAAAGGTATGGTGTGGATCCCTGGAGGGGAATTTACTCAAGGGGCTGTGCCTCAAGATGAAATTGCAATGCATCATGAAAAGCCTTCCCATAAGGTTAGATTAGACGGTTTTTTTATGGATATTACCGAAGTGACCAATGCTCAATTTGCAGAATTTGTAAAGGAAACTGGGTATGTAACTGTGGCGGAAAGGACTATAGATTGGGAGGAAATGAAGAAACAAGTACCAGAAGGTACCCCAAAACCACATGATTCCATTTTACAACCTGGTGCACTTACCTTTAAAAAAACAAAGACCTCAGTGCCTAATCTGTACGATTTTTCACAATGGTGGCATTGGACTATTGGTGCCAATTGGAAACATCCAAACGGTCCAAGTAGTTCCATAAAAGGGAAAGAACATTATCCCGTGGTACAAGTGGCCTATGAAGATGCATTGGCTTATTGCGAATGGGCCGGAAGACGTCTACCTACCGAGGCAGAGTGGGAGAGAGCTGCCCGTGGAAAGAAAGAGGGAAGCATTTATTTTTGGGGCGATAACGATACGGTTCTATCACAAATGGCAAATACTTGGGAAGGCGAATTTCCTGTGACAAACTCCATGGCAGACGGATTTGAAACAAGAGCTCAAGTAAAATCCTATCCCCCTAATGATTTTGGATTGTACGACATGGCAGGCAACGTATGGGAATGGACAAGTGATTGGTACAATACGAATTATTATAAAGAAGTTGCAGCTAAAAATACTATTGAGGTAAATCCTACCGGTGCTAATACGCCTTACAACCCCAATATGCCCTATGCTAAGGAAAAGGTAATGAAAGGAGGGTCTTTTCTATGTAACGCTTCCTATTGTGCTAGTTATAGGGTGTCATCAAGAATGGCCTCCAGTTTAGATTCGTCCTTGGAGCATTTGGGCTTTAGAACAGTAGCTACAGTTGATATGTTAAAGGAGTAATATGTTAATGTATCAATGAATTAATTTACCAATGTAACAATTGGTTAATTAGAAAATTTGGACATGATACTGAGTAGTAAGATTAATGCTTAGTAGGAGTTCGCGAGTCAGGTAAATGCTATTGATAAGAGGTCTTCACAGATGGTCTCGACTTATTAATATACCCCGCTTAATTAAGAGAATAATGATATTTTTAGCAATTATAAAATATCATTGCAAACCACCTTCCTCTATTGAAAGGAGGTGATTAATTTTTTCTAGGGGATAATCGAGATTGCAATGCTCCGAGGCCTGCCCGTAGAATTCAGGCGGGCTTGCTCCGAGGTAGTTTACTTAACAGTGGTCAACCTATATCAGTGACGTACATTGTTTATTGCTAACTGTTCACTGAACACTATCTTCTCTATAAGCGTATTTTTTACGTTTATTAACTGAGAATTGTTATTTTTGAGGTATCAATAGCTACCTATGTTGTTTATAGAGAATTTTACGCCAGAGCTTATAGTAGAATCCCCAGGGAGAATTAATCTTATAGGGGAACATACAGATTATAATCTTGGTTATGTTTTGCCGACGGCGATAGAAAAAAGAATCACCTTTAAATTTAGAAAGAACAACTCTTCTACACAATGTAATCTTTACAGTCTTGGATATAATGTAGGATTTAAGCTAGACCTGAATACTATTTCCAGAAGTGAGGTGGAATGGGAAAATTACCTCCTTGGGGTTTTAAACGAACTTTTAAAAAGGACCGATAAATTACGTGGATTCGATTGTATTATAGAAAGTAAATTGCCTATTGGCTCTGGATTGAGCTCTTCGGCAGCACTGGAATGTGGACTTGCATTTGGGTTAAATAAGCTATTTGATCTTGGTATTTCCAATATGGATATTGTTCAGCTGTCTCAAACCGCAGAACATACTTATGTGGGAACTCAATGCGGTATAATGGATCAATTTGCATCGGTTATGAGTCAAAAGGGCCATGTGCTCCTTTTGGATTGTAAGACATTGAAACATACTCAAATTCCTATTTCTATTGCTCCTTATAAAATGATTATGCTTAATACCAAGGTATCCCATAATCTGGCATCGAGCGAATACAATACCCGAAAAAAGGAATGTGAAGATGGGGTGCGTATATTCCAAAAAAAGTATCCAGAAGTAATGTCCCTAAGAGACGCTACACTTTCTATGTTAGAGGCATCTGCCACAGAAATGTCTAAGACCATTTATAATAGGTGTTTGTTTATCATTAGTGAAAATGAGAGGGTGCTAGCTACTGCTAAAGCATTGCAAGAAAACAACCTTGAGCTATTTGGGAAGCTCTTGTATGAGGCGCACCAAGGAATAAGTGAGCTATACGAGGTTAGCTGTCCAGAGTCCGATTTCATGGTCGATTTTTCTAAACAGTACGATTCTGTTCTTGGGGCAAGGCAAGTGGGTGGTGGATTTGGAGGATGTGTATTGCATATAGTGCACGAAGATGATGTTGATCACTATATTACGGAAGTGACCAAAGCATATAAATCCCGTTTTAATATAGCCTTAGATGCTTTTGAAGTCCGACCGAGTTCGGGAACCTATATTTCTTTCGAAGAATGAGTATTAGTGCTAATCTGTTAAGTGACTTCAACTCCGCTAATACATCTATCTGCTAGAGTCAATGAAGCGTAGTAGGACCAATGAAGTCTAATTTAAAAGATGCACAATGTTAATTGCTAATTGTTCACTGTTACTTATCTTCAGCCTATTGCCAACCCACGTATGAAAGCCTCCCATCTTTTATTAGCAACTGATTAGTTGGAAGCATCATGGGATATTAGATAAAATTTGTATTATTTTGTTGTAAATTTTAAACTTGTTTAAACATGGAAAAATGGGTGTTAGCAATAGATTTAGGAGGAACCTTTACCAAAGTCGGTTTGGTGAATAGGACAGGTGATATTATAGGTGAAAAAGTATATGATACCGGTGCTAAACTGCCCTATAAAAATTTCTTAACTAAATTGGAAAATGTGGTAGGTGAATTGTTACGTACCCATGGTAAAGATATTGATGTTGTTGCGGCTGGGGTAGGAGCCCCTAATGCCAATGTGAACACCGGAGAAATGGAAAATCCGCCTAATTTTAGTTGGGGAGAGAGAGTGCCTTTGGCCAAATCCATAGAAGAGATCTGCAACTTGCCAACTACTATAGCAAATGATGCAAATGCTGCTGCAATTGGAGAAATGACCTATGGAATGGCTAAGGGAATGAAGAATTTCGTGGTACTTACCTTAGGGACTGGCTTGGGGAGTGGAATTGTAATTAACGGAAAGCTTCTGACTGGGGAGAATGGCATGGCCGGTGAATTAGGTCACGTAAACGTAGATCCCTACGGGCGTAAATGCAATTGTGGATTAACAGGTTGTTTGGAGAATTACGCTTCGGTAACCGGTTTAAAACGTACTGTTTTTGAGCTTATTTCCGAAATGCCTGAAGCATCATCTCTTAAAGATATTAGTTTTAATCACCTAACAGGAGTAATGATTGCCGAAGCGGCACACAATGGTGATCCTATTGCTTTAAAGGCATTTGAATTGACTGGTGAGGTGCTAGGTAGTAAAATGGCTGATTCAGCCGCACATCTAGACCCGGAGGCATTTATCCTTGCAGGCGGACTAGGGAAGGCAGGAGATCTTTTACTAAATCCTACCATTGCCAGTATGGAGAAAAATTTATTTATAGCGTATAAGGGGAAAATAAAGGTGAAGATATCCACAGCACCAAGTGCCCATGCAATATTAGGTCCGGCTGCATTGGCATTCCATTCCCTTTTAGATCATTCGTAGCGCCTAAGCTTATTGTGTAAAGCGGTTATTTCATCCTGCATCGTCTGTATGCGATCTAATAGTTCCGTAACTACCCCAATACCCTCTAAATTAATATCAAGATCCAGGTGGAGTCGGACTATCTTCTCTGCCTTGGGCAATTGTTTAATGGGTAAATACTGTAAGTTTTCTTGGAACACTACATCTACAAGGCCCATTTCATAAAGTTCCATCATAAAATCGGATGCAATATTGTGGGAAGTACAAAAGTCTTCTATGGCGATATACTTATCCTGTTTCATAGGGTTTATTTTTACTTTCTTAATTCTGCAAGCTCTTTAAGCAGTTCTTTTTCTTTTGTTGTTAATCCGGTAGGGGTCTTAATATTATAGGTAATAAACAAATCACCATAAGTCCCCTCTTTTTTGTACACGGGAAAGCCCTTACTTCTAAGCTTTACCTTGGTGCCATTTTGGGTTTCTGGTTTTATTTTTAGTTTAACCTGACCATCAAATGTATCAACCGTAATATCACCCCCTAACAAAGCGGTGTACAGATCCAAATCTACGGTGGAGTAGAGGTCATTTCCATCTCGCTTAAACGGAGTATCATTTACAATGGAAAAAGTAATATAGAGATCTCCATTTGGCCCCCCTTGTTGTCCCGGACCCCCATGTCCGCTAATTTTAATGGTCTGCCCATTTTCAATTCCAGCGGGGACTGTTATCCGGATGTTTTTGTTGTTTACGGTAAGTGTTTGTTTGTGCGTGTTATATACATCGCGCAAGTGCAATTTTAGTTCGGCATTATAATCCTGTCCTCTAAATCGAGTGCCTCTTGCACTATGGAAACCACCACTGCCACCAAACATGGATTCGAAAAATTCCGAAAAATCAGCTCCTTCAAATTGTTGCGAACGGGATTGCCTTCTATGGCCAGAGGATGTACGACCAGATCGTTGGGCTTTTTCAAACTCTTCGGCATGTTCCCAATCCTTACCGTATTTGTCATATTTTTTGCGCTTTTCTGGGTCGCCCAATACTTCATTGGCCTCATTAACCTCCTTAAATTTATGCTCCGCCTCCTTGTCGTTAGGATTAATATCCGGATGGTATTTACGGGCCATCTTACGGTATGCCTTTTTAACTTGGCTCTGGTCCGCGTTTTTATCCAATCCCAGAATTTTATAATAATCAATAAACTTCACTTGAATAATATTTATGCATTGTTAATGAATTTGATAACTTGCTCTGTATGTGCGTCTCACGATTAGGTATCCTACGTCTTGTGAGCAGTCCTAAGACTAGGAATGGGTACGGATGACGCTAACAATTTCTGCCTGCTGTAAAACACCGGATTCTCTCCAAAGTTGTTTTCCATTTTTAAATAATATCATGGTAGGTACCCCGCGAACTTGATATTGGGCCGCTAAAGGAGCATTGGTGTCCACGTCTATCTTAATGATTTTCACCGCATCTCCCAGTTCTTTCTTTACCGATTCCAAAATAGGAGCCAGCATTTTACAGGGTCCGCACCATGTGGCGAAAAAGTCGATTAATACAGGAGTTTCGGAATTTATAATATCGTTGAAGCTACTTTTCATTTTCTTTTTTTTTAATTTTTATTAAAGTGGTGAATAAAAATATAAGTTTTATGATCACTTTTTTAGCTGACATCCATTATAATGATTGCCAGTTTAATTCCTTAAATTTAAGGTAATTTTTTAAATCCTCTTATCGCAATCACTTAAATTACAAGATATGAAAAGTGTTCTTATACCTACCGATTTTTCTGATAACTCCTACGGTGCCATAGCTTATGCAGTACAAATGTTGGAGAATGAGGAATGCACATTTCACTTACTGCATACCTATACCCCTGCTATATATCAGTCGGAGTTTTTACTACATAGTCCAGGACAAGTAGGTCTTGGTGATATCTATAGATTAGATTCCGAAAAACGCTTAAATGAATTAAAGCAAACTATTTTAGTGGAATATCAAAATCCAAAACATCACTTTGAAACCCATAGTGCCTTTAATATTCTTATGGAAGCTATAGATGAACTGCTAGAGGAGAAGAATATAGATTTAATTATTATGGGAACCCAAGGGGCAACTGGTGCCAAAGAAATATTTTTAGGAAGTAATACGGTGCACGCCATAAAGCGTTCGAAAGGTCCAATATTGGTTGTTCCATTTGATTATAAGTTTGAGTCGCCCAAGAATATACTCTTTCCTACAGACTATGAAATAGAATATAATAACGCGCTTGTTAAAGAACTTCTTATTATGGCAAAGAGCTATAGTGCAAAGATAGATGTGATGCATATTTCCAATAGTCAAGAGTTGAGTCCACTACAAGAAGCTAATAAAACTAAATTGGAAAAATTGCTCAGTGGAACTAACCATCATTTTCATGAGGTTCCCGATCAAGGCATTATTGAGGCAATAAATAACAAACAAGCTGATTTTAAGACCAACTTTTTAGTTATGGTTAAGAATAAGCACAGCTTTTTGGAAAACCTATTTTTAAAACCCGTGATTAACCAAATAGGTTTTCACACTACAATTCCTTTTTTGGTATTACCGTACCATCTTTTGGAATAGAGAGTATTTCCTTGTAATTTAGGTGTTAGAGAGGTTGTGTGTTTAAATTGTACACGCTATTGTTAGATGTATGCACTGTGTATAGAAATGCAGAATTATATGCAATAGTTTTGGTAACTTGCCCCATAATAACTTTTTATAACTTTTGAAGGGATGGTTTTGGTTAAAATCCTACTTTTGTTTTATAAAATGTATTGAAGATTTTGATTATGGCAGATAAAGTAGAACGATTAAAGACATTGATTATTGGTTCGGGACCTGCTGGTTATACAGCAGCTATATATGCGGCAAGAGCCGATTTGAAACCCGTTGTATATACTGGAATGGAACCTGGTGGTCAGTTGACTACTACAACCGAAGTTGATAACTTTCCTGGATATCCAGAAGGTGTAGATGGACCATCCATGATGATAGATTTGCAGAAGCAGGCCGAAAGATTTGGGACTGATGTTAGAATGGGGATGGCAACTGCAGTTGAATTTAGTGATGAGGTTGGCGGAATACACAAGGTAACTATTGATAATGATAAGGTTATAGAGGCAGAGACTGTTATTATTTCAACAGGAGCTACGGCAAAATACCTCGGGATACCTAGTGAGCAGAAGCTTCGAGGAGGTGGTGTGTCAGCATGTGCTGTATGTGATGGGTTTTTTTACAAAGGTCAGGATGTGGCTATCGTTGGAGCAGGGGATACCGCTGCTGAAGAAGCGTCTTATTTGGCTAATATCTGTAGCAAGGTTACCATGTTAGTAAGAAAAGACCATATGCGTGCCTCCAAAGCAATGCAACATAGGGTAAACAGCCTTAAGAATATCGAGATTCGTTATAATACGGAGGTAGATGAGGTATTAGGAGACCTAGTAGTAGAAGGTTTACGTATGGTTAACAATCTTACTGGGGAAAAAGAAGAGATCGCTATAACCGGTCTATTTGTTGCCATAGGACATAAGCCTAATACAGATATCTTTAAAGGGCAATTGGAAATGGATGATACTGGTTATTTAATAACCAAAGGGAAGTCTACCAAAACTAGTAAGCCAGGTGTCTTCGCAAGTGGAGACGTACAGGATAAAGAATATAGGCAGGCTGTTACAGCTGCAGGAACAGGATGTATGGCAGCTTTGGATGCAGAGCGATATTTGGCAACTATAGAATCTCCGGAAGAGGTATCTACCCAATAAAAAAGTATTCCCAATTACTTAAATTCCACGTATTTCATTGGGAGGAGCTTTTACGTATTATTTACTCAATATACTATAGCCCGATGGTGAATACACTATCGGGCTATATTTTTGTTCAGGAAATAATTTTGAGTTTTTTTTAGAGGAAGAGCTTAATCAATACGCTTATAATTTTCCGAATTGATCCGGTTTCCTTCTTCATCAGTAAAAATCTGACTGTATTTGTCTCCATCAAATACGAGTTCCATTTGCCATTCCATATTTTCATTTGCGATTTTACGCATAGAGGCGGACATGTACTCCAGTTTTTCGGTGAGTGTACTGTCGGTAGCAATGTAGGAGCCATATCCAAACCATTCAATAGAATCTGTAGGAACATATCTTGTCCACATCACTTTTCCATTATAGTACATCTTAATCTGCCGATAACCCTCTGTAGCGGGTAAGGTGGTTACCTCATTGTTGCCATCGTAGTTGTTAAAGCTAACTAGTTCCCAAGTTCCTTCAAGCGTGTTATTGTTTTGTGGCTCAGGTGATGAAAGTTCAGTACCTGCTACCAAAATTAACATCAAGAAAACCAATCCTAATAATTTTTTCATAATAGTGCTGGTGTTTAGGGGTAATACATTAAATTAAATGATTACAAAAAAGTTACGAAATAAAAAGGACATGGTCAATTAAAATGTTAAAAAATACAAGGTTATGAATAATTCACATGCAATTATTGAGAATATGAATTTAAGGCATGTGTGAGATATAAAACATCTTCTTTGGTGTGGTGTGCGCTTAGAACTATTCTGCTCATTAATGGCGAATCCTCATCGGGGTACTTAAAGCTGGTCACCACTATTTTATGTTGCTCTAAGTATTGGGTGAGACTAGCATCTCTAAAGCTAAAGGAGGGATGTCCATCCATCCACTTAAACTTTTCTAGATTATTATTGGCTCTAAATAACGCAATGTTGTCTTTGAGGATAGCCCTTTTTTCTGCGAAAATTTCACCTCCTTTTGTGAGTGAGGCCATGGCGGCAGGGGCGGCGGGACTAGCTCCACCAAAGAAAGCGGTATCGGTTAATTGTGTTATACGTTTATTGGAACCAAAAATAGCTCCGGCTTGGATTCCATAACCTTTTCCTAAAGAGCAACAAATTATCAACTCTTTTGGATTTAATAGTTGTAGGCTTTTATATACCCCGCTACCATTATCCCCAACTATACCGATACCATGGGAATCGTCTACCACTAAAATAATCTTCTCTAACGGTAATTTTTTTAGTCCCACAAAATCGGGGTAGTTGTAACCCGAAAAATCAATCGCATCCAAGAAAACCACCGGGGTTACCTCCTTATTTTTCCTTAAATGATCTCTAATAGCAATATCCAGAGCGGTAAAGGAGATAAACGGTTTTAAACGTGTACCATGTTGCATTACATATAAAGCAGAATGGGTGTTAGGGGCATAGAATAATTTATGCTCCTTAGAATCCAATGCTTGCCTTACTAGTTGTCCTGCTAAATACCCTGAAGAAACCGTAGTACTACTTTCAGTACCTACCCATTGGGTCAATAAGCCTTCTGCTTCTTCATAAACAGCGAGTTTAAGATTGGCTTTTCTAGAAGCTCCGTAGTTGGTTCCATATCTTAGGATGTTGGAAATATAGAGTTGCTGAAAAACCGTATCCGTCTGAAGACCTAAATAAGATGTTCCACCAAAATACAAGAATTTTTCCCCATTTAATTCTATTTCCCTTCCAGGAAAATGATCTACATAATAATTCATTAACGTAATGTTATTCCGCTTCCACCTAAACTTGGGAAAATTACCTTTCCATGTTCTCCTATAATTACTCCGTCAGCAATATCTTCCCTTAATAACATGGCCCCATCCATATCTACATAATCTAACTGTGGGATAAGCTGTGCAATGGCAGAGATGCCCACAGTAGATTCTGTCATACAGCCTACCATAACTTTCAATCCCATAGACTTGGCTTTAGTGATCATTCGTCTGGCCGGGGTTAAGCCGCCGCACTTTGTCAGTTTTATATTGATTCCGGAAAAATGCGATCCACATTTTTCTACATCGCCCTCCACAATACAACTTTCATCCGCTATAGTGGGCAGTACACTGTGCTGGAGTACTTTCTTCATACCCACCCAGTCTTCAGCTTTAAGGGGTTGCTCAAGAAATTCCACTCCCAATTCCTTCAATTGAGGTGCGTACTCAATAGTCTGATCTGCATTCCACGCACAATTGGCATCCACCCTAAAAATAGCATCGGTATGCTTGCGTAGTTCGCGAACTATTTCAACATCGTGCTCAGTACCCAGTTTTATTTTGTAGATGGGCCATGGAACCTCCTTCATTTTAGCTACCATTTTTTCAATGGTTCCAATACCTATGGTGTAGTTGGTAATGGGATAAGTACTATTATCCGTTTGCCATAACTGGTACAATGGTTTGCCCATTAGTTTTCCATAAAGGTCGTTGGCAGCCAGATCTAAGGCACATACAGCAAAATTGCTCAAGTTTTTAGAAGATAAAAAAGCATGAAAAGCCTCGGGTGTTTGTAAATTAAACTGTTCTATCTCCTGTCTAATATCCTCTATCTCGCACTGCATAGTCTCAAAAGTAACGCCGTAGTAAGGATTAGCGGTGGCTTCTCCATAGCCAATTTTCCCATCCAATTCTAGACTAATAATCATAGAGTCTTGAAAATCGCGGGATTCCCGCGAAATGCTAAAGGTGTGCTTCAGTGGGAGAATATATTTTTTAATATTTAATTTCATAAGGTTATTCTGATGTTTATTTTAGTAGGTAATTAGTTAGACGAATATAAAGAAAGATGTGGTATATAATAAGCTAAGGCCCATTGAAATTACAATGGACCTTGGCTATTAGGAATGAAATAAAATGCTTTGAAGCGAAAACTTATAATTGACTAACGCTTCCAGAGCTAGATTTTTTACCCTCTACTTTAGGGTTGCCCGAATATTTTATATCCGCTCCACTGCTTGCTTCTGCAAAAAGAGATTCTGTGACATTTATGGAAATGTTGGCGCCGCTACTGGCATTGGCCCTGCAAACAGCAGTAGTAAGGTTGTGAGCTTTTATGCCTGAACCACTGCTGGCATTACCATTAAATGTGTTAGACTGACCAGCTATTGAAATGTTTGCCCCGCTACTAGTATTCGCACTTACCTTATCCGCATTTAGGTCTTCTATAGTTAGATTAGATCCACTACTGGCATTTAATTCAATGGTTTCTGATTTAATAACGCTGTTTGCTATAAGGTCTGCTCCACTAGAAGTTTTTAAAACAGTGATTTTAGGCAAGGTTACGTAGATCTTCTTTGTAGCCCTTCCAATATTTTCAACAGTGTGGATCCGTAAAACCCCACTTCTTAAATCGGTAGCAATTAGCTCTATAATGTTCTCATCCGCTTCTACCAAAATGTCATAATCTTCACCTTGTGTAACATATACGTTTAAGCCCTCTGAAGCCGAGATAGCGGAAAAATCCCCTTTAACTGTTCGCATATCTTCCTGTACATTCCCGTTACCCTTTTCGCCTTGGCCGATATTAATATCAAAACCGCAGGATGAAAATAGAAGGACAAGGATTAGTGTAATCGTTATTCTTGCCAGTGTTGTCATGATGGTTGTTGTTGTGATCCAATAGCACCTAATTTTAAAAGAAAAGGATCTGAATCTGATTTAACTGAATTGGTTTATTGCTTAAAAGTATACGTTTTCACTTAAATTGTTATTCTCGCTATTACTCAACTGTGCCTATCTACTACTGAATTGTATCTACCGCTGTATTCTCCGATTTATTTTCTCCGGATTTAATTTGTACTCCCTCTTTTCCTATCTTCATTTTAAAGGAATCTTCACCATCCTTAATATCGATATCCACTCCATTCTGATTGATTATTATTTTTCCGTCTCTATCAGAATTTTCTTCCTTATTCTTGTTGTGTTCACAATCTTGGCATTCCAACACTCCATTTTTAGCCATAATCCACAGGTGTTCTGTTATTTCACATCCGTTCATATCTTGATCATTATCCGTTCTCAACATCCAACAGCGCTTAGGAAAGTTTTCAAATTTTACCATAGCTCCAATGGGCAAAAAAAGGTTTATCCTAATCTCTTGGTCCCTAAACTTATTATTTTTTGCAGTGGTTAAAAAATCATCCAATAAAAGGGTGTTATCCTGCAACAAATAGGAATAGTTTATTTTCCCTGCAGTTTCCGTAGCATCCCGCAAGGAGCTGCCGTTCGCTTTTTTGCGTATTTCTATATGCGCTAGGGAATCTTTTGAGCTTTTAATATAAAATCGAATATCATCAAATATTAAAACTTCCTCTCCATCTTCAGTGTAATCTAAAATTAACCCGTTAAACCCTAAAGTATTATCTTGTTCCTGCCATTTAGAAGATTTCAACTTTACGTTAATAAGTTGATTGGGGTTTTCCAATGGCAGGACTTTTTCAACGGTAACATTGCCAGTGTAAGCATGGGCAGCTGCTTGACTAATGCCAAATACGCTTAATAGAATAATAGAGATTAACCAAAGCCCTAGTAAACTGAACTTCGCAACTTTCCCAATAGATTTTAGATTGTTCACTAATATTTTTAAGCCTAGATACATTAAAAAGAAAAAGGGAATGCCTATGGCGAAGAATACAAATAGAGAAACCAACCACACAGGGATATCGGTAGCGTTTACCATATGGTAATATTCCATGCCAGGTATATGGATGATATCCAAAATGCCTACCGTAAAGAGTCCGATAATAAGAGAAACGATTCCCGCTGCTCCTGTGATAATTAGAATAATACCGATAATCTTCCCTATAATTTTAAAAAGGAACATAATGATGTCGGCAATGGAGTTAAAAATACTTTTGCTACCGTTCTTTACACGATTGCCTACTTTTTCATAGTTGACATTCTTAACTTTTTCGGCTACATCATCAAATCCTTCTTTAACTTTTTTTTCAATATTACTAATATTGATGGTTTCCCCTCTCATTGCTAGTTTTTGGGCAGTTGTAACAGCTTCTGGGGTCAGTATCCATAACAGTACATATATAAAGATAAAGCCGCCCCAGCTAAATATGGTCAATAAGACCCATAAAGATCGTACCCATAATGCATCTATTCTAAAATAATGGCCCAATCCGGAGGAGACACCACCAATGTATTTATTGTCCGTGTCCCTATATAACTTCTTTACACTACTGGATTTAGGGGTAGATTTGGGTTGGTCCTCAAAAATATCCTCATCCACCATATAATCTTCGGGCTGTCCCATGATGCTAATAACCTCGTCCACTTCTTTTTGGGTAATCACCTGACGATCATTTTCCATTTTTTCATGGAATAGTTCGGCAATCCTAGCTTCTATATCCGCTATAATTTCATCACTACCATGGGTATTGGCAAAGGAGCGTTTTATGGCCTCTAAATATAGTTTTAGTTTAGAGTAGGCTTCTTCGTCTATATGAAAGAATAAATTGGCCAGATTTATATTTATTGTCTTGTTCATTTTAGTTGTTTTTTGATTTGGTTACGAGGTTTGTCGCATTTCTTAATTCTTCCCAGGTAGTATCTAGTTCCTTGAGGAATAATTTGCCTTTCTCGGTTAGCGTATAATATTTTCTTGGGGGGCCAGAGGGAGATTCTTCCCAACGATAATTGAGGAGTCCCGCATTCTTTAATCTTGTTAGTAAAGGATAAATTGTACCCTCTACCACTAGCATTTTAGCGTCTTTTAAGGTGTCCAGGATTTCGGAGGTGTATTTGTCCTTTCCATCTAAAATAGAAAGGATACAATATTCCAAAACGCCCTTTCGCATTTGCGCTTTTGTATTTTCAACGTTCATAGTCGCATGATTATAATAAGTTAACTGTACGTTTTTCCCGCTGATTCTCTACAGACGGAGGATTGATTTGATTGATGAATAAACTCCAGAATTAGTGTGATGAGCACTTCTGTTCCTTTTAAGTTATAAAATTGATGGTTAATGGATATTTAAAATTATTCCCTTCGCTAGTACGAATGGTAGCCAATATGGTATAAACAATATTCACTATAAAAAGCACAATCTGTGCTGAACCTGCTAAAAGGATGGGCCATAATATCCTCCCCAACTTCACGGGATTGAACGTAAAACCCAGATCAATGCCATTAAAGTCATTTATAGAGGAGAAGTTTAATAATCCCATATGGAATATATCAGGTATAAAAACAAGGACAAACGGTATCGTTAAAATGCCAATACAAATAGAGTATAATAATAGGCTGATCTGAAAGTTAAGCGCTTGTTTCCCATTTGAGTCTATAAATGGATGATCGGATCTCTTCAACGTCCAAAGAACTAATGGTAAAATAAGATTACCAAAGGGGATACAATATTTGGAAAATGTGGAAGCATGGATAATTGCCGATATATTTTTCTGGTGTTTGCTGAGTGTTTCTGTCATGGCATACTAGTTTCTTATGCAAATATATGTCTAAAGGAAGGTACTATGCAAAGCAAAGTACTATATATTAAGAAAACTTTAACATTCGTTGATTCATCATTTTTAGTTACTTTAGCTCAAATTAAACCTTCCCATATGGCATCTGAGACTAGTAAAATAAATACATTTTGTTTTTTTAAATTGCCAGCTGCATGGTGGACGGGAGTACGTTTACGGTACATTGATGAGCAAAAGGCGGTGGTTACCGTAAGATATCGATGGGTTAACCAAAATCCATTTAAATCCATGTTTTGGGCGGTACAGGGTATGGCAGCAGAATTATCTACAGGAGCCATGGTAATGGGTCAGATTAGGAAAAGTGGAAAAAAAATTTCCATGTTGGTAGCCAATAACAATGCCAATTTCTCTAAAAAGGCTACAGGTAAAATCACTTTTACTTGTGAGGACGGTCATCTTATTAAAGAAGCCATAAGTAAAACTTTGTCTTCAGGGGAGGGGCAGACAGTATGGATGAAATCAATAGGTGTAAATGAGGAGGGAATAGTGGTGTCTACCTTTAATTTTGAGTGGACTGTAAAGGTGAAAAATTAATTTGATAATTTTAAAATGTGTTAATTTCACAATAGGTGTTTTTGCCTGTAGCATACAGCCAATGGTTCAAGACCTTGAATCTATAAATTCACTTTTTCTTAAATTAAATTGTAACAAATAGTACTTTTTTATTACTTATTTCAAGAATTATAATGCCCTAATCAAAAGATCAAATGGTAATTTACTTTAGGGTAAGCAATATTATTTGCACTTGCTTATAAGATAAAAACCATAAAACAATAAAACCAATAAATCCAGATATTATGAATGCAAATGAAATAGATTATCACATTTACGGGGAAGAAATGCAATATGTAGAAATCGAATTGGATCCTCAAGAAGCGGTCGTAGCTGAGGCAGGTAGCTTTATGATGATGGAAACCGATATAAAAATGGATACTATATTTGGTGATGGTTCTAATCAGGATACGGGAGTTTTGGGAAAGTTGTTTTCTGCGGGGAAGCGTTTGCTAACTGGGGAGAGTTTGTTTATGACCGTTTTTTTAAATGTTGGACAAGGTAAAAAACATGTGAGTTTTGCATCTCCCTATCCAGGAAAGATTATCCCCATTGACCTCACTGAATTTAGAGGGAAATTTATCTGTCAAAAAGATGCCTTCTTATGTGCTGCCAAAGGCGTTTCCGTAGGGATAGAATTTTCAAAAAAATTGGGCCGCGGACTCTTTGGAGGAGAGGGGTTTATAATGCAAAAGCTGGAAGGTGATGGGATTGCTTTTGTCCACGCTGGTGGAACCACTGCTAAGAAAACACTTGCTGCAGGAGAAGTTCTAAAAGTAGATACTGGGTGTATTATTGGCTTTACGCAGGATGTAGATTATGATATAGAATTTGTTGGAGGCATTAAAAATACGGTCTTTGGTGGGGAAGGGCTCTTTTATGCGACACTTAGAGGCCCTGGCACCGTCTACATCCAATCCCTACCTTTTAGTCGACTAGCAGGCCGCGTTTTGGCATCCATACCAAGAGGAGGGAAGAAAAAAGGAGAAGGAAGTGTTCTGGGCGGATTAGGAGACCTTTTGGATGGGGATAATCGTTTTTAACTTATTATATATTATTGGATAACTATTTTTAATTTCTAAATCAGGGATATCAGTATTTAATATGATGCTTTCTGTTGTAACTACCTCAAATTCAATTATACATATATTTTAACTATGGATTTTAATGCACTCTTTCAATTTCTTACAGAGCTTAACCAAAATAACTCCAAGGAGTGGATGGATCAAAATAGGAAATGGTATAAAGAAGTTAGGGATCAATATATAAAATGGCTGGATGAAATAGATCACCTTTTGGCTAGTCTAGATAATGGTTACTACCCAACATCTGGAAAGAAGGCTATAAATCGTATTAATAATAATTTGATGTTTCATCCCAATAAGCCCATTTATAAGGATCATTTTGGCGCCGGTTTGGACAAAGCTCCAAATAGCGGCGACTTTTATATAGAAATAGGATGGAGTCAATCCATGCTAGCTGGGGGTATATGGAGGCCAAATGCAAATACCTTGCGAAGTATTAGGGAAGCCATAGACTACGATGGAGAGGAATTGCAAAAAATATTAAATAAAAGCAGTTTTATGCAAACATTTGGGGGGCTTGTAGAGGATGGCCGACTTAAAACAGCGCCCAAAGGGTTTTCTAAGGCTCATCCTCATATAGAATTGCTTAGGAATAAAACTTTTGCTGTAATGCATCCGCTAAATCGGGAAGACATTTTGGCGCCAGACTTTAAGGAGAAACTCGTTAAAGTCTACCAAGAAATGCTACCCTTCAGGAGGTACTTAAACAAAGCAATTACGGTCTAGAAAAGGAATACAGAAATATCGCCTTATATTTTATAGTTTTGTGTTGGACCACAATACAGAAATATTTTGAAAAACGAGAACGTAAGAAATATAAAAAAGGAAGTTCTTTCCGACAATTGGTATACCCTAAATAAATTAACCTTTGAATATAAAAAAAAGGACGGCACATGGGAAAAGCAAATAAGAGAAGCTTACGATAGAGGAAATGGTGCTGCCATACTTTTGTATAACCCCAAAAAAGGAACAGTAATCCTAACCAAACAGTTTAGGATGCCTACCTATTTAAATGGCAACGATGATGGTATGATGATAGAAGTCTGTGCTGGAGTTTTAGAAGGGGATTCTCCAGAAACCTGTAGTAAGAAAGAGGCGGAGGAAGAAACGGGTTATAAGTTAAAAAAGGTAGAAAAGGTCTTTGAATCCTATATGTCACCTGGTTCTGTTACAGAAATTCTTCACTATTTTATAGGTGAATATGATGAGGATATGAAAGTAGGTGAAGGGGGAGGAGCCGAAGATGAAACCGAGAATATTGAGGTCTTAGAAGTGCCTTTTAATACCGCCTTAGAAATGATAGCCTCAGGGGAGATAAAAGACGCAAAAACTATCTTATTGCTGCAGTACGCCCAAATTAATTCGTTATGTCCTTATTGATAATACGACCAATATAGTATGGCGAAAACAAGTGAAATTGCTTTTGGTGGTGGCTGTCATTGGTGTACTGAAGCTGTATTCCAAGCCTTAAAAGGTGTCGCCTACGTAAAGCAGGGATTTGTAGCCTCGGCAGGGGAGGCCAATACATTTTCTGAAGCCGTAATAGTAGCGTATTCTAATACTAAAATAAATTTGGAAGATTTAATCCTAATCCATTTGCATACCCATAATGCCACTAGCTCCCATAGTATGCGTAAAAAATATAGGTCTGCAATCTATACTTTTAATGTGGCGGACGCCGATAGAGCTACAAAAGCCCTTCAGCGTTTTCAAATCCATTTTGAAGCCAAACTAATTACTAAAGTACTACCTTTTGTAGCGTTTAAAAGTTCGGATCCTATGTTTCATAATTACTACCTAAGAGATAAAGAAAAACCCTTTTGTCAACTTTATATCGCACCTAAATTAAAATTGCTACAAGAGAAATTCAAAAATTTTGTGGATCATTCAAAATAAGCAATTAGTAATTATCCCTTAGATGCTCAAAAATATGTTGCATGGATCTCCTTACTGCTGCACCACTTTTAATGAAATGATTGTTCATAAAACTAAAAATCAAGGTTTTACCAGAATTGGTGATCAAATAGCCGCTTAAACAATAATTATTTCCCAAGGAACCCGATTTGGCGTAAATATAGGGACCTGGATTTCCAGGAAATCTTTCCTCTAGTGTTCCAGAAACGCCTCCTAAAGGAAAAAGATGTAAGATCCGATCTTGTGGAAACTCCTCTACCATTTTGGTGAGAACCGCTACCATGGATTCTGGTGAAAATAAGTTATATCGGGAAAGGCCCGATCCATCTACCCAGCGAGGTGCTTGTTTTAAATCGGACAAATAATGCTCCAATACATATCTTCTTGCGGTCCCACTGTTTAATGTATCAGATAACGTAGAGGAGGACAGAATTAACAGTTGTTCTGCTAAAAAATTATCACTCTCTAACATCATTCTTTTATAAACAGAATCCGATGGAATGCTGTATAATGTTTTTTTTATCAACGATGGCATCTCCGCAACTATTTTTATCTGTTGTTGCAGTACCGTTTCCAATAGACCCTTAGTGAGACTAGTATCTACCTTAAAGGGTACGCTGAGGGTATCTTTCCGACTTGTATCAAAATAGAATACATTTTTCTCCTCTTCCCTATTTCTTATATAATCGATAGGTACTACCTTATCTTGAAAAATTTTTGGAGTCACCATTAAACTGTCTGTCATATGGATGTCTACAATATTTCCATATAGTGGAAATCCACTCCTCTCTGGACTGTAATAACTGTCATAATCTTCCCATGCCCAACCTGGTCCAAATCTTTCTTCCTTAAAATGGTTGAGGTGGAGCGCAATATGGTTGTGTTTTTTAATTAGTTTTAATGCGGAAGAGTCTTTAAAATAAGGATGTAATAGTGTTGGATCTCCTGTGCCCTCTATAAATAGGGTGTCTTTATACGCTATATACTTAAGGGAAGGGATATTTTCTGGCAAGGTTTTTAACGCAGCATATAGCGTGAAAATTTTTGTATTACTTGCCGGAGTAAAGTATTTATTACTGTTATGGCTATAAATAGTATCCCTTGATTTAAGATCATAAATTAATACGCCCTGAAAGTAATCTTCACTACTGTCTGAGCCGATTTCAGTATCTATTTTAGAAGTTATTTTTTTGATGTCTAGAGACTTACAACTAGTTGCTAAAAAAAGTAACAGCAGCAAAGTGGAGGCTTTCAAGTAATATTTCATAAATCGTAGTTGTAGGGAAAAAAGGCATGTTTGTACACTTTATCAGGTATTTATCAATTATTTAACGCTTAAAATGCAATAATATATGCCATTTAAGGGTTATATTAGTAGTCAACCAATAAAATGTTTTCAAATATGCCAAGAACTATGTTAGAGTACACTAAGACAGTACTCCAAAAGGTTAGTTTCGATTCAAGCTTATTTTGTAAGGAGCTAGAAAAAGCATTGACTAGATTATTGCCAATCGAAGTAGAAGAATTGAAACTCTGGTTACGGAGTTATATTTTTGATAAACCCGAACTAAAACAAAGTATTATATATTTGTAGGCCTAAATATTGACCCCTAACTTAGGGGTCTCTTTTTGTTTATTTCTTTTTTTGTTCTCAAAATTTGCTGGAAGGTTTAGTTGGAATGAAAGTGAAGCATCCTCCTATAATCTCTCTTATTGGAGCCTCATTCTCCATAAATTCATTCTTCGATATTTTACTCACTAGATCAGAGTTTAGAACTTCGATATTTGCAGTTAAATAGTAATAGTAAGTTCTGTCCTATGCGGAATGGGATGGCTCCAGATATATGTCGATGGTATTAAATAAACTTAGTTTCAAGAGAAATCCATAAATTGGTCACCTAAGGCTAGAGCAACTATTTAGGCGCATTCAGAATTGACGCAACTGCTTGTTTATCAGGTATTTAATTCGTATATTTAGATATAATAAAACCCCGAAAACGAGTCTCTAGCTCAAAAAACGGGGTTTTTATCTTAATGTCTATGTCCAAGATACGAAGAATCCACGATTTCCAGCACAGTTTTACATTTTCCTCCCAGACCGAAGAGTTCGATGCGTTTTACGCCCGGTTTCTCGAAAGCGATCTTGGCAAGATCTATATCGCCATCCCTTGGGACGAACTGGTAGCGGCCCTTGGTCTGAAGGAAGCCAAAAAGGGCCCAAGGTGCATCTTCTGCGCCAAGGGCA
>NZ_AUCB01000010.1 GCF_000429545.1 Arenibacter certesii DSM 19833
AGAAGATGCACCTTGGGCCCTTTTTGGCTTCCTTCAGACCAAGGGCCGCTACCAGTTCGTCCCAAGGGATGGCGATATAGATCTTGCCAAGATCGCTTTCGAGAAACCGGGCGTAAAACGCATCGAACTCTTCGGTCTGGGAGGAAAATGTAAAACTGTGCTGGAAATCGTGGATTCTTCGTATCTTGGACATAGACATTAAGATAAAAACCCCGTTTTTTGAGCTAGAGACTCGTTTTCGGGGTTTTATTATATCTAAATATACGAATTAAATACCTGATAAACAAGCAGTTGCGTCAATTCTGAATGCGCCTATATTATTCACTTATAGGCTAGCATAAATGCTTCTATCGCCTATTGATCTAAAAGGGAAACTATTTGGGAATATACTTCCAGAATCAGGTTTAAGAATCAGTTTCCTTCTGTTTCTTTTTAAATATCCAATCGTTTAAGGGACCAAGAAATATCATAAAGAATATTAATCCGAAGGCAAACTCGTACACTTCCCACGTTCTGTCTGCTGTGTTAAGGGCAACTAAAACCGTCGTTATCAAGAAAGCAATAGTGTGGTGCCATTTAACGATGGGGACTGCAAAACTATCGGCTAAATTTTTAAACCAAGTTTGTTTACGATATAGTATTGGGGACACAATTAGGTAGAGGAACATCACCGCGAACAACAATTGACTAAAAATGAGTTTGTTTATTTTCTTTTCTCCCACTACCAAGTTGTGTAAGTTGGTTTCCCCTTGAGCGTTATTCTGTAGGAAAAACTCACTGGATTCTACCTCAAAAATACGTTGACCCCAAGAAATTTCTTCTCCCGCCCCAAAAAGAAAGAGCATCACAAAAACAAAAGTACCTATTTTCCAAAGGGCCTTTTTATAATTCCATAACGTGATTAGGTGGTATAGGGATAGGACAGATATTCCAAAAAGCATTACAGCAGTAGCCCATTCCACCGTTCCGTCTTCTTGGGCAAACTTAGTATTGAAATAAGTTTCATCTGTTAGGCCTAAATAAAGTCCAAATAAAACGATTAGGAGTAATATAACGTAAGCTAATTTCTCAAATTTTGTCAAATGGTTCATCATTGTTTTTTAACTATATATAAATTGTTTGCCAATCTGCCTTTATGTGCTTTGCTACCCGGATTTGCATACGGATTTAAGTCAAAAGTCCCTATTAGTTCATACATATATTCAGGGCCAAATATACGCTTAAATTCATTTTCATCTACCTGTGCAACAAGAACGCCAAAAGTCTCATTGTTAGGTATTTTTATATTATTTTCTGTTTTTAGGTCTGCAAGACTACTTCCAAAGTCCCAGATCATCTCTGGGGATATTTCCCCAAAGCTATATAATGTTGTCCCCTTATCCAACATGCTTGTCCTTAAATTGGATATGGAACTATATTCCTTATTTTTTTCTATCCCTTCAGCCAAAGGAATGGCCAGTAGTTTTATGGTGGCAATTAGACCAATTGATAAGATGAAGCAATGGAATATTTTATTTTTTACCAGATAAATTACAATAAAGACTCCTATAGCTACAAGGGCTAAAGAAGAAGTAATGTAATACATCCAAAGATTATCCAAATTACCCTTTAATATTAAGTAGGCAACTATGGGAAATGCGATGCCAATAAGGCCTACTATTCCAAAATGCAGGTAAACAGGAATTTTTTCTTGTCTACCTAACTTAGTTTTAAAATGAGAGAAGAGATATGAAAAGTATATCCCCACATTCAATGCTAGGGGAATTAAAACGGGAACTAAGTAGCGTGACTTTTTCTCTGGAATGATGGATAGCAAAATCACCGAAATAATAGTCCATAAAAAAGTGAGCTTATAAACCTGTTTGTGCTTTACCCGTTTTATTAAATACGGGTAGAGAAGGCTTATCAATGCAGGGATAGTCCACAACCCACTTTGTACAAAAAAGCTCCAATAGTAATAGAAAGGTCTTACATTATAACTATGCCAGTTGGCGGTCTCTTTTTGCGTGATGGCCAAGAATGCGTCTGGATCTGCCAGCCGGACATAAACAAACCACCATAATCCTACTACAATAGCAATTACAGTCAATAGGAGTGAAGGTAAAATCTTCTTATTTCGTCTAAAATATTTGTATCTGTACACTATTCCATAAGCCAATAGGAATGGTAATAAGAGGCCGTAAAAGGAAATGGGACCCTTACTCATTATCGAAAGCCCTATAAAGAGTCCGGCTATAACGCTATTTCTCCATTGATTAGAAGGGGCAATAAACAATAGATAGAGAAAATAGATTCCCATTAACATAAAACCATGAGTGTAGATATCCCAAGGCGCTTCCATGGTTATCCCAATGATATAAAAAGAGGTTATGAGTACCAATGCGCTGGTCATTGCCACTAATTTATCGTTTAGCAGCCTTAGCGATAAGCTATATGAGGTATAACCTAAAAGAATGGCCATCAACATAGTAGGGAATCGTAGTGCAGCAACGTTATCAATCCCAAATACCCATCCAAATAAAGCGGTGATCCAACTTGGTAATGGGGGCTTTTCATACCTTGGAAGTTCGTTCATAGTTGTCAATAGCCAATTGCCATCAGTGACCATTTCCCTTGCTGTAATAAAATTCCGAGCCTCCATGATACTCACGGGGATAACTTCTAAATGAAAAAGGAAAATTGCCACTCCCGATATGAGCAGGACTGAAACAGGATTATTTTTTATCCAATCCATTCTTTTCATTGTTTAGGATAAATAAATTTCTTAAATACACGATCAGTCCCAAGCTGTGTCCGGCGAAGAGAACCGGATCTTTTCTAAATATGGCATAAGTTAGAATTAACGAAGCTCCAATTACGCTAAGAAGCCAAAATCCAAAAGGAAGGCTAGATGCTTTCTTTTTTTCCGAATACAACCATTGAAACACAAATCTAAAGGTGAAAATTAGTTGTGCTATGACTCCTAAAAGAAGCAACCATAGAGGTATATTTTCGTTTTTAAAGAAGCTGTCTATGTCATATGTATTATTGTTATACCCATAAATAGTTACGATTATAGGAAATATATATAAAAATATTCGAAGAAATTTAGGCAGTTTATGCCACTCGCCCTGCATTTGGATATTCCGGATATATATAAAATAAGTAATGGCTTGTCCTAACATTATGGCGAAATCCTCGCGAAGCCATCCATAAACGAATAATAAAAAAGATGCTAAAAGACTAAGCTGCCAAAAAAGCCTTGGCGTAATAACTTTTTTGTTTTTTTCTGAGATAATCCACTGTACCAGCATCCTGCTGGAAAAAAGTATCTGGGCTAAAAAGCCAATTGCATAAACTATCCAGTCTGCCATTTATCCAATTTTGTCTACCTGGTAGTTGATATATTTTTTCTTCATCCATAAATAGGCGAAACAATCTATAAGTGGTCCTATTAGTCGGTTCCAAAGTCCAAATTTTGCCGTTCCTGCCATTCGTGGGAAATGACGTATAGGTACTTGAATTATGGAGCCCTCTTGAAGAAGAATCATGGCGGGTAAAAATCTGTGCAACCCATTAAACATGGGTATTCTTTTGGCGTAATCGGATTTTATGACCTTTAGGGGGCATCCGGTATCGTCCATACCATCATTGGTAAAGGTGCGTCTAATACCATTCGCAATAAGGGAGGATGCATTCTTTACGAAGGAATCTTTTCTGTTCTCCCTTACTCCAGTTACCAGGTCATAAGTGCCTATATGTTCCAATAGCAGGTTAAAATCTTCAGGGGAGGTTTGTAGATCAGAATCTATATAACCTAACAAGGGAGTATCCACATGGTCGAAACCAGCTTTAATAGCTGCACTCAATCCCCTGTTATGGGCAAATTTTAAATATTGAAAATCTTCATTACGGTTGCAGATAGCTTCGATAATTTCCTGACTTCTGTCCTTAGACCCATCGTTTACGAAAAGTATTTTGGCTTTTTTCGTGCAGATCGTTAGGTAGTCGCCTAATTCTTTTTCTACACGTTCTAGATTTTCCTCCTCGTTGTAGACCGGTACGATTATA
This sequence comes from Arenibacter certesii DSM 19833, assembly GCF_000429545.1. Taxonomy (GTDB): domain Bacteria; phylum Bacteroidota; class Bacteroidia; order Flavobacteriales; family Flavobacteriaceae; genus Arenibacter; species Arenibacter certesii. The sequence continues at coordinate 4,051 of NZ_AUCB01000010.1, forward strand.
GTGAATTCATAAGTCATTTTTACTGGGCTATGTTCATCTGAATCTAAAGTTTAATGGCTCAAAGATACTAACTTTGGAAAGCTATATGGTATTAATGACATTCCTTATTTTATATAATTTTATGGTAGCTATTGTTCTTTAGAAAGACGGATAAGCTTTTCTGCGGCAGAAAATGGAGATAACTTGCCCTCGACCACCTCAGATGTCATCTTTTTTAAAAGTGGGGTTATTTTTTCATTTTGATAAAATTCCTGTTTAAGTTGGTCATCTATTGTTTGAAGTAACCAATATTTATTCTGTTCTTTTCTGTTGGAGTTAAAGTATCCATTGAGCTTGGTTTTTTTCACAAAGTTTTTAATCACGTCCCATATCTCTCCAATGCCAGTATTTTCCGTTGCGGAGCAGCTCCTTACTTTTGGAGTCCAGCCATTATGCTTTGGTGGATAAAGGTGTAATGCCCTAGAAAACTCCACTTTTGCCAATTTAGCTTGCTCTACGTTTTTACCATCTGCCTTGTTGATGACAATAAGGTCTGCCATTTCCATAATACCGCGTTTTATACCTTGTAACTCGTCACCAGCACCGGCTAACTTTAACAATAAAAAAAAGTCGGTCATTCCATGAACTGCAGTTTCGCTTTGTCCCACTCCTACGGTTTCAATTAATATGATATCGTACCCAGCCGCCTCGCATAACACAATACTTTCCCTAGTTTTCCTGGCTACTCCTCCTAGAGAACTACCAGCAGGGGAGGGACGTATAAAGGCATTTGAGTCCCGTACCAATTCTTGCATTCGGGTCTTATCTCCCAGAATGCTTCCTTTGCTAATAGTGCTTGACGGGTCTACTGCAAGCACCGCGACCTTTTTTCCTAGTTGGGTTAGGGTGCTTCCAAAAGCTTCTATAAACGTACTTTTTCCAACACCAGGGACACCAGTAATACCTATACGAATGCTATGACCGCTATGGGGCAAAGAATTTTTAATGATCTCTTGGGATTGGTCGCTGTGTTTTGCACTACTGCTTTCTATCACTGTTATAGCCCTAGCTAATGCAGATATGTCGCCTTTTAATATCCCCGCAACTAATTCTGAAGGAGAGGGACTTTTTTTTCTAAAAGATTTAATTTTAGAAATATTACTTATTCTGGAGTCTTTATCTGTATTCAATCTAATGATGTATTGGTAAGCTTACTTTAGTTTTATCCCATAAAAGACTTAAATAGATACTATCACCCTGATCAAATTGAATCGTAAAGCTCTCAATGGGATCCTGGAGCTCCGTAACTGGTGCTGTAACTTGAACTACATCCCATTCTGGATCTCTAGTAGTTTCTTTACCACCGCTTAAAATAGATACTCCCCATTCGGGAATTTCACTATTGAATATAATATCCCAACTAGATTCGTTTGGTATTGTCCAAAGGGAATAGGTGCCTGCAGCCAAATCTTTTCCTTCAATATTTACCTTTGTTGCAGTTGTAAAGGTAGTGGGTTCATTGGCCCCGGTCCTCCAAACAATACCGTAGGGAACCAACTCACCAAAAATAATACGGCCTTTTTTATATGGGCTAGAATAATTAATAATAATATCCATTCCATTTTTATTATAGGTGGCTGTTTTTTCGGGACTGTTCTTTTTGGTCTGTTCTTTTAAATAGGATTTTCCCCCTAGAAAGAAAGCTAGGGCAATTACCGCAATAATTATCAATAGCCATTTTAAGAATTTCATAATAAGCGGATTCTGGATTATTGGTCTAACTAAGTTACGAAACCAAATCTATATTCCGTTTCATTATGATAGGTTTCTCCGGGATATAAAATACTATTTGGGAAATTAGGTTGATTGGGCGCATCTGGAAAATTCTGAGTTTCAAAACAAATTGCCGCAAATTCTGGGGGAGTATATACTACTATTGACGGCTGATTGGTAATCACTTCCATTGATAATCCAGACCTGTCCGAAGATAATTTAGTATGGAAAGGTAGATTTGTATCTATTACAAAAGGGGTGTCCAGTTTGGTCTGACCCATTGTTCTATTTGTTAAGAAGTCATTTTCCGTGCCTTTAACTGATACTAATTTTCCTGTGGGCATTAACTTGGAATCAAGTTCTATAAATTCTGGACAGGGCATTTGTAAGTCACAATGATCCAATTTTTTCTGACCATCTAAATTAAAGTAAGAATGGTTTGTAAGGTTAACAGGGGTTGACTTGTCTGTAGTTGCTTCGTGTATAATATGTAAAGAAGTCGCTATCAATTTATAGGTTAGTCTAACGCTGAGATTGCCTGGATATCCTTCTTCCATATCCATACTAAAATAGGTGAGGGTAACATAGGGGTCTTCTCCGTCGTGGACTTTTTCTATGTTCCATGTTTTTTTTCCGAACCCCTCTTTTCCACCATGTAAATGAACGCCATCCTTAGAGAATAAGGGATAATGGGTTCCATCAATAGTAAAGCTGCTATTAGAAATCCTTCCTGCATAACGCCCAATACATGCGCCAAGGGACTTATTGTCTTGTAAATATTTATCCGGTTCTTCAAAACCGACCACTACATTGGTGGCTTTCCCAAATTTATCCTTAAGGACGAGTTTCTGAATGATTGCCCCGTAATCTAATACCGTAAGGGTAATAAAACTGTTTTTTATAGTAACCTGGTTCAATGTATTTCTTTTTTAGTTAAGTATAAAAATACTCTTTTTTGTAATACAGGAATTTTTCCTCTATACTTTACATAAATGTATCGCATTTTTCAGTTTCTGGAATTAGAGGGGGATAAAGGGTTGCTTTCATAGCTGCTGCGCTGAAATTGGAAATTGATTGAATGAGAAATAAAAAAGGCGAAGTAATTTTTACTTCGCCTAAATGGTTTACAACATGTAAGCTAATTATATTTTAGGTTCCCAACCTTGTTCATATTCCCTAGTCCAGTGGGACATGGCTTCAGCATCATTTTTAATTTTTCCCGTTGCTGTGTCTATATTAATAGTTCTTCCCACATCCTGTGCAATATTACCAAGATGGCAGAGCATCGTAGAGATACTGGCATCGGCAATAGGGGAGTTCTGAATCTTGTCTTCCCTAATCGCATCAAAGAAGTTATGTACATGGTTCACGTCTAATCCTCCCATCCCTTGGGTATTGGTAGTGGCGCTTTCAACACCTTCTTCCACCTTTTTAATCAAACTTCCGTCTAAATTGTACAATTCATAAGCGTTTCTAGAAAGTGTGATTGTTCCCTTACTTCCATATATAGTTGCTCCTCTTCCCGGCTGATCCGGTTTTATTACTCCACGACTATGACCAGTCCAAGTGATAAATTTGTCGGCCCCATATTTAAAGGTTACTTGTTGATTGTCTGCAAATTCCCAGTCATCTTGATAAGTGTATTTTCCACCAAAGGAAGTGACGCTATCTGGCAAATCTACTCCTAGTGCCCATCGGCATACATCTATTTCATGTGTGCCATTGTTATGAAGTTCACCAGTTCCCCAAGTTCTAAACCAATGCCAATTGTAGGGGTGAATATTATCACGAAAGTCTTCCCTAGGTGCCGGTCCTTGCCATAGATCCCAATCCAAAGTTTTGGGAACATCTACCTTATTGCCTATTCCAATAGATCCCCTATTATTGGAATAATAAGCCTCTCCTTTATAAACTTCTCCAATTATACCTTCTTTAATTTCCTTTACGGCCAAAATAGAACTGTGTGCAGACCGTTGCTGATTACCCATCTGTACTTTTTTGCCATACTTTTTTTGTGCGGCTACCAGAAGTTCATTCTCATGAGGATTGTGACTACATGGCTTTTCTACATAAACATGTTTTCCGGCTTGTAATGCCATAATAGCCATAGGGGCGTGCCAATGCTCAGGAGTAGCAATAAATACGGCATCTACTTTTTTGTCGTCCAAGATTTTTCTGAAGTCTTTTTCTACCTTGGGGATATATCCTATATTTTTTTGGCACCATTCATTATGTTCTGCAATTATAACATCATCTACATCGCAATTGTATAAGATTTTGGCATTAGGATCTTGATGTATGGCTATAACATGGGCCTTAGCCCTACTTCTAACTCCTATTACTGCAACGTTTAATCTGTTGTTTGCACCCAAAATATTTCCATAGCCCATTTGAGGTAGAACCAGTCCGCCCAGGGTGACTGCGGCACTTCCTGCTGCCGTTTTTTTAATAAAGTTTCTTCTTGTGTTCATTTACTCCTGATTTTTTATTCGCTTTATTTTAATGTTTTTGAACGATACGTGGTCCCCATGATCTTGGAGAAGAATGTGTCCCTCTTCGCTTTCTCCAAAGTTGGGCCATTTTACATATTTGCTCTCTGCTACCAATTTACGGTATTCAGGGCTTTTACGTTCATATTCCAAAACTTTGGTGCCATTTAGCCAGTGTTCTACATGATTGTTAATGGATTTAATATGGGCAGTATTCCATTCCCCAATTGGATTAATGGGCTTATCTGGATCTGCCTGAATAAGGTCGTACAAAGAGGCGACTGTTCTACTTCCTTCATGGTTGCCTTCATTGGCATCTGGGTGGCGCGCATCATCCAAGATTTGATATTCCAATCCAATGGAGGAACCTGGTCCTTTGTTAATATCTGTATCTACATAATATTTTATACCGCTGTTTGCTCCTTCAGTCAATTTAAAATCTACCTTTAATTCAAAATCACCGAAAAGCTCGGTTGTTACAATATCGCCGCCAGCGGTGGACTCTTCTCCTCCTGATGATAATACCGTAAGTATCCCATCTTTAATTTCCCAGCCACTTTCTGGAAAGTTATCTAATCTGGCGCCACGCCATCCATTGGTGGATTCGCCATCCCATAATAATTCCCAATTATTTTTTGTTTCATCTATAGTAAGCTGATTTTTGGTATTTATTGGGCTCAAAGGTGATTTTTTAGAATAGGTTTCCAGATCTTCTGTAAGAATTTTAATGTTTTTCCAAATAATGGGAGTGCCTTCAGTCTTATCTTTTCCAATGCTGTGGACTTGTAGGGCAATAAAACCACTTGCCGTTTTATCGTCTATTAAATTCGCCGCAGGTACCCCGTTTATCCAAGTCTTAATGGTATCTCCAATTGCCTCTATTCTATAATGATTCCAATCGTTCTGTTTAAATGCTTTTTGTGCTGCAGGATTATTCTCCAAAGTATTTAACCAACCACGCCTTCCCTCATCATAAATGCCTGCGCTCCAAGCTCTTTTAGAAGGGTCAATTTCTACCTGGTACCCATGTACTCTTCCGTTTTGATAGGTAGGGATACTATTGCTCCTGATCTGAATACCCGAATTCATGCTAGAATCTACTTTATATTCTAGTTCTAAAATAAAATCATCATACATCCTATTGGTTGTCAAAAAGGAATTAGGTGTTCCATGGACAGTAGTGCCAACAATAGCTTTATCCTTGACGGTGTAATTGGCCTCACCTCCTTTTTGGGTCCAACCGTTTAAAGTGGTCCCATCAAACAGATCTACCCATGGGGTATTGTCTTTTTTAGATTCGGAACAAGCGGTAAACAATAAAGAAAATAAAAAAATAGTAGTAAGGTAAAAATGGTCTTTAAATTTTGATCTCATTGTAATGGATTGAATTGTGGTGGATTAATTTAAATCTTTAACAATGAAAGATATAAAAAAGAGTTTAATAATCCTTATGCACGTAATATGAAACAGAGTAAAAGACCTTAGTTTTAACTAGGATCCTGCTCAATATTTATTATTTTAACAATTCAGGAAATTTTTGTTGAAAGTTTTTTAATCTAGGAATCGATACATTCTTAATATATGGATTATTGGGATTCTTTTTTTCATAGTCTTGATGATACTCCTCTGCTTTATAAAAAACGGAATAGGGCTTTACTTCTGTTACAATGGGGGATGAATATACCTTTTGGTCTGTTAATTCTGAAATATAATCAGTTATGATTTGTTTCTCTTGGTCGCTTTTGTAAAATGCGATAGATCGATATTGCGCACCTTTATCCGGACCTTGTCTATTTTTTGTGGTAGGATCATGTGAACCGAAGAAAACGGCTACCAAAGTTGTATAGGAGATCACTTTTGGGTCGTAATACACGGCTACTGCCTCTGCATGGGAGGTTCTACCAGAGGCAACGTCTTCGTAGCTTGGATTAAGTTCTTTACCTCCAGCATAACCGGAAATAACCTCTTTTACTCCTTTAACATGTTCAAAAATAGCTTCTACGCACCAAAAACAACCACTCGCAAAATAGGCAGTTTCCAAATTTTGTTGATTCTGGGGTAGGTGAGGGTCTTTGGAAGTTGATTTGTTTTCCGACTTGCTATTGGATAAACACCCCATTGTGGTGAAAACCATAATCAAGAACATGGATAAGCGTATTAATGTGTGAAACCTATAGTTTTCTGTCATAATTGTATTTTTTAAAATATCCAGAGCAGTACATTAGAAAAGACTTACGGATCCATTAATTAGATATACTCTATTGAGTTATAAGATAGTAATTTTAAAGATCACCTATTAACTCCTACTAAAAGAAATAAATACCCCTAAATGTTGGATCTTTCCATAAGAACGTGTTGAGTAACCTTTCATAATTATTGTTTTTTGGAATATTTGTCGATTAACTACCTATAAAAATGATAAGGTGTTTTATACCATTTTAACAGGGAACGGATATACTTTACACTTTATCTTATGTTTTGTTAAACAACGAATTCTTGAGACTTTGGTCGTGTTGAATTTCATGCGAGATACTTATGAGCGTTAAGTTTGTATCACAATATCTCATCATATGAAAGCAATCTTGACCTTAATTTTTATTCTTTTTATCAGTATCTCTACTCATGCTCAAAGTGAAATTGAAGAAGGTGAAATTAATACACTACTTATGAAGGTTGAGATCAATTATAATGCTGAAGTTATAGAGGATAATTCTAATGAGGTTGTACGAGTTTATAAGTTCAAAAATTCTAGGATAAAGAAAGCATTGGCTTTTGCAACCAAAATGAATAATCCCAAATTAGCATAAATAATTCCCATTAATAATAATTTGACGGAATTGTTACAAACAAGAAGGAAGATTATATTATTGAACTACTGTGCTTGGATCTGGAGAAAATTGATGGTTAACCTCGGAGAAGGTTACAACGTAATTGGTTCCTTGTTTAGAATTGTCCCTAGTAATTGTTCCTTGCAGTTGTCTTACTAAATTATGAATTAGCTTAAGTCCTAAGGTTTGAGAATTTACTAGACTTACCTCTTCTGGAAATCCAACACCATTATCTCCAATACATAACTCATAGTCTTGGTTGCCCGTTTCTTTTATTTCAATAGATATTTCACCATGTTCCTCGTCTACGATGCCGTACTTCAGGGCATTGGTTATTACTTCATTGATTAGAAGCCCCAAAGGTATGGCTGTGTCAATTCCTAGTTTTACTTCCGGGATATTAACGTTTAGAGTGATATTATTTTCTGATCCTTTAAAAGATTTTATTAAATAATCTCCCAACTCACAAACATAGGATTTGTATTCAATCCTAGAGAGGTCTTTTCTCATGTATAGCATCTCATGGACCATAGCCATGGAAATTACTCTGTTTTGGCTGCTTTTAATGATGTCTTTAATTTTCTTGTCTCCGGTGCTTCTAGATTGAAGACTTAGGAGGCTAGATACTGTTTGAAGATTATTTTTAACCCTATGATGAATCTCTTTAAGTAGCGTGTCTTTTTCCTCAATGCTAATTTCATTCTCTTTCTTGATTTTATGTAGGTCGCTATGTGCTTTAAGCAGGTTTTTACCCACAACACTTCCCAACAGATAAACAGAGAACAGTATGCTGAAGAGGCTGAAGAGGTTTCTACTTGCAACTGGGATTACGTTTTCGGTAAAGTTAAATTGAGCTACACTTTGGGAATAGATTAATACAATAATCAAAATATTTAGGTTTAAATAAACCCTGCCGTAAGTCTGAGTACTAATATAACCAGTAAAAACGATAATTGCCAAAACAAAAATGAATGGACTATTTATCCCACCACTAAATAAGGTAATCGTTATAGAAGTAGCCAAGCCCATTATGGAGCTTATATTGTAGGTGAGATTAAGAGACCTATGTTTAAAATAAAAATAGGTGTTCACCAAGTTTAATATTCCAAACGCTATAAAAAGATAGGGGATTACTTGGGTGATCTTCAGTACCGTAAAACAAAGGATTCCGAATAAAATAGTAAGTAGGGATGAAATATAATTCACCCGTACAGTCAATTGTACCTTATCCTTTAATCGGTATATTTCCTCTAAGGGCTGGAACATTTATGGTTGGTTAATGGTTGTAATGTGGTTAAATATACACCTTTGGATTAAAGTACCTGTAGCTTATATCCAATTAAACAAACTAATGAGTTCAGTCGATTTCTTAAAGGAAAATCTGATAGTCAATAAGTTTGAATTTTCATTTACTTCCATAACATTGTAAGGTTTCATAAATGTGGGGCTAAAAACTAGATCTCCCTCTGCTTATTTTAAAGTAAAATGAAACCTTGTTACTTATAAATCTATAAAAAAAAGCGCGACAATTCAAAAATTGTCGCGCTTATGTTCTTAAAGCAGTTATTTTTCCTTTGGGTCTACTCTTCAATTAATACCCATTCTCCTTTTATTAATAAAGGTTCGGCCTGCTTGTATTTTACTGTCTTACTTTCTCCGGACATCACATTCTTTATTGTGACTTTTTCATTTCTACCAATCTTAGCCTTTTCGCGTACTATGGTTTCCGTTACTTGAGGTCTACCAGACTGGTTCTGTCCCACAGTCCTGCTTTGAGCTGCCATTTCATCGCTATTTGGAATTTCTTCCTTAGAAGTCTTTAGGTTTTCCTTAGGTTTCCTTACATTCCTAGCTTCTTGAATTTCATTGCTTTGGTTAGGCAACTCTCCCTTGAACAAAAAGGAGACTATTTCTTTGTTCACCTTTTCTATCATTAGTTTAAAGAGTTCAAATGCTTCAAATTTATAGATAAGCAAAGGGTCTTTTTGTTCGTGCACCGCCAATTGGACAGATTGTTTTAACTCGTCCATTTTTCTAAGGTGAGTTTTCCAAGAATCATCAATGATGGCCAAGGAAATATTCTTCTCAAAATCGGTTATCAACTGCTTTCCGTTGGAATCATAAGCCTCTTGGAGGTTCGTAACCACATTTAGGGATTTTATGCCATCTGTAAAGGGCACAACAATTCTTTCAAACTTATTGGCATTATCCTCATAAACATTTTTGATGACAGGAAATGCAATGGCAGCATTGCGCTCCATTTTATTTTGATAATGCTCATAAGTAGCCTTGTAAATAAGATTTGCTATTTCCTGAACACCCATCTTTGCAAACTCTTCCTCACTAATGGGAGAGGTTATAGAGAAATACTTTATAAGTTCAAATTCAAAGTTTTTGTAGTCATTGGCTCCCTTGTTAGAGTCTACGATTACCTCACAGGTGTCATAGATCATGTTGGCTATATCTACCTTTAAACGTTCTCCCTGTAGGGCGTGCCGCCTTCTTTTGTAGATTACCTCCCTTTGGGCGTTCATTACATCATCATACTCCAACAGTCTTTTACGGATGCCAAAGTTGTTTTCCTCTACTTTCTTTTGTGCGCGCTCAATGGATTTGGTCATCATGGAATGCTGGATTACTTCGCCTTCTTCCAATCCCATTTTATCCATCATTTTAGCTACTCTATCCGAGCCGAATAATCGCATTAGGTTATCTTCTAAGGAAACGTAGAACTGAGAGCTTCCTGGATCTCCTTGTCTTCCAGATCGACCTCTTAACTGCCTGTCTACCCTACGAGAATCATGGCGTTCTGTACCTATAATGGCCAAACCTCCTGCTTTTTTAACTTCGGCACTTAACTTAATATCCGTACCTCGACCTGCCATGTTGGTCGCTATGGTAACTACTCCTGCATTTCCTGCTTCGGCTACAATATCTGCCTCTTTTTTGTGCAGTTTAGCGTTAAGGACATTGTGGGGAACCTTTCTAATAGTCAACATACGCGAAAGTAATTCCGAGATTTCTACTGACGTGGTTCCGATCAATACAGGTCGCCCAGATTTTGATATTTTCGTAACTTCTTCAATAATACCGTTGTACTTTTCACGTTTGGTCTTATAAATCAAATCCTGTTTGTCATCACGGGCAATTGGTCTATTCGTTGGAATTTCCATTACGTCCAACTTGTAGATTTCCCAGAACTCACCAGCTTCGGTAATAGCTGTTCCGGTCATCCCAGAAAGCTTATTATACATTCTAAAGTAGTTCTGTAAGGTTACGGTTGCAAAGGTCTGGGTCATTGCCTCGATCTTTACATTTTCCTTGGCCTCTATTGCTTGATGGAGTCCATCCGAATACCTACGGCCATCCATGATACGTCCGGTCTGTTCATCTACTATCATCACCTTATTGTCCATCACCACATACTCCACGTCTTTTTCAAATAGGGTATATGCTTTTAGCAATTGGTTCATCGTGTGTATCCTTTCGCTCTTAATGGCAAAATCCTTGAACAATTCTTCTTTTAGTTCCGCTTCTTTATTGATCTCAAGATCTTGATTTTCTATTTTGGCAATTTCGTTGCCTATATCTGGCATTACAAAGAAATCTTTGTCACCATCACCAGAGAGATATTCTACTCCTTTTTCAGTAAGTTCTATCTGATTGTTCTTTTCATCTATTACAAACCAAAGCTCTTCATCTACTTGTGGCATTTCTCTGTTGTTGTCCTGCATATAATAATTCTCTGTCTTTTGCAGTAACTGTTTAACACCCTCCTCACTTAGAAATTTAATTAAAGCCTTGGTTTTAGGTAACCCTCTAAATACGCGTAATAATAGGAATCCTCCTTCTTTGGTATTCCCCTCGTGAATTAATTTCTTGGCCTCGGCCAATACTCCGGTCAAATAGGCCTTTTGTTTGTTAACAATATCCCCCACTTTTGGTTTAAGTTCATTAAATTCATGACGGTCTCCTTCTGGTACAGGGCCTGAAATAATTAAGGGGGTACGCGCATCATCTACAAGAACGGAATCCACCTCATCTACAATGGCAAAGTTATGTGGTCTTTGAACCAAATCTGATGGGGTATGAGCCATGTTATCTCTTAGATAGTCAAATCCAAATTCATTATTGGTTCCGTAAGTGATATCGGCATTATAAGCGGCTCTTCGTCCATCTGAATTAGGCTGATATTTATCTATGCATTCTACGGAAAGTCCGTGGAATTCAAATATAGGAGCCATCCAGGCGCTATCCCTTTTTGCCAAGTAATCGTTAACGGTAACCAAATGGGCACCATTTCCAGTAAGGGCATTTAGGTAAAGGGGTAGGGTGGCTACTAAAGTTTTACCTTCACCAGTATGCATTTCTGCAATTTTGCCTTGGTGTAAGGCAATCCCACCAATTAACTGAACATCGTAGTGGACCATGTCCCAAGTAACCTCTTTTCCAGCAGCATCCCATGAATTTCTCCATATTGCATTTTCCTCACTTAAGGTTACATAATCCTTGATGCCAGATAGTAATCTGTCATTCTCAGAAGCGGTAACAGTTATGGTCTCATTATTGGCAAACCTTTTAGCTGTTTCCTTTACAACGGCAAAAGCTTCAGGAAGTATTTCATTTAATGTAGCCTCTGAGGTAGCATATATTTCGTCTTTCAACCTGTCTATTTCCCCATAAAGATCCTCATTCTTATCGATGTCCGTGGAAGCTTTTACCTCTTCCAAAAGTGAGTTTATATGATCCTGGTTTTCTTTGGATGCTTCCTTGATCTTGTTCTTGAAAAAAATAGTCTTCTCACGAAGCTCATCGTGGGACAGTTTTTCTAGTTCAGCTTCAAAAGACTTTATTTGTTCTACCACAGGCTGCAGGTTCTTTACGTCTTTTTGAGACTTATCGCCTACAAATGCCTTTATAATGGAGTTTAAAAAATTCATAAAATATAATATTATTAATGAAAGGCCCTAAGTCGGGTTTTTCTATACGCGCTTACTTATACGCTAGGTTTAAGTATAACAATAAGCAATTTCAAATTTACGTAAAAAAAAAGCCTCAGATGAGACTTTTTTGTTGTAATTCCGTTAATATTTTAATATTCGTCCTCGTTCCAAAGATAATCTTCTTCCGTAGGATAATCTGGCCAAATTTCTTCAATTGACTCATAGATTTCCCCACCTTCTTCTTCCATAGATTGTAGGTTCTCGACAACCTCCAAGGGGGCACCGGTTCTAATTGAATAATCTATCAATTCATCTTTGGTCGCTGGCCAGGGTGCATCACTTAAGTAGGATGCTAATTCTAAAGTCCAATACATCGCAATAGTATATTATAATTTTTGCAAAAGTAATTTTTAAAGTGTAATACGCAAGTTATTTTACCTGAAATATAACTAATTTATTAACATTATATTACTTTTAATGATTTTTTAGAGAGGTTTGTCGGATTTTATTGGTCTTTTTTATCAGGAATCCATAAAATTTCCTCTGCTTTAAGTTGTTTAGACAAGTTCCGTGCCAATACAAATAAAAAATCTGAAAGTCGGTTAATATATGCCAATATGTTAGGATCTATTGCTGAGGTTTGGTGGAGTTGAGCTACCAATCGCTCGGCCCTACGACAAATAGTTCTTGAGATATGACAATATGACACAGTGGGATGCCCACCGGGAAGTATAAAGTGGGTCATAGGTACCAAACCTTTTTCCATGCGGTCAATCTCTTGTTCTAGAAATTCTAAATCGCTGATGCCTATTTTTGAAATGGTTAAACGATCTTTTCCACTTTTCAATTTTTCCTTTGCAGGATCAATAGCCAATAATGCCCCAAGAGTAAACAGATTTTCTTGAATAGTCTTTAAAACTTTTTTGCTCAAGGAATCTATTTCTTGGTCCTTAATTAGCCCTATCCATGAGTTTAATTCATCTATGGTACCGTAACTTTCTATTCTAATGTGGTATTTTGGAACACGGGTTCCTCCAAAAAGGCCCGTAGTGCCATCATCCCCGGTTTTGGTATATATTTTCATGTTTTATAGTTTTTGACGTGGATGGAATGGTAAGCATACTTAAGGATTTAAGAGCCTTAGATCCATGAATTCCTAATGGATGCTGGTTTCATTGATGGATAACTAGTAGGCTTTAACTCTTCTTCCCTTCTTTTGATCTATTATGGTTTTCTTGCCTGTAGCCCTCCATAAATCTTCTCGATTTTCTATCCTTCTTCTTTTTTCTGTTCATGCCTTGGGCCATAAAAAATAATATCGCCAGTACTGCCAGAACGATGTATATTGTGTAGTCCATTATTCAAATTTAGGAATTTCTTCTCGCAAGTATAAATTTAAGGATTTAAACCCTAATTTTAAATTCTTCCTTCGCCTGCTCTTTTCTGAAAAAAAGTAATCCTCCATAAAACATATCCATGCTTACAGTAACTTTTTCTAATTTAATTATACTTTGCCAAAAGTCATTTCTTTCTTTGTTACGGTAGATATCTGGGATATAGATAATACTACCGTTTCTAATCTCTGAATTTTCTAAGACGTATTTATCCAATATTCTTTGGGATACGGATTCCAAACAGATTAATGTAACTGTACTATCGGATATAGAAATATCTTTACGTGATAGTTGTTTTTTAATCTCCTCATTATCGCCTATCAATTGCACATCCTTTATGGCGAAGTGATCTATTGCCTTTAGAAGGATAGCAGTGCTTTTAGACGTCTTGTAATAAGGCGGTTGATAAAGACTTTTGGTTACGAAACTATATACAAACGGGGAGTGTACCCCGTGCTGATTGGTAGCTGTTAAGCGAAATTTTATATGTGAAATTAATTTATAACGCATTGCAATATTCATCACTTTAAACCTAGGTTTAAATATAAATGGAATCACTTACCTTAATTTTACATTGAAAGTTCAAACCAGCGTTCTGATTTCTTTTCTATATCGTTTTCTATTTCACCTAACTGAATAGAGAGTTCGGTTATTTTATCTCCAGAAAGTGTGGTGTCTGTAAATTTATGTTGGATTTCTACCTTCTTTTCTTCTAATTTTTTAATGTCCTTTTCCAGTTGTTTAAATTCCTTCTGTTCCAGAAAGCTCAATTTTTTCTCTTTGTCAGGTTCAGTCCGGATGGGCTTGGAGTTTTTTACTACACTTTCTTTCTGTTTTGCAGCTCTGATGTCCTGCTCAATACTGTCTTCATACGTTCTGTAATCCGAATAGTTGCCAGGGAAATCTTCCACCTCTGCATTACCTTTGAACACAAATAAATGGTCTACGATTTTATCCATAAAATAACGGTCGTGTGAAACCACTAAAAGACAGCCTGGGAAATCCAATAGAAAGCTTTCCAAGACATTTAAGGTGACTATATCCAAATCGTTGGTAGGTTCGTCTAAGATCAGGAAATTTGGATTTTGGATAAGAACGGTACATAAATAGAGTCGTTTTCGCTCTCCACCACTTAATTTTTCTACAAAATCGTATTGTTTTTTTCGATCAAACAAAAAACGCTCAAGCAATTGCTGTGCAGATATTTGCCTACCTTTTAATAGAGGGATATAATCCCCAAATTCCCTAATTACCTCAATTACTTTTTGTCCTTCTTTTATATTGATACCACCCTGGGTGTAATATCCAAATTTGATGGTTTCTCCTATTATTACCTTACCACTGTCCGGGGTGTCTCTTCCTGTCAGGATATTTAGAAATGTAGATTTACCTGTTCCATTCTTACCTATGATTCCTATTCGTTCCCCCTTTATAAAGTTGTATTCAAATTTATCCAAGATGGGTTTTCCTGGATATGATTTTGAGATTTTTTTGAGCTCTACAACCTTACTCCCCATACGTTCCATATTGATCTCCAATTGGATCTCATGCTCATTTCTACGCTTATTGGCTCTTTCCTTTATGTCCTGAAAATCATCTATCCTGGATTTAGATTTGGTGGTACGGGCCTTTGGTTGTTTGCGCATCCAATCTAACTCCTTTTTGTAAAGAAGTTTGGATTTGTGTTGTTCTACCGCTTCCTGTTCTATCCTGGCTTCTTTTTTTTCTAGATAATAGGAATAATTTCCCTTATAATTATACAATTGTCCATTGTCTAATTCTATAATCTCATTACATACCCGCTCTAGGAAATACCTATCGTGAGTCACCATAAATAAGGTTAAACTTTCTTTGGCGAAATACTGTTCCAGCCATTCGATCATTTCTAAGTCCAAGTGGTTGGTGGGCTCATCCAAGATAAGGAGGTCGGGCCTGTTTATCAATGCATTGGCCAATGCTATTCGCTTCTTCTGTCCCCCAGATAATAAGTTGACTTTAACTGATAAATCGTCTAATTTTAACTTAGATAAGATTTGTTTGTATTGGGTTTCAAAATCCCATGCGTCATATCGCTCCATGGCCTCGAAAGCCTTTTGGTACGCATCTGCATCCTCTGGGTCTGCCAAGGCATGCTCATAATTCTGTATAACCCTTAACACTTCGTTGTCTGAAGCAAAAATAGTTTCTTCAATAGTTAAGTCGGGGTCTAAGCTAGGCTCTTGCTCCAAAAACGAGATCCTAATTCCTTTACGGATGTTAACCTGGCCGGTATCAGAAGAATCCCTGCCCGCTATAATATTTAATATGGAGGTCTTGCCACTACCGTTTTTGGCGATGAAGGCAATTTTTTGGCCCTTGTTGATGCCAAAAGAAATTTCAGAAAAAAGGGTCAACTCGCCAAAAGATTTGGAAAGGTTTTCTACAGTGAGAAGATTCATTTATAATTTTATTTTAAACGGATTGATTGCTGAAAATAGTTCCATAAAAAAAGATATCTTATTCCAAGCAGTATAAGTAACGGTACTATTAGTGGTGAAAATGACTGAATGTTAAGGATCCAAAAAATAGTTGTAAGTACCAACAACCCTAAGAGCAATAACATATATTTAGGAAGCCACGAAGCTTCCCCATTTTTTTTCAAGACAATAAAAGCTATAAACGTATTTAATGGAAATACCCATAATATATTAAAGTTATCGACAGTGGCAGTATGATCGGTAAAAAACCATAAAAATAGCAATAATATCCCTGCTAACCCGGTTAGGATAAAAAGACCAAAATCCAGGATTCTGCTTCGCTTTTTGTTTTTGAAGTCCAAATAGGTAATGCTTATAACAAATACTGAAAATGCCAATATCCAAAATAGGGGGGTAGTAAGAAAATTACTCCCAGTGTTGCTTTCTTTTCTATTCAAAATCATTTGTTCCTTGCTCACTAAATTTTGAAGATCTAAAGAGGTGTTTCCCAATTGCTTCATCACATAATCGGGTAGAAACATATGTTCCTTGCTACTGGCTGTTTTGTCAATTACCGAACCTAAAGCGAGATCTATTCCAAAACTTGACCAGGAATTTAAGGTCAATTTCTGGTGTAGGAGCTCTCGGAAAGTATATTTTTCCTCTAGTTGGTCTTTAAAATGTAATTTGGTACCCAATGATTCTTCTAGGACATCGCCAATTTTGGTAGCGCAATTATTGTAGAAAAAATCGTATTTATAGTCTCTGTTTTCAGGTAAGTGATTTGTTTCCAGAAATTGGTATAGACTATTTATTTCCTTTTGATCTAGATTTAAGTGCTGCTCTTTAACCCATCTGTTTTCCAATTCATAGGCGTATAGAAAGTAGGGTGTTTCTTGTTTGCTCAGGGAATAATATAGATTTCCCTTGGCAAAATCCACATAGAACATAGGAGGGTTAAAATCAAAAGTACCATAGTTATAAACTACATCTAGCCCTTGAACGGGATCCTGAACCCTAAAGGCACTATGGCCAAAGGTGGTGTATAGATCATCACCAGCCCCGCAGGTAAGTACGCTAATTTGGGCACTAGCTGATAACTGGCCCTGTTGAGCCCCACAGAAAATAGAAATACTGAAAAAGAATAAGATGATTTGATATTTTAACCACATATTTTAAACGGAGACGCTGCTAATAGCAGATAATTGACACAAATATCGAATAAATAAAAGGATTTAAGAACACTGGACGATGGGATTGTAAAAAAGTGTATATATTTTAACAGCATTTTTTAATAAATGGTATTTTTACCCCTAACTTGTCTTGGTTCCGAATGATTATATGATTCAGGTTAAATTTAGGAGCAAAATAGTATACATAAAGCAAACTAACCCTATGAAAAGGCATATTCCGAATTTTATTACTTTGTTAAACGTACTTTGCGGTTGTATTGCAACGGTATTTGCGGTTAAAAATCAATTGGAGATTGCAGCTATATTTGTTTTTTTAGGTATTTTTTTCGATTTTTTCGATGGCTTGGCTGCCCGTGCCCTAAATGTGAAAAGCGAACTTGGCCTTCAGCTGGATTCGTTGGCCGATATGATTACTAGTGGATTGGTTCCCGGAATTGTGATGTATCAATTGTTGAGCATGTCAATACATGGAGGATGGAATATAGGGTGGACTTCTGTGCCTACTGAAACTATTACGGAAAGTGGTTCCAGTCTGTCTTGGCTGCCCTTTGTCGGATTCTTAATCACGATGGGATCGGCTTATCGTTTGGCTAAATTTAATGTAGATGAAAACCAAGTGTCTTCTTTTGTTGGTTTGCCAACACCAGCTAATGCTTTACTAATATTATCCTTTCCTCTTATTCTCCTATATCATCATAATGATCTCTTAAATGATATTATCCTAAACGAATTCTTTTTGATCGTTACCACCGTGATAAGTACTTTTTTATTAAATGCCCCTATTAAATTGTTTGCCCTAAAATTTGATAACTGGAGCTTTAGGGACAACGCAATGCGTTATATATTCATCTTAGTGAGTTTGGTGCTAATTTTGACCATTAAGTTTATGGCGATTCCAGCAATAATAGCCTTATATATATTAAGTTCTCTAATTATTCAGTTAGATAGTAGAAAGAAAATTCAATAACCGTTGCCTTAGAAGTGGTTTAAACTAATTTTTGCTGCGAAATATTCTTGTAATTAGGGGTGGGCTATTTGAAAATGTTGGGAGTTTAGTAACTGATTTTAGGTTGCTCTAAAAGTCCAATTTCTTTTTTCGCAGTTCAAAATTTTGTCCTAGGTACACTTTACGCACCATTTCATCTGCTGCCAAATCTTCTGGAATACCTGATTTTAAAATTCCGCCCTCAAACATTAAATAAGAACGTTCTGTTATGGCTAAGGTTTCTTGCACGTTATGGTCGGTGATCAAAATACCTATATTTTTATTCTTAAGTTGGGCAACAATTCGCTGTATATCCTCAACGGCTACGGGGTCTACTCCCGCAAATGGTTCGTCCAATAAGATGAATTTTGGGTCGGTTGCTAGCGCTCTTGCTATTTCGGTACGCCTTCTTTCTCCACCAGATAAAAGATCCCCCCTATTTTTTCGAATGTGACCGAGTCCAAATTCTTCAATAAGGGACTCCATTTTCATCAACTGTTCTTTCTTGCTTAATTTGGTAAGCTGTAATACGCTCAGAATATTCTCTTCAATACTTAGTTTTCTGAATACGGAAGCTTCCTGCGCTAAGTATCCAATCCCATTTTGTGCTCTTTTGTACATGGGGAATTTGGTGATTTCTTTTTTATCTAGAAAAATTCTGCCACCATTAGGTTTAATTAAACCTACGATCATATAGAAAGAGGTGGTTTTTCCGGCTCCATTTGGTCCCAGTAAACCTACAATTTCTCCTTGGTTTACTTCCAGGGAAATTCCTTTAACTACTTGTCGTCCACGGTAGGACTTCATTATATTTTCCGCTCTTAGCTTCATTTTTCTGATGGTATTCCTCAAAACTAACCCTAATCTTTTTCAGGGGAAAGTATTTGTAGATTTTTTAACCTTGTAAATTTTCTAGCTCTTCCCAATATTCATAGGCTCTTCTTAGATGGGGTACAACAATAGTGCCACCTACCAATGTGGCTATTCCCAGGGTTTCCATAACCTCTTCCTTAGTGGCTCCTTCTTTATGTGAACTTTCCAAATGATATTTTACGCAGTCGTCACAACGAAGTACGGCAGAGGCTACCAAACCTAATAATTCCTTAGTTTTAACATCTAGGGCGCCAGCAGCGTAAGCATTGGTGTCTAGATTGAAAATCCGCTTTAATAATTTGTTGTTATCACCCAAAATTTTTTCGTTCATTTTGGATCGATACTCATTAAACTCCTTAACTTGATTTGACATTGCGCTTCATTTTTTTAGCTTCATTCCTTAAAACAACTTTTGAAATATAGATACTTACTTGATAAAGTATTAGTATGGGAATCGCTACTATTATCTGGCTGGCCACGTCTGGTGGCGTTATTACCGCTGAAATGATCAATACCACAACTAGGGCTATTTTTCGATATTTACGTAATATTTCTGGAGTGACTAGTCCAATTTTGGTTAGGAAATAGATGATTATAGGCAGTTCAAAGATTAGTCCACAGGCAATTACAGCCGCTCTTACTGTAGAGATATAAGAACTTAAGTCAATTTCCCGTATTACGGTATCGCTAATAGAATAACCACCTAGGAAGTTGATGGACAACGGGGCAACCACGTAATATCCAAACAATACCCCAGTAAAAAATAGGGAAGAAGCAATAAAGATAAAACCTTTTGCACTCTGTCTTTCGGTGTCATAGAGACCAGGAGCAATGAATTTCCATAATTCATAGAGGATATAGGGGAAGCCCACAATAAATCCAGCCCAAATAGAGGTCCAAATATGTGCGGAAAACTGCTCGGACATCTGTCTACTTTGGACAGTAAACAATGGCTCTGCACTGCAAAATGCTTCACTAAAACCTAACATTTTAGATAGGTTGCAGAAAACTTCATAAGTAGGGAAATCGGGCATCATTGGCCCGAAAATTACGGTTCCAAATACGAAATCCTTCATTAAGAAGGCTATACTCCCTACTATTACAATAGCTAAAGTTGAACGAATTAAATGCCATCTTAATTCTTCCAAATGGTCTAGGAAAGACATTTCATCGGGGGTCTTTTTGTTTTTTGCCATTACAGTATTCCTTCTTTTATTAAATTATGTAAATGTACTATCCCTTTATAATTATCCCCTTCAACAGCCAACAATTGTGAAATGCCTTTGGCTTGCATTAGTTCTAGGGCCTTTATGGCCAGGACGTTTACTTCTATCGTTTTAGGGGTGCTGCTCATAATATCCTTGGCAGTTAAGCCGTAGATAGTATCAAATTTATTTAGCATGCGTCTTATATCCCCATCGGTCACTATGCCTACTACTTTATTATTTTCCATTACGGCTGTGGCACCAAGCATTTTTTCTGAAATTTCCACAATCACTGATTTTACATCGCTGGTAATATCAACCATGGGGACCTCATTATTAATGGCAAGGTCTCCTACCGTTAGATATAACTTTTTGCCCAAGGCGCCTCCAGGATGATATTTTGCAAAATCCTTACTGCTAAAACCCTTTAGTTCCAGCAGGCATATTGCTAGTGCATCCCCCATAACCAATTGAGCCGTTGTACTGGTAGTAGGGGCCAAATTATTTGGGCAGGCTTCTTTCTCTACATAGGTATTTAGTACATAATCTGACTGCAGTGCCAAAAAGGATTCTGTATTTCCAGTCATCCCTATCAATTTGTTCTTGCCACGTTTAATTAAGGGAACTAGCATTTTAATTTCCGCGGTATTACCACTTTTGGAAATGCAAATTACCACATCGTTTTCTTGTATTGTACCTAAATCTCCGTGTATAGCATCTGCAGCATGCATAAAAATAGAAGGAGTACCAGTAGAATTTAAAGTAGCAACAATTTTAGAAGCTATAAGGGCACTTTTCCCGATACCCGAAATAATAACCCTACCTTTGGAGGTGCGGATGCATTCAACGGCTTTGGAGAAATCATCATTTAAGAGTGAGGAAAGTTGATGTATTGCCTCAGCCTCGGTTTCAATAGTTTTTTTCGCTATCGCCAGGATAGCATTATGATTGCTCAAAATAATGTTAAATTATGTTGTGAAATTTCTATCGTAAAAGAAAGTATTATATTTAAAACTGTAAAATTACATAAACTAAAGTATATAGGATATAATTAAATATTAAGAAATTTATTTCTGAGAAATATTTAATTTAAATCTGGAAAATTACTTAACTTAAGATTTACTTTTGGTGTAGTTGCCAAATAACATGATGAAAATGGTAAAGTACGGTATGAGTATGGAAGAGGTCGATTTAGCTGCATCTCTAAAAAAGTTTTTTGGGTTCTCCCAATTTAAAGGATTACAGAAAGGTGTAATCGAAAATATAATTCAAGGGAAACACACGTTTGTGATTATGCCCACTGGAGGGGGGAAATCCTTATGTTATCAACTCCCCGCATTAATGCAGGAGGGAACCGCTATAGTGGTCTCCCCTCTAATAGCTTTAATGAAAAATCAGGTAGATGCTATAAGGGGTGTATCTGAAAATGCAGGTGTAGCCCATGTCCTAAACTCCTCCCTCACCAAAACAGAGATTAAACAGGTGAAAAAGGACGTTAGCTCCGGGATTACAAAACTACTATATGTAGCCCCCGAGTCCTTGACCAAGCATGAATATGTTGACTTTCTACAAAACGAAAGAATTTCTTTTGTTGCCGTAGATGAAGCCCACTGTATTTCTGAGTGGGGACACGATTTTAGACCCGAATACAGAAATTTAAAATCTATTGTTAAAAGATTGGGAGATGGTATTCCCCTAATTGCACTTACCGCTACTGCTACCCCCAAGGTGCAGGAAGATATAATTAAAAACTTGGGTATTGGAGATGCTAAAGTCTTTAAGGCAAGCTTTAATAGACCTAACCTATATTATGAAGTGCGCCCAAAAACGCAAAATGTGGACGCGGATATCATTCGTTTCGTAAAACAGAATAAAGGAAAATCGGGAATTATATATTGCCTAAGCCGTAAGAGAGTGGAAGAATTGGCACAGGTATTACAAGTAAACGGCGTGAGCGCCGTACCTTATCATGCGGGATTTGATGCTAAAACCAGATCTAAGCATCAGGATATGTTCCTAATGGAAGATGTAGATGTGGTAGTAGCTACTATTGCCTTTGGTATGGGAATAGATAAGCCCGATGTGCGATTTGTGATCCACCACGATATCCCCAAAAGTATAGAAAGCTATTATCAAGAAACAGGTCGTGCTGGTAGGGATGGCGGTGAAGGCCATTGTTTGGCATTTTATTCCTATAAGGATATTGAGAAATTGGAAAAGTTTATGTCCGGAAAACCAGTTGCGGAACAGGAAATTGGAAATGCCCTTCTGCAGGAAGTCGTCGCTTTTGCTGAAACTTCAATATCACGAAGAAAATTTATTCTGCATTATTTTGGAGAAGAATTTGATGAGATAAACGGAGAAGGTGCGGATATGGATGATAATACACGTAACCCCAAAGAAAAACAAGAAGCCAAGGATAATGTTGTTAAGGTGATCCAAGTAGTTACTGGTACCAGTGAGAAATTTAAATCCAAGGAGGTAGTTAGAGCCTTAATAGGTAAGAGTAATGCCTTAATCTCATCCCATAAAACTGAGGATAAAGAATTTTTCGGAATTGGAAAGGATAAGGATAAGGGGTACTGGATGGCTTTAATCCGTCAGATGTTGGTGGCCGGACTATTGAAAAAAGAGATAGAGCAGTATGGAATTCTGCATGTTACACCCATGGGGAAAGAGTTTGAAAAAGAGCCTAGCTCATTTATGATGACTATGGACCATGTGTATAATAAAGAGTCCGATGATGCTATTGTAAGTGCAGCCAGAACCGGTGGAGGAGTGGCAGACAGTAAATTATTTGCTATGCTAAAGGACTTGAGAAAGAAACAAGCCCATAAGCTAGAAGTTCCACCATTTGTAGTGTTCCAAGATCCTTCTTTGGAAGACATGGCCTTAAAATATCCAATAACCTTAGAAGAACTTGTTAATATTAACGGAGTAGGGGAAGGGAAAGCCAAGAGATATGGGAAACCATTTTTGCAATTAATTGCTTCCTACGTTGAGGATAATGATATTCTAAGACCCGATGATCTGGTTGTGAAGAGTACAGGTGCCAATTCTGCCTTAAAACTATATATCATTCAGAATGTGGACCGTAAACTACCCTTAGATGATATTGCTTCTTCCAAAGGGTTGGAGTTGAATGAATTGATAAAGGAAATGGAGCAGATCGTTTACAGCGGGACTAAATTAAACTTGGATTATTGGATCGATGATATTTTGGACGAAGACCAACAAGAGGAAATTCACGATTACTTTTTAGAAGCCGAATCCGATGATCTAGAAGAAGCATTAAAAGAGTTTGATGGGGATTACGAAGATGAGGAACTTAGATTATATCGACTCAAGTTTATTAGTGAAGTGGCCAATTAGGCTGCATCGATTATAAATATTAAAAAATCCCCGTTTTTTTATAAACGGGGATTTTTACATCTACACTTTATTGTACGGCACTTTCCAATAAGGTTAATCGCATTTTATCAGCATCTAGAGAGGCCATTGCTCCAATCGGAAAGGTGAAATTATAATCTATATGACCAAAAGTAAGTCCGTATACGGCAGGAATGTTTAAGGGTGCTATTCTATCCATTATAACTTCTTTTAGGGTGAATGTTGTAGGATCTGGTATGCGGTCACAACCTTTAAAAACACCTAAGGCCAACCCTGCGGCTTTATGAAAGGTTTTGCTGTGGATTAGTTGAGTAAGCATTCTGTCAATACGGTATGGAGCTTCCTCAATTTCTTCTAAGCATATTATGGCATCCGTAAAATCTATTTCATCGGGAGTACCCACTAGCGCACTAACTAAAGTAAGGCTACCGCCAACTAGTTTTCCACTTACCTTTCCAGGACAGATATTATATTGATCGTACTCAGGCTTTTTGTATTCTGAAATAAGGGGGTATTTTTTGTTTTTTAGTGATTGTTCTGACTTGGTATGCATTACTACTTTTTTCAATTGAGCAATACTGTAGTCCTCTGTAATAGTACTTCCCACTGGTCCATGGAAGGTTATTAGCCCCGTTTTTTGATAGATTCCGTTTAAAAGTGCTGTAATATCACTAAATCCGATGAATGCCTTTGGGTTTTTGCTTATAATATCATAATCTATCAGGTGCATAATACGGGTGCATCCATAACCTCCACGGGCACAAAGAATGCCATCTACCTTCGGATTTGCAAACATTTCATTTAGGTCTGCAACCCTTTCTTCATCTGTATTGCTAAAATAACCATGATTTCCAAGTATACGGTCGGTATGGAATGGGATAAACCCCATTTTTATCAAGGTTTCTTTTGCTTTCTCTAAAATAAATGATGGAATTGCGAACCCAGGAGCTATTAGCCCTATAATGTCCCCTTTTTTTAATGCTTTGGCTTTTACTGGTGTTATTGGGGGTGCTATTGACGATGTATGGCCTAGCAATAATGATGGGGCTAAACAAGCCATTCCTACACCTGTTGCTTTCTTTAAGAATTGTCTTCTCTCTTTCATGAAAATGGGAATATGGGCTAAAATAACAAAATTCCATATAAAAACTTAGGGGATACAAAGGTATCAGTCCTCCCTATTCACGAAACTAGTTTTCAGGCTTATTTAGCAGGTTTTCCGTTATCGGACCCCGACCTTCTAAGTTGTCGTTGAATTTTTTTAATCGCAGATTCAATCGATTTTTCTGGTTCAATGATATTGTATTCGCCCCAAAAGTCTGGATCTGCAAAGCCTGTTGCCTCATCACTTAAAATTACCGATGACTTTAAACGATTTTTAAACTTGGGAATATCTCCCGAAACATTCTTTTCCCAATCGGTGATTGCCATTTCAGAGGTCATACTATAAACAGAGTTAAAAAGCTTATCGTCCCAATTAATTTTAAATACCAATAATACATTGCTATATCCATAGTACCACTTTCCATTCTTTTCCCTATAATCTACTCTATAAGCAATGTCAGTTGGCCATACATTGGCCCTTGCTGGCTTTTTACGGACAAATAGTCTTGCGGCTTCTTCCTTGTCCGTTATGTTTAGGGAGAAGACAGCACTGGTAAGTATTTTGTTTTCCCCATCTATATATAGTTTGCCTTGATAAAGAGGGGCGGTAATAGTTTCTTTTTGTTTAAAATTTATCACATAGATTAGTTTGTTGTTGATCCGGGTATAGTTTTCAAAACTAAAATTGTAATCTTCAAAGGTGTCTTCGGTAAAAATGTATTGGGGATATTTTACCATATCAACAAACAAGGTGTTGAATGGGCCTCCCTGCAATTTTAAGACCACGGTGTCTAATTTACTATAATCTGTGCTTTTTCTAGACTTGTAGAGCTCTACAGCATCCCTACGGTCATTGTTATAGGGCGTTTTGTATATATTGACTACCGCTTCGGATAGGGATACGTTCTTTCTCCTTTTTTTTATAGTTTCTCTATAAAATGCAGTCATAATGGTGGGCTCGTCAAAGTAATTGTCTCCTCTCCGGTTTAATGTTTCCCACACCAAGGCTTTGGCATCTTTGGGAATCGCTAAACTTACTTCTGGCAATTCTATAGCTGATGTCTCTAGTGCAATCTTATTTTTATTTTCCTTTAATTGCACTAAGGGCACTTCTGTAGTACGGTATCCGAGGAAAGAAAATAGTACTTTACCCTCTGTAATTTCCTTAGGAACTTTTAATGAAAAGACGCCCTCCGCGTTGCTCACCGTAGTTATATTGGTGTTTTCCAAGGAAATATTCGCCAACACTAAAGGTTTGTTAGTCTGGCTGTCTGATACAGTACCCTGATAGAGATTGAACGTAGTCTCTTGGTCTTGCATGTCTTGAAACATAGATGTTGCCCAAAGCTGACCGGATGTTCCTAGCAGAAACAGTACCTGTAGTACTGCCACTAACATTCCTGTTTTTATGTGAATGAATTTTTCTTTCATGGGATATTTTTTATGATACGTACTATTAAATGTTAAGATTTGTTCCCTATGATTTATACTAATTAAGTTAACTACACTAATTCGATATAAGTGAATCTATTTTTAATAATTACAGCATATCAATTTTATATATCCCACTTAAAGTGGAGAGATCGATGGCCAAATTGCCCTAATGTCCAGAATTGGGTTTCGGTCTTGTTTCAGTGCTGCCCAGTATCACTCATCCTTTTTAGTGAGAATGGTGCGTATTCATGATTTTAGTTAAAATAGGAATATTTAAATAAGGAACATCCCTATTTCTAAGATAATGAATTTAAGTGAATTACCCTAATGAAGATAGGAACTATTTGGGATGGGAAGGTTTATGAAGATAATGCTGTTTTTTAATAGAAAGGTGCGGGCATAGGAAAACCATGCCCGCATTTTTTAGTTCGGTATACCATACAAAAATTAGGAATTAGGACGGTATTCCGTATGCCTAAGTAGGGCTTAGGTATTTAATTTTCTTAAATCAAAGAGATCTTTTCTTCTATCTTTTAAATTCCTTACACTCCCAAACTGATTCAGCTCTGTCAATAGATCCAAATCCAGGTCAACAATCAGGATCATCTCTGTATTGGGGGTGGCTTCCGCCTTTATCCCATTGGCAGGAAAAGCAAAATCGCAAGGGGTGAAAACCATAGATTGCGCGTATTGGATATCCATATTATGTACTTTGGGCAAGTTGCCAACGCTACCTGCAATTGCTACATAACATTCGTTTTCTATAGCTCTCGCCTGGGCGCAATACCGTACTCTTGAATATCCGTTTTGGGTATCGGTAAGGAAGGGGATAAATAAAATATCCATTCCTTCATCAGCAAGGAGCCTGCTTAATTCCGGGAATTCGGAATCGTAACAGATTAGGATACCGATCTTACCACAATCGGTATCAAATGTTTTTAATTGATTACCGCCCTGCATTCCCCAAACCCGTTCTTCATCTGGAGTAACATGTAATTTTTCGTATCGCTCCTTGGTGCCGTCCCTTTTGCATAAATAGCCCACGTTGTAAAGCTTACCATCCTTCATTTCTGGCATGCTGCCCGCAATAATATTGATATTATAGGAAATAGCTAATTCGGAGAACTTTTGAACTATGGTAGCGGTATGCATGGCCAATTTACGGATGGCTTCAGACTCCGATAAGTGATTGTCCTCTGCCATTAAAGGAGCATTGAAAAACTCGGGAAACAGAGCAAAATCTGAACGATACCCAGAAACGGAATCAATAAAAAATTCGGCTTGCTGAAGTACGTCATCCAAATTTTTATAGGCCCTCATTTGCCATTGTATCAAGCCTAGCCTAACCACTCTTTTGTTGGTGGAGGGGTTTTTATTTACTTTCTCGTAGTAAATATTGTCCCATTTCAATAAAACTGCGTAATCATTGGAAGCCGCATCGCCTTCAAGATAATTTTTCAATATCCTAGTGGGATGAAAGTCATTAGAAATTTGAAAATTAAGTACAGGGTCGTGAATTTCCTTGCTTTTAACTTTTTCTATATAGGCTTTAGGAGTAAGGGTATCCATGTATTTGTGATAGTTGGGAATCCTCCCCCCAAACGCTACCCCTTTTAAATTTAGTCGTTCACATAGATCTTTTCTGTAATCATAAAGTCGTCTTCCCAAACGCATTCCCCTATATTCGGGTTTTATAAATACATCAATACCATATAGGATATCACCATCAGCGGTATGGGTATTAAAAGAATAATCGCCAGTAATTTGTTGGTAAGTATGTTGATTATCAAAATCGTTATAGTTTATAATAATAGACAGCGCACAACCAGCAATTTGGTTATTCACCTTGATGACCACTTGGCCTTCCTGAAATTGGTTGATCAACGTTTCTATCTGATGCTCTCTCCAATAGGATTGGGGCATGGTAGTGTAAGAGGCTATCATAGCAGATTTTAATTCCTGATAGTCGTCCAAGCCTAAATAGGACAGTTCTATGTTCTCTATGTCCTCTATATTAATTTTATTGTCCATTTGTTGTTTTCAGTAAGGTGAATGTTAAGATTTTGGGGTTTTAGTGGAGTTGTTAACCATGGTGTTGATCTCCAGTAGCTCGTTTTCGGTTAAATCGCGCCATTTTCCTACAGGTATATCCAATTTCACATTCATGATGCGTATCCGTTTCAATGAGGTTACATTGTAGTCAAAATACTCGCACATACGACGTATTTGTCTGTTTAGTCCTTGGGTTAGCGTAATTTTAAATTCAAATTTACCCAGCTGCTCCAATTGGCATTTTTTGGTCATACGGCCCAAAATAGGGACCCCATTACTCATGTTTTCCAAAAATTCCTTGGTAATAGGACGGTCTACGCTAACTATGTAATCTTTTTCATGATTATTACTTGCTCGTAAAATCTTGTTTACAATATCCCCGTCATTGGTCAATAGAATTAGTCCTTCACTAGGTTTATCTAACCTGCCTATGGGAAATATTCTACTGGGGTAGTTAATGTAATCTACAATATTATCTTTTTCCCGTCTAGTATCCGTGGTACATACAATACCGATAGGCTTGTTAAAGGCAATATAGACAGGTTTGTCTTGTGGTTCCGAAATTAATTTTCCGTCAACACGTACTTCGTCACCGTCTGAAATTCTTGTACCCATTTCCGGTACTTTACCATTAATGGTGACCTTACCTTGATCTATTAATTTGTCTGCTGCCCTTCTAGAGCAGTAGCCCATTTCACTTAAATACTTATTTATCCGAGTACCTTCCTTCTCTTTCATATTCGCTCCTTAAGCCCGATTTAAGTATCGGGTTTTAGAGCCGAAATATACTGAAATAAACTTTTATATGGTGTAAGATCAGTGTAAGAAATTTATTGGAACCACCGTCCTTTCACTATTGAATCTCCTGCTTATTTTTTTAAGGGGTCTGTATTTTCTAAATACATTTCTTTTTCTAATCCCTTATCCAATTGTTTAAAAAATAACATCTCCGCATAAAATTGCCAATCGAAATTTAAGGACTGATTTGCCAAATGAACATGGTGATCCTGATCTAAAATATAGTTTGCTGGCTTATTGAGGATTCGTGTTTTCCTATATACATTTTCCAACTCCTTTCTAAGGGAGTTAAAGTCCGATTTCAGTTCCTTTAATTTTGCTGCAGAGGCCATTATTTCATCCCGACTTACTGCGTTGTCATATTCTGCTAATGTCAGTAATATCTTTGGGCTATACTGTGCCAATTTGTTCACCTGCTCGTACACTTGTAGGTTGTAATCGTTTCTAAGGGCATTGGACCGTGCTAGGGTTATCTTTTTTGAAATGCTGTCCGTAAGTTCCATATACTGGGCTGCTTTTTCTAATCGGTCTGCATTAGCAACACTCCAGGCTCCTTTATCGTTAATGTTTGGGAAGTCCATCAGCCCATCTTCCATGGGCTGTTCCATAGATTTTAAATAGTTGCGTTTGTTTCCTTTTAATAGTGCATTTTTCCAAAACGCTACTGGTCCTTCCAAATCGCTAATAAAAGCATTTTCAATAGCCGCTAGGGGAAAGCCGTATTCTCGTTGTCTAAAAGCCATTTTTATCTCTTCATTGCTGCGTTTATCTCCTGTCCAAGAATATTCTGCAAAAGCTAAAATTCCGCGCATGTACAATTCAAAATGGGGGGAGTCATCATCCCAAAGCGTCAATAATAATCCTTTAGACCCACTTTCTATAGAGCTAACTGCAAAGGATCTGATATTTTCCATATTACTGTCGTTTTGTGGCATGAGTACCCATCTGGTCTGACCTGCGGTAGCGCCCATAACCTCCATCCCGTGATCCGTAAACCATTGCATGGCTTTTATATTGCCTGGTGCTTGCGGAGTTTCGTAATTCCATCGCATATAAATGCAGTTCTTTGGGAAGTCGTCTAAAAAGGCAAGTAATTTATGTTCATTTTCTTCCCAAACCTTTTCTACTTCTTCTTCAGTCATTTCTGGCTTAAACATAGGAGCGTAGACATCTGCCTGTAATAAGGGCATATCGTCCCAGAATATGGGGGTTCTGTTATGCTCTTCTGCAAATTTGGATACCTTGTCTAGCCAAATCAATTGTAGTTTTAAAGCAGGTTCTTTACTCCCTCTGCCGCTAGTATGTACTTCATCTCCGCCTACATGAAGGTATTTTCCATGTGGGAAGGCCTCTATAGCATCCAAATAGAGATCAAACTGAACTTCATAAGTTTTAGGGTCCAATGGGTTAAATGCCCAATCACTGCTAGGGTTGTCCCGTAAGTTGTGATATTCCGGATGCTTTAAAATAAATGAAGCATGACCAAGACCTTGTACTAAGGGACTAATCTCTATGTGTCGCTCTTTAGCGTAGTCGCTAATTTTCCTCCATTCCTCAATGCTTAGCGCATCATCGGAGGCTATAGTGGGTTGGCGTTTAAATTTTAATTTGTCCTCTATTTCCAAGATTATACCGTTTACCTTATAGCTGGCCAGTTTATTCATTAAACCGTAGTAGTAATCCGTTGTTTCTAAGTGATGCTTGACATCTAAATGAACGGCCCGATAGGAAAGTTTGGGGTAATCGATAATTTGGCACAGGGGAAGGTTTACTTCCTGATCCTTGGCATCTTCATATAATTGCTCTAGGGTAGCAAATGCATAAAACAGTCCGGCTTTATCCTTTGCTTTAATATGAATGGATTCTTTTTCTATAGAAAGGGTATAGCCCTCAGAGGGTATATCCATATTAGCTTCTATTTGATAGTTGAGATGCGCTTGCCCATTGTTATCTTCTTTTTTTAACGGTAGAATACCTCGGGTAAGTATGGGTAGCTTTTCTTGATTGATGGCCCAATGTGTAATTTCCGTAGAGGGGGAAAAAGAGCTTATTCCGGTGATGTTAAATTCTTGTGGTTGTGGTAGTAATTTAAAATCGCCCATTTTTTGCTCTTGGTTAGAACAGGCTAATAGAAAAATGGAAAAGGTTAAAAGGAATATAAAAGATTTTTTTTTCATGGTCTTAAAATAAGGGGATTATTCGTTGTTTTTTTATCATAACTTTCAATCATGGAACGTGTATGACAGGAAAACCTTAAATATATAGAATAAAATAAAAGGTAATAGATAGGCGGGTATAATAGTATTATGTTTCAGGTTTAACAAAGTGGCCCTAAAGTTTAAACTCCAAATTGTTCTAAATGATGGTTTAAGTGCTTGTAGAAGAGGTTGTTCCATTCTGTTTGAGTTAGCTTTCCAAATGAATGTGATTCTTTTTGATGAAAATAGTCCGCTCCAAGTTTCTGGGTTTTTATTAGATATTCCGTCAATTGGTTTTTTTCTTTTTCAAAATCTCTTTCATCCGAAATAATGAAAGCTGGGGCAGTCCTACTATTTTTTTTATACTGTTTTTCATTCACTACGATTTGCTTTACGAATAGTTTTAGCAATAACTTCATCAATCCGTTGGGTTGGGGATGTTTATCTGTATATACCATTTCATAAGGTACATTACAATGGGCCAACATTTGGGCCACATTCATTTTCCCCCACTGTGGAACCGTGGTTGGGGTTAGCGTATTCATTCTAATAATGATCTCTTCAGTAACTTTGGGATCAAATATATTTTTCATGATACTTTGGTATTGGCGTCCTTTTCGGGTAGGATGATGTATTAATTAATTGGATGTAAATATAGTTTAATTTGAATTGAGCCGATTTAGGTGAAAATAACTATTGCTAGAGTATTCTATCTATTGAGCGCTTTTTCTCCTTCTTTATATACGAGGTGCTTATAATTTTCTTGAAAGATTTACTTTAGATTTATCCATTCTCCAGTGTGGGCGCTTTTTTTAGCAGCTTCCAAAATTTCTACTACCAACATATTGTTCTCTAGCGCTGGGAGATCGTGGTCCTGTAGAATTATCTCGTTATTTATGACCGCTACTAATAAGCTGAAGGGATCCTTATACGGATCGGTAAGCGGTTCAAGGCGCGCCTTTTGTTCAGACTTATCGTTTTTATATCTAAATCTCATGTCAGTGCCATTATCACTAATAAGGTATCCTGTATTCCCATATACCTCCATGTCTTTTCTAGAAAACGGCCAATTCCAGGAAGCTTGAATTATACCTTGCATTTTTGGATATCGCAAAATAATGGTAGCCTCATCATCTACCTTCGGATATATTTCGGGTTTCATGGTCTGGGTCAATGCCATTACCGCTTCCGGTCTCTCGCCCTTTGTTAACCAAGTAATTAAATTGGCGCCGTAACAACCAAAGTCGGTTAAGGCTCCTGCACCGTTTAATTTTGGATCGGTAAGCCACTCTAAAAATTCTTTGCTCACCCCAATCTCCTTGGGGCCCTCATGGCCGTCATGGACCACAATCTTACGCAATTCTCCAATTTTATTGGATTGAACCATTTCATAAACCCTATGATTAGAAGCATACCAAGTTGTTTCATAGTTGGTGAGGAGATGAATGTTATGCTTTTTGGCCAGTGACTTCATTTTATTAGCGTGATCCATACTTACTGCCAAAGGCTTCTCTACCATAACATGGATCCCTTTAGGAGCACAGGCTTCTACCACGGCGAGGTGATCGTAAATACTGCCAAATGCGGCAACAGCTTGAGGGTTTACTTGGCTAATCATTTCCTCCATACTGTTAAACACTAAGTCCATAGAAAATCCATAGTGCTTTGCATGTCTTGCCACTAACTCTTTATTGGATTCTACAATCCCTACAATCTGTATATCCCCTTTATCTGGTCGGCTCAGGATCCAATGCACATGGTCATGGGAGAGTCCGGCTACACCAAGCCTAAGTGGTTCCTTAGTGGACTGGCCAGTTAAAGATAAAGGATTTAAGTAGAGGAGCAGTACAAGAAAAGGGAGACCTAAAAGCTTAAAGATTTTCATACAGTGGTCCATTATCCTATAAGTCGTTTTATCCATTTTAGTTTACTTTTGGTATGGGGATAATATTTTAGTTCTGGTTCTATCCAAGTCGCCTTGTCTAATATTCCTTTATAATGTGAAAAAGCTCTAAATCCGTGTTCTCCGTGATAAGCACCTATGCCGCTATCACCAACCCCGCCAAACCCTAAATTACTGTTGGCAATATGCATCACAGTATCGTTAACAGCACCTCCACCAAAGGAAATCTGATCCAATACTTTTTGTTTGGCCTCACTATCTTTTGTAAATACATAACAGGCCAAGGGTTTTGGTCTTTCCTTTATCTTGGCAATAATGGCATCTAGATCATCATATTCGATTACGGGTAGAACTGGTCCAAAAATTTCGTCCTGCATTACCTCGTGGTCAAATGTGATATCGGTCAAAATGGTGGGTTCAATTATTCGGGTTTCAGTATTGTATTTTCCTCCCGTGTATACCTTATCGGCATCTATCAAAGAAATTAGTCGCTCTACATTGGCATCATTAATAATTTGTACATAGTTATCCTCCTCTACTAAGAATTTGGATTGTTCTATTTCTTTTTTGGCCATTTCTAAGAATTGGTCTTTTATGGACCGATGCACCACTACATAGTCTGGGGCTATACAAGTCTGACCAGCATTTAGGAATTTGCCCCAAATTAATCGTTTGACCGTGATCTTAAGGTCGCAATTTTCGGTAATGATAGCAGGACTTTTACCTCCTAATTCTAGAGTTACGGGGGTAAGATTTTTTGCTGCTGCCTGATATACGATTTTACCGACACCAATGCTTCCAGTAAAGAATATTTTATCAAATTTTTGATTCAATAGTGCCGTTGTTTCTGGAACGCCGCCTTCCACTACCTTAAAGAAATTTGGGTTAAAATTCTCATTGATCAGCTTGGCCATGGCATTACTGGTATTTATGGGAAGCTCACTTGGTTTTAACACAACAGTGTTTCCAGCGGCAATGGCAGCTATTGCAGGGGCAAGGGATAATTGATACGGATAATTCCATGCGCCAATAATTAAACTTACTCCTAAGGGCTCAGGAATAATATACGATCTTGCGGGAAGATTGGCCAAATTGGTCCTCACCCTTTTTTTCTTAGACCATTTTGAAACGTTCTTTATAGCTTCTTTAATATCGTGGTATAGCAGGCTTATTTCAGTTGTATAGTTTTCAAAGACCGATTTCTTAAAGTCCTTATAAATAGCCTCATGAAGCGCATCTTCATTTTCCCTTAGCAAGGATTCCAATTTTCGTAATTGGGCAATCCTAAATTCTATCTCTTTGGTAGCATTGGATTGGAAGAACTCTCTTTGAAGGTTTACTACCTCTTGTATATTATCCATAATGATTGGTCTGGTTATTTTATATTTATTGCACCATAAATAGGGCGTTCACAAAAAAGAGCTTCCCATTTTCCCAAAATCCTCGGAATAAAGGGTTATCCACCATATAGATAACTTGTCCTTTGCCGTGATTTTCTACTCCAAATACTAGTGTTTTCTGTATTTCTTTCAATGCCTCGCTTCCAGCAAAACCAGAAACAGGAGAACTATTTTCTTCTAAATAGGCTACATTACCGGTATCTAACCTGTCATATGCTGCTTTCCCGAGTTTAAGTGTATAATAATGATCGGGATATCCATATGCCAAGGGGTGAGTAGGGTCTACTTTGGTTTTGAAAATAGCCCCGGTGATACTACTTTTAATATATTCTCGTTCAGAATCCTCATAGACGTGATTGCTTACTAGGCTGTCTTTCTCAATTTTCTTCTCCTTTATTCCGAATCCTTTTTCCCCATTAATGCCTTTAATGGCACCCTCCATAGCTATTAATTTTCCTCCATTTTTGACAAACTTCTTTAAGCTTGCCAATTTTGCCTCATCAAAGAAGCTATTATACCATCCATTTGGCAAGATTAGGACATCATACTCCGATAGCGCTACTCTGTTGTAATAATTGGAGTCTAGAATAGTGACCGGGTAATTTAATTGTTGCTCAAAGAAATGCCAAATTTCGCCAAATTGCAGAGTGCTTGTTGGCTCACCAGATAAAATGGCAATTTTAGAGTCGGTGATCATGGGTACAGAGCTAGAACCAAAATCTTTCCCTTTTTCCACAAAACCCGATTCGGTAGCGGTAAGATTAATTTTTAGCTTTTTAGAAATGGCTTCTAAGGACGTTAAAAAGGTTTTGTGGTTTTTATTATCGGCTGTGGTAATGATTAAACTACCTCGGTCAAACACCTTACCTTCTACAGTAAATGGTAGGTTGGCGTAACGCACTCTAATATTTTGTTTTAAAAGTTGCGATAAAAATCGGGCGTCCTTCATACTTGTCCAATTTGCAATATAGGCGTAAGCGTCCTTGGACAGTTCGCTAAAGGTTTTCCCAGTATCCGCAATAGTATTCTTAGGACTTGATTTTACCAGTGTTTTTGAGGCAACGACATCTAAGCCATAGGCATAGGCCAAAGACCAAGCAGTTATGTCATAGGTAAGGGAATCACTTAGTTTGGTGTTGGGTTCCAAGAGAACCTTTACCATAGTTCCCTTGGTTTGGTCTGTAGAAACTACCATATTGTTGGATGAGGTCTTTATGGTATTTATTTTCCCAGAACCGTAATCATAACCTTTTACAGAGCTATTTTCCGCCCATCCGTAGTTTATTTCGTGTGACTTCAATAAGTTTTCCAGAGCCTCCAATTTGTCGGGGTCACCGCTTAGTACGTAACTCTTATGTTCGAAATCGATATTTTGAAAGAATTTTTGAAACTCCTTATTTAACAGGGTTGTATTTTGGGATGCTACCTCTACGGTTGAAAGGCCAGTTGTTAAATGATGGGAAATACGATCTTTTAACGTAAGCGTGTCGCCAATGCTGGTTTTAATTCCCAATCCGGCGCGGCCACTACCACCTTGCTCATAAGTCATGCCAATGCTTCCATTGTAGGTGGGGTAGGTGTCGCCATAACTAGGATATAGCAGATCGAAAATCTCTTTAGTAAAATAAAACCAACCGTTGGCGTCAAAATATTTTGCATGGTTTTTTCCGATGACTTTTTGGAAATTGCGCTGAAAATCAGTGACCACTTCGTGATAAGGTTCGGCTGCAGGAGCAAAGAAGTAAGGGTTGTCTACACCCTGCTCATGAAAATCCACATGGATATGGGGGAGCCATTGGTTAAACATTTTTATACGTTGCTGACTTTCCACTTGGGTTAACCACGCCCAATCTCTGTTTAAATCGAACATGTAGTGATTAGATCTCCCGTTCAACCAACCTTCATGATGCTCTTTGCTGTTTGGATCTACGTTGTGAGGAGTGTTTTTGTTTTGATAATACCAGTTAACATATCTATCGCGCCCATCTGGATTGAGGCAGGGGTCTATGATTACCACGGTATCCTCCAAATAGTCTGATTTTTTGGTCAATAATTCATAGATGGTTTGCATGGAGGTTTCTGTACTAACACTTTCGTTTCCGTGAACATTATAACTGAGCCAGACAATTGCTTTTGATGGCAAATCACCACCCTTGGTGTTGTTTAAATGAGCTTCACGGATAGATTCCAGATTGCTTATATTTTCAGCACTTGATACATAGGCCAGAATTAACGGTCTTTGTTCGTTAGTTACCCCATATTGCTTTAACTGTACGCGCTCAGGAGCTTTGGATGCGAGGTGATTGTAGTAATCCACCACTCTATGATGTCTTGTAAAGGCAGTACCCAATTCATATCCCAAAAATTGGGAGGGCGATTGTATTTCTTGTGCAATTCCAACTGTGGCAACCAATAGCAGTAGGGAGAATAGTACTCTTTTCATATTAAATGTGGATTTATTAACTAGTAACCAAATCTAAGGAATAATGCTGATATTATAATGTTGGTATAGGGATATACCCGCATAATTCAATTTCAGGGCAACGGCAATTGTCAAATCGCCTTAATAAAATGGTTAATTAAACTTCTTAACGTATTTTTAGGACGTGAAAAAAGGGTTAACCCCTATATTTACCGAAGCAATTACCAATATTTTATGGACATCAAAGGCATACCCTTTAAAAAAACCGGTTACTTTTCTGATTTAATATGTGATTATTTGGAGGGGAATCCAACTTTGGATCCCTTTTATAATAGAAAGCCTCAACTGGCGGAGTTTAAAGAACAAATAAAGGAAAAGTCTAATTTTAGTCTTGCCAATAGACAGATATTATATACCGTATTAAAGAAGCAATATCAGAATTCCAAAACTTCCAGTACTACGGAAACCAATATTTTATTGTTAAAGGAAAAATCCACATATACCGTAGTCACAGGCCATCAATTAAACTTATTCACGGGTCCCCTGTATTTTCTATATAAGATTATTACCACCATAAATCTTACCAAAACCCTGAAACGAAAATATCCCGAAAATGATTTTGTTCCCATTTACTGGATGGCAACAGAGGATCACGATTTTGAAGAAATTAATTTCTTTAATTTCCGAGGGAAAAAATTACAATGGAACAAAGAGGCCTCTGGAGCTGTTGGTTCTTTAGATACGAATGGTTTACAAGCTATATGTGATGCTTTTTCCAATGAAATGGGGAAAAGTATAAATGCTAATAAACTTAATGAATGGTTTAAAAAAGCCTATTTGGAACATGATACCCTAGATGATGCTACCCGTTACCTTGCCAATGAACTTTTTGGAGAATATGGTTTGGTGATATTGGATGGGAACGATCCGCAATTAAAGAGCATTTTTATTCCGTATATAAAAAAGGATCTCTTGGAGCAAAAATCTTATAAAATGGTGGATAAGACCACTGCAAGATTAGAGGAATTAAAGGGAAATTATGGGATTCAGGTTAATCCTAGAGAGATCAATTATTTTTATTTGGTAGATGGGGTGCGCGAAAGAATAGTAGAGCAGAATGGAAGATATTTCGTTAACGATACTAAGATCCAATTTACGAAAGAGGAAATTTTAAAGGAATTGATGAATCATCCGGAAAGATTCTCGCCAAATGTACTGACCAGGCCCCTATATCAGGAGGTGATTTTGCCTAATTTATGTTATATAGGAGGGGGAGGTGAACTGGCTTATTGGCTCCAGCTAAAAGCTATGTTTACTGAAATGGAGGTTCCTTTCCCAATGCTTTTGCTTCGAAATTCAGCCTTGGTAATAACTCAAAAGCAATATGAGAAATTAGACAATATGAATATCTCCATTGCGGATTTGTTTTTAGGGCAAAGTAGCTTTATCAATAAGAAAATTCGAGAAATTTCTAATATCGATATCGATTTTACTCCTCAAAAGGATCATCTAAAGCAACAATTTAAAGGTCTTTATGAATTGGCTAACATTACGGATGCATCGTTTTTGGGAGCAGTAAAGGCCCAGGAAGTGAAACAGCTTAAAGGGTTGGATCATTTGGAGAAACGGCTATTGCGAGCACAAAAAAGAAAATTGGAAGATCAGGTAGTGCGAATGACGGAAATTCAAAACCAGCTTTTTCCTAATAGATCCCTACAGGAGCGGAATCTTAATTTTTCAGAACTCTACTTGGAATATGGAGAACGGTTGATTCCTTCTTTGATGGAGGCGCTAGATCCATTTGCTGGAGATTTTACGATTATAATGATGGATTAGCAAAAGCCATGCCCACAATTTATATCACACTAGTATTTAGGATTTTATTTTTAAAACACCGCTGACTATGTCCATGCACAAAGTAGATTTTGAAATGGTAGAAATGACCTTGGATGTCATGAAATATGCCATAGGTCGTCTTACCCACCCTGCCCCGGAATTGGGAAAGCCTAAAAACGAGGCTGAATTAAGGGATTTGGTGGGAGAAACTATCACCCCCCTTGGAATTGGAGGAGAGAAAGCATTTAATTTGTTCAAGGATGTTTTGATAAAGGCTACTGTCCCAATAGACCACCCCAGACATTTGGCATTTGTGCCTGCATCGCCAACTAAGGCGGCTGTAATGTTTGACCTTGTTACTTCGGCCTCCAGTATTCACGGGGCCTACTGGATGGAAGGAGCTGGTGGTATATTTTGTGAGAATGAAGCCATGAAATGGTTGGTATCCTTAACCGGATTACCTAAGGGGGCTTTTGGAGTTTTTACAAGTGGAGGAACGGCGGCCAACCTCTCTGCTATGGTAACGGCTAGAGAATATTGGAGAAAGGATCCTAATAATAGAGGAAAGAAAGGAATAATAATTACTTCTAGTGGAGCGCATTCTTCGGTAAAAGCAATGGCCAAGGTAATAGATTGCGATGTGCTTCTAGTAGAGACGGAGGAAGAAATGACCTCTGAGGCACTCAAGGAAAAAATAGAGGGTTTAGATCCGCAAGAACGTCAGCGTTTGTTTGCAGTAGTGGCTACAGGTGGTACTACCAATGCAGGGATTATAGATGACTTATGGGGAATTGGAGCGCTCTGCCAGGAGAAGCACCTTTGGTTTCATGTAGATGCGGCTTATGGGGGAGGAGCGTTGGCTTCCAAAACGGCCAGGCCGCTATTTAAAGGATTGGAGAAAGCAGATAGTATTACCATAGATCCACATAAATGGCTGTTTTCGCCTTATGACTGTGGCGCCGTTCTATACAGGGAGCCTGAGTTAGCCAAGGAAGCGCACTCACAAGAAGGTTCTTATTTGGAGATTTTTAACGATGAAGGCGCTCGCGGGTTTAATCCTTCTGACTATCAAATACAGCTTACCCGTAGAGTAAGGGGCCTGCCACTGTGGTTCTCCTTGGCTATGCACGGTACAGATAAATATTCCTGGGCAGTAGACAGAGGTATTGAATTAGCTAATTTGGCGGGTGAATTAATAACTAAAAACCCCTTGGTAGAATTGGTGAGGGAGCCAAGTCTTTCTTGTGTGCTCTTTAGGAGGATAGGATGGTCTGCCCAGGACTATACGGATTGGACCTATAAAAATCACAGGGAAGGATTTGCATTAGTAACACCTACAAAATTTAAAGTTCAAGGGAATTATGAAACGGTGGCGCGTTTTTGCTTTATTAATCCCGCAACCACCGAAAACGATATAAGCATGATCTTGGCATCTATGGAATAAAATATGTATTTCGGAAGTTAAGGAACAATGAATTCGCTATCCCATTCGTTGTCTTTCTTAGAGAAACGGATCCGAGTGTGGTTTGGTTGTCCCAATTTTAAATATTCAATTTTATAAGGGAAGATCTCTACTACGCAGAAATGATTTTCTTTAGAGAGGTATTCCAACTTGCTGGGATCGCTTATAATAGTTCCGGGCGATGGGCTTGTGGTATATTCTTTTTTTGCGATATCTGGAATTGAATCCCAGTATACCTCCTTTGTTGCTGTATCATGTTTATAGCTGGCTATTCCCTCTATTCTTAATTGGAGTAGTTTTTCTGGGTGGTATAAGAGTAGGCTTACTTTTTTATTTTCTTTTAGGTGGGTTATTTTTTTAGATCGTTTGTCGGTGTAGAAAGTAATTTTCAATTCCTTGTCCACGTCTCGCATTACCACCGTTCGCAATCGGGCCATTTGGTCTAGTCCAACCGTTGCAAAAGTAAAGAATCTAAAGGGATGGCCCTTTTCTGTGGGACCGCGTTGTAATTCTTGTCTAATCTGCTCTAAATAAACCGTGCCCATCATGAATTTTAATTAATCAAATAAAGGTAAAAAGAAATGTTGAGGTAGGGCACTTTTGGAATATTTTTACTACAGGGCAAGTTAATAAAGTGGGCTTAGTAAAATTAAATATGATGGATTGGGATTTATCGGGATTAGGCTTTTTATATTGAATTATTGGTTTGCCAGATTAAGATTCCTATATTTTCCCTGTTATATTGTTTTAATTTATCGGGAGAGATGTAAATTAAATGGGTATTTTTGGGCCGGATTTATGATGGTTTTCATAAATAACCATTAAAGTTGTTTTTCAAAAATTTTCAATTTACTATTTTTGCCCATGCAAAATAACGTCCTCATTTTAGATTTTGGTTCCCAGTATACACAACTCATTGCCAGAAGGGTTAGGGAGCTTAATATTTTCTGCGAAATTAAGCCATATAATCATTTACCCGAAGATGTATCGGTGTACAAAGCGGTAATCCTTTCCGGATCTCCATTTTCAATTCGCGCCGAAGATGCCCCGCATCCAGATCTCTCTCAGATAAAAGGCAAGAAACCACTTTTAGCAATTTGTTATGGCGCTCAATATTTGGCGCATTTCAATGGCGGTATGGTTTCTCCTTCTAGCACTCGGGAGTATGGCAGGGCCAAACTTTCATTCATAGATCATAAAGAACCTTTCTTTAATGGTATTTCCGAAGGAAGTCAGGTTTGGATGAGCCATAGCGATACAATAAAGGAATTGCCAACAGGATCTACGAAATTGGCGAGTACCCCAGATGTGGAGAACGCGGCTTATAAAATTAATGGAGAAGATACATACGCAATCCAATTCCATCCAGAAGTGTATCATACTACGGACGGAAAGCAATTGTTGGAGAATTTTCTTGTAAATATTGCTGGATTGGCACAAACTTGGACACCCGATTCTTTTGTGGAAACAACGGTAGCCGAGCTTAAGGATAAAATTGGGAAGGAGAAGGTCATACTAGGGCTTTCTGGAGGAGTAGATTCTACCGTAGCTGCAGTGCTTTTGCATAAGGCAATAGGGAAAAATCTTCACTGTATCTTTGTCAATAACGGTTTGCTACGTAAAAATGAATTCCAAGCCGTACTGGATCAGTATCAAGGAATGGGATTAAATGTAAAAGGTGTGGACGCTTCGGCACGCTTTTTGGATAATCTGGAAGGGGAAAGCGACCCAGAAACGAAAAGAAAAACCATTGGAAGGGTGTTTATTGAAGTTTTTGACGATGAATCCCATAAAGTGGAAGATGCTAAATGGTTGGCGCAAGGGACAATTTATCCGGATGTGATTGAATCTGTTTCAGCAACCGGTGGGCCGTCTGCAACAATAAAAAGCCACCATAATGTTGGTGGATTGCCAGACTATATGAAGTTGAAAGTTGTAGAGCCGTTGAGAATGTTATTTAAGGATGAGGTAAGAAGGGTAGGAGCTAGTTTAGGAATAGATAAGGAACTGTTGGGAAGACATCCTTTCCCAGGTCCAGGATTAGCTATCCGTATCCTAGGGGATATCACCCGAGAGAAAGTAGCAATCCTTCAGGAGGTTGATGCAATCTTTATCAGTGGTCTAAAAGAATGGGGCCTATATGATAAGGTTTGGCAGGCAGGAGCTATCCTTTTACCAGTAAATAGTGTAGGGGTAATGGGAGATGAGCGTACCTATGAAAAGTGCGTAGCATTAAGAGCTGTTGAAAGTACAGACGGGATGACGGCTGATTGGGTAAACCTGCCCTATGAGTTTTTGCAAAAAACCTCCAACGATATTATTAATAAAGTAAGAGGTGTAAATAGAGTAGTGTACGATATTAGTTCTAAACCGCCAGCAACCATTGAGTGGGAGTAGAAGACTATATAGAGGAATAAAATTATTCTAAATACGTTAAAAGAGTAATCTTAAGTTGAGTTTAATTTAATAAATCCAGGATAGTGAAATTAAATAAAAAAGCAATATTGACCACGTTTCTCATGCTATTCATTGGGGTATGTGCCGTTGCCCAAAAATTCACAACTCATTCCGTTAAGGAAGGGGAGACATTGGAAGGTATTGCAAAACAATACAAGGTTTCTGAACTTGGAATTTTAAATTATAATAAGGAAGTTAAGAAAGGTCAAGCTATAAAAGCTAACACCATCCTTGTTATTCCCTTGGTTGGTGATGCCAATAAATCGGAAGTAAAACAGAAAACAGAGGTGGGCGTAAATGCCCTACTGGATAAGCTACAAGGGAGCGAA
The DNA here is from genome assembly GCF_000429545.1 of Arenibacter certesii DSM 19833. Lineage (GTDB taxonomy): Bacteria > Bacteroidota > Bacteroidia > Flavobacteriales > Flavobacteriaceae > Arenibacter > Arenibacter certesii. Next base: position 46,954 of record NZ_AUCB01000010.1, read on the forward strand.
TCGGAAGTTGGTAAGGTGGAACCTGTTGGGTTTATATCTCATAGAACAAGGAGAAAGGAAACCTTATACGGGATAGCCAAAAGATACGATGTTACAGAAGATGACATAAAGCGGTTCAATAGAGAGCTGTATTCTGTTCAGCTGAAAAGAGGTATGACCTTAAAGATTCCCAAATACAGAAAAGTAAAGGAAGCTGAAAATGTTCATGAAGAAGGGAATTATGAGGTGTATAAAGTTCAGCCCAAAGAAACTAGATGGAGTATTGCACATAAATTTGGAATTACGCTAGATAGCCTATTGGTTTTAAACCCCGACTTGTCTAAAACTACAGATCATTTGGCAAATGGACAGGAGCTGTTGGTTCCTAAGTTAGTAAAAGGAGAGATTAAGAATCAAAAAACTCAATTGTATACTTCATATACTGTTCCTCCAAAACAGACTTTTTATAGTTTGGAGAAGAAATTTGGATTAAGTTCGGAAGAGCTTATCAAATTGAACCCGGAAATTAAAGAGCGTGGTGGATTAAAAGAGGGAATGGTACTTCAAATTCCTGTAAAAACAGCCAATTCGGGAGTGGTTAATACCGAGAATTTTAACTTTTACGAAGTTAAACCTAAGCAAACCGAATTTTCACTTACCCGTAAATTGGGAATTACTTACAGGGAGCTGCTAGATTTAAACCCAGATTTAAAAGATGGTTTAAAAGCGGGAATGGTATTGAAACTTCCAAAAAATCAGACTGGAAATTTTGATGTGAAGAATGCCCTTATTCTAGATAAAATCAATTTAATAGATAGTATCAATCCACTGTTTAAACCTAAACTTTTATTCCTATTGCCATTTAGGTTCGATAGGTTGAACCTAAATGAAACGGAATCGGTAACCAATGCTATTAAAAAAAGAAAGGACGTAAGATATAGTCTTGGTTTGTATTCTGGAGCGCTGATGGCAATAGATTCGGTAGCTAAATTAGGAATATCTGTAGACGTAAAGACCTATGATACGGAATTGAGCATGGACCGCACGAGAACTATTCTGCAACAAGAAAATCTAAATGGGGTTTCTGCTATTTTTGGTCCATTAGAACCTGTTTCCCTTAAAGAAGTAGCATTGCAAGCAGCTAATTATAACATTCCAGTAATTGCGCCTTTAACTGAAGGGAGCGATTTAAGTTTGAGTAATGTGTTTTTTGCCATGCCCTCTAAAAAAGTAATGAGAGACCGATTGTTGACCTATGTTTCCGATATTAGGACTGATCAAAAAATTATCGTCATTGCAGATTCAAAGAATAAGTCCACAGAAGCAGTATTATTAAAGCAATTTCCAGGTGCTAGTACGGTAACTTTAAAGGAGGACAGAACCTTGGATATAAATAAAATTTCTGCTTTATTGTCGCAGACATCAGATAACTATATATTCTTGGAAACAGACCAGGCCACTGTGGTTCATCATGCGGCATCCTTGCTCAATTCCTTGGTAAGTAACAAGAAAAACATTAAACTGTTAACAACGGATAAAAATGCTGCCTTTGATAATGAGGTGGTCTCTTATTCCCATATGTCTAACCTTAGATTCACCTATCCTTCGGCTTCGCGAAGAGTTAGTAGTAATTCCTTTACTAAGGCTTATAGCGCTAGGTTTGGAGCAGAGCCCGATGAGTATGCGATAAGAGGTTTTGATATTGCCTATGACCTGCTATTGAAAATTGCTTATAAAAATAATCTGATAGATGCTTCCAAGTTAATTGGGGGTACAGAATATATTGGCAACAAATTTAATTACACTAAGAACTTTACTTCTGGTTATTTTAATGATGCTGTCTATATATTAGAGTTCCAAAATATGGAAGTGGTAGAATTAAAAGAATAATATAACAATGACTTCAAAAGTAACCTATTTAGGAGATCTAAGAACTAGTTGTGAGCATTTGCTCTCAGGAAATAGTTTTGTTACCGATGCCCCTTTGGACAACCATGGGTTGGGGCAGGCCTTCTCACCAACAGATACTATTGCCACAGGTTTGGCAAGTTGTATGTTTTCTGTAATGGGAATAAAAGCAAGAAGTTTGGACGTAAATCTCGTGGAGTCTACGGCAGAGGTTACCAAGTTTATGGAGGCCGATCCTAGACGTATAGTAAGAATAGATGTTAATTTTAAACTACCTAAAGCTATTTCTGATAAGAACAGAAAAATCTTAGAGAATACCGCAAGAACCTGTCCTGTTCACTATAGTCTTCATCCTGATATTGTTAGGAATATATCGTTCCATTGGGAGCTATAAAGGTCTGTATTACTTTTATCTTTTTACTTATAGTGCAGTTAGGGCTTGCGCAGCAGAAGGATGACGTGCTTTGGCAGCGAGAAAATAGATTGGAATGGTCCGATTTTAAAGGAAAGCCTTCCCGCACATCCAATGCCTCAGCAGTTACTGCCAGTGGAATAGCATATAGCTTTTCTACTTTCCGAAAGAATGACAAAATAGAAATCGATTTTCAGGTCACTAGCTACTTCTATCCTCAAAATTCGTGGGTTAGGAATACTATTACAGATACTTTGATCCTAAATCATGAGCAACTGCACTTTGATATAACCGAAATCTATACTCGTAAGTTACGCCGTGAATTTGCTGAGGCCACTTTTAGTGATAATGTTAAAGCTGAGGTGAAAGCAATCTATGAGCAAATCATAAAAGAGCTAAACGACTTTCAAAATCTTTACGATAAAGAAACCAATTTCTCTCGCAATTATGAAAAGCAATTGGAATGGAATAAACAGGTGAGCATGGCATTGGAACAACACTAGCCTGTTGAAAGATGAATTTTAAGATTACCTAAGTTTAAAAATTTTATTATTCACTAATTATACGTCACAAATAGTTACGCCTTCTTTAAGAGCAGCAATCTTATCTTCCCATGTAGGAATAAATTCCTGAGCTACATATCCTGTATATCCTGTTTCTAAAATACTTTTCATAATTGCAGGATAATATAGTTCCTGAGTTTCATTTATTTCATTTCTCCCTGGATTTCCTCCAGTGTGGTAATGGCGAAAAAAAGGATGGTATTTCTTAATAGTTCTAATCACATCCCCTTCCATTATTTGCATATGGTAAATATCATATAGCAATTTAAAATTTTCGGAATCGAATGCCTTACACAGCGCTACACCCCATTCCGAGTTGTCGCACATGTAATCCTCGTGGTCCACTTTTGAGTTTAAAAGTTCCATTTGGATAAGTACATCGTGTTTGGCAGCCAAAGGCAGAATCTGTTTTAGGCCCTCCACACAGTTTTTTAGACCCACTTCGTTATCCATGCCCCTCCTGTTACCGCTAAAACAGATAAGATTGGTGTAACCGGCTTCAGCAACCTTGGGAATCATTTCAGTATAATTTTTAATTAAGGTTCTATGGTATTTAGGTTCGTTCCAACCTTCGGTAAGACTAATCTCAGCCCCGTTGCACATAGACGAATGTATATTGTATTTTTTTAGTAAAGGCCAATCTTTTGGTCCAATTAGGTCTATTGCCTTTACCCCTAAGCTTTTTAATGATTGTAAAAAATCTTCTAGGGGGATTTTACCATAACACCAATAGCAAACGCTGTGATTAATATTGTTCTTAAGTTTATTAGAACCATGTATATTAGACTTCATGGCGCTTCCACTACTGTATGTTAGCATTCCTACAGATGCCACTGTTGAGGTGCCTATAAATGTTCTTCGTTTCATTTTAATTGGCTTTTTAAATTTGTGAGGAGTCCTTGGCTCTTTTCTTTAAAGTTCTAAAATTCTCTAATGGTTGAATTGTTTTGATGTTAATTTTCAGCGCGATCAATGCTATGCTTACGCGTTAATATTTACCTATAGGAAAAGTTGGTCTATGTATAAATATAGTTGAATTGAATTTAATAGCTTAAAGTAATCTAATTACTCTCTATTATCTTCATAAAAAATAATGGACTTTCATTTATATCAAAGAATTGGTAGGCCCATGCGAAGTTGGTATCTTTGGGTATAATATAAGTTATGAATGTAGTCCCAGATAAAAGACATTTGATCGAATTGGCGCATTATCGGATGCCTTTTGGAAAATTTAAAGGGAGGTATTTAGTAGACCTTCCCGAACCTTATTTAATATGGTTTCAACAGAGTGGATTTCCCACAGGAAAGTTGGGAGATTTGCTCAAATCAATGCTAGAGATTAAAATAAATGGACTGGAGGGGCTAATTCGTAAAATTCAAAAAGATTTTCCACGGTATTAACTATAAATTGTGATTGCAATTTGTATTTTTGCTCGCGTTAAGAATTCAACCTAACGCTTCATGTCACAAACTAAATATATTTTTGTAACCGGTGGGGTTACCTCATCCCTTGGAAAGGGGATTATCGCGGCCTCTCTTGCCAAATTATTACAGGCAAGAGGTTATAGAACTACGATTCAAAAATTAGATCCATATATCAATGTGGACCCAGGTACCTTAAATCCCTATGAACATGGGGAATGTTATGTGACCGATGATGGAGCCGAAACCGATTTGGATTTGGGCCATTATGAAAGATTCCTTAATGTTCGCACTTCACAGGCAAATAACGTTACTACTGGAAGAATCTATCAAAGTGTGATAGAGAAAGAGAGAAGGGGTGAGTTTTTAGGTAAAACCGTTCAGGTGGTGCCTCATATTACCAATGAAATTAAAGAACGAATTCAGCTTTTAGGAAAAAGTGGGGATTATGATATCGTTATTACCGAAATTGGAGGTACTGTTGGTGATATAGAATCCTTACCCTATATAGAATCTGTGCGTCAGTTGCTATGGGAGTTGGGAGATAACAATGCTATTGTAATTCACCTAACCTTAGTACCTTATTTATCCGCCGCAGGTGAACTGAAAACGAAGCCAACACAACATTCCGTAAAGACCTTGATGGAAAGTGGAATTAAGGCCGATATCCTAGTGTGCAGAACTGAGCATGATATCTCTGATGATATAAAGGAAAAATTGGCTTTGTTCTGTAATGTGAAGCGAGAGGCAGTAATCCAGTCTATAGACGCGTCTACCATATATGATGTGCCAATTCTAATGCAAGAAGAAGGCCTAGATACGGTAACCTTGAAAAAATTAAATTTACCGGATGACGTTATACCCGATCTTACCCATTGGAATCAATTCTTGGAATGGCACAAAAATCCTAAGAATGAGGTTACAGTTGGATTAGTTGGGAAATACGTGGAATTACAGGATTCCTATAAATCTATATTAGAGTCTTTTATTCATGCTGGTTCTGTAAATCACGTAAAAGTTAAAGTTAAAACTATTCACTCCGAACATTTAAAAGGGAAGGCCTTAGAGAAGCAATTAACAGGTCTAGACGGTATTTTAGTGGCGCCTGGTTTTGGCGAAAGGGGAATAGAAGGCAAGATAAAAGCAGTTCAATTTGCACGGGAAAATAAAATTCCATTTTTAGGAATTTGCCTTGGAATGCAAATGTCTGTGATAGAATACGCCAGAAATGTATTGAAATTGGAACTAGCCAATTCTACGGAGATGGATGAAAGTACACCAGATCCAGTTATCAATATCATGGACGAGCAAAAGAATATTGTAAATAAAGGCGGGACCATGCGCTTAGGCTCCTGGGACTGTGAATTAACAAAGGATAGCTTGGCCCATAAGATATACCACGGAGCAGCGGTTATTTCGGAGCGTCATAGACATAGATATGAGTTTAACAACGCATATAAGCAACAGTTTGAAGCAGCGGGATTGGTAGCTACAGGAATAAATAAGGAAACTGGATTGGTGGAGATTGTAGAAATACCGTCGCATCCTTGGTTCATTGGGGTACAATATCATCCCGAGTACAAGAGTACAGTAGCTAATCCCCACCCTTTATTTGTTGCATTTATCAAGGCAGCACTAAAGCATCAAGAAGAAACAAAATAGCAGTAAAAAGAATTAGATAATGTCGCTCTAGTATATTAAGTGCTAATGGACATATATTTGCAAATTGAAAAACTTGTGTCCAATTCGGGAATAATTTTCTGAATAGTCAAAAGATCAAGTAAAATTATACGTTAGATGGAAGAGAATAAATTGGATATTAATACCATAATTGGCTTTGTGCTGATTTTTGGAATCCTTGTTTTTATGTTTTGGCAAAACCAACCGACCCCAGAAGAGTTGGCAGCGAAAAAAGCCGAACAAGAGCAGGTGGAGGCGACCAAAGCGGTACAATCCGAAGCAAGTGAACCCGTTGCTACTGCACCAATTCCTGTAGATGCAAATGACTCAATCGCTGTTGCAAATTATAAAAATGCAATGGGGTCGTTTGGTTATACCTCACCTAAGGAAGGGACAACTATCTTGGAAAACGATCTTCTTTATTTAGAAATTAGTAACAAAGGGGGGCAGATTGTAGAAGCCACCATGAAGGATTTTGTTACTTACGATTCTATTCCTGTTTATCTAGTAAAAGATAATAATGCAAGTTTTGGTTTAGTTTTTTCCACTTCGGATAATAGGGTATTACATTCCAAAGATTTGTATTTTGAACCTACGCTAACTAGCTCTGGAGATACTCAAGTGCTTTCCATGAAAGCCAAAGTTTCGGCAGATAAGTATTTGGAGTATCGATATGAAATGAAACCAGATGAGTATTTGGTTGGTTTTCAATTGCGCTCACAAGGATTAAACGGGGTAATAAATAACAGTGGCCCTATTAATTTAGATTGGAAATTAAAAGGTATACGACACTCTAAAAGTGTGCAGTATGAAAATAGATATACCAGGCTTACCTATAATCATAAAGGAGGTAAAATTAGTAAGCTCTCAGAAGGAAGTACTGAGGAAGAGTTGGAAAGTGATGTAAAGTGGTTGTCGTATAGGCAACATTTCTTTAGTTCCATATTAACCAATTCTGATAATTTTGAGTCGGCCAAATTAAGTTCAGTTAATTTGGTGGAAGAAGAAAGTCGCACCCAAGGTTTTACGAAAGAATTTGCGGCAGAAATACCATTGAAATTGGAAGGTGGAGAGCTAGCTTATAATCTTAATTGGTACTACGGGCCTACTGATGTAAAGGTATTGGCACAATATAAAGAATTAGGTCTGGATGATTCTATTCCCTTCGGATGGGGAATTTTTGGTTGGATCAACAGATACATGTTTACACCGATCTATACTTTTTTAAGCTCATTCATCCCTTTTGGAATCGCTATTGTGGTTATGACCATTTTAGTGCGTTTGGTAATGTCTCCTGTAACGTATAAGTCTTATTTATCACAGGCTAAGATGAAGGTTTTAAAACCAGAAATTACCGAACTAAATGAGAAGTACAAGGACAATGCTATGAAAAAGCAACAAGAAACTATGAAGCTTTATAACAAAGCTGGGGTGAGTCCTATGAGTGGTTGTATACCGGCATTGTTGCAAATGCCTATTTTCTATGCATTGTTTATGTTCTTCCCTACTTCCTTTGCCATGAGGCAAAAGTCGTTCCTATGGGCAGATGACCTTTCATCTTATGATGCAATTGCACATTTACCTTTTAGTATTCCATTCTATGGGGATCATGTAAGTTTGTTTCCAATTTTGGCCTCCGTTGCCATCTTCTTTTATATGATGATGACTACTGGACAAAATATGCAGACGCAACCAGGAATGCCTAATATGAAGTTCATTCTTTATTTATCGCCGCTAATGATGTTGTTTTTCTTTAACAACTATGCGAGTGGATTGAGTTTGTACTATTTTGTATCTAACCTAATTACTATTTTTATAATGTTGGCCATTAAGAACTTTATCCTAGATGAGGATAAGATTCACGCTCAAATTCAAGAGAACAAAAAGAAACCTAAAAAGGAAAATAAGTTCCAAAGAAAGATGAGGGAAATGATGGAACAGGCAGAAGAACAAAAGAAGTTAGGGAAGAAGTAATCCCCTATACCCTTAAAAAGTAAAAGCTCCCATTATCCAATTTTATGTTGGGTTTTGGGAGCTTTTTGGTTTAGTTTGGTAACATTTGGGACTGTAAAGATTCACATTATGTTCAGTTCTACAAACTAATAGTTGTAAAGGGATTCTTTTTGTATGTTAACTAAGGTGCTTTTGATGTTTATCTAATTTTGGGAAATCATTAGAATTATATTTTAAGGCAACCAATTGTCAATTTTGTATTTTTGCATATTAATTAAAGGTGATGAAAAAGGTAGTAGTAGGACTTTCAGGAGGGGTAGATTCCAGCGTAACCGCATATCTCTTAAAAGAGCAGGGATATGAGGTGATTGGGCTTTTTATGAAAAATTGGCACGACGATTCTGTTACGATTTCGAAGGAATGTCCTTGGTTAGAAGACAGTAACGATGCGCTTATTGTAGCTGAAAAATTGGGAATCCCTTTTCAAACTGTCGATTTGAGTGCCCAATATAAGGAGCGTATTGTAGATTATATGTTCCGGGAGTACGAAATGGGGAGAACACCAAATCCCGATGTACTGTGCAATAGGGAAATAAAATTTGACGTTTTTATGAAAATTGCCCTGCAACTGGGTGCCGACTATGTTGCTACGGGTCATTATTGTAGAAAAGGGACTATAATTAATGAAGATGGTTCAGAAACCTATCAGTTATTGGCCGGTGCCGATGCTAATAAGGACCAATCGTATTTTCTATGTCAACTTTCTCAAGAACAGCTTGCAAAAACCCTGTTTCCAATAGGAGCGTTACAAAAATCTGAAGTAAGACAGATTGCTGCAGAAAACGAGCTGATTACCGCCGATAAAAAAGATTCGCAAGGACTTTGTTTTATTGGGAAGGTAAGATTGCCTGAATTTTTACAACAAAAATTAAGTCCTAAAAAAGGAGTTATTGTAGAGGTACCTTCGGAATTGCCACAACTTCATAACGAAACGCCTGAATTTAATTCCAAACAGGAAGAGCTATCCTTTTATGCTCAAAAACCAGTTTATCAGGTAACAGATGGTAAGGTAGTGGGCGAGCACCAAGGAGCACATTATTTTACTAAAGGCCAGCGAAAAGGGCTAGATGTTGGTGGAACCAAGGAGCCTTTGTTTGTCATTGAAACCGATGTTGAGGAGAATGTAATTTATACCGGGCAAGGCAAGAGGCACCCTGGACTTTTTAGAAAAACGCTTTTTGTAAATCTAGAAGAACTTCATTGGGTGCGCACAGATTTGGCTTTGGAAGTGGACCAATCCATGGAGGTTATGGCTAGGATACGTTATCGTCAACCTTTACAGAAAGCTACGCTATACAGAATTGATGCTGGTCTATACGTAGATTTTGAGGAAAAACAATCCGCTATGACAGAGGGACAGTTCGTAGCTTGGTATATTGGTGAAGAATTAGTAGGTTCGGGAGTAATATCTTAATTGTCCATAACTCCTTCATTTATTGAGAAGGTTGTTGGGTGATTTTTTATTGAGCTTTTACGATATCAAATGGATTTAATCCACTAAGTTATTCATTCCAAAATTCGGGCAATTAATGCAGAACAGAATCACTACGCTTTTTAATATTTCCTATCCTATAATTCAGGCAGGTATGGTCTGGGCCAGTGGCTGGCGATTGGCTTCTGCAGTATCAAACGCAGGTGGCTTGGGAGTTATTGGCGCTGGGTCTATGTACCCAGAAGTGCTTAGAGAACATATTCTTAAATGTAAGCAGGCCACGGACAGGCCTTTTGCCGTAAACGTTCCCATGTTATATCCAGATATTGATAAGCACATGGATATTATTGTGGAGCTAGGGGTGAAAATTGTTTTTACCTCAGCAGGAAATCCAAAAACCTGGACCGGCTTTTTAAAGGAAAAGGGCATTACCGTAGTACATGTGGTGAGTAGTGTAAAGTTTGCCCTAAAGGCAGAAGAAGCTGGGGTAGACGCCATTGTAGCAGAAGGGTTTGAAGCAGGAGGTCACAATGGAAGGGACGAAACTACTACACTAACGCTACTACCTGCTGTTAAGGAGAAAATAAACATACCTATTATTGCTGCTGGCGGAATCGCTACAGGAAAATCAATGTTGGCTGCTATGGTTTTAGGGGCCGATGGGGTTCAAGTAGGAAGTAGGTTTGTGGCTAGTGATGAGGCTTCATCTCATCCCGACTTTAAGCAAAAGGTAGTAGAAGCCGGTGAAGGAGCAACTAAACTGACCTTAAAAGAGCTTGCCCCCGTGAGAATGCTTAAAAATAAGTTTTTTCACGATATTCAAGATGCATATGCTAAGGGAGCTACCGTAGAGGATCTTAAAACTTTATTGGGACGTGCTAGAGCAAAACGTGGAATGTTTGAAGGAGATATGGAAGAAGGAGAGCTAGAAATTGGTCAGGTGGCAGCCATCATCCACGATATAAGACCTGCTGCAACCATTGTTCAGGATATGATTACTGAATTTAAAGAAGCGCAAAAGGAAGCTGCTAGATTTTAAGAAGCAATTACAGAAGGTATAGTCTTATTATAACACGCGTATAGTCACCAACATCTGGCCAATATGGCGCTGACTGTGTTCTGCAGCGTGAAATAAGAGACCGAGTACCGTAGAGGGTAGTTTTTTACGACCCACCGTGCGGGCCATGGTCAGTTCGGATTCTGGTAATTGTTTGAACAATAATAGTGCTTCCTCTACCTTTTTATCAAACTTACTAACCAAACCGGAAACCGTAATGCTGGAATTGGGTTGCCCTTCCTGTTTTAAGTATTGGAACTGTTGCTCGGAAAGTGATCTATTCTGTGCATAAGTCATTATCCGATCTAAGACTCCTGTTAAATGCTGCATATGAAATCCTACCGAGGCACAACCCGAAGGTTTTTCCCAAAGCAGGTTATCTGGAAAATTGACTGTATAAAGTGATAGTTCCATTCTAGATTGCAATAAGGCATGAGCTGCTGGCTGCAAAAAGGATGAAATCCCTTCAATAGGGCCTCGTAACCAATATTCAGGTTCTGTTGGTGTAGTTATTTTGGCCATAGTTATTATTCAGAATCAGTAATTGCTGTAACCCGATCTACTACGGATTTAGCCTTATCAGCTTCTTCACTTTGGACATAGATTTCTTGAACCCCCTGCATTGCGGAAGGAAAACCTGCTAACCGCCCCGATTCAGTCTCATCCTTTATAACGGGTGTTATACCGATATCCATTAGCTCTGCTTTAATTCTATTCGAAATCAGAAAATTTCCAGAAAATATTTTTATATAATCGCTGTCCATAGTCTCCTTTTTTAAGATTCATTTAAAGTTAACAAATATTAGGAGATAGCATACGGAAATGGGCAATTTATAATCATTAGGAATCACTGGGAAAATGAGTTGACCAATTATTCGGTTTTAAGGATGCTTATATCCTTTATCAATCGATTTACCTCTTCATCGAGAGTGCCATTATAAATTCCCCTAATCTGCTTTGCTTTATCTACAAGTACAAAATTTGGGGTATGGATAAAATCTTGAAATCCGCCATCCTCTTCATCTACAGCCGCAAAAAAGCGCTTTCTTGCCAAATCGTGAATATGCTTTTTATTACCTGTAGTAATATTCCATTTGGATTGCACTGCGCCATTTTTATTAGCAAATTCCCTTATACGGGTACACTATCTAATACTGGAATTACAGAGAGGGATAGGAGCTTAACCTCCTCGTCTTCTATGAAGAAGTCTTGCATTTTATTCATATTGTTTGTCATGATTAGGCAGATACTAGGGCAGCAGGTAAAGAAAAAATCTGCAACATAAATTTTGTCCTGATAGTCTAAGTGGCTAACACTATCCCCATTTTGGTTGATAAGGCTAAAATTGGCGACAACATGATTAATAGAATCCTTTTGTTTGCTAAGATCCACTAATTCTGAGTTGAAGTCTGTGGGATTGTAGATGGGGAGTTGCTTCGTTTCCGCTGTTAAATTTTTACTTATATAAACAAGGAGCATTGCAATAATTAATATTGTTATACTACTTGAAAACCTCCTGTTTCCCATACTTTTCGTCTTAATTAACTCATTAAAAATAAACTTCTATAGCATTATCCTATTTAAAGTATAGAGCTGTTAATAGTTAAGTCGGCATACTGCCATGCGGCATCAAATTCTTTTTTTATGCCATTGGCTTCTTCCATTTTGTTCTGCGCCTTTAAACTGTGGTATAAACCAATAAGGGACCACCCGTTTTGGCGAAGTGCATTTAAATCTTCTTTAAAGCGCATCTCTGCTTCTTCATACTTTTCGGCTTTTAGTAAGACCGCGCCTAAGCTTTGTCGTACAGGAATATGCCAAGGAGCAGGTTCGCTATAGATTAATTGATCCTCAAAGTTCACCCCTCTATTCAAATGTTCTATTGCCTTAGGTAGATTGCCTTCGGCAGCGGCAAGTTCACCAGCTACCACTTCGTAGGCCACTTTGGCTATAATAGAAGAGGGATTGGTATAATTAGCAATGATTTTTTCTAGTTCAGGGTTGTTCCGCATTTTATTAAGTGCATCTAATTCTTCCTTAGCTTCTTTTAAGTTGTTTTTTCTTATAAAGTCAATACCACGTATATGATGCCAAATAAGTTTAAGATGCGAATATTGATCCCCAGGATAAGGTGTAGTTAAAATATCATTCCATTTTCCAAATCGGGTATACGCCAAAAGTGGGGTAGAAACGAAATCTTGTAAAAAGTGTAAATTTTCTAACTCCCCAATGGGGACTTTTTCGGCGGTTTTTTTAGCTGCGTCAATTGCAGTTTCGCTATCTCCCAATAAGCTGGCAGCTGACCATAGAAAGTGAAGGTTATGTGGGTAGTAGCCTAGGGGATACATTCCCTGAGCAAAACATTACGAAATATAATCTTCATCTGCTAAAATCGCCGCTTTATTGACTTCTACGGCATCTTTATATCTGCCACCCGGATATAAATATGAGAAGGCATGTGTACAATATGGCCTGCTGCTGGCATTAATGATCCCAACCTATCTGCACTAGGAACGGCGAGATTTGGGTGGGGAAGTTCCACCATATGTATATAGTAATGGTGTGCTCCAGGATGATCAGGATTCAACTGCATAGCGCGTTCTAAGGCAGCTTTTCCCTTTGGGGTGTTGGTAGCGGGATTCCCCTCACTATCTCAATAATTCCATGGCGTAGTATTCATTACCGCTTCGGCATACATCGTCTGTACGTCTGCATCTTCTGGAAAATTATTAGCAACCTCTGCCATGGCATTCATATAGGCCACATTGAGTTCCGCAATATCGGCAGATAAATCATTGCTGTATCTATGGGTCAATGCGGCTATTAAGGCTTGTTCTTTTGGGGAAGCATTAGCAGCTAGTTTTTTAGCTTTCATTAGTGCCTCGTACGATTTTAATTTTCGCTCATCATCTGGTAAAGCATCGTTTATATTTGGGCCTAGTACATAAGCCTGACCCCAATATGTCATGGCCGCTTTGGGATCTAGTCTACTTGCCTCCATGAAAGATCGGTGCGCTTCTGCATGGTTAAAGGCGTAGGCCAGTTTTAGGCCCTGATTGAAAAAAGTTTGTGCTTTTTCTATTTTTGTGCTTATACTAAAATGATGAGTTCCTAGATTTTCGAACAAGGGTGATATCTGCTGGGTCGTATCTACATTGCGCAACATAAATTTTGCTACTGTACATTTCATAAAATACATAGAGGCCTGTTGGGGTTTATTGATCACATCGTTTCCTTCAATATTATTTTCGGGTTTGGTCATTAAAAAAATAAAGAAATACATAGAGCGAGGATTCCTACTACCTCTACCGACTTTGTTTTTATCATATTATATTTTAGTGGTTAATGGAGCATAAGTGCCTATTATAAGGGAAACATTGAAAGACCTTTTATTTAAGAGGTTTAAATTCATTGTATTATAATTCAAATTGCTTGTTAGTACTAAGTGATCTAATTATATATCAAGTGTATTACTCCTTATATTACCTTGTTGATCAAGTTCTTTAAAAAAGGAAGGACCACTTTATAATGGTATTATAGCTAAAGTGAGTTATGCTTATTTTGCCTAGGTTGAACAATTAAACACCATTGATCAATGCACTATAATGGACTACATTTTTCTAAAAGTACCTGAAGGGGGAAGATATTCTTGATTTCGAGGGATAGATTCTAATATGGGAATCAAGGATATACTTGTTCCACGGTGTCTTAAAGATAGTTTATTTTGATTTTAACAACAAAAATAATTCTTTAAAATACTGAAAGTCTGCGCTGTGCTATTGGGTATTTTACGAAGTATTTTAATTACAGCAGTCCCCGTGCTTTAATTTCTAAATACTTGTTGATGGTATTAATTGTTAAGTTTTCTGGTTTGGTAAGTATGGTTTGTATACCGTGTTTGCGAAGCTCGTTTACAATGAGCTTTTTTTCATAAATAAACTTCTCGGCTATGGTCTTTTCAAATATTTGTTGCGTGGTTTGGGCCTTTTCTGCTACAAACCGATTGAGCTCTGTATTCTCAAAGAAAATAACCACCAATAAGTGTTGTTTTGCGATGGCCTTTAAATAGGGGAGCTGTCTTTCTAAAGCATCCAACGTTTCAAAATTAGTATACAGTATTAGCAGACTCCTATGGTTAATGTTTCTTTTTATATCAGCGTAAAGCAGACTATAATCGCTTTCTAAAAAATTGGTTTTTATATTATATAGTGTTTCTAGGATAAGGTTCATTTGCGCGCTTCGCCGTTCTGCCACCACCCTATTTTCTATTTTATTGCTAAAGGCAAACATGCCTGCTTTATCCTGCTTTTTTATTGCAATATTGGAAATTACCAGGCTAGAATTAACCGCATAATCTAACAGACTAAGTCCCTCAAAAGGCATTTTCATTACACGCCCCTTGTCTATGATAGAATATATGGGCTGAGATCTTTCATCCTGAAATTGATTTACCATCAAATGACCTCTTTTAGCCGTTGCTTTCCAATTAATATTTCGGATATCATCGCCTGGCACATAGTCCTTTATCTGTTCAAACTCCATGGTATGGCCAATTCTCCTTATTTTTTTTAGGCCATATTCAAACAGTCGATTTGTAAAGGCCATTAGATTGTATTTGCGAAGTTGTAGAAAAGAAGGATACACGGGTACTTCTTGTTGGTTGCAGAAAGTATACTTTTTAACCACTAGTCCAAGAGGGGAGTTGGCAAAAACATTTAAATTCCCAAAAACATATACGCCTCTTTCAGTAGGTCTTATCTGATAGGTATATCGTTTTTCCTTTCCCTTTCCAAGAGTAGAAATTATTCTAAAATCCCGTTTTTGGAATTGATGAGGTAGCTCATCCAGAATTTTAATCCTTACCGAAAACAAATAAGAATTAGAGAGCGAGATTTCAATCTCATTATCATCTCCGTTCGATAATTTTTCTGGAACTATACGCTTTCCCAAAAGGACTCCTTTTGACGCAAACAGGAGTAGGAAGTCCACCATAAATACCAATACAAAAACAAAAAACAATAGTTTAATCACTCCCATCAGATCAGGAAAAATATAGGACAAAATAAATCCTATGATAATTCCTGTTAAGACGATAAAAAACCGTTTCTCTAAATAGGTGTTTTTAAATATGTTTTTCAAAATTGGCTTCGTTTTTGGAAATAAAACTTTTTATGGTCTTTATCTTGGTACTTCCATAGTTTTAATAATTTGTTCTACCACCTTCTCAGGTGTAAGTCCCTCCATTTCGCGCTCAGGGGTTAATATAATCCGATGTCCTATAATGGCTGGGGCCACCTTTTTTATATCATCTGGTGTAACAAAATCGCGTCCGTTTATTGCGGCCATAGCCTTAGAGGCATCCATAATGGCAATAGAAGCCCTTGGAGATGCTCCAAGATATAAATTGGCATTTACCCGGGTATTATTTACAATGCCGGCTATATACTTCATCAAATTTTGCTCAATTATTATTTCCTTTATAATATCCTGATACGCGGCAATCTGTTCAGCAGTAAGTATGGGTGTTATTTGATCTTCGGCTACCTTATTTTTTTGCTGGTGCTTGTTTTCAAGGATTTTAATCTCTTCTTCCATGGAAGGATAGTTGACCTTTATTTTAAAAAGGAAACGGTCTAATTGCGCCTCTGGCAATCTATAGGTACCCTCTTGTTCAATGGGGTTCTGGGTGGCAAAGACCAAAAAGGGAGCTTGCATTTGATATTCCTTTGAGTCAATGGTGATTTGCCGCTCTGCCATGGCCTCAAATAAAGCAGCTTGGGTTTTCGCTGGAGCCCTATTTATTTCATCGATCAAAATAATATTGGAAAATATAGGCCCTTTTTTAAACTCAAATTCTGAGGTTTTTACGTTAAAAATAGAGGTCCCTAGAATATCACTAGGCATTAAGTCTGGTGTAAACTGAATTCTACTGAAATTCACGTTCAATGTTTTTGCCAAGAGTTTTGCGGTAATCGTTTTTGCTACCCCTGGTACCCCTTCAATTAAGGAATGTCCGTTGGCTAGGATAGAAATGATTAATAGTTGGATCATATCTTGCTGACCAACAATTATTTTTCCAAGCTCTGCCTTAATTTGAGCCACAGAGGTCTGTAATTCTCCTAGGTCTATTCTATTTGTAAATTCCAAAGGATTGCTGCCCTCTTCTTTTGTTATTTCTTCCATGCTTATTTTTTAAATTGATCTATTTTTTTATTTAGATTGATAAGATCCTGCTCGTTGTGCTGATTTTTGTTTTTTAAGTGGATCAGTAGATCGAGCATCGCCTTGGTTTCAGAAATAGACTTTCCTGATCTGGCCGATAGATCGCTTACCGTCTTATCATTTATTTGTTGTGTATTTATATAAAAATGACTCCTTAAATATGCTAAAAAGTAGTTGGTTTTCTTTGCAATTAAATCGCTGTAATCTTTATGTTCAAAATAGATTCCCCCTACGGTTTTTACGAAATCTATGGAGGAGTTATCTAAGGGTTTTATTATTGGAATAATGCGTTGTTCCCTTTTTGCTTTAAAGAGCACAAAGATTAAAATTCCGCTTGTGCCTAAATAGTAGGCCCATTTTAATGCAGGCTGATTAAGGACAAATCGCATAGGGGAATCTATAATTACCCTACCTGCTTTCTTATAATTGTCCCAATAAACCGTTGCGTTCTTTAAATAGGAAAGCGAATTGCCAACATAATTTTCATTGCCACCAAGCATATAATAATTGGTAAAAGCTTGTGGGGTAGTGTTGAGGTAAAAATTACCTTTCCCAAATTTCACCCGGATAAAATTGGGGCGCTTTACCTTATTTCTGGTGGACACTTCCATGACTCCCTTTTTTTCAAGGAAGGAAATATGTCCTAAAACCGTGGTGTTAAGGGTGTCTACGGAAGTGAAATGGGTATTGTACAGCCCACGAGTTAGAGCGTAATCTACTTTTGGAAAAAGAGGATTCGTAAGCCTAATTTGCATAGTATCTTCTTGGATAGTATATAAAGACTCGACCTTTAGATGTAAGGTATCCGAAAGATAGGCCCCATAACTAGTGGCAGCAATAAAGGCATCATTTCCAGAGTGCACATAGCTGAGGAGTTGGTTGGTTTCTTGCTTACCCAATTCCAGGGAATTATTTATTAAGAGGTAATTGGAGTTTTTAGTAGTATCCAGAGCAGATAATATATTATATAAACTTTCATTTACCGTAATAAGCTCTTGGTCTGGAAATAACTGAGGCAATTCTTCAAAAAGAACATAACACCCAAAGGGTATCTTATCTTCCATAGTGTAGGAAGGGTTCCAATTTACCGGTTTAGGTCGTACTATTTCCGTTATAATAATACCCAATAGCACGGCAATAAATATCCCAACGATGATTTTAGATTGCTTATCCATTGCCGCCAAGTTTATTTATATGGTCAAATTTAATTTGAGCTGCCCTGTACTTAGGTGCATCAATCTCTTGTTCCCCGTACCATACATAATCATATAAATAGGAAATCTCCTTAAATACCGATTTAATGTCGGGACGGCTTATTTCATTTTGGTAGTCCTGATTGGTTTTCTTATACTGCCAAACTATAATTTCTTTTTGGGATAACGTTTTTAATGCCTTAAGATATTGGTAACGAATGGCAGATCTGTAATTGTTTTGAGATAGCGCAGTTGCCAATAAAGAATCTAAATCAATATTCTCTATATGTTCTTCGGATAGATCCAGATTGCCAAAGGAGGTTGCTTTTTTACTAAAAATAGCAGAAGCTTGTTCCCCGGTTAAAAACCGGATTAAGAGATAAATTGCCAATAATCCCATTAGGATATAAACAATAATTTCTAAAACTTGTGCGGTCCCTGGAGGCAGGTCTATCCCCAACAACTTTTGTAGCCAATCTGACAGCCATGTGAGGAACCGAGATATTAGATTTTGAGATTCTCCGTCGCCAACATCATAATTAAAATTATTGCCACTGTAACGTTCGTTTAGATCTCCTTTAAAACGTCTTGGAATAATTGCTGTGCTGTTATCCTCGGCAAGGGCAAGGGTATCCTTGTTCCTCTGTGGGAATCCCAAGGAATAACTAAATATGGTGCAAAAAGTAGAGTGTGCTTTTATCAAAGGTCCGAGCTTCCTATTTGGTCTATTTTACTTCTTGTATGTAGGTTGTATGTCTTTTCGTGCAATGAGTAATATAAGATGCCGTTTATAAATTGTGATAGGCACTGCGAATATACCATTAGTATAAGCAGTACGCAGGTACCCAAGGTATATACTAAAGTAGGGACTATAGATCCTGCAAGTGCTACATTGTTCTGCACTACGTGAAAAGTATAGATACCTATTATAATCCCAGGAATCATAAGAATAATTAAAAACAACATTCCGATTAGAAATCCAAGGATGAAATTTACCCCTACAGCCCTCCAGAAGTTGTTAGAGACCAAATTCCAACCTTCACCAAGGGCTTCTATTACGCCACGTTTTTCTTTAAGCATAGCAAAAAAAGATACGCCCACCCATGCCATAAAAAAATATTGGATTATATATTGTGCAATCATTCCTACTAATGGGATTAAAGTCAGAATAGTTGCGAGCATCATAAACCCAAAAAAGACCAATATCATAATCAGGATGAATACTATAATATTCCCTATATTATTCTTAACCATTGCCCATACTTCCGATTTATTGAAGTATTGGCTTTCTTTTTCCTCGTATGTAATCATATAGGCGGTGCTGAGGCTGTAATTTAGAATAGCTACTATCAAGAAAATTAGAAAGAACAAGATTCCACCAATAACAAAATAAGAGATAGAATTCTGTTCGTTGGCAGCAAAATTGCTTCCGAAAAGATTTTCGTTGTTGGCAATAAGCGCAAATACTCCAGATACCAACAAATAACTTACAAACAATAAACCTATCAGAAAAATGCCGTTATAGCTTAAGAATATATTGGTAAATTTTTTAATATTCGTTTTAAAAAAATCAAAATACAACGAAATGATATCGCCAAAATCTCGATTTATCTTAAGCTCTATGAAGTGATTTTTCTTGTCGTTCATGTTTTTGGTTCAATAAGATTGGGTATATCATATAATAGTGAATAATAAGGAGTAACGATGCTCCGATTATCGTAAACGCAAGCCAGGTGGACATATTGGAGTAGCGGGTAATAAATCCTTCAATAAATCCAGCAATTATAAAAAAGGGGATGGTACTCACAACTACTTTTAGTCCGTCTTTGGCTCCTTTCATAAAAGATACCCTTCTAGAAAATGTTTTTGGAAAAAGAATGCTATTTCCCATAATGAGCCCCGCACAGCCCGCAATTACAATCACAGATATTTCTATTGTGCCGTGCAGCCATATTTGTTTATTAGCCTCAAAAAACACCTGCTGCGTATGGAAGAATGTGATGAAAGCCCCTAACATAACCCCATTGCTAAATAGAATATAAATGGTGCCAATACTTGTGATTACCCCAAAAGCAAAAGCTAAAAACGCGACTCTAATATTGTTTATGGTAATACCTAAAAACGAACCAATTTCACTACCCCCTTTGTAGATGGCGGTAGGGTCTCCTTTTGCAATATTATTTAAGGTTTCGTTTACATAAGCATCTCCCAGGATCAAGCGAACAAACGAATCGTCATAGTGTGTTGAGATACTCCCGATTGCAGTTGCTAATGCAAATATTAGAAAAGCAATTCCCAGAGTGGGGTGATATTGTTTGAAAAACAAAGGAAATTCCGTTTTCCAAAAATCAATAACCCTATTTCTGTGTTCTTTTTTGTTTTTATAGATTTTTTGATGTGCTTGAGAAGCGAGGGAATTTAGGTACAGTAAAGTCTTACTGTCAGCATAATAGGTTTGCGCATAAGCAAGGTCGTTGGTGAGCTGAATATAACCGTTAGCAAGTTGGTCTGGGCTAATTTGGGAATTTAAGTTGATTGCCTTTTCAAATGCTATCCATTTTTCCTTATTTTGCTTCACAAAAGCAGCTTCACGCATAGTGGGATTGTTGTTAAAAAAATAAAAATAGTACTAATATGTCCAACCTTCAAATCAATACAACGCAAAATGTTAATATTGATTATAAAATTGTGGGAATTGGGGAGCGGATTATCGCATTTTTAATAGATGCCTTCCTATTATATCTCTATGCGACATTAGTACAATATATTGGTGCTGTTATTGGATATGTGTTTGATGATAGTTGGACAAAAATGGGTTTAACAAGCCTAATATTCTTGCCAGCTATGTTTTATAGTCTGCTGATGCACAGTTTGTTTAATGGGCGTACAGTAGGGAAAATGTTTATGAAAATCCGGGTGGTACGCGTAGACGGAACCCCTGTGCACTGGTCTAATTTATTGGTGCGTTGGATGCTACGACTTATAGATATATGGCTGTTTTTTGGTTCGGTAGGGATATTAACTATCTTGTTCACGGATAAAAATCAACGCTTGGGAGATGCAGCTGCCGGTACCGTAGTGATCAGTACCAAAAATAAAGTGAAGGTATCACACACCATTCTAGAGGAAGTGGAGGAAAGCTACACTCCTACCTTTTCAAATGTAACCCTACTGACAGATAAGGATGTCCGGCTCATTAAGGAAACGTATCATATTGCGGTAAAGAGTGGTGACTATAAAACTATGAAGGTTTTGCGCGATAAAGTGGAGAGCCTTCTTAGTACTAATTCCGAGCTCTACGACACTCAATACCTGGACACCGTTCTAAAGGACTATAATTTTTATACCCAAAATAGCTAGTTATGATGCATTTTATTTTTGATGTAATAGGCACAATTGCTTTCGCAGTCTCCGGAGTAATGGTGGCTATGGATAAAAAACTAGATCTTTTTGGGGTTTTTATCATTGCTTTTGTAACTGCAGTAGGGGGTGGTACCCTAAGGGATTTATTAATCGGTGGCACTCCGGTATTGTGGCTGCAAGACCATACCTACCTTTATATTATAACGGCAACCACTATTCTCGCAATCTTACTGAGAAGTAAGAAAAAATATGTGCGAACTTCTTTATTCTTATTTGATAGTATTGGAATAGGATTTTATACCCTTTTAGGAATAGCCAAAGGACTTAGCGTGGGGTTGTCTCCCGTAATGTGTATAGCACTAGGGACCATTACCGCTTGTTTTGGGGGAGTAATACGGGATATCCTTTGTAATGAAATTCCAGTCATCTTTAGAAAGGAAATTTATGCCACTGCCTGTATTTTCGGAGGGCTAAGCTATTTTCTGATAAGAGAACTTCCCATCAATGAATTGTATGCCGATATCGCTACTATTCTCCTTGTAATTGGGATTCGCTTATGGGCAGTTAAGTGTAAAATATCACTTCCCAATATTTATCGCAGCTTCAACACTACGGAATAGAAGTAGTGGGAAGTGATATGCCTAACAAGGTTGTTTGCTTTGGAAGCTAAATGGGGTATAAAATTAATGGCTACTTAATTACTTCTGCTTTTTCGATAGTGATGTTCTGGGAGGGCCAGTCACCATCATCTACAGGTTGACTGTTTATTTCATCTACTACATCCATACCTTCTATAACCCTTCCAAAAGGCGTGTAACCCCCATCTAAATGATAGGATCCTGGATTAGTGACTACAATGAAAAATTCGTAGGGTGAGGCCAACATATGTGGGTTGTCTATTTCACTACTTGGCATAGATATGGTACCTCTATGGTGTTTATGGCCCTTTCGGGTATCGGGGGGTAAAAGGTAGCGCCCAATTTCACTCCGTTTTTTTGCCGTTTCTAAATTATCTGCATTTCCCCCTTGTATAATAAAATTCTTTACCACCCTATGAAAGTAGGTATTATCAAAATATCCTTTTTTGGTGAGGTAGATAAAGTTGGCCTTATGATAGGGTACATTATCGTATAATTCTATTGTTATATCCCCAAATCTGGTGGTGAGTTTTACGGTATTTTCCGTAATGGTCTTATTATATTCGAAGAAAAATTCTATTGCGTTGTCCTCTGTAAGAACAAAAGGTGCTCCCTCCTTTTCTATTTCTTCCTTCAATTCCGTCTTTTGGGTATCAATGGTGTCCAGTTTAACCTTGGTACTGAGTTCTTCTTTATTTTTCTCTAGTCGTTGCTCCTTACAACTGGAGAAAAGGAGTACTATAATTACGGTAAAAAGTGAAAACGTTTTAAATGTCATATACTTTAGATTATTTTTACTAGTTTAACAAGAGGGAAGTCCTCATTTTAGTTTATTTACGCGAAAAATACAAAAATTTGAAATTGTGAATTTCAACGATTTTGCCAAGAGCATCTCAAAAATAGAAAATATTGAACTACCCGGTAGTGCATCGCATTACAAAATGATTCCATCATTTAGGCGTAAAGAGTTAGAAGCTAATGGGATAGTTAATAAGAACACTAAGAAAGCTGCGGTAATGGCTCTGTTTTATCCAGATATAAGCTATAATACCAATCTTTTGTTAATTTTAAGGAACACTTATAAGGGGATTCATAGTAACCAGATTGCTCTTCCGGGAGGAAAAGTAGAAAAAGAGGATGAAAGTTTACTCGCTACAGCATTAAGGGAAACCTATGAAGAGGTAGGCGCTGATCCAAATAATATTAGGGTAATACGGCATTTGACCGAGATTTTTATACCACCTAGTAATTTTGAAGTGACCCCTTATTTAGGGTTATACCAAAAGGAGCGCCCATTTTTGTTACAGAAAGAGGAGGTAGCGGCATTGGTAGAGGTTTCTTTATATGATTTTATGGATGATAGTAAAATTATTTATCAAAAATTAAGCACATCCTACGCCGATAATGTAGAGGTACCCGCCTTTAAATTAAATGGTTACACAGTTTGGGGCGCTACTGCAATGATGCTTAATGAAATTAAGGAGCTATTTAAACAAGTGCTATGATGCACTAATTTTGTAATTTTGACCGTTAATCAGAAAATATGGGCTTGTTTAAGAAAAATCCGTTTGGACATATTTTATTTTTAAAAAAATGGCTTATCCGCATCTTAGCGGTAATAACCCATAAAAGATATAGGGGTTTTAATACCCTTGAAATCGAAGGATCCGAGATAATTCGAAACCTACCTGATAGGAATGTGCTTTTTGTTAGTAATCACCAGACCTATTTTGCGGATGTAGTGGCTATGTTCCATGTATTTAATGCCAGCTTAAGCGGTAGGGAAGATTCTATCAAGAATTTAGGATACATATGGCAGCCCAAGCTGAATATGTACTATGTGGCGGCAGCAGAGACTATGAAAAAGAACCTATTGACCAAGGTGATGGCCTATGCCGGGTCTGTAAGTGTGGAACGTACATGGAAAGCAGATGGGAAAGAGGTGAACCGACAAGTTAAAATGAGTGATATTTCCAACATCGGAAAAGCACTGGACGATGGTTGGGTAATTACCTTTCCGCAAGGAACAACAACCCCTTGGAAACCTTTGAGAAAAGGGACCTCACATATCATAAAAAAATACAGACCAGTTGTAGTTCCTGTAGTTATAGACGGTTTTAGGAGGTCTTTTGACAAGAAAGGACTTCGTATAAAAAAGAAAGGAATTCTACAGTCTATGGTTATCAAAGAGCCATTGGATATTGATTATGAGAATGAATCCTTCGACTCTATAATAGAAAAACTGGAATACGCTATTGAACAGCACCCTTCTTTCTCAAAAGTGATTTCCAAGAAAGATTTAATGGCCTTGGAAGAAGAAAATAAACAACGGAAGTTTAGAGTTTAAAATTCCATTTCTTTTAGTTCTTTATAGTTTTTGTTCAGTTTTTTCAACAGTATTCCATAAAGGAGAAAATAGATACAACCCATAACAGCGGTCACGATGGTCCCTAATAAAAGTACGGTGGCTATCATGGTCTTTTTTACCTTTATGGGATCAGCGTTATCTAGATTATAATTGTAGCCCATAGCCTCAACCGGATTATCGCTTAAATATATACCTGCTGCCATAACTACAAATGAAATAAAAATTAATGAGAGGCAAAAGATGACATAATATTTAACTGTTTTTCTAGTTTTTAGAATGTTAGATAAGAGCTGTCTCGCATTGTCCAAGGAGGAAATCTCCTTATATCTTTTATAAAATAAAAAGATAAAGAAAAGTACCACAGAGTATTGTACAACGTTGGACGCCAATAAAAAATTTCCCAATCCCAGACCTTTCCAAACAGCTATGCTTTTAGACATAGCAGGTAGGAGGTAGAGTAAGTGGGGGAGTAAGAATTCTATAATGCTGATTAAGAAGATCCATTTTACAATGGAAGAGGATTTCTTCCAGATCATTCTATAAATTTCGTCATAACCCAATTTGGGCATCTGATTGCCTTTCTTTTTCCAATCCCTTTTTAATAGTTCTAGTTCATCCATTGCAATTAGGGATTTAAGATTGTTTTCAATTTATTTTTAATTCTATTCATTTTAACTCGTGCATTAACTTCGGTGATACCTAAGGTTTCTGCAATTTCTGTGTAATTTTTATCTTCTAAATAAAGGAAAACCAGTGCTTTGTCAATATCACCCAATTCCTTTAAAGCATTGTACATCAATTTTAACTGCTGCTCTTCTGTCGGATCGTACTCGTCCGCACTTATTTTAAAGTTTACCGAATCATAATCTAAAGTAGGAACACTTTTTTTTGACTTTCTATATAAGGTTATTGCGGTATTTAAGGCTACTCTATACATCCATGTGCTAAACTTGGAGTCTCCCCTAAATTTTGGGTAGGCCTTCCATAATTGGATCGTTATCTCTTGGAATAGATCATTATGGGCGTCACGATCATTGGTGTACAAAGTGCACACTTTATGCACAATATTCTGATTGTGTTCTAATTCTGTTACAAATTGATGCTCCAGGTCTTTGGTCACTTCATATTTTTGAATGGTAGTCCTCTGTTAGTAGCGTAAAAGTGTATTTTGTTACAAACATGGACTTCGAAAATTAATATTGTACTTTTTTATTAAAGAAGCGGTATAGACAGGTGCGGAAAAACATGAATTAACATATAAGTATTCACAATTAATACGTAAATAGGAAGTCAAATATAATTATAAGCAAACTTCTTTTTCTTTGGTATTTCAGGAATGTTTAATTTTTCGCATATTTGGTAATATGAATATTCCGAAATCTAATTTCCCGAGGATAATAATTATAGGAGGTGGTTTTGCTGGAATTGCACTAGCAAAAAAACTGAGTAAGAAAGAAGTGCAGGTTGTGCTTTTGGACAAACATAACTATCATACTTTCCAACCATTATTATATCAAGTATCCACCGGGGGATTAGAACCCGATTCCATTGCCTATCCTATTAGGAAGGTTTTGAAAGATTTCCCTAATTTTATTTTTAGGCTTGCCATTGTCGATGAAATTCTAACTTCCAAAAATATAGTCAAGACAAATATAGGGGATCTCGAATTTGATTACTTGGTGGTGGCTACTGGTTCCGAGACCAATTATTACGGAAACAAAGAGATTGAGATTAATAGTATGGCCATGAAGACCATCCCACAATCCCTTAATTTACGCAGTTTGATCTTGGAGAATTTTGAGCAAGCATTGCTCACCGATCAGTATCACGAAAGAGATGCTTTAATGAATTTTGTAATCGTTGGTGCCGGACCAACGGGAGTTGAGCTGGCTGGGGCCTTGGCAGAAATAAAAAAAGGGATTCTCCCTAAAGATTACCCTGACTTGGATACTAGAAGGGTGCAAATAAATCTGATCCAATCCGGTGATCGTATCTTAAAAGAAATGAGCGATAAGGCATCCGAAAAAGCGGAGCAGTTTTTAGAAGAACTAGGGGTTCAGATTTGGAAAAATATGAGGGTGACAAATTATGATGGAAAAACAGTAACTACCAACACGGATGATATATTTGAAACAGCAGCGTTAATTTGGACTGCCGGAGTGAAGGGAGTAGGACTAAAAGGATTGGATGCCAAGGATTTGTTGGGTAGTGGAAATAGGATTATGGTGAATCAATTTAATCAAGTGAAAGGGTTTCCTAATATTTTCGCGATAGGGGATGTGGCTTGTATGCAGTTAGAAGATGCACCATTTGGCCATCCTATGATGGCACAACCCGCAATTCAACAAGGAAAAAATCTAGGTGATAACCTGGTACGCCTATTAGAAAATAAGCCTTTAACTCCATTTGTGTATAAAGATAAGGGTAGTATGGCCACTATAGGGCGAAACAAAGCCGTGGTAGATATGAAAAACATCAGATTTCAAGGTGTTTTCGCCTGGTTTGTTTGGATGTATGTGCATCTGTTTTTTCTTATTGGCTTTAGGAATAGGGCTGTTGTTTTTGTAAACTGGGTGTACAACTATGTGCGTTTTGATAGGGAAGCTCGCTTGATTATACGGCCTTTTAATAGGAATTATGATGCTTTTAAAGATTAAGCATCTCTAAGAGTTGTTAGGAAGATTTTCCTCATGTTCCTCACCTATGTTTATTTCTCTAGGATGGTATTCATGCATAACATCTCCTAAATGCACTCTATCCATGTGCATATACACTTCCGTAGTAGTAATGCTCTCATGCCCCAACATTTGTTGTATTGCTCTTAAGTCGGCCCCATTTGTCAATAAATGTGTAGCAAAGGAATGTCTAAAGGTGTGCGGGCTAATGGTCTTTTTTAATCCAATTGTTTCAGCAAGCTGTTTTACAATGGTGAAAATCATGGCACGGGTTAGTTTTCTGCCTCTTCGGTTTAGAAACAGTATGTCATCAAAACCTTTTTGGATGCGCATATGTACCCGCACTTCATTTCTGTAAATATTGATATATTTCTTATTGATGTCGCTAATGGGAACAAGACGCTGTTTGTTTCCCTTTCCGGTAACTTTTATAAAGTCTTCTTCAAAATATAGGTCTGACAACCTAAGTTCCAATAGCTCTGAAACCCGAAGGCCACATCCATAAAGCGTTTCTATTATTGCCCTGTTGCGTTCTCCTTCTGGTTTGGAAAGATCTATTGCTTTTATTAGGAGATTTATCTCGTCTACGGAAAGGGTGTCGGGAAGTTTCCTGCCTATCTTTGGAGATTCTATAAGCTCCATAGGATTGTCTTCCCTATAATCTTCAAAGATTAAAAAGTTGAAAAAACTTTTTAAACCAGAAATAGTACGAGCTTGTGATCTAGGGTTTACTTCTTTTGCCAGTATATAAATAAACCGTTGTACCGTTGCCTTTGAAATGTCTATTGGACTGTCTGTAATATTATTTGATCTTAAGAATTGAACGAGTTTTTCCATGTCCATAACATAACTGCTAATGGAGTTCTTGGATAGTCCCCGCTCTAATTTTAAGTAGTATTGGTAGTCCTGTATGGCATGCTCCCAAATCATAGGTTAAAGATAAAACGGATTTCTATATTCTATTACCTTGAGACCTCTTTTCTTTCCTGTGTAAGGGAAATCTTACATATTACTTTCTTTTATTTGGGTATTGAATAGTATTCTGCTATTTTAGTATTCTAACTTAGTTTAAATATTTAATTATGAAAAGAATTTTTGTAGTTGCCGTTTTGGCATTGTTTGGATTTAGTGTTCACGCTCAAGAAGGCTTTAAGGCAGGAGCCAATATTGGATTACCCGTAGGGGATGCAGCAGATTGGTCTGATTTTAGTATTGGCTTGGATGCTGCATATCATTGGGAGGTTGCAGATAGCTTTTCTGCAGGGATTGCCGCTGGTTTCACTAATGCAATTGGCAAAAAGATTGCCGGAGTAAAGATCGATGATATTCAATTTTTACCTGTTGCTGCGTCAGGACGCTTTGCAGCTGGGGAAGACTTTTCCCTTGGTGCGGATCTTGGATATGCTATTGGTATAAACGATGGAAACGATGGAGGATTCTATTACCGACCGTTGGTTGGCTACCAAATAGGATCGGATATGGAACTAAACCTTTCCTTTACTGGAATTAGCCTGGATGGTGGATCTTGGAACACCATAAACTTAGGAGTTATGTTCAACCTATAATTTAATACAAAGTTTGACAAAAGGGGACTAAAGAAAATTTTTTGGTCCCCTTTTTTTATGGAATACATTTGACTACTTTTAACACATGAAAATTATAATTTTAAACGGTCCCAATCTTAATCTATTGGGGAAAAGGGAACCAGAGGTTTATGGCAAAACAACTTTTGAGGATTATTTTGCCGATTTACAGTTTAAATTTCAGGAAGTTCAGCTGGAGTATTTTCAATCCAATTCGGAGGGTGAAATTATTACCAAGTTGCACGAATGTGGGTTTGAGGGGTATAATGGGATTGTTTTAAATGCTGGAGCCTATACACATACCTCAATAGCTATTGGAGATGCCATTAAGGGAATTGTTACCCCTGTAATTGAAGTTCATATAAGCAATACTTTTGCACGGGAAAAATTTAGACATCTTTCTTATATTTCACCGGTAGCTAAGGGTGTTATTCTTGGTTTTGGGTTAAAGGGGTACGATTTGGCTATAGAAAGCTTTCTGCAGAAGTAAGGTTGCCAATTAGCAATTAATAATTTACCAATGCAGCAATGTGAAAATGTACCAATGGTACCAATGTATCAATGTGAAAATGCATTGGTTTTTTTATTGGGAAATACATTTGCCTCACTAAAACCATGGGACATAGTTTTCCGCGTTTAGGTGGTCAATCTATATCAGGGACGTACTACCATTACATATTGCAATCTGATTACTGCTCACTGAATCCCGCGTTAGCTATTGAAACGGCATCCTTTTTTAGGAGGGGAAGTTGAAGCTTAGTCTTTCATGCTTTTTAAACCTTGTAGGTATTGGGCATAATTTACCCAAATAAGGAATAAGGGAGTGGGGCAAAAAAAGATATAGTGTAAAGAGCGACCCATTAGGGGAACGCCCAACTTATTTTTATACCCATAAAGATATCCATGCTTCATATTTTAAGCAAAGATAGTGACCCCTTTCCGTCTGAGGGAAGGGGTCAAAACTGAAAACCTAATAATTTCTACTAAATCTATTCGATACACTATGCTACTCAACAGCCAACATTGGCTTAAGGTATTTTTTGTCTATATAAAAAGTCCCAAAAGGAAGCAAAGAAGCTATAAAAAGTATGGCGAACATTTTAAATCCCCATTTACGCTCCAAAGTCAGGAGGGCTGCTAAAGCAACATAGGCAATAAATAGAAACCCATGTGCATATCCTATATAGATATTGGGTTCTGGCATATCTGCCAAATATTTTAATGGCATACCAAGGCCAAAAAGCAGTAGATAGGAAACTCCTTCAAGAATAGCTGTAATACTAAAAGTCTTTAACATGTGTAATAATATTTTTTAAACCATATCGGTCTTATTGTGTTTTATAAATAGCCCTGTCTAGTTTTTATACCAGACAGGGCTATCTTGCTGAGGATTTCCTAAGCAATTACTTTTATAGATGTATTACCTCTCCATAAGCATCGGCAACCGCTTCCATAACGGCTTCGCTCATAGTTGGGTGTGGGTGTACTGATTTTAGAACTTCATGACCTGTAGTTTCTAGTTTTCTAGCTACTACGGCTTCTGCGATCATATCAGTTACCCCGGCACCAATCATGTGGCATCCTAGCCATTCCCCGTATTTTGCATCGAAAATCACCTTTACAAAACCGTCTTTAGCTCCAGAGGCAGCCGCTTTCCCACTAGCCGAGAAGGGGAATTTACCTACCTTAATATCGTATCCTTTTTCTATAGCCTGCTTTTCTGTAAGGCCTACAGAGGCAATTTCGGGGGAACAATAAGTACATCCAGGAATATTTCCATAGTCCAATGGCTCTACATTCAGGTCAGCTAGTTTTTCTACGCAAAGGATTCCTTCGGCAGATGCAACGTGCGCTAAGGCTTGACCGGGAACAACGTCTCCAATGGCGTAGTACCCTGGAATATTGGTTTGGTAATAATCGTTCACTAAGATTTTATCTTTATCTGTGGCGATTCCTACTTCTTCTAAACCTATATTCTCTATGTTGGATTTAATTCCAACGGCGGAAAGAACTATATCAGCCTCCAAAACTTGTTCTCCCTTGGCTGTTTTTACGGTAGCTTTTACTCCATCACCAGAGGTGTCTACCTTAGTAACTTCGGAAGAGGTCATAATTTTAATGCCTGCTTTTTTAAGGCTTCGCTCTAACTGCTTGGATACGTCCTCATCTTCTACTGGAACCACATTAGGAAGGTATTCTACTACGGTAACCTCAGTTCCCATGGCATTATAGAAATAGGCAAATTCTATCCCTATTGCTCCACTACCTACTACTACCATTTTTTTAGGCTGCTTATCCAAGGTCATCGCATCGCGATAGCCAATTATTTTCTTGCCGTCTTGTGGTAAGCTAGGAAGTTCTCTACTTCTTGCTCCTGTAGCGATAATAATATTTTTAGCCGAATATTCGGTCTCTTTTCCATCGGCGGATTTAACGCTAATTTTTTTACCCTGCTTTAAAGTACCATAACCGTTAATGACCTCAATCTTGTTCTTTTTCATTAGAAATTGAACGCCCTTGCTCATCCCATCGGCTACGTTACGGCTTCTTTTAACAACAGCCCCAAAATCTTTGTCCACTCCTTCGGCAGATAAACCGTAGTCGCTTGCATGCTGTAGGTATTCAAATACCTGAGCCGATTTTAATAGCGCTTTGGTAGGGATACATCCCCAATTTAAACATACACCGCCTAGGTTTTCTTTTTCTACAATGGCAGTCTTAAATCCTAATTGGGAGGCTCTAATGGCGGTTACATAACCTCCTGGGCCACTACCTAACACAATAATATCGAAATTGCTCATCTATTTGTTTTTTGTGATAACTAAAATTATAAAGTGGCAAAGTTACAAAACCCTACTGAATTCCCACGGATGCCATTTCAAATTAATGCTAAATTTGATAAGGGTTAATTTTAGAGCTTTAAAAAAAATTTTTCGCGGCTATATTTATTATTGTGAAAGAGTGATAAACCACGTTATTGTGCGGGCACAAATTTAAGGGCAGCCCCGTTAACGCAATGTCGTTTGCCTGTGGTCTCTATAGGTCCATCGTTAAAAACATGACCTAAGTGACCTCCACAGGTCGCACAATGTTCTTCGGTACGCGCATAGCCTATTTTATGATCCACATCAAAAGCTACATTGCCCTTAATGACCCTATCAAAACTGGGCCATCCAGTACCTGAATCAAATTTGTGTTCGCTTTTAAAGAGTTCCGTGCCACATGCCGCACAGGTATAGACCCCTTTTTGTTTGTTGTGCAACAATTCACTAGAACCAGCTACTTCTGTGCCCGCTTTCCGAAGCACATAAAACTGCATGTCGGTAAGCTGCTCTCGCCATTCGGCTTCTGATTTGGTGATCTTAAAGTGTTTCTCTTTGGAGGCAGTTTCCATTTGGGAATCTTCTTTTTCTTGGGAGGATCCCTTGCATCCTACAAATAGTAGGCAAACTGCAAACAGTATTCTTATCATAGGTTTTTAGCTTTAACAATTTAGACGCAGCAAACGGTACATCCTTTCAATTGAGGTATGGATGTATAAGTAATGTTTGGCCTATAGATTTTGTTTTATAATAAAATAGCCCCTTGCTTCAATTCGAATTTAAGGGGCTATATAAAAAAATTTAATGGTGCTATTAATTCATTTTAAAATGCTTCACATCTTTTTCCGTAACTCCGATAGCATTCATAACGGCATTAATATTCGATTTATCCATTTTGGAAGATAAATTTACATCGGCAGGAATAATCAGCACTCTAAATATCTGATTTGTTACAAGGCTTTGCGCAACAGAAGCAGCGTCAAAATCTGGTTCAACATAAATGGAATAGTCATTTTGGGTAAAGTCGAAATTGTAATAAAGAAGGCCTAGATCGGTAAAGAAAGGCTGAGGAAGCTGTCTCCAAACGTCAAGGCTATTATCTACTTCTTCTAATCTATAGACCAAAATAGCGTCGTTTTGAAAGAGCTCTATGTTGTGTGCAGAAAATGCTTCGTTAAATACGTAGGTGTTATTACTGGCATTATAAGTTAGGTCCACGTCTATTTCAAAAACGAGTGCTTCAAAAATAGAACCATCAATACCATCCTTTCCATCCTTTCCATCAAAACCTGGAGGGCCAGCTGGTCCTTCACAGGCCATAAAAAATAATGCTAAAAATGTTCCAAGAAGAATGCTGAATTTTTTCATAATAATATTGTTAGGGTTAATTGTAATAAATATATGTTTCTTTAATAATTGTTTCAAAAAGCGTTCCATTTTTTATATTTATACTTGCAAAGTAAGTATTTTATAATAAGTATACCGCAATGTGGATAGCGCTTGCCTAAGTTACTTATATTTGAACTAAATAATTCAATCATGACCAAAGTAGTACCCCATAGTTTATTTTCCGATTTTGATATCGATTTGTTTAAATCGGGCAAGCACTTTAAGCTTTACGAGAAATTAGGCTCCCACGTAGTCGAGGTAGATGGAGTTAAAGGAACCTATTTTGCTGTTTGGGCTCCAACAGCAAGAACAGTGTCCGTTATTGGGGATTTTAATGGTTGGAGCGATTCTGAGTATCAACTTTACGTGCGTTGGGATGGTAGTGGAATCTGGGAAGGATTTATTCCGGATCTGGTTGAAGGTACATTATATAAATATCGTATCCATTCAAATAATCATGGGGTAGTTACTGAAAAGGCAGATCCCTTTGCCAAAAGTTGTGAGCATCCACCTAAGACTGCTTCCATAGTTTGGGATGCCTCTCATAATTGGAAAGATAAGGAGTGGATGGGAAGTAGAAAGGAAACGAACGCCTTAGATAAGCCATATGCAGTTTATGAAGTGCATTTGGGTTCTTGGAAAAGAAAATTCGATAACGAATTTATGTCCTATAGGGACTTAGCGGTAGATTTGGTAGCGTATGTAAAGGATATGAATTTTACCCATGTAGAATTTATGCCTATAATGGAATATCCCTATGATCCCTCTTGGGGATACCAGTTAACCGGCTATTTTGCGCCTACTTCACGATTTGGAAAGGCAGAGGATTTTAAATTTTTGGTAGATACCTTGCACCAAAATAATATAGGAGTGATCTTGGATTGGGTACCATCCCATTTTCCTGAAGATGCCCACGGATTGGGGTTTTTTGATGGTTCCCACCTTTATGAACATCCAGATAGGAGGAGAGGGTATCATCCAGATTGGAAGAGCCTAATCTTTAATTATGGACGTAATGAGGTGCGGGCATTTTTAATTAGTAATGCCATGTATTGGTTAGACCATTATCATATTGATGGTCTTAGGGTAGATGCCGTGGCCTCTATGCTCTATTTAGATTATTCTAGGGAAGAAGGGGAGTGGGAACCCAATATATACGGAAATAATGAAAACTTGGAAGCTATTTCCTTTATTCGCGAATTAAACGAAACTGTATATTCTAATTTTGAAGGCATTCAGATGATTGCCGAAGAGTCTACCTCTTTTTCTATGGTTTCCAAGCCTGTAAATATGGGCGGATTGGGTTTTGGGATGAAATGGATGATGGGATGGATGCACGATACCTTGGAGTACTTTAAAAAAGACCCTTTGTATAGAAAATTCCATCAAAACGACCTTACCTTTAGTGCTACCTACGCCTTTACGGAGAACTTTATGCTCCCTTTCTCACATGATGAGGTGGTGTATGGCAAACAATCGCTGCTATATAGAATGCCTGGGGATGAATGGCAGCGTTTTGCAAATTTGAGGTTACTATTTGGATATATGTACACCCACCCTGGAGCTAATCTGATTTTTATGGGAGGAGAATTTGGGCAATCTTCCGAATGGGATTTTCAGAACAGCTTGGATTGGCATCTGTTGGAATTTGATTTTCATAAAGGCATACAAAACTTGGTAAGAGATTTAAATACACTATATAAAGAATATCCTGCTCTTCACGAGAAGCAATTTAGTGCCGAAGGATTTCAATGGATCGATTATGGGGATCACGAAAATTCGGTATTGACCTATATCAGAAAAGGTCACGATACTAAGAAGGATATTTATATCGCTTGTAACTTTACGCCTAACCCTAAGAAGAAATATAGAATAGGGATACCCATAACTGGGTCCTTGAAAGAAATATTTAATAGTGATGCCCTAAAATATGGTGGTTCTGGACTAGAAAATGGGACGCTAAAAACTTCAAAAAATCCATGGCATGGCTATGAAAACTCTGTTGAGGTTTCCATTCCACCACTCGGTATGGTTGTATTTTCACAATAATGGGTTACTATTATGTTTTTACGGGCAAATATTTTATCATTTAATAAATAGAAAGGAATGTTCTTTTTTAGCGCTTCCATAATCACACGTTCATGATCACCAATACCGAACTAGAATACAAAGGAAATCTGTACCCCAATTCAATTGTTGGTTTTTATAGGGATACAGATAAATTATACTTTACTACCCTTAACGGGGTTATACTTGAAGTTACTATTCTTCGTGATAGCGTTTTTAGGTTCAGATATGCCACTGAAAGTATCTTTGAGCCCGATTTTTCCTATGCCATTAGTGATAATGCCAGTCTTGGTTATAATCATTTAGAGGTAGAGGAAACCGAAACAGAGTATTTGGTGCACACCGCTAAACTTAAGTTGTTAGTAGATAAAAAGACCTTACGGACACAGATTTCAGATCTTACCGGTTTTATAATTTGTGAGGACGAACTTGGTTTTCATTGGGAAGAGAATTATGAATATGGTGGTAATACTGTAAAAATGAGTAAAATAACCCAAGTTACGGAGAGCTTCTACGGCCTTGGGGATAAGGCAACCCACAGTAATTTAAAAGGAAAACGAGTAAGTAACTGGGTAACGGACCAATATGCCTACGGTAAGGACCAAGACCCGCTTTATAAAGCCATTCCATTTTTTATAGGACTACACCACGAACAGGCCTATGGTATTTTCTTTGATAATACTTTTAAAACACAATTCGATTTTGCCCATGAACGTAGGAACGTAACCAGCTTTTGGGCAGACGGAGGGGAAATGAATTACTATTTTTTCTATGGTCCCACATTTGCCCAGGTGGTTAAAGGTTATACTAATTTTACCGGCACTCCAGAGTTGCCACCAATGTGGGCAATGGGTTACCATCAGTCCAAATGGAGTTATTTTCCAGAAAGTAATGTTCGGGAATTGGCTGCAAAATTTAGAGAATTAAGGATCCCTTGCGATGGTCTTTATTTGGACATAGATTATATGGACGGATTTAGATGTTTTACTTGGGATAAAAATCATTTTCCCGATCCTAAAAAAATGATTTCGGATTTGGAAAAAGACGGTTTTAAGACTGTGGTTATGATTGACCCAGGTATTAAGATCGATAAGGATTTTTGGGTCTACCAAGAAGGTATAGATAACGATTATTTCTGTAAGCGTGCCGATGGGGCTTATATGAAAGGGAAAGTATGGCCTGGGGAATGTAATTTCCCCGATTTCACCAACCCAGCTGTTAGGGAATGGTGGGGCGGACTCTATAAGGAGATGTTTACGGATATTGGAGTGCATGCGGTTTGGAATGATATGAACGAACCCGCAGTTATGGAAGTGCCTACCAAAACGGCCCCTTTAGATACAAGGCATAACTTTGATGGGCATCCCTGTTCACATCGTAAAGCCCATAATGTCTATGGGATGCAAATGGTGAGGGCTACTTATGAGGGAATTAAAAAGCATGTTTATCCTAAGAGGCCATTTGTAATTACTAGGGCTGCTTATGCAGGTACACAAAGATATTCTTCCACTTGGACAGGAGATAATGTGGCCACTTGGGAACATCTGTGGATAGCCAATGTGCAGGTACAAAGGATGTGTATGAGTGGTTATTCCTTTGTCGGGTCAGATATCGGAGGCTTTGCAGAACACCCCAGTGGAGAACTTTTTGCAAGGTGGGTACAATTAGGAGTGTTCCATCCTTTTTGTAGGGTGCATTCCAGTGGAGACCACGGCGATCAGGAACCTTGGTCTTTTGATAAGGAGGTAACTGATATTGTCCGAGAATTTATTGAGCTTCGCTATCAATTACTTCCCTATTTATATACCATGTTTTACAAATATTCTAAGGAAGGTATTCCAATGATAAAACCTTTAGTTTATTTTGACCAAGCGGATCCCCAGACTCATTTTAGGACAGATGAGTTTATTT
Source organism: Arenibacter certesii DSM 19833 (assembly GCF_000429545.1). Classification (GTDB taxonomy): domain Bacteria; phylum Bacteroidota; class Bacteroidia; order Flavobacteriales; family Flavobacteriaceae; genus Arenibacter; species Arenibacter certesii. The sequence continues at coordinate 83,651 of NZ_AUCB01000010.1, forward strand.
TTGGGGAACAGATTTTAATTTGTCCGGTACAGGAACCTAACGCTCAGGGGCGTAGAATGTATATTCCTAGAGGAACGTGGTATGATTATTGGACAGATGAGGTAGTGCAAGGAGGAATGGAAAAATGGATCGTTGCCGATTTGAGTAGAATACCCGTATTTGTAAAAGAGGGCTCTATTATTCCAAAATATCCTGTACAGCAATATGTAGGAGAACTAGAGATAAAGGAGCTTGTTTTAGAAGTGTATTATAAAAATGGGGTAGAAACTTCTATGGTTTACGAAGATGCACAGGATGGTTATGATTATAAGAAAGGAAGATATAGTCTCCGGAACTTTAACTTTAGGGGCAAAAAGGATGAGCTAATCATTCAGCAATATAAAGATGGGACTTATATTACTCCTTATGAAACTTTTGAAATAAATTTCCACGGACTTCCCTTTAAAATTATGGAGGTATGGGTTGATAGTGAGTTAATTGATACAAAAGATCTTAAGTTGAATGAGAGCAACAATATTCATATCAGCAAAGATTTTACTGTTTTGCATATTCTTGGGGTTTAATTTTTTTGTAATTTTCGGCAATTAATACATAACAAAATGAAAAAGGTAATACTAATAATAGCCGTGTTTTTTGGAGTATTGGCCTGTAAGACCAATCCATTTACAGGACAGAAAGTTTTAAACTTTTATGGAAACAGTCAGATTTTTCCAACTGCTTTTGCGCAGTATGATCAATTTTTAGGCGAACATAAAGTGGTCACTGGGACGGCAGACTCTAAAATGATTGTAAAAACGGGACAGCGAATTGCTGCTGCTGCAGAGCGTTGGTTAACAGCAAATGGGTATCCTGGTTATCTTAAAGATTATAAATGGGAATATAATTTAGTGGAGGATAAAACTGTAAACGCTTGGTGTATGCCGGGAGGTAAAATTGTTTTCTATACTGGAATTCTTCCTATTTGTCAAACTGAAACAGGCATTGCCGTGGTTATGGGGCACGAAGTTGCCCATGCACTGGCTGATCATGGCGCCCAGCGTATGAGTGCGGGTACCTTACAGCAATTGGGTGCTGTAGCTGGGAATATAGCTATTCAGGATCCAGAAAAATTAAATCTGTTCAATCAAGCGTATGCGGTTGGATCTCAGGTAGGGGTTATGCTTCCTTTTAGTAGAGGTCACGAGACGGAAGCAGACCGTATTGGTTTGCAGATTATGGCCATTGCAGGTTACAATCCGGATGAAGCAGCGGAATTATGGAAGCGAATGAAGGCACAAGGAGGAGCAGCTCCACCAGAATTTTTAAGTACGCACCCTTCAAATGAAACTAGAATTCAAAACTTGACAGAGTGGGCACCTTTGGCTAAACAAGAGGCCGCTAAATTTGGGGTTACAAGTTTTCAATAGATAAAGGAAGATGTATAATATTGATAGATAAATAATGAGGAGCCGTTCTTTGGAACGGCTTTTTTTATATTAGGTATGGTAAAGCAACATGCAGCAAAGGGCAGTAGAAAATTGTTGAATGCTTGGGCATTTTATGATTGGGCAAACTCGGTTTATAGCCTAGTAATTACTTCGGCAATATTTCCCATTTTTTATGGGGCCTTGTTCCGAATGGCTGAAGTAGAAAAAGTAACGGTCTTTGGTGGTGAAATAGCGAGGGCTCCCTTAATTAGTTACGTAACGTCTGCCGCTTTTTTTTTTATAGCGGTGCTCACACCAATTGTATCTGGCATTGCGGATTATTTGGGCAATAAAAAGCTTTTCATGAAATTCTTCTGCTATCTGGGCGCACTCTCCTGCATTGGTCTGTATTGGTTTTCTTTAGAGCAAATCTACATGAGCTTAGCCTGTTATTTCTTTGGATTGGTGGGGTTTTGGATCAGCTTAGCTATAAATAACTCATACTTGCCAGATGTCGCCTTCCCAGAGCAACAAGATAAAATTAGTGCAAAAGGATTTTCTCTTGGATATGTGGGCAGCGTTCTTTTATTACTCTTTAACCTAGCAATGGTGATGAATCCAGATGTTTTTGGAATAGAATCTGATGCAGGGGGAGTTGCAGAAGTGAAAGCGATGCGGTATTCTTTCCTTACCGTTGGGATTTGGTGGGTACTATTTGCCCAATACACCTTTTATTTTCTACCGCAAGGTTTTCGGAAAGAAGGAGAAAGGCAGAATATTGTCCTCAATGGCTTTAGGGAACTTAGGGGTGTTTGGCATCAATTGGGAAATCGGGTGAAATTGAAGCGTTATCTGGCAGCTTTTTTTGTATATAGTATGGCGGTACAAACGGTTATTCTGATTGCAACTTATTTTGGGGAAGAAGAAATAAAATGGGGTGGGGACAGTGAACGAACCATGGGGCTTATTATTAGTATTCTCGTTATACAGTTGGTTGCCATTGCTGGAGCTACATTAACGGCTAGGATGTCTGGATGGCTGGGGAATATTAAGACCCTTATTATTATAAACCTGCTATGGATGGCAATATGCATATATGCATATTTTGTAGTTACCCCTACTGATTTCTATTTCGCTGCAGGATGTGTAGGATTGGTGATGGGAGGGATACAGGCTCTTTCTCGTTCTACCTACTCTAAATTCCTTCCGGAAACTACGGACACCACTTCTTTTTTTAGTTTCTATGATGTTGCCGAGAAAATTGGAATCGTTATAGGTACTTTTATCTACGGATATATAGCCCAAGTCACTGGTAGTATGCGAAATGCTCTTATATTTTTAGGGATCTTCTTTCTGGTTGGCGCCCTTTTATTGACAAGGGTAAATAAGGTACAGAAGACTTAATAGTATTCTGTTATACAGTGCAAGAGGGGGTAGCTCATTCAGGAGACTATTCCTTCTTTTTAAATGAAATACCCCCGTATTCACTGTTGATAACAACAGATTTTTCGCTGTTCTGGCTTCCGTAGTATCCCTTGTAAAATGTCTTGCTAGATTTCTCATTGCTGACGTTTATGGTAAAGTCGTCCTTCCCACTTACCCCGGCGTAGGATGTTTGTATTTCAAAGTTAAAGTGATAGTCAGGAGCATAGCCCAGTTTAATCCCAGTATATGTTGTTCTTAATTGTAGGTTTCCAGCATCGGATGCCATTTCATGAATTTTGATGGAACCATAATTTGATTTAATATGTAAGTTTCCATGGACGCTGCCAAGAACTACATTAATATAATCTCCATTTCCCTTTACATTGGCTAGATTGCCAATCTCTAATTTGCCATAATCACTTGTATAGGTGAGGTCTTCCATGCTTTCTACCTTAGTATTGGTGTAATCGGCCACAATAGTTAAATTGCCTGCACGCTCTATGGTAAATTCAGAATAATCGGCATTTATAGTGCCGCTGTTCATATATCCTATTGTAGACCTAGAGGTGTAATCAAACGATAACTGATTGTTTCTTCCATAAAGTTCTCCTATTTCTAATCTACCATAGTCGCAGCTAATATTCGCATGCCCATCTATTCTATTTAAAATTATGCTTCCATAGTCGTTACTAAGGTGAACACTATTCTTTACTGGAACCTTTATGGTATAATTAACCTGCATATTTATGTTGTTATTTTTGCCCCAACTCCAATTCCAATTGCTTTTGGATTGATTGAATACTGTGGTTGCGGCAACCATGGAGTTGGTCGACTCAAAATCTATAGCTATATCATCTAATTTGCGTTGTACCTTTTCCTCATTGTCGCCCGTGGTCTTAACATGAACTTCGATTAGGATACCGTTTTCGTTCCAAGAGATGATGTTAAGGTTCCCGTAGCTGTTCTTTACTTTTAAAAGAGCATCATGGTTTACTGTATATTCTTTTTTAATCGTTTTTTCCTTAGTGTATTTTCCATCCGGTATTTCATCCGTTGCAAAGGTTAGAAAAGGGATTGCCAGTAATAACGCGATAATAGGTCTATGTAATACTGTTTTCATTTTTATTTTCTTTTATTGTTTTCACTTCTTCTATTTGTAGCAAAACCTCATTTAGCAAATCTATTCTAATTTGAAAATTTCCAATCATAGCACTTAGGATCAATTTGCTATTACCTCCATTTAAAAGGTCTTGTTCCATTTTTTGATAATCCTTCTCTAGGGTTCTGAGTTGAATCATAGTATCTGAAATTATCTTATCGGTTATCGGACTGTGCTCATTTTGTAGGAGTTTTATTTGCTCTTCTACTAAACCGGAAAAGTAATATTGGGTATTGGCAATCTCTGGGGAAATTCGGGATACTTGTTGTTCCACAGTGGTATTGGTGTTACTTAGGTTGTAGGTCAGGGTAAGTAGTACCAATAGGGCAGCGGCAATGGATAGCGATTTCCGCCATACCAATTTACTTTTTGGCAAAGGTTTTTTTTGTGGTAGCGTTTCTAGTTTTGCCATAAAACGTTCCCGGTGGCCCTTTTGTGGTTCCTCCAGGTCTAATGTACCTTCAAGGTCCTCAAATAGTTTCTTTATATAGTGCTTATCCGTCATAATGCTGAAGTTAATTTTTGTCTTAAGCTATTCTTGGCCCTAGAGATTATGGTTCTGCAATTGGCATAACTAATATGCATTATGTCACTAATCTCCTCATAATCCATTCCTTCTATCAAATGTAAGGTCAAGGCAATTCTATAATTGTCGTTCAATAGCTTCATGCTTTCAATCACTTTTTTTGCCTTCGTATCATCAACTTCCATATCGGTAACATATCCCTCATTATCTTCTATTTTGTATAAAACGTGATCTATATCAACCTCTTGTCTTTTGCATTGTTTTCGGTATTCTTGAATACTATTGTTGATAACAATTCTTTTTAACCACGCCCCAAAACTTACCTCGCCCTTAAATGTTCCTAATTTTGTAAATGCACTTAAAAAAGATTCCTGCATAATATCTTCTGCAAGAGCGCTATCTTTTACAATTCTTTTGGAGATATTGTACATGCCTTTGTAATAGCGATCGTACACCTCCATTTGAGCAGAACGGTTCCCTTTTAAACACAGTTGTAACTGTGAATCAATATGTATCTTTACTTGGGCCAAAAAGAAATCTATTTTATTAAGAGATGGTGTAATTTAAGGTTTGTTACAGTTTATTTGTAAATAAATTATTTGTTGGCATAAGAATTGCCTAAATAGTATTAGTTGTAATTTGAATAATATGCTTTATTCCTATATGTTATAGGGTATGAGCTATTATTGAACGTTTAATTTAAAATATAGTTCTGTTTAAAATTAAGTGACAGAATGACCGAAATAAAAATATGGGTAATTTGAAGAATTTAAAATTTGACACTATGTCATTGCAGGACATCGAGGAAGATGCGGAATTAATTCCCTTAATGACAGCTGAGGACGAGGAGGAGATAAACAATGAGAGTTTACCCAATACCTTGCCCATTCTGCCATTGAGGAATACTGTTCTTTTTCCTGGAGTGGTAATCCCAATAACGGCCGGCAGGGATAAATCCATTAATCTTATTAAGGATGCCAACAATGGTTCAAAAGTAATTGGTGTAGTTTCCCAAAAGGATGAGGAAACTGAAAATCCAGGGGTGAAGGACATAAATACCTTGGGTACTGTGGCAAGAATATTAAGGGTGCTGCAAATGCCCGATGGGAACACAACAGTTATTATTCAAGGTAAAAAGCGATTTGAAGTGGCCGAAGTGCTTACGGAAAACCCGTATATGACCGCTACCGTTCGTGAAACCAAGGAGGTTAGGCCAGATAAGGAGAGTAAGGAGTTTAGGGCTATTATAGATTCTATAAAAGAGCTTTCCTTACAGATTATTCGGGACAATCCCAATATTCCTAGTGAGGCGTCTTTTGCTATAAAAAATATTCAGAGTGATTCCTTTCTAATCAACTTTGTTTCCTCTAATCTAAATTTAAGTGTTAAAGAGAAGCAAGAGCTACTAGAGATTGGAAATTTACAGGAAAGGGCTTTGGCTACGCTTAAATATATGAACGTTGAACTCCAGAAATTAGAACTGAAAATAGATATTCAGTCTAAAGTAAGGAGTGATATGGACCAGCAGCAGAGGGAATATTATCTACACCAACAATTGAAGACCATCCAAGAAGAGCTTGGTGGACTTTCCTACGAGCAGGAAGTTGATGAAATGAGGGCGAAGGCGAAAAAGAAAAAGTGGGATGAAAAGGTTGGTGAGCACTTTGAAAAAGAAGTTGCCAAATTGCAACGGATGAATCCGCAAGTAGCGGAATATTCCATCCAGCGTAATTACCTCGAGCTTTTTCTAGATCTTCCATGGAACGAATTCTCAAAAGATAAATTCGATTTAAAAAGGGCACAGAAAATATTAGATCGTGATCATTACGGATTAGAGGATGTAAAGAGAAGGATTATAGAATATTTAGCGGTCCTTAAGTTGCGGAACGATATGAAATCGCCTATACTTTGTTTATACGGTCCTCCAGGGGTAGGTAAAACTTCGTTGGGGAAATCTGTAGCAGAGGCATTGGGTAGAGAATATGTGCGTATTTCTTTAGGTGGACTAAGGGACGAAGCGGAAATACGTGGTCATAGAAAAACATATATTGGAGCTATGCCCGGTAGAATTGTTCAAAGTTTAAAAAAAGCGGGTAAATCTAATCCCGTTTTTATCTTGGACGAAATAGATAAATTGTCTAGCAGTCATCAAGGAGATCCTTCTTCGGCTATGCTAGAGGTTTTGGATCCTGAACAAAATAATGAATTTCACGATAATTTTTTAGAAATTGGATATGATCTTTCCCGAGTGATGTTTATTGCCACGGCGAATAATTTATCTGAAATTCAACCGGCACTTAGAGACCGTATGGAAATTATAAATGTTACTGGCTATACTATTGAAGAAAAGGTAGAGATCGCCAAAAGACATTTGTTGCCAAAACAATTGAAGGAACACGGACTAACCGTAAACGATCTTAAAATTGGAAAGGTTCAGCTAGAAAAAATAGTTGAGGGTTACACCCGGGAATCAGGAGTGCGAACCTTAGAGAAGCAGGTTGCCAAAATGGTGAGGTATGCGGCTAAATCCATAGCTATGGATGAAGAATATAACCTAAAGGTGAGTAATGAGGATGTGGTGAAAATATTGGGTCCAGCTAGGTTAGAAAGAGATAAATATGAGAATAATGAGGTTGCAGGAGTTGTAACAGGGTTGGCTTGGACTAGTGTTGGTGGAGATATTCTGTTTATAGAGTCCATTCTTTCTAAAGGTAAAGGAACATTAACTATTACTGGAAACTTGGGAACGGTGATGAAGGAATCGGCTACCATTGCCATGGAGTATATAAAATCCAACAGTGATAGGTATGGGATTAATCCAGATGTATTTGACAAGTATAATGTGCATATACATGTTCCAGAAGGAGCCACTCCAAAAGACGGACCTAGTGCTGGGATTACAATGTTAACTTCACTAGTTTCCTTATTTACCCAGAAAAAGATAAAGAAAAGTCTGGCAATGACTGGGGAAATAACTTTAAGAGGAAAGGTATTGCCAGTTGGAGGTATAAAAGAGAAAATCTTAGCGGCAAAACGAGCAAGAATTAAAGAAATAATATTGTGTGAGGATAATAGAAAGGATATCCTAGAGATTAAAGAAGAATATCTAAAAGGATTAACATTCCATTACGTAACCGATATGCAAGAGGTCATAGATATTGCCATTACGGATGAGAGTGTTAGGAACGCTAAGGAATTGTAGGTGTTTTTTTATCTCTTTATTTAAGCTTACATTTTAAAAGTGCCCGTCCTTAAACAAGACGGGCACTTTTGCTTTAAAATTGAAAGGTACTTTAAACTCTTTGAACTATTTTTACGGATTAATAAGGTTATTAACAACGACCGATTCCAAAAATGGAAGAGTTCTAAAATTACATTTTTAATCCCATGGGAAAAATTACGATAGCTATTGATGGTTACTCATCAACAGGGAAAAGCACAATTGCTAAGCAACTTGCAAAATTACTTGGGTATGTATACGTAGACACAGGGGCTATGTATAGAGCAGTTACTTTATACGCCATGCAGAAAGGATATATTGGGGATGAAGTGGAGAAGGTGGATGAGTTAATAGCCGACCTGTCTAATATAAATCTGCAGTTTGAGTATAATGAAGACTTGGGGTTTTCCGAGATGTACTTAAATGGAGTTAATGTTGAGAAAGAGATAAGGGCACTACCAGTTTCTAAGTTGGTAAGTAAAGTTGCTACCCTAGAAGAGGTGCGGAAGAAATTGGTAGCTATGCAGCAAGAAATGGGCAAGGAAAAAGGTCTTGTAATGGATGGAAGGGATATTGGAACTGTTGTTTTTCCCGATGCCGAATTTAAAGTTTTTATGACTGCTTCTCCAGAGAAAAGGGCATTTAGACGTTACAAGGAGTTGCTGGACAAAGGCGAGAAAGTGTCCTATGATGAGGTGCTAAAAAATGTACGATATAGGGATTATATTGATTCTAACAGAAAATTTTCTCCATTAAAGAGAGCCGAGAGTGCTATTGAGTTTGATAATAGTGATATGGGATTAAAGGAGCAATTGGAGCGTATCTATAATTTTGCATTGCGTAAAATTGAGGAGACTAAAGGCTAATTCCTTTTTAATAGAAAAGGAAATGAAAAGACGGATATCCAAAATAAGATTTTGAATATCCGTCTTTTCATTTTAGCTAGTAACCAATACTTAGTTTGGAATAACTAAAACTTGATCCGGATGGATTACGTCTGGATTCTTAAGGATATTGGTATTGGCTTCAAAAATTTTCTTATACTTCATAGGGTCTCCGTAGTACTTTTTGGCAATCTTACTTAAAGATTCTCCGCTTTTTACCGTGTGTCTATGATACACACTCTCATCGGCAACAGTGATATTGGCTTTTATATCGGAAGGGTTTTCGCCACCTATCTCTTTTATCTTGTCCCACAATAGATTTTTCTCATATTGGGTTTTTGTTTCGCCTTTTATTTGTAATACGCCACCTTCTTCGGTAACATTACCATCCTTAACATTTAACTTTTCACCTAGGTTTAATACTTCTTGATACTTTGACTTTACACTCATATGCTTATTTTTTAATGGTTATGATTTTGACTACAATATAAGGGTTTATTGGGTTGGTAGCGTGTAAATTACGACAAATAGTTTCATTGTTGGTTCTCAAATAGTTTTTATGTTGGTAAAACCAAAAATTAGATGTAAATTTGCACTCCTTTTTTAACAAGACACCGAGAGGAAAAAGGATAAAAATAAAAAATAATCATAACAACTTCCCTGGATATTGTTTTAAACTCTTGTGACTCCTTGGAATACAAATTATAAATCAGCAAATGGCTGAAGACAAAACACCAGCAGAGGTAGAAGTTACTACCGACGCTACCCAAGAAACAAAAGTAGAAACCCCAGCTCAAGATCCAAAAGAATTTTTGGAGAATTTTAACTGGGAAAAGTATGAGCAAGGTATTGAGCGCGTTGACGATTCCAAATTAAAGGAATTCGAAGACATGGTTGCGGAGAACTTTGTTGATACTGCAGACGCAGAAGTGGTAGAAGGTACCGTAGTTTACCTTACCGAACGTGAGGCAATTATTGATATCAATGCCAAATCTGAAGGGGTAATATCACTTAATGAATTCCGTTACAATCCCGATTTAAAGGTTGGAGATAAAGTAGAGGTGTTGATTGATATCCGGGAGGATAAAAGTGGTCAGTTGGTTCTTTCCCACAGAAAAGCCAGAACTATCATGGCATGGGATAGAGTTAACGCTGCTCATGATAATGAAGAAATTGTAAGTGGTTTTGTAAAATGCAGAACTAAAGGTGGTATGATCGTTGACGTTTTTGGAATTGAAGCGTTCTTACCAGGTTCTCAAATAGATGTTAAGCCGATCCGTGATTACGATCAGTACGTAAACAAAACTATGGAATTTAAGGTGGTTAAGATTAACCACGAATTTAAGAACGTAGTTGTTTCACACAAAGCATTGATCGAAGCTGACATAGAAGAGCAGAAGAAAGAGATCATCAGCCAATTAGAAAAAGGACAAGTATTAGAAGGTGTTGTTAAAAACATTACTTCTTACGGTGTATTTATTGATCTAGGTGGTGTTGATGGATTAGTTCATATTACTGATCTTTCTTGGAGCAGAATCAACCATCCAAATGAAGTAGTTGAACTTGATCAGAAACTAAACGTGGTAATTCTTGACTTTGATGAGAATAAGTCTAGAATCCAATTAGGTCTTAAGCAATTGGAAAAACATCCATGGGATGCCTTAAGCGAAGACATTAAAATTGGTGATAAGGTTAAAGGTAAGGTAGTTGTTATTGCAGACTACGGTGCATTTATCGAAGTTGCTGAAGGTGTTGAAGGATTGATTCACGTTTCTGAAATGTCTTGGTCTACTCACTTGCGTTCCGCACAGGATTTCGTAAAAGTAGGAGATGAAATCGAGGCGGTAGTATTAACATTGGATAGAGAAGATCGTAAGATGTCTCTTGGTATCAAACAATTGACTCCAGACCCATGGACTGATATTACAGCTAAATATCCTGCTGGCTCTAAGCACAACGGAATTGTACGTAACTTCACCAACTTTGGTGTATTCGTAGAATTAGAGGAAGGAATAGACGGATTGATATACATATCTGATCTTTCTTGGACTAAGAAAATTAAGCACCCATCTGAGTTTGTAGCCGTTGGTGATACTCTAGAAGTGGAAGTTTTGGAATTGGATGTTGAAGGTCGTAAATTAAGTTTGGGCCACAAACAGACTACTGAGAATCCTTGGGATAAATACGAAACCGAGTTTGCCCTAGATACAGTTCATAAGGGTACTATAGCAGAGATAGTGGACAAGGGTGCTACTATTGAGTTTAATGAGGATATCGTGGCCTTCGTACCTACTCGTCATCTGGAAAAAGAAGATGGTAAGAAATTGGTAAAAGGTGAAGAAGCTGAATTTAAGGTTATTGAGTTCAATAAAGAATTCAAAAGAGTAGTAGCAAGTCATACTGCTATATTCAGAGAAGAAGAGAAGCGTAATGTTAAAGCTGCTGTTAAAAAGGCTGCAGCATCTGCAGACGAAGCTAAGCCAACTTTAGGTGATGCTAACGAAGCTTTACAAGCGTTGAAAGATAAAATGGAAGCTAACGACAAGAAAAGTAAATAAGCCTCTATTTTAGTAAATATAGAAAAGCTCCGACATTTGTCGGGGCTTTTTTTATTTTGCTTTACCTCCTAAAATAGTGTGCATCAACGATTCCAATTTTCAGGAAACACTAATTCCTCAACAATCCATTATATTAGATAGAAATCCCTACTTTTGTATTTCAAAGGCATTGGACAAATTATCTATGAGTCAAAAAGTATTACTTTCTTCCAAAGAAATAAATATTATCCTTCATCGCCTGGCTTGCCAATTGTTGGAGAATCACCTTAACTTTAAGGATACCGTACTAATTGGCTTACAGCCAAGAGGAATTTACTTGGCAGTACGTTTGGCAAAAATATTAAAGGAGGAGTATGGCGTGGGTCATATAAACCTGGGGTTCTTGGATATCACCTTCTTTAGGGACGATTTTAGACGTGGTGATAAAACATTGGAGGCCAATAAAACCAAAATAGAATTTTTAGTTGAAGATAAAAAAGTGGTGTTTGTAGATGATGTTCTTTATACGGGGCGGAGTATAAATGCGGCTTTAACGGCTATACAATCTTTTGGAAGGCCTAAAGAAGTAGAATTGCTGACATTGATCGATCGTCGTTTTAGTAGGCATTTGCCTATTCAGCCAAATTATAGAGGGAGACAGGTAGATGCTATAAACGGAGAAAAGGTGAAAGTAATGTGGGAGGAAAATGATGGGGAAGACGTTGTATATTTAGTAAAGACATAAGCGCATGAGCGAATTGAGTGTAAATCACTTGCTGGGGATAAAATATCTGAAAGAGTCGGATATTCAGCTCATTTTTGAAACTGCAGATCATTTCAAAGAGGTTTTAAACCGGTCTATTAAAAAAGTGCCTTCGCTTCGCGATATTACCATAGCGAATATCTTTTTTGAAAATAGCACGCGTACAAGGCTTTCCTTTGAACTAGCGGAAAAACGACTCTCCGCGGATGTAGTGAACTTCTCTGCAGGACAATCCTCGGTAAAGAAAGGGGAAACCTTGATCGATACCGTAAATAATATCTTATCTATGAAAGTAGATATGGTGGTAATGCGACATCCTAATCCAGGAGCCGGAATATTTTTATCCAACCATGTCAAGTCGGCTATAGTAAACGCTGGTGATGGTGCACATGAACATCCTACGCAAGCCTTATTGGACTCCTATTCTATTAGGGAAAGGTTAGGCGATGTAAGTGGTAAAAATGTATTGATCGTGGGAGATATCCTCCATTCCAGAGTTGCGCTTTCCAATATATTTGCCCTAAAATTACAAGGAGCCCATGTTAAAGTATGTGGGCCTAAAACATTAATGCCTAAATATATTGAATCGCTAGGGGTCACTGTTGAGCCTAATTTACGCAAAGCGTTAAATTGGTGCGATGTGGCTAATATGTTGCGTATACAGAACGAACGCTTAGATATTAGTTATTTCCCTACTACAAGAGAGTATACCCAACAATATGGTGTAAATAAGGCCCTTTTAGATAGCCTTGACAAAGAAATTGTAATAATGCACCCTGGACCTATTAATCGCGGTGTGGAGATTACCAGTGACGTAGCCGATTCAAAGCAATCCATCATATTGGATCAAGTGGAAAATGGGGTAGCCATTAGAATGGCGGTAATATATTTATTAGCATCAAAAATTAAATAATAGACGTATGATTTTAGATAGAGAAGAAAACGTAACTATTGTGCTACAGGAAAATATTTCCTTAAATGCATTTATAACTAATTTTAAAGAGAGCTATCCAAAGATTAAAAACGATAATATTATTCTTAATCTTTTCTCCTTTTCTAAATTAAGCTCGGGAGACGTTTTGGAATTTTTAGAGCTGTCTGATACTCATAGAAAATCTAATAAATCATTTGTTCTGGTTACTGATAAGGTTTCTTATGAGGAGGTTCCTGATAGGATTTGTGTGGTTCCTACGATTCAGGAAGCTAGGGATATCATAGAAATGGAAGAAATTGAGCGGGAATTGGACCTGTAATTTTTAAAAGAAAGTCAATGTAATCTGGATATTATACTATATCCAGATTACATTGATTATCACATCATAATAGTGTTCATAACACAGCACTGTTGCATAGGATTTATTACTTCTTAATAAATAGTATCGATTAGGAATCCTATCTAGTTCTACGTTAATGATTCTAGTTATCCCTGTGTGGTCCGGAATGAAGTTTAATCTGCTTTTTTAGACTTAAAGGATAATGGGTATATTGGGGCAATGGGATTTTGCCCTCATTTTTGTGCTTTGCATGTTGTGCTTATATCTAAACATCGCACCTAAAGTATCAAGCTAATAAATTGTGCTTACAGATTCTTTTCAACTGTGTATTTAGAATGTCAATTCCGATTTTAATTTTCTTATTTTTATGAAACTAACCATTTTGGGATGTTATGCAGCGACCCCCAGATCTTTAAATAACCCTACTTCTCAGGTACTCGAGATAAAAAATCACCTATTTTTAATTGATTGTGGGGAAGGTACGCAGGTGCAATTGCGAAAGCAGAAGTTAAAATTCTCTAGGATAAATCATATTTTTATATCTCATTTACACGGAGATCATTTTTTTGGATTACCGGGTTTAATTTCAACTTTCCGGTTATTAGGTCGTAAAACGGAACTTCACGTTTATGGTCCTAAGGGGATTAAAGAGGCAATCACCTTATTGTTGAAATTAGGAGATTCCTGGACCAATTACCCATTGTATTTTCATGAACTCAGTTCTTTAGAGTCCGAGATAGTTTTTGAGGGCAATAAAGTTACCGTGAGCACCATTCCACTACAACACAGGATTTATACAAATGGTTTTTTGTTTAAAGAGAAAATCGGAGAACGAAAATTGAATGTGGAGGCAGTTGCCAAGTATCGCGTAAATAAATGTTATTTTCAAAATATAAAGAAAGGAAAGGATGTAATTCTAGAGAATGGACAAAGAATAGATAATCGCCTGTTAAGTCATGATCCCCTACCATCTAAGAGTTACGCATTTTGTAGTGACACCCAGTATTCAGAAGAAATTATACCTCTGATTAATGAGGTTGGTGTGCTTTATCACGAAGCCACTTTTTTAGAATCGGAAAAGGCATTGGCGCCTAAGACTAAGCATTCTACAGCCATGGAAGCGGCTATCATTGCCAAGAAGGCTAATGTTGGAAAATTAATATTAGGGCATTTCTCTACTCGCTATGGTTCAACTTGTCCTTTTAAGGAGGAGGCAGCCGCCATTTTTCCTAACGTTGAATTGGCAGAGGATGGTAGGATTTTCGATCTTTAGCCTATTGGATTTCAATTCGTTGTTCTGTTTTTTATAAGTTGGATTGTGAAGTTCATATAGGATGCTCGCTTTTGTTTTAAGTGGGATGCTATTTATGAATTGATTTTAGGAGCTAGTAGAAAAAATATCCAAGCTTGGCTTATGTAATTTGGTTTGTTTTGTGCAAATTTGTAATTAATGATAAGTCGATTTTAAATGGCAATTAAGGCCATGATCTGGTTAACCAATTACGACTTACTAATTTAGGTTTCCTTTCTTCAATTTCAATTCGTGGTTATGCAACAAGATTTAGGTAGTTATAGACGATCTTACGAAAAAAGTGAGCTTACCGAGTCAAGCATCTCAGATAATCCGATGGAACTTTTTCAAAAGTGGTTCTATGAGGTGGAGGCTAGTGAGGGGATAGATGAACCCAATGCCATGACGGTTTCTAATATTGGAAAGGACGGATATCCAAAAAGCAGGGTAGTGTTACTTAAGAAATTCACTTCCGACGGCTTTATTTTTTACACTAATTATGAAAGTGAGAAAGGCAAGGCCATAAGTGCCAATTCTAAGGTGTGCATTTCTTTTTTTTGGCCAAATATGGAAAGGCAGGTAATTATAAAGGGAGATGCGGAGAAAATTGCTGAAAATTTATCTGATGGATACTTTGAGTCCAGACCAGAGGGTAGTAAGTTGGGAGCTATTGTATCCCGCCAAAGTGAGGTAATACCTAATAGAGAATATCTGGAATCTAAATTAAAGGAATTGGAAAAAGCCTATGCGGATAAGGAAATTGAACGTCCTAGCTTTTGGGGCGGATTTATTGTGAAACCCGTTTCTATAGAATTTTGGCAGGGTAGGCCAAATAGGTTACACGATAGGATACGGTATAGCATGCATGACAATTATGACTGGAAAATAGAGCGATTGGCACCTTAGGTAAACTTTGCTTTAAATTTAACTTCATTGGGGTAAAATTAAGGAACATTAAAAATTAGAACAATGAAAACAATACTATTGGTAAGGCACGGGAAGTCTTCCTGGGATTACAGTGTTTCGGATAGGGACAGACCACTTATGGAAAGGGGTATTAAAGATGCCGCAAGGGTGGCAAAGGAGTATATGAAGAACAGTATAAAGATTGATGCTGCCTACTCCAGTCCCGCTAATAGAGCAATGCATACTGCTATAATATTTTTAAGAACCATTAACTTTCCGTTGGAAAAATTTAATCTATCCCATTCCTTGTATGATTTTACTGGGGATGACGTACATTCGTTTATTCGCTCTTTGGATAATAGCAAGGATACCGTATTGCTTTTTGGCCACAATGAGGCTTTTACACATATTGCCAATTCTCTGGGGAACATATATATTGATAACGTTCCTACAAGTGGATTTGTAGAAATAAAATTTGACACTAACGATTGGGGCGCAGTTGTAAAAGGAACAACAGGGCGAACATTATTTCCAAAATTAATTAAAGAATGATCAAGCATAAAAATCAATATATAAACAGAGAAATTAGTTGGCTTAGTTTTAATGAGAGGGTTTTACAGGAGAGTGCCGATAAAAATGTTCCCTTAATAGAACGTTTACGCTTTTTAGGAATATTTTCAAATAATCTGGATGAATTTTTCAAGGTAAGATATGCTACCGTAAAACGAATAGTGAGTTCTGGTAAAAGTGGTAAAAGTGTTTTGGGAGGGGAGAGTGCAAAGGATCTTCTAGAAGAAATTACCGAAATTGTTATCAAACAACAGACACAAAGTCTTGAGATTCTAGGGGATATTGAAAAGGAATTGGAGACAGAGAATATCTTTCTCATCAACGAAACCGAAATCACCGAAAAGCAGGCCAGTTTTATAAAAAATTATTTTATTGAAGAGGTAAGTCCCTTGTTAATGACCATTATCTTAAATGACATGGTGGGATTCCCCATGTTAAAAGATACAGCTGCTTATTTGGCGGTTAAGATGGTGTTAAAAAACCAAGAAGGATGCAAAACCCAAGCAAAGAAAAAACGCTTTGCTCTAATTGAAATTCCTAAGGGAATTGATCGTTTTGTAGTGTTGCCTAAGGAAGGTGATAAGAATTATATTATTATTCTGGACGACCTTATTAGATATTGTCTCGACAGTATATTTAATATGTTTGAATATGAGTCCATTTCCGCTCATATGATCAAGATTACACGGGATGCAGAATTAGATATAGATAATGACCTGAGTAAGAGTTTTATTGAGAAAATATCCTCTAGTGTAGAGCATCGTAAAATTAGTGATCCGGTCCGTTTTGTATATGATAAGAAAATAGGAACTGACACCCTAAATTTTCTAAAGGAGAAGATGGATGTTGAGGACACGGATAGTGTGATTCCAGGCGGGAGATATCACAATAGAAGAGACTATATGGGCTTCCCAAGTTTGGGGAGAAAGGATTTGCTCTACGCGCCTATAACGCCACTTCCTGTTAAAGGTTTGTGTTTGGAAGGCAGTCTTTTTGAACGTATAGCGGAGAAGGATTTTTTACAATATACCCCGTATCAAACTTTCTCTTATATCATTAAATTTTTAAGAGAAGCGGCTCTAGATCCTAAAGTGAAAAATATTAAGATCACGGTGTATAGATTGGCCAATAACTCCCAAGTAGCAGCATCATTGATTAATGCAGTAAAAAATGGGAAACAAGTTACGGTACAGATAGAGCTGCAAGCCAGATTTGACGAACAGGCCAATATTGAATATGCAGAACAGCTACAGGCTGAAGGAGTAAAGCTGATTTTCGGGGTACGTGGCTTAAAAGTGCACAGTAAAATTTGTGTGGTAGAACGTCAGGAAGGAAGTCGTATTAAACGCTATGGGTTTGTAAGTACTGGGAATTTTAACGAATCTACGGCGCGTATATATACGGATTACACCCTGTTTACTGCTCACGATGGAATTTTAAAAGAATTAAATAAGGTTTTCGATTTTTTTGAGACTACTTATAAGATTCATAAATACAAGCACCTTATAGTTTCGCCTCACTATACTATAAATGTGTTTAAAAAGTTGATAGATAAGGAGATTCAGAATGCCAAGGCAGGAAAGGAAGCGTATATAAAAATTAAAATGAATAGTTTTACTTCCTATAAGATGGTAGATAAACTGTATCAAGCTAGTATGGCAGGAGTTAAAATTCAGCTGATTATACGTGGAATTTGTTGTTTGATACCCGGAGTAAAAGGGATGAGCGAGAATATTGAGGCTATAAGTGTGGTCGATAAATTTTTAGAACACCCAAGAGTATTCATTTTTGGAAATGAAGGTGATCCTAAAGTGTACATTTCCTCTTCGGACTGGATGACAAGAAACTTGGATTACCGAGTGGAAGTAGGGGTGCCTATTTATGACAAGGGTGTTAAACAGGAGCTGTTGGATACCTTTGACATTTCTTGGCAAGATAATGTGAAGGCACGGGTTTTTTCTGAAAAGCATGACAATGCCTATAGAAAAAATAAAAAAGCAAAAGTAAGATCGCAATTTGCTACTTACGATTATTATAAAAATAAATTGGAGAAATAAGACATTTACAATAAGAAGGAGTGGAACATGTTACCATGGTAATTGAATTATAATGTTCCGCGTATTTCATTCAATCCGCATTTTAGTAGTTTAAACACAAAGCCCTCTTTAGAAAAAGGGCTTTGTGTTTTTAATGTTTGTCGGATTTATGGGTTCTTGCTATCCGTGTACAGTTTCCTTATTACCTAAATCTTTCATTATTTCGGCTTCATAGGTAAGTAATGCTTCCCATTTTTCATCTACCTCCTTACGATCGCCATATTGCCTAGCAAATTTCAGGAACATAGTGTAATGTCCTGCTTCACTGATCATTAATTTATGATAAAATTCTGCTAGCTCCTTATCTTCCAATTCTTCCGATAAAAGTCTGAACCGCTCACAGCTTCTAGCCTCTATTAATGCAGCATATAATAGGCGATGGACCAATTGAGTTGTTCTACTCCCTCCTTTTGGGAAAAATTTCATCAAGGCAATAACATAATCATCTTTTCTATCCCTTCCTAAAATTTCGCCACGTTCCAAAATGCGGTCGTGCACCATTTTAAAATGTCCCATTTCCTCTCTTGCGAGTGCAACCATTTCTTGGACAAGATCAGTGTACTCAGGGAAGCTTACAATTAGTGAAATAGCAGTGCTCGCTGCTTTTTGTTCGCAGTAAGCATGATCTGTTAATATTTCGTCTATATTCTTTTCAACAATATTGACCCATCGTGGGTCCGTGGGTAATTTTAAACCTAGCATATTTTTAATTTCTACTTCAAAAATAGAAAGAATAGGGCAATGTCCCATACTATATTCGGAGATAGTTTTATCTTTAATCTTTAGTTGGTGTGTGACATTAAAATATAGATACCATTTTCAGGCAAGTACTGCAGATGGCTGGTTACAATAACATAATTTATTAAGAGTATTATGGCGTTTAAAAAAGTTAGTGAGCAATTGTCTGTTATTTTGGAAAACAATGTACAAGAGATTGAAAGAGAGTGGCTGTTTTCAAAATTGGACCAAATAGTTAGCGAGAAGTCTACCAGGGACCTCTATATGACCTATAGTTTAATTCCTTCCAAAATTACAAAGAACAATTCCTTGACCTTGGAAATATCTGATGATGACCTTAAGTCATATTTAGAGTTACAGAAAGCTAATATTCAGCAGATAGCAAGAATATATCTTCTTGTTCGAGTATTAGAAGAAAATTCTGAATTCTTTACCCCTAAAGTGGCGAATATTATCCAAGTGTCAGATACCGGTGAATTGGAGACCTTTTTAAAGTTCCTGGTTTTTTTGCCAAATCCTTCCGAGTATAAACATCAGGCGGTGGAAGCACTAAGAACAAATATTGCGACAGTATTTAATGCTATCACAATGCATAATCCGTATCCTGCCTTGTATTTTAATGATCAACAGTGGAATCAGATGTATCTTAAGGCCGCTTTTATGCAACAAGATCTTACCGGAATACTATCGGTAGATGAACGTGCCAATAAGGATCTAGCAAGAATTATTTCTGATTATGCACATGAGCGTTGGGCTGCTTCTAGGGAAATTGATCCGTATTTTTGGCGACCTGCCGCGGCATTCTTGGAAGACGGATTGCTGCCAGATATGGAAAGGTTGTTCAAGAGTGAGAATGTTTTAGAGAGAAAGGTAGCCTCTCTCTGTTGTGCAGCCTCTAACTCGGATCGGGCCAAAGACTTATTGGAAAAACATCCCGAATTTTCTGATCAGATAGCTTCCGGAACATTGAGTTGGCAGAATTTAGAAAAGTAATTTACATAAATACAGCTATTTCTCTAAGAAAAAGAGCCTATTTCCATAATTGGGAATAGGCTCTTTTATTTTTAGACTCGTAATAACTCCCCTGCCAATCAGGGAAGCTTTCATCTATTACTCTATTTTACCAAGATCTACGTTATTAGTACCCTGGGTTTTGAATCAGATTTGGGTTGTTTGCAATTTGGTTGGATGGGATGGGATAAATCTCTTTTGTAGCGTCGCCGCTTGGTTCGTGGTCCCACCAAGTTCCATTTACATACTGATCAAACCTAATTAGATCTGTACGTCGTTTGCCCTCAAATATAAACTCTCTTCCACGCTCCGCCAATAATTCTTCCATCGTAAGAGTAGAGGTAGTATACTTATTACTACTCCAGTCTGCTTCTGAAAATGCTCTTTTTCTACTATTATTTATTAGGTCTACGGCTTCCTGTGTAGCTACTCCATTATTTTTACGCATTATAGCTTCAGCCTTATTAAAGTATATTTCCGTTAAACGATACATGATATAATGATTCTCCTGGTAATTTTCATCGTCCAAGGTACTAGATTGATACTTGTGAAATCGTGCACCACTATTTTCTTCTCCTTCGGCCATGCTTCCTTCACTTGAAATATCACCTTCACTTTCTTTTCTAATACTATTAACGTAAACTAATGGTTGACCACTCCATTCTTCCGTTCCTAATACGGGTTCTGTTGTGCCATATTTATACTGTGGACCAAAAAGAAACCATTCTTTCTTTCTAAGATCATTGTCGTCATAAGCATCAAATGCAGAAGGAATTACGACAAAGGCATTCCAGCCTCCATACCCAACATTTAAGGCTTCTTTCATATTATCGTATCCCATAAAAAATCCGCCCCAATCAAATGTAAATCCACCCTGACGGCTAAAGGCTACCTGATATAAATTTTCAGGGGACGTTTTATTGGTATTTCCAAAAGTTTCCAAAATATTATCGGATAACTGCGGAGTGCCACCTATACCACCGGCTTCACCATTAATAATTTTATTGGAGGCTGCAATACACTCATCGTACATCGGTGTCCCTACCCATTTCTCTGCATTTAAATATAATTCGGACAACATGGCGTACCCAGCTGTTGCTGTAGTTCTTCCAATGAGTTCTTCTGAGTACAGAGGTAATTGAGGCACGTAAGTTTCTAATTCATTTTTCACAAATTCAAATACCTCTGCCCTAGATTGGGTGGGCGGGTTTAACGGTTCTCCAACCTTGGTAATGATAGGTACATTCCCCCAAAGATCCATTATTTTCATGTAATGGAAAGCTCTTAGGACATACAACTCTGCTAAGATCGATTTTAATTCTTCCTCAGTCATCCCTAATGATGTTGGATCTTGGATCCCTGAAAGGTCTTCTATAGCTCCATTTACGTAACCTACTCCGGTCCACATTAATACCCATGCAGATCGCATCCTTCCTTCGTTGCTTGTCCATGTGTGATAATGTTGGCGAAAATGGTCTCCTGAGTCGTAACCATGGCGTCCTTTTTGTGGCCACGCCAATTGATCGGATGATAGTTCCGAATGATAGTAGTATCCACTTTGTCCGGTGGGTGCCAGCCAAGCTTGCATATGCGTAAATGGTCTTAAAGCTCCTTGGAGTACCTCTGTCTTGTTATTATAGAAATTACCTGAATTTAACTCGCTATAGATCTTTTCATCCAGATCGGTACATGCGCTAGTAAAGAACAGTAAAAATGCCCCTAATACGCCTGCTTTTGTTGTTATAGAATATTTCATTTTAGTGTAAGTTTTTTAGAATCCAACGTTTAAACCAATTGTAAATGTCTGTGTGCGGGGATAGAAGCTTCTTCCATCTATACCTGCGGTAAAGCCGGTATCCTGTAGTTCTGGATCTATACCGCTGTAATTTGTAAAAGTAGCAAGGTTTTTACCGCTAGCGTACAACCGTAAGTTCTTAATATATTCAGACGGAAAATCAAAGTTATAACCTAAGGTGATATTGTCTAATTTTACAAAATCCCCTTTTTCAAGATAGTAGTCGGAATATTGAGGATCGTCATTTAATTCCGTATGAGTAGTAACAGCGCTCTTTAATATGTTGTTTGGTAACCATTTTCTGTTTCCGAAGTACATTTCTTTGGTGTTCAGTATATCGAATCCAAATTTTCCTCTAAAAAAGATAGATAGGTCAAAATTTTTGTACGTTATGGTATTACCTAAAGATGCGTTAACCTTGGGAACTCCATTTCCTATAATGGAGAGATCATCCTCGTTCATATCTGTAGCTAGTGCTGTGGTACCATCTGCTTTGTGGAATAGCCACTTGCCCTCGTCATTAAATCCTGCGAAACGTTTTCCATAAAAATTTCCTACAGAACCACCTTCTTCCAAGCGTATGGCACTCCCTAGATTTCCTGGGGAAGGCAATCCCCCAAATTCTAACCAGTTGGCCTGGAAAGCATCATTGGAAAGTACTTCTAATTTATTGGTTTGGTAGCTAAAGGTAAGGTCTGTGCTCCATTTAAGGTCATCATTTGTAACGGGAATCGCCGATATTAGGAATTCCACCCCTTTGTTGGTCAATGTTCCCACATTGGTATAAAGTTTATCTCTTAGGAAGGGGGGTTGCTGCGCTGTATATTCGTATAATAGGTCCGTAGTCTTGCGTTGATAAACATCTACCGATCCACTTAAACGGTTATTTAGAAATGCAAAATCCAACCCTAAATTAAATTCTTTTTTTTCTTCCCATTTTAAATCTGGGTTAGGGTTTCTGGCAGCGCCGTAAGTTTGATAGTATACACCGTCTTGTGGGTATACTCCACCGGTACCCAGACTAACAATAGATTGGTAGTTGGGTATGCCTTGATTCCCAGTTACTCCATATCCCAGCCTCAACTTAAGGTTATCGATATAATCTACATCATTTAAAAAGGTTTCCTCACTTAGGCTCCAACCTATTGACGCTGCCGGGAAATTACCCCATTTGTTATTGTTTCCAAAGCGGGATGAGCCTTCACGTCTAAGGATTAGCTGAGCAAAATATTTGTTGTCATAGGAATAGTTGACCCTACCAAAAAAACCGATCAAAGTATTGTCTTCTTTAAAACTACCCATTCCTGGTCTAGGTAATTGGGTATTGTTGATGGCCGACCCTGCGCCCAAATTCCAGTCCAAAAAACCATCAGTAGTAAAACCACTATTATTAACATTGAACTCTTCCCTTGTGCCATATTGGTAACTATATCCTAAAATTGCGTTTACCGTATGTATATCAGCAAACGTATTAATGTAGTTAATGGTTGTTTCCAAAGTTTTGGACCAATCTAGGTAGTTGGCTTTAGAGGCGTACGCTGTACCTAAATATTGAGAGTTTTCTCTTTGCTCCCAATCTTTGGTAGATCTATAGTACCTATCGTTATAAGCGTTTCTAACATAGGACCCAAAAACACTTCCGCTAAGTCCTTTTGCTATTTGAAGAGTTAATTTTAAATCTCCAGAAAAAGTTTGTTGGTCTCTCTCGTTAATTCTATTCTCTAAACGGGATAGTGGATTGTAATTGTTGTAGGCCTGCGTTTCAAAAAAACTTCCATCTGGATTGATTAGAGGAGCGGTAGGATTTCTTTGAATTGCTTGCTCAAAATCTCCAGTGCTACCTCCTAACAAGTTAGCTTTGTTAAAGTTTCCGGCAAGGTTTGCTTGTAAGGTCAGCAGATCATTTAAACCAGTATGGTTAACTCCAATTCTTCCACCAAATTGCTGCCGACCATTTTCTTTGGCTATTCCTTCGGCATCGTTGTAGAATAAAGAAGCCCTATAATTTGTTTTTGCATCCCCACCTGAAGCAGATAAGTTGTGATATTGACTAAGATTGTTCTTGTTGATTAATTCATCGTACAGATCAGTTGAATAACCTAGGTCCTGATTTTGGGCAATAAGGCCTTCTGTGATAAGGGACCTGAATTCGTCTGGTCGTAAATAATTGGGCTTTTTGTCTACTATATCTCGTTGTACGTACGTGTTGTATTCAAAGGAAGCTTCTCCCGATTTCCCTTTTTTAGTAGTGATCAGGATTACACCAGCATTTCCTCTTGTACCATATATGGCAGCAGCAGAACCATCTTTTAAAACATCTATAGATGCAATATCATCTTGTTGAAGGAGATCTAAATTTCCTCCTGGAATGCCATCTACTACTATTAAAGGCGATAGGGTGCCTGTAAGGGAAGAAACTCCTCTTAGTTGGATAGATGCACCTTGGTTGGGATTATTACCCTGTGTCCTGGTAATATTTAGCCCAGCAACTTTTCCCTGAATTAGGTCCATCGGGGAGCGGGATCCACCTTGATTGAAATCTTCTGCTTTCACAGTGGAAATGGCCGAGGTAACCTCTTTTCTTGTCAAAGTACCATAACCTACAACCACCACTTCTTCCAGTGCTTGTGCATCTTCTTCCAAAGTGGTATTAATTGTGCTTCTTCCATTTATTATTACTTCTTGGGTCTTAAAACCAATATAGCTAAACACCAGTGTGGCATTAGGGGAAACGTTGGTAAGTGAATAGTTGCCATCAAAATCTGTTTGAGTGCCTGTGGAGGATCCTTTTATAAGAATGTTGACTCCAGGAAGTGGGCCATTTTGATCCGAGACCGTTCCTGATACATTAAGGTTCTGTGCTGTAAGTAGTCCTGTAAAAATAAGGAATACGAAAAGCATGGCTCCTTTTAAAAAGTTTTTCTTCATGATTGATAATTTAGAAATAGTTAATTCTCAACTTCTAAATTATCATATGGTTTTATAATATGCAAATTTACTATGATTCTCTTACGAATATTATAGTTTAAAATAGCTATTAATGTAGTGTTAATACTGCGAATTTTAATCAGATTATGTGTTGTTTTTTAACAATATACAATTACTAATAGACCAAATAGCTTCTGGAACATTGAGCTGGGGAATTTAGAAAGTAATTTAAATTACTAGGGCTATTTTTAATATAAAAAGAACCTATTTCCATAATTGGGAATAGGCTCTATTACTTATCTGCTTTTAATATTTCCCCTGGTAATCAGGGAAGGTCACCTCCATTAATCTAATTAACCAAACTTACATTATTAATATCTTGGATCTTGTTTTGAATTTGGATTATTCGCAATTTCTTGAACCTCGACGAGGTTATTCATTTCTAAAAACTCATAGGAAATATTCTTAAAGGCCATGGGACCATGGTCTCCTTGTATCATTAAAGGACCTGTAGCCGATTCGTCTGATGATATAGGGCCTCCAGTAGGTAAAGGGACTTCCACGTTGCTGTGGATCAACACTCCATTTAATTCCACCGCTACAAATTTTGCATTGGCAATTTTTTCTCCGATATCATTAAACCTAGGGGCTTGGAAATGTATTTTTATAGTTTGCCACTCTCCAGGTGCCTTATAAGGGCTCGAGTTAGGTGCAATACCCATAAATGCTTTTGATGGCGCTGTTTCCCAATTTCTGTGGATTCCCCCAAAATCACTGGAATTAGGGTTTGTTACTCCATAGCTATCCTTTAACTGCAGCTCATACCTTCCTTGTAAATATATTCCGGAGTTGGATGCTTTAGGAATAAGTATCTCCATTTCCAATTTTATATCGCCATGTTCCCATTGAGTAAGAAGGTTGTCTTTTTTTGTAAAACTATAGTTGTTATAAAGAACTCCTGTCCCAGGGGTAACCGTTATGGGATTGCGCTGTTTTAATTGTTTTTTCTGCAACCTTTTTTGGTTTTTGTTCAAGTTTGCCTGCGCCTCATCCTGATGAGTGTGAACAGCGATATCAGGGTCTGCAATGACATATCCGACAATTTCCCAGTTCCCGGCTTGGTCCATAAAATCATCTAAATTTGTAAGAGTAAATTTCTCCTGGGCCAATGCGAATGACCCACAAAGTAGCGCTAAGATTAAAAGTTTGATGTTCATATTAATGTAGGTTTTATCGTAATTATTTTTGGTTGATACTATTGTAATTCGATAGGTAATCTAGTTGTACTGGATTATTGTTTAATAGCACGTTTTTTATTTAACGCCAAAATCGGAAACGTGTTGTATAATAATTTTTTTCTATGAAAATTTGTTGTTCACTCACTTCTCATAGATGAAAGTTAGCGGAGATAATATAAAGGTCAATTTTGAAAAGATATGATTGAAATAACTACAGATGTCAAGCACTTCGTCCTAGTATTTTTCTTTACATTAGTAAAATCTATAACCAATTACTATATCGCTCGTTGCGTATAACTTGCAAAGGGTTCAAAAAAAAATAAAATGAGAAGCAAAGCAGTCGTATCGTTTATATTAACTGCCATTTTTGGCGTATTGATATCTTGCTCTACCAAAGTAGATAAGGTATTGGTATTTAGCAAAATGGTAGAAGATGAACACGATTTTTCTAAAGTGGGTTCGGATGATCTAAAAAAAATAGTGGAGGAGAATGGATATCAGATAGAGGTAACTGATGATGCAACGAATTTTACGGAAGAAATTTTAATGCAGTACTCGGCTGTTTTATTTTTAAATACCACAGGTAATGATTTAAACGGCCCTCAAAAAGCAGATTTTGAAAGGTATATTCAATCTGGTGGTGGTTTTATAGGAGTTCATTCCACTAAAATTACGGATGTTGATTGGCCTTGGTACAATGAGTTGGTGGGGAATTCTATTGATGGGGTAGCTAAAACTGCCCAAGAGGATCAAACAGAATCAGATAAAGTAAATCCCGGGATATGGAATCAAAACTACGATGGAGGGAGAGCATCTTTTATTGTGCTGGACCAAACAACTAAGTCCAATGAGAGCTCTAATATTTTTAGAGAAATAGTAGAGGGAATAAAATACGTTAAAAGTAAGAAAGCGCTAGATTACAGTAAAGCGAGGACAGAACGTATTCCTGAGGAAAATAGATATCTTAGAACGGTGTTGGATTTTAACTTGGACGAACCAATGGAGTTGGATGAGCTGCCGGGAAGGGGAATTTTATTTATTGAAAGAAGAGGGGCGTTAAAGCTCTATGATTTTGAAAAAGAAGAAACACTCCTTATAGCTCAATTGCCTTTATTTTATGGCAATGAGGATGGACTGTTAGGGCTTGCCGTAGATCCTAACTATAAAGATAACAATTGGATTTACTTATTTTATTCAGTGGAAGGTGAAGAGTCTAAACAACATGTATCTCGATTTGATCTAGTAGGTAATAAATTGGATTTTGATTCGGAAAAAGTGTTGTTGACTATTCCTACTTTGCGTAAATGCTGCCATAGTGGAGGGGCTTTGGAGTTTGGACCCGATGGAAATCTTTTTATTGGGGTGGGGGATAACACCAATCCATTTGAATCCTCTGGGTTTGCTCCTATAGATGAACGTGAGGGAAGGGCACTGTGGGATGCCCAAAGATCAGCAGGAAATACCAACGATCTTAGAGGTAAGATTTTGCGTATTAAACCAGAGGATGATGGTACCTATTCTATTCCAGAAGGAAATCTTTTTCCAGAGGGAACGCCTAATGCTAGGCCAGAAATATATGTTATGGGCTCCCGCAATCCGTTCAGATTTTCAATAGATAGCAAAACGGGATATGTTTATTGGGGAGATGTAGGTCCAGATGCAGGAAAAGGAGATCCCAACCGTGGTCCACATGGGATGGGAGAATTTGATCAGGCCAGAAAAGCAGGTAATTGGGGTTGGCCCTATACCCGTGGTAACAATCAAGTATATAACGATTACGATTTTGCTACAGAAACTTCAGGGCATAAGTTTAACCCAAATAATCTTATTAATGATTCGCCCAATAATACCGGTTTAAAGGAATTGCCACCGGCACAAGAATCTATGATCTGGTTTTCCTATAAGGAATCGGAAGAGTTTCCTTGGCTGGGTTCAGGAGGGGTAAATCCGATGGGCGGACCTGTTTTTCATTCAGATGATTTCCCTGATGCCAAAAATAAATTCCCTTCCTATTTTGATGGAAAATTACTGCTTTACGAATGGATGAGGGATTGGATTTATGTAGTTACTTTGGATGAAGATCAAAATTATGTAAAAGCAGATCCATTTATGCCAAGCAGTGAATTCTCCCACCCCATGGATATGATATTTGGATCAGACGGTAGCCTTTATGTTTTGGAATACGGTCAAAAATGGAATTCACGGAATATGGATGCCCGTCTAAATAGAATTAATTATGTAGCAGGGAACAGAAAACCAATTGCAAGAATCACTACGGATAATACTGTAGGAGCTTCCCCCTTTACTGTGCAATTTTCTGGAAGTGAATCTGAGGACTATGACAGGGATAAACTAACCTACAAATGGTTTTTTACAGGGGATAGTGTACAAGATACCAATGAGAATGCAAGCTTTACTTTTAATGAACCGGGGATTTATACGGTTCGTTTAGAAGTAACCGACGAAGCTGGAAATTCTGCCTATGGCACAACAAAAATTTTGGTTGGGAATGATGAACCTGAGGTGAAAATTGACGTGAATACCGATAACTATATTTATTGGGACAATAGAACGCTAGATTACGCTGTAAACGTTGTAGATAAGCAAGACGGTAGCACTGCTGATGGTACTATAGATCCCAAATCAGTAAAGGTCACATTTACATATATTCCTGAAGGCGAGGATATGGTGAAAGCTACTTTAGGCCATCAACAAAATACGGTGCCAGAGGGGAAACTCCTTATTGATGGAACTGACTGTAAAGCTTGCCATGGTATTAACGAGAAAGTGAACGGCCCTAGTTATATCGAAATTTCGCAGCGTTATACTACGATAGATAAACCGTATCTAATAGATAAGATAAGAAATGGAGGATCTGGAGTCTGGGGTGAAGGTATGATGTCTGCACATCCACAATTAAAAGTCGAAGAGGTGGATAAGATAGTGGATTATATTCTGTCCCTAAATACCGAGCTGGATAATGATGAGGATTTGCTTCCACTTAAAGGTACCCTTAGTTTTAAAGAACATATAGGTAAAGGTAGTGAAGGTAAATATGTAATTACGGCCTCCTATTTGGATAAAGGCGGGGTAGGATTAGAAGAAGGTAATTTATCATCAAGAGCTCAAATAATTTTTAAATACCCTAAGATTCAAGCCGAAAATGCGGCTGATAAAAGCGAGGGAATCACTATATGGGATGCAATGGGTGATAATTTAGTGGGAGGCATTAAGGATAAGTCCCACCTTACTTTCGAAAATGTTTCATTAACTGGGTTGAAAAAAATTCGTTTATCCATGTTTTTTGGGCCGGATACGCAGTATAAGGGAATTGTTGAAGTAAGGGAAGGGGATGCTGGAGGAAAAATAATAGGGACAGGAACAATAGACCATTTTAATAAAAAGGACGGGATTAAAAAGGAATTGGATATCCCAGTTACTTCTAAGACGAATGGGAATATGATTAGCTTGGTTTTCAAAAATGAGAGTGCTAAGGAAGCAGTTATTACAAATTTAGACTGGATGTCTTTGTATTATTGATGGTGTTAAAATCGGTGAATTCCCTACAAATCCGATAAAAATGTCAATCATCCCGAACTATTTGTTAAAACAGGTTTAAAAGTGAGCAAAATTGCTTTGGACATGCTATAATTTCAGTAGATTTATGCGTTGTAGGGGAACAGAAATCTTCGAAATTTATTTCAAGTATTTTAAGGGAACCAGGGTAGAGCGGAAGAAATGCGTTCTATGGAATTGATTTTTAATTTATTAAAGGAGTAAAAAATTAGTATGGAAGAGAAAATGATGATTATAGACCCGCATGTACATATGACCGCTAGGACTACGGATGATTATGAAGCTATGGCGGAAGCAGGAGTTGTGGCTGTTATTGAGCCCTCTTTTTGGTTGGGTCAGCCGCGAACACAAGTGGGGTCCTTTCAGGATTATTATAGTAGTTTGGTAGGTTGGGAACCATTTAGGGCCAGCCAATTTGGAATTAAGCATTATTGTACCATCGGCCTTAATTCCAAAGAAGCGAATAACGAAGCTTTAGCTGAGCAAGTAATGGAATTATTGCCCCTTTATTTGCACAAGGAAAATGTAGTTGCAATTGGGGAGATTGGTTATGATGATCAAACTCCTGCTGAGGACAAATATTTTAGATGGCAACTAGAATTGGCAAAAGAACTTAACTTACCTGTTCAAGTGCATACCCCACATAGGGATAAGAGGTCTGGTACCATTAGAAGTATGGAAGTATGTTTGGAGCACGGCTTGGATCCATCTATGGTGGTTATAGACCACAATAATGAGGAAACAGTGAAAGAGGTGCTAGATAGAGGGTTCTTAGCAGCATTTACCATTTATCCAAAAACCAAAATGGGTAATGAAAGAATGGTAGAGGTAGTTAGGAAATTTGGAAGTAATGGGATAATTGTAGATAGTTCTGCGGATTGGGGTGTAAGTGATCCTTTAGCGGTTCCAAAAACCGCATCCTTAATGCTTAAAAGAGGAATTGCTAGGGAAGATGTAGTTAAGACTTGTTATCAGAATGCATTGGATATCTTTGGAATGAATGGAAAAATGAAAGAATCCGATTGGTTAAATCCTGAAGGAATCAATCAGACCAAATTATTCAATGATAATAGTGTTCTAAGGGGGCAACAGCCAAAAGTAGATACCGATAAAATAGTCTAATGAATCCTGTTTTAAAAGGGTATTTACAGCTGACTAGGCCTGCTAATTTACCCACATCAGCTGCTGATATTTTGGCCGGTATTGCTATATCCGGTTTTTTCTTGATTAATACCGAAGAACAGGCTTTAGGATGGATGGCTGTTTTGTTATTGGTGTGTTCCTCTATATTCTTATATGCCTCTGGAGTGGTTCTAAATGATGTTTTTGATTATCGATTAGATTGTGTAGAGCGCCCCGAAAGGCCAATTCCATCTGGTGTGGTACCATTAACTTCTGCGTCAATTTTTGGCGGAGCATTAATGGTGTTGGGTGTATTGGCTGCCTTTTGTGTTGGTATTACTAGTGGGGCCATTTCCCTAGCCCTAGGAGTATCAATTTTGATGTACGATGCGTTAGGAAAACATCATTCCTTTTTTGGTCCATTAAACATGGGGTTGTGCAGGGGCCTGAATTTATTGTTGGGAATGTCTATTCTAGGTAATCTTTTACATTGGCAGTATGCCATTATCCCTATCGTTTATATTGCGGCAATTACCCTAATAAGTAGGGGAGAGGTATACGGAGATAACAAAAGACATATTGTATTGGCAGCTTTGTTATATGTTATGGTGATTATATCATTAACGGTTATTCTTATCTATAGCGGTCAAAATAGTTTAATATCCTTACCTTTCGCTCTACTTTTTTCTATTTTAATATTTAGACCTTTGCTAAAGGCCTTCAAAGAAAATTCGCCTCGCAACATAAAAATGGCGGTAAAAGCTGGAGTGATTTCAATTATTGTTCTGGATGCTGCCTTGGCGGCCGGATTTTCCTATTGGTGGGTGGGAGTTTTTACCCTTCTTTTGTTGCCTTTATCCATTTTGTTATCCAAACTATTCGCAGTAACTTAATATAAAAAGTATGCAAAATTACAAAACAATATCGCAATCCTTTAAAGTGCCTTACGAATATAAACTTCATTTTACGGAGCATATCTTTAATCAGGACAATGTTTTGTTTAAGGAGTTGATAAGGAAATACAATCCCAAAGGGAATGTAAAGGTGCTTTTTGTTATCGATAGTGGAGTGTTGGAATGTCACCCCAATTTATCGGATCAAATTACTGCCTATTGTGAAAAATATAGTGCAGAAATTAACAGTACAGAGCAAATTGTTATACCAGGAGGTGAACAATGTAAAAATGATTATGGCAATGTAGAGAGAATATTACATGCGGTTAACGATAACAAAATATGTAGGCATTCTTTTGTGGTGGCTATAGGAGGTGGTGCTGTAATAGATATGGTTGGATATGCCGCTGCGATCGCTCATAGAGGGGTAAAACTAATTCGTATTCCAACTACTGTTTTATCACAGAATGATTCAGCGGTCGGTGTTAAGAATAGCATTAATATCTTGGGGAAGAAAAACTTCTTGGGCACCTTTGCCCCTCCTTATGCTATTATAAATGATCCTTTTTTCTTGACTACCTTAGAACAGCGCGACTGGATATCGGGGATTTCGGAGGCCATTAAAGTAGCCCTCATTAAGGATGACAAGTTTTTTGAGTTCCTAGAAGAGAATAGTATTAAACTTAGAGATAGGGATATGTCAGCTATGCAATACCTTATCTATAGATGCGCCGAAATGCACATGGAGCATATTGCCCAAGGAGGAGATCCATTTGAAAGCGGATCTTCAAGACCGTTGGATTTTGGACATTGGGCGGCCCATAAACTGGAGTTCATGACCAATTACCAATTACGTCACGGAGAAGCCGTAGCAATAGGTATGGCGTTAGATATCACCTATGCCCACTTAAGTGGATTGATAAATAAAAGTACTCTGGAAAGAATCTTGGACGTGCTTCAAAATATTGGGTTCGATATACATATACCCTTAACGGAAAAAAATGAAATAGAGGAACTGCTAAACGGTATAGAAGAATTTAGAGAGCATTTGGGAGGAGAACTAACCATTACCTTAATTTCTGAAATAGGTGCTAAGCACGATGTCCATGTTATTGATAGAGAAGTTATGAAGAATGCTATAATGTGGCTAAATAATAAATATCAACCTAAAATCTCAATACAATAGTGCGGATAAAAGATAAATTTCACCTTAGTTATTGTACTAATATACACCCTGGCGAAGACTGGAAGCAGACTTGGGAAAATTTAGAGGTATACCTGCCAAAGATAAAACAACAAGTATCCCCATCACAACCCTTTGGTGTGGGGTTACGTCTTTCTAATATAGCTAGCTTAGAATTGCAACAGAAAAACCGATTGCAGGAATTTAAAGAATGGCTAGATAAAAACGATTTATATGTCTTTACTATGAATGGATTCCCCTATGGGAATTTTCACAATGAAAGAGTAAAAGATATGGTGCATGCGCCAGACTGGACTACGCCAGAGCGATTAGAGTATACTCAGAGACTTTTTAACCAACTCGCTTTTCTTCTGCCCAATGGCATAACAGGGGGAATCTCTACTTCTCCCATTAGTTATAAGTTTTGGCATAATTCCGATAAAACTAGTGATAAGGCATTTATTACCGGAGCTACCAACATGATAGCTGTGGCATTGCAATTAATAGACATAGAAGAGAAGACAGGGAAACATTTACATTTGGATATTGAGCCGGAACCAGATGGAATGTTGGAAAATAGTGATGAAGTATTGGAGTTTTATGAGAGGTATCTAATTCCGATCGGAACCCAGGTTTTGATAGATAATTTGGGTTGTACTGCCGATAAAGCCAAGGAGTTGATATTGAGACATATTATGATCTGTTATGATGTATGCCATTTCTCCCTTGCCTATGAGGAACCTCAATATACTTTGAAGAAATTTAAGGACGCCGGAATAGAGGTTGGAAAAATACAAGTTAGTTCTGCGCTAAAGATACTTTTTAATAAAGACAATAATGAAGCCATTTGGCAATCCCTGGAAAGGTTTAACGAACCTACTTATCTGCATCAAGTTACTCATATGAAGGGTGATAAGGTAATTACATACAGGGATTTACCGGAGCTATTCGCTAAAAAAGGAGACTTTACAGAGTTGCGTGCACACTTTCATGTGCCTATATTTATGGAGCAATACGAATCTTTATTTTCTACACAAGATCAAATTCTAAAAGTGCTGGAGCGGCTTAAAATAGACCCGTTTTCAGATCACTTGGAAATAGAGACCTATACGTGGGACGTATTACCTAAAGAATTGAAAATGGAACTATCAGCATCTATAGTTCGCGAAATAAATTGGTTAAAGAATAAGTTGTAAATAATGAAGAAGACCGTTGTTATAAATGTTGTTGGATTGACGAGGGGATTAATTGGTGAGCATACCCCATTTATTAAATCATTCTTAGATAAAGGAAGTTGGGGAGCAATTACCCCGCAATTACCTGCTGTTACCTGTGCGGCGCAAGCTACATATCTAACGGGTAAAACACCAGCAGAACATGGAATAGTAGCCAATGGATGGTACTTTAAAGAAGAACATGAGATTAAGTTTTGGCGACAATCCAATACTTTAATACAATCGGATAAAATATGGGACAAATTAAAGAAAAAGAATCCCAATTTTACCTGCGCCAATCTATTTTGGTGGTATAATATGTATTCCAATGCCGATTTTAGTGCTACTCCCCGGCCTAACTATTTAGCAGATGGAAGAAAAATCCCTGATTTTTATTCTCATCCTGCAGAACTACGAGATAAACTTAGGGACGAATTGGGAGATTTTCCATTGTTTCATTTTTGGGGTCCAAAAACCTCTATAAAATCCAGTCAGTGGATAGCCGATGCAGCTATAAAAACCGATATGATGCACAATCCCACGCTTAGTTTGGTATACCTACCACATTTGGATTATAATTTGCAGCGCCATGGTAACGATTTTTCAAAAATAAATAAGGATTTAGAAGAAATAGATGCAGTAGTCCAGCAATTGGTGACCCATTACGAAAGTAAGTCCGCCAATATTATTTTGCTATCAGAATACGGAATAACCAACGTTAATAATCCGGTACATCTAAATAGGATATTGAGAAGAGAAGGCTATATAAACGTTAGAGTGGAGCGTGGTTTAGAACTACTTGATGCTGGAGCTAGTGATGCTTTTGCAGTTGCAGATCACCAGTTGGCACATATTTATGTAAAAGACCATAGTAATATTGATAAGATTAAAGACCTGCTTAAAAAAGTGAAAGGGGTAGAGCAAGTGTTGTCTGGGGATGAAATTAAAGGAATTCATTTAGATCACGAACGAAGTGGAGATATCATCGTAGTGGCCGATAAGAATTCTTGGTTTACCTATTATTTTTGGTTAGATGATAAGAAAGCTCCAGATTATGCCAGGATGGTAGATATTCATAAGAAGCCTGGCTACGATCCTGTTGAGATGTTGACAGATCCTAATGATAAACTATTGATGCCCAAGGTAGCGTGGAAATTATTGAAAAAGAAATTAGGCTTTAGGACTGTATTGGATATTATTCCATTGGATGCCACCTTAGTAAAAGGTTCTCACGGCAGAATTCCTGAAGACAGTAATGATCTTCCTATTCTCATTAGCAATAATAAGGCTGGAAAAGAAATTGCGGACGCTATATTGGCAACAGAAGTTTATGGTATAATAGAAAGTCATATTTTAGATAGCTAATATGAAGCTTTTTTCAAAAATATTCGCATTTATATTTGCCTTCCTCTTTATTTGGTCAGCCGTTCTACAATATAATGATCAGGATGCATGGTTATGGTATGCTATCTATGGTAGTGCTGCACTGGCCTCTATATTCTTTGTTTTTGATAGATTGCTTTTATCGATAGGAGTGTTCCTCTCCTTTTTGTATTTGATAAGTAGTTATATTTTTTGGCCAGAAAAATACGAAGGTGTGTCTATAGGAGGTGGAGATATAAATAATATTGAGCGTGCAAGGGAGTCTCTAGGGCTTTTGATAAGTGCTATGGTAATGCTTTTCTATGCGTGGCGAATCAAATTAAGTAGAAAAGCTTAAATATCTAGATCAAACTCTTTTCTTAGCAAGTCAATTGCTGGGTTCTTCTCCCGTAGTTTAAGGTACTTTTCCTCAGGGGTAAATGCGAATTTTTTAGCTGTAGTTTCGTTTACCGTTATATCTAAAGTGATAAAGTGGTTGTGAAGCTTTAATTTTAAGTATTCCATTAAGTCATACTTTTCCCGCTCCACTTCCTTTTTCATTGTGTCATTGGGCAATTCAATCCAAATTACAAAGTTTTCTTTTAATTTAGGGAGATCGGCATTTAAATTGGATGCCAGTATTTTACGTCCTTCTTTATCTATTATGTCAACAAATTCGGCCCAATGCTTTCGCAGTTCCTGTTCGGTGAAAACCGAATTTGGCAAACTACTTTCATCTATTATCTCTTCTTTTTTATTGAGTTGATGTTCCTTTTTGGCCTTTAGGCTAGACAAACTAAGACCAGATACCCTTTTTTTACCTGCCTTTAAGTCGATCTGAATTCTTTTAGTCTCAGCATCCTGAGTTTCCTGAGGCTTTGCTATACTGCTTTGTGCCGTATGTTCTTCTGTTAGAGTAGGGGCAGGGGCAGATGTGGAAGCACTCGCTGTTTGTATACTTTGTGGCTTCGCTTTCTGGGTTGGAGCAATTTGTGGAGCATTTCCTTCAGCGGATTTTTGATTTGTAGGCGCCTTTGGCTCTGTGACCTTATTATGGTTAACTCGGTAAAAAGAAGCAGGAATTATAAAATCTGGACGACCTCTACCAGGTCCTAAGTGTTTAGACTTTTTTTTTTCTCCATCAAAGTCGATGGAGGCTAATTTCATTAGGGTCAGTTCTACTAGTAATCGCTGATGCTTACTGCTCTTGTATTTTATGTCGCAGTCATTGGCAAGGTCTATAGCTTCCAAAAGGAATGAGCCCGATGGTTTTTGTGATTGCTCTAAGTATTGTTTTTTTGCTTCCTCACCAACCTCTAATAGTGGAATGGTATTTTGATGCTTGCACACCATTAAATCCCTAAAATGGGAAGCTAATCCAACAATAAAATGATGGCCATCAAAGCCTTGGGCCAATGTTTCGTTGAACAAGACTAAAAGACCTGGAATATCCCGTGCCAAAATAAGATCGGTAGCCTTAAAATAGGTGTCGTAATCTAAAACGTTTAAATTCTCGGTCACCGCTTTTCTGGTTAAGTTTTTACCAGAAAAACTAACAACCCTATCAAATATCGAAAGGGCGTCGCGCATAGCGCCATCTGCTTTTTGAGCAATAATGTGCAAGGCGTCGTCTTCAGCATTTATCTGTTGACTTTCGGCAATATATCTTAAATATTCTGCTGTATCCTTTACTGTAATTCGTTTAAAATCAAAAATCTGACAGCGAGATAGAATAGTAGGGATTATCTTGTGCTTTTCAGTGGTGGCCAAAATAAAAATGGCATGGGCTGGCGGTTCTTCCAACGTCTTTAAAAAGGCGTTAAATGCCGCTTGGGACAGCATGTGGACCTCATCAATAATATATACTTTGTACTTCCCTACTTGCGGTGGAATCCGTACTTGGCTAGTAAGCTCTCTAATATCGTCTACCGAGTTATTGGATGCGGCATCCAGTTCAAAAATATTGAAAGCAAAGTCCTCATCTTCTGATGCTTCTCCTTGCTGATTGATCTGTTTTGCCAAGATTCTAGCACAGGTAGTTTTTCCTACCCCTCTAGGACCGGTAAATAATAATGCCTGCGCCAAATGATTGTTTTCAATGGCGTTCGTTAAAGTATTGGTAATAGCCTGCTGCCCCACTACATCCTTGAATGTTTTAGGTCTATATTTCCGAGCAGATACTATAAAAGGTTCCAAGAGTTTAAACTTATAAGTGACCTCTAATATGGAGGTCGATAGATATGGTACAAATATAAAAATAGCTTTCAATTATAGTCCCTATTTAACCAAGTTTAGCATTTTATTTATCAACAATTGAGCTATCTTTGCCTCAGCAGGTCGCCTTATCGCTGTTTCCAATCTTTTTGGGTCAGAGGAAAGTCCGGACACCATAGTGCAGTATAGCGGGTAACGCCCGTCCGTCGAGAGGCGAGGACAAGTGCAACAGAGAGAAGGTACAGGTAATGCTGTAGTGAAAGCAGGTAAACTCTATACGGTGCAACGCCATGTAAATCAGTGTTCGAGGGCTGCACGCTCAAGCTGAAGGGTAGGCGGTTAGAGTTGTTGAGCAATCAATAACCTAGATAAATGATAAGGAAGTCCATAATTAATTATGGGCTACAGAATCCGGCTTATGACCTGCTTTTTTTATAATTTGAGTTGTGGTGAGTGCTATGTTGAGGTGTGGTTATTGACCTTAAGGCTTTTAAATTGGCAATACAACTAACTTGTTAATTAGTTTTGGTTTCCCCTATCCATTCAAAAAAACTAAAAATACTGCTTCCGTATCTTCTTTGATTGGTGAAATGAGTTAATTGGGATAGGTCGGTATGTTTGGGGTGTTCAATAATCAAGACGCCATTTTCTAATAGCAGTTCCTTTTCGAATACTAGTTTTACAATTTGGGAAAAATCATCCAACGGAAAGTCGTATGGGGGATCTGCAAAGATTATATGTGCTGATATGGGATTGGTTTCCAAATACTCATAAACATCTCTTTTAATAACTTCTATTGGAAATTCATTTTTTTCTGA
Organism: Arenibacter certesii DSM 19833; assembly: GCF_000429545.1. Classification (GTDB taxonomy): domain Bacteria; phylum Bacteroidota; class Bacteroidia; order Flavobacteriales; family Flavobacteriaceae; genus Arenibacter; species Arenibacter certesii. The sequence goes on from NZ_AUCB01000010.1 coordinate 121,800, forward strand.
TGTTTCCGAGATGTATTGCACACATCCTTGGTGGGCATCTACTGCAGTTATATGTTCAGTACCCCTAGAGGCAAATTCGTAGCTAATATTTCCAGTTCCAGAAAAAAGATCTAGAACCTTAAGGTCTTCAAAATAATATTGATTGTTAAGAATATTGAATAAGGCTTCCTTTGCCATATCAGTAGTTGGGCGAACAGGAAGCTTTTTTGGGGCGGTTAAGCGCAGGCCCTTTTTAGTACCAGAAATAATTCGCATGGGTTAAAGGGAATTTAAAAGTGTAAAATCTATCGTTTCCCGTTCCAGATCCCCAAGATGAAAGTGATTGGCATGAGAAGGTATAAAAATCGATATATCCTTTATGTAGGTATGGCAGAGTTGATAAAGGGAATCCCCTTCCTCCACAGCGCCGAATAGTTTTAGTTTTGTGGTTTCCGTATCTAATTTTAGTTGCTCTAGGGTAAATAGTAAATAATAGATAAAATCTTCTTTCGCCGTAAAACTAAAGTTATTGTAAAGCAGAAGCTTTTTATTTTGGATAACGGTTATATCCATATGTCCCTCCATTAAGTGTACATAGCAGATGGGTTCATTGGTGTTTCCGTGGCTATTTATCAGATTTTTTATCAAAACAGTTCCATTGTGCATAAATTCAAAATCCCCAAATAGATCGAAGATGTAATTGTTTATGTTCATAAAGGGCACGTATACATTTACCATGTCCATATTAGCGATCTCATCGTATACGATGTGGTCGTTAGCTAATATTTTCGCATTGAATTTAAGGTAATTTGCCAATTCATCCTTATTAAATAGGGCGTTGGGAACTAAACAGAATAAATTATTCCTATGAATAACAACGACTTCAGTGAAATTGGTTTTATGAATTTTATGATCCTCAAAAAGTTGTTTTACCTCTTTTTGTAGAGCATAAGGGGTCAGTTCGCCTTCGAAGCTAATTCTTTCCGAACTGATAACCGTATTGGAAAGTGTGTCCAATACACAAAAAGAAAGTCCATTCAAGCTAACTTGAATGGACAATTTATAATATGCTGATTTAGAATCTTCTGAAATCTTACTGGTCGTTTCGTTTGTCATAGATAGATGGCCAATTTCCACTGGTGCTTACCTCGGTCATGGATCCTACTTTGATTACGCTACCATTAACTTCATCAACGTTGATCTGAGCGTTTTCCCTTGCCAACAATTCTTTGGGTTGGTCATGAAGCACAATATCTTTACTAATTAGGACTTCAAATACAGGAGCTTTATAGCCTCCTTTTTCAACAATTCCAGATTTCATCTCAAATTGCTCATTGTTTTTTGCATAAGGAACATTCATCATGCTCTTATAACGAGTATCTTTTTTAAATAAGGAATCCTTCACTGATACAAAACCAAGAGTGTCAACAATCTTTACTTCTTTCAGCATGTCGATGCCAAAATGCTTGTCATACTCCAAATAAGAGGAATCTCTTTGTTGTGTAATAATGTATTTTCCAGTGTCCACAAATTTTATCAAGGAATTAAAATCTTTGGCATATCTCCCATTTACGGTCTTATAAGCTTCTTGGGAATTTCTAATATCCTTAAGACTGGCTATTACCTTAGTGAAACGCTCTTGTTTAACTTTGTTAAACTCAATAGGGCCATTGACAGATTTATAAATCATAAATGCTAATCCAATACTTACCAGCCAAAGAAAAATTTGTAAAATGGTCTTCATTTCTTATGTGTTATTATATTTAGTGGTTGTCACAAATCTACAATTTTTTTTTAATGCCAAAAGCATTTGGCCTTAAAAATACTGATTATCTTTGAAGACCTATGAATATTATAACTGACACACGTTTTTATAATCTACTAAAAGAGAAATTTCCACATGAGCCTACGCTCAAACAGTCGGTTGCATTACAGCAACTTGCAAGTTTTGCGCTATCAAAAGAAAAGGACACTGTTTTTCTTTTGAAGGGATTTGCAGGAACTGGGAAAACCACAATTGTTGGTACCATTGTTACCAATTTATGGAAAACTACCATGAAGGCGGTACTGATGGCTCCTACAGGAAGGGCGGCCAAGGTAATGTCCAATTATTCCGGTACCCAGGCATTCACTATTCATAGAAAAATATACTTCCCTAAAAAACAAAGAGGAGGAGGAGTGCAATTTGTGCTGTCTCCTAATAAGCATAGAAATACACTATTTATTGTAGATGAGGCTTCCATGATTTCCGATAATCCTACAGATTCCAAACTATTGGAAAATGGCTCTTTATTAGATGATTTAATGACCTATGTTTATTCTGGTCATAATTGTAAGCTGATTTTAATTGGGGATACTGCCCAGCTGCCTCCTGTTCATTTAAATCTAAGTCCCGCACTAGATGAGGGACAGTTATCTTTACATTATAATAAGGAAGTGATAAAGATGGAAATGGATGAAGTAGTGAGGCAGGCAGAGGATTCTGGAATACTTGCAAATGCCACTAATCTTAGGGAGCAATTGCAGAGCGAGTTTTATGACGATTTTAAATTCTCGGTTTCCCCTTTTACCGATATAGTTCGGTTAATAGATGGTCACGATATTCAAGAGGCAATAGATGAATCCTATTCACAAAATGGAAAAGAAGAAACGGCAATCATTGTTCGTTCTAACAAACGTGCCAATCTATACAATGAAAATATAAGGAATAGAATTCTTTACCTAGAAAACGAGTTGTCCGTTGGGGATTATATGATGGTAGTTAAGAATAACTATTTTTGGCTTAAACCCACTTCAGAAGCTGGTTTTATTGCCAATGGGGATATTATAGAAGTTTTGGAAATCTTTGCTATTAAGGAATTATACGGGTTTAAATTTGCGGAAGTAAAAGTAAAAATGGTGGATTATCCCAAACAGGAACCTTTTGAAACCGTACTATTATTAGATACCATAATGGCAGAGACCCCATCTTTGACCTATGAAGATGGGAACCGATTATATCAGGAGGTAATGCGGGATTATGAAGAGGAAACTTCTAAATATAAAAAGTTTCTTGCTGTTAAGAATAATCCTTTTTTCAATGCCCTTCAGGTGAAATTCTCTTATGCGATTACCTGTCATAAATCGCAAGGTGGACAATGGAATACTGTTTTTGTAGAACAGCCCTATCTTCCGAATGGGGTAGATAAGGAATACATGAGGTGGCTTTATACCGCCATCACTAGAGCCAAGGATAAATTGTACTTAATAGGATTTAAGAACGATTTTTTTGTTGATTCTGAATAGCCTAATTTCGCATTAAACTAAAAGCACATGGCTTTTGAGACCATTTTAAGTATTTTTCTAGGAATAGGGCTTGCTGCATCGGTTGGCTTTAGAATTTTTCTACCCTTGTTTGCCTTAAGCTTAGCTGCTTATTTTAATGTATGGGAATTAAATAATAGTTGGGAATGGATTGGGAGTATCCCAGCTTTGATAACGCTAGGCGTAGCTACCGTAGTCGAAATTTTCGCTTACTTTATTCCATGGGTAGATAATTTACTTGACGGTTTTGCAGTGCCTTTGGTCGCTATTGCCGGAACAGCAGTTATGGTTTCTACTGTAGCAGATCTGGATCCCATTGTCACTTGGACATTAGCTATAATTGCAGGTGGTGGTACGGCAACGGCCATTAAAAGTACTTCTGCTACTGGAAGGGTTGCCTCATTGGCAACTACAGGGGGAATAGCAAATCCAATAATTGGTCTGGTGGAAACAGTGGTAGCGGTAGTAATGACCGTATTGGCCATTTTTGTACCCATACTGGCCGTTATCCTTGTAGTTATTATATTGTTTGTTCTTTTTAAGATATATAAGAAACTAAGATCTAAATCTAATCCAAATTAATTTTATATAATTTTCATGTGAAATCAGTATTTCCCAAATCTGGTAGCAAAATACGAATGAAGGTATGCGTATTACATTTGACCGTTAAAAATTAATAAATAATAATATATGAAAATCATCGCAATGATACCCGCTCGTTATGCCGCTTCTAGATTTCCTGGGAAGTTAATGCAAGACTTGCAAGGGAAACCAGTTATACAAAGAACCTATGAGGCAGCTCTTAATACGGGCTTGTTTCAGGAAGTGTACGTAGTGACTGATAGTCCGGTTATTTATGAGTGCATTACTAAGATAGGTGGCAAAGCCATAATGAGCAAGAAGGAGCACGAATGTGGGAGTGATCGTATTGCCGAAGCCGTGGAAAATATGGACGTAGATATCATTGTTAATGTACAAGGTGATGAACCTTTTACTGATCGTGAGAGTCTTGTCAGTGTAATAGAAGTTTTTAAGGACGATCATCAAAAGGAGATAGACCTTGCTTCCTTAATGACGAGGATAACCGATTGGGTAGAGATCAATGACCCCAATACGGTGAAGGTAATTGTGGATAAACAGAATTTTGCCCTTTATTTTTCTAGGGCCCCCATTCCTTATCCAAGAGCTAGGGAATTAGATATACCTTATTATAAGCATAAGGGAATATATGCTTTTAGAAAAAGTGCCTTGATGGATTTTCAAAGGTTGCCGATGCAAATACTGGAAGCTACTGAAAAAATAGAAGCTATACGGTATCTGGAATATGGTAAAAAAATAAAAATGGTAGAAACGAATGTTACGGGAATTGAAATAGATACCCCGGAAGATTTGGAAAAGGCCAAGAGTGTATGGAAATAGATTATAGTAAGATAAAAGTAATTGGGTTTGATGCAGACGATACCTTATGGGTAAATGAAACCTATTTTAGGGATACCGAGGAAAAGTTCGCAAGCCTTTTGGATAAATATGAAACCAAGAATAAAATAGACCAAGAGCTCTTTAAAACCGAAATAAATAACTTAGAAATTTATGGTTATGGAGTAAAGGGGTTTGTGCTATCCATGATAGAATCTGCCCTTGATTTATCAAATAATAAGGTTTCTCTAGCAACCATTGGAGATATTCTTAATCTAGGGAAGGAAATGTTGTCTCATCCTGTAGAATTGTTGGATGGAGTGGAGGAAGTTTTGCGAAAATTAAAGGATCATTATCGTTTAATTGTTTTAACTAAAGGGGATCTATTGGATCAGGAACGGAAATTGGAAAAATCGGGTCTATCAAAATATTTTCACCATGTGGAGGTATTAAGTGACAAGAAGGAAATAAACTATAAAAACCTTTTGGAGCACTTAAGAATTCCTGTGTCGGAATTTTTAATGGTTGGGAACTCTCTGAAATCGGACGTCCTTCCCATTATTAATATTGGAGCTAAAGCGATTCATATCCCATTTCATACTACTTGGCAACACGAGGAAGTAAAATTAGAAGAACATCAGAATGGTCATCTAACCCTAAACACCATTACTGAATTATTAAAATATCTTAACTATGGCAATGGAAGTGAGTAATAAAGAAAATGAGGTAGAGACGAGTACAGATTTAAAAACAAATTACAGGAACTTTCCTATGGTTCCCAGAGTTATATTTGGTAATGGATGTTTTGGTCAGTTGGGAGAGATCTTATTGCCAAAAAGGAAAAGTGTTGAAGCGCCTATTATTTTTTTAATCGATGATGTATTTGAGGGAACTCCACTTATCTCTCGGATACCCTTATTCCCTAACGATCTAATTATCTTTATTTCAGCAGAGGAAGAGCCTAAAACAGACCAGGTAGACTTCTTAGTAGAACAGATACGTAGCGAGTATAAAGAAATTCCTTCCGGTATTGTGGGGATAGGGGGGGGTACCTTGTTAGATTTGGCAAAAGCGGTAGCCATAATGTTGAACAATGAAGGTAAGGCGCAGGAATATCAAGGTTGGGACTTGGTGAAAAAACCATCTATTTATCATGTTGGTATTCCAACAATTAGTGGTACCGGTGCTGAGGTATCTAGAACCACCGTTTTAATGGGTCCAGAAAAAAAACTAGGCATAAACTCGGACTATACAACTTTTGACCAAGTTATCTTAGACCCAGACCTTACCAAAGGCGTCTCTAAAGAGCAATGGTTTTATACCGGAATGGACTGCTTTATTCATTGTGTAGAATCGTTGGATGGTACCTTTTTAAATGCCTTCAGCCAAAGCTATGGAGAAAAGGCCTTAGAACTTTGTAAAGAGGTTTTTTTAGGAGAATTGGAAGATTCAGAATCTAGAGATAAGTTAATGATGGCGTCCTGGCACGGTGGGATGAGTATTGCATATTCACAAGTCGGCGTTGCCCATGCCATGAGTTATGGACTCTCCTATTTGTTAGGAGTAAGACATGGCATAGGGAATTGTTTGGTTTTTCAATATTTGGAGGAGTTTTATCCCAAGGGAGTGGCTATGTTCAATAAGATGATAGAAAAACATAACATCACGTTGCCAAAAGGAGTATGTAGGGATTTGACCGATAGTGATTTTAAAATAATGACTAACGTGGCCCTTAGTCTAGAACCTCTTTGGGAAAATGCTTTGGGCGTGGAATGGAAAAAACACATCAGCCCAGAGAAGTTAAGATCAATATATCAAAAAATATAGACTAATTATGACCTATGGTTATCGGATTTTAATACCTTAGATGCCATGCATACCATCGCAAAATTTATATACTTTAAAGTGTTGGGGTGGAAACTAATAGGTTCCTTCCCTAAAGTGGATAAATGCGTTTTTATAGTAGTTCCCCATACTAGTTGGGTCGATTTTTTTCTTGGTCTTTTAGTACGCCGCGTAGTAAATGAGGAAATTCATTTTATAGGAAAGAAAAGCTTGTTTAAGCCTCCGTTTGGATGGTATTTCCGTTGGATGGGAGGTACACCTATTGATAGGAGCAAGAATAGGGATACGGTAAGTGCTACGGCCAAACTTTTTCAAGAAAAAAAACAGTTTAGACTTGCCTTATCCCCAGAAGGAACTAGGAAGAAGGTGAGTGAATGGAGAACAGGATTTTATTATATAGCAAAAGCAGCCAACGTCCCAATAGTCTTGGTGGCTTTTGATTTCGGTAAAAAACAGATAAAGTTTTCAGCCCCCCACTTCCCAACAGAAAATAAAGAACAGGACTTTGCTACTTATACAGCTTTTTATAAAGGCGTTTTAGGAAAGGTTCCCGAAAATAGTTTCTAAAAAGAATATTCTTTTATTTGTTGCCCAATAATTTTAATGGATGGGTAAGACTATCTATAAAATCTTTAAGTCTATACGACAATATGTACAATGGCTACTACATAAATTTTTTTCCGACTATACGCTAAATGTAATTTGTTATTTACCGTTAAAATTTACACACCCAAGAATCTTATTCTACCGCTATAATAATTTCGATTTTATTGTGTTGAGAAGTGGTTAATTGTCGAGTATTTGGAGCTGATTATCGAATTGGAGGACGAATTATTAAAATGTTAATTTTTAATTTCAATATTTGATTTTTGCTTGATCTATTTAAATCTGGAATTAAATCTTTTGTCAATATAATGGTAATATATTCGATTTGTAAAGTTCTTTTTTTGAGAATATAAATTTTCCCTTTTTTTAAATATTGATTTTCCCCCAAAATCCATAGGAACCCACTTAGTTATGGTCATAATTTATATGACCAACAAGATTTTTATGATTAAATTTTTACTCAAGTAATTTCTTCTTCATATATACATAGTTCATAATCAACGCCTTGCTCTGTATTGGCGATATTGATAAATTGAATGTATATGTATTTCTCTTCAAGGTCGTAATGGTTTATACCTTCCAGAAAGGTAAAGATCAAATTTGTGAACATACATTTAAATAATCGGTTCAAATTCAATTTATAAATATCACATTATGGGGGAGCTTTTACATAAATTAACTGGATATCTCTTGCCAATTTACTTGGTACAATCCATTAAATTGAAAAGTAAGGTTGTAATAATATTAATTTTCAGTCTTACTTCCTCCCTAACGGGGCAGGTACAAATCTCTACTTCACCTACATCATTATCAGTAGAACTTAACCAAGCCTTTTCTGTAACTGTGGCGGTAGAAACTAGTCAATTTGTAGATGCGGCTGAAGTTCATATGAGTTTCGACTCAAATATAATTGAGGTCACGAGTGTAAATATACCGCAGGCTAGTCCGTTCCCAGTGCCTATTATTCAGCCGAATTTTAACAACGCTATTGGAGTGATCAATTATGCAGGAGGTACATTTTCTTCATTTCCGAATGCAGATTTTGTCTTCCTCGAAATACAATTTACCGCGAAAGCATTGGGCAAAACAAATTTGGAATTTTTGGACCCCATAAATGGACTTGCCTCAAAAGCAACTTTTGGTGGTTATAATATTTTAACTGGGGTAACTGGCTCTACAATTAATGTACATGATATAGATACTACAGCTCCAATTATAACTTTGATAGGAGATGATACCATCAATTTAAGTGTTGGTGATATTTATACGGAGCTAGGTGCTAACGCAATAGATGACACGGATGATGATATTAGTGAGAAGGTAACTATAGGTGGGGATCTTGTTGATACTAATACGGTTGGGCAATACATTGTAACCTATGATGTTATGGATGCTGCAGGGAACCCTGCACTACAAGTAACACGTACTGTAAATGTATCTCAAGTTGGTGGTAATTCCTATACGATTACAGCCAATCCAGGTCCAAATGGAACTATTGATCCTTCCACTACCACTGTAAATCAAGGTGCCAATATACTTTTTACTATTACTCCGAATGCAGGGTATCAGGTAGAAAATGTTTTTGTTAATGGTAATTCTGTTGGTCCCTTAACTGCCTATGAGTTCACAAATGTACAGGGAACCGCTACTATAAGTGCTACTTTTATTGAGAGTGTACCTACAACACTAGCTATAACTGGTTTTACTTTAATAAACGCAGATACCGACCAAGATATAATGCCATTGACCGATGGTCAATTGATAAATGCCACAACATATGCAACTACTAACCTTGCGATAAAGGCCAATACCACTTCTGATGTGAGAAGTGTGCATTTATTGTTGAGTGGCAATAAAACCCGGAATCAGACTGAAAGTGTAGCGCCTTTTACATTATTTGGTGATAATCTACCGACAAATGATTTTTTTGGAGAGTTGTTCGCAGAAGGGAATTATAGTCTTACCGCCAGTCCGTATGGTAGTGTAGGATTAAATGGAAGTCAGGGAACGCCTAAGACGATATCGTTTAAATTCACTAATCAGAATCCAATATGTAGTAATTTTAATGCAAGCATAGGAAATGCAACCAACCCTTCTGGTTGTAATATTAACGATGGTTCAATAGAGATTAACACGGTAGGATTTCAAGGTCCGCTTACCTATAATTGGAGCCATAATCCTAATTTAAACGCAAGTACTGCTAACGGACTTGCAGCTGGTACTTATAGTGTTACGGTGACCGATGTAAATGGTTGTACTAAAAATTTATCTATTACATTAAACGGACCAACACCACCATCAGTAACCTTGGCGTCTTTTGCAGATGTGCTTGTTACAGATAGTCCCATTGCTTTATCTGGTGGTAATCCTTCAGGAGGGGTATATAGTGGGCCTGGGGTTAGCAAGAATATTTTTGACCCTTCAATTGGAAGTGGCATCTACGCAATTGTTTACACTTATGAAGATATTAATGGATGCGTTAACAGTGCTACTAAAACCATACAAGTTGGTAGTCCAATTGCAAATGCCTCAGTAATAGTTGTGGATGCTAATACCGATTTGGCCTTGTTTCCATTAACTAATGGAATGCAGATAGATAAGAATACAATAGGCAATTCTCCTTTGGGTATTATTTATAATGCTGACTTAAATCCGGGCAATGTATTTTTTAAGTTAACAGGTCCAATTAATCAGAATAAATCTGAAGGACCTTCTGCACCTTATTCTTTATTTGGCGATATAGGAATTGATATTCAAGGAAAGCCCTTTCCTATCGGAAACTATACTTTGGTAACCAGTACCACCTCTGGAGTTCAGCAGACATTTAATTTTGCTGTAGTTAGCGGTCCTCCGGCCAATGTGCCACCAGTGGTATCTTTGGTTGGAAACACGGATAATGCTGTTCCATATAAGATCAATTTTTCAAGTGCCGGTTCTACTGATAATGATGGTCGTATAGCCAGTTATTCTTGGGATTTTGGTGACGGAAATACATCTACAGAGCAGAATCCATCTCATACTTATAGTGTGGGTGGCAGTTATATCATTTCGCTTACGCTAACTGATGATGATGGGGCTACTAGTACTAAAAGTATTAGTGTTACCGCTGTTGATCCAACTATAAATCAGCCACCCATAGTAGTAGCTAGTGCTTCTCCAACTATTGGTGCAGCACCATTATTGGTTAATTTTTCAAGTAGTGGTTCTAATGATGCCGATGGTGCTATAGTGTCTTATGAGTGGAATTTTGGAGATGGCAATACTTCCAGTCTACTATACCCATCAAATACTTACAATACACCAGGCAGTTATAACGTATCCCTTACACTAACCGATGATGATAATGCTACAAGTATAAAGAACATAAGTATAACCGTATTGGATCCAATAGCTAATCAAGCACCTATTGCGGTGGCCCGTGCTACTCCAGCTATTGGTACTGCTCCATTAATTGTTGCTTTTTCAAGCAGTGGATCTAGTGATGCAGATGGTTCCATAGTTTCGTATGAATGGAATTTTGGAGATGGAGGGACATCTACCCAAGCCAATCCATCCCATACCTATGTCAATCCCGGTAACTATGTAAGTACTCTCACCATCACAGACGATGAGGGTGCTAATGACATAGTAAGTGTACAGGTTAAGGTTAATGAACCTGATAACAATGCAGCTTTGTTTATTTTGAATGCCAACAATGATACTCAACTATACACGCTTACAAATGGATTACAGATTTCTAAAACGGATATCGGTAATACCCCATTGGGCATCATCTTTAACCCCGACCTAAATCCTGGATACGTGTATTTTACGCTAACAGGTCCAATAAACCAAAGTAAGTCCGAAGGACCTTCGGCTCCTTACTCTCTTTTTGGGGATATAGGAATAGACATACAGGGAAAACCTTTCCCGGTAGGTAATTACACCTTGGTAGCCAGGCCCAGTGTAGGAGCAGTCCAAACGGTTAATTTTAGTGTAGTTAGCGGGCCTCCAGGTAATGCAAATCCGATTGCAGTTGCCACAGGAAACCCTGATCCCAACACTGCCTTTAAACTTAATTTCTCAAGTGCTGGATCAATGGATACCGATGGGAATGTTGTAGGATACTCTTGGAATTTTGGCGATGGCAATTCATCAACTTTACAAAACCCAACGCATACGTATAGTACTGCAGGTCCTAAAACTGTAACGCTTTCGGTTACGGATGACAAAGGTGGTGTAGGCACAACCAGTATTCAAGTCACTGCAGTTGATCCCAACGATGTTGATAAGGTAGTAAGCTTCACTTTGATAAATGCGATTGACAATTCTCAGTTGCACGCCCTAGAAAATAATGTAAATATTACTGATGGGAATAATATTAATATCAGGGCGAATACGGATCCGGAAATTGTTGGAAGTGTAAAATTTGAATTATCAGGAGCAATCACCAGAACGTGGATTGAGACAAGTGCTCCCTATGCGCTCTTCGGAGATACAAATGGGGACTATACCTCAATAAACTTACCAGTAGGAGCCTATACCCTTAAAGCCACTCCATATACTTTGGGTGGAGCATCTGGGAATGCGGGTCAGTCGTTAATAATTAACTTCAACGTGGGGCAGCCTGTCATTGCGGCTAAGGCGTCGGTAAATTCAATGGTAATATCACCAAATCCCGCAAATGAAAGTGTAGCTGTTTCTTTTGACGAACCAACGCAGTTAACACAAATATATGTATATGATATTTCCGGTAGACTAGTAAAATCATTAAGGATGGATCCAAATAAAGACTTAGGATCCTACCTTCTAGGAGTTCAAGAATTACCATCTGGTTCATATTTTGTTAGAACCATAGATTCTAAAGGAAAAGAATTACAACAACAAATGGCCATTAAACGATAACCTAGACCTGAAAAGTATTTTAGAATGAAAAACCTTTGTATAAATCCAAACCTAAACCCCAGGAATATGGTATGTAACAAGCCATTTATTACACCTCTAATTTCCTATGTAACAAAGTTTCGGCCAATCATTATGCTGCTATTGATGATGATACTTTGTATAAATAGTATTGAAGCTCAATCTTTTAATCAAAGTAACCTTAATTATAATGGTAATGGTGGCGTTACGCAAGGCACCTCTTTAAAGTATGGTCCAGATGGAAGATTGTACGTGCTAAATTTAAACGGAACCATCGATATTTTTACCGTGCAAAAGAACGGTAGCAGTAATTACGTAGTGACTGGATCGGAGAAACTGTTACATGTTAAGAATATTCCCAACCATAATGACGATGGTTCCCCGAACACTGGAAATAATAGAGAGGCTACTGGTCTTACGGTAGCTGGTACTGCTGCAAATCCAATAATTTATGTTACTTCCAGTGATTCTAGGGTAGGGGGGCCTAGTGGTGATTTAAACTTGGATACAAACTCTGGTGTAATTACTCGACTTACCTGGACAGGAAGTTCATGGAACGTAGTGGATATAGTTCGTGGTCTGCCAAGGTCTGAAGAAAACCACGCGACCAACGGGTTGGAATTCGCAAGTATTAATGGCGTTAAATATCTTATTGTAACTCAAGGTGGTCATACAAATGCAGGTGCTCCTTCAGACAATTTTGCCTGGACAACCGAATATGCTTTATCTGCCGCAGTCCTATCTGTAAATCTAGATCTTATAGAAAATATGCCCATTAAAAATGATGGGAGAGCTTATATCTATGATATTCCTACTTTAGATGATCCTACACGTGACAATATAAATGGTATCGAGGATCCTGATCATCCAGATTATGATGGTATTGACCTAAATGATCCATGGGGGGGTAACGATGGATTGAATCAAGCTAAAATTGTAATAGGAGGTCCGGTACAGATATTTTCACCTGGTTATAGGAATGCCTATGATTTGGTGCTTACAGCTTCAGGTGCAGTCTACGTTACAGACAACGGGGCCAATGGAGGTTGGGGAGGATTTCCAGTAAATGAAGGTACGGGTAACGTAACCAATGAGTATGATCCAAATGAACCTGGGAGTAATACCACTATTGGTGGTGAAAAAGTAGATAATGAAGATCATTTGCATTTGATCACCAAGAATGTTCATGGGTATTCCTTCGGTTCTTTTTATGGGGGCCATCCTACACCAATTAGAGCAAACCCATTATCCGCAGGTCTATATACCAACCCATCGGTAAATAATACCAATGGTGCGGTTTTTAGAACCTTAATTTACGATCCGACCGGATTAAAAGGCGCAGGTTATACTAATGATAAAAGTATAGCGTTGCCCGTAGATTGGCCACCAGTTCCTGTAAGTATGGCCGATGCGGCTCAAGGAGATTGGAGAGGGCCATCTACTCCTAATCCAGATGGTCCCGATGACGATATTGTTACCATATGGGGAACCAATACTAACGGGATTGATGAATATACCTCTACCATATTTACAGGTTCAGAAAGTATGGTGGGTGATCTAATTGCAGGGCATAATAACGGAATCTTGAGACGAGTTCAGTTAAATCCGGATGGAAGCCTGAAAAAATTAACCAGCAACTTTGCCTCCGGTCTTGGAGGAAATGCATTGGGAATTGCCTGTAACGGGGATAACGATCCTTTTCCTGGAACTATATGGGTTGCAACATTTAATGGTAATATAAAGATTCTGGAACCTCAACCCTTAGTAGTATGTTTAGATCCTAGCGATCCATTGTTTGTTGGGACGGATGATACGGACCAAGATGGATATACCAATCAAGATGAGGTTGATAATGGCACAGATCATTGCAATGGAGGGTCACAACCTAATGATTTTGACAAAGCAGCGGGTGGGGTACTGGTGTCAGATTTGAACGATAACGACGATGATAACGATGGAATTTTGGATGCCGATGATCCATTTCAATTAGGAGATCCACTGGATAACGGCTCTGATGGATTTGATTTACCGGTTATTAATGAATTATTTTCTGATAATCTTGAATTGGGAGGCTATTTCGGACTTGGTTTAACAGGTCTTATGAATAACGGGGATCCCAATCCCAACTGGTTGAACTGGATTGATGTTCCAGGGGATGGACCAAATCCCAACGATATTTTGGGAGGAGCTACAGGTGCAATGACTATGCAGATGACCTCTGGAACTGCATTGGGGAATAGCAATAATCAACATAAAGCATTTCAATACGGGGTAAATGTGGACCAATCCGTGAATTCTTTTCTTGTTGAAGGCCGTTTATTTAATTTCTGGGATCCTACCCAATTGTACGGTAGTCTAGCGCCCTCAAATAGCGAAATAGGTATATTTATTGGTGATGGAACCCAAAGTAATTATATTAAAGTGGTCCTTACAAAGAACGGGATTGTAGCATTACAAGAGATTGAAGATATCCCTCAAGCTCCGTTAAGTGTAACACTAGAGGAAACTAGTAGACCTTTAAATGATATCGTCTTTTTTTTCAATGTAAATGCAATTACTGCGGAGGTGCAAATTTTGTATAGTATTGATGATAATACGCCAATTCCTTTGGGGACCGTTTCTGCAATGGGAACAATTAAAACAGCAATTCAACAATCTTCTACCATTTTAGCGGTAGGAATGATCGGAACTTCCAACGCTGCCGGACAAGAAGTAGAGGGTACATGGGATTATCTGAATGTTAGAGGAAGTCAGCCCACCGTTTCTCAAACTATGGCAGACCTGGACATATTGATCGGTTCACCTGATCAAAATTTTAATTTAAACGATTATTTTGATGATGACCAGGGAGTTGGAAATATAACCTATACTATAGAAAATAACACCAATCCGGTTATAGGTGCAAATATTGAAGCTAATATTTTAACATTAACCTATCCCAATACTGAGGCTAGTACTCTAATAACCGTTAGAGCAACGGATTCAAATTTGTTATTTGTAGAACAAACTTTTTCTGTTAATCTAATTGAACAACCAATTGTTTTGTTTAGGGTTAATGCTGGTGGACCAACTATTGCCGCATTGGACGGCCCTAATCCTGATTGGACAAGTAACAGTGTTATAGGAGCGTCCGGTGGAACCAATTTTACTGTTAATACAGGAAATAGTTCCACCCACAATATTACGGGAAGACATTCCTCCGTACCATCCTATGCGCCACAAGCGTTATTTGCTAAGGAACGATGGGATCAGGCAGAATTACCGGAAATGGAATGGACTTTTAATACGGGCAACGGAACATTTACTGTAAACCTATATATGGGTAATGGATATGATGGTACCGGAGCTGCAGGGGAACGCATCTTCGACGTTAAAATGGAAGATGCACTGGTCATTAATGATAAGGATCTGTCTGCTCAGTATGGTAATAAGGTGGGTGCAATGGAAAGTTACCAAGTAACTGTCACCGATGGGGTATTGAATATTGAGTTTATTCATCAAACTGAAAATCCGTTGATTAATGCCATTGAAATACTAGGAGCTGGAAGAGTAGTAGATATGCCAATCCAAATTGATCCTGTGGCCAATCAAATAAATAATCCGGGTGATATCCCAGCGTTGAATATTACAGCAAGTGGAGGGGATCCCAATGAAAATTTTACATTTACCGTAACCGGATTACCTCCAGGGTTAAGTATAGAACCTACGCAAGGAGCTATTTTGGGATCCATTTCTTCCAATGTGGAAGATGCAGGTCAATATAATGTTACCGTTACAGTGAGCAAACCATCCTCTTCCCCCGCGAATCTAAATTTTGCATGGACGGTTAATAATCCCAATGTGGCGAATACAGTATTGCACCGTATTAATGCGGGTGGCAATGAAGTAGCTTCCAACGACTCATCTCCAGTGAATTGGGGAGAAGATAATGCCGTAAGTGGCTTCAATGGTGCAACACAAAATGGAGTGCCTTCCCAGTTTGTAAATTCCTCGGTAGAGGATAAAACTTTTGGAGTTGGGCTTCCGGGAACTTTTGTTAATAATACGTCCTATCCGAACAGTATATTTTCAACAGAAAGATATAATACATTAGCAGTACCGAATAATATGCAGTGGAATATTCCCCTTTCACAAGGGACGTATACGGTTAATTTATTATTTGCTGAAGTTTGGAATGGAGCACAAACTCCAGGATCAAGGGTTTTTGATGTTGCAATTGAAGGTCAGGTGGTGTTGAAAGATTTTGATCAGACAGCAGCGTATGGTTATGCCACTGCAGGAGTCGAGAGTTTTGTAGTAGAGGTAAATGATGGGAATCTCAATATAGATTTTATTAAGGGAGTTGAAAATCCTAATATTAAAGGGATTGAGATTATTTCCAATGGAGCTCCAACAAGTGGTGAATGGACCAACATTACGAACCTAACTGAGCATACACCAAGACATGAAAATTCCTTTGTACAGGTAGGTGATAAGTTTTATCTGTTTGGCGGTAGGGAGAATGCCAAAAAAGTAGAAATATATGATTACAAATCAAATACATGGTCTAAGGCAGGCTCAGAAGCACCATTCGAGTTTAATCACTTTCAGGCTGTTGCTTATGAAGGGTTAATTTGGGTTATTGGATCTTTCCAGAATAATTCTTATCCAAATGAAACCCCTAGTGATTATATATATATGTACGATCCCGTCTCTGACACTTGGATCCAAGGTCCTGCCATACCAAATGATAGAAAAAGAGGTTCTGCCGGATTGGTTATGTACAATAATAAGTTCTATGTAATTGCGGGTAACACCCAAGGACATAATGGTGGTTATATTCCTTGGTTCGATGAATTTGATCCTGCTACAGGACAGTGGAAGAAGTTGATAGATGCGCCACGTGCACGTGACCATTTCCATGCTACTGTTGTAGATAATAAAATATATGTTGCAGGAGGAAGGCTTACGGGTGGTGCTGGAGGCACTTTTGCACCTGTACTACCTGAAGTAGATGTCTATGATTTTGCCACTGGTACATGGTCAACGTTACCTTCATCAGCTAATTTGCCAACCCCCCGTGCCGCTTCGGGAACAGTAACTTTTAATGGAAAAGTCGTTGTAATGGGTGGAGAAGGCAGTGGGCAGGCGTATGCCAAAACGGATGCCTTGGATGTTACTACCAATACTTGGGCCTCTTTAAGTGACCTTAATAATCCGCGTCATGGAACTCAGGCAATTGTATCCGGTAATGGAATCTGGATTACTTCCGGTTCTCCCAACCAAGGAGGTGGAAATCAGACTAAAATGGAAGTTTATGGTGAGGATAATCCTAGTGGAACACCGGTGATCGCCAGTGCTATTTTAGTTCCAACAACCATTACAGTGCCACAAGGAGGGATAGAAAATGTGTTAGTTAATATTTCCGGTGGAAATCAAGGTTTATATGTTAAGTCTTTGACACTTACGGGGTCAAACGCTTCCAATTTTAAAATTATTGATCCTAAAAGTTTTTTAATAGCCGCCGGAACAAGTAAGACAGTTCAAATAGAGCATATTGGTTTCCAGGCTGGAGAAGTTGCAACTTTAAACATATCTTATGGAAGTAACGCAACCAAAAGTATTCAAGTGACTAGTGGAGAAGCAGCAGCTACGGTGTTATACCGTGTAAATGCAGGGGGAGAATTAGTTACAGCAACAGATTCACCTCATCCAGATTGGAGTCTGGATCAAGGTGCATTTGGGGCAGCAGGAAACTCGCCATATTTGGTAGCTGCAACCACGCCTGCAGGATTATATGATCAATCCGCAGCATCAGCTTATAAAGGTCCAATAAATATGTCGCATCCATCATTGCCCTCAGGGACCCCAAGTAGTATTTTTAAAAGCGAGAGATATGATGCAGCTGGGGCACCTGAAATGCATTGGCAGTTTCCAGTGGATTCAGGGACGGAAATAGAGGTGCGACTCTATTTTGCTGAGTTGTTCAATCAAATAACAGCGGCAGGACAGCGGGTGTTTGATGTTTCTGTTGAAGGTTCCGTACCTAATGTATTCAGGGGTATTGATCCATTTGGAGCGGCCGGAGCACTGGGAGCCTATATGGTATCCTATAGGGTTACCGTTACGGACGGTATTTTAGACCTGCAATTTATTCATGGTGTAGAGAATCCCTCCCTTAAAGCTATCGAGATAGTTGCAGTAATTGGAAATCCTCCTACTAGTCTATCGCCAGTGGTTATTAATCCTGGTACACAGAACGCGGTGGATGGGGACACCGTTAATCTTCAGATTGTTGCTACAGATGAAAATCCTAATTCCTGTGGGCCTTTGACTTTTTCAGCAAATAACTTACCACCAAATCTAGCTATAGATTCTTCTACCGGGATTATTTCAGGTACTATTACTAGTGTATCGGGTAGCGGTACGGCCGGTGCTTTTATAGAAGATGATGGAATGGTGATTATAGAGGCAGAAACCGATTTTGTAGACACTGCAGGTGGGTTTAATGTACAAACCATATCGGGTACCACATTTTTGGTTGCAAGTGCGGACCATTTTTCAAACCTAAATGGACAGGCCGTTAATTACGATGTTGAAATTACCACCCCAGGGGTATACCGCTTCCATGTAAAATCGGCCATTACTGGTTCTGCTTCCAGTGATAAAAATGATACTTGGTTTAAAATTGATAACACGCCAAACGTTCATTTTTTTACAGTTCAAGGTGGGGAGCTTACGGGAACACAAGAGTTTCTTAATGAATTGAGTAATCCTGAAAATACGTCTAAAACTATATATTGGCCAAAGGGAAATTCCCAAGGCAGGCCAGATCATGGTAATGAGAATCCAGGAATCAATGGTTACTTTAAAGTATATACCAATACAATTGCTAATTCTTGGTATACCCGAACGATAGATAACAACGCTTTCCCTATTTATGCTTATTTTGAAAACCCTGGTACCTATACAATTACCATGCGTGAACGTTCAGAAGGCCATAAGATAGATCGTATTGCATTAACTCATATTGATACCAAGGGTGCAGGGGTAAACAATACTTTATTAAATGGATCACAATCTCTACAGAATGTGGGTGGTATTCCTGGAGCTTCAGAAGATAGTCCTTACAATATTGTAGTGAAGGTTAGTGATGCTTGTAATCCTGCATCAAGTACAGCGATTAACTTTATTTGGCATGTTGACTTGTTCTCTAGAGGCAATCCAGAAGCAACGGTCAAGGTTACTCCGGGTAGTGATTTAGGGGCTTCTACCTTTGGAAATAATTCATTTATTATAGATAATACTGGAAACGATAACATTGTAAATGTAACTATTAATACGACCACTGGATATATGATGGATGTAGTTTTCGATCCTGTGGGGATTGCGGGTGATAGTGCAGGAAAGTGTTTAACCACGGGGAATGCGGGTAATTCAGCCAGTGCTGTTGGCTTAACTGTTCCAGGAAATGGAGGTTCGGACAATGAAGATTGTGTTAGTGTATTTAAGCAGCCGCACAATGGAATTAACAACGAAGAAGGATATGATGTTTTATCTTTGAATTTCACAGATTTTAATCCAGGTGAATCCTATGTTTTTGGTGTTGAAATGAATCCAACGAGTATTAGGGGAGCTTTACCTAATGGTGATGCAGGTTCCATTTCGGGCTTTGAACTGATAGGAGCCACAGTGACCGTAGAATTTGCAAGTGGGGTCCTATATAGTACGAGTTTGTTTGATGAGGGTTCCCTAGGCGGTTCAGATGCAATCGTAAATGAAGTTGGCAATAGCTTGATGGTACCTTCCATTTTGGTTGAAGGATCTAATGTCTCCAGAGTGGTAACAGAAGCAAATCAAACTATTCAGATTACTGGCACGCCAAATGCCTCGGTAGCCTTGTTGCGAGTAGATGGGCGTTTACACATAGATGCAGGAAACCCTAATATTGGATATGATGTAGATCCTTTTGAAGCCAACGAAGCTATGGCTAAAGAGTTGTACATAGCTCAACTGGATGCGTCTGGGGTGGCTAATATTCCCGTTACCCTAACGCAAACGGTGGGAGCTTCTGGAACGCCAAATGGAGGTCTTAATCATTTTATTGCTGTGATAACCGGAGACAATGGAATAAATAGCGTTGCATCGAACACTATAGTTTTGGAATATAATCCGTCTACAGCAGTTTCAGATATGACCATTTCATACTCCTTACAGGGTAGAACCGATAATAGTATAGATTTATCGGTTGCAATATTTGAAATTGGGGCAGTTTCACCTGTATTGGAGTTCACTCCTGTTGGATCTGCCCTTGGAGAGGCTATTGTAAATGGGATAACACCCGGCACCTATGAAATAGTAGTTAAATCTAATATGCATTTACAAAAAGTAGCAACGCTAACTTTAGTGGCGGGAGATAATGATTTAAATATAGGTGAATTGAGGGTAGGGGATGCAAATAATGACAATACCGTGTCACTGGAAGATTATTCACTACTGGTAAATACTTTTAATCTTAGCGTTGGGGATACCAATTATAATGCTAGAGCTGATTTTAACGGTGATGGTACCATAGGATTAGAAGATTTCTCACTGATGGCAACTAATTTTAATGAGGTGGGCGAAGTGCCTTCTGGATTATAAAATAAAGGTTATTGTATATAAAAATAGCACCAGGTTTTTCCTGGTGCTATTTTTATATATAACGTATTTTAGATTATGAATGTTACCCTGAACACTGAAATACATTTAATTTTTTGAAGTGTTTTTCACTACTCAATCAAAGGTATAAATAATGATAAGGACTATGCTACTTATAAAAATTTTTATAAGGGGGGTAGGAAAGGTTCCTGAGAATAGCTTTAACTATTTTTTTCTAAGGCCTATTCCTGCATAGTATGATATACGTTCTGTACATCATCATCCTCTTCGATCTTCTCCAGTAATTTTTCAACATCTGCGGCTTCCTCCTCAGTTAACTCTTTAGTAACCTGTGGAATACGGTCAAAGCCAGAAGATAGAATCTCTATCTCTCGGTTTTCCAACTCCTTTTGTATAGCCCCAAAACTTTCAAAGGGAGCATATATCAAGATGCCATCCTCATCAGCGAAAACCTCTTCGGCTCCAAAGTCGATCATTTCCAGTTCCAATTCCTCAGGGTCTATCCCTTCGGCAGGAATTCTAAAGTTACAGGTATGGTCAAACATAAATTCTACCGAGCCCGATGTGCCTAAACTCCCGTTACATTTATTAAAATAGCTTCTGATATTGGCGACTGTTCTGGTATTATTATCCGTTGCAGTTTCAACCAGAATAGCAATACCGTGTGGGGCATAGCCTTCAAAAAGGACCTCCTTATAGTCCCCCAGATTTTTATCCGAAGCTCTTTTTATGGCCCTTTCTACATTGTCTTTAGGCATATTTACTGCTTTGGCATTCTGGATAACAGCTCTTAACCTTGCATTGGAAGCAGGATCCGGACCGCCTTCTTTTACCGCCATTACAATATCCTTGCCTATTCTTGTAAAGGCTTTGGACATGGCAGACCATCTTTTCATCTTACGCGCTTTTCTAAACTCAAAAGCTCTTCCCATTATTCGGTTTTATTTAGATTACGGAAACAAATTTAACAATTTTTAAAACTGCAACAAGTGTTATGTCTATTCGCTATCAATTATTTCTTCAATCTTATGTGCCAGTTTAAAATCCTTTTCGGTTACCCCATTTGCATCATGGGTATTAAGTCTAATATTTAAGGAGTTATAAACGTTGCTCCATTCTGGATGATGGTTCTGCGCCTCACATTCAAATGCAATTCTGGTCATAACTGAGAAGGCTTCCTTAAAATTCTTAAATTCGAAAGATGTTTCCAAGGCACCCTCTACATATTCCCAGCCGTCTAATTGTTCTAATCTTTTTTCTATTTGTTCTTTTGATAATGTGCTCATATCGTTGATTTTTTTAAAGTTAATAAAATTACCATTCCCTATTACGGACTATTCCGTAAAGATATGCTCGTCTATAATGTTTTGATAATTAAAGTGTAGATTTTGTGGAAGCAAATTGTATTTTGGCAACACTGCTAGATATCTATCATCGTTGGTGGTGTATACCCTTTTATAAATTGGACGAAATTTCTCCATTCGATTTACAATTTCAATTATGAAATCTTCATGATGGATCAGATCTTCGGAGCCTAAGTGGAACACTCCTGACAGGTCCCTGTTAATTATATAATGAATCTGTTGGGTAAGCTTGTCGTCACTAGTGACGTTCATAATTAAATTAGGGAAAACTTCTAAAGGTTCATTAACCTCTAGCGAATTTTTTATGGATTTTATTCTTGGAGAGTTACTTCCAAAGACCATAGGAACCCTTAAAATAGCCATTTGGGATTTTGGGATCCTTAACAGCATATTTTCTATTTTAATTTTTAACCGTCCATATATGCTCTCGGAAAAGGTCTTATCATATTCATAAGAGGGAAATTTACTATAGGCGTCAAAAACATTGGCAGAGGATATAAAAAATAGCTTAGAATTATTCTTGAGGATATATTCTATGATGTGCTGATGGGCGATTACCTGTGCCTGAAAGTTGCCTCTTACGGCAGAGATAATGAGATCAGGTTTAATTCTATCCAAGATTCGGACAATGTCATCCTCTTCTAAATCATACCTATGGAACTGATGATTATTTTCAAAACTTCTTCTAGCTGAATAATAAGTTCCATAGGTATCAAAATAAGAATTTAATTCCCGGTAAATAGCATTGCCAATAAAGCCACTGGCTCCTAAAATAAGTATTTTATTCATCCGGTCATCTCCTTTCCCTCACACAAATATGTAATGGTTTATACTTTATAGAAAGGAGGCTTAACAATTACTGCTGGTACCGCCTTTTTTCTAATCTGGATATAAATGGTATTACCGATACTTGATACTTCCGTTGGCACAAATCCAAGACCAATTCCTTTGGACAGCGAGGGAGACATGGTTCCAGAGGTTACCTTTCCTATTATGGTACCATCTTTGTCTACAATGTCATATCCTTGTCTTGGAATTCCTTTTTCGGTCAGTTCAAATCCAATAAGCTTTCGTTTTGGTCCAACTTCTTTTTCTTTGGCCAGTGCTTCACTATTAACAAAATCTTTGGTGAATTTAGTAATCCATCCTAAACCTGTTTCTAAAGGAGAGGTAGTATCATCTATATCATTGCCGTACAGGCAGAAACCCATTTCTAACCTTAATGTATCCCTTGCGGCCAAGCCAATAGGTTTTATCCCGTAATCGGCTCCAGCTTCAAACACCTTTTCCCAAATCTGCTGTACTTCTTCATTCTTGCAATAAATTTCAAATCCGCCCGATCCAGTATATCCGGTCGCTGAAATGATAACATGCGGCATGTCGGCAAAATCAGCTACTTCAAAGGTGTAAAATTTTAATGCCGATAGGTTTACCGAAGTCAGTTTCTGCATGGCCTCTACAGCTTTGGGTCCTTGAATGGCCAATAGCGAATAGTCCTCAGAAATATTGCGCATTTCTGCGCCAATTTCTTTATTATATTTACTAATATGTTCCCAGTCTTTGTCTATGTTGCTTGCGTTTACCACCAATAAATACTGCTCCTCTTTCATTTTGTAAATGATAAGGTCGTCTACAATACCTCCAGTCTCATTGGGAAGGCAACTGTACTGAGCCTTTCCAATAGTTAGTTTGGAAGCATCATTTGAACAAACCTTTTGGATAAGGTCTAACGCTTTTGGACCACTAATCAGAAATTCTCCCATATGCGACACATCAAACACGCCTACGCCATTTCTAACGGTTTCGTGTTCTGCGTTTACTCCTTCATAGGAAACGGGCATATTATATCCTGCAAAAGGAACCATTTTAGCTCCCAATGCCTCATGGGTTTTTGTTAAGGCTGTATTTTTCATTTAATTCGTTTAAAAGGTAAAAGTATCGAAAATTAATCGATGTGAAAATGCAAGCAGATTTTTGTTTTCACAATTTAGTGTTAATGAAAGGAGAATTGACACCTATAGGGTCTTTAGAACAGAAAATAGGGGAATTAGATGGTACTGCAAGCGGGCATCGTGGCAGGTGAATTTCCATACCTCAATGATTATTGTTTAGTAATAGCTGCGAGTAAAATAGGTGTGCAAAAGTATTACATATGCTATATCCCCTATAAATAATTATAAGGGATGGTAGCAGCAAGATTAGTTTTTTAAAATCGGAATAAAAATTTACTCACATAAAAAGTCCTTCACCTCTTGATAGTTGGAGATAAGTATAGATTTTTTCTTTTTGTTTAAGAGTTTCGCTATGCTATCGGGCATTTCAATATTTTCTTGAATAGTATCCTCTACCACCTCTAAAAATTTTACGGGGTGGGCCGTTTCCAAAAATATACCATAATATTCTGGATGCTGTTCCAGATATTTTTTTAGACCTAGATACCCTACCGCGCCGTGTGGATCTGCTACATAGTTAAAATCATTATAAAGGGCAAGCATAGCTTCCTTGGTCTCCTCATCGGTAAAGGAATAAGAGCTTAAGTTATTGGACAGTTCTTCGAAATTATCTTTGTATAAATGTCTGATCCGAATAAAGTTGCTGGGATCTCCCACGTCCATTGCATTAGAAATTGTGGCAATAGAGGCTTTTGGAATATAGGATCCGGTGGCCATAAAGTTGGGAACAATATCGTTCACATTGGTGGAGGCGATAAAATGTTTACACGGCATTCCTAATTTCTGCGCCATGATGCCTGCACAGATATTGCCAAAATTTCCACTTGGTACTGAAAAGACAATTTCTTTGCTTAAAGACTTGGCATGTTTATAGGCGAACAGAAAGTAGAACATTTGGGGAAGCCACCGGGCAACATTAATGCTGTTGGCAGAGGTCAACTGCATTTTTTGTGTCAGTTTTTCGTCTAGGAAGGCCGATTTTACCATTTCCTGACAATCATCAAAGGTGCCATCTACTTCCAAGGCGGTGATGTTTTTGCCCAAGGTAGTCAACTGCTTTTCCTGAATATCACTCACTTTACCACTTGGGTAAAGAATTACCACTTTTACTCCCGGGACTCCTAGAAATCCATTTGCAACTGCCCCGCCCGTATCACCAGAAGTGGCTACTAGCACGGTAATTTCAGCACTTTTTTCGTTAGAGAAATAACCTAAACAACGGGCCATGAATCTTGCGCCTACATCTTTAAAGGCCATAGTAGGGCCGTGAAAAAGTTCTAAAGTAGCTATATTATCAGTTATTGGGACTACTGGAAAATCAAAATCCAATACGTCTTCTAAAATATCGCTCAATACCTTCTCGGGAATCGCATCACCGACAAACTGTTGAATAGCCCTAAAGGCAATTTCTTGATTGGATAATGTTTCCAAACTATCAAAAAACGAAGCGGGAAGGGGGTGGATCTCTTCAGGAAAATATAATCCCCTATCCGGAGCAATTCCTTTTATTACGGCCTCTTTAAAGGAGACCATAGGTGCTTTTTTATTTAGACTGTAATACTTCATTTGCCAAGGTATTTTATTCTTCAATTGTTGGTTTTTGGGAAACAGGAAGTTAATTTATATGATCTTGATTCCTTCTGTATTTATTTTTGAAACGTGCACATCATAGTCAACTCCTATTTTTTGATATACCTTCTTCATAGCACTGGCCACCGATCTGGCAATTTCTTCTCCTTTGCTCAAAGCAAAAATGGAAGGACCAGAGCCTGAAATTCCGCATCCCAATGCACCGGCATCCAACGCATCCTCCTTAACCTTATCAAAGCCAGGAATAAGTATAGAGCGTATAGGTTCTACAATATGGTCTACAAGGGATCTCCCAATAAGTTCATAATCATTGGTGTATAGCCCGGCGATCAATCCGCCTACATTGCCCCACTGTTTAATTCCATCCTCTAAAGATATATTTGTTTTTAATATCCGTCTAGAATCAGAGGTCTTTACTTCTATTTGTGGATGGATTACGGTAGCATAGAGTTCTGGTGGGGTTGGTACTTTAATGATATCTAGCGGACTATAACTGCGTACCAAGGTAAAGCCGCCAAATAGGGCCGGGGCTACATTATCTGCATGGGCTACCCCGCTCGCTAAGCGTTCTCCTTCCATGGCAAATTTTACTAGTTGCAAATTGGAAAAAGGTCGGTCTAAAAGCTCATTCATGGCCCATACAGCTCCTGCAGCACTAGCAGCACTACTGCCAATTCCGCTTCCAGCTTTTATTTTTTTATATATTTCAATTTCAAAACCGCCGTCGTAATTGCTTTCGGCCAGTAGTGCCAAACCAGCAACTCCAGCTACATTTTGAAGAGTTTCGGTAGGAAGATCTTGTCCGGTAAGTTTAGTGATTTTTATTCCTTTTTCCGAAGTTTTTCTAATTACCATTTCGTCACCTACCGCTTCTAGTGCCAAGCCCAATACGTCAAAACCACAGGAAATGTTAGCGATTGTAGCAGGCGAAAATATCTTTATTTCTTTTATACTCATTGTCTTCTGAATTGAAAATAATTAAAGGTAGCCCGTTTCTATGAAAAACTATAAAAAATGGCAGTGCTTGATCGTAAGCTAAAAATTACCCACTCGGATAATATCGGCAAATATACCAGAGGCAGTAACGTCTGCTCCTGCTCCTGCTCCTTTAATGATCATGGGCTGATTAGGGTAGCGTTCGGTATAGAACAATACAATATTGTCACTTCCTTCTAAATTATAAAAGTCGTGTCCTTTTGGAATTCGTTGAAGCCCTACACTTGCTTTGCCATTCTCAAATTGAGCTACATACTTTAATTTACTGTCCTCCGCAACTGTTTGCTGATACATTTCCTGGAAGGAGGCTTCATGTTCCTTTAGCGTTCGGAAAAAATCTTCGTAGTTATTTGTTTCTAGGCTCACTTTTGGTAAGAATGATTGATTTTCAATATCTTCTATATCCAAAACATTGCCACTTTCACGGGCGAGGATGAGAATTTTCCTCATTACATCTACCCCGCTAAGATCAATTTTTGGATCTGGCTCGGTATATCCTTCTTGTTGTGCTTTTTTCACGATATCATGAAAAGTAGTCCCATCGTTAAAGTTATTAAATACAAAATTTAAACTCCCGGAAAGTACAGCCTGTATTTTCAATATTTTATCCCCAGAGGCAACCAAATGCTTTAAGGTATCTATTATTGGTAATCCTGCGCCAACGTTGGTTTCGAACAAAAAAGGTGCATTGTATTTCCGTGCCAGATCTTTTAATTCCTGATAGTTGCTGAATGGGGAAGAACAGGCTATTTTATTACAGGTAACTACAGAAATGCTATTCTGTAAATAAGAATGATAGGTGTTAGATACTTCTTCACTGGCAGTATTGTCCACAAAAATACTATTCCTGTAATTTAGCTTCATTACCTTGTCATAAAAGAGGCCTTTGTCGGCTTTTTCTCCTGCGGCTAATAAAGCCTCCCAATTTTTTAAAGATATCCCGTCCTCATCAAAGACCATAGTTCTAGAGTTAGACATGCCAATTACACGGATATTGAGCTTTAGTTTCTCTTTTAAATATTTCTTTTGTTGTTGAATCTGATTTAAAAACTTCGCTCCAACGTTTCCAACCCCCATAACAAATAGGTTTAGCTGCTTTACATTCTCTTCAAAAAACGCTTCATGCAGGCTGTTAAGGGCTTTCTTAACGTCTGATTTTAAGATTACTGCGGAAATATTTCGTTCTGAAGCTCCTTGGGCAATGGCTCTAATGTTTACATTGTTCTTACCTAATGTACTGAACATTTTTCCACTTAATCCTTGGTGACTTTTCATATTATCACCGACCAAGGCAACAATGGCAAGGTCTTTTTCCGCTATTACCGGTTTAATCTTACCACGGGAAATTTCAAAATCGAAGGCTTCGTTAATGATAGACACTGCTTTTTGTGTATCCTGATTGGAAATCCCTACGCAAATGGAGTGTTCAGAAGAAGCTTGGGTAATTAGAACTACACTGATATCGGCATTGGATAGCACTTCAAAAAAACGCTTTGATATTCCAGGAATACCTACCATGCCAGACCCTTCTAAAGATAGTAATGCCACTTCCTCAACATGGCTGATTCCTCTTACAGTTTTCCCGAGGCCATTTGTATTTCTAGAAATTAAGGTACCTTGATCTTCTGGCTTAAATGTATTTTTAATAACAATTGGAATGCCTTTGGAAAGCACCGGCTGTATAGTGGGGGGGAATAGTACCTTTGCTCCAAAGTGGGAGAGTTCCATAGCTTCCTCATAGGAAATATGGGGAATGGACATGGCCTGCTTCACTATTTTGGGGTTTGCTGTGTACATGCCGCTCACATCTGTCCAGACCTGCAGAATTTCTGCATCCAGGGCATTGGCTACAATAGCAGCGGAATAATCTGAACCACCACGTCCTAAGGTAGTGGAATCCCCAGAAACCGATGATGCAATAAAACCTCCCATAACGAGGACTGTGTTTTCATGGCTTTTTAAGGCTTCCACGCAATTGCTGTTGGTAAGTTGAAAGTTTACCGTTGTTTTACCATGAGTTGAATTGGTCTTTATCAGCTCTCTGCTGTCAATATAGGCGGCATCTATTCCTTCTGCAATAAAATGTTCGCTAATAATATAGGAGGAGAGTAATTCTCCGTAGCTCACAATTTTATCGGAGAGTTTAGGCGTTATTTCCCCGATTAAATAAGCGCCTTCTAACAAAGTCTCCAATGTATTTAGTTCGCTTTTTACCTTGCTGAGCATTTTACTCTGGGAGTGGATCGGTATCAACTCTTTTATAGTGCTTAAATGCCTATTTTCAATTTCTTTAAAAGTGGCTTTATAGGAGATGTCTTGAGTGCATGCCAAAGCCGCCGACTTTAATAAAAGATCGGTTATACCGCCAAGGGCAGAGACCACCACAATAATATTGTCTGACTGCTCGTTAGCAATTATATTTTTTACTAAATTGATATTCTTGGCATTGGCAACAGAAGTGCCCCCGAATTTTAGAACTTTCATGGTTCGTTTGGATTAAAAAATAAAACTGATTCGTGAGAAAAATGAAAAACGGACGTATATGTAGTAGCTTACCCCAATGGGGTAGTAGTACCGATAACGGTAATAGCAATAGAACCATTGATTAATGGTGAAATGCTTAAAATGATGTCCGATTTTATCAAGGTCATGATATTATTAAAGAATCAAATGTAGTATTTTTGATTGTTCTATCAAATCTTTAATCAAATTTTTATGAAATTGATAAACTTTTTAAAATATTCTTGTTAAATGAAGATTTTTAACGCCAAAGAAATATACGATGCTGATAAAATCACATTAGAAAGGGAGCAGATAAGTGCTGACGTTCTTATGGAAAGAGCTGCTCTTCAGATTTTTAAATGGTTGCATAATTATCTGAAAGGCTCTACATCCCCTATTTATATTTTCTGTGGAGTAGGTAATAATGGCGGAGATGGCTTGGTGCTTGCACGGCATTTAATACAGTATGGATATAGGGTAGCTGTTCATATCGTTAACTTTAGTGGGAATAGGTCCAAAGAGTTTTCAATGAATTTAGATAGGTTAAAGGAGCTAAATTTGAATCTTAATTTTATGGAGGAAAACTCCAGTTTACCCCAATTGGAAGAGGGGGGAATAATTGTTGACGCAATATTTGGAATTGGACTTAAAAGAGATGTAGATCCATGGATCATCAAGATTTTTCAGGAAATTAATAAGTCTAATTCATTTGTTTTATACGTTGATATTCCTTCGGGTGTCTTTATGGATCATAAAGTTCCAGATGCTAATGAGGCTATTAAGTGTAATTACTTATTGAGTTTTCAAGTGCCGAAGCTTTTATTTTTTCTACCAGGAACGGGGGTGTTTTTGGAGCGTTGGGAGCTTTTGGATATAGGCTTGGATAAAGAGTTTTTGCTTCATGCACCATCTAATTTTTTATATATAGATAAGGCGGAGGCGTTCTCTCTATATCGCCCTAGGCAAAAATATTCACATAAAGGCACCTACGGACATACCTTGATTATTGGTGGGAGTTATGGGAAAATTGGGGCCGTAATACTGGCCTCCAAGGGGTGTCTATATTCTGGGAGTGGGCTAGTAACGGCCTTTGTCCCTAAATGTGGGTATATTCCGATGCAAACTTCATTTCCGGAGCTCATGGTGCTAACTGATGAATACGAAACGGAAATTCAAAATATTATGTTTGATTTAGTGCCATCTGTCATTGGAATTGGGGTAGGAATGGGTACTGCACCGAAAACTGTAAAGGCATTCTCTCGTTTTTTGAAAAACAACAAGACTTCTTTAGTTATAGATGCAGACGGGTTAAATATCCTTTCTCGGAATCTAGACTTACTTAATTTATTGCCTCCACAAACGGTACTTACACCACACCCCAAGGAATTGGAGCGAATCTTGGGAAAATGGAGGAACGATTTTGACAAATTGGAAAGAGTAAAGGAGTTTTCTAAAAAATATGATTGTGTTGTAGTTATTAAAGGAGCCCATACTATCACCGTTTATAAGAATAAAGGGTATGTGAACGCTACCGGAAACCCAGGGATGGCCACAGGAGGCAGTGGAGATGTCCTTACGGGGGTTATAACGGGTCTAATAGCTCAGGAATATCCGCCATTGGATGCAGCTATTCTTGGGGTGTATCTTCACGGGAGTGCAGGAGACATTGCTGTTAAAGAGTGTGGATTACAAGCTTTAATAGCAACAGATATTGCAACGTATATAGGGAAGGCGTATCTGAATCTATTAGGGTAAGTAACCCTATAAGTTGCCTAGGACGTAGTCGGTTTGGTTGGAGATTATTGGTTATAGGGATTAGTAGTAGCAGGGGGTTCAATAAAATGGTAATTCGTAATTTAAATGGTTAAAGTATAGGTCCAAGAATTACAATATGTCTTATTAACGTATTCTTCTTTTTACCCAAGCTAGCGCATTGTCTAAATCGATAAAAAACTTCATGTTTTTTTTGTAAAATAGCTTTTCAATATTAAAATTATGCATGTCTATTTCCTTTAGGGAAACAACTGCAAGTGCTTTTAGATTCTCTATTTCTCTAAGTTGATTGTAAATCATAGGATCTATAGCATAGGAATATTTTCGTAAGCTTATAAATCCGAAATTCTTATCTCTAAAATGGATTTCAATAATCCCAAGGATTTGAAATAACTGCTCTCCATTAACGGTGGTGCCCTCGTCAAAAATAGAGATCATATAATCGTCAAAAACTTGTATTTTTCCAATTTCCAACTGGTATTCTCTAACGATAATAGTTTTCTTCGGTCTTTCGACTTTCATTTATGGTAGTTTATATAGTGTCTCTGCAGCGAATGTATAATTAAGGCACTCCATTTTAAAAAGTATTAGACTAAAGACTTAATAATCGTTTATATGGAAAATAAAGAAATGATTTGTGATTAAATTCCTACAATGTACAGTTAAAATAGGAGTTTGTAATTAAGGGTTATCATATGGCTGGTGTGGGAGAAAAGGGGATGGGTAAAAACGAAAAAGGAGTAGCAAATTTTGCTACTCCTTTTGATACTTATACTATTCCAAATGTTTAGCTATACTAAAATGACACAAGGCTATGTTTTCATTTTGTTTTCTAGCGCCATTAAGTTTTGGAAGATTTTTCTGCCTTATTGATCTTAATTGTCAGTTCTTGCTTCTCCTCATCAAGCTCCATATTTATAGTGTCGCCTTCTTCCAGTTTGGAGTTAACTATTTCCTCTGCTAAGGCGTCTTCAATATATTTTTGAATAGCCCGTTTTAAAGGTCTTGCCCCATATTGTTTGTCGAAACCTTTTTCGGCAATATAGTCCTTCGCTTTTTCGGAAAGGATAAGGTTGTATCCAATATCCTTTATTCTAGCAAACAGCTTTTTAAGTTCAATATCAATAATCTTATGTATATGCTCTCTTTCCAAGGCATTAAATACTACAACATCATCTATTCTATTTAAGAATTCCGGTGCAAATGCTTTTTTAAGGGCATTTTCGATTACACTTTTTTGGTGCGTATCTGCCTGAGCTTTTTTTGCTGAGGTTCCAAAACCAACTCCTTGACCGAAGTCTTTTAGTTGTCTGGCACCAATGTTAGATGTCATAATAATGACTGTATTTCTAAAATCAATTTTCCTGCCTAAACTATCGGTCAGGAATCCGTCGTCCAATACCTGTAATAGCATATTAAACACATCAGGGTGAGCCTTCTCTATCTCGTCTAATAGGATTACAGAGTAAGGCTTACGGCGTACTTTTTCAGTAAGCTGTCCCCCTTCTTCGTAACCAACATATCCCGGAGGTGCTCCTACTAGTCTAGAAATAGCAAATTTCTCCATGTACTCGCTCATGTCCACCCGTATTAAGCCGTCTTCAGAATCGAATAGTTCTTTCGCGAGAACCTTGGCGAGTTGCGTTTTTCCAACCCCTGTTTGGCCCAAGAAAATAAAGGATCCAATAGGTTTATTGGGATCTTTTAATCCGGCACGGTTTCTTTGGATAGCTTTTGCTACTTTGGAAACAGCGTCATCTTGGCCTATAACATTTGCCTTAATTAATTCGGGTAATTTAGCCAGTTTATTGCTTTCGGTCTGTGCAATTCTATTTACTGGAATGCCACTCATCATGGAAACAACATCGGCGACATTGTCTTCGGTAACTGTTTCCTTATGAAGTTTACTATCCTCTTCCCAGCGTTCTTGGGCAATGGCCAAATCTTTTTCAATCCGTTTCTCATCGTCCCTAAGCTTGGCAGCCTCTTCATACTTCTGCTTCTTAACGACTGTGTTTTTTAGTTCCCGAACATCTTCCAGCTTTTTTTCCAGTTCTAAAATTTGTTTGGGGACATCCATATTAACTATATGTACCCTAGAGCCCGATTCATCAAGTGCATCAATAGCCTTATCGGGAAGATACCTGTCCGTCATATAACGGTTTGTAAGTCGTACACAGGCGGTAATGGCTTCATCAGTATAAATAACATTGTGGTGTTCTTCATACTTGCCTTTAATATTCTTTAGAATCTCAATAGTTTCTTCTACGGTAGTAGGTTCTACTAATACTTTTTGGAACCTTCTTTCTAAAGCGCCATCTTTCTCAATATATTGACGAAATTCGTCTAGAGTTGTAGCGCCAATACATTGAATCTCACCTCTTGCCAAGGCAGGTTTGAACATATTGGAAGCGTCAAGGCTACCTGTAGCCCCACCAGCACCAACGATGGTATGAATCTCATCGATAAATAGGATAACATCATCATTTTTTTCCAATTCGTTCATCACCGCTTTCATGCGTTCCTCAAATTGGCCACGATATTTTGTGCCAGCCACTAATGAGGCGAGATCTAAGGTAACTACTCTTTTATTATATAAAATCCTAGAAACCTTTTTATTGATAATTCTAAGGGCCAACCCTTCTGCTATGGCACTTTTACCTACTCCAGGCTCACCAATTAGTAAGGGATTGTTCTTTTTTCTTCTACTGAGAATCTGAGATACTCTTTCAATTTCTTTTTCCCGTCCCACTACCGGATCCAGTTTATTCTCTTCTGCCATTCTGGTCAGGTCACGTCCAAAATTGTCCAAAACCGGAGTTTTGGATTTCTTGTTTCCTTTTGGGCCGCTAGAGCCAAATGTGCTTTCTTTCTCCTCGTGGGAATCACCTGAATCACTAGGGAAGGATTCCGATGTTGGGGAGTCTATAAAATCATCATCACTTGTAATCATAGATTTAAATTGATCTTTTACCCCATCATAATCTACCTTTAATTTATGTAGTAATTTTGTTGTGGGGTCATTTTCATTGCGTAAAATACAAAGCAGTAAATGTGCGGTATTAATAGAGGAACTTTGAAAAAGCTTTGCCTCTAAAAATGTTGTTTTTAGCGCACGTTCTGCTTGTCTGGTAAGGTGCAGGTTTTTCTTATCCTTTTGCACACTGCCAGAATTGGGGTTTGCTGGACTTAGAATTTCCACTTTTCTCCTAAGGTGGTCCAAGTCTACGTCCAAGGCATCTAAAATGCTGATGGCTTTCCCGTTGCCATCCCTAAGTAGTCCTAACATTAGATGCTCTGTTCCAATAAAGTCGTGCCCCAATCTTAGGGCCTCTTCTTTACTGTAAGCAATAACGTCTTTAACTCTAGGGGAAAAATTGTCATCCATAAAATATCCTTTCTGCTTTAAAAATAGTAAATCTATATTAAACTATGGCAAATACTGTACCTAATATTAAATAAACTCCTTTAAGAGATAAAATAAATCAATTCTCAGAAAATTTTCAACTTAGAATTTGTTAATCTTATCTTTGCTCACAAGTGTTGATAAATACTTTACAAAAGTATAGCTTTATTGCGATGATAGTGTCGATTTTGTGTATATTGTCGTGCTTTTTTTAACTAAATATAGAGAAGATTTTAAATGGCAGAAAGAGAAAAATTAATTTCGGTTAACATTGAAGATGAAATGAAATCTGCGTACATTGATTATTCAATGTCCGTCATTGTGTCACGTGCCCTGCCAGATGTCAGGGATGGTTTAAAGCCAGTACATAGAAGGGTTTTGTTCGGTATGCACGAGTTGGGTGTTCGGTCTAATAGTGCTCATAAGAAATCGGCACGTATAGTTGGTGAGGTGCTAGGTAAGTACCACCCCCACGGTGATACCTCTGTATATGATTCCATGGTGCGAATGGCACAAGAATGGAGTTTGCGTTATATGTTGGTAGATGGTCAAGGTAACTTTGGGTCTATAGATGGTGATAGTCCGGCAGCAATGCGTTATACGGAAGCCCGTATGCGTAAGATTGCGGATGACATGTTGATAGATATAGAAAAAGATACGGTTGATCATCAGCTGAATTTTGATGATTCGCTAAAAGAGCCAACCGTATTACCGACAAGAGTTCCGAATCTTTTGATTAACGGAGCATCTGGTATTGCGGTAGGGATGGCTACGAATATGCCACCTCACAACCTTTCAGAGGTAGTGGATGGTACTATTGCATATATTGATAACCATGATATTTCTATAGACGAAATTATCACTCATATTAAAGCACCAGATTTTCCAACTGGCGGTATCATTTATGGATATGATGGGGTCAAGGAAGCCTTCCATACTGGACGGGGACGTGTGATGATGCGTGCAAAAGCAGAATTTGAGGAAGTGCAAGGGAGGGAATGTATCATAGTTACGGAAATTCCTTATCTAGTAAACAAGGCCGACATGATCAAGAAGACGGC
The DNA here is from genome assembly GCF_000429545.1 of Arenibacter certesii DSM 19833. GTDB lineage: Bacteria > Bacteroidota > Bacteroidia > Flavobacteriales > Flavobacteriaceae > Arenibacter > Arenibacter certesii. The sequence continues at coordinate 157,135 of NZ_AUCB01000010.1, forward strand.
AGATCTTGTAAACGATAAAAAAATTGAGGGAATTGCTTCTATAAGAGATGAGTCTGACAGGAACGGGATGCGTATCGTCTATATACTAAAAAGAGATGCGATACCTAATATTGTACTTAATACCTTATATAAGTTTACTGCATTGCAATCTTCGTTTAGTGTAAACAATATTGCCCTGGTTAAAGGAAGGCCACAGCTGTTGAACATTAAGGAGATGATTTATCATTTTGTGGAGCACCGTCATGAGGTAGTTGTACGCCGTACCGAATTTGAGCTGAAGAAAGCGGAAGATAGAGCCCATATTTTGGAGGGACTTATCATAGCTTCGGATAATATTGATGAAGTGATCGCCATTATTAGAGGGTCTTCCAATGCGGATGAAGCAAGAGAGAGATTAATGGAGCGCTTTAAGCTTAGTGAGATTCAGGCGAAGGCCATCGTAGAGATGAGGTTACGTCAATTAACCGGACTGGAGCAGGATAAACTGAGAACCGAGTATGACGAAATAATTTCCCTCATAGCGGAATTAAAGGATATTTTGGCCAGGAAGGAGCGTAGAATGGAGATCATTAAAGAAGAGCTTCTTGAGATAAAGAATAAATATGGGGATGAGAGACGTTCCGAAATAAATATTGCAGGTGGGGATTTAAGTATGGAAGATATGATTCCAGATGAGCAAGTGGTAATCACCATTTCCCATGCGGGTTATATTAAAAGGACTCCTTTATCAGAATACAAAACGCAAAATAGAGGTGGGGTTGGCCAAAAAGCCTCTTCTACCAGGAACGAAGATTTCTTGGAGCACCTGTTTGTAAGTACTAACCACCAATACATGTTATTCTTTACTAAAAATGGTAAGTGCTTTTGGATGCGGGTGTACGAGATTCCTGAAGGAACCAAAACTTCAAAAGGGCGTGCTATTCAAAACCTGATTAACATAGAAAATGACGATACTGTAAAAGCCTTCATTTCTACTAAGGACTTAAAGGATGAGGAATATGTAAATAGTCATTATGTGATTATGGCTACTAAAAAAGGAGTTGTTAAAAAGACCTCTTTGGAGCAGTATTCAAGGCCAAGACAAAATGGTATCAATGCAATTGGAATCAGGGAAGGTGATGAGCTATTAGAAGCTAAACTTACAACTGGTGCCAGTCAGATATTTTTAGGATTAAAATCTGGAAAGGCCATTAGGTTCGAGGAAAGTAAGACTAGACCGATGGGTAGAAATGCCTCTGGTGTAAGGGGAATAACCTTAGACAGTGATAAAGATGAGGTGATAGGTATGGTTGCAGTCCATAATTTTGACGAGGAGATATTGGTTGTTTCCGAAAATGGCTATGGAAAACGTTCCAGTATTGAGGATTATAGAATTACCAATAGAGGCGGAAAAGGCGTTAAAACTATCTCTGTTACCGAAAAAACAGGAGACTTGGTAGCCATTAAAAACGTTTCTGATTCGGATGACCTTATGATTATCAATAAATCTGGCATCGCCATTAGGATGAGCGTAGAGGATTTAAGGGTTATGGGGCGCGCTACTCAGGGAGTTCGACTCATAAATATAAAAGGGAAAGATTCCATTGCTGCAGTAGCAAAAGTGATGAAAGACGAGGAAGAGTTGGAAGATATAGAAGGCTTGGATGTTGACATTAAAGACGAGGATGGCACGACTCTTGATAATAATGAGGAACAAAAAGAATAACTATAAACACTACTATAAATACATTTTTGAAATGAAAACAAACATTATAATACTATCCGCTATGTTTTGCAGCGTAGTAGGATTTTCTCAGAAAAGCGAAATAAAGACCGCTGATAGGGCTTTAAAGTCCGGTGATGCAACAGCAGCGAAAGCAGCTTTGGAAAGTGCCTCATCTCTAATAGCAGGTGCAGACGAAAGAATGCAGGCCCAATATTATTTATTAAAGGGTAAAGCGTATTCAGAGTTGGCAAAAAAAGGAGAAGCTGATGCCTTTGACGTAGCTATATCTTCACTTAGAAAAGTAGGTGAGATTGAAAAAGCAAGTGGAAAAGCCAAATACACTGAAGAGGCTAATGAAAAGCTTTCTACTATGACCGTAGATTTGGTAAATTCCGCCGTAGAGGATAATAACAACGAAAAGTTTAAAGAAGGAGCAGAAAAGCTCTATTTAGGATACCAATTAAGCCCTAAGGATACAGTTTACCTTTATTATGCAGCAAGTAGTGCAGTGAATGGTGGACATTTTGAGCAGGCTCTTGAGTATTACAACGAGTTGAAAGAACTTAACTATGACGGGAGCGGAATAGTTTATAAGGCTACCAATGTAGAGACAGGCGAGGTTGAGGAAATGGATAAGACTCAAAGAGAGCTTATGGTGAAGTCGGGAGCTTATAAAGATCCTATTGACGAAAAAACACCTTCCAAGACTACGGAAATCGTTAAGAATGTTGCGTTGATTTATACCCAATTAGGTCAGGATGACAAAGCCTTAGATGCATACAAAGATGCTAGAGCAAAAGATCCAAAAGATGTTAACCTAATTTTGAACGAGGCCAATTTATATTATAAAATGGGTGATAAGGAGCAATTTAAATCCTTAATGGCCGAGGCTGCGCAAGTGGCTCCAGACAATCCCGACCTTTTCTACAATATTGGAGTAATTAATATGGAACAAGGGAATATAGAGGAAGCAAGAGCAGCTTATAAGAGAGCTATTGAAATTAACCCTGGTTATGTAAATGCTCAATTAAACCTTTCTACGACTTATGTAAATGAAGGGAATAGTTTAATTGATGAGATGAATTCTCTTGGTAACTCTAAAAAGGATATCGCTAGATATGACGAGCTAAAAGAACAAAAAGATAGCTTGTTCCGCGATGGTGCCATTATATTAGAAGATGCTATTAAAGAAACTCCTGATAATCAAGGTATCTTAACGCAACTTAAAAATATTTATGGAGCATTAGGAGATAATGAGAATTTTATGCGTGTGAAAAAGCTATTGGGCGAGTAATTACCGCAAAGAAAATTACCTAAAAAAGGCCGTCATTTTAAAATGACGGCCTTTTTATTTATATAACCTTTTTTATTACCCTTAGGCTATGAGTGTAGGTGTTGGCTTCTGAACTGAAAATTCCGGCATGGTCCAGTCTGTCCAACCTTACCTTTCCGTGGGAATGGATAATATAGTTGTTGTCCATAATAATTCCTACATGGTCTATAACCCCCTCATCATTGTCGAAAAAGGCCAAATCTCCTGGTTCGCTCTCTTCTATAAAGCTTAATGCTTCCCCTTGTGTGGATTGTTGTTGGGCATCCCTTAGAAGTCGGAAGCCGTTTATTTTATACACCATTTGGGCAAGACCGGAAGAATCTATTCCAAATGCGCTTTTACCGCCCCATAAGAAGGGCGCGTTAAGGTACAACAAAGCCGTTTCTATTAATTGTCCTCTATCCTGTAGTCCATTAGAGCAAGAGCCTTCAAAATAATGGTTTAAAACGTTGGGTTTTAGTATAGTTGAACCCAGAACAATAGGCAGTAGGACGCTATTATCGGTTTCAATAAATGAAATTAAATCAGATGAAACTTTAGGGTCTTCAGCGTTCTCTATATCTAAATACTGCCGTTCGTTAATAAGAACAAACTGCTGATTATTGACCCAGCCTTCATATTTGTCGAACGCTATACGGATCCTGCTCCATTTTTTACGTTGTTCTAGGATTTTAAAATGTTCCCCGTACAACAATTGGGTTTTCATTTCCCCAGTATCGTCAGGAATGGAACGTACAGGGACAAGACTGAGGTGGCAAATACCGTACTGCATTGATTTGCTTTACAAGAACTTATTAATTTTTTTCTATGATTATTGCTGAAGCACCTCCACCACCATTACATATGGCAGCTGCTCCTATTTTTCCATTGTTTTGTTCCAGAACACTCAGTAATGTAATGATGATTCTGGCGCCAGAGCAGCCAAGGGGGTGTCCCAAAGATACCGCACCACCGTTAACGTTTACATTGTCGTCAGTTAGGCCCAAAATTTTCATATTAGCGAGTCCAACTACGGAGAATGCCTCATTAAATTCGAAGAAATCAACGTCATCCAGAGTAATTCCCGCTTTAGTAATTGCTTTTGGGAGTGCTTTTGCTGGTGCAGTAGTAAACCATTTTGGTTCATGTGCTGCATCTGCATAGCTCTTTATAGTGGCTAGTGGGGGTATTCCCAATTCTTTTGCTTTTTCCGCGCTCATCAGTATAAGTGCCGCGGCACCGTCATTAATGGTAGAAGCATTGGCAGCAGTAACCGTTCCATCTGTTGAGAATGCAGGACGTAAGCTCGGTATCTTGTCGATTTTTACATTTTTAAACTCCTCATCCTCTGCCACCAAAATAGGTTCACCTCTTCTTTGAGGTACCTCTACGGGAACTACTTCGTTGCTAAATTTTCCTTTATTCCAAGCATCCGAAGATCTTTGGTAAGATTGTATAGCGAAATTATCCTGATCTTCCCTGCTAAACTTGTATTCCGTAGCACAGGCGTCTGCACAAGTGCCCATAGCATTCTGATCATATGCATCTACGAGACCATCTTTTTGTAATCCGTCCTCTAGACTGGCAGACCCAAATTTTTGTCCGTTTCTTAAATGAATATAATGCGGGACCATGCTCATGTTTTCCATACCTCCAGCTACAACTATCTCATTGTCACCCAGTGCTATAGATTGGGCAGCTTGCATAACTGCTTTCATACCGGAGGCGCACACCTTGTTCACTGTAGTACAGGGTACGGTATCTGGTATGCCTGCGAAAAGTGCTGCTTGTCTGGCTGGGGCCTGACCTACACCTGCCTGCACCACGTTCCCCATTATCACCTCTTCTACCAAAGAAGGGTCTAATTTTATTTTATCCAAGGCGCCTTTAATAGCAACAGCACCAAGCTTTGGAGCTGGGATGGAGGATAATGACCCCATAAAGCTTCCAATAGGGGTTCTGGCCAGAGAAACAATCACAACATCTTTCATTGAGTTCAGATTTTTTGTTCTTTGCGAATTTAATAAAATAATGCGCAATGAGATGGCCAACCGTGTAATAATCTAATTTTTTATGATTTAATGTTGTGGTGTAAACTGGAGATCCTTTGTGGTTAATTTTTAACTTTATCATGAGAAAGATAATTAACACCAGTAAGAGAGTAATACGCGGAAAGTGTAGATTTAACTTATTATTCTCTATTTTTGACAATATATACTTTTGGTATGCGCAAGTTTCTAGATCGCCTTTATAAAAACCAATCTCTGGTTTATAAATACTTTCTTTATTTTTTCACGGTATTTGTTATTGTGTTTTTCTTTCCACGTGGTGGTAAATTTAAATACGAGTTTCAAAAGGGTAAGCCCTGGCAGTACGATAATTTTTACGCCCCTTTCGATTTTTCTATAAATAAGGGCGAAGCTGAAATTAATAGTGAAAAAGAAAAAATTAGGGCTGGTAGAGTGGACTACTATGATTATGATACAAAGGTTGCCAAGGAGGTAGATAGTATCATTCAAATAGAGATTACCCAAATTTTTGATGACGTTGATTTCTCCGATCTCCAAATAAGGCAATTTCAACAGGTTGCAAAGGAAATGGTTGAGGAGCTTTATAATAATGGTATCCTCTCTAAAGTGGGACGTCCAAGCAATAGAAACAGTCTATATCTACTGAAAAATAACGAGGCCAAAAAATTACGGATCAATAACATCTATAAGTTGTCTGATGTAAGTCTGGTGGTGGAGAATACTTTGGCAAAAAAGAAGCTTACCAAATTTGAACCGGAATTTCAGCAGTTATTTTTCAATGCAATAAAGCCCAATCTAAGTTTTAACGAAGACCTATCCAATAAAGAATTAGAGGCAGAATTCTCCAAAATTTCCTATAGTTTGGGGAATATAGATGAAGGAAAACTAATTATTGCCAAAGGGGAGGTGGTAGAAGAAGAGGATTTAAGGGTGTTAGAGTCCTTAAAAAGCGAATATGAATCTAAATTGTGGGGTAAGAACAATCAATATTATGTGCTAATTGGGTATACTATTTTGGTGGCTATGGTATTAACCATGCTTTTCCTGTTCCTCAAAAAATATCGACTCGAGGTTTTTCAGGACAACACCAAAATTACATTTATTGTTGTAAATATCCTTTTGATGGTTTTTGCGACAACCATAATTGTGAAATACAATGAAGGATTAGTATTTGTGGTTCCGTTATGTATTTTGCCATTAATCTTAAAAACCTTTTTTGATGCAAGGTTAGGGCTGTTTGTACATGTGCTTACCGTTTTAATTTTAGGGTTTGTGGTGCCTAATAGTTTTGAATATATTTTCCTTCAAACTTTAGCAGGGATTGTCACCATTTTATCGGTGTCTGAATTGTATAAAAGGGCCAATCTATTTATATCCGTAGGCCAGATTACATTAATTTATATAGTAGGATACTTTGCATTTCATATGATCCATGAAGGGAATATAGATAATATTCAATGGATGGCATTTGGATTTTTTCTGTTGAACGGAATGATTACCTTATTTGTACAACCCTTGATTTACGTTTTTGAAAAAATATTTGGTTTGGTCTCTGATGTATCCTTATTAGAAATGTCGGATACCAATTCCAAATTACTGAAAGAACTGTCTAATAGGGCTCCAGGAACTTTTCATCATTCATTGCAGGTGGCTAATTTAGCTGAAGCTGCTGCCAATGAAATTGGGGCCAATGCCATGTTGGTTAGGGTAGGTGCGCTTTACCACGATATAGGTAAAATGAATAATCCCACCTATTTTACAGAGAACCAGATTACCAATGTAAATCCTCACGACGATTTAGACCCTTTAGAGTCGGGCAAAATAATTATAGACCATGTCATCCAAGGAATAGAGATAGCGCGTAAAAACAACGTCCCAGATCGTGTAATCGACTTTATACGGACGCATCATGGAACATCTATGGTGTATTATTTTTATAAAAAGCAAAAAGCGCTACAAGAGGAAATAGGGGGAGAGGTAAACGAAGAGGATTTTAGGTATCCTGGTCCTGCGCCCTTTTCAAGAGAAACTGCAATTTTGATGATGGCAGATTCTGTGGAAGCGGCTTCCAAGAGTTTAAAGAACCCTTCTTTTCTTGTAATTAACGATTTTGTGGAAAAAATAGTGAATGGGCAGATTGCGGAGAATCAATTTTTAAATGCCAATATTACCTTCAAAGAGATAGAAACCATTAAGAAAGTGCTGAAACAGAAGCTGATAAACATTTATCATTTGAGGGTAGAATATCCCGAATAAAAAATTTTTAAAAAAAAGTTTCAAAAATAGTTGGTTAATCCTAAATGAACCCATACATTTGCAACCGCATTTTGATGCACGATCTTGAAGATTATGGGAGAGGTGCCGGAGTGGTAACGGAGCAGATTGCTAATCTGTCGACGGGTAACTGTCGCCAGGGTTCGAGTCCCTGTCTCTCCGCTTTTTTTGAAGAATCATAATGGGTGACCATTTCGGGGTGTAGCGTAGCCCGGTCATCGCGCCTGCTTTGGGAGCAGGAGGTCGCAGGTTCGAATCCTGCCACCCCGACAAACCTAGCAATAGGACAAACTAAAACACTGTTAATCGTATGATTATCAGTGTTTTTTTGTTTTTAATGGTATCACTTGATATCATATAATAACAACTAAAAGGTGTACAATCAGGTGTGCACTTTCTTACCAAAATTGTCGTAGATTTAAAGGACTTTAAAAACGATTTGACTTTTGTCTTTAAAACATTTTTGTTTAACCAAAGACATCAACAATGCAGACAAACACTACCTTTGCCGTGATTTTCTATACTAGGAAATCACGAAGCAATGCGGAGCAATTGAATATTTTTGCCCGTATCACCGTCAATCAAAAACGTTCAGAGATCAGTTTAAAAAGGTGTACACTTTTAAGGGAATGGGACAGCAACAAAAACAGGGCACGTGGAAGCTCCTACAAAACAAAAGGGATCAAGCTCAAAAGTTGTGTGTGAATTGAAATAGGAGTTCGATATTTGCAGTAAAACGAACAGCATTGGAATTATCTATCGACCTATTAAAGCTTATACTGCCGGAACTTTTAATAACCCACTTTAATCTTGTCTCCCATAAAACAGAAGAGGGTACCCTTCATTTATATTTTGAAGAAAAAGAGGATAGCCCTAAAGAGGAACAACACCGCATTTTAATAGGCCATGGCTTTCATAAGGAGATCGTCGTCCAGGATTTCCCATTACGGGGAAAATCAGTCTTTCTCCACATTAAGCGCCGCCGTTGGCTGGACAAGGCCACGGGGCAAGCCGTGCAAAGAGATTGGGAGCTGGTGG
>NZ_AUCB01000011.1 GCF_000429545.1 Arenibacter certesii DSM 19833
TGTTGATCCTGGATGACTTTGGACTGGCTCACTTGGATAGAAAACAGCAAATGGACCTGATGGAGATCATTGAGGACCGGCATGGAAGATCATCTACCATTATTGCAAGTCAACTTCCTGTGGGAAGCTGGTACGATATTATTGGAGAAGCAAGCATCGCTGACGCGATATTGGACCGACTGGTACACACCTCTCACCGGATAGAATTAAAGGGAGAAAGTCTAAGAAAAAAACTGTAATATTGTCATTAACTTATCTTTTTGACCAAAATCCTTAGGGGGGTCAGTATGGCCAGAATAGGGGGTCAACATCACCAGAATATCCAGCAAATTTCAGAACTTTTCCGTGAAGTAGATGGAGAAGTTGGTTCCCTATCAAAATTCATTGGAGTTAGTAAGGATACTAAAATCTACCGTTTACCTTTATCAACCCGCGCAATGAACGTTTTAAAAGCTATGGATGGTATAGATGTATTGGAAGGTACTACCGAGGATCTAGCGAAGATTTCCTTGCGGGATCTTTTAAAAACTCCACATGCCGGTCACAAAACTATCGATGAGTTTCAAGAGCTTTGTTTGTTTGTAAACCTTCCGATGAAAAGGTAGCACCTTGACTTTAAATCTTCTTCTTAAACTCTGTCAGGGCATTAACAATGGCCGTCTCCAAGTCTCTGTACTCCTCTTGAACATCTGCCTGGTACACCACATTTTCCCCAATATTGTCTTTAGGAATAAATTCGTTGTCCTCAGAGAGAATCCATGCGGGGTTATAGCCCAAGGAATAGTAATACAGAATCAATTTTATGGTAGTTAGGGAAATGGCCCCACGTTCTACATTAACCAAGGTATTATAGTCCATATCAAAACGTTCGGTAATCGATTTAATGGAAAAAGCGCTTGAACGCTTGTTGCCAGTATCCTTTTCTATCAATTCTTCGCGAATAATCTTTAAACGTTCGCTGATATACGCAAAATCCTCAGTGGAGGCTCTCATCATCTCGTCTATATCTTTCATGTATATTATTTAATTGTTTATTACTCCTTATACATTTCTATTGGATAGCTTGAATATAAGGTTTCCAAAATTCCCAAATAACCATTAACCACGTCCGTTTGGTTGATCGCTGAAACTTTTTCAAAAATAGGTATTTCATGTTGCCTACGAAAAGCATCCGCCAACTCCTTACTTGGCATACTGCGATATTCTTTTATAAAATCTTTAGCAATATCTTCGTTTTTCTCCAGAGAGGCCGCTATTTCATCGGTTATTTTCTGTTTGTCAAAAACTGCCAACTTTGGTTTATTTCCCGTACAACGAATGTACTCCCGTTCGACAAGCAAATTGATATCATGGATTACCTTCATGAAATTAGCGTCTAGAACTTTATCTATTTCTTTTTCTATGTACATTCGATCGACCAGCGCAGTAATATATCCTTCTAATTTTTGTATAGCATCAGAATCATCTTTTGTTATTTCCTCCAACTTTTGAAGGTGGTCGAACAATTTCAGTTCAAGAGCCAAAGGAATAAACTGCATTCGTTGTATATGATTACCGTATTGTTCTGTAGCAAATTTTTGGGTGTAGTTAGTATAAAAGTCTAAATAATTAGTCTTACTAAAATCAAGATTTTGCACTATCTCAAAAAAGTTAAGACTGTGAATCAGTTTTAGTTTGGACTCCACTAATTCCTGATGATTTTTACTTTTAAATTTGGTATGGATAGGTATTTCGTATTTCCCTTGGATCTTTTTGGATTCCATATTGGGTTTAAGCAAACCAAAACACAGTTTTTGTTCAATTGGATTTTCAAAGGTATCTGCCACAATCCCTCCGAAGTGGCCTGTAGACATACTGGTGATCTTGCTTTTTGGCAGCAATTCCGAAAGGATAGTGCTAAAATTGACTGTAGTATCATTGTTGGATATTGCCTTGCTCTTTTTTTCTTGATGGATACGCCCAAATATTTCGCTGATCCTACGTGCTGTTTCCCCTTTAGCGGCCCCAGTAAATACATTAGAGCAGTTGTCGAAGATGACTTCCGCCAATTCCCTACCGTAATCTGCTATCAACTGCGTAATACTTTGAATGCCCAACACCGAGGCCACATAATGAGACCTTCCAGTATCGATTATCTTTCGCAGGCCCATTATGAAAACCGTTGGTAGTTCATCTAAAATAAGACCTAATGGCCTACAACCAGGTTTGTTTACTACCTGTAAAATCTTATTGATATACAGGCCTATTGGAGCGGCATAGATTTCTGAACGGTCGGGATTATTCTGAATACAGACTATTTTTGGTTTTTGTGGATTATTGATGTCCAACCTAAAATCGTTACCGGTCATGATATAATAGATTTCCTTGCTGGCCAGCAAGGAAAGGGATATCTGGGCACTTGCGGTTTGGCCGGCCAACTGCTGACCTGCTTGCCGTTCCATGGCATCTTTGAAAGGAATCATCAAACTACGAACTTCTACCTCCGTCATCATAATTTCCAATAAGTATTCAATGTTTATAGTGGATAACGTAATGACATGGGGCAGAGTGCAGATATTTTCACCAGTTTCTTCGGATTTCTTCTTCAAGTACCAGATAAGACCTGAAACAAAGCTAATGGCACTTTTGGAAAAGAAATCACTGCGTTTTATCCATTCCTTGTTCAGATTTTTCATGATAATAGTAGCTGCATCCGCGGCATCGGTCTGGTTACGCATTAAATATGGGTCAATGGGGTTACAGCGATGCGATTTCTCAATATTATCAAAACTCAACGTATAGAAAACAGGTAGTGTGGAAAGCTCGTTGGCATCGATTGTGCGTTCCTTTTTTCTGCGCCAATAGTTATAAGCGACCTTGCTAAGCGTATCGAACTTAAAATCATATATCAATAGCGTAAAGTTCTTTTCTATCATTTGCTCTATAATTTCTTCGATCAAGGCAAAGGATTTCCCGCTACCTGGAGTGCCTATGACCAATAAAGCACGGAATAGGTTGACAAAATTTATCCATCCTTGCCGTAGTTGGCCTTTGTAGTGGTACTCATAGGGAATGTTTACGGAATACTTGGTATCTATGCGATCTTCCATTTGCCGAAACGTTTCGTTCTGGTCATTGAAAGGATCATTTTCTGCCTCATTTGAGAAGTCTATCACTTGGAAAAGATGTACTGAACCGGAAATGGATAATAGAAAACCGATACTATATAAAGTCAAGGAACACCAAAGTAAATTGAGATGATAGACTTTAAAATAACCTGTGATAAATAAAAGTAGACACCCAATTAAAAAATATGAAAGACCCACTATTAAAGAACGGTTCTCTTTTTTCCTGGGATTATAAAGCATTACCGCCCCTAAAATGACCATCACTAGTATAACTCTACTGGGTAATGGCTCTCGTAAAGCTTTAAATCGGTTAAGGAAATCATGGATAATAACGGAGAGTTGTGAATCCCATTCCAGATATTGCACAATCGGGTAATAGGTCATAAATCCTATTGTAGCAAATAAGGTTGCCGATAGTAACATTGCCGAGAATGCAAGATTCTTGTCATTCATGATGAATCTAAGGTGTTACGGAAATTAATTTAGTGTATTATTAAAACATATTGATTCTCCTTTAATTCTATTGATAAGGGTCCATCGGTATCATTTTATAAAGTTTTGTAAATCATTGTTCTTCTTTATTTTTTCATTCCTTTTTTCAGGAGTAAGAGGGACCTTTTCCTTTAGGTGTGCGCTAATTTCATTTAAGGGAATGGTATAGTTAAATTTAAGTCCAAAATCGCATTCCACACTATTGTTGTGTACAGCCTTTATAATGCCAATGTTGGGAGTACCATGAGGCCCATTTATTTTTTTCAATTCAATTTTATCCCCAATGGCCATTTCATTCGGGCTAACGGTTTCCATCTTAATGTATTTCTCCTTCTTGGAGTCCCTAAGGTCATCATTCCAATCCTTTCCTTTAGATTTATGAATAGTGGTCCTAAACGGTAGATAAAGTTCGCTAATGGTCTCTAATAAGGCTTTGAAAAGGTTTTTGTCTCCGTCAGCCTGAATGGTATTAATAATTTCTTGCAAGTAGAATTCCAATAGAATCTTGTCCGAAGTTATTGCCCATTTGACTAAATTGAACATAAGTTTTTCCCTTTTGAAATAGGCAGTCAATTTTTCTTCTATAAATGTGGCCTGATTGTTCAATAAAACCCCATCGCCTGTAGAGTAGTTAAACAGTAGGCTTACATGTCCGTTTCTATAAGAATATTCCACAGATATGTTCGGATTATAAAGGTTCATAAGGCTGGAAAATAACATTATGTCGAACTCATAACCTTTGATGTCATTGTCCATGATGGATATTAAGGTCACCATATTTGACTTTAAGTAAGGTTCGGTTAACTGACCGAAAAACTGTAATTTTTTTTGATACAAATTTCCACTAAATGAGACATAGAAATTATCGGGACTACCATGGAGTTCGTGGTAGGAGAGGAGGTCTAAGCTACTTTCCGCGACTATAATTTTTGAAGGTTCCTTGATGGGGCTGGAATGGAATAGGAAATGATCCTTTTGATTCAGTACCAGACGAAACTTTTTTATTTTGTTGTCGCTTCTGCTTCTATATGATTTGTTGTAGAGAATGTAATTTTGGGGATTACCGTCCAAATCGTACTTTGGAAAGGCAATGTTGGCTATTTTATTGACATTTTCCCCATTGGGATAAGCATTATATATACGACCTTTAAATATTGGATCGTTTAAAGTTGTCCTAGAAATACCTCGTTGTATCCTTAAATAACTGGAGTTACTTAAAGCAGCAATAGTAAAATTATCCTCCAAGGATTTTTTTGTTGCATTGGTATTTCGTACTTCCATAGGGATATTACCCAAATAACCAATCCCATTTACAATTTCTAGTCCGGCTTGCACCGCCTTGTAAAAATTAGTATTTCTGAACATCAAATACCTGAAAAAAAGTCCTTTATCCTGGGAGTCGTTTCGATTGAAATAGGTTACTGGGGCCCGGGCCGTTTGCAGAACAATGCGATCTCTATCGTTTTTGAATTCCATAGAACCTGCACTTTTCTTTATTAACTTATATCCATTCTGATGTAAGTACATAGGAAAATTGGCCTCTGCATTGATTTTCGAAATCAATCTTTTATAATGATCAGGGTCATCTATATAGTTTGGGCTTTGCATTGGAAAGAAGTAAAATAGCCGACATGCCAAGCAGGTCGACTATTATATTGAGTTAGTATAAATGGATTACATGCTTAAGGCGTTATTAAGCTGATTCTTTTTTTTTTCGCCTTCAGCGGTTACATTTTCCTTGGCTTCTTTCTCCTTTACATTGGTTTTGTCCAAATTTCTGTAGAGAAAACGTTGGCCTTTGGCACTCCATCTGACCATATAGGTTAAAGGTCCTTTTTGTGTCTTTCTAATAGTGATTTTTACCTCTTCCCCCTTGTTCAGGTTTTCTGCTTGTTGTTTGGTCAATATTTGACCCAAAACGTACATGTTGGCAGAGAGAGCAGATTTTGTACGGATGTCGTTCAGTTTTGGCTCATAATAGGCAAGTTTTTGAAATGTATCGCCGTTTAAGGAAGTGCCGGTGAACTGAATGGTTTTGCCCTCGTTCACCATATCATGGTATTCATCCTTGGTAAATTGATATTGGTAGGCATTCGCTTCTTCTAGCTTAACCTGTTCCTTACGTTTAATCTGTACGTCTAGTCTGGAACCGTAGGTGGAGTTATATAACATTTGAACCATCTTGATCGATTCCTTCAATTTACCATCATTGATGTATGTGGTTTCGATCAACTGCTCCTTTCCTTCTAGAATAGACTCTTGAATGTTCGGTTCCAGTTTTTCAAAACTTATAAAGGCCCCTTCCATACGTCTTTTCGTGTCGGCCTCAGCAAATTGTTGATCCAAACTTTTTCGGACTTCAACATTCCTACTGTTCTTTAACATTTCAAAGGACGGATTATTACGGGATTTTATTTTGAAGGTTTTATCATCTAAAGATACCGCCTCGCCCTTTTGCCAAACCTGGTTGACATTGACGAATACTTTCTGAATCGTGTTTTCTACTTGCTTTTCCATTTTTGAGTGATTTTTAATTGTTACGGAATTTGAATTTGTTACATTTGAATAACTTTCAGATCAGGAGTGATTTGTGAGTTACGGAATTTGAAGGAAAGAGGGCGGGAGCGCCCTTTTTCCATTTTATAGGGCAATTCTATATTCTTTCAATTGCACCTCCTTCCCTTCACTGACTTGATTTTGAGTGTTTTCCCATTCAGTATACCAATTGTCTGACTTTGGCTTTAGAATATCTATCGTTTTGTTGAGATAGTTTTTGTAATACGACCAAACCAATAATTTGATCGCGTTGGATTCTAGGGGTAACCGAACCTTAATAACTTCGTTGTCCTTGGAAATCATAATACTGTATTTGTTTAACCTTTTTTGGTTTATTATTTTGTTGAATTTCAAAAAGCTTTTGCTCAGCTCTTTATTGTAACGCCTTGTATGGTCGTATAGTCGGGTGAACGATTTTTCATTTCCCATAGGGAATCGCAATAACATATCTCTATCGGTCAAGGTTAAATTAAAATCAGCATCGTTTGTATAGGATATAAAGTGGAGGTCCCGTAAATACCCTTCTATTTTTTTATTTCCCGTAAAGCTTAAAAATAGTTTGTCCACTTTCGTTAGCCTTTGTATCTGGAAAAGTATATCGGTTGTTTGGGAATTGATTGTTCCCAACGCCATATACACTACATTTTTTAATTGAAATTTATTATGGAAGGCCAAAGCTTCCTTGGGGTCACTAAAAAGAAAAAGTCCCTCTATTTTTTTTGGGATATTGGAGTACCAAAGAGAATGTTTTATAGCTGATTCCCCATAGGGAACCACCTTATTACCCATATCTTGGAAGTATCCGCAGACCTCATTCTGCAAATTGAACAAGGGAAATAGGGGGGTACCTTCATCGTTTTGGAATACACGATCCATAAAGGGCGTAGAGATGTCCACCCCCTGATAGAGATTCCCCAAAGCTTCTTCCAGCGGTAATTGGTAGGATAAAAAATGATTAAAGTTCTTTTGAACTATTTTAAGCGTGTTGTCTGGGTTATTCGATATCAATAGCCCTTCGGTTTTCAACACTTTGTTATAATAGTTATCCAGCTTATCCCATATCAGTTCTTTTCCTTCTGATTCAACCTTTGATACATATTCGGTTATTAGGTCGGATGCAGAAAGTTTTTCATGTGGACGTTGTACTTTATAATAGAAATATCCTATTTCGGTATTTATAACTACATAGTGATCCCCACTGTTTTTAAATAAATGGTGGGTATTATTGGATTGCACGAGTCGGAACCCCAAATGTTCAAAGAGATTTGGAAGGTGTATCAGGTGGTCTTTGTTAAGCCAGTTATTCATCCTATTATTAAATATGTTGTTATTTGTATTATATTAGTAACTTTGCGTATAAATACAAATATATGGTTTTTTTTGATTACACAAGGTCATGGAGAAAAAAATCGGGTATCACCAAACCAAAACCGGATAAATCTTTTGGAAAGAAGGAGCTTGCTTATTTTCTCTTGCTTATTCTTATGTGCCTGTTCTATATAATATGGCACAGTCCTTTTGTTTCAGAACAACGACTTGAGGACAGTGCGGCAACAATTGACCGGTATGGAGAACGACTTAAAGTGAATCTAGAATCAAACTCAACTGGTGAGAACCTTACAGAAAGGGAACGTGATCAATTGTTAATGGCCATCGAAGAACGAATAGTTGGTTTTCTATACCAAATTCCCGATTACTCTTACATAAGCTCTTTGGAGACATACCTACAGTACCGGCCTAAGTTATTAGAGCAATTTCCATCAGCCGTCCCGTTGGAAAAAGACAATTTTACTATTACAAGCAACTATGGCATTCGTGTCCATCCTATTACCCGAAAAGAGAAGAAACACTATGGTATAGATTTGGCCACCACGCCAGGAAAAAAGGTATATGCATCGGCATCAGGTACCATCCTGGATATCCTATATTCCAAAAAAGGTTATGGAACACACATTATCATTAAACATCGCTTTGGATTTGAAACATTGTATGGACACCTTAACAAAGTCCTTGTCCGAAAGGGTCAAACAGTAGATCAGCATGAAATCATTGGTATGGTAGGTAATACAGGGAATTCTACGGGATATCATCTGCACTATGAGATATTAAAAAACCAAGTGAAAATTGATCCGCTAGCTTCCTTTGATCTTAAAAAGAAGATTTACGATGAGTTGTTCATGGGTAACCTGGAAACGGAAGGAGAGAAGTAGGTGCTTTTCTTATTATTTATAATACTATAAGCTCCTATTGCCAAAAGTTAGGATTTATAAGTTAATGTGATTCTCGGAAATAAAAGCTTCTATAATGTCCTGTAACAATTTGAAAAAGCCTGAAAATCGAGTTCATAATTATGATTCGATTAAATTCCATTTTACAATTCTTATTTTTAGCTGGAAAATGTACACTATAGCCGAAACATGGAAAAACTCATAGGAGTAATACAACGAGTAACATATCATAACAGGGAAAACGGTTGGACTGTCTTGAGGGTTACCCCTATTGATAAACCCCATGAATTGAAAACAGTAACAGTGCATCAAGCAAATGTGTTTGCCGGAGCAACAATGGAGTTTGAAGGGGAATGGGTGCATCATGCTAAGTATGGGGAACAATTTAAGTCACAAAACACTTTTGAGAGAAAACCTTCCAGCGCATCGGCATTGGAAAAATATATTGGATCTGGTCTGATATATGGAGTTGGTCCTAAAATAGCCAAACGGATCGTAAAGCATTTCGGAAAAGATACCTTGGATGTTTTTGAAGGTGATATTGAAAGGTTGAAGGAGGTTCCCGGAATAGCGCAAACAAAGCTAGAACAAATAGAATCTTCATGGACGGAGCATAGAGAGATTAGAAATGTAATGTTGTTTCTTCAAGAATATGGGGTAAGCACCTTATTTGCAGTTAAGATTTATAAAACGTATGGTAACGATGCAATTAAAATTGTAGAAGACAATCCCTACCAATTATCAAAGGATATTTATGGTATTGGTTTTTTTTCAGCCGATAATATAGCCTTAAGTATGGGGATCGGAAAAGATAGCCCAAAACGAATGCAAGCAGCAGTAAGTCATGTTCTTTCTGCTGCACGAGAGCAAGGGCATTGTTACTTAGAGTTAGAAAACATTCAAAAAGAAGTAAAAAAGCTTTTAAATGAAAACTATAGTGATTTATGCCAAGAGGTAGTGAATCAAATGGAGAAGAATAACGATTTAAAAGTTCGGTTAAAACAAGAAGAAAACCTAGCGGTTAAATGCTATTACTCAAAGTCCTTATATTTTGACGAGTTGCACACCGCAAAAATTACGCAGTCTTTTCTTGAGAATGAGGTGATCATTGATACGGGAAGAGCGGAAAGTTGGTTGAAGCGCTTTAACAAACTTCAAGAATTTCCTTTAAGTGATGAACAATTCAGCGCGGTTCTCGGGATTTGCCAACACCCCTTTTCTATTTTAACAGGCGGACCAGGTTGCGGAAAAACAACCACCACAAAAGCGTTGGTTAAGTTATTATTTGCGATGAAGAAAAGAGTAACACTCGCAGCACCCACGGGCAGAGCGGCCCAACGAATGAGTGAAGTCATAGGAGCAGAAGCACAAACCATACATCGCTTGCTTGTTTGGCAACCGCAAACAGGACAATTCAAGAAAAACGAGGAAGATCAACTGGATACGGATTTTGTCATAATCGATGAAAGCTCCATGCTCGACATTTCCATATCTGCATCTCTTCTAAAGGCGATCCCTCTTTCGGCGCAACTACTCTTTATTGGCGACCCTAATCAACTTCCATCGGTAGGAGCTGGTAATGTGTTGAAAGACTTAATTGAAAGTGAAAAAGTGCCGTGTTTTCATCTGAGAAAAGTATTTAGACAGGCCAACGAAAGCCAGATTATAAAATTTGCACATGAGATAATACACCGCCAAATTCCTCGAATAGAATCGCCCATTCATGTTCCCGACATCTGGAATCAAAAAATAGATTGTCTTTTTATCGATTCGGAAGAAGCCACCAAAGAGCAAATGCTTTTTATTAGGAAAATAAGAAAGTCGATGAGATACGTAATAGATAAGGAGGGTATAGCGTTTATCCGGGAGCAGGGAGATGAAGAATTGGATGACAGCTATAAATCTATAACCCAAGAAGACGATATTTATATAAACACTACTAGTAAAGAAGAAATTGAAAACTTAAAAAGAACAGGGGTCCGTTCTTACATTTTTAATGTTCCTAAAAAGTTCTTGCATACAAATATTGAATCGCTAATGAGATCGGAATCCAATGCGGAAGCATTAAAAGGGATTGTAGAAAACATCCACCCTTGGTCTAGCATTAATTATGGATTTACCGCATCGGAAATGGCGGTAAGGCTCTATACTAAAACAATTAAAGAGCGATTGGGGGAGCATACGGAAGTGCAGATACTTACCCCTATGACCGTTGGAAGTATGGGAACACGTAGTTTGAATCAACTCATACAAGAAACTGCCAATCCTGAAAAAGAAGGTGTAATAAGTTTAAATATTGGTGATCGTACATTTCGTACTGGAGATAGAGTAATTCAGCGAAGAAATAACTACGATTTAGAAGTTTTCAATGGCGATATAGGCTTTATATCTGCTATTGATCACCAATCGAATTGTATGGAAATCACCTATCAAACAGGCGAAAATGAAAGGCAAGTACATTACGAAAAGCAAGACGTTTTAGACCTAGATTTGGCTTATGCCATTACAATCCATAAATCTCAAGGGAGTGAATTTGATGCGGTAATTATTCCTGTAGTATTGCAGCATTTCAATATGCTATATCAAAACTTGATTT
The DNA here is from genome assembly GCF_000429545.1 of Arenibacter certesii DSM 19833. GTDB lineage: Bacteria > Bacteroidota > Bacteroidia > Flavobacteriales > Flavobacteriaceae > Arenibacter > Arenibacter certesii. Next base: position 10,980 of record NZ_AUCB01000011.1, read on the forward strand.
ATACGGCACTTACCAGGGCTAAGAAAATGGCAATATTTGTTGGAACTCGAAAAGCATTGGGTATTGCGGTTAGAAATATTGATAACCGTACTAGAAAAACGATGCTGAAGACGATCGTACAAAACGATATATAATTTCTAGTCACTATTTATTGGTTAAATCCCTTAAGGGCAAGAAATTAATTGCGCCTTAATTTACTCGATAATCGAGATTAAATGCTCCGAGGCTTGCCTTGAAAATTAAAGTGCTTTTCCTCTAAAATGCCTCATGGGTTTGCCCTGAGATAGTTTACTAATCCTACAAGCTTTGTATGATATAAAGTTAAATCGAACACTCATTAACATATACAGTGCGAGGTCCAAATCTTCGTTAATAATGTTCTGCTAGTATCAGGAAGTTTTAAGGGATTGAAGCAAAACAAAGGATGAGTCCTATATACTATCACATGAAATTAAATCTGTTTACAGGATGCACTCTGCAATTTATTTATGCAAAACAAATAAAATATCCGTCTCATAAAGCTTTTTTGAGTCAGGATATACTGTAAAAAAATGTAAAGTAGATCCTTTTATCAAACAGAAATCGGAAAACAGACGCGGCGGGACAAAGTAAAACTATTCAAATTATACTGGTTTTTGAAAGAAGTGTTATCCTATCTGCGAATATTAAATTACCCAATCACGTATCATTTGCCTATTGAAAAGGTCCTAAAAAAACCAATAGAGGTAGAGCTTTCGCCAAAGAATAAGACGTTCTGAAAATGTATAAGTTGGTGGATAATAGGCAGTAAAAGGGCAAAATGTTGTACCTATGTTGTACCCAATAAAAAAACCCAGAAGACAAATCTCCTGGGTTCCCTTATTTTACTTGTAGCGAGATCGGGAATTGAACCCGAGACCTCCGGGTTATGAATCCGACGCTCTAACCGACTGAGCTACCTCGCCATTTTGGTTTTTTAAACGGCTGCAAATATATAGTTTAATTTTTAGTCTTTCAAAATTAGAACGTAAAAAAATTAATATTCTTCTTTTATTTTTTTATCCTATATAAATATATATATTGACAACCATTAAACACTATATAGTAATGAACGATAAAGTTAAATTTGAAGTTGAATTTGTGATACAGGCTTCACCACAGCTTCTGTATCAATATATATCCACTCCCTCAGGGCTTTCGGAGTGGTTTGCCGATAACGTAAACTCTAGAGGTGAGAAGTTCAATTTTATTTGGGATGGCTCCGAAGAGGAGGCAAAATTGCTAAAACGCAAAAGTGAGGAGTTTGTTAAATTTACCTGGGTCGCCGAGGAAGATGAAAGTTTTTTTGAAATGCGAATTATAGTTGACGAAATAACTAAGGATGTCTCCTTGTTTATTACCGATTTTGCTGAAGAAGACGAAGTAGACGAAGCTAAAATGCTCTGGGAAAACCAAGTGTCTAGTTTAAAACAAGTTTTGGGATCTACTTAATCCTTTAGTGAAATAAATGTATCTTTGGCCTTGATTTTTCAAGGCTTTTTTTATGATTAATTTTAATGGAGACCTCCATTCCAAAGATTCTTTTTTTTTAAACCACAATAATAGAGGACTACGCTACGGTGATGCCCTTTTTGAAACCATAAGGGTGGTTAATGGTAAACTGTTCTTCTGGGAAGACCATTATCTTAGACTAATGGCCTCTATGCGTATTTTACGTATGGAAATACCAATGTCCTTTACCATGGAATTCTTGGAGGAACAGATAATGGAATCAGTTACCGAAAATACGTTGAAGGAAAGTCCGGCACGTGTACGTGTGACCGTTTTTAGGAATGATGGCGGATTCTATTTACCCAATACTAATGATGTTTCTTATATTATTGAGGCTTCTGCACTAGAATCTCCCTTTTTTGTTCTTAATGCGGAAGCATACGAAGTGGAGCTTTTTAAAGACTTTTATGTCAATCCCGATATGTTGTCAACATTAAAAACTAATAATAAGCTTATAAATGTGGTAGGGAGTGTTTTTGCGAAAGAAAATGGATATCAAAACTGTCTGCTTGTAAATAACAATAAAATGGTGGTGGAAGCCCTTAATGGAAATCTTTTCCTAGTTAAAGGCAATCATATTAAAACCCCGCCATTAAAAGACGGTTGTCTAAATGGGATTATCCGCAAAAAATTAATCGGTATTCTAGAAAATCTTGATCATTATGTACTTGAAGAAGCCCCTATTTCACCATTTGAACTTCAAAAGGCAGACGAGCTGTTTATAACCAATGCCGTTGTAGGGATCCAGCCAATTAGTAAATATAGGAAGAAGGAATATGCTACTACCGTAGCTTTGGATCTGATAGGTAAATTAAATGCTGCAGCAAGACTGACCTAAGGAAGGGTATTGAAATTAGTTTAAATTAGGGTTTTCAGGAGAATTGGACCATATTAGATAATTGCCCCCCAATTCTAACATCTTCTCTTTCCAAAATGCATTTGCAGATTTTTGGATGATGGCGCAATGGTACACATTTTCTACCACAATCCAGGATTTAGAGTTGAGCTCTGCTTCCAATTGAAGAGAAGACCAGCCAGAATATCCTAAAAAGAATCGTATATCATCTTCTGATATTACTTTATTGTTGATCATTTCAACAATGCTGTTAAAATCACCTCCCCAATAAATCCCATCGGAAATTTCGATGCTATTTTCTACCAATTCAGGCACCTTATGGATAAAATAAAGATTATCCTGCTCGACAGGACCTCCATTATACACCCTAAAAGGAACTTCAATCTCGGTAACTAGATCGCTAATATTGTAGTTTAAAGGTTTATTTAGGATAAAACCAACGGATCCTTCCTTATTGTGTTCTGCAAGCAGTACAATAGATCTGTGAAAGGAAACATCACCAGAAAGAGTAGGCTCGGCAATAAGTAGTTTGCCTTTTTTTGGTTTTTCCGCAATCATAATATTCTCTTATATCTTCTAAAGTAATGAATTTAATGTAATATAAAAGGGTTTTTTATAAAAAAAAAGCACTTCTGTTGAGAAGTGCTTTAGAAGTATTCTTAGCGTATGACTAGTTTACAGAATTGCTTAAATCTGAACCTGCCTTAAACTTAACAACATTTTTCGCTGCAATCTGAATCGTCTTTCCAGTTGATGGGTTTCTACCTTCTCTTGCATTTCTTTTAGATACAGACCATGATCCGAAACCTACTAAAGATACTCTATCACCTTTCTTAAGAGAACCTTCAACATTTCCTAAAAATGACTCTAATGCTTTTTTTGCTGCTGCTTTTGTAATGCCAGCATCGGCTGCCATTGCATCTATTAATTCTGTTTTGTTCATAATTTCAATAATTAATTGTTATTATTTATATTTTAATACTTCAACAAAATTATACGGATTTGGCAGTAACGCAAGTAAAACGGGGGTAAATCGCTAATTTTGTTAATAACTTCGGGTCATTGTTGATAAAGTTGGACTAATTGTACATTTCTCGCTACATCAATGTACATGGGGGTTTAGCGCATAAAGGCGTTTTTTTCTAGTTTTAATCCATTTAATACTTCTTTAGTCGTCATTCTTCGTTTTCCTGGAAGCTGAATTTCTAGTAGGTTTATGTAACCTCCCATCACCGCAACCTTTAATTCGTTTTTAGTGAAGCTTATAGCACCAAACTCCACCTCATGTTTCACTTCTTCCTTAGTTGCTGAATAAATTTTCATGGTTAATTTGTCCTCTCCATTATAAAGAGTGCTCCAAGCCGTTGGGTAGGGGCTTAATCCTCTAATTTTATCATAAACCTTATTTAATGGTTGGTCCCATGCCAATTCACAAGTATCCTTATGAAGTTTATGTGCGAGTTTTAATTGGCCATCCTCTTTTTGTTTTCTCGGACTTACTTCCCCCGTCATTAACTTTTCTACCGTTTTAACTACAAGTTTGGCTCCAAGCACCATTAATCGATCATGTAGGGATCCCGCGGTATCTTCCTTGCTAATAGCCGTACTGTCCTGTAGTAATATTTCACCGGTGTCTATTTTTTCATCAATAAAGAAAGTGGTGGCTCCAGTCTCTTTCTCTCCGTTTATAATAGACCAGTTTATAGGTGCTGCCCCACGGTAATTGGGTAGGAGGGAAGCGTGAAGGTTAAACGTACCCATAGTAGGTATTGCCCATACTAGCTTAGGTAGCATTCTAAAAGCGACTACCACCTGTAAATCTGGTTTTAAGGATTTTAAGTTGTCTAGGAATTCCTCATCTTTTAAATTGGTGGGTTGTAAAAGCGTTAATCCCTTAGCGGTGGCATATTTCTTAACAGCGGATTCGTTTAATTTTCTTCCCCTACCAGCAGGTTTGTCGGGGGCGGTAATTACACCTACTATGGGAAAACCTTCTTTATGCAAGGCTGCTAAAGTGGCCACTGCAAAATCTGGGGTACCCATAAATACGATTCTCGGTTTTTCCATCATTTGTTTATTTCGTATTGATTTGTTGAATTTATTTTGATTTTCCCGTCTTCCAATAATCCCTGTAACGCTAAAATAACGGAACTCTCCTTATATGTTAGGATACGGATTAAATCTCTGGAACTTTGACTGTTTATAGCTAAGTGCTTAACTATATCCTCTTGTATAATAGCAATAATATGTTGGTCTACGGGATTCTTTTGAATACAAATATCGCATTTACCACAGTCTGAGGATGTTTTTTCACCAAAATAGGAAAGTAGTTGTGTGTTCCTGCAAACCGTACTATTTTTTGCATAGGCCAGAATTTGATTTACATTTTCCGTTTTTATGGCGATGATCTGCTTTATTTTACCTGCAAAAATGTTAATGGTCCGCTCATCTTCCCTTGGGACCAAAAAGGTAATCTCTAAGTCGTTGTGCTGTGCTTGGTAGTCAATAATTTCGTCCTTCTCCATTTTTTCTAGCGTACGTATCACTTCTTTTTCTGATTTATTGACTTTTTTAGCGATTAATAGCACATTTACTTTAGTATTAAAGTCAAATACTCCTCCATAGGTACGTAAAATGGTCTGTATGATGGGAGCCGATACTTTATGTATGTCTAAATAATCGAATATTTCCCTTTTAGAAGCTATAAATCGGATGGTGGTTTTTTGAGAAAAAGATTCTGTAAGGGAGATCACCGAGTTTTGATCTAATATCCGTAGGCCATTATAAGTTAGGTTGCTATTTAACTTATAGGTGTCGCAAAAGGAGTTAAAGGGCAATTGATAGATTTCAAAGCTGCCTTCCCCAAAAGGGATCTGGAAATAATTGTTAAGCTTATTGTAGAGGAGTTTTATAAACGCCACATCGGGTAATGCCCCTAAAAATTGATTGCGTACTTGAGATTCATCCTTTTGGTTTAAGATCATCACAGCGAGAGCCGGCTCCCCATTACGTCCTGCTCTCCCAGCTTCCTGAAAATAATTCTCCATGCTATCTGGAATCTGGTAGTGGACAACCAGGCCAACATCGGCCTTATCTATACCCATCCCAAAGGCATTGGTAGCTACCATTACCTTTACTTTGTTCGCCAACCAATGGTCTAATCGCTCCTCTTTTTCCTTTGTGCTGATTCCACCATGGAAGAAAGTGGCCGTGTGCCCTAACTTAGTTAAATAATTGGCTATTTCCACTGTCATCCTTCTATTTCGAACGTAAACAATGACGCTTGATTTAGCTTCCTGGCACAATTCCCTTAACCTATAGTTTTTATCCTCATCCCAAAACACATTAAAGGCAATATTGTCCCTACCAAAAGAGTCTTTTATTTTTAGGGGCTCTTTAAGATTTAGGTTTTCGCAAATATCCTGGACAACCAAATCAGTTGCTGTGGCTGTTAGGGCTATTACGGGCACATTGGGCACTAAATCTCTTATTATTGAGCACTCTAGATAGGCGGGCCTAAAATCGTTGCCCCATTGCGATATACAATGTGCCTCATCTATAGCGATCAGGTTTACGTCCATCTGCTGAATACGGTCCCTAATCAGGGTTTGTTGTAAGCGCTCTGGGGAGAGGTATAGAAACTTGTAATTGCCGTATAAACAGTTATCTAAAAGTTGGTTTACCTCTTCTTGGGAAATTCCACCAGTTAATGCAATAGCCTTTATTCCTAAAGACCTTAATGCTTCTACTTGGTTTTTTATCAAGGCAACTAAGGGAGATACCACTATACAGATTCCTTCTTTAGCCAATGCAGGAATTTGAAAACAGATCGATTTTCCACCACCTGTAGGAAGTAGGGCCATTACATCCTGTCCGCCTAATACAGCATGGATAATTTGCTCCTGTGAATTTTTAAAATCCTGGAACCCCCAATATTTTTGCAAAATCTCCTTGGGCTGCAGTGGCACTAGATATTTTTTAAGCTATTTAATATAAAAGTAACTCTTTCATCCACGGTTCCTTTGGAAACTTCAATAATGGTGTATCCGTATTCCCTATAGGTTTTTTCTAAAAATGAATGAATGCGCTGAGCTTCCTCAAAACTTTCATATCGCTCATTGTCCGAAGCGTGAATTTCTTTCCATGGAGGGAGTAAAAAAACCACGTCGTACCTATGGGACTTGCATTCCTTCACAAAATGCGGTCCGTAAGCCTGACCAAAGCAGTCCATATATGCCGTGACATCTGGAAGGCCGCGGTCAAAGAAAATTATTGGCTCATCTATTTTTTCTGCCTCTTTAAATTGATTGGCTCTCCCTTCCATAATACGTTGGCTAAAAAGTAAAGGGTCTGTTTTAAACAAGTGCGGAATTCCCTCTTCTCTAGCTTTCAAAGTAATTTCTCGGGAAATTTCCTCAAAACAGAAGTATCCAAGTGCTTCTATTTTGTTGATGATAGAAGTCTTGCCGGTGCTAGGTCCACCCGTGATGACAATTTTTTTAGAATTCAAATAATGAAATTTAGAGTTGCATAAATAGTCTTGCAAAGTAAGGAAATACCATAAAGATTAAAAAATTGACAAGGATACTTTATATATTTGCCAAAAAAAGGGCATGGATCAAAATACAGAGGACGAATTTTATAGTCGACTAAAAGAACAATTATCATCAGTTAGTAAGTGGCCTTCCAATTACTTGTATAAGTTTATTGTTCCTACCAATGAATTGAAAATAAAGGAAATAGAAGATTGTTTTAATAATACTGGGGCTGTAATAGAATCCAAAACATCTAAGAACGCCAAATATACTAGTTTATCCATCACGGTTAATCTAAACAATCCCGACGAAGTTATTGAAAAATACAAGGAAGTAGGGAAGATAGAAGGGGTAATATCGCTATAAAATAGCATATCTAGCATAATTTTATTAATTTGCAACCGTTATTAAGAATACTTCTCTTATCATAACATAAATCATTAGCAAAAACATTTCAATTTGAATTTAGTAGAAAACTTAGAATATAATACTGAGCGCTCAAAGCTTATTATACCCGAATACGGTCGTCATTTTCAAAAAATGGTGGACTACGCGGTTTCCATAGAGGACGATGAAGAGAGAAATAAGGTGGCAAATGCTATCGTTAGTGTAATGGGGAATATTCAGCCGCACTTGCGTGATGTCCCTGATTTTCATCACAAATTATGGGACCAGCTTTTCATTATGTCAGATTTTAAACTGAACGTAGAATCCCCTTTTCCAATTACTTCCAAGGAGACATTGCAAAAAAGACCAGAACCATTAAAATATCCGCAAAATTTCCCAAAATATAGATTTTATGGTAATAATATCAAAAGGATGATAGATGTTGCCGTAAAATGGGAAAAAGGTGATAAACGGGAAGGCTTAGAGTACGCCATTGCCAATCATATGAAGAAGTGTTACCTAAATTGGAACAAGGACACTGTAGAAGATAAGAACATATTTAAACATTTATATGAGCTTAGTGACGGGCAGATAGACCTTGCTAGTGAAGGGGAGAACCTCACAGAAAGTGGTCAATTTTTAAAAAACCGCGTAGCTAAGACTCCTAGAAACTCTTCACCAAAAAAATCTCAAAGAAATCATCCTCGCGGTAAAAAGCGTTACTAATATTTTCCACCTTTTATGGGAACATTTAAAATTGAGGGCGGTCACCAGTTGCATGGTGAGATAACGCCACAAGGGGCAAAGAATGAAGCCCTTCAAATACTTTGTGCAGTACTACTTACTTCAGAGGAAGTAGCCATAACCAATATTCCAGATATTGTAGATGTCAATAAATTAATTTCCTTATTAAAGGATTTAGGGGTAAAAGTCCAGAAAAAAGGTCAAGGTGCCTATACTTTTAAAGCAGATGACGTTAATTTGGATTACCTTCAATCTACCCAATTTAAAGAAGACGGACGCGGATTACGAGGTTCAATTATGTTGGTTGGACCCTTATTGGCTCGTTTCGGAAAAGGATATATTCCAAAACCGGGAGGCGATAAAATAGGACGAAGACGATTGGATACCCATTTTGAAGGTTTTATTAAATTGGGAGCCAATTTCAGGTACAATAAAGAAGAACATTTTTACGGGGTAGAGGCAGAACGTTTGCAAGGAACGTATATGCTATTGGATGAAGCTTCCGTAACTGGAACCGCCAATATAGTAATGGCAGCCTCACTTGCCGAAGGAAAAACCACTATTTACAATGCGGCCTGCGAGCCTTACTTACAACAGCTTTGCAAGATGCTCAATAGAATGGGGGCAAAGATTAGTGGTATTGGATCTAATCTACTGGAAATAGAAGGAGTAGAATCCTTAGGGGGTACAGAACACCGAATGCTTCCAGATATGATTGAAATTGGTAGCTGGATTGGTTTGGCAGCCATGACAAAAAGTGAGTTGACCATTAAAAATGTAAGCTGGGAAGATCTAGGGCAAATTCCTACCGTTTTCAGGAAACTAGGCATACAATTAGAGCGTAGGGGAGATGATATATTTATCCCTGAGCATAAGGATGGTTACGAAATACAAAACTATATAGACGGTTCTATTTTAACGGTATCGGATGCACCCTGGCCAGGGATGACTCCAGATTTGTTAAGTATTATCCTAGTAATGGCTACACAAGCAAAAGGGGAGGTTTTAATACACCAAAAAATGTTTGAAAGTCGACTTTTCTTTGTAGATAAATTGATTGATATGGGCGCTAAAATTATCCTTTGCGACCCACATAGAGCCACCGTAATAGGGCACAACTTTAAGTCCAACTTAAAGGCTACCACCATGGTTTCACCAGATATTCGTGCGGGTGTTTCCCTACTGATAGCTGCCTTGTCTGCAAAAGGTACTTCGACTATCCACAATATTGAGCAAATAGATAGAGGGTATGAGAATATAGATACCCGTCTAAGAGCTATAGGAGCCAAAATAACTAGAGTATAAGGTTGCTTATTTTAACCTTATAGTTTGTAAGAATATAAATAAAACTCCCGTGAAGTTGATTCATGGGAGTTTTATTTTATGTATATGTTCCCTTCCTTATAAATATTTTGGAACACTAATTTCCTTTATGATTTATTCGCTTGGCGGCGGCGATCTGGTATAATCACAATGAATGCCACTTTTCCTGGATTAATTGAAAGTTGGGCGTTTCCCTATCGGGCCGCTCTTTCCGCTATATCTTTTTTTTGTTTTCGCTCTTCAACTATAAGTGTAATTCATGTGCACATTATCACAATTCCTACAAGGTTGGAAAACCTTGCAGGATCAGGTGCTACAAAACACAGAAGTTAAAAAAAAGGATGCTGCTGCAATAGCTAACGCGGCAATCAGTATACTTTAAAAGTTTGTTTTTGTTTAATATTTTATTAGTTATTATGTATAACATAATACAATAATATTGAAAAGATAAACATTAACAAAATTTTCTCATTTATTTCTAAGGGGTTTATTTTGAGATGAAGGATGTAATTTGTATCCCACAATGTGAATGCGTTAATATATTCTCGTTTTACTTTGTCAGATGGAGACTTGTGAAGTTTAGCGGTTTTGGGTTTAAATATTTTTATATTTCCGCAATAATATAAATTGTAAAGCTCAAAATCTTTATTTAAGTTTGTATTATGTATAACATAATTGACAAATAGATATGAAAGGACTTATAGCAGCGACCTATGCTCCAATGCACCAGGATTCTTCGCTTAATTTGGGGGTTGTTCCACATTACGCGGAATTCCTAATTGGAAATGGGGTTAAAGGCGCATTTATAAATGGTTCTACAGGTGACTTTGCTTCTTTGTCCGTAGCTGAAAGGAAAGAAATTACCAAAGCCTGGGGTGAAAATAAATCGGCTGATCTTTTTGTGATAGATCATGTTGGGCATACCAGTTTAAACGAAGCAAAGGAATTGGCTAAGCACGCTGCAGATAAGGTAGATGGTATTGCTGCTCTTGCACCTTATTACTTTAGATTGTCTGATATTAATAAGTTGGTAGAATATTGTAAGGAGATTGCCGCTTGCGCTCCTACTATTCCTTTCTATTACTACCATATTCCTGTGCTAACAGGAGCAAATTTCAATATGGCAGAATTCTTAGAACTTGCTACCCCGCAGATTCCAAACCTGGCAGGTATTAAGTTTACTAACAATAACCTTATAGACTATAAGTACTCCAAAGAATTTAACAATGGTTCTGCTAATATCCTTTTTGGATTTGATGAGATATTGCTTTCTAGTTTGCCTTTTGGTGCAGATGGATGGGTAGGTAGTACTTATAATCATTTGGCGCCATTATACTTAGCTATTATAGAGGCTTTTAATAACAACGATCATAAGTTGGCCGCAGATCTTCAACAGAAATCCATGAAATTTGTGGATACACTAAATGCTAAAGGCGGATTTAACGGTGCTGCAAAATCGTTTATGAAAGCATTAGGTCTAGATCTTGGTCCAAGTAGATTTCCACATGTTACTCTTACCGATGCACAGATAGAGGAGGCAAAGGCTGAATTAGATGCATTGGGGATAACACCTTACTTGGGTAAGATTTAAAGGGATACAAGTCTTTAGCGAGTTTAGTGTTCGCTCCCTGCGGAAGATGAATTGTTTTTAACGGTATTATATTGAGATATTTTTATTTGCTTACCATTTTACTCACTTTTTCTATGCAGGGACAAAAATTAAAAGTCGCCTGCGTAGGGAATAGTGTTACCTATGGTACCCGAGTAGCGGAAAGGGAGCGAAACGCTTATCCTGTGCAATTACAGAAATTGTTGGGTGATAATTATGAAGTGGCTAATTTTGGTTATCCAGGGGCAACGGCTCTTAAAAAGGGGCATAAGCCCTATTGGGATACTCCTATTTTTAAGGAGTCTAAGTCCTTTCAGCCCAATCTAGTTGTTATTCATCTTGGTCTTAACGATCAGGGGAATAATAATTGGCCAGCGCATAAGGAGGAATTTGTCTCTGATTATCTAGACCTAATTCAAGAGTATAGAAACCTTCCTTCTTCACCTGAAGTTATTATCTGTAAAATGTCCCCTTCCTTTTCAGGTCATCATTGGTTTGAAGAAGGGATGCGCGAAAATTATCGAGAAATTCAAGCTAAAATCGACACAATAGGAGTACTTGCAGGTGTTGATGTGATAGATTTACAAGAACCTTTGTATCGCTTCCCCGAATATTATGCAGATGATCTTCATCCCGCCAAGGAAGGAGCTACAATTATCGCCAATAAAATAGTTCGTTTTATAAGCGGGAATTACGGTGGATTAAAGCTTCCCTTGCTATATGGGGAGAATATGGTTTTCCAAAGAAATGTACCCTTGGTTATTAATGGTACGGCCAACGCTTTGGACAACATAACGGTACGTTTTAACGGGGAGACAATACGAACAAATGTTACTAAGCACGGACAATGGGAGGTAGCATTTCCTGCAAAAGAGGCTGGCGGACCTTATAAGCTTTCTATAACGTCTAAGAAATCGGGAGAGATTTGTATATCTAAAGTCTATATAGGCGAAGTGTGGCTTGCTTCAGGTCAGTCCAATATGGGTTTTAAAGTAAAAGATGAGCAAAACGCGACTTCTATCTTAAAAGATTCCCTAAATGTGAATGTTTTCCTTTTTTCATTGGATCCTAAGGCGCATGCCAGTAATCATACCTTTACAAAAGAAGAGTTGCAAAACAGTAATGCAGCAAATTATTTTGAGCCTTCTGGTTGGAGTAATAAGCCTGGTGCTATAATCGCGAATTTTTCAGCTATAGCTTATTCCTTTGCGTATAACCTTCAAAAAGAACTAAATATACCCATAGGAATTGTAAATAACGCGGTAGGTGGTTCTACCACGCAGAGTTGGATTAGTAGGGAAGCTATGGAAACAACACACCAAACCATTAGTTTGCTAAATGATACCCATCTAAATCCCTTGGTACAGCCATGGGTGTCCGAGCGAAAAGCAAAAAATTTAGCTAGCATGAAGGACTTTGGAATAAAAGCCAGACACCCTTTTGATCCTACAATGCTGTTTGATGCGGGTATTTACCCTATTAAGGACTATGCTATAAAAGGTGTTATCTGGTATCAGGGGGAATCCAATGCAGAGCGAGAGGAGTTGCACTCTAAATTGTTTAAAATGTTGGTTTCCGATTGGCGTAATCATTGGAATAATCCAAACCTGGCATTTAACTTTGTACAGTTGGGTAGTATAAACAGGCCTAATTGGGGGGTATTTAGGGATTCTCAACGGAGATTGTTATCCATTCCCAATACAGGAATGGCCGTGTCTTTAGATGTGGGGCATCCTACGGATGTGCATCCCAAAGAGAAGTGGGTGTTAGGTAAACGTTTGTCTAATATTGCTTTAGCAAATAATTATGGCTTTAATATTCCGCATTCAGGACCTTTATTAGATTATGTGAATGTAAATAATAGCGTTTTGGAAATTCATTTTTCCCATGCAGACGGTTTAAGAACTAATGATGGGAAGGCTGTTCGGGATGTAGAAATTGCTGGTGCCGATAAAGTGTTTGTAAAGGCAGAGAGCCAAATTAATAATAATGTTTTAGAGGTGTGGAATAAGAGCGTTGAGAAACCAAGATATGTTAGGTATGGATATAGTTCCTATACTGATGGGAATTTGATTAATAAACATGGTCTCCCTACGTCTACTTTCTCCAATTTGGTAGATTAGTAAATCCCAAATAATCCTTATCTTTTAATTAACCTTAAAAAATTCATGGAAACTATTTTTAATAATACATTTTCTAAAAGCGTACATAAAGGACTAACGGTCTTGGTTGTAGCACTATTTTCTTTAAGTGTTAATGCGCAGATAGAATTTAATAAACTAGCTAAGAAATACCCTATAATTCCGACCCCGCAGGAAGTAGAATACGGAAAGAAAGAAAGGGCTTTTAAATCCATTAGCATTATTAGGAATGATTTTGAAAAGCTAGATCTAGTTCCACAAATTGTCTTAACTAAAGAGGGACTAGGGACGGGATCCAAAGATATAAACATCGAAATAATTCAGGATAAGAAACAATCCAATGAGGAAGGGTATACCCTTAAAATTGATAAGAACATAACTATTACCGCCCCTACCGTAAAGGGTGCTTATTATGGGCTTCAGACGTTAAGACAACTGATAAGAAATAACGGAAAAAAGTTTACCCTGCCTCAGGTGGGTGTAAAAGACTGGCCAGCCTTTAAGATTCGAGGTTTTATGCACGATACTGGGCGTAATTTCCAAAGTATAGAACAACTTAAGGAACAAATAGATATCCTCGCTCAATACAAATACAATGTTTTTCATTGGCATTTAACCGATGATCCGGGATGGCGTTTGGAAAGTAAATTATATCCAGAATTAAAAACAGATAACTCTTTTAGCCGGCACGTAGGTAAATTCTATTCTCAAGAAGATTTCAAGGAAATATTAGCCTACTGTAAGGAACGTCAAATAACCTTAATCCCTGAATTCGATATTCCCGGGCATACCAATGCCTTTAGAAAAGCTTTTGGGATTAAAACTATGAAGGAAGAAAGGGTGATTCCCATTCTTATCGATCTTTTTGATGAGCTGATGGGACTTGCCGATGCTGAAGAAATGCCATACATCCATATTGGGACCGATGAAGTACGGAATGCGCCTGAATATGTGGAGGACGAGATGATTCTTACCCTAATGAATCACATAAAAAGTAAGGGGCGTGAGCTAATAGTTTGGAAGGAAGGTATTGTAATTGAAGAAGATTCAACCTCTATAAATCAACTTTGGGCTCAGCATAATGTGCGTGAGGGACACCGATTTATTGATTCTAGAGCTAATTATATTAATCATTTGGATCCTTTTGCTGGGATGGCACGACTGTTTTTTCAGCAACCCTGTAGACAACCTGCTGGAGATTCTTTGGCATTGGGAGGGATACTTTGTGCATGGCCAGACAATAATGTGGCTGAGGAACGTGATATTTTAAAACAGAATCCAATTTATCCTTCAATGGTTTTTTATTCAGATGCTGTCTGGAAGGGAAGGGAGAAAAATTATCCAGAGTATTGGGCCAAACTCCCCCCAAAAGGAACAGAGGAGTTTAATAGGTTTAAGCATTTTGAACACAAAGTGTTAGTGCATAGGGACTTGTTTTTTAGGGATAAAGAATTTCCTTATGTAAGGCAAACAGACGCCTCATGGAAGGTTATAGGTCCTTTTGATCATAAGGGTGATTTTACAACTTCTTTTCCAGTTGAAAAGGTACTGGTGTCTTCTTATTTGGTGGACGGTAATGCGTATTCGTGGGACGATAGTCCTGTGGGAGGAACCATACATTTAAAGCATTTTTTCGGTTTCCCAGCGATCACGAACGCCAAAGAGGGCACCTACTATGCCCATACTAAAATTTATTCCCCAGAAACTAGGGAACAGGCATTTTGGGTAGGGTTCTACGGGTGGTCTAGATCTGGAGGTAGAAGGGGAGGTCCCGCACCTAGTCTTGGGCAATGGCATATTACCGAACCAAAGATTTGGGTGAACAATGAGGAAATCTTGCCCCCAGTTTGGAAACAGCCGGAATTGGCGGTAGCTACCGATGAGATTCCATTTATGGATGAAGATTATTTTTATAGGGAGCCCACCATGATAAAATTGAATAAGGGCTGGAATACGGTATTATTGAAAATTCCCCATGGAGGTGGCTCTTGGAAATGGATGTATACAGTTATGCCAGTTCACATAGTTGGTAAAGACGTTAGGGAGGTAACCGACTTAAAGTTTGACGCCTCCTTTTAAATGATATCAGCGTATGAAACGATTTTATTTTTTTATAGGATTTATATTAATGGTGTTTAGTACAGAAGCACAAACATTTTCTGACCATTATTATAAGCGAAAAGCACAGTTTGAGGCAGCGCCTGATACTGAAGACGAAATTATATTTTTAGGGAATAGTATTACCGAAGGTGGAGATTGGAATGCATTATTTCCTAATAAAAACGTGGTGAATAGAGGAATAAGTGGCGATGTAACTGCAGGGATTCTCAACAGGTTATCCGAAGTAACCTCTTCCCAGCCGAAAAAAATATTTCTACTTATTGGGACCAATGATCTTGCTAGGGGGAAGACAGAATCATATGTGGTAGACCATGTTGCATCCATTGTGCAAGAAATAAAAAGGGAATCGAAAAATACGGCAATATTTTTGCAAAGTATCCTTCCTGTAAATCCAACCGTAGGTGATAAATTCTTGGGTCATAAAGAGAATCAGGAATTGATCGTCTCCGTGAATAGCGTGTTAAAAGACCTCTCTAAAAGGATGAATGTAAAATTTATTGATCTCCATAAAAAGTTTAGAAACGCAAAAGGAGAATTAAAAGCGAGATATACTCATGATGGATTGCATTTGAATAAGTATGGGTATCAAAAATGGAAGAAAGTGCTAAGACCTTATCTAAAATAAATAGGGTCTATGGAGGGCACTGTATAAAGAAATAGATTGTGTAACAACGGGTGGATTTGTTCACTAACCATCAATAATAATAGTATAAACTATGAAAAAGCAAAATATCAGACCTTACGTATTAGCAGAAAACAATTGGAAATCGGTAAAGGAAACCAATTACGAGGTAGCTGTGTTACCATGGGGTGCAACGGAAGCCCATAATTATCACTTACCATATGCAACAGATAATATTATAGCTGAAAATGTTGCGATGGAAGCGGCAAAACAGGCCTGGGGAAATGGTGCAAAGGTGGTGGTGTTACCAACGATACCTTTTGGGGTAAATACTGGGCAGATGGATGTTAAGCTTTGTATGAATATGAGCCCTAGTACGGAATATGCGGTTTTAAGGGATGTGGTTCAGGTTTTGGATGCACAGAACATAGATAAACTGGTTATTGTAAATGGGCATGGTGGAAATAACTTTAAACAATTTATAAGGGAATTAAGTTTAGAGTTTCCAAAAGTGTTTGTCTGCGCATTAAACTGGTGGAATAACACGGATCCTAAACCTTATTTTGATGAACCTGGAGACCACGCTGGGGAATTGGAAACTTCGGTAGTTATGCACTTAACTCCAGAATGGGTATTGGATTTAAAAGAAGCTGGATCTGGAGCAGCTAAAACCTTTAAAATAAAAGGTTTAAAAGAAGGCTGGGTGACTTCGCAACGTAGGTGGACACAAGTAACGGAAGATACCGGTGTTGGAAATCCGGAATTGTCCACTGCCGAAAAAGGAAAAAAGTTTTTTGAGGTTTCTGCAAAAAATATAGGGGAGTTTTTGGAGTCGCTTTCTAAATCGGACGTCAATGATATGTACGAATAATAAAGCATAAAGACTTAAATTAGAGAATAGTAGAGTAATTATAAATTAATAAAAGTAAAATGAAAAAAGTATTTATTGGGCTGTTACTTGGTACCAGCATGGTCCTATCAGGGCAAACGGAGAAGCATAAAATTGCTGATGGGGTAAAGGTTTATCAAGACCTATTTAATGCGGAAGAGGTAGATGGAGTAGCTTGTTTTAGGATTCCTGCGATTATTACAGCCCCTAACGGCGATCTTATCGCCGCTATTGATGAACGGGTGCCTGGTTGTGGTGACCTTAAATTTAGTAAGGACATAAACATTGTAATTAGAAGAAGTAGTGATAATGGGAAGACTTGGAGTGATATAGAAACTGTTGTTGACTTGCCTTATGGACAGTCGGCTTCCGATCCTTCGCTTATAGTAGACCGCGATACCAAGGAAATTTTTATGTTCTATAATTATATGGACTTGGATAAGGAAAAGGATGTTTACTATTTCCAAGTGGTTAAAAGTGCCGATAATGGAAAAACATGGACCCAGCCAGAAGATATTACCAGTCAGATTGCCAAAGAACAATGGCATAACGATTTTAAGTTTATTACTTCAGGTCGGGGCATCCAGACCAGAAGCGGGAAATTATTGCACACTATGGTGAACCTTAATAGCGGACTTCATTTATTTGCAAGTGATGATCATGGAAAATCTTGGTATTTAATAGATACGCCTATACAACCTGCAGATGAGTCAAAAGTAATTGAACTTGCTGACGGTACTTGGATGATTAATGCTCGTGTAAATGGTGCTGGAATGCGTTATGTGCACCGATCAACTGACGAGGGGAAAACTTGGACCACAACAGAAGAACCAGAACTTATAGATCCTGGGTGTAATGCTAGTATAATTAGATATACCGCTATTGAAGATGGCTATAAGAAAAACAGACTACTTTTTTCAAATGCAAAAATGGAAAAAGGAAGAATGAATATGACTGTTCGTGTTAGTTATGATGAAGGAGAAACTTGGACACAAGGAAAAACTATTTATTCTGGTGGTTCTGCGTACTCTTCAATGACAGTGCTAAAAAATGGAGATATAGGGTTATTCTTTGAGCAAGATGGATATACTAAGAATCCCTATGTGAGCTTCTCCTTGAAATGGTTGACTGACGGTGATGATAAGTATAAAAAGCCTTCTAAGAGAAAGAGAAAATAATTTTATAGTTATTAACTCCAGTATATAAAGGATAAAAATAGCGGGCATTGCCCGCTATTTTTTATTGTTTTTAAATATTCTGTCGAAATGAGGTTCCAAATGCCTTCTCATAGCAACCCTAAAGGTTTCTGGTGTGCCTACTTTTAAATTATCCAATAACATTCTATGGGTAACAAACTGGCCGCTAGAATATTCATAATCTTTTAGATTGGTTTCGCTCTGATGTACAAATTCAAAAACGGGGAGCAAAAGGTCCTGGAATTTTTTGAGAGTAGTATTGTTAGACATTTCATAGAGTTTCCCGTGAAATGCAATCTCCTTATCTAAAGAAAACATGCTCTTGTTATAACTGGTCTCTTCTTCCATGACTACAATTTTTTCCAAATCATCTATATCCTTTTGAGTTTTATGCTCAAAAAGAAAATCGGCCATCCCCATTTCCATAATAAGTCGGAATTCAAATAGGTTTTTCAGTGTGCCCGTAGCCAAAAGAGTGGGGTCTAACATGCGCTCAAAATTATGCATGATATCTGGGTTGGTGATAATCATTCCCCTATGTTTTTTAGACTCAATTATCCCTAAAGTACGCAAACGTAAAATAGCTTCCCTTACCACAGTGCGACTAACACCTAATGATTGTGCGAACTCCATTTCCTTAGGGATGGAATCCCCCGCCTTTAAATTGTTTTCCTTTATAAACTGTAACAAACGCGCTTCTACTTTATCTGTAAGAGATAAAGTTTCCAACGGTTCTATTTTTGAAAAATTATTCATAATATTGGTTGGTTTATTTTCATGACCAGCAAGATTTCAATACTTCAAGGTGCAAAAATAGCATTGTAATTGAATTATACTCCGTAAGTCAGTCTATTCTCAACTATTTCTAGAATAGAACACAACTAATATAAGAATTATTTTTAGATTTGTATTATGTATAACATAAGTTGATTATGAAAAATTCTACTCTTTATAAAAATTCCCTGCTAAACGATGTAATTCCGTTTTGGGAAAAACATTCCCTAGATTTAGAGCATGGAGGCTATTTTACCTGTTTGGATCAAAAGGGGGAAGTGTTTGATAACGATAAGTTTATCTGGTTACAAGGGCGTCAGGCTTGGACGTTCTCGATGCTGTACAACCAAGTGGAAAAAAATCCAAAGTGGTTGGAAATTGCAAAATCGGGAATCGATTTTCTCAGGAAGCATGGTATGGACAAGGATGGAAACTTCTATTTCTCCGTAACCAAAGAGGGAAAGCCATTAGTGCAGCCTTATAATATTTTTTCAGATTGTTTTGCGGCAATGGCATTTAGTCAATATGCAAAGGCTACAGGAGATGAGGCGGTAAGAGAGTTAGCAAAACAGACTTACTATAACATTTTAAAGAAAAAGGACAACTCTAAAGGGGTTTATGAGAAAAATACGGACGTAAGACCTTTAAAAGGGTTTTCCTTACCTATGATTCTTTCTAATTTGGTCTTAGAGTTAGAAGATGTACTGGACAATGAGGAAATAGAAAGAACCATAAACTTTAGCGTAAGCGAAGTAATGGATGTTTTTTTACAAAAAGATTCCGGTATTATATATGAATTTGTAAGTCCGGATGGATCGCTCAGTGATAGTTTTAATGGTCGGTTATTAAATCCTGGCCATGGTATTGAAGCTATGTGGTTTATGATCGATATAGGAGCTAGGAGAAACGATACAGAATTAATAGAAAAGGCTACCAAGGTTATATTAAATATACTTGATTATAGTTGGGATGAGGAACATGGCGGAATTTTCTACTTTTTAGACGCTATGGGAAAACCCCCACAGCAGTTAGAATGGGATCAAAAACTATGGTGGGTGCATTTGGAAACCTTGGTAGCTTTAGCAAAAGCGTATGAACACACCGGGAACAAGGAAATAGGAGAGTGGTATCAAAAGGTGCATGACTATGCATGGACTCATTTTTCAGATCCAGATAATGGTGAATGGTTTGGATACCTTAATAGGGAAGGAAAACCTTTACTGACCTTAAAAGGAGGGAAGTGGAAAGGATGTTTCCATGTGCCAAGAGCCATGTTCCAATGTTGGAAGAGCTTTGAAAACATAGAAGCAAAAGAGAGGAAATAGTATAAGTATATAGTATTGAGAATTGAGTACAAAGTAGTGAGTATTAAGTATTGAGAATTTATAGACCGATTGCTCGTACTTAACTTAGTCGGATCAATAATTCATAAAGTAAGGCTTTTCCTTTAAGATCAAGGAGGAGCCTTTTTTTTGTAAGAACAAAACGGAGGGATTGTTATATAGTATTAAGTACAAAGTAGTTAGTACAAAGTATTGAGTAGTGAGAATTGAGAAATGAGTATTGAGTAGTGAGTATTGAGTCATTCCCCCCCGGGCACGCTCGAGAACACGAACTTTAGCTAACTTAAGTTTGAGTATCTTTTTAATAATATCCTATTTAAATAGCGAAGCAAAATTCCTTATCCTCAGAATAATGGGCCAAAGCTCCGAAATCAGGAGCGAAGGAACGTAGCGACGCGGAGTTTGGCCCATGGTTTTTCGACCTCGGTGTCGAAAAAATTCATAGGAGAAGGCGCCTTTTTCTTTGTTTCGTTTCTTTTGGGCGAGCAAAAGAAACCGACGAAGGAGGTTCATGAATACCTTTAAAAAGGAAATAGAAAGCAATGAACTAAATGAAAGCAAGTAGGTTAGAGAAATTGATAAAAAGCACTTATGATTCAAATACAAAACTAACAACATAATGCATACCCAATATATGTTTAGATATTATCCTATAAAAACTGAAATATTAAATTATAAACACATCTACGTAAACATCATAAAACCAGTTTTTTATAGGTTAAGTTAGATGATAGTAGTTAGATTTGTTTGTTACATCCTAACTTGAATTATTACTCCTTCACTTTTATGTAAATCATTCTTAATGGTATTCTGGCCTAAGTGCCAAAAAAAAAGTAATGGTTTAGATTTTTTTGCTATCGCTAAGGCTGGCTCCTCTAATCCAAGGTCTACCGTACTAAGCAAGGGATGAATTAATTGCCTTTCTTGTCTTCTAAAATCTACCTTCCAATAGGCTCTTAAATATATTTTTTAAGGTCTATTTCTGCTTGATTTTCTAGCATATTTACAAAATCGCCTATCTTCAAAATAAATTCCTGTTTATATGTTATACATAATACTTGATTTATTATCTTGTGGCTCTTAAAATATAGAAAAACGGTTACAAAATGAAAATTCGTAAAGTTCCCTCGCTCATAATATTGCTTATTTTGTTTTCTATTGGTCTATATGGGCAAGAAGAATCCAAAATAAGGGTATCCAATCTACCAGCCCTACCAGCTGTTGAAGCAGGTGCTAAATCCTTAGGGTTTGCAGGAATGATGGGTGGTATTCACAATGGCATGGTGATCGTTGCTGGAGGAGCAAATTTCCCTACAGGACTACCATGGGAAGGTGGAGCAAAAATATGGCACAATGCTATTTATATTTTAGAAAAGGATAGCTGGAGGTTATCCTCTGAAACTTTGCCCACACCTTTAGGATATGGGGCATCTGTTTCTACGGATAAGGGAGTGCTAATTATTGGGGGAGATAACCAAGACCAAGTTAGTAATAGTGTATTTTTATTATCCTATAATCAATCTAAAAAGGATATTGAAATTATATCCTATCCAGAATTGCCTGAACCGTTGGCTTATACCTCGGCGGTGTTGGAAGAGGACTATGTCTATGTGGCAGGGGGGATGAATGCGGATAAAAGCAGCAATTCCTTTTATCGTTTAAATTTAAAGGAAAAAACATCCTGGGAGAAATTGGAGGATTTCCCTGGAGAGCCACGCGCCCTTCAGGCAATGGTGGTGCAAGAAACCTCACATTCAAGAAACATTTTTTTAATAGGTGGTAGAAATCAAACTAAGGGAAGTATTTCTACTCCTCTTACGGAATACCTTTCCTACGACCTCAATAAAAAACATTGGATTAATAAAGGAGATCTAAAAGTAAATGGCAAGCCTAGGGTTTTAATGGGAGCTGTGGCAGAACCTATGGGCTCTATGCACGTATTACTTTATGGAGGATCAGATGACGTCTTATTTACCCAATTAGAAACTTTAGGGCAAAAGATAAACCAAGCTAAAAATGATAGTATTGCCAAAAAGTTAATCGCAAAACGAGATGAGATATTAAATACTCATTCTGGTTTTAGCCACGAGGTTCTAGCATTTAATTCCATTACAGATAAATGGTATGTGTATGATACCCTTAATGTAAAGCTACCCGTTACTACCTTAGGTATTAAAAAGGATAATGAATTTCTAATTGTGTCCGGAGAAATTTCTCCAGGTATTAGAACCCCTGAGGTGTATAGCATCAGCGTGGATGAGCCTGATCATTCCTTTGGAGCGTTAAACTATGCAGTTCTGGGGCTGTATCTTTTAATTTCGTTATTGATAGGAGTCTATTTTGCCAGAAAACAGAAGTCTACGGAGGATTACTTTGTAGGTGGGGGGCGTATTCCTTGGTGGGCCTCTGGACTAAGTGTCTTTGGTACTTTATTAAGTGCCATTACCTTTATGGCCATCCCCGCGAAAGCTTTTATTACGGACTGGTCGTTCTTTCTGTTGAATATTGCAGCAATTGCCATTACTCCACTGATTGCCTTCTTGTTTATTCCATTTTTCAATAGAATGCATATATCCACGGCCTATGAATATTTAGAAAATCGCTTCAATTATTTGGCTAGGGCCATTGGTAGTATTTCCTTTATTTTATTTCAATTAGGGCGAATAGGGATTGTGTTATTATTGCCATCCTTAGCAATTTCCATAGTTACCGGTATTTCTGTTGAGACGTGTATTCTATTAATGGGACTATTATGTGTTGTTTATACTGCATTTGGTGGGATAGAGGCTGTAATTTGGACTGATGTGCTGCAGGTTGTAGTATTAATGGGGGGAAGTATTGTGGCAATAGTATGGATTCTTCTGCATACAGATACCCCTGTAAATGAAATGATTGCCTACGCATCAGAAAAGGAAAAATTTCATATTATAAACTTCGATTTTAATTTTACCGATTCTACTTTTTGGGTGGTGTTTATAGGGGGCTTGGCTTCGGCTATGGTTACCCAAGGAACAGATCAGACCATTGTGCAGCGGTATTTAACGAGTTCAAGTATAAAAGACTCCCAAAAAACGTTGTATACCAATGCCTTGTTAACGCTTCCTGCAACAATAATATTTTTCGGTATCGGTACGCTCCTATTTATATTTTATACAGAAAGGCCAGAAAGGCTCTCACCTGCAATTTCCAATAACGACTCTCTATTTCCCTGGTATATTGTTAAGGAGCTGCCTGTGGGGGTGTCTGGATTATTGATAGCAGGAATTTTTTCTGCTGCTATGTCTAGTATAAGTAGTAGTTTAAATTCGGTCTCTACCGCTTTTTGTAATGACCTTTACAAGCGTTATAATCCAAAATTGAGTGACATAGGTATGCTAAAAATTGCACGTATAGTCACCGTCATTGTGGGAATCTTTGGGGTGCTTTTAGCGTTATGGATGGCCAATTCCAATATAAAATCGCTTTGGGATCAATTTTATAGATTCTTAGGTTTGTTTACCGGTGGCTTGGGTGGCATGTTCCTATTGGGAATGCTAACCAAACGCGCAAACAGTACTGGAACACTGCTAGGTTTGGTAGTTAGTGCTATTTTGTTATGGTATATTAGCGTGTATACTTCCATTAACTTTTTAATGTATTCTTTTGTTGGAGTGGCCTCTTGTTTTGGTTTTGGGTATATGTTCAGTTTATTTTTTAAAGACAAAAAATCACAGGAATAAATTAGGTTAGTTTACTGAAAAAATCCTCATAACTTTCGTTTTCGGAAATATTTAGTTTTTTCCGTAATCGGTGACGTGCCACCTTTACGGAACTCAGAGAGATGCCAAATAGAGTCGCAATATGCTGGGAATTAAAATTTAATTTAATTAGTGCACACAACCGTAATTCTCTATCGGTAAGATGTGGACAATTGTTTTTTAGATCCTTAATGAATGTGGTATGAATCTGATTAAAAAGATTATAGAAGTTTTCCCAATCCTCATCCAGCATTAAGCTATCATCAATTAGGTCGATAATCTTTTCTAGATTCCGCTTTTTGGGAGTGGTCTCTTTGGTTTCTTTTAGTAGGTTGCTCTTAATTTCTGATAACAAGTGGTTCTTATGAACGGTTCTAAGGGTGTAATTGGTAAGTTCTTCAGTTTTAAAATTCAGCTCTTCAATTAGCTTCTTTTGTGTCAATTCTTGGTTATCCTTTTCCGCCTGTAAAAGAGCTATCTCACTTTGATGGACCTTTTCTTGCTGGTTTTTGACCTCTTCAGTTTTAGAAGCTACCAATGATTCTAATCGTTCCTGTTGTTTTTTTATGGCGGATAATCGCAGTTTAATAAACGATAACACTAGTAAAAAACCCACTAAAACACTTAAAATTCTTATCCATGTTTTTTGCCAAAAGGTGGGGAGTACGGTAATCCCAATTGAAGCAAGCGAGGAATCATCCTTATCAATATTTTTGGCAGAATTGACTTTCAAAGAATAGGTGCCAGGTTTTAAATTGGAAAAAGTAAGCGCTTGCTGATTGCCAATTATTTGCCAGTCGTCATTTAAGCCTTCCAGTTTATAGGCATAGTTATTTTTTTTAGGGTTCCAATAATCAGAACTTGAGTAATTTATAGATAGGATATTGTCATCAGGGGTTAGCGTTATATGGTTGTTTCCTTTAGAATCTATAATTAAATCTCTTGTGCCGTTTCCACCTAAAATAGTGCCAGATGTAAAAAACACTTTAGGAGTACCTGTATTATTTTCATTAAGCTCAGATGCTTTAAAATAAGATAATCCTAGTCGTCCTCCCATTAGTATATGATTGCTTTTGGTTATAATGGCACTTCCGCCTCTGTAGGAGTGAACTCCATATCGTAAGCCAAAGTTTTCTACGGTACCATTTCGTTTAATTTTGCTGAGTCCTAAATTAGTGCTGCACCATATATTTTTATCACGGTCTAAAAATACATCCCCAATAATATTGGCTTCCATACCTTCTTCCTTCCCTATTCGCGTGAATTTGTTATTACTTCTATCGTACCTATTTAGACCGTGACCATATGTTCCTATTAATAGGGAAAGGTCCTCGTCTTCGGTTATGGATCTAATACGATTACCACTAAGGGAATGGGGGGTAGTTTTATCGGATGTATAGGACAATACCGTATCTGACTTAAAAACGTTTAACCCTAAGTTGGTTCCTACCCACATTTCCCCCTTTATGTCATTATAAAGAGCCGTAATGAAGTTTGCGTTTAGGTTGTTTGTATTATCTGTATTTATTGTCCGAACAACTTTTAAATCCGAATCATAGATATAAATGCCGGAACTTGTACCTACCCATACTTCTCCATAGTTGTTTTTTTCAATGGCAAAGATTGCCTTGGCTTCAAATCGATTTTCTGCATGGAGAAAAGTATTATTCTTAGTATCGAAAATATTTAAACCTCCACGGTAAGTTCCAATCCAGATTCTTTCCTGATCGTCTTCAAGTAGTGATATTATATTGTTACCGCTTAGATCATCATCTTTAGCAGGGGTGTCAATAAAAACCGTAACCTTTCCATTTTGTGGATTATATCGTCTCAACCCATTTCTGCCAGCGGTAATCCAAATATCCCCATTGCTGGCTTCCAATAGTTGAGAGCCTTGTTCATCTATTTGATCAAAGGCCAATTTAGAAGGGGGAATATGACTTATAGTGATATGATTTTTAAAGTAGCTGGCACCACCATGCACAGTACCCACCCACATTATATTGTTCGATCCTTGAAATATGCTCAGTATAGAATTGTCCGCTATGGGGTAGTTAGTATAGGTATTTTGCTTAAAAGCGAAAAACTTGTTTTCATCTTGTTGATATAGGTTTAGCCCTCCACCATCAGTACCTATCCATACATTATTGTCTTTGTCTACTAACAGATCCAAGATAAAATTGTTAGAAATACTGTTCATTCTGGTATTATTAGAAGTAGTATAATGTACAGATGTACTGTCTTTGGTATTGTACCTAAACAATCCATTACCATTAGTCCCTATCCATAAGTGACCTTCTTGATCCTTGGATATAGCATTAATATAAATGTCGTTGTTTTGCAGATTAATCTGTGAAAATGTTGATTCCTGATATTTAAAAACATCCCCACGACTAGTGCTTATCCAAATAACGCCATTTTCATCTTGGAAAAGATCAGTACCATTACTAATGCTATTTTCCGATTCCCCTAAAGGCATTTTATGAATAATTGTTTCATTATTGGAGTTAGGGCTAAGTGCCATAATTTCACTATTTGCATTAGTACACCAAAGTGTCCCATTATTAGCTTCCATTAGACTGATAATATATCCATTAATGCTGTTATTAATGGATTGATCCGAAGAAGAAAACCTTTCAAAACAGTCTTTTTCCACATCAAAATAAAATAGACCACTAGATGTAGCGGCCCATATTATACCGGTACTATCTTGTAGTAAGTCATTTGCCTGATCATTTTCATTAGGAAGAAGATAGGTTTTAAATTTTTGGCCATCATATTTGTCGATACCTAATGGAGTCACAAACCAAATAAAACCTTCCTTATCTTGTATAATATTGTTTATTCTATTATCCGAAATACCATCTTCAAATGTAATTTTTTGAAACTGAATGATGCGGTCTTGAGTAAAGCCGTTTATACAAAACAGTACAAATAGTAAGGGGACTGTTAACTTAACTTTATACATAGGTTCACTTCTCTTAATTCTGGGCAAATATAGAGTATACGCCCTTAAATATATTGGTTAAAAGGATTTTATGAAGATATATATTAATAAAAAGTTACTAAAATGTAACCTATTTGTAATCTAATGTAACCTAAAATTATACCCATACTATCTTAATTTTCTGTTAATATAATTTAGTTTCGCATCCTATAAATGTAGGCTTGGATTAAGAATTAATCTAAGTCTCTAAATTATTTAACCTAAACAATTCAAATGAAGAAAATTGCAATTTTTTGCTGCTTGTTAATGGTGCAGATGCACTTATTTGCACAGCAGCCCGCGATTACCGTAAACGGAACGGTTTCGGATGCGGAGACAGGAGAGCTCATTCCGGGAGCTAGTGTAGTTGAAAAAGGCACTGGTAATGGTGTAGTTACCGATTTTGATGGGGAATTCGAAATCAAAGTGTCAAGTAACGCTACATTAGAAGTAAGTTATTTGGGTTACGCACCTACTGCTGTTAAGGTGAATGGACAAACCCAATTACGAATTAGTATGGAGTCCCAAGCCGAGGAGCTGGGAGAGGTTGTATTAGTAGGTTATGGTACTCAGAAAAAGGAAAACCTAACCGGATCGGTAAGTACCATTGCAGCTGAGCAATTGGAAAGTCGTCCTGTAAACAATGTTATGCAGGCGTTACAAGGTGCAGCACCCGGTCTTTTACTAACTGTTGGAAACTCAGGGGGTGAGCCTGGAGCAAACATGAATATGAGTATTCGTGGGGTAGGAAACCTTCAAGGAACAGGTTCCCCATTGGTAATTGTAGATGATATTCCATTGGATAATCCATCGGATCTAAACAATATCAACCCAAACGACATTGAGAGCGTTTCAGTTCTTAAGGATGCAGCTTCTTCTGCTATATATGGTTCTAGAGCGGCTTTTGGAGTAATTATCGTAAAAACAAAAAGTGGTGAAGCATTGGATGGTAATAAGTTTACCTATTCCAATAATTTTATCTACTCTTCTCCCTTAAATACACCAAATATGATGAACTCTTTGGAGTTCGCCAATTATTTTAACCTTGCTGCTACAAATGGTGGTAGTGGTGCTGTGTTCTCGGATGAAGTTATGGGCCGTATTAAGGCTTATTTAGCAGATCCCGAAAATACTCCGGTAACGGTTCCTAATCCGGACGGTACCCGTTGGCAACAATATACCGGATCTAACGCCAATACAGATTGGTTTAAGGAAATGTATAAGGGGATTGTATTCCGTCAACAACATAACCTTAGCTTTTCTGGTAAACAAAAAGGGATTGCCTATAATGTTTCTGGTTCGATACTTGACGCTCCAGGAATCATGAATTATGGAGATGATTCTTATAAGCGTTATACCTTTAATTCCAAAGTTTCAAGTAAAATTAATGATTGGTTAACTTTTGATGCTAACTTAAGATTGTCAAGAGCTGAAACTGATCGTCCTAGTTATGACAGAGGTTTGTATTTGCATAACATTGCTAGAAGATGGCCTACCAATGGGGTAGTTATGCCCAATGGCAGCTATAGCGATGGTTCTGAGATTCCTTTTCTTTTGCAAGGTGGTCGCTATAAAAATATAGATCAAAGCATGGATGGATCTGTAAACTTGGTTATAGAGCCTATTAAAGATTTAAAAATCAAGCCAAGTTTACTGTATACCACTAATCACTATAGCTATGGCAATCACAATGCTAAAGTATCTGTTTTGGAACCAGATGGTGAAGAAAGATTTATAAGAAGTAACAACGGTTTTTCTAGAAACGCTAGTGAGAGAACATATTTGTCTCCTAACTTGGTGGTTTCCTATGATAAATCCATAAACGATGTACATAATTTTGCAGCTTTAGTTGGATACCAACAAGAGGAAACTAAATATACTAGTATATATGGATCTAAAAATGATCTTATCACTGACGGAGTACCTTCTATTTCAACTGGAGTAGGTGAAGACAATGTTAGTGATTCAGCAGGATCTTTCGCGACTCAAGGATATTTTGGTAGATTTACCTATAACTATAAGGAGAAATATCTTTTTGAAGTAAATGGTCGTTATGACGCCTCTTCACGTTTTGCTTCGGATAGTCGTTGGGATTTCTTCCCATCCGTATCGGCAGGGTATAACGTTGCAAAGGAAAATTTCTGGGGTATAGACCAGATCAGCATGTTCAAATTTCGTTATTCAACAGGTAGTATAGGTAATCAGAACGTACCTAATTATCTATATATTGGTCGTATGCCAATTAGAACCAACTTATGGTGGTTGGGTAACAACGGAAGACCTAATTATACGTTAACTCCTGGTATTATTAGCCCTGATATTACATGGGAAACGGTATCTACAGATAACTATGGTTTGGATATAGCGGCACTTAACAATCGCTTACAGTTCTCGTTCGAATATTTTATAAGGACCACAAAAGATATGTTTGGTCCTGCAGAACGCCTTCCAGCAGTGCTAGGTACCAATGCACCACAATCTAACAATGCAAACCTAGAGACCAAAGGTTTTGATTTTAACGTATCATGGAAAGACATGATAGGGGATGTAAACTATAATGTGGGGTTAGTACTTTCGGATGCAGTAACTACGGTAACGGAGTATTCAAACCCAAACAATTTATTGAATACCTATAGAGCTGGTCAAAAATTAGGAGAAATCTGGGGCTTTGAGACGGTAGGATTATATCAGAATCAAGCTGAAATTGACAATGGACCAGATCAAACTCCGGTTTATGGTGGTGTTTGGTTCCCTGGGGATGTACAGTATAAAGACATCAACGGAGATGGAAAGATAGATTATGGCGATTCTACTACTGATAAGCCAGGTGATAGAAAAATAATAGGGAACTCTACTCCAAGATATAGTTTTGGATTTAATGCAGGACTAGATTATAAAGGGTTCGATTTCTCCATGTTATGGCAAGGAGTTGCAAAGAGAGATGTGTGGACTGGTGATGCCTATACTTTTGGAGCAGTTGGTAACCTTTGGCAGTCTGCAGGGATGAAAGAGCACCTTAATTACTGGTCAGAAGATAATCCTGGTGGATTTTTCCCTAGACCAACTTTCCGTTCTACTTGGAGAAACCAGCAAGTACAAACAAGATATTTACAGAATGCTGCCTATATGCGCTTAAAGAATATAAGCTTAGGATATAATTTCCAGTCTGATATTCTTGAGTCTCTTGGGTTGAAAAAACTTAGAGTCTTCGTAACCGGTGAGAACTTAATTACCCTTTCAGATATCTCAGGAATATTTGATCCTGAAGCTACTGGAGGATACTGGGGGAACGGTAAAATTTATCCGCTACAAAAATCCTACTCAATGGGATTGAACGTACAATTTTAAATATAAATTAAGATGAAAAATATTAGATACATTACATTTTTGCTGCTTGGGATTTTTGCGATGTCCTGTAGCGATGATTTGTTAGATAAGCTTCCGGAGGATGAAATTTCTCCAGAGCAATATTGGAAAACACCCAATGACTTGGCGTTGTTCCTAAATCAATTTTACACTACATTCCCAGTGCATAACGGATGGAATGGTGGAATTTTCGAATTCGACAATAACAGTGATAATTTGGCAGATGTTAGCATCAACACTAGATTTGTTGGTAGTAATAACACCGCGCCTACTTCCGATGGTACGTGGAATGGAAATTACAGCAACATTAGGAATGTAAATTATTACCTAGAAAACAGTGCAACTGCGGAAGGTCCAGATGACCTTATTAATGCTTACAACGGTGAGGCCTATTTTTTTAGAGCGATGTTTTACTTTGAGTTATTACAAAAATTTGGAGGAGTACCTTATATAGATAAGGTTTTAAATACCGATTCTCCAGAATTGATGTCAGCTAGAATACCAAGAAACGAATTGGCCACTAAAATTATCGAGGACCTGGATAGGGCTATTGCTGGTTTACAACCCAAAGCATCTACTGAGGCTTTTAGAGTGCATAGAGGAATGGCTTTGGCGTTAAAATCTAATGTAGCGCTTTACGAAGGGACTTGGGAGAAATACCATGAAGGAACTCCATTTGCAGCTCCTACCAATGAAAGCACCAAGTTTTTGCAATGGGCTGCAGATGCTGCCGAAACATTGATAAATGAAGGTAATTATACGCTTTACAACAACGGAGAAGAGAACACCTATTGGAGTCTATTCAATAAAGTTGATTATTCCGGAGTTTCTGAAGTGATGTTCTGGAAAAAATACGATACTTCCGAAGGGGTAGACCATAGAGTAGGTCACTATATTCCACAAAATGGAGCAGGTACTGGGGTTACAAAATCTTTGGTAGATTCGTACTTAAGTATAGACGGCCTGCCTATAGGAGTAAGTCTTTTGTACAGTTCTAGTCAAGAAAGCAGTCTTTCTGATATCGTGGTAAATAGAGATCCAAGGTTAGCCCAAACTATTGCAACCCCTGGAGATCTTATCACTGAAAGAGCCGGTAATCCTGATATATTCTTTGATTATCCAACCTTTAGAGAAAATAACGAGGTAGTTTCTACCACTGGATATCAAATTTATAAAGGAGGTAGCACAGATGAAGCTCAAAGAACAGAAAGTACCATTGGAGCTATTATCTACAGATATGCCGAAGTACTTTTAAACTATGCGGAAGCTAAAGCAGAATTAGGAACTTTAACTCAAGCAGATTTAGACAACACCGTTAACTTGCTAAGGGCCCGTGTTGGAATGCCGTCACTTACTCTGACACCTGTTGCTGATCCCAATAAAGCATTTCCCGAGCTAAGTGATCTTATTAATGAGATAAGAAGAGAGCGTAGAGTGGAAATGGCTTTGGAAGGTAAGCGTTTTGATGATCTTATGCGTTGGAAAGCGGATCACCTTATTATAGGTAAAAGACACCAAGGTTTCAAAATTGTTGGCAGTGATATGGAATCTGAATTTGCAGACTTGATAGGAAGTTCTATCCTTGTAAATGACGAAGGTTATATTGATCCATATATCAATGCATTACCAACTGGGTTTGGTTTTAATCCTAATAGGGACTATTTATCAGCTATCCCGTCGGAGCAAATTGTGCTAACTGGTGGTGTAGTAACGCAAAATCCTGGTTGGGAATAGACTATATTCTATAACTGGAAAATCATATTAGTTAGTTGTAACTTAAATTTCCCGCTTGACATCTTTTGTCTTGCGGGATTTTTTTACCAAATAGTGACTTACCTAGGAGAACTAGGATCGTTTTATAATTTCTACAGCTACCATAAATAATGAACTTTAATAACTCAGCTATAATTTTCTAACCAACAGAGGTGTTAGTGTGGTATTTATGAAATCATGTTATATTTGATACATTTTAAAAATTGGTCCTTGTTTTCTATGTTTATATTGCGTGTAGAATTTATTTAATTTATTATTTTAATTATGAAGTATTTGTATGTTCTTAGTTTGTTGATGCTTTTTAACTCCTGTTCCGAAAAAGAACAAGAGAAAATAGCTAAGCCCAACATTATTTTTATCATGTCGGATGATCATGCCTATCAGGCCATTAGCGCTTATAGTGATAAGCTGATTAAAACTCCCAACATAGATCGGATTGCAGAGGAAGGTATGCTCTTTACCAATGCGAGTGTTACAAACTCGATTTGTGCTCCTTCTAGGGCGGTGATTCTTACTGGGAAGCATAGTCACCTTAATGGGAAGATAGATAACCTTAGTAAGTTTGATACTACCAATGTAACTTTTCCGCAAATTCTGCAAAAAGCCGGTTACCAAACTGCTATGTTTGGGAAACTTCATTTTGGAAATAATCCAAAAGGTTTTGATGAATTTAAAATCTTGCCTGGGCAAGGTAGTTACTACAACCCAAAATTTATTACACAGAAAGGGGATACTACAATTAGTGGATATGTTACGGATATTACTACCGATTTGGCCTTGGACTGGATGGAGCATCGCAGGGTTCCAGAAAAGCCATTCTTATTAATGTACCTCCACAAAGCTCCACATAGAGCTTGGTATCCAGATGAGAAGCACTATAAGGAATTCACTCAAAAAACATTCCCCTTGCCAGAAACGCTGTTCGACGACTACCAGGGTAGGGTAGCAGCGAAAACTGCAGAAATGAATATTTTAAATCATATGCACTTGTCTTATGATAATAAGATTGAGGAAGATGTTTTAAAACGACTTGATATTAATTCAGGGATGAATAGAAATGAAGTATACCGCATGACTCCAGAGCAACGTAGTAGTTGGGATAGCGTGTATGGTCCCATTAACGAAGATTTTGAAAAACGTTATTCTTCTATGGATGATAAAGAGTTGATGGAGTGGAAGTATCAGCGATATCTTCAGGACTATTTAGGTACCATAGCCTCCGTTGATGATAACGTAGGGCGATTGTTGACCTATTTAGATGAGAATAACCTTTCAGAAAATACGGTAGTGATCTACACTTCGGATCAAGGTTTTTACCTTGGTGAGCACGGCTGGTTTGATAAGCGTTTTATGTATGATGAATCTTTTAAAACGCCGCTATTGATAAAATGGCCTAATAAAATAACGCCCGGAACTACGGAAGATGAAATGGTTCAGAATCTAGATTTCGCCCAAACATTCTTGGAGATGGCAGGGGTAAATGCACCGGAAGACATGCAAGGTGAAAGTTTGGTGCCTCTATTAACGGGTAAAAAAGAACTTTGGGACAGGGATGCCGTTTATTATCACTACTATGAATACCCTGCAGAACATGCGGTAAAAAGACATTACGGTATTGCTACCAAAGAATTTAAGATTATTCATTTCTACCATGATGTGGACGTATGGGAATTGTATGATCGACTTAATGATCCCCAAGAAATGAACAATGTGTTTAATGATCCTGAATATTCAGATGTTGTTGCCGAGATGAAACAAAAATTGAAGGAAATCCGTGAGAAATACAAGGATTCTGAAGCTTTGGATAATCATTATATACAGTTGTATCAAGATAAAAATCACAACAACTTAGAGGATTAGGGATAAAATTTTTGTTGGTGGACCTGCGATTATCGGGTTATTTATCTTCATCTTACTCCAATAGAAAGGTATTTAACATTACATTATGAAGGAGAGCTCTATTAGGAATGTAGAGCTCTTCTATTTTATATAAAGTTATATACCTGTGCCGTAGATACAAGAGGTCAGAACTTATTAATAATAAAAAGAGTTGAATATATCCACTCCAAGGGATTAAAGGCTGGGATATAAGGAAGTAGGTTTGAACCTATACATAGGCTTCTATAAAACCTATTTGAATTTGCTCAACTTTAACTACTGTGCGACAAAAAAATAACCCTGTGAGAATTTTAAATCCTCACAGGGTTATTTGTATTTTATATTGATAAAATTAAAATGGAGTAGTGAAAAATTTTGACTGTCCTTATCGTTTTGGTCAATTACTGGGACTTGTGAACCTTAGAACAAGATACCCTATGATCCCTGATATCCCAGAACCAACCATAATACCTACTTTTGCAGAATCTATTATCACTTCTTTCCCTACAAAGGCCAAGTTGGCGATAAATATAGACATGGTAAAACCAACTCCAGCCAATATTGCAACTCCTATAATGCGCCGAAACGGAATATTATCCGGTAAAATTGCTAGCTTCAATTTAATTCCTATCCAAGAGAAAAGGGTAACCCCTATTAATTTTCCAGCAAATAAGGCAATAGCAATATGAAACAATAACGAGGTGTTCAATTCCATGCCGCCACCTACCGCAACCCCTGCATTCGCTAGCGCAAAAACAGGCATAATAAAATAAGCAACCCATCCGTGCAGCGCATGTTCCGATCGCTGCAAAGGCGATTTAAATTTGTTGCCTAAAGCCTCTAACTCATCCATTTTTACAATTTGTTCACTAGATAAAACGGGAAGATAATCCCTTTCAGTTTTAGCAAAACCCCTCGAGATTTCAGAAAGTTGGTTCATAAAAGAATCCATATCTATCCTTTGCCTTAAAGGAACAGTAAATGCAAGTAAAACCCCGGCGATTGTGGGATGAATACCCGATTTAAAGAATAGAATCCATATCACGATCCCAAGGGTGATCATAAGATATTTGGAATATAAATTGCGATAAGACAAAAAGAAAAGTAATCCTAGGAGTGCAAAAGCGTAAAAAAGTAGCATCCAATCTATCCCTGTGCTATAAAATAGGGCAATTACAATAACTGCACCTAAATCATCCACGATGGCAAAGGCTGTTAAAAATATCTTTAGGCTTAACGGGACCCTGTTGCCCAATACTTTTAAAATAGCAAGCGAAAATGCAATATCTGTTGCCATGGGTATACCCCATCCAGCGTGTGTTTCTGGCGAGTCGTTCAAAAATAGAAATAAGCTCATAGGAATTATCATCCCTCCTACAGCTGCAAACATAGGCAAGGCAGCTTTACGTATACTATTTAACTCTCCAATGAGTAGCTCCCGTTTAATTTCTAACCCAATCAAAAAGAAGAATAACACCATTAATGCATCATTGACCCAATAGATCAATGGTAGCGTAAACTCAAACGTTTCTGAACTTATCCCGAGATGATAGTGCCATAAGGCTTGGTAAGATTCACTATAACTAGAATTTGCCCATAACATCGCAATAATGGTTGCAGTAAATAGCAAGATGCCACTAAAACTTTCTACTTTGGAGAATTTTAGTAAAGGGATAAGTATTCTTCTCTTTAACATTCTGAAATTTTGTTGTATTTATACATTATACTCTCAAAAATAGTAATATTCTTTAGAATTCAATTAGGTAGCAGTATTTATTTTTAACTTTTCATAATCTCCGATTTAAACCTGTTTACTGGGGTTTTCATTATGATTTCTGAAAAATTATGCCGTGTTTTTTACCTGCTGAATTTGATGTACTCTTTTATTCCTGATTGTATTTTAAAACCCAATTGATATATATATCATTAAGCTTCAATACCATCTCTTTATGGTCTCCTGCTATATTGTTGATTTCCGTAAGATCATTTGCCATATTATATAAATCCCAAGGAGCATTTTTATCGTTACGGACAATCTTCCAGTTTTGGAGTCGCATTGCCTGACTATTTCTCCACTCCCAAAATAAAGGGCCTTCCCGTTCCATTTCTGGATTTTTAAAAACGGGTACAAGACTTTTGCCGCGGAGGGGGGTGATTTTCTCGCCTTTAAAACTTTTTGGATAAGTAGCCCCCGAAATTTCAATAAAAGTGGCCATGAAATCTATAAAATGTCCCGGATAGTTTGTAAAAGTATTGGGGTGTATCCTTTTTGGCCAATAAGCAATAAGCGGACTATTTATTCCACCTTCATTATTATAATTCTTGTACAATCTAAAGGGAGTATTGGACACATTGGCCCAGTCCTTTTTTAGAGACGTCCATCGTGCTATGGATCCTAGAGGTGCATTATCATCATCATCTTTTAAATCCACCACCTCTGCCGAAGCTCCATTGTCTGATACAAAAAGGATTATAGTGTTTTCACTAGCGTTAATTTCTTCCAACTTCGCCAAAAGTCGACCTATATTCTGATCTATACGGTCTATCATAGCCGCATAAACCTCCATAACAGATGCCTCATATTCTTGTTCTTTGGGGGACAGGCTATCCCAATTCCTATGAGTAGGTTCAGGGAGAGTTACCTTATCGTCTAACAAACCAGTCGACTTCTGTTTTTCAAACCTTTTTTGTCTAATATGGTCATAGCCGAGATTATACTTTCCTTTATATTTTGCTATATCCTCTGGCCAAGCCATTAGCGGATCGTGTGGCGCGGTATAGGAAAGGTATAAAAAGAAAGGGTTGCTTTTATTTTCTTCCAAGTAATCCAAGGCATAATTGGTAAAATAATCTGTGGAGTAAAAATCCCTTTCTTTTGGGGTGTAAGGGCTATAAATAATACTATCTATTCCCCATTGCCGATCATTTCTTTTTTGTGCTGGCGGAGGTTCTCCCTCCCTTTGTTGACCTGGGTTAAAATGGTTAAAGGCCCCATCTATTAAACCAAAAAAACGTTGAAACCCCCTATCATATGGATTGTCAATTCCGTGGTGTTTCCCTGAGTAATAAGTGGCATAACCGGCCTCTTGTAGTACCTCACCTAGGGTTACCGCATTGCGAATGGGATTGGTATGCGTTTGGTCATATCCAGAATCATGGGCATACACGCCGGTCAATAAGGCGGCTCTGGAGGGGAAGCACTTTCCCGCATTGTAGAAATTCCTAAATCGCATTCCATTTTGGGCTAGCTGATCCAAATTGGGAGTGTTTATTTCCCCACCGTAGCATCCTAAGTCCGACCAACCCATATCATCAACAGAAATCAGGATAATATTAGGCTTATCTCGCTCGTTTTGATTAGTGCAACCTAATAAGCTGATGGAAAGGAAGAGTACATATAATAAGGAACCATAATTTCTGGAAAAGAGAATGATAGGACGGGGATTAATTTGATTATGCATGGATTTTTTATCAGATGACATCGTCAGTTAATATAATTTAAAGGTAAGGAATCTATTAGATGGTTGGAACACTCACTTTACAGTTATATTTCCAGAACAAAGAAGAATATCTTGTTATACGAATTCCAGTGGTGATTACTAATAATATAAATCTAAAACCCGGGATTGCTCTCCATTACGGACCGGCATATTTTAGCAGTCACTGGTGAAAGAAAAGTTATAGGATTAAAAAATTCTTCAACTCCCATACCCCCAAAATGGCAAATAGCCTTACTTTTGAAGTATGGTTTTTTATGGGGTTTTGATAATTTCTTTTATGTGATAAAGAGTTATAAATCCGAGAGCCTATTTTGAGAATAGAATACATAATTAGAAAATGAAGAGAGCGTCTAAAAGTACTACAGTAAAGGAATTAGCAAGTTTAGAAAATCACTTTCAACAGTTTAGACCCCATATTATTGGGAATTCACATGTTTTTAAATCATTGAACGGGAAACAAGAACTGCTATATGCAGATTGGATCGCTAGCGGCCGACTTTATGCGCCTATAGAAGATATCATGTGTAATAAGATTGGACCAATGGTGGCTAATACCCATTCGTTTTCCAGTGAAACAGGAAAGGCATCTACCTACGCCTATAAGCACGCTAGAGACCTTATTAAAAAGCATGTAAACGCTAACGAAAATGATGTATTGGTGACCTGTGGTACGGGAATGACAGGGGTCCTAGCGCGATTACAGCGCATTATGGGGCTTCGGTGGCCAGATGTGGTTAAAAATAAAATTACATTACACGAGAAAGAAAGACCTGTGGTGTTCATTACCCATATGGAACATCACTCCAATCATGTGCCGTGGATGGAAACTATAGCGGATGTGGTAATCCTAGCTTCCGATGAAAATTTATTGGTAGATCCAAAGCAGTTGAGCTTGGAACTAGATAAATATAAAGATCGTCCCCTTAAAATTGGATCTTTTACGGCCTGCTCTAATGTTACAGGGATCATTACCCCTTATGGGGAACTTGCAAAAATTATGCACCAGCACGGGGGATACTGTTTTGTGGATTTTGCAGCCTCGGCTCCCTATGTAAAAATGGATATGCACCCCGCTGACCCCGAAGCGCAATTAGATGCTATATTTTTCTCTCCCCATAAGTTCTTGGGCGGACCAGGAACCTGTGGGGTGTTAGTTTTTAATAAACAACTATACAATACACAGGTTCCCGATGTGCCTGGTGGAGGTAATGTAAAATGGACCGATCCATGGGGAGGATTTGCCTATAATGATGATATTGAAACCAAGGAAGATGGGGGTACACCAGGCTTTCTTCAGGTGATGCGTACTGCGCTTACCATGGGGCTAAAAGAGAAAATGGATGTTAATAAGATGAGGGAACGTGAAGAGGAACTATTACAACTTTGTTTTAATATGCTACAAGATATCCCCGGACTTTACATTTTGGGTTGTAAGGACCAAAAACGCATCGGTTGTGTATCTTTCGGAATTCAGAACATCCATTATAATTTAATAGTAAGATTGCTTAACGATCGTTTTGGGATTCAGGTACGCGGTGGTTGGTCTTGTGCTAGTACCTACGGTCATCATTTGTTTAATATAGATCAGGATGATTCTAAAACCATGACACAGGGAATTTACAATCAGAATTTAACCAACAAACCCGGATGGGTACGGATCTCACTACATCCGATAATGACCGATGAGGAGGTGATACGGATCTGTAATGCCATAGCATTGGTCGCAGAAAACATAGAACATTGGAGTACCCCTTACGTGTATAATAATGCCAGCAACGAATATGAATGCGAACAGGGCGATAACAGGATTATTGAAGAGGTTAAGGAATGGTTTAATATATAAAATGAATATCGGGGAACAATTATAGCTTCCCCGGTTTTCCTGCACCAATCCCCATATACATTTTAAGGATGATAACCACAAATAGGAGGATTAGAGAGTAGGTCCACCCTCCTGTAAAATCGAACAAACTACCAAAAATAAAGGGTCCGGTAGCGGCTACCATGTAACCTATGGATTGCGCCATACCGGATAGTTCCGTAGCGGTATCAGAATCCTTTGATCTTAGGACTATAAAAAGGAGCGCTAATCCAAATGTACCTCCCAGGACAAAACCGATTAAGGATACCCAAAGTGCAATGTATCCTAGAGATGGAAGTAACAATCCCAATACCCCTATACTTTCTACGAGCATTAAAATGATTACAATAGACCTTTGATCTGTTGTTTTTCCCGCCCATAGAGGAATAATTATGGATCCAAGAATTCCCGTTGCCTGTGATAAGGAAAGCATCCAGCCAGCATAATCGGCATCATATCCACGGCTTTGGATAATGGCGGGTAGCCATGCAAGAATCACATAAAAAGTAAGGGATTGTAAACCCATAAAAAAAGCTATTTTCCATGCTTTTGGTGCTTTTCCGAGCGCTTTCATTGCCGCCTTATAATTGCGCTTTTGATCCGATATACTTATCCGAGATAGTTGAGGAATCCATACTAGAAAACCTATAAAAGCCAATATAGCCCATACAGCTAAAGAACCCCTCCAGCCTAAATTGGTATTATCGGCCAGAGGAACACTAATTCCTGCAGCTAAGGAGGCTCCAATAGCCATTACGCTAGAATAAAGGCTAGTGATAAAACCGGAGTTTGATGAGAAATTTCGCTTAGTAAGGCTAGGTAGTAAAACATTGCCGAATGCTATGGCAATTCCAAAGAGAAGCGTACCTAAATATAGGGGGAATATACCCTGCAAAGATCTAATTCCTATCCCAATGGCCATTAAAAGTAGGGCGCCGAATAATGTTCGAGCAATGCCAAAACGTCTAGTAAACAAAGGGGTAAGGGAAGAGAAAATCCCAAAAGCTATCAAAGGCAGGGTAGTCAGTAATCCCAACATAGAATTGGAAAGTCCTGTTGACACCCTAATATGATTTACCAAAGGGCCAACGCTAGCCAGGGCAGGTCTAAGATTTATGGCAATGAATAGTATTCCTACTATCAATAAGATATCGTTGGAGCTAAATCTTCGCTTTTTAATAGAGGACTTTTGTTCTGACATTGGTCTGCTTATGGTTAATAATATAGCCAATACTAAACTAATCAAAGCCTAAAGATGATTTGAGCTATTTCCATTTTATTTATGGCGACAAAGTTGAATATAGTGACATAAACTAGTACATTTTTCGTTTAAGTGACTCTACTTAGATGATTTACCGCCTTAGAACATCACTTTATTTTCAATGGTCGTAAATTCACCATTCCTATTATATATTGAAATAAATAGCTTTTGCGCGGACCTATTTTAAAATTATAATACGTACCTTAAAGCTAAATATGCCAATAAGGCGTTTTTGGATGTTCTTATGGGAATAGGTAAGGCCAACTTTAAAGAGAATAACCTTTAAACGTTCTTACTAGCTTCACTCAATTTTCCAACCACTATTTATTGCCATAACATTTTATTGGGTTGGCTTTCCGATGTATTTAATCCCGTGAGTGATGTTCAAATCCATTCTATTCTTCCCCACGGTAAATCGTTTTTGAACTATTCATCACAAGTACAATAGAAATGTAGAAGCAAAGGTTGATTATGCGAATAGCTGATTAAAAGTGCTCTTAAAACGAGCTGTATTCACTAACACTAATTTAATATCACAATAATGGCAAATGTAACAAAACC
This sequence comes from Arenibacter certesii DSM 19833, assembly GCF_000429545.1. Classification (GTDB taxonomy): domain Bacteria; phylum Bacteroidota; class Bacteroidia; order Flavobacteriales; family Flavobacteriaceae; genus Arenibacter; species Arenibacter certesii. The sequence continues at coordinate 51,973 of NZ_AUCB01000011.1, forward strand.
CAAATTTAAAGAGAGATATGAAAATTTTATTGGCGGAAAGTTCGTCGCTCCAGTAAAAGGACACTATTTTGACAATGTATCTCCAGTAGATGGTAAAGTATTTACTCAAGCTGCCCAATCCACACAGGAAGATATTGATCTTGCTCTTGATGCTGCCCACGAGGCATTCCCATCTTGGAGTACTACTTCGGCAACAGAACGTAGCAATGCGCTTTTAAAGATAGCACAAGTGATGGAAGATAATTTTGAGTACTTGGCAACTTTAGAGACTATCGATAATGGGAAGCCAATTCGTGAAGCCCGTGCTGCGGATATCCCATACTGTATTGATCACTTTCGTTATTTTGCAGGTGTTATACGTGCTGATGAAGGAACAATTTCGGAACACGATAAGAACACGGTGAGTATTGTATTACATGAACCTATTGGTGTGGTTGGTGAGATTATACCTTGGAACTTTCCATTATTGATGTTGGCTTGGAAGATAGCCCCGGCTCTAGCGGCTGGTTGTACTGCTGTTGTTAAACCAGCAGAACAAACCCCAACTAGTGTTATCGCCTTAATGGAACTTATTGGTGACATTCTTCCCGCTGGTGTATTGAACATCGTAACTGGTTTTGGAGCAGAAGCAGGACAAGCTTTAGCAACTTCTGACCGAATTGCAAAGCTTTCATTTACTGGATCAACAAAAACTGGTCGTAAGGTCTACCACAATGCAGCGGAAAACATTATTCCCGTAACCATGGAGCTAGGTGGAAAATCTCCTAATATTTTCTTCCCGTCTGTTGCAGATCATGATGATGATTTCTTTAGCAAAGCTATTGAAGGTGCATTAATGTTCGCCCTTAATCAAGGAGAAATCTGTACTGCTCCATCGCGTATTTTGGTACACGAGCGTATTGCCGATCTCTTCATAGAAAGGATGCAGGAACGTTTAAAAGACGTTAAGACCGGTAATCCACTAGATCCAGAAACAATGATAGGTTCTCAGGTATCCAAGGCACAGTATGACAAAATCCTAAACTACATCAACGTTGGTAAAGAAGAGGGTGCAATGGTACTAGCTGGTGGGGATGCTGGTAATTACGAAGGGGAACTCTCTAAAGGATTCTACATTCAGCCTACGGTACTGAAAGGACAGAACAATATGCGTGTCTTCCAAGAAGAGATTTTTGGACCAGTTGTAGCCCTTACTACTTTTAGTTCTACGGAAGAAGCCATCGCTATCGCCAATGATACCCCTTACGGATTAGGTGCAGTTGTTTGGTCCCGAGATTCCCACGAATTGTTCCAAGTTCCTCGTGCTATTCAAGCGGGTAGGGTTTGGGTAAATCAATACCATACCTATCCTGCACACGCTCCCTTTGGTGGCGTTAAGGAATCTGGTTTTGGACGTGAGAACCATAAAATGGCACTAGATCACTATCGTGTTGTAAAAAATATGTTGATCTCCTACGATAAAAAGCCTATGGGATTCTTTTAATTGAAGTTTAGGCTTAAGCACTTAGCAGAGCCCTGGACAACCGGGGTTCTGTTGTTTTATCGATATTGGCAACTTAAAATGGGAATGGTTGATCTTACCAATTTCCATTGTATTATTGGCAGTGGGGTTAAAAATTCTAAAACTTAATAAAGTAGATGGAAAAAAGGACCGAAATTGAGTTTCTATTGATGTTTTTAATCCTGAATAATTCGTTTTATTTGGTGATATCGAAGATAATTAATAAACTGTTTACCAATTTATAGTGAAGGTATGGCCTAGTATGTGCTTTATAACAAGAACATTATTATGAGTAGAGGGTTTATAAGAGAAGAAGATCAGGAGGAAATTCCAATAGTCCCTCCGAGAGCAGATTTACCGCATGGGGTTACTAATTATGTAACACAAATAGGGTTAGACGCATTATTGGCAGAGAAAGAAGAGCTAATGGAGGAGATTGTTAATGTAGATCGAACCAATGAAAATGAAAGCAGGATTGCCATTAACCATAACAATGCAAGATTGCAATTGCTAAATAATAGAATTTCCACCGCTAAGGTAATACATCTAGCAGATCAACCACAAGATGAAGTTAGGTTCGGGGCAACGGTTACCTTAAAAATCATGGCTACCAACAAAACTCAAAAATTTCAGATAGTGGGTGTTGATGAGGCCGATATTACAAAAGGAAAAGTTTCCTTCGTCTCTCCAATAGCAAAAATATTAATCGAAAAGAAAGTAGGGGACATGGCAATTTTGCAATTGGCAAAGGAGGAGAGGGTTTTTCAAATTTTATATATTAGCTATATATAGGAAGGAAAAAGAAAGGATAGTGTATCAATTCCCTTAGTAATAAATATGTAGACGTCAGATAAATTTTTTCATTTGATGATATCTCCATAATTAGAGGTATAAGTTCATTATCTTGGTCTAAATTTTTAAAACAACAATTAGTTTGAATATTTCGGAAGAGAAAAAACAGCTTATAGAACAAATAGGTCTGGGCTTTGGGGATCGTATGGGGGTGTCCCCACTTGCAGCAAGAATTTATGGGCTTTTAACCCTTTCATCTTATGACGGCCTCACTTTTGAAGAGGTAAGGGAAGCATTGGGATCTAGTAAAAGTTCTACTTCCATTAACCTTAACGTCCTCACCCAACTTAATTTTGTTGAGTATTACACTAGACCGGGGGATAGAAAGCGATATTTTAAAGTATCTAAATCTTTTCAGAAGAAGTATTTAATGCAATATGCACAGACTTTAAATAGCGAAGCGGAACTCATTTCCAAAATAAATGCCTACAATCTACAGCATTACCCAGAGAAGTTTGTAAATGAAAAGTCGATGGGTACCTTGATGGAAGAATACATCAAGGCCCAGCATGACCTAGTGGAAACTACATTGAAAAAAATGACTGCTCTTTTTGAAGATCAAAATCAGTAACTCCCATTTATTGATAACTGAGATATTTAACAAAATCTTATCCTTAGAGGTTCTAATTGTTACGAACTAAAAGATACTTTTGTGCTTGTAAATTTAATTCATAAATAAAATGAAAATAAAATTGATTCCAATATTGCTGATTACCATCAGTGTTCTTAGTTGTAAGACTCAAAAAGTAAATACGGAAACCGCTCCAAATAAGGAAAGTGAAATGGAAGAACATTTAGGAATAACCAATACAGAATGGATTCTTACAGAACTAGAAGGGGAAAAAGTAGCTCTAGACCAAGCCCAAGATAGAAATATTAGATTTATACTGAACGCTGAGGATAATACCTTTAATGGTTTTTTCGGATGTAATTCTGGTTTTGGAAATTTTAGTTTAGAAGAAGGAAATAGGATTCGGTTTAGTCAAATTGGGGTAACCCGTATGGCCTGTCCTGAGGAGTCTATAAAGGAGTCTCAGGTATTGGAAGTATTTAATATTGCCGACAATTATACGTTAGATGGGAACACGCTTAGGTTAAATGTGGGTAGAAGGGCTCCCTTAGCCGTTTTTAAAAAGGCGGAAGTACAAAAGGACCTGATTACAGAAAAATATTGGAAATTGAAGACCTTAGAAGGGAAAGAAGTAAAAATGGCCGATAATCAAGAGGGTGAGATTTATTTTATTCTTAAGACAAATGAAAATAGGCTTACTGGATTTGCTGGTTGTAATACATTTGGAGGAGGATATACTCTTGAAGAAGGGAATCGCATTAGGTTCTCTCAAGTATTCTCAACAATGAAGGCTTGTCTAGATGTTGATGTTGATGAAGCAGCATTTTTTAAAGTTTTTGAACTTACCGATAACTATACTATTGATGGAGATATTTTAATGTTTAATGTGGGACGAAGAGCTCCTTTGGCAGTTTTTGAGGCAGTTTATCTAGACTAAGGTTATACTTTATACTGCTTATAAACAGGAGGTTAAATTCCTGTCAAAATAATTAAAGGATAATATTTATTAAAAAGCAATTGCATGGTGCAATTGCTTTTTAACTTTACAGACCTATGGGAAAATTAATTGAAAACAAATGGTTTCTCCTCCTCATTATTGCACTGACCTGGGGTAGTTCTTTTATTCTGATCAAAAAATCCTTATTAGTGTTTACGCCATATGAAATTGGTGCTATCCGGGTAGGTGTTTCTGGCTTGTTAATGGCATATATTGGAATTCCCGCATTGCGGAAGATGTCTAAGAAAGTACTGTTTTGGGTTATACTGGCGGGATTTTTTGGAAACTTTTTCCCTATGTTTCTTTTTCCTTTGGCACAAACACAGGTTAGTAGTTCCCTTGCAGGAATTTTAGATTCACTAGTTCCCGTTTTTGTTCTGACATTCGGATTTTTGTTTTTTGGAATCCGTAGTAGATGGATTCAATTTATTGGAGCGATTATCGGTTTTATTGGGGCGGGAAGCCTAATGTACTTTTCGGAAGCAAACAGAGAGGAATCTCAACTATTCTATGCCTTTTTAGTTGTTTTGGCTACTGCTTGTTACGCTGTTAATGCTCTTATCATTAAAGAAAAATTACAAGATATTCCTTCCTTGCAATTATCAAGTGCCGTATTCTCTGTATGGATGGTTCCGTCATTTATTATTCTAGTTTTATCTGGTTTTTTTCAAAACTTTGAAGCCAGCACCCCAACTTATGAAGCCTTGGGCTACCTTGGGATTCTAACGATTATGGGGACGGCTGTAGCCATGATTTTATATTACAAACTCATACAGAATACTTCGCCCGTATTTGCCAGCACCGTAACCTATTTACTACCCTTAGTGGCAGTAATTTGGGGTTTGCTGGATGGTGAGCGCTTTACAATATGGTATATGGTGGGGGGAATCCTAATCCTGATTGGAATCTATTTAATTGGAAAAAACAAGAAACCCAAACTTCTTTCATAAAATTAAATGCCCTCTATTTTAAGGGTTCACGGCACTCGTTTAATAGGGTTAACTAGCCAGTTTATTTTCTTCTTTGTAGTAGCTATCTAATGCTACTTGACCCTATTTTTATAACTAATTAAACTATTAACAAAAAATTATGTTCAATTAGTTCGTAAGGTTACGAACTAAGTCTATTTTTGCAGTAAAATTTAGATGGTATGTCAGATGTATTCCAAGAAAAAAAGGTTCTTATTGAAGAGATAGGACTTACTTTGGAGGAAAGGGCCGGTTTGGCCCCGTTAGCGGCACGTATATATGCCACATTAATACTTTCCTCTAATGCAGGCTTAACCTTTGATGAGATTATTGAGATAACAGCAGCTTGTAAAAGCTCTGTTTCAAGTAACTTAAATGTTTTGTTGCAACTAGATTATGTGGAATTTTATACAAAAACTGGGGACAGAAAACGATACTTTAAAACTTCTCCGAATTTTGTAAAAAATGCGATGAGTCATTATGGAAGTTTACTTAAAAAGGAGTTGGAAGTCATTAATAAGGTAAGAACCTTCAATCAATTAAACAATCCTGAAAAATATTATAGTGATAAGACAGTGGGGTTGATGTATCAAGAACACTTGATAGCGCAGTTGGAGTCTATCGATCAGAAAATTCAGGAAATCAGCGCCTTACAGAATCAATCTATATAATTAATTATTGTATTCCATCACCGCAACAATTTCGCACTAAAATTTTATTGCTCATTTTAAACTAAGAATAATTTACACAGCACATGAAAACAACTTTTAAAACCGCTATTCCCATTTTATTATTAACGATTTTAGCTTCTTGTGGAAGCGATAAATCGGAACAAAATAGTGCGCAGGCCAGGCCGGCACTTCCTTTTCCAGTAGTTCAGGTTCCTACCAAAACTGTAACTTCTTACACTACCTATCCTACTAACATAGAGGGAATAATAAATAGTGAAGTCAGAGCCAAAATAACGGGATACATTACGGAGGTATTGGTTGATGAGGGTGAAAAGGTAAAAAAAGGTCAGCCTCTTTTTAGATTGGAAACCCAATCCATGAGTCAGGATGCAGCAGCTGCAAAGGCTAATGTGGAGGCCGCTCAAGTTGAGGTAAATAAACTTAGGCCATTGGTAGAAAAGAATATTATAAGTGAGGTCCAGTTAGAAACCGCGAAGGCGAAACTGCAACAGGCAAAGAGTGGATACAATAGTATTACAGCCAACATTGGATATGGTACTATTGTAAGTCCGGTAGATGGATATGTAGGATCAATACGCATGCGTACAGGGTCCTTGGTAAGTCCTACCAATCAGCATCCATTAACCACGGTTTCTAATATCAGTAAAGTTTATGCCTATTTTTCAATGAACGAGACTTCGTACTTAGACTTTTTGCAAAATGCCAAGGGTGCCAATAAGGAAGAAAGAATATCTAACTTCCCAGAAGTGACGCTTGTATTGAGCAATGGCAAGGAATTTGACCAGAAGGGAAAAATAGAAACAATTAATTCACAGGTAAACCCCAATACGGGAACGATTACTTTTAGAGCGGTATTCGACAATACAAGTGGTTTGTTGACCAATGGAAATAGTGGTACTATAAAAGTGCCTTCTGTTTTTGAGGATGTCCTTGTGATTCCACAAGAAGCAACTTTTGAGCAACAGGAAATGACTTTTGTCTATGTGTTATCCGAAGATAATACAGTAAGCTCTAAAGCCATAAGCATTAAAGGCAATGCCGATAGTATGTACATTTTGGAGTCTGGATTGCAAGAAGGGGAAACCATCGTTGCCAAAGGTGTTGGAAAACTAAGAAATGGCACTCCTATTACGCCACAGAAGGTGAAATTTGAAGAAGTGGCTCAACTTAGACAAACTGAGTTTCAATAATAATATAGGAAATACAAAGAAACCATGATTAAGACTTTTATCACACGTCCCGTACTATCTACGGTGATATCTATAATTATTGTGATTTTGGGAATATTAGGGTTGCAGTCCCTATCCGTAACCCAATATCCTGATATTGCCCCACCTACCATACAGGTAACGGCTAGTTACCCTGGAGCTTCGGCGGCAACCATATTAGAAAGTGTAATAATTCCTATAGAGGAACAGATCAACGGGGTAGAGGGGATGACCTATCTAACCTCTACTGCTACGAATAACGGTACTGCTGCTATTACTGTTTATTTTAAACAGGATGTAGATCCAGATATTGCAGCAGTAAACGTACAGAACCGTGTTGCACGGGCAAATCCAATGCTCCCCCAGGCTGTACGGCAAACAGGAGTACTTACCCAAAAGCAACAGACAAGTGCATTAATGTTTATTAGTTTTTATTCGGATTCTGAAGATTACAATGATGTTTTTCTACAGAATTATCTAAAAATTAATGTAGTACCAGCTTTTCAACGTGTTGAAGGGGTAGGAGACGTAAATGTTTTTGGAAGTAAGGATTATGCCATGCGAGTTTGGTTACAGCCCAATAAAATGGCAGCATATGGACTATCACCTTCCGATGTTACAGCGGCGATAAATGAGCAGAGTCAGGAAGCTGCAGCAGGAACTATTGGTGAAAATCATGGCGAGGCTTTTTCCTATGTAATTACCTATGACGGTCGTTATCGTACCGAAGAGCAATATGGAAATATTGTGATTAAAGCCTTAGGTGATGGGGAGTACCTGAGATTAAAAGATGTAGCTACAATTGAATTGGATGCGCAATCTTATGCTAGTAGCGCCAAAACAGATGGTAAGCCCAGTGTTGCTATGGCCATCTATCAGACACCAGGATCCGATGCTCAGAAAATTATTGAGGAGATTAAAACAGAATTGGCTAGCTTAGAAAAAGGCTTTCCAGAGGGTATTAGCTATGTAATCCCTTATGATACTAATGAGTTTTTGAACGCTTCCGTAAATAAGGTGGTGAAGACGTTTATAGAGGCCTTTTTACTTGTTTTTTTGGTGGTCTTTATTTTCTTACAGGATTTTAGATCTACTTTAATTCCGGCTATAGCCGTGCCAGTATCCATTATTGGAACCTTCTTTTTCTTAAATCTTTTTGGATATTCCATTAACCTGTTAACGCTTTTTGCCTTATTGCTGGCTATTGGGATTGTGGTGGATGATGCCATTGTAGTAGTAGAGGCTGTCCACGCCAAGATAGACGAGGGAGCCAAGGATATGGAAAAAGCTACTATTGAGGCAATGGAAGAAATTACCGGAGCAATTATTTCAATTACTTTAGTAATGGCTGCGGTTTTTGTACCAGTAACGTTTATTACCGGTCCTACCGGAGTATTCTATGAGCAATTTGGGATAACGCTTATTGTAGCGATATTGATTTCTGCTGTGAATGCCCTTACTTTAAGTCCGGCTTTATGTGCTATCCTTTTAAAACCTCATAATGAGGAAGAAAAGAAGAAAACATTTTTACAGCGCTTTTTCCATGCTTTTAACGTAGGGTTTAATGCCACTGTAAGACGTTATGGGAAATCACTTGGATTTTTGTACCGTCATAAGTGGATTACTGGGGCTATTCTTATCGTTTCTATTGCAGGAATTGTTTGGGCTTCCAATACCACCCCATCCGGATTTGTACCTGATGAAGATAGAGGATTGGTCTTTGTAAACGTAGAATTACCACCAGGAGCATCTATTGATAGAACGGCGGAAGTAAACCGTGAAATATATAGTAAAGTTAAAGATTTACCAGGCGTAAAAAGTGTTACCCTTATTAACGGGATAAGTATTATTAATGGAGCGGGAAACAACTACGGTTTAGGGTTTATTAAACTAGATGATTGGAAAGACCGTGAAACCGATGACCTTTCTACCAAAGCAATTACGGGGAAATTATTTGGTATTGTAGCAACTGTTTCTGATGCCAATATTATTTTCTTTGCACCTCCAAGTATTCCAGGTTTTGGAAACTCATCGGGAGTGGAAGTGAATCTTTTAGATCAATCTGGAGGCGATTTTAGTGAATTAGATCGGGTGAATAAGGAATTTATAGGGAAGCTGATGCAAAGGCCAGAACTTATGTATGCCCAGTCTTCTTTTAGTACTGAATATCCACAGTATAAATTAGATATCAACGTTCCTTTAGCAAAAGATTATGGAGTGAATATCAACAGTATATTCAATACACTCCAGGGGTATATTGGCAGTATTTATGCTGCAGATTTCTCTAGATTTGGAAAGCAGTATAGGGTTTATATTCAGTCTTTACCAGAAAGCAGAGCCGAAAAGCAAGATTTAAACAGTCTATATGTAAAGACTAAAAGTGGGGAGATGGCACCTATTACTCAATTTGTCAAAATAGAGCGTGTATTTGGACCACAATCAGTAACAAGGTTTAATCTGTTTAACTCAACTAAAGTTACCGCAGCGGTAAATCCTGGATTTAGTACTGGAGATGCAATTACGGCAGTTGAAGAAGTCAGTGCAGAGTTACCAGCAAACTTTAGTACGGCGTATTCTGGACTTACTAGGGAAGAGATTAATGCGGGTGACCAAACTACTGTTATCTTAATTTTGGTAATTGTGTTTGTGTACTTTTTATTAAGTGCCCAGTATGAGAGTTATTTATTACCATTTGCCGTTTTGTTTTCACTGCCATTGGGGATTTTTGGAGCTTTTATCTCCACAAAATTTGCAGGCTTGGAAAACAACATCTATTTCCAGATTGCCTTAATAATGTTAATCGGGCTGTTGGCAAAGAATGCAATTTTGATAGTGGAGTTTGCCATACAAAGAAGAAAGAGGGGAGAAACCATATTTAATGCAGCAATTGACGGAGCAAAGGCTAGGTTACGACCTATTTTAATGACCTCTTTTGCCTTTATATTTGGTCTATTGCCTCTGGTTTTGGCCTCTGGAGTTGGAGCCGAGGGGAACCGTGCCATTGGTACTGGAGCAGTTGGAGGGTTATTAATAGGAACTATTTTAGGGGTTTTTGTAATTCCGATCCTTTATATCTTGTTCCAGTGGCTAGATGAAAAGGTAAGCCGAAAACCAAAAAAACAGAATTTAGAAATTTCAGAAGAAGTATAATACTATGAAATCAGCACGATTAACGAAATATATAATTATTGCCAGTATGCCGGTACTATTGGTATCCTGCTTTTCGGCAAAGGAATATGTACAGTCAGATCAGGCCGTTATTGAGGACAGAGCCTTTAGGACGGATCAACTTTCACAAGACAGTCTTACCGTGGCAGCGGTTTCTTGGAGAACGCTTTTTACCGATCCTATTCTTACCCAATATATAGAGCAAGGACTAGACAATAATATGGATATAAGGGTAGCCTTGCAGCAGATAGTTGCTGCAGAGGCATACCTTAAGCAAGGAAAAGCGGGATACTATCCTACATTTTCGGCTAATGGGCGATATACACATCAAGAATTGTCCAAAAATAGCCCTATGGGTGCTCTTGTAGGTAGTTCTCAAGATCAATTCGAACTTACAGGAAGCTTGGCATGGGAAGCAGATATTTGGGGGAAAATCCGTAGTAATAAGAGGGCTTCTGAAGCTTCTTATTTACAAACGGTAGCCGCTCATCATGCTGTAAAGTCAAGACTAATTGCCAATATAGCATCGGTATACTACCAACTATTGACCGTAGATGAGCAAATTTCTATTACGAAAGAAACCATTGCCACTCGAGAAAATAGTTTAGAAACCTCCAAAGCATTGAAGGAAGCAGGGGGTATAACCCAAGTTGCTGTAAAACAGACCGAGGCACAGCTCCATACGGCTGAAGCAATATTGGTAGACCTCAATAACCAAGCGTACTTATTGGAAAACACCCTATCCGTGCTATTAGGGGAAATGCCGAAAGCCAGGGAAAGAACCGTTTTGGATAATCAAAAGATTTCTACAGAATTGGTAGTTGGGGTGCCTATGCAGCTATTGAGCAATCGTCCAGATGTCATGGTAGCGGAATTAGAATTAAGAAAAGCATTTGAGCTTACTAATGTAGCTCGTAGTAGTTTTTATCCTTCTCTGACCCTTTCGGCAACAGGAGGTTACCAAAGTCTGGATATTGATCAATTGTTCAGTGCTAATTCGCTTTTTGCCAATCTCGTAGGGGGACTTGCGCAACCCATATTGAATGGACGAAAGATCCGAACCCAATACGAAGTATCCAAAGCACAGCAGGAAATGGCTAGTTTAAACTTTAAACAATCCGTATTAACTGCAAGCAAGGAAGTTTCGGATGCCGTATATTCCTTTGGAACGGCTACCGAAAAAATAGCGATAAAAGAAAAGGAATACGAAGCCTATGCCTTGGCTACGGAGTATTCTCAAGAATTGTTAAACAACGGACTAGCAAACTATTTAGAGGTATTACGAGCTCAGGAAAATGCACTAAATTCTAGTCTAGATCTAGCAAATGCTAAAAATAGACAATTGCAATCTGTTGTAGATTTATATGAAGCATTAGGGGGCGGATGGAATTAAGTTATATTTTTGGGTATCTTAAAATCGATATCCCAATAAAAGATGACAGATTTTTTTGAAATATATAGAGCACATCTAATTTATGCTCTTTTAGTTATTATCACGGTATTAGTATTGCGCGGGTTAACTAACTTGCTAAACCGTTGGTTATTGAATAAGGGAGATCAAAAATTTCCTGGAGAAAGGCCTAAGGCAGTTAATTTGGTAAAGCGTATCCTTAATTCGTTATGGATTGTGCTTGGCCTAATTGCCTTAGGCTTTATTTTTGTTGGTGAGAATAAATATGCTATTCTCAAGCACAATTTTCTTTTGATATTATATTTAGGCTCGGTTGCGGTAATTACTATAGCGTTAACAGCATTTGCTAATTTGTGGTTCAAACGTGAAATTCAACGGAAAGCAACTACGAATGCCGATGCTACAAGCCTAAAATTTTTGGGTTATGTGGTAGTGTTTGTCATTTATACGATAGGACTGCTGTTCGGGCTTCTTGCTTTCCCAGCTTTTAAAGGAATTACACAGACTGCTTTGGGAGGAGCTGGAGTTTTGGCCCTAATTGCAGGAGTGGCGTCCCAAGAGGCACTTGCCAATCTTGTGGGAGGAATATTTATTATCAGTTTTAAACCCTTCAAAATAGGGGATATAATTAAGGTCTCAGATACTATGGTGGGCACTGTGGTAGATATAACTTTGCGCCATACTATTATTCGTAATTTCGAGAATAAGATGATAGTTATTCCAAATGCCATAATCAATAAGGAGAAATTAATCAACTATAACTTGGGGGATCTTAAATGTTGTGAACGCATAGAGATCGGTATTTCTTATGATAGTGACGTTACTTTGGCAAAGAGGATTATGCAAGAAGAATGCGAGAAACATCCTTTAATTTATGATAACCGATCCAAATTGGAAAAAAAAGACGGCCAGCCAATGGTAAGGACAGCACTCATCTCATTGGACGACTCTTCTGTAACCATAAGAGCTTGGGCATGGGCAAGAAATTATGGTGACTCCTTTAATTTAAGATGTGATATTTTGGAAAGTGTAAAAATGCGCTTTGATAAGGAAGGTATCGAAATCCCCTTTCCCTATAGAACTCTGGTGATAAAAGAGAATATTAAGAAAGAAGGTAATAGTGAATTTAAGGATGATTGATTTTAGGAATAATAGCTAGTTGTATGACCTCACGATAAATATAATGTTTTGAAGCTTAAACAAAGAAGGAAACTTGTAACCTACCTAAATATTTTAGATCAACCTATACGGTTTAATCCATTTGTCTTTAGTCGCACTTTCCTCTTATGGGCCTTATTGGGATTAATAGGTGGCATTATTGCTGGACTCTATTGGATTGTGTTGGAATTTTTAACGACCAAGATTGCCTTCTTTGAAGGTTGGCTTGTGATCCCGATTATGGCAATTTGTGGTCTTTTGGCGGGACTGATAATTTATTTCATAGGGGATCCAGGAGAAATTCATTTAATCGTAAATAACATTAGGTTTAATAAGGGAAAACTGGATCCTAAGAACAACCCTTCCATGATCTTGTCCTCCCTACTATGCGTGGCATCGGGAGGTAGTTTGGGTCCAGAAGCTCCATTGGTTCAAGTTACTGGATCTACAGGTACGTGGTTGGGGAAAATTTTTAGATTAAAAGGGGAGGAGTTACGGTCTTTAAGTATTGCTGGAATGGCTTCTGGATTCACCGCATTGTTTGGAGCTCCACTAGGTGGAAGTTTGTTTTCCTTGGAAATTTTACATCATAAACATGCCGTTGAATATTATAAGGCTATAATTCCAGCCTTGGTTGCCAGTAGCTTTAGTTATGTAATTTTTGCGTTAATACTTCAATTGGGGCTAGGTGCCACCTGGGAATTAAAATCATATGAATATGCTGGGTTATTCGATTTTGGACTAGCTGTATTGTTTGGTATGGTCGCTACATTCGTAGGCTGGGGATTTATCTATTGTGTGAAATTCTTTAAAATAGTGTTTGAAAAGAAAACGCTGCCTATTTATATGAAAACTTTAATAGGTGGAATTCTATTAGGGGTCATTTCTTATTATTTTCCATTGACTCGCTATTTTGGCCATCATGAAATAAATGAACTGTTGGAGTCTAATCTCACATTAACCCTGTTATTAGGAATATTGATATTTAAAATTTTGGCAATTTCCATTACAGTAACATCCGGATGGCGTGGCGGATTTATAATCCCTTTGTTTTTTGTGGGGACAACGCTAGGGCTAATAATCCATCAGATCTTTCCAGAAACTAATGTAACCTTAGCAATTATTAGCTGTATGGCGGCTATAAACGCTTGTGTTACCCGTACTCCTATGAGTACTACTATCTTATTAGCATCCTTAACCGGATTCTCCTATTTTATCCCAATTTTGTTCGCTAGTTTAACAGGGTATTTTCTAGCACCTAGAATTCCTTTTATCGGATCCCAAGGGGAGAGTGAAAAAGCGTAATTAACTGCATATCTTTTTAAAATTTTAATTTTTAAGTGTTTTAATTGATGTAAGATCCACGGAAAGTTTAAAATGGGTGTAAAGGAAATTAAATGACTTTTACGAATCTATTAATACCTTTCTTATTTTTTATGTTCAGGATTTTGAACAATATAATTTACTGGTAAAGTAATATTCATCCCTTATATAAAACCGACTTTAATTTTAAATATAGATCATTTTTTGACCATATTTATGTAGAAGGGTTATTTTTGCAAAAACCATAAAGAGGAACCTATGAACTTGACCATTGAAAACATTTTATTAGTTGGATCTTTGCTCCTTTTTATTAGTATTATTGCCGGTAAAACTTCTTATAAATTTGGTGTTCCTACCTTATTGCTTTTCCTAGCCATTGGAATGCTAGCAGGGTCTGACGGGATTTTAGGGATTAAATTTGATGATCCCAAAATGGCTCAATTTATAGGTATTGTATCCTTGAATTTCATACTCTTCTCTGGGGGCCTAGATACCAACTGGGGAGAGATAAAGCCCATTCTAAGGGAGGGGGTTGTACTGTCTACCGTTGGGGTGCTCTTGACAGCATGCTGTATCGGTGGCTTTGTATATTACATTACAGATTTTACTATTTATGAGAGTATGCTCCTAGGCTCTATTGTCTCTTCTACAGATGCCGCGGCAGTTTTCTCTATTTTACGTTCCAAAAACCTAGCCCTTAAAAAGAACTTAAGGCCTACTTTAGAGTTGGAAAGTGGAAGTAACGATCCTATGGCCTACGTGCTTACTATTGCCTTTTTAACGTTGGTAGTGCATCAAGATCAAAGTATTTGGTCTGTAATTCCTAAGTTTATACAGCAGATGGTAGTAGGTGCCATTGCAGGATTTATTTTCGGTAGGATAAGTAAATATGTCATCAACAAAATTAAATTGAGTTTTGAAGGACTTTATCCGGTTTTGGTAATAGCCCTTATGTTCATCACTTTTTCTGCAACTGATTTTATGGGCGGTAACGGATTTCTTTCTATTTATATATGTGCTGTTTATTTGGGGAATCAGGATCTAATACATAAAAGATCTATCCTGAAAATGTTCGATGGACTGGCTTGGTTAATGCAAATAGTACTCTTCCTCACCTTGGGTTTATTGGTTTTTCCATCAGAAATTGTTCCCGTAATGGGAATAGGGCTGCTTATTTCCCTGTTTTTGATCATTGTTGCCAGGCCCGTTAGTGTGCTCCTCAGTTTAATGTTCTTTAAAATGAAGTTCAGAAGAAGAGCATACATTTCCTGGGTTGGGTTACGGGGAGCTGTTCCTATTGTATTTGCAACTTATCCTTTGCTAGCAGGAATAGATAAGGCAGATATGATTTTTAATATTGTCTTTTTTATTTCCGTAACCTCTGTACTTATTCAGGGAACTACACTTTCTATTGTGGCTAAATGGTTAAGGGTTGCCCTTCCCGCACAGGAAAAAAGAATGACCGCTACTGATTTATTATTAATGGAAAATCCCAAAACATTACTTAAGGAAATCCCTGTAGGGGCCGATTGTTATGCGGTGAATAAACAAATAGTGGATCTAGGCTTTCCCAAGCATGCTATTATTGCTATGATAAAAAGGGAGGGCGAATTTATAACCCCAAATGGTTCCACAAGAATTGAGGATCAGGATACGCTTTTTGTACTTGCGGATAAAGATGAAATTATAGAAGAAGTGAATAGGGTTCTAAAAAGACCAATAAAGAAACCCGCATAATATTACATAACCCCAAGTTTTGAGTTCTTTATTTAGCTTTCCTTTTATAAAATCTAAAAAAATTAAGAAATTTGTGTAATCATTATAACACACTTCAATTTAAAGGCTCCTATAGTTTAGTGGTTAATATAGTAGCCCCTTTGGAAGAAAGCCTAATGCTATCTTTCCAAATAAGTGTTGTGTGGGATATTATATTTTTCATGATTTTCCCTGTTAGTCCAATTTCGGAGAATGATGTTAAGTTGAGCGTATAGGGATTCTTGTTTTTATTGATAATAATAGCCACAATTTCATCTTCAAAACTTCTGAACAACACATAAACTCCATTGAAAGGCGCAAAATGGATGGTTTTTCCTTCGTGTATAGCTTTGCTGTTTTTTCTGTAATTTAAAAGTTGCTTTAGAAAAGACTGCATATCCTTTTGGGCCTGTGTTAAGTTTTTTCCAGTAAAAGCATTTACAGGATCCCTGTTCCATCCACCGGGGAAATCGGACCTAATTAAACCGTGATCTCCAGGCTTTTCGGAATTATGCATTAATATCTCTGTCCCATAATACAATTGAGGAATTCTAGGCAGTAGTAATAAATAACCAAGTGCCATTTGAGTGTCTACTATGTTTTTATTTAATAGCGTAAATACTCTATCCATATCATGATTGTCCAAAAACGCCATTAAATCTTTAGGAGAGGCGTAAGCAAAATCATTGGCTAGGCCCTCATATATTTTTATTAATCCCGTACCCCAATGCTCCTCTTCTTTTAAAGCTTCAATTATTATGTTCTGCATGGAGAAATCCATGGTAGATTTTAAATTGGATTTGTAACCATCTCTATTTTGGTCACCATTTTGCCAATAAGCAATTAACAATGGATTATAGCTCCATTCCTCACCAACGATACTAAAGTTAGGAAACTCGGTCATAATAGCACCCGCCCATTGGGCCATAAAGTTCTTGTCCGAATAGGAATAGGTGTCTTGGCGTATTCCTCCCAAACCTAAAGTCTCTATCCACCAAATGCTATTTTGAATGAGGTATTTGGCCATAAAGGGATTACGCTGATTTAAGTCGGGCATGGCATATACAAACCATCCTTCGGTCATTTCTTTCTTGTCCTTTTCAGAAGCATAGGGATCTTGATTGCAGGTCCTTCTATGATTGGTGAGGATAATAGGCTTTTGCTTCTCAAAATTCTCCTGATAATTTATCCAATCCCTAAAAGGGAGATCTAACATCCACCAATGATTTAATCCGCAGTGATGGACCACCTGGTCCATTATAACTTTAATATTGCGCTCTTTTGCCTTATCTACCAGTTCCTTATAATCTGATAATGTTCCAAAGCGTGGGTCCACTTGGTAGAAGTCTGTTATAGCATAGCCGTGATAGGACTCTTGTTCCATATCGTTAAGCAATACAGGGGTAGGCCAAATAGTGGTAAATCCCATATCGTCAATATAGTCCAAGTGTTTGGTTATCCCTTTAATATCTCCCCCATGACGGGCATAGTCATTGTTGCGGTCTATGCTATTATCTATTAGGTGGGAAACTGTATTTTTAATGGCTTCAGAATTTGCAAATCTATCGGGGGTGATCAAGTAAATAACATCAGAGCTATTAAATCCAATATATTCCTCCCCAGGTTTAACTCTTTCCTTTAGTTCATAGCGATGCGTTTTTAGGTCCCCATCTTTAAATTTAAATTCTATAATGAAGAAGCAAGGGCCTACCTTATCCGATATGTTTAAGTCTATAAATAGATAATTTGGACTGCTCCCTTCAGTGGTCTTTTTTATTGAAATCCCTTTTTTGGAAATTTCAGGGACACTTTTTGCAATATTAGTTGCTTTCACCATCAATTGAAAATCGGTGTTTTTAAAACCTACCCACCAATTGGGAGGTTCTACCCGGACAATTTCATTTTCCATTGCTATGCTAGCCATAATTTTATTTTATTTCATCCTCAACAATAAGAGATCGTAAACGTTACTAGCTAGGTAACTATACGTTCCATATTACCAACCACTTTAAATTTTTAAATAGGTATTATATTGTTTTGGGTAATGGAAATCAATTTTCCGTTTACAGAAATCTGTAATTCATCTCCCTGCTGTAAGGTAAATTGGGCCTCTTTTTGAGAAACGTTTACCTTAACGGTACGATTTCTAAAAATAACATTGAAGGAATAGGAAACCCATTGCTTCGGAATTTTTGGTTGAAAGGATAAGGTGTTATTAACCACCCTCATTCCTCCAAAGCCTTCAACGATGCTCATCCAGGTGCCCGCCATGGAAGTGATGTGTAAGCCTTCTTCTACTTCCTTGTTATAATCATCCAAATCCAATCTAGAGGTTCTTAAATAGAAGCTATAAGCCTGATCCATTCTATCTAATTTGGCAGCAAGGATGCTATGTACACAAGGTGACAAGGAGCTTTCGTGGACTGTGAAAGGCTCATAGAAATCAAAATGACGTTCAAGTTCCTCTCTACTAAATTGGTCTTCAAAAAAGTAAAATCCTTGTAAGGTATCTGCTTGTTTAATATAAGGCGATCTTAAAATTCGGTCCCATGACCATTTCTGATTTATAGGTCGTTGTGATCGCGTTAAATGGGCCACAGTAGTAAGCTCTTTATCCAAAAACCCATCCTGTTGTAAAAACACCTTGTGCTCTTCAGAGTATGGGAAATATAGATTATCTGCTACTATTTTCCACTTTTCAATTTCTTTGGGTTCAAGTGCAACCTTGGTAATAATTCTTTGATATTCCTCGCTGTAGCTCGCCTTTACCTTATCTATGGTCTCCATGGTATAATTAAGACACCATTGGGCTATATAGTTGGTATACCAATTATTATTGATGTTATTCTCATATTCATTTGGACCTGTTACCCCTAGTATGACGTATTTATTCTTTTTCGTAGAGAAAGTAGCTCTTTGCTTCCAAAATCTGGCAATAGCTATTAGTACTTCTAAGCCTTTCTCGGGTATATAGGAATAGTCACCGGTATAACGATAATAGTTATAGATTGCAAAGGCGATAGCGCCGTTTCTGTGAATCTCCTCAAAAGTTATTTCCCATTCATTATGACATTCTTCTCCGTTCATAGTTACCATAGGGTACAGTGCAGCGCCATCGGTAAAGCCGAGCTTTTCTCCATTTTCTATGGCTTTTTCTAAGTGATTGTATCGGTATTCCAATAGATTTCTACCTACCTGTTGGTCCTTGGTGGCCATGTAAAAGGGGAGGCAATAAGCCTCTGTATCCCAATAGGTACTACCTCCATATTTCTCCCCCGTAAATCCTTTAGGGCCAATATTTAATCTAGAATCGGTGCCTAAATAGGTCTGATTCAATTGAAAAATATTAAAACGAATGCCTTGTTGTGCCTTTACATCGCCCTTAATGGTAATATCAGAGGTTTCCCAAATCTGGGACCAAGCAATTCTCTGAGCTTCCAGAAGAATTCCAAACCCCATTTTTATAGCTTTGGTCAGCGCTTTCTTAGCCGCAGGGATCAATTGCTCTTTCTTATGATTCCTATCGGCTGTATATCCCCCATATTTGTGAATGGTGAAAATTTGATTCTGTTTAATTTCCGCCGAATAATGGAAGGATATTTTTTTCTCTAATTTTTCAACATCAGGACTTAGCTTAGTAATTGCACCATTTATAAAGCATTGAGATTGCATAAAAGTGCAGGTGTTAAAATTGGTTTTAAGGGTATGTGCCTCTATAAAGGCCATTTCATTTTCCTGGGTGATATTTGTTATTTCCCAAAATTTATCGTCCCAATTACTATCTTCATTGGTAATTCCCGCATCTAAATAAGGACTATAAGCAATTTTAGCATGCCCGGATAGGGGAGTTATATTATAGGATATGGCCCCAATTTCATCCAAGGTTAAACTTAAAAATCGTTTCGTTTCTACTTTTATAATAGCATCATTCTTCATGGTTGCGGTAAAGCTTCTGGACAACCAACCTTCTTTCATGTTTAGCTCTCTTTTATAATCGGACACCGATTTGCAACTGAACAAGTCCAGGGTTTCACCATTAATCGTAATATGGATACCAATCCAATTAGGGGCGTTTAGCACTTTTGCAAAATACTCAGGATATCCTTTTTTCCACCAGCCAACCTTAGTTTTATCAGGATAGTAGACTCCTGCAATATAGCTTCCTTGAAATGTTGCTCCAGAATAATGCTCCTCAAAATTGGCCCTTTGTCCCATGGCGCCATTGCCTAAGCTAAATATACTTTCAGAAGATTTTACCATGTCCGGATTAAACCCTTCTTCTATAATGGACCATTCATTTGGTTTAATATAATCTTGATTCATAGATAGCGTTTTATATAAAAATGATAGTGTTATATGATTATGTAGCGTTCAATACAAGATATTGATAAGTTATCTTCGCTTAATTGACAAGGAATTTTGTTGTATATTGTTAATCAAGGTGTTAGACATGATTTTTGCGGATTTATGATAATATTCCTAAACTCTTTTTCTAAAAAAGATGAATATAAAATATTTTCTTCTCAAAGCTGCAATAATTTGTAGTAAGAGAATATACAGTTTCTAAAAATTTTATGTAAAAATTGAGGTTGTATTGCTATTAAATAGTGAGAAATATAGTGTAATTAATAAATAAAATGATTTAAGTGAGGATATTCTTTAGTGGTAAAAGGGTTTAAATTTTATTAAATGTGTATTTTTACTAAATAGTTCCCCACTCATTACTCATTACTAAAATTCAACAATGATTCCACTGGTGTACATTATTGATGACGATTTGGTTTCCCAATTCGCAACCCAATACAGGTTGAAACAGGCCATTGGTGAATGTTCCTTAGTTAGCTTTGATAGCGCCAAGGAAGGGCTAAAAGGATTTATTGACCAATTAACAGATGGTAAAAAGCTCCCAGATATTTTATTTTTAGATCTCGAAATGCCCAATATGGATGGATGGGAGTTTCTTAAGGAATTTAGGAATATACATAACAATAATATTCCCACTGAAATTTATGTGTTATCCGCATTCGCCAATGCAGAAGATCGTAAGAAGGTGAAAAACCATCCTATGGTGAAAGGCTATTTTAATAAGCCACTAACGCTAGTGGATGCGAAGAAGATTGTAATAAATAAACAGAAAGTAAAACTTTCGTCTGACTAACTTCCAGTTATATTACGAATTGGATGATTACGTTCATTTTTGATTTAAACCTATATGGCATTTAAATTAAAGTTGGTCTTCGTAAAAAAATAACACCTCTATTCCTTAAAACTTCAGGAATGAAGGTGTCATTTTTTATTCAGGTAATGCTAGGGTTAAAAATAAAAATAGTCCCTAGATCTATACAAAATCGTACCAATGACTGTTGTGGTGGTAATCTGCTATCTGTACAACTGTGTTATTGTTATTAAACGAATTTAATAAAGAGGAGACCTCACCTTGTACAACTTCAACACAGTTAGCGACCAAGTCTTTTCTGAACCCCTTTTCTTCCATTTCCAACACAAAATTCAAAGAAATAATTCTAGAGAACATTTTTCCCAAATCAACTAGCTTTCTTTGCTTCAACCCTTGGGTAATGGTAAAATCCATATCATTTTTAAAATAGGGATGCGATCTTTCCGTTAGGTTAAATTCTTTTAAAAAGGCATAGACGTTATAATCGTTTTTGCGCTTCATTTGTTTAACAATAATTTCAGCAATCTGTGTATAAAGCATTTCATTAGAACCTTCAAATATTTGAAAAGCCCTACTATCCATAATTCCTCTGCCTGCAACATTTTCCATTTTAAAGCCTGTTGATCCGTATAATTGCGTTGCAGTTTGTGCTGCTTCTTGCATAAGATCTGTTATATAGGCCTTCATAGAGTTCGCTTCTACACCTGCATCTGCAAGGTCGTTATCTATACCGCTGTTTGTGCTACTTCTAAAACACATCGCCGAAGCTATAGTAAAAGCAGATTGGATTTTTGAAATTTGGTATTGTACCATATCAAGTTCAATTAACTTGCTATTACCAACCACTCTTTCCTCGCAATGTCTTAAACATTCGTCTAGCATTCTTTTGATAAAACCAAGTGCCATTCCTGGAAACTGCATCCTACTTCTGTGGAGTATATCTAGCATCATTTTAACTCCAGATGATGCCGGCTCTAGTTTAAACTGGGAAGGAACGGTAATGTCTACCTTGTTCTTTCCATAGGGGATCATATATAACCCTAGGTTATTATAATATTCTTCCACTACGATCTGCTGATTAGGTTGGGTAACATCACAGATGAAAAAATCAATATCCCTATTC
The DNA here is from genome assembly GCF_000429545.1 of Arenibacter certesii DSM 19833. GTDB lineage: Bacteria > Bacteroidota > Bacteroidia > Flavobacteriales > Flavobacteriaceae > Arenibacter > Arenibacter certesii. The sequence continues at coordinate 73,876 of NZ_AUCB01000011.1, forward strand.
AGGTTTCCCTTAGCATTTTTTTCACGGGAGGCGATAATCCAATAATCGGCCATTCCTGTTAAACCTTGCCAGTGTTTTGTTCCTTTAACCGTATAGCTATCTCCTATTTTTTCATTATAGGTTTCCATACCCAAAGCATTACTTCCATAATCGGGTTCGGTAATCATAAGACCACCCATATTACGCTTTTTTAAAAACCGATTGAAGATGTCGGCCTTTACGCTCTCATTAGCGTATTTGGCTACTGGCTCTAAGAAAAGTGCTATGTTTATTCCGAAAGTTAGGGATAGGGAAAGAGACTCGTATGAAGCCGCCGATAGAATGCCTAAACACTCCTTAACCTTTAATCCACGACCTCCAAATTTTTCTGGAATCGCCACGGATAAAGGAGCTTTCTCCATAATTTCCCGCAATGCTACTGGCGGAATACCTCGTTCTTTACTGAATTGATCAATGTTATATCTTTCATGAAAGACACTTTTTAAAACATTTTCAAACTCTTTAATATACTCGGTGAAATTTTTGTGCATACTATAATTAAATAAATTATTAACGTTTCAGATTTATCACTTCAATACATTATTAAATCAAACCGATCCTAAAGATATTCTAGCAACTTTGTGGCCCGATATAAATATACTTCCTTAGCGAAATTCGTTAGTCCATAAGCTGTTCAAAACAAACTTTATGCTATCCTTTAAATAACAATAAATTACCTAACCACCTAATTTTGTGGTAGTTGTATCTGATATGTAAATTCAGACTCATTAGATGTGGCCAATTTAACAAATAGTTTGTTTAATAAGCAAAACTAGCTTATCCAAATTACTTCAAAACTGATATTTATCAGTTTTAATAACCTAGAAATCATACTTGTGACCAGTTGAAATATGCAGTTGTTTTTCTTTTGTTTTAGAATTGGAAATCGACACAAGACATAATTCCGAAAATGACATATTTATAGTGTTCCTTTTATTGGATGTCCAGGGAGCGTGGGATTAAATTTAAAGGAATAAGCCGTAAGGTGGCCCTTTAAAATTCATAAGGTGCATATTTTAATAAGTCGGTCTAAATATGCTACCCTTCCAAGCCATATTACTAATTGCTAGCTAGATAAGTAGTTAAATTGAGGTGCGATAAATTCTAGTGCATAAATTAGAAATACAACCAATCAATATTTTGTTAAAATTTATGTTATAAAATTGCCAAATTTGCTTTATTTTATACTATTGTTTAAAGATAAGGTATTAGCTTTGCCTTGATTGCTGGTTAAGCAGATTTAAATGTATCAATTTTCATTTATCCTTCAAAAAAAATAAATTTGATAATTCTGCTATATTAGATGCACTCAAGGTTTAGCGAAATAAAAAATTGCTCGGTATATTAGTTCGGGTTATTTAAAATAGGAAAGTAACCATTTCTTGCTATTGCGATTATGCGGTAGTAGTTGAGTGCGAAATATTCCTTGCTAAAATGTAAAATATACAATAATTTTATAAAGAAGGATTTCTTAGGAAGTACTTAGCTAAACAGGTCAAATTTGTTTTAAATTCCGCATCCTTTTTGGCATAAATGGAATAAAAAACAAGTGTAACTTAAGGGGAATGGCTAAATACGAGTTACAGGTATTTTTCGTATTAAAGAGCACTATCTAGAGGTTGTCCCATTATAATAGGATTTGAGAATATTCTAGTGGTGCTATTGATAAATTGAGTTTAGTTTGGAGTTCAGGATTGATATTCTACAACATGATAATTATGCTATAATTATGCTGATTATTTTATCAACACTTTTTTTTAGTGTATTAATACAAATGACACCCATAAATAAATAATAATGATATGAGATTAACAGAAAGAGAAAAAGACAAGTTACTTATTGTCGTTGTGGCCGATTTAGCTCGCCGTAGAAAAGAGAGGGGTCTAAAATTAAACTATCCCGAAGCAGTTGCGATGATTACCTATGAAATAATGGAAGGGGCTCGGGATGGAAAAACAGTTGCAGAACTTATGCATTATGGTACTCAGATCTTAACCCGTGACGATGTTATGGACGGGATACCGGAATTATTAGATGTTATACAACTAGAACCTACTTTCCCCGATGGCTCAAAATTGGTAACTGTACATCATCCGATTAGTTAAATTCATTAATAAAAATATACGATTATGAAACCAGGTGAATATATTTTAAAAGACGAAGACATTATATGTAATGCAGATTCAGAAGCTATTAGCTTAATGGTGACCAATAGTGGTGATCGTCCGGTTCAAGTGGGTTCTCATTATCATTTTTATGAAGTTAACAATGCGCTTAAGTTCGATCGTGAACAAGCATATGGGAAGCGCTTAGATCTACCCGCAGGTTCGTCTGTACGCTTTGAGCCTGGTGATAAAAAAGAAATAAACTTGATCGATTATAAAGGAAAAAGAGAAGTTTACGGCTTTCAAAATAAGGTAGATGGACCATTAACTAAAAAATAAAAGATTATGAGTTTTAAAATGTCAAGGGAGCAATACTCCCAAATGTTCGGTCCAACTACAGGGGATTCAGTACGGTTGGCCGATACGGATATATATATACGAGTAGAAAAAGATTATACTATTTACGGCGAAGAGGTTGTTTTTGGTGGAGGAAAAGTAATTCGCGATGGAATGGGGCAAAATTCCCAAATAACCCGTGAAGACAATCCGGATGTACCAGATACAGTAATTACCAATGCCTTGATTCTTGATTATACCGGTATCTATAAAGCTGATATTGCAATTCGTGATGGTAGAATTTCCGGAATCGGAAAGGCTGGGAATTCCAACATTCAAGATAAGGTAACCATTCATATTGGCGCAGCTACCGATGTTATTTCTGGTGAAGGTAAAATTATCACCGCAGGTGCTATTGATACGCACGTCCATTTCATTAACCCAGAACAAATTGTTGTTGCGTTAAATAATGGAACCACCACATTAATTGGAGGGGGAGCCGGACCAACCGATGGATCTAGGGCTACCACTGCCACACCTGGTAAATGGCATATTCAAACCATTTTAAAGGCCGTTGAAGAACTTCCTATCAATATTGGTCTAACCGGTAAAGGGCATGCATCCACAATGGGTCCATTAGAAGAACAAATTCGTGCTGGCGCCATCGGATTAAAAGTTCACGAAGATTGGGGAGCAACACCATCTGTAATTGATCAAGCTTTGAAGTGTGCTGATAAATTTGATGTGCAAGTTACATTGCATGCAGATACCTTGAACGAGAGTGGATTTTTTGAAGATACTATGAAGGCCGTTGATGGCCGACTATTGCATATGTACCATACCGAGGGAGCAGGTGGTGGCCATGCCCCAGATCTTATTAGAGCGGCTGGTTACAATAATATTATACCAGCTTCTACCAATCCAACCTTGCCTTTTTCAATAAATACGGTTGAAGAGCACTTAGATATGGTGATGGTAGCTCACAACCTAAACCCTGCTATTCCTGAGGATTTAGCTTTTGCAGATTCCAGGATTAGGGCAGAAACTATTGCCGCAGAAGATGTGCTACATGATATGGGAGTGTTTAGCATTGTTAGTTCCGATTCCCAAGCCATGGGCCGTGTTGGAGAAGTAACACTGAGAACATGGCAAGTTGCCCATCATATGAAGAAACAACGCGGTACCTTAAAAGGTGATAGTAAATACAATGATAATAACCGTGCAAAACGATATGTTGCCAAATACACCATCAATCCCGCAATTGCACATGGAATAGGAGATCATGTTGGTTCCGTGGAAGTAGGGAAATTAGCCGACCTTGTTATCTGGGACCCCAGATTCTTTGCTGCTAAACCGGAAATTATCTTGAAAAATGGGGAAATAGTGAGGGCCCAAATGGGAGATGCAAATGCGGCCATACCAACTCCACAACCTGTTATGCTACGTCCTATGTTTGGAAGTTTAGGCAAGGCTCGCTATCAAAGCTGTACCACCTTTGTTTCCCAGATAGCATATGATAATGATATAAAAGGTGAACTTGGTCTAGAAAAACTAATATTACCGGTTAATGGAATTAGAAAACTGACTAAGCAAGATCTAAAGCTTAATTGTGAGACACCTAATATAGAAGTAGATCCGCAGACCTATCAAGTAAGGGTCGATGGTGAAATAGTGACTTGCGATCCGGCCAGAGATTTACCCTTGACGCAACGCTATTTCTTGTTTTAATAATGTCCAAAAAATAAATATAATGATTATAGAAGAAATTGTGGGCAATATTCATGATATGGATACCACTGAATTTAAGAACCATCATGTCGAAAAAGTCAGGATTGAAAGTGCTGACCTAGTCAAAAGAATCCAAAGAGTTAAAACGGATCACGATAGGGATTTGGGTATTCGCTTAAAAATATCCCAAGATTTGAGAGATGGCGATATTCTTTTTATGGATGATAAGAATATGATTATCATTGATGTGAAAACTGACGACATACTTGCTATACAACCCAAAAACATCAATGAAATGGGGATTATAGCACATGAATTGGGAAATAGGCACATGCCAGCAAAATTTGAGGGCAATGAGATGCTCGTTCAGTACGACTATTTAGTAGAAGATTTATTGAAGCAAAAGGGCATTCCTTTTAAAAGAGAAGATAGAAAACTTAAAGAGGCTTTTAGGCATACGACAGGAGGACATAGTCATGGATAGTAGTTTATTGGCTCTATTTCAACTGTGTGATTCTAATTTTCCCAGTGGTGGTTTTAGTCACTCTTTTGGGTTGGAAACTTTTATACAGCGCAATAAAGTCCATAATCGGGATACATTTTCCCAATGGTTGTCGTTATTTTTAAAAGAGCAGATGGTCAGTGCTGATGGTCTTGCCATGAAGCTCGTCTTTAACGCTTTAGAGGAAGGTAATATAGAGGAAGTTTGGCGTCTGGACCGTTTACTTACAATCCAAAACATGTCTCGTGAAACTCGCGAAGGAACTCGGTTTATGGGAAGATCACTTGTGAAAATTGCAGAGACCATTTATGACTCAGAAATGATTACTATGTATAGTAAGCGTATTTTGGAGAAAAAATCATTTGCGCATCCGGCTATTTTATTTGCTTTGGCCGGAAATCACTTGAAGATTTCAAGGGATACCACAATATTATACTATTTGTATTCTACAATTATTAATCTTGTTCAGAATGCTGTTCGCGCTATTCCTATTGGTCAAACTGACGGACAGCGTATTATCTCCGATTTTCAGCCAAAACTTAAGGAAGCTGTAGAGGTCATAAAGCGGTTGGAAGAAAATGATTTTGGAACCATTGCGCCGGGTATAGAAATGGCACAGATGCAGCATGAATATCTTAATGTTAGGATATTTATGTCCTGACTTTTGAAAATCTAATAAAACTAACAAAATACAATATTGATATGAAACCAATAAAAATAGGTATAGGTGGGCCAGTTGGAGCGGGAAAGACCCAACTTATCGAAAAAATAACCCGTGCATTAGACGGCAGGGTAGAGACTTGTGTAATTACCAATGACATTTACACCAAAGAAGATGCTAAAATTCTTATTAGAACTGGGATTTTGCCAGCAGACCGTATTATTGGGGTGGAAACAGGAGGATGTCCCCATGCTGCAATCCGTGAAGATATCTCAATGAATGCCGAAACCGTCGATATTTTAATAGAAAGGCATCCTAACGTAGAGCTGATTTTTATAGAGAGCGGGGGAGATAACCTTGCAGCAACATTTAGTCCGGAACTTGTAGATTTCTCTATTTATATCATAGATGTGGCTCAAGGGGAAAAAATACCACGTAAAGGTGGTCAAGGTATGATAAAGGCCGACCTATTTATTATCAATAAAACAGATTTGGCGCCTTATGTAGACGCTAACCTAGATATTATGGCCTCAGATACTAAAGTATTCCGCGGGGATAAACCATTTTATTTTACTAATCTTAAAACAAATGATGGTCTGGAAGATGTTATTAACTGGATTGATCAACATGTGCTATTAACGGGATTGAATGAACTTAAATAGTGATAAATGGACTGGCTTTCTTAGAATTGACATTGAAAACCGAGCAGGAAAGTCAGTCCCTAAAAACATCTATTATTATAATGCTCTAAAGGTGCAACGCCCCATTTACCATGGAACTACAGGGATGCCGTGTTATTACATCCTTAATGTGGGAGGTGGTTATATGAATGGTGATACCTACCGCTTAGAAGTGCGGTTAAGGGAAAATGCTAAATTAACGCTAACCACCTTGGGAGCTACATTGATTTACAAAACGCTGGATAAACCGGCTTATCAAGAGTCAGAGATAGTTCTTGAAAAGGATAGTTATTTGGTGTACTTGCCCGATCCAATAATAGGGTATGAAAACGCTCAGTACAAACAGGTCGACACTATTTACATGGAGAAAGGTGCTACCTTGATCTATTCTGATATTTTAACGCCTGGTTGGTCTGCCAATGGTAATTCCTTTACCTATAACATGCTTCAACTCAAAACCAATATTTACATGGAAGATGAGTTGGTGGTTTATGACAACATAAAGCTAGCACCTGCCGTTCAGCAAATAGATGTGCTCGGGTTTATGGAGGATTTTACACATCTTGGAACGCTAATCGTTATAGGTGAGAAAACAGATGATGATTTAGTAAAACGCCTGCACCAGGTTATTCATGAACAACCCGGAAAATTTGATGTTGGAATTTCTCGGCTTTCAGTTCCCGGTTTTACAATACGTATCATGGCGAATATGACCCAGGACGTTCAACGGATAATTTCGGTATGTCACAAATTAATCAGTGAAGAGTGGTTTGATGAAACACCTATGTTTTTGAGAAAGTATTGATATTTTGGTATAATTTCTCACCCACCAAGTTAAATTTATATGTCCGGACCCGTTCCTTTAAAGTGGGCATCAGAATATCAAAACTCATTTTTGTCATATGCCTCATGTGCTTGCCCTGAGGTAATTGACTATAAATCCATTGTGCATTAAATAATTTCTTAGCATCATTCTACATTAATTTTTTTGAAATTTGTTTCAATGTTGATAGTAATTTAGCGAAGAGAGAGAGTAATGCGCAAGGAGTTTATTTTGTCCCCGATAGTAGTAAGATTGAGTCAAATAATGTTACCTTTTCGTCCAATTTTTATTTATTGGATGCTTGTGAATTATAATGATGAAAAAAACAATAAAGTACCCCTTGTATTTACTGCTCAGCATACTCCTGAGTTCCTGTGCAAACCAGGATAAAAATAAAAATAGTGCAGAAGGCGGGAAGAAAGATAATCTGATTTTGGCAATAGGAGGGGAGCCAGATAATGGTTTTGATCCCACTACCGGTTGGGGACAATATGCGTCACCACTTTTTCAAAGTACGTTATTGAAATATGATACGGATTTTAATGTTGTATATGATGCCGCAATCGATTATCGGATTAGTGATGACGGGCTAAACTGGACAGTTAAGCTACGTGATAATATTAAATTTTCCGATGGAAAACCGCTTACAGCCAATGATGTGGTTTTTACTTTTAAAACCGCTAAAAATAGCGCTTCTGTGGTTGATCTTACCAATCTGGACGATGTTAAGAAAATTGATGACTTTACGGTCCAGTTTTTCTTAAGGAAGCGGAATTCCACTTTTATTCATCATCTTATAAGTTTGGGTATTGTCCCTGAACATGCTTATGGTGCATCTTATAATGAAAACCCTTTGGGATCGGGGCCCTACAAATTGGTTCAATGGGATAAAGGTCAACAACTAATTGTCAAAGCCAATCCCCATTATTATGGAAAAAAACCTTTTTTTAAGAAACTAATATTTTTGTTTTTATCCCAAGATGCTGCTTTTGCTGCAGCTAAAGCAGGTCAGGTAGATGTTGCATCGGTAACCCCGGCATTGGCCAATGAAAGAATAAACGGGATGAAGCTGGTCGCTTTAAAAAGCGTGGACAATCGCGGGGTAGTGCTTCCTTTTGTTCCAAAGGAAGGAAAATCTGTTGATGGGGTTCCCATTGGGAATAATGTAACCTCAGATATCGCCATCCGTAAAGCCATGAATGTGGGGGTGAATAGAGAAGCTTTGGTTAACGGAGTTTTAAAAGGTTATGGGACACCGGCCTATACCATAGCTGATCATTTGCCATGGTGGAATTCTGAAACGGAGATTAAAAATGACGGAGATGTAAAAAAAGCTATTGAAATATTAGCTAAGGCTGGTTGGATAGAAAATAAAGACGGCATCAGAGAAAAGAATGGAGTTAAGGCAGAATTCACCTTGCATTACCCCTCCAATGATCATACTAGACAATCTTTATCCATTGCTTTTGCAGATATGATGAAGGCCTTGGGTATCAAAATCAATGTTAAAGGGAAAAACTGGAATGGGATAGAAAAAGAACTCCATTCCAGCGCTATCTTATTTGGTCTAGGGAGTCATGATCCGTTAGAATTGTACAATGCCTTTAGCAGTAAAGTACAAGGTCATGGCCTTAATAATCCAAACTATTATGGCAACGAAATCGTGGATGCGTATTTTGAAAAAGCGCTGAGTGCCACTTCACAAGAACAAGCTAATACCTTTTGGAAAAAAGCACAATGGGATGGAAAAACAGGTTTCTCTAACAAAGGAGACGCCCCTTGGGTGTGGTTGGTTAATCTGGACCATTTATTTATAATGCGGGAAAATCTGATAATAGGTCCACAAAAGTTACAACCCCACGAACACGATTGGCCTATTACGGATTTTATTGAAACTTGGCATTGGAAAGATTAACAAAAGATTGGAAAAGGTTTATAGATGATTAAGTTTATCCTGAGAAAAATCGGAAAATTAATGGGTTTACTGGTGGCTATCAGTATTTTCTCCTTTATACTGATAAGTAATTCCCCAGTTGATCCGGTACAATCTTATATTGGTGCAGAAATATCAAGGATAAGTCCAGAGCAACGAACAAATATTGAAGAATATTGGGGGTTGCACCGCTCTAAACCTGAACAATATTTCCTATGGTCAAAAGCAGTTTTTCAGGGCAATTTGGGAGAATCGTTAATATACCGAAAACCGGTGACAGACATAATTTGGGAACGTTTTTCTGCCTCAATTCTCCTCATGGGGATCGCATGGGTATTATCCGGAGTTTTTGGTCTAATTCTGGGGATCTTAGCTGGAATGAATGAAGGGTCTATACTGGATCGTATTATAAAAAGTTATTCTTTTATTTTAGCTTCTACCCCTGCTTTTTGGTTTGGCTTATTGGTATTGATGGTTTTTGCAGCTTGGTTAAACTGGTTTCCCGTAGGGCTAGCCGCACCAGCAGGTAGTTTAAGGGGAGAAGTTAGCTTAGCAGATACATTTAAACACTTGTTTTTACCGGTCCTAACTTTGAGTATTGGCGGGGTGGCCAGTATAGCATTACATACAAGGGAAAAAATGATAGAGGTGCTTAGTAGTGAATTTATCCGCTTTGCAAGGGCTAAGGGGTTAAGCGGAATGAGATTGTTTTGGAGGCACGGATTACGCAATATTTCATTGCCAGCCATATCCTTACATTTTGCATCTTTTGGGGAACTGTTTGGTGGTGCAGTCTTAACGGAACAAGTGTTTTCATATCCCGGTTTAGGACAAGCAGTGGTGAGAGCAGGCTTAGGTGGAGATATACCCCTTCTTTTGGGAATTACCTTGTTTAGTGTTGTCTTTATTTTTGTGGGCAATTTTATGGCAGATTTACTATATGTGGTAATAGATCCTCGGATGAAAACTAAACAAGCCCATGACTGAAATAGGAACTAAATATCTGCCATTGAAACGTTCCGAAAATTGGAATCGGAGAAAACGAGCGCTAATGACCTCCGTTATCGCCATTATCTTATTAATGGTTCTTGTCGTGAGTGGATTTTTTATTGGGACCGACGGATTGGCGGTTAATTTTGATGCATCCAACAGTGCACCTTCATTGACGCACCCCTTTGGCACGGATTGGTTAGGGCGTGATATGTTTGTACGAACAGTAAAAGGCCTTACCCTAAGTTTTTGGGTAGGTTTGTTGGCCGCTTTTATCAGTGCCCTTATCGCGTTGCTGCTAAGTTTGTTATTAGTGCTCAATAAAACCTTGGATTCTTTGGTGACGGGACTTATTGATTTGTTTCTAGGACTACCACATATGGTAACCTTGATCCTAATATCTTTTATGCTCGGCGGCGGACTCAAAGGGGTTATTATTGCCCTAGCATTAACCCATTGGCCCCGTTTGGCGCGTTTATTGCGTGCAGAAATCATGCAAATAAAAAATACCGAGTACATTACGGTTTCGCGAAACATGGGAAAATCGTGGTTTTGGATTGCTCGTCATCATATTTTACCCCATTTAATCCCTCAGTTAATTATTGGGTTTATCTTGACGTTTCCACATGCTATTTTACACGAGGCCAGCATTACCTTTTTAGGATTTGGTCTATCTTCGGAGCAACCCGCTATTGGAGTTATCTTGTCTGAATCTATGGGATATTTATCCTCAGGAATGTGGTGGTTAGCATTGTTTCCAGGTTTAATGTTGTTACTGATGGTTGCTGTTTTTGATAGTCTAGGTCGTAATTTGCGTAATATTTTGGACCCATTTAAAGGACAAAAAGGTTGAGTTTTGCTATGGAAAATATATCGATTCCCAATAAAAAGAATAAAATACCATTATTGGAGGTAAAACAGCTTTCATTATCCTTTCCACAGTATAAAAAAGGATTTGAAGAATCCTATATTCAAGTTATCAGGGATTTTGAACTCACTATTTATCCTGGTGAGATAGTGGCCGTGGTGGGGTCTAGTGGATCGGGTAAAAGTCTTCTAGCCGATTCCATCTTGGGAATTTTGCCAGAAAATGCCGCGATTAACGGAACTCTTTTATTTAAAGGGGTTGCATTGACTAAAAATAGGCAAGAACAACTTCGCGGAAAAGCGATATCGCTTATTCCGCAATCCGTAAAGGCATTAGACCCGCTAATGAAAACCGGTAGGCAAGTACAGGGTATTATCCGAGATAAAAAAGATAAAAAAAGAATACAAGAAGAGGCCTTTCTAAAATTAGGTTTAGCACCCGGTACTGGTGATAAATATCCCCATGAGCTTTCAGGAGGAATGGCCCGAAGGGTTTTAATAGCGTCGGCTATGGTAAGTGAGGCACAATTAATAATTGCCGACGAGCCCACTCCAGGTTTGGATGAGCTGGCATGGGAAGAAACGCTTAGCAATTTAAAGCAACTGAGCGAAGGCAATAGGGGTATTATGTTTATTACTCACGACATTCAGGCCGCTTTAAAAATTGCTGATAAGATAGCCGTGTTTTATGCCGGTGAAACATTGGAAATAGCAAATAAAGAAGATTTCTCGGGAAAAGGTGAAGTATTAAGACATCCCTATACTAAAGCCTTGTGGCTTGCCTTACCTGAAAATGATTTTAAAGTCTTAAAAGGTAATCAACCAGAATCCGAGGATGTTTTCCCAGGATGTGTATTTGAGCCACGATGCCCCATAGCTACCGGGCTTTGTAAAACAAATAAGCCGGACTCTACGATGATCAACAATGGGATAACACGCTGTTTTTATGCTTAAAATAAACAATATAAGCTACAAATATCATTCAGATCATTGGATATTTGATAGCATTCAGCTCAATGTTAATCCAGGAGAAGTGGTTGGAATTTACGGGCCTAGTGGTGTTGGAAAATCTACTTTTGCAAAAGTTATTGCAGGTTACTTAAAACCAGATAGGGGCTCCATTATAGTAAATGGAAAAGTATCCCCACAAATTGGAAGAAACCCGGTACAATTAATAGGTCAACATCCAGAAAAAGCTATTAATCCTCACTGGCGGATGAAGCAAGTTTTAGCAGAATCTGGAGAATACAGCGATGGGTTTTTATCGGAATTGGGGATTAGTAAAGAGTGGATGCACCGCTTTCCATCACAGCTGTCTGGAGGCGAATTACAGCGGTTTTGCCTTGCAAGAGCTATTGCACCTGAAACATCGTACTTGATAGCGGACGAAATGACTACAATGCTGGATGCCATTACCCAAGCACAGATTTGGCAAACCGTATTATTGCTCGTGGAACGAAGACAACTGGGAATGTTGGTCATAAGCCATGAGCTGCCTTTATTGAAACAAATTTCTAATCGTATTCTCAACTTTGAAGAGCTTGCAAGAGCTATCTAAAGAATAGCGTATGGGGAATGGATTTCAATCAAAAATTGGTATACGGAATTAAGGAGATATAGTTTGTAAATGGAATATCACTGCACCAGTATAATTTTACTCACTAAGGCTCGCCTGCCGGTTCCGTTTTTGCGGACGTCAAAATGGTAGTAATGGATTACGTCCAATACCTCATGGCCTTGTTTAGAAGTAATTGACTGCTAGATGCCAAATGACTTATGACTGGATTGTTTTAAGATAAAAAACACAGTATCTTGGCCGGCATGAAAACAAAATCACTTGCTATTGTTGGTTGTGGGAAACTTGCCCATATAGTTGTAAAAGCAATAAACTCTGGTTTATTACCCCATTATCAGCTTATTGGCGCCTATTCACGCACCTTTGAAAAAGCGGAGAAAATTGCGGAACTGGTCTCCAATTCCCAACCCCAAGAATTGTGCACTGCTTTTAAAACCATTGATGAATTACTGGCCCTTAAACCCGACTATATTGTTGAGGCGGCTTCACCAAACGCTTTTCGTGAGTTCGCAATTCCTGCATTAAAAAACGGCTCCTCCATTGTAACTCTTTCTATAGGTGCATTGGCAGATACTGCTTATTATGAGGAGGTTAATACGGCCGCGAGTGAAAACAATACTCGAGTACATTTAGTTTCTGGTGCTATTGGTGGTTTTGATGTTATGCGAACTATCTCTCTCATGGAAAGTTGTACTGCATCTTTTGACACCGAAAAAAATCCTAACTCTCTTAAAAACACACCCGTATACGAGGAATCCCTTCAAACTGAAAAGAAAACGGTTATGAAAGGAAACGCTAAAGAAGCTATTGCTCTTTTTCCTTCCAAAGTAAATGTGGCGGTTGCCGCTTCACTGGCTACAGTAGGTCCGGACAACATGGAAGTTTCAATAACATCCACACCAGGCTTCGTGGGTGATAGACATCGAATAGAGGTTAAAAGTGAACAGGTAAATGCTTTAATGGATATTTATAGCAAAACCTCACAAATTGCCGGGTGGAGCGTTGTCAATACCTTACGTAATATTACCTCGCCTATTGTATTTTAAGGTACTGCTTAATCTTTGCCAATACCTTCTTGCTTAGTCGGTCAAAAGCCTGTCTAGTTCTTCCTACGGAGACTTGCATGCAATATACATTAGGATGGTCTAAAAATTTTTCATTTCCTAAAGCCTCTATTGTATCTGCATAAAGTCTATTTTCCCCCTTTATCCAATTTTCAAAAGGAACTTCGTCCCAAGCAGGGGAAAGTCCGGTATTAAAAAGTATTTTTCGGTTTCCCAAACTTGCGAACTCTTCTTTGTGCAAGAGGACCGTATTTTTATTGAGACAGGTGATAACTACTTCACTTTCTGCAAGTAATGTTCTTAATGGTAAATATCGATATCCTTTGGCTAGTGCTTCTGTTTTTTGACTAAAGGAAAAATAGGCGATCTCGGCACCTAGAAAATGAAGGGTATCGGCAACCATACCTCCAGATGCTCCCAAACCTACGATTCCTACTTTCAATCCTGTAATTTCCCTAGGGACTCCATCCCAAGGTTGTTCTGGATTGCCATTGGGTTTGGTGCCAAAACCATGTAGGCATCGGACTAGCTCACTAATAACATATTCTACGACCCCTTCATCACCATAATCGCGAATTCCCGTAACGGTAATTCCACGCGCATTGGCGTATGAAATAGCTACATTTGCACTTTCCGGAGAGTATAGAGAGCAACACATTCCAATGGATTTTATATTAGGACACTCTTCTAGCGCTGCTGTACCAAGATTGGACGTGTAGCTTAATAATACAGCATCGGCATCGCCAATTCGCGTTGCTATTTCTGCATTATTGGAGGGGATGTCCCTAGACAGAACTACTTCTTTTGCATAGTTATAAAGATCTATTTCCGCTGATGGAATTAAATTTAGCGGCTCAATAGCAACAAGTTTATTGAACATTATCTAGTTTGATTTTTTTCCATAGCGCATTATAAAGTATCTTTTGTGGAAAAACAAACCTAAGGTTGGGAAAAACTTGGGATTGGTAATTCCCTCCGATATCGATAGGAATAAATTCCCCAATGCTATATTCCACGATATAGTGTAAACTTAAGGGTTTGTAAAATGATCATCGGTACAACACTCTTTTATTTATTATAATAAAGCCACCATTTAGTATATTCTAATTGAGCTTTAAAATGGTTTTTCAAGAAATTTAAATTATTGGGCAGTGGGCTTTTTTTCCTGACCAGTAGAAATGTATGAGGTTTGTAACTTATCGAATCCAATCGATAGATCGTCTGATCATCCTTCATATCCCAAAGATTATTTCTCCATAGATTATCATGTTGAAATAGCACTTCCCTATCTGTAGTGTTGTGGGTAGATTTTAAAGTTATTTGATTCGCCTCGGTATAAAATGGAACAGAAGAGAGAAGATAATCGTATACTAATATAGTAGACTCCTGATTATGACCTTCGGCATTGATAAAGCCAATGATCTCTTTGGTAGAATTGATCGCTACACTATTATCTGGCAGAATGGAGGTTGTGGTTACTAACACTGTTCCACTAAAAACTGTCGCTAGAATAGCCGTTTTAATGGGAGAGTAATTATCTAACGCAAAGTAAATACCTGTATATATGGAAACACAAATGAAAGTCAAGATTAAAGTTCCGTTTGCAATCTTGATGAATTCAGGTTTCATAATATAACAGGTGAAAACTCCCATGAAAAAAACAAGTATCATAAAACTGAAAGCATGGTTTAAAATAAAACTGATTTTATTTCCGGTCTTAATCAATAGTGCTGAAATTAATAGGGACATCATCCAAAACACTGGAAGGATATATAAGATCAATTTAGTGCTGAAAATGGAAAATACTATAAGGGTGCAAAGGGTCGAGATCAAAAGCAATTTTGACTCCTTGTCCCCTTTAAATGCGATTAGTAATCGCTTCACATATTTCCCAATTATTGGGATCCACCATGGGAAAAGTAATATAATAATTAGAGGGATGAAGAACCAAAAAGGTTTGGAACGGTTAAAGGAATCTAGGGCGACTCGGGAATAAAGTTGCTTCTCCAAAAAATAATTCCATAAGCCAGAATTGTCCATTATCAATATGAAATACCAACTTCCACCTAAAAGAAGACACAGTATAAAACCCAACGCATGGTGGAGAGTAATCTTAAAACCAGCTCTAAAAAGTATTTTGTAAGTGATGATATAGGTGAAGATAAATATAAGTTCAACCGGACCTTTGGTCAGCAAACCTAGGGCAACTAAAATATAGAACAGATAAAGGTAAAATATCCTTTTATAATTGGTGTAATTCTGCCAGCAATAAATGGCCCCTAGGATAAATGTAGTAAGATAGGCGTCTGTGGTTAAATTGCGACTTGATATTAACACTATCGGTATGGAAAAATAGATGAGTCCAGATATAAACGCTATCTTTTTATTGTGGAACAGCAACTGAGCCATTCCATATATTAATAGTAATTGGATTACGATGGCAATCTGAAGGAAGAACCTCGCACCAAATTCATTTATCCCAAAGATACGGTAGCCCACGGTTGTAATATAGTAGGTTAGAGGAGGTTTATGATAGTGAAATATGCCCAGTAGCTTCGGATTCAAATAATCGCTAGAGATGAACATTTCCCTACTGATCTCTGCGTAACGGGCCTCACTGGTTTCTGCTAAACCGTAATTGCCTATGCCATTTATTAACAATATAAAGACAATAGCGATAAATACTATATAAAACCGAAATGTAGTTATTTTAGTTAGTAATATTTTCATTTCGGTAGTTAATGGGATGTTTTTGATCCTAGTAGTTAGGTTAAGGTACAAAAATCTTTTTGGGCATAAAGTATTGTATTCCAGAAAACTAAATAGATATGGTTTGGTAAATCAATTATTACAAGAGTAAGTTATCTACCTTTAACCCATAATTCCAGTTGAATAAGCCCTTTCTGGCAAACAGTTTGTTAATGGTTTAGTTCACTTCAATCTGATAGGAAAATGAAAAAAACAATTTCAGTATTTGGTATGTTAGGTTTGTTAGTCATGTCTTGTAAAAACAACGATAAAAAGCAAGACCACACCCTTGAAGTTAAAAACATGACAGAAAAAATTACTACTCCGGATATGCACACTTCGCAGATATCACTGGATTGGGAGGGAACCTATACTGGAACGTTACCATGTGCCAGTTGCGTGGGTATAAAAACCATAATATCTTTAAAAGCAGATAACACGTATACCTCTGAGGCTGCCTATTTAGGGGAGGAAGAAGGAAAGTTTTTTGATAAAGGAAATTTTGAATGGAGGGCAGATGGTAATACTATTACATTATATGAAGCGGACGGGGGAAAACAATTATATAAAGTGGTGGAGAATGCTATAATTCTCTTAAATTCGGATGGAAAAATCACTACAGGGGAGTTGGCCGGGCATTACATATTATCTAAAAAGTAGTATTCTTTCTCATAATAGTGGCCTTGGTGAAAATCAATTCAGGATACTATGGTTAAAAATGCTATATATATTATATTCGTTATAATAGGTGCTAATATGGCCCTTTAATTCAACGAAGATTTTTAATACCAACAGCATGAAATCAACAAATAAATTCTCCGGTTTATACACTGATCAGTACCAACTATCAATGGCTGAGGGCTATTTTTTGGCCGGGAGGGGGACAGATAGTGTCAATTTCGATTATTTTTTTAGAAAAAATCCTTTTGGAGGTGGATTTACCATTTTTGCAGGATTACAAGACCTTTTTGAAATGATAGAAGACTTTAGGTTTAATTCGGAGGCTATTGATTTTCTACACAAAAGAGGCTTTCACAGTAGTTTTCTGGATTACTTAAAGGACTTTAAATTTAAGGGGACTTTACATGCGCCGCAAGAGGGAGAAGTCGTTTTTCCTAATGAACCGACAATTACAGTTGAAGGAAATATTATTGAGGCTCAACTTTTGGAAACCTTATTACTAAATACCATCAATTATCAATCTCTTATCGCTACAAAGGCAAACAGACTACGACATTCTGCGGGGGATAGGGGTGTAATGGAATTTGGAATGCGACGAGCACAAGGATGGGCCGTTATCCATGGTAGTAGGGCAGCGGTAATTGGTGGGGTAGATAGTACATCAAATGTGCTGAGCGCCTATTTGTACGGATTGGAATCTTCTGGGACCCAAGCTCATTCCTGGATACAAAGTTTTAAGGATGAAATAACGGCCTTTAGGGTTTATGCCGAAACCAGGCCCAAGAACTGCGTGTTGCTGGTAGACACCTATCATACCCTCAATAGTGGCGTACCCAATGCAATCGTTGTTGCAAAGGAAATGGAGAAAAAAGGAGAACGACTCTCCGGTATTAGATTAGATAGTGGGGACTTGGCCTACTTGTCTAAAAAAGCGAGAATAATGTTGGATGATGCCGGGTTGAGAGGAGTAAAAATTATTGCATCTAATCAGTTGGATGAATACATCATTAAAAGTCTTATTGACCAAGGAGCAAAAATTGATGCATTTGGGGTAGGAACTAGTCTGATTACTGGGCGAGAAGATGGGGCATTGGACGGCGTCTACAAACTGAGTCAGGTTAACCAAAGACCTACCATAAAACTATCTGAAGATGTGTATAAATTGACACTCCCCGGAAAAAAGAAAATTGTAAGGTACTATAACGGGGAGAATAAACTATATGCCGATGCTATTGTACTAGCAGAAGAAAATTTATCGGAAATAGACACTATTTATCATCCTCAATACGCCGATAAAAAATCGGACGTAAGCGGATTAAAAAGTGAGGTCCTAGTTTCCAAAGTTTTTGAAAATGGTAAGGTTCTTGCCCCCAAAAAAGAGGTAAGGGAAATTTCAGAATATAGAAAATATAGAGTTTCCCAATTGTCCGAGGAGCATAAGCGGTTCGAATTTCCTCATATTTATAAGGTAGGATTAAGCGATGCCCTCATTAAACTGAGAGAAAAGCTATTGGCTGATATTAAAAAGAAAAAATAGAAATATAGCATTATAGAGAAAAATATGGTACTATTACTAATGAGAGGGAAGTAGGGGGTAATAAGTTAATGTAGTATCTTCCTCAGTTTAATGAAAGAGTTTAATTTATAATATCTCTCCCTATTTTAACCGATTGATAAAATAATTATAACCAAAACACCCATTTAACCTTATGGAAATCTTTCGCTTTTTTCCCTTTCTCTTCATGATTATTTATCTAGCAATATTTTTTGGAATTCTTTATTTAATCTATAAATGGGTAAATAAATTTATTGCACTGAAACAAGAACATAACGAGCTGCTTAGAGAAATTATTATGCGGATGGATAAAAGATAATATTAGGTAGCGTCTCTGCTCGTTAAGCTCATTTGTTCTGACAACTATTGGTCTTTGATAATTGAAATTATACTATTTAACACTATTCCAAACCTAACATAGATAGGGTAGTAAAATTTAATTGTATAGAAATTTCACCTCAGGAGTTGCTATCTCCCATAGACTTGGTGTAAATGTAATTGTACTTATTGCCAATTTCCTTTCCCTCAGGAGCTTTCTCCGTCTTTGCGATTTGGGTCAACTCAGTACCAGAAGACATGTTGCTTACAGTTACAGTCCGTGATTCTATTCTATTCTTGTGTCCTTAGATTCTTACCGGTATTCAATGACCTTTTCCTAGGAGCACTTATAAGCAGTGTCGCAACTAATAAAAAGAATAGCAACGATTATTCTAAATTGAAGCAGTACCTCAGTTAAAATCATTAATGCTGCGTAAACATGGTACATAAACTAATTTAAAAAATAAAATAGACCTTTTAAATACCTATTTTCTGGTCTTCAACGGGAAGAAAAATATGGAAAGTAGCACCGACGCCCAATTCCCCTTTCGCGACAATTGCACCATTATGATTTTCTACTATCCTTTTTATAATGGCAAGACCAATCCCAGTTCCTGGATATTCGTTTTTTCCATGTAGCCGCTGAAAAAGTTCAAAAATCTTATCGCTATACCGTTGATCAAAACCAATTCCGTTATCGGTTACCGAAATGCGGCAGTAGCTATGATCATCCATTAAATTTTCATTTTCTATGGTATTCCCCTTCACAATAGCAGTGCTTATTGTGATGCGTAGAGGTTCTTCTGTTTTAGCGAATTTTAAGGAATTAGTAAATAGATTGTGAAAGAGCTGTTGAATCTGAAAAGGAATTATATTTACCTCCCCACTAGTTTGAATATCAATGGTAGCATTTTTATCTAATAATTCTTCTCCAAGGTCATCTTCTACTCGTTCAATAATGCCTCTTAAAGCTACTTTTTTAAAATCTCCCTCTAGATTATGAGTTCGGGAATATGCAAGCAAATCCTCAATTAGTGACTGCATACGTTCGGCAGACGATTGCATGCGATTAAAAAGATCTAGACCGTATTCTGATAAGGAGTTGCTTTCTTTTTCTGCTATACGAGAGGCAAAAGTCTGAATTTTTCTTAGTGGCTCTTGTAGATCATGGCTAGAAATATACGCAAAAGATTGAAGCTCCTTATTCATTTTCTGAAGCTCATTATTTTTTTGTTCTAGTTCTATCTTTTTCTCCTGTAAAGCGTCATCGGCCTCTTTTTTTGCTGTTTGGTCCCGCGTAACTTTAGAAAAACCTATTAATTTATTATTATTTCCATGTACAGCTGTAATAACGACACTTGCCCAGAATAGAGTTTTGTCTTTCCTAACCCGCCAGCCTTCTTGTATTGCTTGGCCGTTTTTTATAGCCTTTTTTAATAATTTTTGGGGTAGTCCACTTTTTTGATCTTCCTCTGTATAAAAGTTGGAAAAACTTTTACCAACAAACTCTTCAGCGGTATATCCTTTGATTTTTTCTGCGCCAGCATTCCAGTTCTCCACAATCCCATCCTTATTTAGATATAGAATAGCGTAATCCTGTACTTCTTCCACCATAAGGTGGTAGCGTTGTTCACTTTCTTTTAAAGACTCATTTAGCTTAAGCAGCTCTGTGGTGCGTTCCCTAACTTGTTTTTCCAGCTCGTTTGTAAACATTTTTTGTTCTTGAATATCTGTGCTGGTTCCTACCCACATCGTTATTTCACCGTTTTCATTGAATTGAGGTCTTGCTCTACTCAATTGCCATCGATATTCCCCATCATGACGATAAAAGCGGTGCTCTATTATAAAATCTTCACCAGAAGCAATAGATTTTTTCCATAATCTAACATTCTCTTCTCTGTCGTCTGGATGTACCATTTGTAACCACCCATCTTTTCTTATTAATTCTTGCGGAGTAAAACCTGAAAACTTAAATACAGATTGGTTAAAGTAATTTATATTGCCTTGCGGATCTGCAATCCAGACAAATTCGGGCATGGAATCTGCTAGAAGTCTAAATTTCTGTTCGCTTTCCTCAAGTCTCTTTTTTGCTTCAATGTGCTCTGTAATATCAGTATTACTTCCAAACCAATTGGAAATTTCGCCAGATTCATCATAAACTGGCAAAACACGTGTCAAAAATTGTCTATACCCATTATCAGCACCTTTAAGGGGAAATATCATTTCAAATTCTTTTCTTGCTTTTAACGATTGCTGCCACTTCGCTAAAACTTCTTGTAAGTATTCTGGGTGAATTACCTTTTGCCAATTCCATCCTTCCACTTCTTCCAAGGTTGTACCTGTATAATCCTGCCATTTTTTATTATACCAATAAACACTTCCATTGGCATGAGTCATCCAGGCCATATTAGGTATGTTATCTGCTATAGCACGCATTCGAATGGCACTTTCCTTTATTTTTTCTTGACCTCTTATTTGATCTGTAATATCAATAAGGGTGTTAATTACACCACTAATTTGACCATCATTATTATAAATAGGTTTGGGGTGTGGAATAAAATGCCGTCTGCTACCATTTGGTCTTTCCACCACAAGGATTGGGTTAGTTACCTCACCACCTTTTAAAGCATGTGACATTGGAAGATCTTCTGATAACACTGGATTACCTTCAAGAGTGAAAATCTTCCATGATCCGGACCATAAATCCTTCCCAATAGCTGGGGTGTGGCCCCATAACTTAACAGCAGCCTCATTGAAGAGTTGTATATATCCTTCGCTGTCACAGATATATAACGCTACTGGCAACCCATGAACTAAGGATTTATATTTAGCTTCACTTTCTTCAATTGTTTTACGGATAATAACGTGATCGGTAACCTCTACACCAAGAGCCATAATCCCATCAATCTCCCCCTTAGCATTTACTAGTGGTTCAAAGCTGAAATTAAGATAGATAGTTTCTAATTGTTGGTTTCTAAGTAGTTGTAGTTGATATTCTGATGCAGTAAAAATTTCACCTGTTTTAAATACCTGATCCACAATTTCTTTTATTCCTTGTGTTTTTAGCTCTTGCAAAACTTCTAAAATGGGTTTATCTTCTACCTCATCAGCAGTTCTGCCCCATAACTCCAATGCCTTGGAGTTTGCTATTTCTGTAATATGTTCACTGCCTCTAAATATCGCGATTGCCACAGGGGCTTGTCTTATCATGGAGCGTAACAAATTCTCACTCTCCTGCAATTCTGTTTTGGCCTTTACGTTATCCGTAGTTTCAGTAAAGGTTATTAATGCTCCATTAACCTTGCCTTCATCATTAAACGCAGCACTACAACAGAATGTCCAATATCTATTTTTTGATGCCTTGTTTGTAAGAAATGGCAGATTCTCATTATAATAGGAGACAGGTTTAGTTGTAGACACTACTTCCTTTACCATTGGCCCTAATCGATTCCACATTTCTGGCCATGCTTCAAATCCCCTTTTGCCGATTACGGGATTCTTTTCTTCCCCTTCCAGATGTATCCTAAAAGCGTCATTATAAAAGCAGATATGCTCCTCTCCCCAAAAATAACACATAGGAAAGGCAGAGTGTAAAATCAAGCCAAGCGTGGAGCATAGGCTAGTGGGCCATTCTTTAATGTCACCCAATGAAGTTTTATCCCACTCTATTGATTTTATCAAGTCGCCCATTTCACCTCCACCATTGAGGAAAGTGAGTTCATCCCCTTTTAACGGTTTAGTCATAGCAATCTAATTTTCAGGTTCAATAAGAAAGATTTCCTTTTTAGGTTGTAGGCCAATGTTAGCGGTAAGAAGAGAGATAGCCTTTTTAATTACCGTTTTTAAATCCGAAAAAGCCGCAGGTTTCCGAATATAATGGTGAGCACCTTTGCCATATAGCGTATCAATTACTTGGGGATTGTTAGAGGTAGAATAGATTACCACGGGCAAATTTTTTAATTCCTCGCTCTGCTTTATTTCGGTTAAACATTCAAAACCTGTTTTACAAGGCATATTTAAGTCCAAAAAAAGAATATGTGGAAGATTGGTAAAATTATGCTGAAGATAATTCATTAATTCCACGCCATTATTCATTGTCTTTAACGATACGGGTAAAGTAAGTTCATCCAAAGCATCTTTGAAAAACATGCAGTCGTCCTCATCATCATCTGCGAGCATTATTTGTATATGGGCATTATTCATTCTAATTTCAAATTTAAAGAACTATAAGAAATAATTATGAGTTATTTTTCCTTGGTTTTAAATGTAGCGAAAATATTATTAAAACCGGTGTTTGGTGAGGATGTCTATTTATTTTTTTGTTATCAACATTTTACGTCCATGTAATTTAATTTATGGCCTCACAATGCTACAGATTAATGAAAAACGAATGCTATAAGGCCTATCTGTCTGTTCTTTTTTTGCGGGCGTCCAATTGTTTTCAGTAATCGACTTTTAATTTTCATGGGCTTACCATGTCTACTTATAAACACCTTAATCATCCTAAAATTTCAATTCATCCAGGCACTTATAATACTAAGCTACATTATGCAAATACTGTAAAGGGTAAATTAATAATGAACTTAATCAGATTATAGGAAAGGACCAAAGTAAAAATCGACCTTTTCAGTGTCAAAATACTGAAATTGAACTTGCTTTTGCTGTTTGTTGTGCAGACGTAATTTAAACTGGGTTCTATATTGTGGATATCTATTCCCAGATTTATCCGCTATCCTTTTTATTAAATATATATTTGGCATCCTAAAAAAATAATTATGAGCGTAACTTGGTACGAGTGCAAAGTAAAATACAGAAAAACACACGAAACAGGAGAACAAAAAGTAACTACGGAAACCTATCTCTTAGATGCTATATCCTATACGGAGGCAGAAACTAGGATTAACGAAGAAATGGCAGCCTATACAAGTGAGGAGTTTCTAATTACGAATATTAAGGTAGCAAATTTTTCGGAAGTCCATCCTTATGAAAATTCCGATCGATGGTTTAAATCTAAAGTTTCTTTAATCGCCTATGATGAAGAGAGTGGGAAAGAAAGAAAGACGAATTTATATATGCTGGTACAAGCCAATGACGTAAAAGAGGCGTATGATAATACGATAACTGCGATGAAGGGTACCATGGGCGAGTATTCTATTCCTGCAATCACCGAATCACCTATATTGGATGTATTTCCGTACTTTACAGGTGAAGAGGAGCAGTTGGAAAAATTTAATGCCATTGCAAAAACCGAACCCGAATCTGAATCTGAATCGGAAGACGTTCTAGAAGAGATGGAAGAGAGTGAAAGTAAGTAATCAATGTAAAGGCCTCTGATAATAAAAAAGGAGGCCTAAATTTCTTCTGTATTTTAGATAGGCTTAACCTTCAATAGGTATTCTTTGTTCAAAATCCTAAAGATTTCTGAACGGAGAAGTTTAATAAATAATAGGCTTTTAAGATAGTTCATACGCTGCATCAATCCGTGTTTGGAATTTTTCTTTAATAGATTTATCATCATTCCATGGTTGCCAGTACTCAAGGGATCGCGTTTCGCTATCTTTATTTTCTAAACTATAGAATACGACACGTTTTAATTATAGTTATAAAATTATATCTTGACTAATTTAGCTCTTATATTTAGGGCGTTCGGGCGGGCTATCCGTTTCAATCCCCCAACCTATGGCTTGGGGGATTTCCGCTGCTATCCCTAACGCAAAAGAATAAAAATAATCTCCTATAATGAAGAAACAGCTTTCCAACGCTACTTTATATCTAATGAGTATTTCGGCCGGACTTATAGTAGCGAATCTCTACTATAATCAGCCGCTATTGCATTTGATTTCAGAATCTTTTGGAGTCACGGAATCTGCGGTGAGTAACGTGGCGCTCGCAACACAATTGGGCTATGCAGGTGGATTACTTTTTATTAACCCTTTGGGCGATATGATGTCTAATAAGAAAATTGTACAGTATAATTTTATTTTGATGATTATATCGCTCTTGGCATGCGCAATGTCCAGTTCCCTAATGCTGTTAATTACTAGTAGTTTTTTTATAGGTTTAAGTTCATCGTTACCTCAACTATTTGTACCCATGGCGGCACAACTTAGTGATGATGAAGGAAGAGGAAGAGCTATAGGAATCGTTATGAGCGGATTGTTGATTGGGATTTTAGGTAGTAGGGTTATCAGTGGCCTGTTAGGAGAGCAATTTGGATGGAGGGTGATGTACTATGTGGCCGCAGTAATGATGTTGCTCCTTTTTATACTTCTCCAATTTAAATTGCCGAAAATTACCCCTAAATATAATGGATCCTATTGGGAGCTGATGAGGTCACTTTGGTATTATTTTAAAACGGAACGCTCGTTGCGTTTAGCTGCAATTAGAGGAGCATTGGCCTTTGCGGGTTTAAGTGCCTTCTGGACTACGTTGGTTTTCTTAATGGAAGATTCTTTTGGATATGGAAGTGGAATTACAGGAATCTTTGGGTTATTAGGGATTGTAGGTGCCTTGGCAGCGACAGTGGTAGGGAAAATGAGCAGTAAGGTAAGTAACAACAAAATTATTCTGTTTTCTAGTATTCTGCTTGTTCTGTCTTGGATGATCTTTCTGTTCTCTACCTATTCCCTGATAGGATTAATTATTGGGGTGATATTGATAGACCTAGGATTACAATCTTTGCATATTATTAATCAACATATTATATTTTCAAAAAATCCTGAGGCCCGGAACCGCGTAAACACAGTTTATATGGTCGCTTTTTTTATCGGAGGCGCTTTAGGAACTACCTTAGGAGCAATTTCCTGGGAAAATTATGGTTGGCTAGGAGTTTCTGTACTGGGAGGTGTTTTGTCCATAGGTATCCTTGTAGTACACCTTTTTTCTAGACGTAAAGCAACCATCTAGGGGATAAGAAATAAATGAATTATTAAAGGATAACATTTGGCCCAAGATTAGCTTCGGGAATGCAAATAGAGCTTTTCTTCCTTAAATAGTAACACAAAATAATTTTATACATGAATAATACTAAAGAATCACTTTCAGAAAATGATTTAAAACATCTGGCTCATTGTCTTGCTTTAGCGAAAGAAGCAGTAGATGCAGGAGATAAACCTTTTGGATCTATTCTTGTTAATAACAAAAACGAGGTAATTGCATCGGCACGGAATAGGGTGAACGAATTAAATGATTTGGCACATCCAGAGATCGAATTAGCACATTGGGCAGCAAAACATGTCTCTCCCGAAGAACGGAAACAAATAGTGATGTACACCAGTGGTGAACATTGCCCTATGTGTGCTGCGGCCCATGGATGGGTAGGTTTAGGGGGAATTGTATATCTAAGCTCTGCAAAACAATTAAAAGAATGGCTCTTGGAAATGGAAGTTCCTACAGCACCCATTAATTTTTATCCCATTCAAGATATTGTGCCTAATATTCAGGTAAAAGGTCCGGCAAGTGGGGAATTGCTAGAGGGCATCAAAGCCTTGCATAAGAAGTATTATGAACTGTATTCTTAAGTGAAAATTGGAACAATGGAGAATAGAGCTTTCCTAGATGAATGATAGAATAGGGGGCAGGAGATTCCTTCAATAGATAAATATAAAAATAAGCCCCATCAATATACACTTGATGGATTATTTTTATAATACCATATCGGATACACCTTCAAGCGTAAGGGTTTAATTTTAGGGGTGCCAATTGAAATAAGTATAATTTAAGGCAAATACACCTAATACAATTAATTGCAGAGACTACAATTAGACTCTCCCACCAACTTACCTTCAAGGTTCAATTCATATTTACAACATTCATTAAATTTCTCAATGAGAAGGCGCTTAGCCCGTCTTATCCGAGCTTTCACATTGGCTAGACTAATTCCTATTTCGGAGGCTACGTCCTTCTGCTTCATTCCTTTTATATAAACCATGGTAATTACCGATTTATATTCCTCGGGTAAATTGGCCAAAAAGCGATCAAAACAACATAAATCCAAATAACTTTCTGTTTGGACAATGGGAGCGTGATTAAGGTCTTGGACTATTTTACTCGACTTATTAAAATAATCATGGATTTCATTACGGACAATTTGAAATGCCCAAGCCTTTGCTTTTTCCCGGTTTTTTAACTGATGTATATTTTGATGAATTTTTAAAAAAGAATTTTGCATTATATCATTGGTAGTATCCCGATCATTTACTTTTTTAAGTATAAAAAAGTACATCTGACCATTATATTTATTCCATATGGTAGAAGTTTCCATTTCCTATTTTTAATGTTAAAGGTCGGATCTAAATCCAACCCTTTTTTTTTAACAACAATCACATTTGCTACATTCGCACTTGTCACAGGGACATTTATTTTCTAGGCAGTTTCCACAATTACATTGTTTGCAGTCGCAATCGGTACATTTACAATTATTCATATCTAAATTGTTTAAGTTCTATATAAGTAGACCGATAAACTTATAAAAAGATACAAATTATTTACTATTTTTTTAATCAGGAAAAGATTAACCTTGGAAAGTCCATGCAATAAACCGACTTTTTTTATTGCCTAGTTGCATATTAATCACCTTTACAGAGGTAGGAAGGGTTTTGTTTATAGCTCGTTTTATGTCTTTCACATTTTCATTTTGAGATACTAAGGAAGTAAACCAGTGTATTTGGTCTTTGAATTGCACACTTTCCATTGCCATTTTTTTTATAAAGGCTGTTTCCCCACCCTTGTACCACAGTTCGTTAGAGAGTCCGCCAAAATTTTGTGAATCTTTTTCTAATAACCTAAGATTTTGGACCTTGCGCTTATTGCTGCGAAGTGCTTCGGACTTATTCCTAAAAAATGGCGGATTGCATACCACCACATCAAAAACATCATCGGGCAATACAACGTGCTCTAAAATATTATTTTTAAACCGTTGATGGCGCAAATCTATTTCTTTTAAAACACGATTCTTTTCAATAAGAATTTGAGCGTTATTAAGGGATGTCAGATCCACTTCGGTTCCAGTACACTCCCAATTAAAATGACGACAGCCCAAAATAGGGTATATCAAATTGGCTCCAGTACCAATGTCCAATAACCGAATATTAGTTTTTGGAATTAAATCGGAAATATACAGTAGATAGTCCAGCCGACCAGGGATAGGAGGGCAAAGATTATTTTCTGGAATATCCCAATAGGTGAGGCCGTAATGCGACTTTAATAAAGCTGTGTTCAATGCTTTTACCGCATCTCTATCACCAAATTTTATAGTTTTACTCCCATAATCATTTACAAAAACAAAGTCATTTAGGGTAGGATGAATAGAAGTTAACCTATCAAAATCATACTCTTTTATGAAAGGATTTTTTGGGTGCATAAGGCAGTTTATTGTTTACTGATTTTTCCATAGTCGGTCATGATTTTCATAACCCTATCAATGGGAAGCGACGCTACTGTATTTCCATTTCTTCCAATCATGGTTTCTGCAGCAAACAAGGAATTTATAATAGCCTCCTCGGTTGCTTCTATAGTTGCTAAAAATAAGGGTGTCATAGCCTCATTTCTTAGTAGTTTAGCCTCATTAATTAAAGATTCACTGGAATAGGGGATTAAATTATCTTTTGCCGTTGATACCGCTATTATATAATCACCACTACCATTAGAGGCAATTCCCCCAGTTTTTCCTAATCCTAGCATAGCTCTTTTAGCAAGTCGCTCTAAATTTCTGGAGTCTAATGGTGCATCAGTGAAGACTACTATCATGCAAGAGCCATCCGTATCGTAATTGTACTGTTTAGGGATGGAATTCAACTCTTTGGCAATAGGAACGCCATTGATTTCTAGTACTCCTCCAAAGTTGGATTGAACTAAAACCCCCACAGTGTATCCTCCTTGTGATGGTGGAATTACACGAGAAGATGTACCAATACCTCCTTTGAACTGAAAACACACGGTACCAGTTCCTGCACCCACATTGCCTTCCATTACCTCCCCAGCCTTGGCATTTTCAATAGCACTCAATACATGTTCTAGTTTAATGTGCCTTCCCCTTATATCATTTAACCGACTATCGTTGGTTTCCCCAACTATGGAATTTACGGAATGCACATTTTCGTTGCGATCTAAAGTATAGGTGATTAAGGCATCAGAAGCTATGGGAACACTTAACGTATTGGTTAAGATAATGGGAGTTTCTATATTCCCTAATTCTTTTACTTGACTATAACCTGCTAATTTACCAAAACCGTTACCGATATAAATGGCAGCTGGCACTTTGTCTTGAAAAATGTTGCCAGAGTGGGGGAGTATGGCAGTTACCCCCGTTCTTACATTATCTCCTAAAATTAGGGTAGTATGTCCAACGCTAACTCCTAAAACATCTGTAATGGCATTGTTTTTACCGGTTTTTAAGACTCCAATCTCAATTCCGTAGTCCCTTGCTCTTTTGCGTTGGGAATGTGTTTGAAGGGAAATTAGTAAAACTACCAATACAAATAATCTAGTTGGTTTCATAGGGTAACTTTTAGTGCCGTTGGTGGTTTTCAGACAAGTTAAATTTATAATTGACAGAATTGTTTATTAGTTCTAGGATACACCAAATATAAGTGTTCCATAATTTAAAATTTAATTATCAGCTTTTCCTAAATATACATTAGAGATAAGCTACCACTCTAATGATTTATATGTTTTTCAGGTAGGCTATAAATAGATATTGAAATTATTCTAATGGTACTACATGGTTGTAGATAGGAAAAATTATATAAAACGTAATCTTATAAAAAGAAAACTGAGAATTATGCCTTAAATGTGATTTAACTATTCTAGGAAATAGTTGTAAAATAGTCCTATTTTTATTATAATGGCCGATCGCAGAATTTACCAAATCGCAAAACAAATATTTATGAAACGCATTCTCTTCAGGCAACCTGAGGTAACCCATTTGTTGTATTTAATTTTCACGATGCCTTTTTTGGATAAGCATCATATTAAATTGTTTCCTTCTTATGATTCACCAAATCACGCAAGCTCAAGTCTATAATTCAAATTTTCTTAATTCTTTCTTCAGGTTATGAGGAAGGATAAATTTAAAATTAGTAATCCAATAAAGAAATATGCCAGTAAAAGTTACTAGAAAAGAAAAATCTTCCAAGTTTTTAGGATTGGTAGTCAATAAAACAGTTTTCTTAAGTGCCACCTTAATTCTTATAGGAAGTATCCTCTTCACTTTAATATTTGAGAAAGAGGCCGATCATTATTTTGGAATTGCACAAACTTATGTGTCCGCCCACGGAGGTTGGATCTATACCTTAGCGGTTAACCTGTTCATTATATTTTGTCTATATATGGCTTTTGGGAAATTCGGAAAAGTCCGAATTGGCGGAAAAAACTCCAAACCCGAATTTAGCCTTTGGGCTTGGTTTTCCATGTTGTTCAGTGCTGGAATAGGAAATGGATTAGTGCTTTTCAGTATTGCTGATCCAGTGCGTGATTTTTTAAATCCCCCACGTTTAGCGGGAGAAGAACCGGCACTTATTGCACAAGAAGCTATTAGTTTTTCATTTCTTCACCATGGAATACACGGTTGGGCTATTTATTCTGTTGTGGGCCTCTCCTTAGCTTACTTTACATATAATAGAAAAATGCCCCTTACGCTACGATCCGCTTTCTATCCACTTTTAGGAAACAGGATTCATGGATGGATGGGAGACGTGATCGATATTATGGCGGTAATTACAACCTTATTTGGACTGGCTACAACAATAGGCTTTGGAGTAGGGCAGATCAATTCTGGACTGACTCATGTTTTTGGTATTCCAAGCTCCCTGTTTTATCAAATAATTATAATTCTTGCAGTTACCCTTGCTGCCACGCTCTCTGCATTTAGTGGTGTAAATAAAGGGGTTCAAATGCTAAGTAAGCTAAATGTAAGAGTCGCTTCGGCAATTTTTCTTTTGGTTCTTATTCTTGGGCCAACCACCTTTATATTTAAATCCTATATCCAAAATATTGGGGTTTACCTCACCAACTTTGTGGATATGGCCACATGGACAGAAGCGCTCAGGGGAACAGATTGGCAGAAAACTAGGACTATCATGTATTGGGGATGGTGGATTTCTTGGTCTCCATTTGTAGGTACCTTTATTGCCCGAATATCTAGAGGTAGAACCGTAAAGGAATTTATGCTCTGTGTGTTGATCCTTCCGGCATTGGTTACATTTCTTTGGTTCAGTGCCTTTGGTGGAATTACAATGCGCGATATTCTGTTAGGGGATACCGCTATGATCGCTGCGGTTAATGACAATATCTCTACCGCCCTTTATGTGTTTTTCGATAAATTTCCATTAGCAATGTTGCTTAAAGTATTGGGTGTTGTGCTTATAAGTAGTTTTATAATCACATCTGCAGATTCAGGAGCCTTGGTAGTAGATAGTATTACTTCTGGAGGTAAGCTGAAGACGCCTCCTTTTCAGCGAGTTATATGGGCAGTTGCTACGGGCACTATAGCAGGTGTACTTATGTATGGAGGTGGATTAAATGCACTGCAGACTGCAGTCACCATTTCTGGACTTCCCTTTGCCATACTGCTTGTGATGATGTGCTTCTCCCTCCATTCGGGAATGAAGGAAGATTATGAACAAGCAGAACGAGAACAGAAACTACTGGAAAGGGAATCCTATAGAAAAAATATCCTTCAACTAGTAGACAGGGAAAGGGAAGCTAGAAGCCAAAACGAAAAAGAAATTAACGTAGAATCTACACTAACAGATAATAAATAGGAAATGACAAAGAATAAAAGTTTGGATAACGAATTAAATCTTATTGTAGCGCTGGACCTTACAAGAATGGATCCTATTCTGCTGAAATATGTTAGTTATTTAAGCAATGTTTGGAAGGTGAAACACCTTTATTTTACTCATAATATAAAACAGTCCAAGCTTTATAATCTATACGAGGATTTTTTGAAGGACGATATTACAGTGGAAGATATCGTAGAGCGAGAACTAGAGCGTTCCATTAAAGAAAACTACAATGGAAATGCGCCACATACTGTTGTAATTACTTCCGATAATTATACAGAAAGTATAATTGCCGATTTAGCGAAGGAATACGATATAGATGTTGTGGTGATGGGGAATAAGGACGAGTTGCAAGGAACGGGTGCAATACCGCAAAAATTGGTACGTATGTTAAATAGACATTTGCTATTGGTGCCAGAGGATGCAAGGCATAGTTTACAAAAAATGTTGGTTCCCGTAGATTTTAGTTCTAATTCCGCAAAGGCATTTTCAGCAGCAAAAAGTTTAGGTAGTGATGATAATAAGGAAATACAAGCCTTGCATGTGTACAATATCCCTTCATTCTATTTCCCCTACATTGACACCCAAAAAGCAAAGGATAAAACGAGTGCGCATCTACACGCTAGATTTGATCAGTATCGTAAAAAGCACCGACTGCCGCGAGACATCGATTTTATACATATAGATCGCGAAGAGCACTCGGTAGTAGAGATAATTGAACGAGAAGCAGAGAAAGGGAATTTCGACATTATTTTAATGTCTGCCAGGGGAGGAAACAATATCACGTCCCTTTTTATAGGAAGTATTACAAACGACCTATTATTAATGAACCGAACAATGCCCTTGTTGGTCGTTAAGTAATAAAGCTAGGGCTTTTCCAACAGGTAAAGCCTTTTTTTTTGTACTCAATAATGTTTAAATTATAAGTCTAGTGATTTTGTTTGTATGATAAACCTGTATTCTTAGACCTGTATAGACGGACTACCCCGTAGGTCTATCAGGTTTCTCTAGAGGGTTTTGAAGCGATATGGGTGATGGAGTGTTGTACACATCTTTTACAATCTGGCGCAAGTCTGGAATTACTGTTCTTGCCAATTTAGAATTACTGTTCAACAATACACAAATCCCTAGATCGGATTCTGGGTATACTGCAATCTCATTTCTATAACTATTAACACTACCACCGTGATGCCAAACGGTTTTTGGAACTTCGCTATCGTCCTCCAAAAAGGTGTGGATTCGCCATCCAAATCCATAATATGATTTTAAATGCCCGGGCCAACGTTGGTAATATTTGCTACTCCCTTTTATTTCTACAAACGGATTAAAGGTTTCTAACAAGGCAGATTTCTCCATTAATTCTGGATGGTGTCCCAATAAAAAACGCATCCATTTACCCATATCCAATGCACTGGCATTGATGCCGCCTGCGGCAATGGCATTATAATAATTAGAATTGAGGGCTAAAGTTCTCCATCCATTTTTAATGGGTGAATGTGGCATGGCTACATTCTGCTCATGTGACAAAGCTTCGTAATCCATAGTTACATTTTTCATGCCCAAAGGTTTAAAAAATCGATTGGTCAAAGAGGTGGTAATATTTTGCCCGGTGGCCTGTAGTACCAACTCTTCACAGAGTGCAAACATGGCATTTTGATAGCTATACATCAATCCTGGTTTACTAATTGGGACCACATCTTTAAAGCGTGCCGCAATGGTTGTTAAGGGTAATCCGGCCTCCACAAGATTGGTGTAACTATGATAAGGTGTACCAGATGTGTGCGAAAGTATATTGGCAAGTGTAATATTATCTGTATTAGTTTTGTCTCCTAAGCGAAATGCAGGAATAAAATCACTTATCCTATCCTCCCAATGTAATTTGCCCTCACTCTTTAAATTAGCGGCCAATACTCCGGCAAACCCCTTGGATAAGGATCCTAGCCGAAATACAGTTTCACGATCTACACTGCTATTTTGATTGATATCTCGCCTGCCATATCCATCCGAAATTATAATAGAATCTCCTTTTACAATACTTACTCCTGCACCTACAATATCTCCTGCTGCAATTGCCTTATCAAAATAGGCCTGAACAGCAATTTTTAAGTCGCGTTGTTGCAATTTATACAGTTGCACTTCAAGGGGGTCAACTAATGGTTCCTCTATGTTCGCTGAAAAGTCCGACTTTTCGGATACGGAATCGTTTTGTGGTGAAACTAGTGAAAAGCCAATATAGGTAAAAACAAAAATCGTAAGGATTAATAAAGATGTTCTTACTATCATTTTGTTTTGAAGCATACTAATTATTTTGTAAGTTGATGAAAATAATGGGTTAAATTTCGGGTAATATACTTTATTAACGGATGAAGAGCATAGTTTCTTATATTTCAATCGTTATTTGTTTCTTATTAAAGGAGAAGTCCTAAGTTTTAGATGGTACATGGCAGATTTATAATGTATTATAATATAAGTTGAAGACCTATTTTAATTGGTTGCTATTTTTGTCTGTGTAGATTCACCTTAAACAATCGCTCTTTTCACATTTTTATTTGGTTGAAATATTCATTTAGCTCTTTTAAATTTTTTAATATACCACTACCCCAAAATACCCTTTTCAATCTTCTTCAGAATCTTATAATTTTCGGCTTTATCTGGCATAAATTTCATTGCTTTTTTTCAATATCTACTATAATTTCATTTTCAGATTTTTCTATAGTTAGAATAGAATCTATGAATTTTTGGTGGACCTGTGTCTTTATAATATTCCCTATTTTCTCTAGTATTTCTAATTTTACGAATGGAGTTTGGATCATTTGAAGAATGTTATTCCAGTTTTTACTATTATACTTAAAAGTTACTCTATGGGTAGACTCCAGAAAATCGGACATATCTATATCCTCAAACTTTTCGTAATCAAAAATATTCCAAAATACAATTCCGAACGATATTACTAATCCAGCAATTACCGGAATCACCCAGTACTCCAAGTCAAAACCATTAATTAAAACCCATAGGGATAATCCAATAGGGAGTAATACTAGGCTTTTTACTGTTATTTTCCATACTTTTTCGTTCATTTTATACTCAGCTAATTATTACTGCTAAAATCTTTAAACCAATACAGAAAATATCTTTCTCATATCTACTATTAATATGTAGGATCCGCTTTACGTAAAGTTTTCAATGAATATAAATCTTAAGTAATTTTTATTTAGCCTTACTACGAATACCATTTTTAAAACATCTCCATTATCAAAGCCGGTTTGACGTTAATTTTCTATCACAGAATTAAATCCCTTAACTTCTCCCATACTAAAGTTAAATGGCCCCAATTGGTGGCTAGCAGGAAGTAACGCCCCACTATCCATTACTTGCCATCCTTCCCATGTGGCTTCTAAACCGCCAATGGGAATAATTTTCACCCACATCTTAAAGCTTTGTGGAATTCCCTCTTCATCTAAAACCCATAAATATGAATCTCCTGGAGTATCTCCTCCGGTGGTATAGGTAACCAGAAGGCCATAAGTTTCATTATCAAATGGCACCAAACTCCGCTGGGTACCCTTATCGAATACTTTATAAGGGGCTACTAACCAAAAAGAATCATTGTTAAAATAAGTTCGGGCCTTTTCCATTATTTTCTTCTTTTCCTCACCAACTATTGCTTCTCCATTTTTTAACGCTTCGCCTAGATTGCTAACCTTTAAATTTAGAATTACAGTATAGGCATCCCAATTTACTTCTACTAGATTTTCCTGTTTATCCCATAAATAATGATGTTTGTTATTAGTAAAGGACCATTCCAAGAAACGGGTGTTTTTATAGGCCTCATAGTTAAGGGCAGTGAGCATTTTACTGGCTAGTGCATCTGCTTCTATGCTAGGAGAATTTTGGGGGCGCGACTCATGCAACAAGGCAAAAAGAGTTCCTGCTACTACTAATAGCAGTATGAAAGCGACAAGTAAAAATTTCCCAATTTTCTTTATCATATGTAACGCTCCTTAAAAGCCAACGGCAGTATCATCTCCCCGGTGGTCCGCTCCTCCTTCCAACCTACCATCGGGTAATACCATAATAGCATCTACTTTTCCTATTATCGGAGTTCGTTCCTCGTTTATGACATATCCTTTTTCTTTTAACTCAATCATTAGATCCGGAGAGAAACCATTAGGCTCAAAAACTACATTGTCTGGCATCCATTGATGGTGAAATCTTGGCGCATTAACTGCCTCTTGCATACTCATATTAAATTCGTATCCATTCAAAATAGTTTGTGCCACTGCTGTAATTATAGTAGATCCACCTGGGGTACCCACTACCATCCATAATTTTCCGTTTTTCTCTACAATAGTAGGGGTCATACTGCTCAGCATTCTTTTTCCGGGCATAATGCTATTGGCCTCTGCGCCAATCAATCCAAACATATTGGGGACGCCTGGTTTAGCGCTAAAGTCATCCATTTCGTTGTTTAAGAAAAAACCTAATTCCTCTGAAAATAGTTTGGAACCATAACCACCATTTATAGTAGTGGTAGCGGACACGGCATTTCCAAAACTATCTACGATAGAGTAGTGTGTAGTCTCATCACTTTCTACAATAGTTACATCGCCATGGGATACGGCTGTAGATTTTGTGGCCTTGTCAAAGCTAAAGTCGGCCATTCTACTTTGTATATAACTATCACTTAACAATTCGTTCATCGGTATTGCCACATAATCCGGATCGCCCAAATAGTAATTTCTGTCGGCATAAGCTCTTCTAGCTGCTTCCGTAAATAATTGTATTGTCTTGGCCGAATTATGTCCAAATTTAGAAATCTCGTGAGGTTCCATCATTTTAAGGATCTGCTGTATAGTAAAACCACCACTACTAGGCGGACTCATAGAAATGATATCTAAATCCTTATAGGAGAATTTAAGGGGAGCACGCCATTTGGCCTCGTACAGCGCTAAGTCTTCCATAGAAACATATCCTCCCATGTCTTGAATAAAAGCACTTAACTTCTCAGCTATTTCACCCTTATAAAATCCGTCTTTCCCTTCCTCGGCAATTTTTCTCATAACCCTAGCCAAGGCCTTATATTTAATAGTATCCCCTTTTTTATAGGGTTGGGCAAAAAATGTGCTATCTCCATTAACCTCAATAAACTGACTTCTGTAAGAGGCTAATCGGTCTTCTTGCTTTTGGGTAACTACCACACCTTTTTCTGCTAATGCGATTACGGGGGCCAATAATTCTTTTAAGGGCATGGTCCCAAATTTTTCATGTACCGCCATTACGCCAGCTACCGTCCCTGGAACTCCTACAGCGGTTGCACCCACAGTGCTTTTGCCCGGAATAACATTACCCAAAGAATCCAAATACATATCCTTATGGGCTGTCATAGGGGCTTTTTCACGATAGTCTATACCACCAAAATCACCATCGGCCTTCCTATAGACCATAAATCCGCCACCACCAACATTTCCCGCAAAGGGAAAGGCCACGGCAAGTGCTAATTCTGTTGCTACCATAGCATCAAAGGCGTTACCACCTTTTTGTAAGATATCTGATCCAATTTTGGAGGCTTCCTCACGTGCAGAGACCACCATAGCATTTTCTGTTACCAAACCTGTAGGGACAGGAACAGCTTTCTTACAAGAAACAAATGCGATAAGCAATAGCGCGACAATAAACTGATGTAATTTCATAAATCTACAGTTGTTAGATGTTTGTAATATTTAGTTCTATTGGTCTGTTAATTCAATATATTTTGCTCTTGCATGGACCATAAGTTCGGCAAAAAAAATGGTAAACTCATTTTCAAATTCGGTGTAATGTTCTTTTAAATCTCCTATGGCTAGATTCATTTTGGATTTGTTTCCTGTACGCTGGTTTAAACCCCTCAACACCCCTGATATACCGTCTAAATTGGCGTAATTCAAAAGCCAGTTATCTTCTATCATATACGGCATCATTCCTTTTATTCTTGGAGGAAGTAATCCGTAATTGCTTTCTAAAAGAGCGTAAAAGTTTTTGGTAAAAATGGGAAGAGGAGTATCAGAATAATTTAACCAGTTTTTAGCCAAAAAATGATCGTAATAAATATCTACGATAACACCACTATAATGACTATAGTTATTGTGAAGTCGTTTAGTACTCTTTCTAAAAGTAGGGTGTTTGTCCGTAAATGTATCAATGGCACGGTGCAGTATAATTCCCTTCTGTACTTTTTCTGGTAGGTGCGTGTAATTATTACCTCTAATACTGTCCGCTATAAAATTCCCTATAGTTATTTCATCATCATTGCCGGAAAGGAATATATGTGCCAAAAAATTCATACTGACAAAAGAAGGTTATTAAGAACTAATTTACAACTTAGGGCCATAGTAATTAAACCTAACCCGTTATATTTGTATAAACTTATAATTGTAAAAATGACTTTAATTAAATCCATTTCAGGAATCCGAGGCACTATCGGAGGAAAACCAGGAGACAATTTAACACCTATAGATGCAGTGAAATTTGCTGCTGCTTATGGAATTTGGTTAAAAGACTATTCCAAAAAAGAAAAATTAAAAGTAGTAATAGGAAGGGATGCCCGACTATCAGGTGAAATGATCCAGAATTTGGTAGTTTCTACTTTGGTAGGCCTTGGTATAGATATAATAGATTTAGATCTTTCAACCACCCCAACTGTGGAAATAGCCGTTCCCTTGGAAAATGCCGATGGTGGAATTATTCTAACCGCTAGCCATAATCCTAAGCAATGGAATGCCCTTAAACTTCTAAATGAAAAAGGAGAATTTTTGGATGCTGAACAAGGCGCCAAAATATTGGAAATTGCAGCGGAAGAGGCGTTTGTTTTTGCAGAAGTAGACGATTTGGGAACAATTACCCGAAACGATTCTTATATAGATATCCATATCGATGAAGTTTTAAATCTTTCCCTTGTAGATGCAGATGTAATTAGGGCTGCTAAATTTAAGGTAGTGGTAGACGGGGTAAATTCTACAGGTGGAATTGCCATCCCCAAGCTCTTAAGAGAATTAGGAGTAGAGGTTGTAGAGCTTTACTGTGAGCCAACGGGACACTTTCCACATAACCCCGAACCCCTTAAAGAACATTTAGGTGATATCTGTGAATTAGTGGTAAAAGAAAAAGCAGATTTTGGAATTGTTGTGGATCCTGATGTAGATCGGTTAGCTTTTATAACCAATGAAGGGGAAATGTTTGGAGAAGAATATACTTTGGTTGCCTGTGCAGATTACGTGCTAGGGAAAACCAAGGGGAATACCGTCTCTAATTTATCGTCTAGTCGTGCTCTAAGGGATATTACCCAGAAACACGGCGGTACTTATGAAGCGTCTGCAGTAGGCGAGGTGAATGTAGTAACCTTAATGAAAAAGAATAAGGCCATAATTGGAGGTGAAGGTAATGGTGGTATTATCTATCCAGAGAGTCACTATGGTCGCGACTCCCTTGTAGGAACCGCGCTGTTTTTAATGCTGATGGCAGAAAAAGGAGGTACCGTAAGTGAACTTAGGGCTAGTTACCCAAGTTACTTTATGAGTAAAAAGAAAATTGAATTGACTCCAGGGTTGGATGTTGATGGTATTTTAACAGCTATGGCGGAAAAATACAAGAATGAGGAAATCTCTACTATTGACGGGGTTAAAATTGACTTCCCCGAAAATTGGGTGCATTTACGTAAATCTAACACTGAGCCAATTATCAGAATATATACCGAAGCGAAAAGTCAGGCTGATGCAGATACACTTGCTGATCGGATTATAGGAGAGATTAAAGCGGTAGCCGGATTATAATGGATAATTTGGTTCGTATACAATTAAACTATATTTTTAAAGGTCCTGGTTCTTTCCGGGACCTTTTATTTTCTATACATTTCCTTAATTTTAAAATTACCATAATGAAATTAACTTGGATAAAGTTGTTACATATTGGAGCCATATTAGCGTCAATCCCTAAAGTAAATGCCCAAACGGACACACTAAGAATAATGAGTTTCAATATTCTTCACGGGGCAACAGTTAAAAACGATTTCAATTTGGATACCCTTGCTGGGGTAATCAATAGTTATCAACCACATTTAGTAGCATTACAGGAGGTAGATTTTAAAACGAAGCGTGCAAAGGAATATGATCTACCCACAGAATTGGGCCATAGAACAAAAATGGCCTCTCTTTTTGGCCGTGCAATGTACTACGATGGTGGAGAGTATGGGGAAGGTGTGCTGTCTAAATTCACCTTTGTTGAAACCGAAAATTTTGCCTTACCTCATTTACCAACTTCGGAACCTCGAGCTGCATTGATTACTAGAGTAAGAACAAAAAAAGGGAATATTATTCAGTTTGTAGCCACGCATTTAGACCATTTGGAAGATAATACGGATAGAGTGATGCAGGCGAAAGCTCTGGTGGAAAAACTGAAAGATTCTCCATATCCTACTATTCTTGCCGGTGATTTAAATGCACAACCTAAGGACGAGTCTATAAAATTATTGTTAGCAGAATTTACAAAACCCGAAACACCAAATGCCTATTTACCTACTTGGCCTTCAGATAATCCAAGGATAAATATAGATCATATACTATATAATGTACCCCAGAAATGGAAGGTAACAGATTATCAAGTGCTTTGTGAGAACTATGCAACAGATCACTGTGTGGTAATGGCTACTTTGGTATTTACTCCTTAATTATTTATTTCTGAAGAGGGGTGTTACGGACTAATTTATCAGTCGGGTGCTCTCCAGTGTAACTCCATGCCAGGGGCAGTATGAGGTATTCTGTTTTTTTAAATATAAGTAAACCGCTCTGTTTTTAACAAAAATTACTGATAAAAACAGCCTACTTAAACTCGGCAGGAACCTTGTCCCGATGTTTCCATCTTCTGTGGGTCCACAGGTAATAATCCGGTTTATCCCTGATCTGTTGTTCGGTAAGACGTAAGAATTGCTCAGTTATCTCATTTTCTTTCGTTTCCCCGCCCGATAAGGTGATAGGGATAAATTCTGCTTCGTAATTTCCGCGTTTCACCTTTGAAACTTTTAAAAAAACAACTGCCAAATCTAATTTACGGGCTAAAGCCTCGGCACCATTATAAACAGGTACTTTTATTCCCATAAAATCACTCCAATAATGGGCCCGTTGTGCCATTGGAGACTGGTCGCTTACCATCCCATAAACAGAACGTACATTTCTTCGCTCGTTATAGAGAACAGTTTTTGGAGTTTCATTGGTAGTAATAGGAGTAGTGTTCCATTTTGCCCTTATCCGTTTTACTAGTCGGTCAAAATAAGGATTTCCTATTTTCTGATATACGGCATAACCTTTGGCATCTATATAATTGTTGATGCTAACATTCCACTCCCAATTTGCATAATGAGAACATACTACCAAGATACTTTTCTTCCGTGAAATCTTCTGTAGCAGTTCAATGTTGGTAACATGGTACCGTTGTTTTACTTTTTCTTTAGATAAGGCCATGGTCTTTACCATTTCTAAAAACATATCGCACATATGATGGTAGAAGGATTTTCTAATCCCTAACAGTTCTTCCTTATCTTTATTGGGGAAAACAAGTTTTAAATTGTTTAATACCACCTCTTTTCGATATCCTACTACATGGTAGACCAAAAAAAATACAAAATCAGAAAACGCGTAAAACAGTCTATATGGAAGTATGGAAATAATCCATAAGAAAGGAAATACTAATAGAAAAACAACAAGCTGCATGCAAAGAGGATTAGTCGAAATATAATTATATTTGGCGTCAAAGATAATCCATTTAAATATGAATGACATCCATTTTGCCACCATAGCTATCATGGCAATCAACTTAATTGCCTCTTTAAAAGGTTTTAATGACACTCATTTTTTTGAACGCTACAAATTTGGAGTGGGAGCTATACAAGCAGGACAAAAGGACAGAATGGTTACTTCGGGATTCTTGCACGTAGATTTCTCGCACCTTTTCTTTAATATGTTTACCCTCTTTTTCTTTGCTCCCGTGGTAATCAATTGGTTTGGGCCAGGGAAATTCTTAATAATTTACTTTATAAGCCTAATAGCAGGTAGTCTATTAGCCTTGTTCTTTCACAAAAAAGAACCTTATTATAGTGCCGTAGGGGCCAGTGGTGCAGTAACCGGTATTTTATATGCTGCCATATTATTGGAACCTGGTATGAGGTTGGGGATAATGTTTATTCCTATTCCGTTGCCTGCCTACGTATTGGGAATTCTATATTTGTTCTACTCTATTTATGGAATGAAAACCAGATTAGGGAATATTGGGCATACCGCACATTTTGGTGGGGCAATAGGTGGTTTTGTAACGACATTGCTTTTTAAGCCAGACCTCTTTATTACCGATACATGGATGGTGATATTGCTGGCAGTTCCCATTATCATATTATTTATTCTGGGTAAAATGGGTAAGCTGTAAAAAAAAAGAGGTCTAAAACTTCTAGTAATAGACCTCTCAATAAAGCAAATTTTATATTAATTAAGTAGCTCAGAAATTTTCTCTTCCAAAGCAGGACCACGTAAGTTTTTTGCAATAATTACTCCGTTTTCATCTAGGATGAAAGTTGCGGGGATAGCATCTACGTTGTATAGTTTAGCGATAGCGTCATCAAAATAATCCAAACTAGAGATATGGCTCCAAGTTAAATTGTCATCGGCAATCGCTTTTTTCCAATCTTCTTCTTTTCGGTCTAAGGAAACGCCTATAATATTTAATCCTTTCTCGTGGTATTTGTTGTATACTCTTACTACATTAGGATTTTCTACTCTACATGGCTTACACCAAGCAGCCCAGA
Organism: Arenibacter certesii DSM 19833; assembly: GCF_000429545.1. Classification (GTDB taxonomy): domain Bacteria; phylum Bacteroidota; class Bacteroidia; order Flavobacteriales; family Flavobacteriaceae; genus Arenibacter; species Arenibacter certesii. The sequence goes on from NZ_AUCB01000011.1 coordinate 116,086, forward strand.
AATCTATTATAGTAACTTTACCCATCGCTTCTTTTAAAGAGATTTCACCACCATCTGGAGTTGGACCGGAAAAATCGGGAGCAACAGCACCAATGGAGGTGCTTTTCCCTTTTTCTTCTCTTGCTTTTGCCGCAGTAAGGCTAGTAGCAATTTGTTTACCTGGAACTGTCTCCTTAATTTCTGGAGTTAGAGCATCATACATTTCTTGTGCTTCAGCACTCTCTATAATTCTTCCGTTTAAGGCTTTATCTATTAATAGAGCAGAGATAAGTCCATTTGGATTATCCTTGATAAACTGTAATTCAAAATTCTTATACTCTTCTTGTAGTTCCCCAAATTCGTCCTGAAGCGACTTTATAGTGGCTTCATTTCCAGCCATGCTAGCTTCTTGTAGGTCTTGCTGTATGGACATTGCCTTGTCAGACAACGATCTAGAGTTATCCAAATATTTAAAGAAGATATCGTTCTGAACTGTTCCTTTTACCTTGGCAAAATTTAGGCTATCCTTATGAGCTGTTAATTCAATAGTCCCATTGTCGGCAACAAGCGGGGTATATCCCTGTACATTGTCTACAAACACATAGATTAAATCTGGGGATTCTGCAGTACCGGCTACACTAAACTTTCCATTTTGAACGGTAGTAGTATCAATATCAAAAGGCTGATTGTTTTCGTTGATCTTTCGTATAAATACTTGCGTACCGTCCTCAACGTCTCCAGATAAAGAGCCGTTTAAGACATAGCCTTCCGGTTTGTTGTTACAAGCAACCAGACCGACTATTACGGAAAGGGATAAAAATAATTTCTTCATTGTTTTATTGTTTTTAAAGTGGTGCAAATGTACTTATATATGGTTGATAAAAAAAGCCAAAAGCAGTACATAAGGGCTTCTGGCTTTTTATTTGATTAGGGTGCTTCCTTAAAATTGGTAGCGTATTCCTAGGGCAATATCAAAATCGAAGTTATTCGAGAAATTTTTATAACCTACTAGTCCAATTTCTGGCCTAAAATCTAAGGATAGCAATAAGGGAATATCAAAGTTGTATTCCACACCAATATCCCCTGCAGCAAAGACAAAGAGACCTCCATCTGGAGTGTAGGGTTCTTTATTATTGCCGGTTCTAGTAACAAAATCTACACTTCCTAAACCTCCTCCAGCACCGTAATACCAGTTGAAGTTTCCGTCTATAGGAAACACCCATTGGTAAAGGCCCGACACTTTAAAGGCGTTAAAATACCTACTATCTCGCCAGCCAAGATTGGCTTCCAGTCTGTTATACTGAAAAAGGGACTTTTGATAAGAAATCTCGGCACCAAAACCATCGCTGTCTCCCAAGCGAAGACCAATGGAGTGATCAGATATTTCTTGAGCGCTAACAGAGTACCAAGAGCAACACAGTACCAAAGCAAATAATTTAATGATTTTCATGGGGTTCTTAATTTTGAGTATAGTTAAAAATGAAAGTTTCCTTGTCACGCTCAAACAATAATAACTTATTTTAGTGGCCAAAATTGTACTGAGCTTTAAAAACCATGCTAAATTATATAAAAGATCAATTAGAAGGGGAGTTGTTTATAGATAAATTAACAACTACCTTATATGCTACCGATGCTTCTGTTTATAGGAAAATACCAATGGCCGTTGCCTATCCTAAAAACGAGACCGATATTAAAAAATTAATATTGTTCGCTAAAGAAAACAAAATCGGACTAATTCCTAGGACAGCTGGAACCTCATTGGCAGGGCAGTGTGTGGGTGATGGTATAGTAGTAGATGTTTCCAAACACTTTACCGAAATACGTTCCTTGGATACGGATAAGAAGCAAGTTACAGTTCAGCCCGGGGTGATCAGGGATGAATTAAATCAGTATTTGGCGCCTTACGGTCTTTTCTTTGGCCCCAATACCTCTACCTCAAACCGGTGTATGATTGGTGGAATGGTAGGAAATAATTCCTCTGGAACTACTTCTATACAGTATGGCGTGACCCGTGATAAGGTTGTTTCTATGACTACTTTTATTTCTGATGGGAGTAAGGTCCAATTTGGGACACTTTCACAAAACGGTTTTTTGGGAAAAATGTCCCTAGAAAACTTTGAAGGGGATATTTATCGTAACATCCATAAAGAGCTTATAAATAAGGAGATTAGGGAAGAGATTCTAACAGAATTCCCAAAACCCCAAATTCATAGAAGGAATACGGGCTATGCAGTGGACGAACTGCTTAAGAGTAGTGTTTCTGGGGAGGGCGAAGAGGAATTGAATCTGTGTAAATTACTAAGCGGAAGCGAAGGAACTTTGGCTTTTACCACAGAAATTGTACTACAACTAGATGATCTGCCCCCTAAACTTTCTGCCATGGTCGTTACCCATTACAAAACATTGGAAGATTGTTTAAGTGACGTAGCACCAGTGATGGCCCATAACCTTCATACCTGTGAGATGATGGACAAGGTAATCTTGGACTGTACTAAAAATAACCGAACCCAACTGGAAAATCGCTTTTTTGTTGATGGAGATCCTGCGGCCTTGTTAATGTTGGAAGTAAAATCGGATACCGAGGAGGATTTGGAGCTTCAATTGAAACAGCTGTTGACCACCGTTGAATTATCCGGTTTAAGTTACGCCCATCCAATTCTTAGGAATGATGATATTAATAAGGCTGTAGAATTAAGAAAGGCGGGCTTGGGATTGTTAGGAAATATTGTCGGAGACCGAAAGGCTGTGGCTTGTATAGAAGATACAGCCGTGGCTTTAGAAGATCTTAAAGATTTTATAGGGGAGTTTTCCCAAATAATGAAAGGATATGATCAGGATGCGGTTTACTATGCGCATGCAGGGGCCGGTGAACTTCACCTTAGGCCTATCCTTAACCTCAAAAAATCTACCGATGTAGCCCTCTTTAGAGCGATAACTACAGATGTGGCAAAACTTACTAAGAAATACAAGGGATCCTTTAGTGGTGAACATGGTGATGGTATTGTTAGGGCAGAATTTATACCCCTAATGATAGGCGACAAGAATTATGAACTGCTAAAACGAGTAAAAAGTTATTTTGATCCCCATAACATTTTTAATCCCGGTAAAATTGTTGACGCCTATCCCATGGACGAGTCGCTGCGCTACGAAATAGATAGGGAAGAGCCAGAGATTAAAACTTTAATGGACTTCTCAGATAGCGAAGGGATCTTGAAGGCTGCCGAAAAATGTAATGGTAGTGGTGATTGTAGGAAGACCCACCACATGTCTGGGGCTATGTGTCCAAGTTATCATGCAACCAAGAACGAAAAAGATACCACTAGAGGCCGTGCTAATGCTTTGCGGGAATTCCTGACCACTTCTGATAAATCCAATAAATTTGATAATAAGGAGCTTAAAGAAGTCTTTGACCTGTGCCTAAGTTGCAAGGCGTGTTCCAGTGAGTGTCCTAGTAATGTTGATGTAGCTACCTTAAAAGCGGAATTCCTGTATCAATATCAAGAAGAAAATGGATACCCTCTACGTGCAAAACTTTTTGCTTATAATACCGCTTTAAACAAGATGGGAAGCAAAATGGCAGGAATTACGAATGCCCTCTATGATTCAAAATTGATAGGTGGTTTTATAAAAAAATCTGTAGGAGTAGCGCCCGAAAGGAGTTTGCCAAAAGTTTATAAGGTAGATTTTGATGCATTGCTGAATACGGCAAAAGAGAAAAGTACTATTACTAAATCTAAAGTAGTACTCTATATCGATGAGTTTACTCAGTTTCTAGATGTGGAATTGGGGAGGGATGCTATTGAGGTGTTGACTAGATTAGGGTATGAGGTACAACTTTTTTATGCGGAGAGTGGGCGTACCTTTATTTCCAAAGGATTTTTAAAACAGGCTAAAGACCTTGCTATTAAAAATGTGTCGAAGTTGCTGGAGTTTGCAGAAAAGGGACTTCCTGTTCTAGGTTTGGAGCCATCTGCAATCCTTACATTTAGGGATGAGTACAAACGATTTGGTATAGGGAGTGGGACTATGGAGGCTATTGCCAAAAATGCGTATCTAATAGAAGAATTTTTGGCCAAAGAGATTAAGGAGGGAATTTTAACATCAGATTCGTTTACAGAAGAAAAGAGAACGGTTAAGATACATAACCACTGTCACCAGAAATCAATTTCTAACCAGAAGGTGACTTTCGATATTCTTAATCTGCCTGCAAATTACAGTGTTTCCATAATTAATTCCGGATGTTGCGGGATGGCCGGATCTTTTGGCTACGAAAAAGAACATTATGAGGTGAGTATGCAGGTAGGGGAGTTAAAATTGTTCCCTGCTGTTCGTAAAACAACAGAGGACGTGATTATTTCCGCTAATGGAACCAGTTGTAGACATCAAATTTATGATGGGACCAAAAGAAAAGCATTACATCCTATAAGTATTCTAAAGCAGGCCCTAGTTGTTTAAACTAGGGTCTTGGCTTTTAAGCTATAGATTTTTTTAAGGTCATATCCAACGTCAATATTTAACTTTTTTAGACCAATAAGGTCTATATCCATTTTTGTATCTCTTTTTTAAAATTTACCTTTGAAGGCGTAAGCCTAACAACGGCTTGCTAGCATTACTAACCACTTAGCTTTACACAAGATTATGGCAGGAAATACTTTTGGTACTCTTTTTAAATTAACAACTTTTGGAGAATCGCATGGCGTAGCCATAGGAGGCGTGTTGGATGGTTGTCCAGCAGGCATACAATTGGATTTGGAAGCAATACAAGATGATTTAAATAGACGTAAACCGGGACAGTCGGCCATAGTGACCCAGCGTAAGGAACCAGATACCGTGGAATTCTATTCTGGACTTTTTGAAGGGAAGACCACGGGGACCCCTATTGGCTTTGCTATTCATAACACGAATCAGAAATCTCGTGACTATACCCATATAAAAGACTCTTACCGACCTTCCCATGCCGATTATGTGTACGACCAAAAGTATGGGTTCCGAGACTACCGTGGTGGTGGGAGAAGCTCCGCAAGGGAAACGGCAAGTAGAGTAGTGGCTGGTGCCATTGCAAAACAATTCTTGGGTGATATGAAAATTAACGCCTATGTCTCCCAAGTAGGAGATTTAAAATTAGATAAAACCTATCAGGAATTAGACTTTAGTTTAATTGAATCTAATCCGGTACGTTGTCCAGATCAAGAAATTGCGGCGAAAATGGAGAAATATATCAAGGAAATTAAAAAACAAGGAGATACGATTGGTGGCGTAATTAGTTGTGTAATCCAAAATGTGCCTGTAGGGCTAGGAGAACCTGTTTTTGATAAGTTGCATGCCGATTTAGGAAAAGCCATGTTATCTATTAATGCCGTTAAAGGCTTTGAGTATGGTAGTGGTTTTGAAGGCGTAAAAATGAAAGGGAGCGACCATAACGATAAATTCAATACTGATGGCACTACCAAAACAAATTATAGTGGTGGCATTCAAGGAGGTATAAGCAATGGCATGGATATTTACTTTAACATCGCTTTTAAGCCGGTAGCTACTGTTATTCAGGCCTATGATACTATAGATAAGGATGGCAACAAAGTAAGCACCCAAGGCAAGGGAAGACATGATCCCTGTGTAGTACCACGTGCAGTACCCATAGTGGAAGCGATGGCAGCCTTAGTAATGGCTGATTTTAAGTTGCTTAACCGGACTATTAAATTATAAAGTTTTATTTTTTTGGCGCTTTATAACTCATTATAGTATCTTACCTACCTAAATCTGCTATTTTATGAAGAAATTGGAGTTGCATTGGCAAATATTATTGGGAATGCTGGGGGGCGTACTTTTTGCTCTGGTAATGGTTCAATTTGAATGGGGTCCTAAAATAGTAGCGGATTGGATTAAGCCTTTTGGTAATATTTTCATCAATTCTTTAAAGTTAATTGCAGTTCCGTTAATTCTAGGGTCTCTTATTAAAGGTGTGTCCGATTTAAAGGATATTTCCAAGCTGTCTAAAATGGGCGGTAGAACCATAGGAATTTACATTCTTACCACCGTAATTGCGGTTTCTATAGGACTAACAATTGTCAATGTCGTACAACCTGGAGCATCAATCAGTGAAGAAACCAGAAATGAATTAGTTGAAAATTATAAGGGGGATGCCGACTCTAAAATCTTACAGGCTAACCAACAAAAAGAAGCTGGACCTTTACAAGCTTTGGAAGATTTAGTGCCTAGTAACATTTTTAATGCAGCAAGTGATAATGGGAATATGCTTCAGGTTATCTTTTTTGCCATATTCTTTGGGATAGGTCTTATTCTAATTCCTGAAGAAAAAGCTTCCCCAGTAAAGAAATTCTTTGATGGTTTTAATGAAGTAATTTTAAAACTGATAGATCTTATCATGTTGGCCGCCCCCTTTGGTGTGTTTGCCCTTTTGGCTGCCTTGGTGGTAGAATCACCTAGTTTAGATCTATTTAAAGCGCTAGCATGGTATGCGGTATGCGTACTTAGTGGACTTATATTAATGATAGGCGTATATATTTTGATCGTTTTTTTAATTACGAAACGTACTCCCGCCTTTTTTATTAAAGGAATATCCCCAGCACAGCTCTTGGCATTTTCTACCAGCTCTAGTGCCGCTACCTTACCGGTTACTATGGAACGTGTAGAGGAGCATTTGGGCGTAGAGGAAGAGGTTACCAGTTTTGTATTGCCAATTGGAGCCACTATAAATATGGACGGAACTAGCCTTTATCAAGCGGTTGCTGCAGTTTTTATTGCCCAAGCTTTTGGTATGGACCTGAGTTTTTCCACCCAATTGGGAATTATTGTTACAGCAACATTAGCATCTATCGGTAGTGCCGCGGTCCCCGGGGCAGGAATGGTAATGTTGGTCATCGTATTGGCGCAAGCTGGAATACCAGAAGCCGGATTGGCATTAATATTTGCTGTAGATAGACCTTTGGATATGTGTAGGACCGTTGTTAACGTTACAGGAGATGCAGCAGTTTCTATGGTGGTAGCAAAATCTGTAGGTAAGTTAGGAGATCCAAAAGTTAAGAACTGGGACGATAGTTACAAGATGAGAAAATAACCGGACTATATATTTTCCATATAAAATTGTTAAAAAAAGTGGGTAGGAGTACTATGATCACAGGGCACGTACATGAGACCTCCAACGATAACTACCAATAACTTTTAATCACCTGCCTTAAAGAACGGGCAGGCAAGTGCCTAGTTTATTTAATTCCCACATAGTACGTAAATTATTTTTATGGAATGTAATTTCAAATGATTGTTCCTATAAATTAGCACAATCTTATTTTGAAATTATGAGAAAACCTGCTCTGCATTGGCAAATCCTTATTGGAATGCTTTTTGGATTGCTTTTTGGCGTGTTAATGCTTGGAATTAATGGCGGAAAAGTAGTTATCCAAAATTGGATCAATCCCTTTGGGATTATCTTCATCAATCTTTTAAAGCTTATTGCTATTCCCTTAATCTTAGCCTCTATTATTAAAGGGATTTCAGATTTAAAGGACATTGCCAAGTTTAAGGTAATTGGTCTCCGTTCGGTAATCCTCTTTGTTATTACGACCATAATGGCCATTAGTATTGGCTTGGTTTTGGTCAATATCTTTTCTCCAGGAAAAGGAATCTCCCCAGAAACCATAACTAGAATTACCAATGATTTTGCTAGTGACCAAGGAGTACAATCCAAACTGGCCGAAGCTTCCCTGCAAAAAGAATCAGGTCCGCTACAATTTTTGGTTGATATGGTGCCTGATAATGCATTTAATGCAATGAGCGATAATAAGTTGATGCTCCAGGTAATATTTTTCTCTGTTTTCTTAGGGGTATCCATGTTATTAATAGAGGAGGAGCGAGCAAAACCTTTAAAAATGCTTTTCGATTCACTTAATGATGCGGTGCTAAAAATGGTCGATTTAATTATGAAAACCGCACCTTTGGCCGTCTTTGCACTTTTGGCAAATGTAGTAGTTAGCTCCGGAGATTCGGATCTGCTTTTGGCCTTGGTGAAATATGCAGGCGTGGTAATTTTAGGGCTCTTTTTGATGATCGTTTTTTACTGTGTGGTATTAGTGTTGGTTACTGGGAAAAATCCATTTTGGTTTTTAAAAATTTTGAGTCCAGCACAACTATTAGCATTTTCAACTAGTTCTAGTGCCGCTACTCTTCCTATAACCATGGAAAGGGTAGAGAATCACTTAGGGGTAGACAAGGAAGTTTCTAGTTTTGTACTTCCTGTAGGAGCAACTATCAATATGGATGGAACAAGTCTTTATCAAGGTGTGGCAGCGGTTTTTATATCTCAAGCTCTAGGGCATCATTTGGAAATTACAGATCAACTAATCATAATTCTTACTGCACTTTTAGCTTCCATAGGATCGGCCGCCGTACCTGGAGCTGGAATGGTGATGTTGGTCATTGTATTGGAATCCATTGGGTTTCCTAGTGATAAGCTGGCTGTTGGCCTCGCTTTAATCTTTGCGGTAGATAGGCCTTTAGATATGCTTAGAACTGTGGTGAACGTAACTGGGGATGCAATGGTATCTATGGTTGTTGCAAAATCAATTGGAAAATTACATGATATGCCCAATAATGGTAATCTTAATTAAAATTTATAATTTGTTATACGTATGATAAAAATGGAAGGAATGGGAACACAGGTAATTCATCAGTACCCTAATGTATTTAAAATTGATGCAAACTTGGATCGATTAGTAAAAAAAATAGAACTCCTTACTTATCTTAACCCGCAAAATATTGAAAAGGAAAAGCAGCGCTTTTTTGCATCCAAATATACAGAAGTCCCTGTTTTTAAATATAAAAAGCTTCAATTTAATCCGTATGAACTGCACCGTCAACTTTTTTCTCAGCGGTTGGAACTGATCAAGGATGAACAGATTCGTAAATTCTATCAGGAGATAATTTACTACTATGCAAATATGATTCAATGCATAGAAACCATTGGGCAAGGTAAAAAGTTTTATTACAATTCTCTAAGGGTTTACGGGACCCCAACAGATAGAGATGTGCAAAATGCGCGGTTTATACTTCATTTTAAGGAAGAAGAAAATACAGGCGATATGGTTAAGAAATACTCACCTGAAGATGCGAAGCGGTATTTTGAGAAATATGTAGAACAATATAACTTCCCCTTAAATATCTCCTATTCCACAAGTATAGCTGCTGATGCTATGGTGAGCAACAATACCCAATCCCTATTAATTAAAAAAAACGCTAGTTTTAGTAAAAATCAGTTACTTACTCTAGCGCATCACGAGATTGGAGTACATTTGGTAACTACTTATAACGGATTGGCGCAACCTTTAAAAGTATTCTCCAACGGGTTTCCTAAGAATGTGGAAACACAAGAGGGCTTGGCTGTTTTTAGTGAGTATATGGGTGGAGCGCTTAGTTTAAATAGGCTAAAAGAGTTAGCTTACAGGGTGATAGCATCAGATAGTTTAATAAAAGGCTTTAGTTTTTCTGACACTTTTGATTTGCTTCATGGGCAGTATAAACTGGAGAAGAACCATGCATTTACCATTACAATGCGGGTGCATAGGGGAGGCGGATTTACAAAAGACCGACTCTATTTAAGTGGATTGCGAAAAGTATATAAACGATATAAAAATGGACTTCCCATGGACTCCTTAATAACCGGAAAGGTATCTTTGGAACATGAAGATATTATCCTTCGATGGACTGATTTGGGATTGTCACATCCCATTACGCATTTTAATGCTGCCTTTAAGGAAAATTTGAATACCAATAAAAAGTTAGATTTTATATTGGACAATTTAAAATAAGTTATGGCTGGTATTCTAACTAATTTGAATTATAGGGATTAAGAAGGGTATTGACGATAATTAAGAAGTAGCTCCATGGAAAACCGTATTAAATCTATCATAAATTATTATTGACTACACTTGGTTTAATAATATAGATTTTGATATATTTGTGGTGTTATATCAAAACACATATCCATCATGTTTACATTTGAGCAATATTTAGGGTTTATAGCTTTTGCAGTTATCTTAGGCATAGGTTTTTGGCTTATGATTTTTTTATTGGGCTTTGTTATACCCTACTGGATTGGAGGTTCTATCCTTGAAGCATTGAAAGAGAAGCGAGAAGCAAAGAAAGCGCTACGCGAAAAATAATATATATATATAAAGTGTACAAACTTTAAAAAGGGGAGCCAATTGGCTCCCTTTTTTGTTCGTATAATTTTTGATTTTTCTTTATGCTTACACTCCTAATCGCAAAATGTATATTTTTTGATTAGACCCAAGATGTATTAAGGAGATTGATGCTAGACAATAATTAAACTTAAGGGAAAACCTATAAGGATATAGATTGGTTAGTACACTAATTTTAAAGTAAAGACAAAAGTACCCCTGCAATTAATACTGGTTTTTTGATACCAATAAAAAAACCTGTCAAGCTTAAGCCAGACAGGTTTCATTAATTATAAGAGGGTTTAGCTCTTAGGAGTATTGATAGATATGAACAATTTTATCCTTCAAAATCCATTTCTTCACCACCACCATTGGTGCCTGGTCTACGATCTCTAGATTTTTGGGTCTGTGGTTGGTTAAAACGATATTGGAAGGACAGCGTAATCTGTCTCTCCCTCCACTGAAACTCGCTATAAGTAAGCACATTTTCCGTTCTAGTTGTGCTAGTACGCTTCCTAGTGTTAAAAATGTCACTCACATTTAAAGATATAGAGGCTTTGTCCTTTAATATATCCTTACTCAGAGCAAGGTCGGAGCTCAACATACCATCTCTAGTACTCTGTGCATCTTTGGATGGGCCCATATAAAAGAAATTGGTCTGAAAATCTATTTTTCCTGGTAATGGTAATTTAGCGCTGAACCTAGTAAACCACGAGAAGTCGTTAGCATCAAAATTCTGAACTATAGTCTCATCATTACTATTTACATAAACGTAATCTCCTTTTAAATCCCTTTGAAAAGCGTTTAAATTTAGAGAAAGCCTCCAGTTTTTCTTCGGGGTGTAGGTAGTTGTAAATTCCATTCCGTACCGCTCTTCCGTAGCTAAGTTAATAGGACTACGTACTTGTACCGGTACTATAATAGGATTATTTGAATCATCTGGATTTTCTATTGATACAAAATCTCCGGTTTCCCTAGAAACAAATTGAAAAACACCTGTTGATCTATTGTAATATCCAGAAGTTGTAAAGGACATCTTGTTCCATCTCTTTAAATACCCTAAGTCATAAGCATCTGTAAATGTAGGATCTAAATCCGGATTTCCTTGAAACAAGTTGGTGTTACTAGACCTGGATGGAAAAGGATTGATAAATCTGGACCAAGGTCTTCTAAGTCTTTTACTATAACTTAATGTAACTTGTTCGGTTTCTGAAAACTCATATCCTAAAAATACGGACGGGAACCAATCTACATAATTTTTTTTAGTGACATCGTTGTTGTTAAGGAGTTCTATTTCTATATCGGAAGCTTCCATACGTAAGCCTCCAAGAATGCTGAATTTGTCGATCTTAGTCCCTAATTGAGTGTATGCGGCATTTATGTACTCCTTATAATTTAATTCGTTGGTAAAATTAGGATCGCTTTCAAAACTTCCATTGGGCTGTAAGAGACCAAAATCAAAATCGGTGTTATTATTATTAAAGGTTCCCCGATAACCAATTTCAAATTGAGATTGGTTTTCCTTCCCAAATGGTAGGACATAATCCATTTGAACCAATTGTGATACTTGGGTCTGCGCATCAATCGTTTTTTCTGTATCTAGATCAATATTGTCTCCTAGAATAACTTCCCTAATAATGGAATTCTCATCGTCCTGTCCTTTTGAATATTGATAATCAAAAGTAAGTTCATGACCATCTTGGTCAAATTTCTTCTGATAATTAAGAGAGTATTTTACTTCCTCTTCAAATTCATCTTCTATCGTAAATCGGTTCCTTTCTATAGTGGGGTTTCTATTAGCATCGAAGTTGAAAAAATCAACATTCACTGTATTGTCTCCGTTGGATTTACCAAACACAAAGGAATTGGTAATACTACTACTTTCATCCAAGAATAATTCAAAACCTACATTGGTGTTAAAGCTTTTATCTTCTCTCTGATAATCTCTAATTTCATCTTGAAAGCTTAGCGTGTTGCCATTACTGTCAAAATTTTCTTGATTAAAAAGTGCATTTCCTGGCCCACTTCTATAGCGGTAAGTAGTATTGGTGAAAATATTAAAATTATCTCTTCTTAAATTTAAACTTACAGCACCGCCATAATTATCAGGATGACCTGCATATACGTTTACAGACCCATTGAGTCCGGCAGTTTTGCTTTGTTTTAAGATAATGTTCAATATACCTGCAGTCCCTTCGGCATCATACCTTGCTGAAGGGTTTGTAATAACCTCAACTCTTTCTATAGCGTCTGCTGGTAGTTGCTGTAGCGCTTCTGGGCTTAGTCCCGATAGGGCAGAAGGTTTTCCGTTGATAAGAATCCGAACACTTTCGTTTCCACGTAAGCTAATATTACCTTCAACATCTACGGAGACAGAAGGAACATTCCCTAAAACGTCTGTAACCGAACCTCCTTTTACGGTTAAATCCGAACCTACATTATATACTTTTTTATCCAATCGGAGTTCTACGGTAGTACGTTCACCTACTACTTCGACTTCTGCTAATTGGGCTACATCCAAACTTAGACGAATAACACCAAGGTCTGTATCCTCCGCTAAGGTATAATTAGCTACTTTATATGATCTGTAAGAGATATATTCTACACTTAGGTTATAGTTTCCTGGTGCTGCCTCCACATTAAATTTTCCAGAAGCGTCGGTTATACCACCAGTTACCTTACTTGGGTCATTTACACTTTGTAAAACCAAGGTCGCATATTCTAGTGGTTCTTGGGTTTCTTCATCTAAAACGGTCCCGGTAATATTAACGGGCCTGTTTTGTTCATGGGGTCCTTGGGAATAAGCGGTTAACGCTAATAATAGTAATAAAGTGACCGGAATTAGTTTTCTCATGTTAGTTGTTAGATTTTTTCTTTTTACGCTTTTTTTTATCTTTCACTTTCTTAAAGCCGTTTTCTTGAAGGGCTACAAATGCCTCATATTTCTCTATTGGAAGTCCGGCTTTGAGCTCTTCATCTTGCTGCTTGGTAATTCTTTCAAACCCTTCCCTCATTTTTTCTGGGGGTAGTTTTAAAATTTGCATTTCTATTCGCTCTTGTAGATATTTTTTCAGGGTAGAACTCAGTACCGCTTCCTCAAAAGCATTAAGCTCTAACTTTTCTGATATTGCCGGCATTTCGGCATCTACAATTTGTTCTGCTGTTAAGTTTTCAGGTTCCTTGGGGGTTTCAGTAACTTGTGGCATAGCATTTCTTTGCCTACCATACCCGTAACCATTGCCGTAACCATATCCGTACTGTGCACTTAAAAAAGGAAATGATAGTAGTCCTAATAAAAGGCTTACGTATAACTTTTTGTTTGTTTTCATAATGTTTACTGCTTAGTGAGATTCCAAAATTAAATGAAGGTTTAACCGTTGTGGGTTAAATGTTTGTTAAATTGGGAAAGGCTTAATATTTACGGCACATCTTCCCCTGAAGATTAGTGTAGCGAATAGCTAAGATAATTTTAAAGAAAAATAATTGTTGGAAAGGAATGGAACTGCTTATAGCAGCTCCATTATTTTTTCTGGTGGACGACCTATAACACCTTTATTATTGCGGATTACAATAGGTCGTTCTATTAACTTAGGATTTTCTACCATTGCTGATAATAACTCATCATCGGAAAGTTCTTTCCCTTTGTAATTATCCTTCCAAATGCTTTCGTTGGTCCTAATAAGTTCAATAGGTTTAACCCCAAGAATTTTTACAATCTCCTTTAATTCCTTTTTAGTAGGAACATTCTCGAGATACTTTACAATTTCAAAATCCTTCCCAGATTCGGTAAGTAGCGCAACTCCCTGTCTGGATTTGCTGCATCTGGGGTTATGGAATATTTTAATCATAATTGTCCAATTTAATAGTTTAATCTTTTATATGAGAAGGTACTGCTTTTAAAACCCACAACTGTCTTGCGTGGGTTAAATTGAATGAATCTAATCATCATCTTTTTGGCCCATTAACATTAAATAGGCTTTCAAAAAACGATCTATGTCCCCATCCATAACGTCATCAACATTGCCAGTTTCCTCCCCAGTACGTACGTCTTTTACCAATTTATAAGGATGCATTACGTAATTACGAATCTGCGAGCCCCATTCAATTTTCATCTTAGATGATTCAATCTCTTGTCGGGCTTCCATTTTCTTACGAAGTTCTATCTCATATAATTGGGATTTAAGCATCTTCATAGCAGTAGCCCTATTATCATGTTGAGAACGCGAATCGGAACAGGAAATGTGGATGCCAGTGGGTTTATGGACCAATTGCACCTTGGTTTCTACCTTGTTTACATTCTGTCCTCCCGCTCCGCTAGACCTTGCTGTTGTGATTTCTATGTCAGAAGGATTAATATCGACCTCTATACTGTCGTCCACCATGGGGTACACATATACAGACGCAAAAGAGGTGTGTCTTTTGGCGTTGCTGTCGAAAGGGGATATGCGGACCAATCTATGTACTCCATTCTCTCCTTTTAACCAGCCAAAAGCAAATTCGCCATCAATCTCTAAACTCACCGTCTTTATTCCAGCAACATCGCCTTCTTGATAGTTGAGTTCCTTAATTTTGTAACCGTGTTTTTCACACCACATCATATACATTCGCATAAGCATGGCGGCCCAATCACAGCTTTCAGTACCACCAGCACCAGAAGTGATTTGTATTACGGCAGAAAGTTCATCCCCTTCCGAGGAAAGCATGTTCTTGAACTCCAATTTTTCTATGGCATCCAAGGTCTTCTCATAATGCTTGTCTACCTCCTCCTGACTCATTTCCTCTTCATTGAGGAATTCCAAAAACACCTCCAAATCACCCACAAAACTCTTTGCCTTATTATAATCGTCTACCCATTGCTTTTTAGATTGGATTAATTTCATATGTGCTTGAGCCTCCTGTGGATGGTCCCAAAAATCTGGAGCCATGGTTTTTTCTTGCTCGTTCTCTATTTCAATAAGCTTAGCATCAATGTCAAAGATACCTCCTTAACGCACCAAGGCGATCCAAAAGACTATTATAATGGTCTGTATTAATCATAATTCTTCGTTTTGAGCAAAAATAGAACTTAAGTATGGTTGTACAATCTATTTTATATAAATTTAAAAAATCAATTTAAGGAATAATGAAAAACCATATTTTAGTGAGCTTTGCAATGTTTATGGGATTGATGGGGGTAGCTGCTCAATTTCAGGAAAATAGTAAGAATTTTACCAAATATCAAGGAAAGTTCAATTTTCTATACGATGTAAAAAGTGATAAAATATACCTAGAGGTAGAAGAACTAAACAAAGAATTTCTCTATGTATACTCCCTAAGTAGTGGGATTGGCAGCAATGATATTGGTTTAGATAGAGGTCAACTAGGAGGCGAGCAAGTGGTGTATTTTGAAAAAGCTGGCAATAAACTGCTTTTGGTACAACCTAACCTTAAATTTAGAGCGCTTACTGATAATGAATTGGAAAAGAAATCTGTAGAACAGGCCTTTGCAAGATCAATACTTTTTGGTTTTAAGATAGAGGAGGAGAAAGACGGAAAATATATTATTGACCTAACAGATTTTTTATTGCAGGATGTACATGGTGTTTCTCAACAACTACAGAGAAGTGCCCAAGGAAGTTATAGCTTGGATAAATCGAAAAGTGCTATTAATCTCGAGCGAACTAAAGCTTTTCCCAAAAACATTGAATTTGATGTGATACTTACCTTTTCTGGGGAGGCAAAAGGAAGTCATATCCGTTCGGTTGCCCCAAACTCGAGCTTAATTACTGTAACCCAACACCATTCCTTTATCGATCTACCTGATAATAACTATAAAAAGAGAGCTTTTGACCCTAGGTCCGGATCGTATTCCTTTTCGTATTATGATTATTCTACACCAATACAAGAGCCTATTCTTAAAAGGTATATTCCAAGACATAGGTTAAAAAAGAAAGACCCAAAAGCAGCGGTTAGTGAAGCAGTAGAGCCTATAATATATTATTTGGACAATGGCACTCCAGAGCCAGTGCGTTCAGCATTGTTAGAGGGAGCTCGTTGGTGGAACGAAGCTTTTGAGGCCATTGGATATAAAGATGCTTTTCAAGTGAAAATACTACCAGACGATGCGGATCCGATGGATGTAAGATATAATGTAATTCAATGGGTTCACCGTTCTACGCGAGGGTGGAGTTATGGGAGTAGTATAAAAGATCCGCGTACGGGAGAGATCCTTAAGGGGCACGTAAGTTTGGGTAGCCTCAGAATACGTCAGGATTTTTTAATTGCCCAGGCTTTAATGGATAAACCATTTGCGAAGCGCGATGACAATTATGAGCCGATGTTAGCAATGGCCTTAGCGCGTATTAGACAGCTATCAGCACACGAGATAGGACATACCCTAGGTTTTGCCCATAATTTTGCTGCAAGTGCAAGTGGCATGACATCGGTTATGGATTATCCTCATCCGGCAGTGGAATTAAAACGGCGTAAAGTTAATTTTACAAATGCATATGATACAGGTATTGGGGATTGGGACAAGCTTACAGTGGCTTACTCCTATTCTGAATTTACAGAGGAGGAAGAAAGTGAAGCCCTTAATAGGATTTTGGAAAACGGCCATAAAAATGGCCTTAGGTTTATTTCAGATACAGATGCTAGGGCAAAAGGAGGAGCACACGCATACGCTCATCTATGGGATAACGGAAATAATGCGACTACAGAACTAGAAAATATATTAGAAATAAGAAAGGTGGCTATTTCCAATTTTTCTATAGACAATATTCGTAAAAATGAACCCAATACGGTATTAGAGGACGTTTTTGTTCCCCTCTATTTTTTTCATAGATACCAGACTGAAGCAGTTACCAAGCTTATTGGTGGGATGGATTATAATTATACGGTTAAAGGAGATGGACAGACCGTAGTGGAGCCCATACCTAATAACACACAGAAGTTGGCCTTAAAAGCCCTACTTACTACCTTGGATGCAAATGAAATTGCAATCCCTAAGGATAAATTAGCATTGTTTCCACCAAGAAGTATGGGGTACGCACGTACAAGGGAATCTTTTAAAGGTCGCACAGGGGTTACTTTTGACCCTCTTTCTGCTCCAGAAACCGCAGCAGACCTAAGCTTGGAATTACTTTTGCATCCAGAAAGAGCCTCTAGGTTAATCATTCAAAAAAGCCTAAAAGAGAATGATCTGGGACTTGGAGACGTATTGGACGAAACGATTAGGGAAACCATAGCGAAGTCTCATAAAGACCAGTACATTAATGAAGTACAGAAGAATATTAATTATAGGGTGCTGTATCACATAATGAGTTTGGCAGCACAAGATAAAGTGCATCCACAAGTAAACGCAATTGCCAATCAGAAACTGGGATATATAAAATCCCGATTCTCTGGTAGTAGCGATGCTAATGCTCAAGAAATGGCCCGGAGGATAGATAACTTTTACGCGCATCCAGAATTATTTAAAGTAATTCCATCGCCTGAAATTCCTGATGGCTCTCCAATTGGAATGGACTGCTTTATTTCTAACTATTAATAAATAATACACACCTATTTATATGAAAATCAATCTGATTAGTGATACCGTTACCAAACCCACCAAAGGAATGCTAAAAGCGATGATGTCTGCCGAGGTTGGTGATGATGTTTTTAAAGAAGACCCCAGTGTTAACTTGTTAGAGGAAAAAGTAGCTACAATGTTTGGGAAGGAGGCTGCCCTATTTTTTCCAAGTGGCACCATGGCTAACCAAACTGCAATTAAGTTGCACACCCAGCCAGGAGAACAATTGATCTGTGATAAATATGCCCATATCTATAATTATGAAGGGGGTGGGGTTAGTTTTAACAGTGGAGTGTCTTGTAAATTGGTAGATGGGGAAAGGGGTATGATGACGGCCGCACAAGTAAAAGAAGCTATTAATCCGCCTGATTTTTACCATAGTCCATTAACGACTTTGGTTTCTATAGAAAATACCACCAATAAGGGTGGTGGAGCCTGTTGGGATTTTGAGGAACTAAAAGCTATCCGTAATGTATGCGATCAACATTCACTAAAATATCATTTAGATGGTGCCCGGTTATGGAACGCTTTGGTCGCCAATGATGAAACTACCCAACAATATGGAGCGTTGTTCCATACCATTAGCGTTTGTCTCAGTAAGGGACTTGGTTGTCCGGTAGGCTCTGTTTTGGTAGGTGATCAAGAAACTATACAACGGGCAATAAGGGTAAGAAAAGTTTTTGGTGGAGGAATGAGGCAAGCCGGATTTTTAGCGGCAGCGGGTATATATGCTTTGGACAATCATATAAACCGATTGGCAGAAGATCATACTAAGGCAAAGGAAATTAGTCACTTACTAGAGTCCTTGCCGTATATTAAATCGGTTGCTCCTACAGAAACCAATATTGTTATTTTTGAGATAGATGAGCAGCGAAGGAGCTTGGACGATTTTCTAAGCAGTTTAAAACAAAATGATATCCATATAATCGGGATGGGCCAAGGAAAGTTACGTATTGTAACCCACATGGATTATACAGAAGCAATGCATAAAAAGTTTATGGAAATTATACCTCAGCTATAAATTTAAGCGATCGTTTCGGGTAAATTTGAAATAATATTTTTTAGATTTTTAATACCGTTTTCCATTCCGGCTTCTGAACTATAGAACATCGAATTTCCAATAAGAGTACCATCACTATTATTAAGCAGAAAAAAGAATTTTCCGTGGTAATTGGTCTTTCGTTCAAAGGAAGATTCCCGTTTAATCCATTCCTTTAAATTGGATATGGTCCGCTCCATTTTTTCCTTGTCATTAAAGGGAACACTATGTAAAAGGGCCTGTCCATCTTTGGTTTGTATAGCAAAGGTATAGGTGTGATCCGATTCTTTTTTAATCTGTATCATTGGCTAAATGTCTTTTTATAAAGTTACACAAAATATATCAATGACAAGCCTTCATTCCTTTCCGTCATAGGCTTATCCTAAGCGCTTACCTAAATGCCTAAAATTTTAATTACGGGGAAACGGGTTAAGGATTTAATGGATAAGAAACACTCTTATAATGATTTCAGGTAACTTTATATATCGGAATAAGTCTATGGAAACACCTTTATTGATTTTTAATGAAAATGGTATTTACTGCCAAGAGGCCGATGTATATTTAGATCCTTGGCACCCTGTAGATCGTGCAATAATAACCCACGGACATGCGGATCATAGTCGCTATGGGAACAAAGAATACATAACCCACAAAAATAATGTTCCTATAATAAAGCATCGGTTAGGGGATATTTTAGTCCACGGAAAGGAATACAATGAAAAGTTTGTAGTGAACAATGTTACCTTTTCTCTCCATCCTGCCGGGCACATCATTGGTAGTTCTCAAGTCAGGGTAGAACATAAAGGAGAGGTTTGGGTTTTTTCTGGGGATTATAAACTTGAGGATGATGGCATATCCACCCCATTTGAGCCGGTAAAGTGCCATACTTTTATTACGGAGTGTACCTTTGGTATTCCTCCCTTTAAATGGATGCCCCAAGGTGAAGTTTTTAAAGACATTAACCAATGGTGGGCTAATAATAGGGAAGAGGGAAAAACATCTGTCCTATTTGGTTACTCTTTAGGAAAGGCCCAGCGTTTATTGAAATATTTAGATACCTCTATTGGGGAAATCTACACCCATGGTGCCATTGAAAACATGACGGAGGTTTTAAGAAATCAGGCACAGTTTCCTCCCACTACTTTAATTACACGGGATACAAAGAAAAAAGACTTGTTAGGAAACATTGTCTTGGCGCCACCTAGTGCCCATGGAAGTACGTGGATTCGTAAAATGGTGCCATTTGTAACTGCTTCCGCAAGTGGATGGATGGCATTTAGGGGTGCACGCCGTAGAAGAGCTATTGATAAAGGTTTTGTATTATCTGATCATTGTGACTGGGAAGAACTGCTTACCGCAATAAAAAGTACTGGTGCCGAAAAAATTATTGCTACACATGGATATACGGAAATATTCTCCCGATACCTAAGAGCGCAAGGTTATGATGCCAGAACAGAAGAAACTCAGTTTGAAGGAGAAGTAGACGAGGTGCATATAGAAAAAAAAGAGAAGGAAGAGCTATGAAACTATTTGCAGACTTAATTCGGGATTTAGATAGCACAAATAAAACCACTTCCAAAGTTGCCGCGTTAGTAGAATATTTTATTGCGGCTCCGGATAAGGATAAGGTTTGGGCCATTGCAATCCTTTCCCATAGACGTCCCCCTAGACCTGTTAATACTACTCTTATTAGATCTTGGGCAGCAGAATTAGCAGCGATTCCGTTATGGTTATTTGAAGAATCATATCACATTGTTGGAGATTTAGCGGAAACCATTGCTTTAGTTATCCCATCATCCCAAAATAAGAGTGATAATAGCTTATTCCAATTTGTTGAAGAAATTATTCTACTCAAATCTTGGCCCGACAAGGAGAAGAAAGAATATTTGATAGAAAACTGGACCAATCTGTCCTATTATGAACGGTTTGTTTTCACCAAATTAATAACGGGTAGTTTTCGAATAGGAATTAGTCAAAAATTAATGACAAGGGCCTTGTCCAAGGCTACAGGGATAGAAGAGGATTTGTTGGCATATCGATTAATGGGCAACTGGGATCCTAGTACTACTTCTTTTCACAATCTTATTATTAAACAAAGAGAATCCGATTTTATTTCTAAACCTTACCCATTCTATTTGGCCTACCCCTTGGAGGGCGAGGTAGAAGACCTTGGTAGTGTATCTGATTGGTTTGTGGAACACAAATGGGACGGAATTAGAGCGCAAATAATAGTTAGGGATCAAGAGGTTTTTGTCTGGAGCAGGGGAGAAGAATTAGTCACTGATAAATATCCAGAATTTCATAGCCTGCCAGGAATCGTACCAGATGGAACAGTAATGGATGGGGAGATTCTTGCATTTTCCAATGGGGCAATCGGTTCGTTCAATGATTTGCAAACACGCATCGGGAGGAAAACCATTTCAACTAATTTATTAAAGAAAACTCCCGTAGTATTAAAGGTATATGATTTATTGGAATGGAAGGGAGAGGATATTAGGAAACTCCCTTTAATGGATCGAAGGCAACTGCTGGAGCGCTTATTAACCCTTGAGCGAATGAACGAATTGCCAATACATCTTTCGGAAACAAGCCAATTATGTAATTGGGAAGAGGTAGCTGCAGAAAGGTCTAAAGCTCGTGAATATAGAAGTGAGGGGCTTATGATTAAAAATAAAAATTCTCCTTACAGGGTGGGACGTAAAAAAGGAGATTGGTGGAAATGGAAGGTTGACCCCCTCAGTATAGATGCGGTACTTACCTACGCTATGCGTGGTCATGGAAGGAGAACCAATTTATTTACTGATTATACTTTTGCTCTTTGGGATAAAGATGCTGAGGAACTGGTCACCTTTGCCAAAGCCTATTCTGGACTTACTGATGCCGAATTTAGGAAAGTAGATGCTTGGATTAAAAGGAATACATTGGAGCGATTTGGACCAGTGCGCAGTGTTACACCACAGTTGGTCTTTGAAATTGCTTTTGAAGGGGTAGCACTGTCTAAACGTCACAAAAGCGGAGTTGCAACGCGTTTCCCTCGAATAGTAAGATGGCGTCAAGATAAAAAAGTGGATGAGGCGAATTCCTTGGAAGATTTGAAAATGATGATTTCCATTCCGCAAAGTCAACATGAATAAAAACGAATTATTCCATATTGCCAATAATTGGTTCGAAAGTCAATCTTGGAAACCATTTCCTTTTCAAAAACAGGTCTGGACCGCTTTTTTACAAGGAAAAAATGGTCTCTTAAACGCACCTACAGGTAGTGGTAAGACCTATGCCCTCTGGATACCTATTGTACTAGACTATATTAAAAGCAATCCCGATTATAAATCCCAGCCAAAAAAAGGTGTCTTAGCCATTTGGGTAACCCCTTTAAGAGCATTGTCAGTGGAAATAAAGAATTCTGCTGAGCGGTTTGTAGAAGAAATTGGTGTTCCCTTAACCGTTGGAATAAGAACAGGGGATACCTCTCAAAAGGAACGTGCAGCGCAGAATAGGTCATTACCTAATTTATTAATAACTACCCCAGAGAGTCTCCAATTAATTTTGGCCTCCAAAGCATATGATAAAAAACTAAGTTCCCTGGTGTCAGTAGTTACGGATGAATGGCACGAATTATTGGGGAGTAAAAGAGGGGTTCAAATGGAGTTGGCACTTTCCCGTATCAAAAGCATAGCCCCTAAACTTCGAATTTGGGGTATATCGGCCACTATTGGAAACTTGGATCAAGCTAGAGAGGTATTACTAGGGCCTGGATCTAATGCTTATAAAAACTCAGTGTTAATTAAGGCGAAAATAAATAAGAAGATTACGGTAAAATCCATCATTCCAAAAAAAATGGAGATTTTTCCATGGCGTGGTCATTTGGGGCTCCATTTATTGGAAGAAGTGATTCCCATCATAAACAATAGTAAAACCACCCTTTTATTTACCAATACCCGTTCCCAGTGTGAAATATGGTTTCAAAAAATACTGGAAAAACATCCCGAGCTTGCAGGTGAAATGGCTATGCACCATGGAAGTATAAATAAGGAAACTAGGATATGGGTAGAAAATGCAATTCGCGATGCCACTTTAAAAGCTGTTGTGTGTACCTCTAGTTTAGATTTAGGGGTAGACTTTGCTCCGGTGGAGACTATTATTCAGATCGGGGGACCCAAAGGTGTGGCCCGTTTTTTACAACGGGCGGGACGTAGTGGACATCAACCGGGAAAAGAAAGCGTCATATATTTCTTGCCTACCCACGCCATGGAATTAATAGAGGCCTCTGCACTTCAAAAGGCAGTAGAATCCCAAAAAGTGGAGGATAGAATCCCCTACCTTAATAGTTATGATGTCTTGGTGCAATATTTAACCACATTAGCTGTATCCGACGGATTTTATCCGGAAGAAATTTACGAGGAGGTGATTACCACATTTTGTTATCAAACCCTGACTTCGGATCAATTTGGTTGGATTTTAAATTTTATCACCTTGGGGAGCCAAAGCTTACACGCGTATGATGAATTTCAAAAAGTAGAAATTGAGGTGGATGGTCGTTTTAAAATTAATAATAAGGGAGTAGCCATGAGACATCGCCTTCAGATTGGAACTATTGTAAGTGATGCTGTGTTAACCGTGAAATTTTTAAAAGGAGGTTATATTGGTTCAATAGAGGAATGGTTTATTTCCAAATTGAAGCCAGGAGATGTTTTTACTTTCGCCGGTCGCAATTTAGAGCTATTTCGAGTAAAGAATATGCTAGTGCTCGTTAAAAAAAGCAAGCAGCGCTCTTCCATTGTACCCAGTTGGATGGGGGGGAGAATGAGCCTTTCTTCAGAAATGAGCCAATTACTTAGGGAAGAATTATATGCGGTTGCGGAATTGCTAAATAATAGCATAGAATCCAATTTGTATAGACCAGATCTCTTAACGAAAATTAGTACAAAAACCTTGTCAAGGGAACTTAGATCACTATTGCCTGTTTTTAAGAGGCAAGTGAAAGAAAGCATGGTTCCAGCTCATAATCAGTTTTTAATTGAGACCTTTAAAACCCGTGAGGGATATCATAATGTTTTTTATCCATTTGAAGGTAGGTTTGTTCATGAAGCAATGGGAAGTTTGTTGGCGTACCGTATTAGTCTTTTAACACCTATCACTTTCTCCATCGCATTCAACGATTATGGGTTTGAGCTCTTGTCTGATCAACAACTAGATATGCAGCAAGTCTTGGACAACGACCTCTTATCTCCACAATTTTTGAAAAGCGATTTGGAGAAAAGCCTTAATGCTACTGAAATGGCCAGAAGAAAATTTAGAGATATTGCGGTCATTGCGGGGTTGGTTTTTACAGGTTACCCCAACAAATTGATAAAGAGCAAGCACCTGCAATCTAGCTCCCAATTACTCTTCAGTGTTTTTAAAGATTATGAACCGGAAAATTTGTTACTGCAACAAGCCTATACGGAAACTTTTGAGCATCAACTGGAAGAAGGAAGGTTACAAATTGCATTAGATCGTATCTCATCACAAACTATAGTTTGGAAAGCATGTAACAAGCCAACACCATTTTCATTTCCAATAATTACAGATAGGTTGCGCGAAAAACTTTCTTCTGAGAAGTTGGCGGACAGGATTAAACGTATGCTCAGTAATTTAGAAAAACGGTAACTTTACAGCCTAAATTATTCGTTTATAATGGAAATTACAATCGGTGACACCCTTTTCACGCTTCATCCCAGTGGAGCAGTTTACTGGAAAGACCAAAATATGCTTTTGATCGCCGATGTACATTTGGGAAAAATCTCCCATTTTAGAAAATTTGGAAGTGCTATTCCCCAAAAGGCTATCAACACCAATTTTGAGCGATTAAATAAACTGGTTTCTTATTTTAATCCTGATAAGATTTGCTTTTTGGGCGATCTTTTTCACAGTACCCTAAATAATGAGTGGGGGTTATTTGAAGTTTGGGTGAAAAATCAGTCTTCTGCGATAATTCTTATAAAGGGGAATCACGATATAATTTCACCCGAAAAATTTAGTGAGTTGGGAATCCAAATGGAGAGGGAGTTATTACTAAATCAATTTCTTCTTACCCATCATCCCGAAATAAGAGAAGGTGTATTTAATATCTCTGGACATATTCATCCTGGAATTAAAGTACGGGGGGTTGGGAGGCAATCACTCAGTGTACCCTGTTTTCACAAACAGCTAAACCAACTAACGCTACCCGCATTTGGTGCTTTTACAGGGAAATTTCTAATAACTCCTAAAATTGGGGATGCTATCTATGCCACTGCTGCTGATGAGGTTATTAAAATTTAAAGTATTGTCTTGAATACTGATAAAGCCCAGCAATTAACGGATAGACCTATGGGATAGGAAGTTACTACTTAACGATGTTTACGTAAAAACTGCAAATAGCGATCTATGTCAGATTTACTACCATAGCCAGAAATACTTGCTCTTTCTTGCTTTGCAGCGCTCACAAGGCTTATGAAGGGAAAAATACCTTTTTTATTATAGCGTGATAGCAAATCCATATTTTGTTCCATTTCCTCTGGACTTAGTCTATCTTTTTTTCTAGGGATATCTATATAAAGTAGCACGTAGTCTGAGGCTATATCGGCAAAGTCATCTGTGTCTAAAACATTTTTCTTTAAAACGCTACAGGGTGCACACCAATCACTTCCAGTAAAATACATCAGGATATCTTTATTGCTTTTCTTTGCTTTCCCAATAGCATCTTCGAAATTGGTATGCCAATTCTGTCCCAAAGTAGTGTTATTACTTTGAGCGCTAAGGAATAGGGGTAAAAATATAAAAAAGAAGTATGGTTTCATCCTAAAGTAGTTTACTCACAACGTGGGAATTGAATTCGCTAATCCTTACCTGCCCATTCCGTTCGGCCGGGCTTCATATTATTGGTAGTTTCCGTCCGATACCTCAGGAGCATTCCCATGTGGTATCAGACAGAAAACCTTAGAGGCTAAAAGCATCTATTTTAAGAAGGCATCCATACCCGGAATATTGGGCATTCCATCTTTTGCAACGGCAGCCAATTCGTTTTCATTGATGGTGGTAGCCTTTTCAATGGCTTTGTTCAAAGTAAGGATCAGGTAATCTTCTAACTGTTCCTTGTCTTCCAATAAACTGTCATTTACCTCAATGGATTTTATAGTCCTGTTGGCTGTAATGCTAACTTTTAACAACCCGTCTGGGGATTGTTCGTCTATGATTACCGTATTTAGCCGCTCTTTAGTTTGTTGTACTTTTTCTTGGGTTTCTTTAAGTTTCCCTAACATGCCCATCATATCTCCAAACATAATTATCTATTTAAATTAACAAGGTTCAAAATTAGTAAATAGAATTCACTTCTCTATCAATAGCACTTGGGTTAGTGAAATTTATAGGAAATATACCATCTTTGTTTATATAATTACTTTGTTGCCAGATAACAAGTTAAGAAGGGAAGTTGTTTCTGTATTTTTGACATTTTTGGATGAATTTTTAATATTTGTTTAGCCTTATAGCACGCATATAAATATTACTTTTGCGCTTTCTTAAAAAAAATGATTCCTATGCAGCAGCAATTACTACCTCCCAGTTTAAAAAAAGTGCCTAAAGAATTAACTATGCACGGGGATACTAGGGTAGATCCTTATTATTGGTTAAACGATAGGGAGGACCCGGAGGTAGTTGCATATTTGGAGCAGGAAAATGCCTATTACGAATCGCTTACTGCGCATACCAACGACTTAAAGGAGGAGTTGTTCCAGGAAATGAAAGCAAGAATTAAGGAAGATGACTCTTCTGTACCCTATAAGTATAATGGGTACTGGTATTCTACTCGTTTTGAGGTTGGCAAGGAATACCCCATTTTTGCAAGAAGGTTCGAAATAGAGGACGCCCCGGAGGAAATAATGGTGGACTGTAATAGTATGGCCCAAGGGTTTGATTATTTTAATTTAGGCGGACTATCTGTAAGTCCTAACAATAAGTTGGCGGTTTTTGGAATCGATACTGTATCTAGAAGACAGTACACTTTACACTTTAAGGACTTGGAAACGGGGGAATTACTTCCCGATAAAATAGAAAATACTACTGGAGGTGCCGTTTGGGCCAATGATAATAAAACCGTTTTCTACACTCAAAAGGATCCGGTTACGCTGCGGTCAAATAATATATACAAGCATATTCTGGGTACACCTGCGGAAGAAGACAAACTAGTCTTTCATGAAGAGGACGATACCTTTACCACTTTTGTATATAAAACAAAATCCAGAAAGTTTATTGTTATTGGCTCTTCTAGTACGCTCACTTCGGAATTCCAGATTTTAAATGCGGACCATGCGGAGGGAGACTTTCAAATTTTTTCCAAAAGAATTAGGGGATTGGAGTATTCTATAGCGCATTACCATAATGACTTTTATATCCTTACCAATAAGGATGACGCCACTAACTTTAAGGTAATGAGAACCTCTGATAATCAAACCGAATCTGATCATTGGCAAGAGTTTATACCGCATCGTGAAGAGGTATTATTGGAGGATATAGAGATATTTAAGGATTACTATGTGCTTTCTGAGCGGGAAAATGGCTTAAACCTTATAAAAATTGTAAAATGGGATGGTACGGACAGTTACTATTTACCCTTTAATGATGAAACCTATACTGCCTATGTAGGTGCCAATCCCGATTTTAATACAGAAATACTTAGATATGGTTATAATTCCATGACCACTCCTAGTTCTGTTATCGATTTTAATATGCGGACCAAGGAAAGCGTTATTAAAAAGGAGCAAGAAGTATTGGGCGGTAAATTTAATAAGGAAAATTATATTTCTAAAAGGATTTGGGCAACAGCCTCGGATGGGGTTAAGGTCCCAATTTCGCTAGTATACCATAAAGATACAAAGTTAGATGGTAAGAGTCCATTATTGCAATATGCTTATGGAGCTTATGGCTACACCATTGACCCTTATTTTTCAACAGTACGATTAAGCCTGCTGGATAGAGGGTTTATTTATGCTATTACCCATGTAAGGGGAGGGGAGTATCTTGGCAGGAAATGGTATGAAGACGGTAGACTCTTGCAGAAAATGAACACTTTTACAGATTTTATAGATTGTTCTAAATACCTAATAGAGAAAAAATTTACTAGTCCGGCACATTTATATGCTATGGGAGGCTCTGCTGGTGGACTTTTAATGGGCGCAGTGATAAATTTAGCCCCTGAAATTTATAATGGTGTTATTTCCGCAGTACCTTTTGTTGACGTGTTAACAACTATGCTAGACGATTCTATTCCATTGACGACAGGGGAATATGATGAATGGGGGAATCCCAATGAAAAGGAATATTATGATTATATGAAAAAGTATTCTCCATATGATAATGTGGTAGAACAAGGATATCCTAATATGCTTGTTACAACGGGACTGCATGACTCTCAGGTGCAGTATTTTGAACCAGCTAAATGGGTAGCAAGAATTAGGGAACTCAAAAAAGATAAAAATATATTATTGTTCAACATTAACATGGAGGCTGGTCATGGCGGGGCTTCCGGGCGGTTTGAATCCCTACGTGAAGTAGCAAAAGAATATGCGTTTTTATTAGATTTGGAGCAAAATAAATCAAAAATCGAAAAAAAAGGTTAATTTTGTGCTATAAATATTGGCGAAAAATCACTAAGTCAATAAGTTCTAACCCTAGAAAATATCTATGGAACATAAGATAAATGCTTATAACAACCTCCTAGAACTTATAGGAAACACCCCATTAATCAAACTTAATAAAGTAGCTGCACCTCTAACTGGTAATTTTTATGCCAAGGTAGAAGGCTTTAATCCTGGGCACTCTGCTAAGGATCGAATTGCAATTCACATCATTGAAGAGGCAGAACGTAGGGGAATATTAAAGAAAGGAAGTACTATTATAGAAACTACATCTGGAAATACCGGCTTTAGTATTGCCATGATTAGTATCATTAAAGGGTATGACTGTATTTTGGCAGTTAGCTCTAAGTCTTCACAAGACAAAATTGATATGTTGAGGTCTATGGGAGCCAAAGTGTATGTTTGTCCTGCTCACGTAAGTGCAGATGATCCTAGGTCCTATTATGAGGTCGCTAAAAGATTGCACGAGGAAACAGAAGGCTCCATTTATATAAATCAATATTTTAATGAGCTTAATGCAGATGCTCATTATCATAGTACTGGACCAGAAATTTGGGATCAGACCAATGGGCATATTACTCACTTTATTGCCTGTAGTGGTACTGGAGGTACTATATCGGGGACTGCCAAATATCTAAAAGAACAAAATCCCGAAATTCGTGTCATAGGTGTTGATGCCTATGGATCTGTATTAAAAAAATATCACGAAACAGGAGAATTGGATAATAATGAAATCTATCCTTACCGAATTGAAGGTTTGGGGAAAAATTTAATTCCTACTGCTACTAATTTTAAAATAATTGATGAGTTTGTAAAAGTTACGGACGAGGAAAGTGCGCATACTGCCCGTGAGATATCTAGATCAGAAGGGATTTTTGTGGGTTACACCAGTGGTGCGGTTATGCAGGCGGTAAAGCAATTGAATGAGTTAGGGGAATTTGATGAAAATAGCAACGTAGTGGTTATTTTTCCTGATCATGGGTCTCGATACATGAGTAAAATATATAGTGACCAATGGATGGCAGATCAAGGATTCTTTGACACAAAAAATATAGAAGAGCCACAAAAAATAGAGTTTATAAAATAGAAAGTACATTGTTATTAACAATTTAAAAAGCAACGGTGGCTCAATCGTTGCTTTTGAGATATGAATGTGAGTTAAAAACATTTACTTTTGCACTAACAATCAAACCAATCTAGATGAGAGATTTATTTGAAAGAATTATTGAAAATAAAGGACCATTAGGGAAATGGGCCTCGCAAGCGGAAGGATATTTTGTTTTTCCAAAATTAGAAGGACCTATCTCTAATAGAATGAAATTCCAAGGTAAAGAAGTTATTACTTGGAGCATCAATGATTATTTGGGGCTTGCAAATTTACCGGAAGTGAAGAAGGTAGATGGAGAAACTGCGTTGGAATATGGAGCTGCATTCCCAATGGGAGCCAGAATGATGTCTGGACATACCGAGTTTCATGAGCAATTAGAACAAGAACTGGCTGCATTTGTGCAGAAAGAGTCTGCTTATTTATTGAATTTTGGTTATCAGGGAATGGTTTCGGCCATTGATGCTTTGGTTTCTAAAGACGATATAATCGTTTATGACGTTGATTCTCATGCCTGTATTATAGATGGCGTTCGCTTACACATGGGCAAGCGTTTTACCTTTAAGCACAACGACATGGAAAGCTTGGAGAAAAACCTTGAACGTGCCGTAAAAATGGCTGAACAGACCGGGGGAGGGATTTTAGTGATCTCCGAAGGCGTATTTGGTATGAGAGGAGAACAAGGTAAACTTAAGGAAATTGTAGCGCTAAAAGAAAAATATAACTTTAGGCTATTTGTTGATGATGCTCATGGTTTTGGTACTTTGGGAGCTACAGGAGCAGGGGCTGGAGAAGAGCAAGGCATACAAGACGGTATAGATGTGTACTTTGCAACTTTCGCCAAATCTATGGCCGGTATTGGTGCTTTCTTAGCCGCTGATGCAGAAATCATAGATTATCTAAAATATAACCTTCGTTCTCAAATGTTTGCTAAATCATTGCCTATGATTTACGTGAAAGGAGCCTTGAAACGTTTAGATATGTTGCGCACTCAACCAGAGTTGAAAGCTAAACTATGGGAGAACGTAAACGCCTTACAAAACGGACTAAAGGATAGAGGTTTTGATATAGGTACTACCACTAGTTGTGTTACCCCTGTATATCTTAACGGAAGTATTCCGGAAGCAATGGCCTTAGTGAAGGACTTAAGGGAAAACTTTGGAATATTTTGTTCTATTGTAGTATATCCTGTTATCCCAAAAGGAATGATACTTCTAAGAATGATTCCTACCGCAACCCACACTTTACAAGATGTGTCCGAAACTTTGGAAGCGTTTTCAGTAATTAGAGAGCGATTGCAAAATGGAACCTATAAGAGATTATCTGCCGCAGTTTCTGCAGCAATGGGAGAATAAAATTATATTTTAATACTATTAAAAGCCAACTTAAGCAATAAGGTTGGCTTTTTTTTTGTTTTTAGAAAATCTAAGCTGATTATTTAAAAAAAAATATAGGACAGAAGAGACCTGGTTTTAAAGATTATTTCAACCACTTTCACTAGTCCCCTCTTTTAAGTAGACGGCCGATGTCAGGGACGTACAACGCACACTAATCTTTATACTAACGAAAGCTCCGCTTTAACTTGTCTTCCGCGGATAAAGGAGTATTGATTCGCGTTTTAAATAGCATATTAGCTAAAGTTCGTTTTCTCGGGCCTGCCGGAGGGACGGGCTCCATACTCAAATCGCACTACTCAATACCAATCTTAATACTAACTACGTTGAACTGAATACTAGACTTAAAGGTCCTTTCTGAAAGTACTTCTTTTTTTATAGACCTTTGGATCAAAATGCTTCCATAATTGCCGGATAGCTACATTATCTTCCAATTCGGGAGTCCGTATACAGGTTTCAATCCCTTTTTCCGTAAACGTCTTATGGTATTCATTAAATATAACGGCGGTTACTCCTTTGTTCTGGTATTCCGGATGCACTCCAATTAGATAAAACATTACTTCCTTGCTATTTCGCTTTGCATTTAGCAAATGGTACCATCCAAAGGGGAATAATTTTCCCTTTGCTTTTTGCAAAGCTTTGGAAAATGAAGGCATTACAATACCAAAGGCTATCAATTTGTCGTCTTTATCTAGTACAAATTTTATATATTCTGGATTAATAAATGAGATATATTTTTTCTTAAAATAGTCCTTTTGCAGGTCTGTCATAGGAACGAAAGAGGAGAGTTTGGAATAGCTTTCATTAAACAGATCGAACATCTGGTCCACCATGGGCATTACTTCTTCGGTGGAAGTAAAATTCAGTTCCTTAACACCATAGCGTTGTTTTACCAGGGCGTTTGCCTTTTTAAAAAATTTGGGGTCGGCATTACTGAAAGGAAATATACTTTCTAAATACCCTTTTTCTTTTACAAATCCAAAACGCTCAAAATGCTTTGCATAATAGGGATAATTATACCAGGTGATCATGGTTCCAATATGATCGAACCCTTCAGTTAGCACGCCAACCTTATCCATATTGGAAAATCCTACAGGGCCTTCCATATACAATAGCTTGTGTTGTCTACCAATTTCGACCACCTTATTGAACATGGTCTCACTAACTTCGTAATCGTCTATAAAATCGAACCAGCCGAAGCGCATTTTTTTTACATTTTGGCGGTTTATTTCGATGTTGTTTATTATAGCAGCCACACGTCCCACGATCTTATTGTCCTTATATGCCAAGAAAAACCACGCTTCGGCATCTTTAAAGACAGGGTTTTTGGTTTTATCAAAAGAGGCCATCTCATCACTAATAATTGGTGGTACCCAATAAGGGGAATCCTTGTAGAGTGCAAATGGAAATTTAACGAAATCCCTTAAACCAGACTTATTTGTTACTTCTTTTAACGTGACCATACTTTTGCGTTTGTATGCTCAATATTAGGGATATTATCTAATAGGAAAAAGTGGATGGATGTATTTTTAAAAATCAATTTCACTATTGGTAACTTTTTTATCTTTTTTACTTTTTTTCTTACTCTTTTTTAGCATATCCTTCTTCCTAATTGGCCCTCCGTTCCCATTGGGGTCTTGGTCTGATATCGCCTTTATTTTATCTTGATGCATATCTAACCTATAGGACATACCCATGCCACCAAATATTCTACTTGGTGTATCTTTAAAGCTAGCTCCAAAATTTAGGTCTACTTGCATATTATTCCCTAAGAGGTGTGCCACTCCACCACGTAGTAGGGCATCAGCGTATCGGTCACTTTTTATACCTTGATTTTCTATAAAAACACTCCATTTAGGATTGTTAAGAGCATGGGAAAGCGAGATGGTATAATTCCATTCAGGAAATTCGGTTCCTATACGATCATAAGCAATATTAGAAATTAGTTCCATTCTGGAAGTAATTTTGTTTTGTGTGACGATCATCACTCTTGGAGAAATTATTTTTTCGTCACGATAAAAAGGGTTGTCCCCCAAAACGAAATTTGCTCCCGCGTAAATAGATATCGCAGGAATAAGGTTTTTAACCCTAAATTTATTGTTAGCTTTCCAACTATATAAGTTTGGCTTATTATTTTCCGAATTCCTAAAAGGATCAAAAATCAAAAATTTAAGGCCTAAACGGTTCCTAGAGAAGTCAGAATTTGTTATTTCTACACCTGTATTTAAATAAGTTTTATTTTGATGATCAAAAGTACCCTCATAATTTATTTCCAACGTTTCAAAGAACAGACCGTATCGTAAGGAAATATCTGCTCCTAATAAATTAGACTCCGTAGCTAGTCTGGAATGGTCTCGTTGCTCAAATCCCGCGCCAAACTCCGCTTGTAGAACATTGGTACCCACGGAATAAGCGCTTACAGAAAGACCAGGTCTGTTAGAGTTTATTATCTCAGTATATTGCGATAAACCACAGAAAGGAATGGAAACAAAAGCAACAATAAACAGAAGATTTAATTGTTTCAAAGAACCATAATATGTCATAGGTACTATATTTATTATTATTTTAAGACATTTGACTTATTAATACAACGCTATAATTGTATTTTTGATATATATTCTGATGTAAAATTAGTTAACAAATATGGGTTTTTTAAAAACGCTGCTAATAATAATCCTGGTATACTATGCGCTTAAGTTTTTAGCGAAATGGTTAGGCCCAATACTGTTTAGGTACGCTGCAAAAAAGACGGAAAAATATTTTAAGGAAAAATTTAATGGTTTTCCCGGGCCCGACCAAAACGAAGCGTCTCACATAGGAGATGTAATTATAGATAAGAGACCAAAAAAGCAAAGAAAACCCTCTAATAAAGTCGGGGAATACATTGATTTTGAGGAAATTGAATAACCATTTACCAATTATTAGCCATGAGAAACGGTCTTAGAGCCTTTTTTATCCATTTTTTTGTTACCCTATTTTTTATCATTGTAGCTCTTGCCTATTTCCATCCCGTTTTACAAGGGAAGGTGATAGAACAATCCGATATAGTTCAGTTTACGGGAATGGCAAAGGAACAGAACGATTTTAGGAAAAATACCGGAGAGGAGCCTTATTGGACCAATAGTGCATTTGGAGGTATGCCCACCTATCAATTAGGAGCCTATTACCCACATGATTACGTTTATAAATTAGACAGGATTATCCGGTTCTTACCAAGACCGGCAGACTATTTATTTATATATTTAATCGGATTTTATATTTTATTATGCTGCCTTAAGGTAGATTATAAACTAGCGGTTTTAGGGGCACTGGCCTTTGGGTTTTCTACCTACATGATTATAATTCTTGGGGTAGGCCATAATGCCAAAGCCCATGCTATAGGGTATATGCCGATGCTTTTGGGCGGAATTATATTGGTCTTCAGAAAGAAATATTTATGGGGCTTTTTGCTTACCGCCATTGCCATGGCGCTAGAAGTTGGGGCCAATCACTACCAGATGACATATTATTTTATGTTATTGGTGCTAGTACTCGGGGCGGTTTATTTAGTAGATGCCATTAAGAAAAAGCAACTACAACATTTTGGAAAATCGGTAGGGTTACTCTTAATAGCTGTTCTTTTGGGTGTAGCGGCAAATGCAACCAGCCTTTTGGCTACAAAAGAATATGCGGATTGGAGCACTAGGGGTAAATCTGAACTTACCATTGACCCACAAGGGAATCCGGTAGAAAAAGGATCTGGTTTAGACAGGGAATATATAACCCAATATAGTTACGGGATAGCAGAATCCCTTAATTTATTCGTACCCAGACTCTTTGGGGGGTCCAATAGTGAAGATTTGGGTACCAAATCTGAAACGTATAGCTATTTAACGGAAAATGGAATCCCCAGAAACAAGGCCTTGGAATTTTCAAAAGGACTGCCATTATATTGGGGAGATCAACCTATTGTTGCTGCACCAGCCTATATTGGGGCAGTTGTGTTTTTCCTTTTTGTTTTGGGATTGTTTTTAGTTCGTGGAAAGGTGAAATGGTGGCTCCTAGGGGGCACAATAATGGCTTTATTCTTGTCTTGGGGTAAAAATTTTGGATTATTGACCAATTTAATGATCGATTATTTTCCGCTATACAATAAATTTAGGGCGGTTTCTTCCATCCAAGTTATTTTAGAACTGTGCGTGCCAGTGTTGGCGATTTTAGCTTTGGTCGCACTTTTTAATAACAAAGAGAACGACTCTAAAAAATTAAAGGCATTAAAAACCTCCGTTTTTATTGCTTTAGGGCTAGGGATTTTTTTACTGCTCATAAAAGGACTATTCACGTTTACAGGTCAAAGTGACGAAACATTAAGACAATATTATGGGGATGATATATTAGCCCTTATAAAAGCCGATCGAAAATCCGTCTATAATTCCGATATATTTAGATCCTTAATATTTATTGGGTTGGCTGCCGTGGTTATCTGGTTCTTCTTAAAAGGTAAATTAAAGCAGCAGCTCGTCATAATTTTAATTGGGCTTTTAGTTGTTTTCGATTTGGTAGGTGTGGCAAAGCGTTATGTAAACGAGGAAGATTTTGTAGCGAAGCGTAGGATGTCCGAACCTTTTCAGGAGACCGAATTTGACAGACAGATTGCCCAAGATCCAGGAATATTCAGAGTATACGATCCTAATGAGGGAATTAATGGGGCTAGGACTTCTTATTTTCATCAGTCAATTGGTGGGTACCATGCTGCCAAGCCTGCCGGACTGGAAGATTTATTCAAATACCATATATATAAGGGTAAAATAGGGGTCCTGAGTATGCTTAACGTAAAATACGTGGTGCAACAAGATGAGGAGGGTGTAAGCTATCCTGCCCAAAATCCGGATGCCAATGGTAACGCTTGGTTTGTAGATCAATTGATACCTGTACAAAATGCCAATGAGGAAATTATGGCATTGGATACCATGAATCTAAAGCGCAGTGCAGTATTCAATAGCGCTAAAATTGCTCACAAAAATCAAAAACTTAGGCTAGATTCTATAGCAAATATAGAATTAACAAACTATAGCCCTAATCACCTGACCTATAGGTCGCAGAACTCCAACCCGGGGGTGGCAGTTTTCTCGGAAATGTATTATCCACATGGATGGGATGCGTATATAGATGGAGAACTGACCAATCACTTTAAAGTGAATTATGTGCTAAGAGCATTGGAAGTTCCTGCAGGAGAACATACGATAGAATTTAAATTTCAACCAGAAATAGTACAAATTGGTTCCTCGATTACCATGGCAACCTCTATTATTATCGGATTAATCTTAATTATAGGGGTGGGATATGGCTTTAGGACATCGGGAAATAACACAACCGACTAATGCAAAAGGTCCTTATTATTACATATTATTGGCCTCCTGCAGGGGGACCAGGAGTACAGCGTTGGTTGAAATTTGTAAAGTATCTTCCCCATTATAATGTGGAGCCAATTGTTTACGCTCCTGAAAACCCTAATTATCCCATTACAGATGACTCCTTCGAAAATGGAATTCCTGGGAGAGTGAAGGTTTACAAGCAGAAAATATTTGAACCTTATGGATTGGCGCGTATTTTTTCAAAAAGAAAGACCAAGCAGATCAGTTCAGGTATTATTACCACCAAGGATCAGACTCTTCTAGAAAAATTAATGCTG
Source organism: Arenibacter certesii DSM 19833 (assembly GCF_000429545.1). Classification (GTDB taxonomy): domain Bacteria; phylum Bacteroidota; class Bacteroidia; order Flavobacteriales; family Flavobacteriaceae; genus Arenibacter; species Arenibacter certesii. Next base: position 152,672 of record NZ_AUCB01000011.1, read on the forward strand.
TGGGTTAGGGGCAACCTTTTTATTCCCGATGCTAGAAAGTTTTGGATTAGGCCTTCCGTAAACTTTTTGTCTCGATTGATAGAAAAGGAAAAAATTGGAACTATTATCACAACTGGACCACCACACAGTGTTCATTTAATTGGACAGCAATTAAAAAAACAAGTAAAAGTACAGTGGATAGCAGATTTTAGGGACCCATGGACCTCTATTGGGTATCACGATAAGCTAATGCTTACAACAGCATCAAAGAAAAAGCATAAGCAATTGGAGCATATGGTGCTAAACGAGGCGGATAAAATTATTGTGACCAGTAATACCACGAAATTAGAATTTTCTCAGTTGACCGAGAAGCCGATTACTGTGATAACCAATGGCTTTGATACCTATGACGAAGAACCTGTCCCTTTAGATGCTACTTTTACAATATCCCATATAGGATCCCTGCTCTCTGGAAGGGATCCATTACATTTATGGCAAGCTTTATCAGAATTAGTGGCAGAAAACGAAGCTTTTAAAAAGAGTTTGCGATTAAAATTAGCCGGAGTAGTCAGTAGTGATGTCCTAGAAAGTATAAAATCTTTTGGATTAGAACCGTATTTAGATCTGCTTGGTTATCTTACCCATAAAGAAGCTATGTCACTGCAAAGAAGTTCACAAGTCCTATTGCTATTAGAAATAGATAGTATAGCTACCAAGGGAATTATTCCTGGAAAGGTATTCGAGTATATGGCCGCTAAAAGACCTATTCTAGGGGTAGGTCCAAAAGATTGGGAAGTTGCGACCTTAATTGAGGCTTCCAATACGGGAAAAACTTTGGAATATCAGCAGTTTAAAGAAATTAAGGATATCTTGTGGCATTGGTTTTTACAATTTAAAAAAGGGGAGTTGGCCCTGCCACATTCAAAAACGGAACAGTATCACAGAAAGGAACTTACCTCTAAATTAGCCAAGTATATAGGGAAATGGGAATAGTTTTAAAACAATCTTTAAACAATACCTTAATCACCTATTTTGGTTTTATAATAGGAGGAACCAATTTACTTTTTCTATATACCCGATTTTTAACAGATGAATATTTCGGTCTTGTTAATGTAATTCTATCGGCTTCAGCAGTTTTAATGCCACTGTTGGCTTTTGGGGTTCCCAATACTCTGGTAAAATACTTTACGGGTTTCCAAGAGGGTAGGAGTAGGGATTCCTTCTTAACGCTTATGATACTCTTGCCTTTAGCTTTGATAGTTCCGTTAGCACTTATTTCCCAATTAGCCAATGAGACCATTGGCAACTTTCTATCGAAAGAAAATCCCGTGGTAAAGGGTTATGTATGGCATATATTTCTAATTGGCTTGGCAATGGCCTATTTTGAGGTGTTCTATGCATGGGCCAAAGTGAAGATGAGATCGGTTTTTGGGAATTTTATGAAAGAGGTCTTTAGCAGAATTATCATAACTATCCTATTGTTACTGATTTATGTTGATGTTATTTCGGTAGTGTCGTTTCTTAATGCCCTTGTATTACTATATCTTTTTAGGACCTTAATAATGATGGGCTATGCCCTAAAACTTCAAGGCTTTAAGCCAAACCTAAAGCTTCCTAGCAATACCAGGGAAATGGTAAGCTATAGTGCATTAATCATTTTAGGAGGCTCAGCGGCCATAGTATTACTGGAGGTAGATAAGGTAATGATTAATCAGTTTATAGAAATAGAAAACGTAGCCTATTATAGTGTTGCGGGTTATATTGCTATCACCATTGCTGTTCCCTCCAGGTCCATGCATAATATTACCTATCCTTTAACTGCAGAAATCCTTCACAATAAAGATACTGTAGGTCTAAAAAGACTGTATCAAAAGAGCTCGCTTACTTTGTTTATAGTATCAGGACTTCTTTTCTTATTGATTATTTTGAACCTTCATGACCTATATGATTTTTTACCGGAAAATTACAGGGGCGGATTTATGATTGTTGTTATCCTAGGCTTAGCTAAAGTGTATGATGCCATTTTGGGAAATAATAATGCTATTCTCTATAATTCTGATTTTTACAAGGCGTTACTGCTGATGGGGGTGTTATTGGCGATTCTGACTATACTATTAAACCTGTGGTTGATCCCAAAATATGGGCTAGATGGCGCAGCAATAGCTAGTTTCTTGGCATTTTTTATTTATAATACCATTAAGTTGATTTATGTAAAGGTTAAATTTGATATTCAACCCATTACCAAGGAAACGGCAAAAGTATTTTTACTTCTATTTGGGATAGCCTTACTTTTATACTTTGTAAAATTTCCATACCCTCCTCTTATCAATATTGGATTAAAAAGTATTCTAATAATTGTGCCGTATGTATTTGTGTTGTACCGGTTTAAAATATCAGATGATGTTTATGGAGTACTATTCAAATACATGGAAAGGTTAAGGGGTAGGAGCTAGATCAAAAAAAACCCGTAGGAACCAATTCCCTACGGGCTAAACAACTAACCAACCTAAAAACTAATTTTATTGATTTCTAGAACTTCTACTTCTACCACTAACTGTAGTGGACTTTCTAACCGAATTAGAAGGCGCTTTATTTACCGACCTAGTGCTTGCATTGTTACTGCTTACTTTTGCACGGCTTGGTGCTGAACTTCTAACTGCCTTGGTGTTACTACTTCGGTTAGAAGAACTACTTCTTACCGCCGTATTACGGGATGTTGAAGTACTACTTGTTTTCCTGACCGATGGTCTGCTCCGGTTTACGGAACTTGTAGCATTACTACTTCTTTTAGCCGTTGTGGTCTTAGGAACATAATTGTTTCCATTATTATTAGATCTGATTTTGGTACTTCTGCTGATGCTACCATTACTATTGCTATCCATTGTGCTGCTCCTAACCGTAGTTGATCTATTGTCCGACTTATTCGCATTATTGGTGCGTGCCGTAGAACTTCTATTAACAGTACGGTTAGGATTATTATTAGAGCGAGCCGTAGAGCTTCTATTTATAGTGCTGTTCCCGTTATTGTTAGAGCGTGATGTAGTACTACTATTTACAGTACGCGTTCCATTGTTGTTAGAACGAGTTGATGTACTTCTAGAACTACCTAAATTGTTCCTTAAGCTTTCGTTTCTGGTATGTACACTTCTAGTATTAGATCCCTGATTACTTTGACGTCTGTAGCCATTATCCCTTACCGCAACTCGATTATCATTTCTGTATACGGATCGTCTTTTTTCGTGCGATTTATGATACTTATACTTGTGTCCTACTTTAGCATAAGACTTACGATAGTTATTGTGATAAGGCCTATAGTAAGTATACCTAATAGGGGTATAATATCTTCTGTAAGGAGTGTTATACACAATATTGAATCCTACTAATGGTCTAGCAAAGTACCTGTGAAAAGGTTTGTACACATATTGCCTATTATAACTATTTATATATCCATTGTGGTGACTATAGTGCCCATAGTTATTATAATAAACATGTAGTCCTCCCAACCTTCTTACTCTATCATTTCGATATTGTATATCTACATCGCCTATTTGGGTTACCCTACCGTAATAATCGTAATAGATGGGTACATTCTCTACCTGAATTACAGCCCCATATTCATCATATTGTACATATGGGTTATAGTCATAACCAGAATTAAAGGTGATATTGGTATGGCCAAAACTTACATTAGCATTTACACCAACCCTGTTGTCGATATAAAAATCGAACTCACCATCTGGATATACTGAAAAGGTGATTCCATTTTCAACAAATATAAAAGAGTCGTTATACCTATAAGTAGTGCTAGTTGCAACCTTATCTTCTGTGATGGCTGCCATAGCACCAGAGCTGCTAAAAACAAGCGCTGTAAAAAGGAGTATTAAGTTTCTCATAATATAAGGTATTAATATAGTTTGTAATTATTTGCGTTCGATTGATATATACCAAACAACATGCCAAACAATCCGATAACCTTATATTATGCTGATTATGAGGTATATAAAATTATTTTAAAGTTTAATATCTCTCATAAAAACCCTGCTTTTAAACTAAACAATTTTTAAAATGGTTGTTTTTTTAATTCAATGTGGCGGTAATTGACTATGCTTTTAAGTTAGTTTGATATTGTGCAATTTCTCTTTTAAATAGCCAGCTGTATAGGACTCTTTATTTTCTGCGACTAGCTCAGGTACGCCCTGAACTATAAGATGTCCTCCTTTTTCCCCTCCTTGCGGGCCTAAGTCTATAATATAATCAGCACATTTTATCATATCCAAATTGTGTTCTATTACTACTATAGAATGGCCTTTTGAAAGTAAGGCATCAAAAGATTTTAATAATTTTTTAATATCGTGAAAATGGAGTCCAGTTGTGGGTTCATCAAATATAAAAAGGGTTTTGTCTTTGGTAGTTCCTTTTACTAAGAATGAAGCTAGTTTTATACGTTGAGCCTCTCCACCTGAAAGGGTAGAAGAGGATTGTCCCAAAGTTACATAACCCAATCCAACGTCTTGAAGTGGCTTTAATTTACTTACTATTTTAGTCTGGCTGTTTTTTTCGAAAAAATCAACCGCATCATCAATGGTCATATTTAGGACATCATCAATATTGGCCTCTTCAAATCTAACTTCTAAGACTTCTTTTTTAAATCTTTTGCCATTACAGGTCTCACATTCTAAATGCACATCGGCCATAAATTGCATTTCGACTGTAATTTCCCCTTCGCCTTTACATTTCTCACATCGGCCACCTTCTACGTTAAAGGAGAAGTGTTTGGGCTGGTATCCTCTTAACTTGCTTAGTTTTTGGGAGGAGAATAGGTTTCGTATATCGTCATAAGCCTTTATATAGGTTACAGGGTTAGACCTAGAAGATCTACCTATGGGATTCTGGTCTACGTATTCTACATTCTTAAGTGTCTCAAAATTGCCATTAATACTGGTGAACTGTCCGGCTTTTTCGCCAAATCCGCCAATTTCTTTAAGGACTAGGGGATATAGTAGTCGTTTTACCAAGGTACTCTTTCCGCTACCGGAAACGCCTGTGATAACGGTCAGTACATTTAATGGGAAAGTAACATCTATATTTTTTAGGTTATTTTCCCGGGCACCTTTAATTTCTATATGGTTTTTAGAAGTCCGTCTTTTCTTTGGAACGGCTATTTCCATAGTTCCATTTAGGTAGGCTGCGGTGAGGGAATCGGATTTGCATATTTCTGCAAGGGTTCCCTGTGCTACAACTTCTCCACCATGGGTTCCGGCTTGGGGACCTATATCGATCACCTCATCTGCGGCTTTCATAATATCCTCATCGTGTTCTACTACAATAACGGTATTACCTAAATCGCGAAGTGCTTTTAGAACTACAATTAAGTTTTCTGTATCCTTTGGGTGTAGTCCAATACTAGGTTCATCTAGAATATACATGGAGCCCACCAAGCTACTTCCTAGAGAGGTAGCAAGATTTATACGCTGACTTTCTCCTCCGGAGAGGGAATTGGATTTCCTATTGAGGGTTAGGTAATTAAGCCCTACATTGTTTAAAAATCCCAGCCTGCTTTCTATTTCCTTAAGTAACCTCGATGCTATTTTTTTATCATTGCTGTCTAGCTTAAGGTCATTGAAAAATTGAATTAAATTTTCTATAGGTAGTTCTACTAGGTCTGAAATAGATTTCCCGGCAACCTTTACATAATCTGTTTCCTTTCTTAAGCGTTTGCCTTTACAAGTGCTACACTTGGTTTTGCCCCTGTACCTGGATAACATAACCCTGTTTTGAATTTTATAGCTCTTTTCCTCTAATTTTTGAAAAAAATTATTTAGGCCGGTAAAATAACTATTCCCTTCCCAAACAAGATCTTTCTGTTCTTGGCTTAACTGGAACCAAGGTTTATGGATGGGGAAATCAAATTTATATGCAGAATTTATTAATTTGTCTCTATGTTTTCCCATGCTTTCTCCTCTCCATGGGTAAATGGCATTTTCGTATACAGAAAGAGAAGTATTAGGAATGACCAATTCTTCGTCTATACCAATTACATCACCATAACCTTCACAAGTAGGACAGGCCCCATAAGGATTATTGAAGCTGAAAAGATGTACGTTTGGCTCCAGAAAAGAAATTCCATCTAACTCAAATTTATTGCTAAAATGGACGGTTTCATCCGTGGTAAGCTCCTGGATAATACACTCGCCTTTACCTTCAAAGAACGCAGTATCAATGGCATTTCCTAATCTATTGTAAAAATCCTCATCATCCTTAAAAATAATTCGATCAACTACTAAATGGAATTCCCTGCCAATTTCTTTTATTTCATCATCTATCCTTATAACTTCTCCCTGATACAATATTCTGGCAAAACCTTGTTTAGAAAATAATTGAAGCGACTTAATAGGATCTCGATCCTCGCTTATTTTTATCGGAGCTAACAGTAATAACTTGGTACCTTCCTCATATGTTTTAATATGTTCTACAACATCGGTAACTGTATGCTTTTTTACTTCCTTTCCTGATACTGGAGAAATAGTCCTGCCAATTCTAGCAAATAATAATTTTAAATAATCATATATCTCTGTGGTAGTCCCAACGGTAGATCTCGGGTTTGTAGAATTCACTTTTTGCTCAATTGCAATGGCGGGTGCTATACCTTTTATATAATCGACTTTAGGTTTATCTAATTTACCTAAGAATTGTCTTGCGTACGAGGATAGGCTTTCTACATATCTACGCTGACCCTCGGCATAAAGGGTATCAAATGCCAAGCTAGACTTCCCAGAACCCGATAGACCGGTTATAACCACTAGTTTATTTCTAGGGATAACTACATCTATATTTTTTAAATTATGGAGCTTGGCTCCTTTAATTATAATGTTATACTTTGGGTTGATATCTTTTAAAGCGATCATACATTTATTTAAGGCTGCAAAGATACAATATGTGTAATTTAATCACTAGTGTTATATGAACTCCATCTACAAACTAAAAAATCGTATTGAAAGGAGGGACTATTTGTGTATTCTATGCGATGGGAGTTGATAGTTTAACTTATAGTTAGGATTACTTTACATAAAATTTACCAGATCGACTTAATTTTTTATATATTTGAACTTCAATAAACACAAAATAGCCTATACGTAACAAAATTACTTTTTATAAAATTTAATGTGCTTTTCCTCCTCTATTAGAGTGGTGATTCTATTGTTAAGCTTAAAAAAAGTAATTAGTATGGAACTATTAATTGAAGATTCAGTATTGGTAAAAAAATATATGCAGGGAAACGAAAGATCCCTGGAAATATTGATAAACCGTCACAATAAGCGCCTAAGTAGCTTTATTTACTCCAAAGTTCAAGACCGAGAGGTTACAGAAGATATTTTTCAGGATACCTTTATAAAAGTTATCAAGACTTTAAAAAAAGGTAATTATAATGAAGAAGGTAAATTTCTACCTTGGGTCATGAGGATATCCCACAACCTTATTATAGATTATTATAGAAAGAGCCAAAGATTGCCCAAATTTGAAGGCAAAAGCGACTTTAATTTTTTCGCTGTTATCAGTGATGATAAATTAGATGTTGAGCGACAGTTGATTAAGGACCAAATAGATTCCGACTTAAGAGTTATTATTAAGGAGTTGCCAGTAGAGCAGCTGGAGGTTTTGGAAATGCGAATTTTCCAAGACATGAGTTTCAAGGAAATATCCGAGAATACCGGAGTAAGTATCAATACTGCATTGGGGAGAATGAGATATGCATTGATCAACCTCCGAAAATTGATTGACAAGTACAATATAGTTTTAACGAATTAATGTGCTGTAAGACTTATTTTTAAGGGGCTTTGGAGGTTATAATGTATATTTTAAACATAAACCAATGCCCCATGGAGAACTTTTACGTTGACGCAAAGGATAACTGTACCCTGATTTCTACATCTTCTTCTAAAATAGAATTTTTATTAAGTTATTCCAAATCGCTTTGTATAATGGAATGCGACGGTGAGCACTTGGAGCAGAATCTCAATTAAAATTAAGCGTCTAAACTACCTACAAGTATTTAGTGATTTTGATCATTAAACACTAAGCTATATTCTTTTGCACCGGCTATTCCCTGCCCGTTGAATTTAGGCGAGCGTCTAAATATTATCGTTAATTATGCGTCCATCTTTCGTGGACTTGCCCTAAGTTAAATTACCATAATGTTTATAAGGGTTTAAAGTAATCCAAAAAATCACATTAAATCTAATTCAGTTATTAGTTTCAAATCATATAATCTATATGTACTCTTTGAGAGTATGTTATTTCTATTTATCCATTCCCATTTTTAATTCAGTACTGTAATAATAGTGGTATAGAAATACCTTTACGATTTTTAATTGCCTTCTTTTTTCCTTTTTAATCCTATCTATACATAAGGTCTATAAGTAAACTAAATACAATGAGTACAATACTACTCTTAGCACATTGCCAACTGCTTATTTTAATAATTATTATAGTGAAAACAATAAAATCGACGTTTGACATCGTTTAATGCGGGTTTTACAACATACTTTTTACACAGCCTTATCATTTATATACTTTTATCCTGTTGTTAGTTCACTAGTACACTATAAGCGTAACGACTTTATAGCCTAGTAGCAAATCAATAGAAGACCAATCTTGAAAAGAAGGCGCTTAACTAACTAAAAAACAAGTAGTATGGAATTGCAAAAAGATGACTCGGTATTAGTAAAAGATTACATTAATGGAAATGAAAAATCTCTTGAAATTTTAATTAACAGACACAACCAACGTATCAGTAGCTTTATTTATTCCAAGGTACTAGACAGGGATGTAACAGAAGATATTTTTCAAGATACCTTTATTAAAGTAATCCGGACTTTAAAAAAAGGCTCTTATAGTGAAGAAGGAAAATTTTTACCTTGGGTAATGAGAATTGCACATAATTTGGTAATAGATCATTTTAGAAGAAACAAAAGAATGCCCAAGTTTGAAGGCAACGAAGATTTTAATATTTTCTCGGTTATAGGTGATGATAAATTAAATGTAGAGAAGCAGTTAATTAAAGATCAAATTGATTCTGATCTAAATAAATTAATTGATGAGTTACCGGAAGATCAAAAGGAGGTTCTATTAATGAGAATTTATAAGGACATGAGTTTTAAGGAAATATCCGAGAACACTGGGGTGAGCATTAATACTGCTTTGGGAAGAATGCGTTACGCGCTAATTAACCTTCGAAAGATTATAGAGAAAAACAATATCGTTTTAACTAATTAACGAAAGCTTTGAACAGCTAGAGCAATATTTCCAATATAGTGGCGTTATCTAATCAAACAATACTATAATCTTATGGAAAAAATTTACTCTGACAACCAAAACAAGTGTAAACTTGCCGCAGCTAGCCAAGAAACTGTGAATTTATTGATGAGCTATTCCAAGTCGTTACAGATTATTGAGTATGATAATATTCAGTTTGAAAATAATCTAAACTAGTTTCAAATTTAAGTAGAAATAACGCATTTTACTATGTAGCTATTTCTCTTGTATATAATTCTGATAAAATACCATTGGTCCATAAATCCAAGGTTCTTTTTAGGAGTAAGGCTTTTAAAAATTGTTTCGTAGCTATAGGTATGCAATATGTTCACCTAAATCTGCCATAGAAATCAGTGATGGCCTTTGGATACATTTCAGATTTCACTTACTACCTGAGATTAGAAGGCACCCAGGTTTGCCATTCCGTTCAGACGGGTGTTAACAGGTTATCGTCAACTTCTATTTGGAGCATTATTTGCTTACCCATGGGCGATTGACTCAGTGACGGATTTATAAAATCCTGCTTATTTGCTGAGTTTTTTGGACTTATAATAAGCATTGAGCACCTCCTTTCTGCCAATAGTTTTGGTTATAATATCCTTTTCTAAATCCCATCCTCTTGCTGGGGAATATTCCCTACCGTACCAAATAATTTGCAAATGAAGGTCGTTCCATAACTCTTTTGGAAATAATCTTTTTGCATCTTTTTCCGTTTGCACAACATTTTTACCGTTAGAAAACCCCCATCTGAACATTAATCTGTGGATATGGGTATCTACCGGAAATGCTGGAATTCCAAAGGCTTGTGCTACTACCACACTAGCCGTCTTATGACCCACAGCTGGAAATTCCTTCAACAATTCTATATCTTTTGGGACAATTCCATCGTACTTTTCTATTAGCATTTTGGACAGCCCATAAATTCCCTTAGCTTTCATTGGGGACAGGCCAACTGGTCTTATGATTTCCCTTATTTCATCAACCGTCATTTTTACCATATCGTAAGGGTTGTCCGCTTTAGCAAATAATAACGGAGTTATCATATTAACCCTTACATCTGTACTTTGTGCCGATAAAAGTACGGCAATGAGTAGTGTATAGGGATCCTTATGGTCTAAGGGTGTGGGAATAGTGGGATAAATCTCCTGTAATGTCTTAATCGTAAAGTCTACTTTTTCTCTTTTAGTCATTAAATGTGTAATTTTATAAAAAATAAGAAATTGGCTATGGATAGACCAATTTCCAAAGTAACAAAATTATTTAAGATACTAATATGAATACATTAAAAGTAGGGGATAAAGTGCCCTCATTTTCGGCTATGGACCAAGATGGAAATACTATTAAACTGTCTGATTATGAAGGAAAGAAATTGATAGTTTTTTTCTATCCCAAAGCAAGTACCCCAGGCTGTACAGCGGAGGCTTGTAATTTAAGGGATAATTATTCGGAACTGCAGGCTCAAGGTTATGAATTATTAGGGGTAAGCGCAGATTCGCAAAAAAGGCAATCGAATTTTAGAAATAAATATGAATTCCCGTTTCCCTTGTTGGCAGATGAGGACCATACCGTCTTAAATATCTTTGGGGTATGGGGTCCAAAACAATTTATGGGAAGGAAATATGACGGCATACATAGAATGACCTTTGTAATAGATGAAAAGGGAATAGTGTCTAAAGTAATAGATAAGGTTAAGACCAAAGACCACGCAGCTCAAATATTATAAAACTCTCGTAAATATATAGACGGTCCAAGAAAGGAATTTATTCCTAATTTTGAACCGTCTGTTTATATTGAAAATTTGTAATTAAACTTTTTCTTTTTTTTCTTTTTCTTCTTCTTCCCTTTCTGTTAGTTCATTTTTTCGGGTGAAAAGTTGCTTCTTTTTTATAATATCGGCTACTCCCTCTGGTAGAACGGATTCCGGATCAAGCTCAAAAGTTGTGTGTGAATTGAAATAGGAGTTCGATATTTGCAGTAAAACGAACAGCATTGGAATTATCTATCGACCTATTAAAG
>NZ_AUCB01000012.1 GCF_000429545.1 Arenibacter certesii DSM 19833
GTTGGCGAAGGCGAAACTGTTGATCCTGGATGACTTTGGACTGGCTCACTTGGATAGAAAACAGCAAATGGACCTGATGGAGATCATTGAGGACCGGCATGGAAGATCATCTACCATTATTGCAAGTCAACTTCCTGTGGGAAGCTGGTACGATATTATTGGAGAAGCAAGCATCGCTGACGCGATATTGGACCGACTGGTACACACCTCTCACCGGATAGAATTAAAGGGAGAAAGTCTAAGAAAAAAACTGTAATATTGTCATTAACTTATCTTTTTGACCAAAATCCTTAGGGGGGTCAGTATGGCCAGAATAGGGGGTCAACATCACCAGAATATCCAATATTTAATGCTGCTGGGTATTTATGGAAAAAATCACTTCCTAATGGCACAGCAAAACGACTTACCACAGGAACGGATTTAGAATTTGAGCCTTCATTTTCTAAGGATGGCAAACACGTAGTTTATGTTACTTGGAACGATGAAAATATGGGGGCCATACAAAGGTTGGATTTAACTTCTTCCAAAAATAAGCCTGTACAATTAACTACTGAGAGAGCTATTTATAGGGAGCCGTCATTTTCTCCTAAAGACAATAACCTTATTGTATATAGGGAAGAGGGCGGAAATGGAAACCAAGGTTATGTAAATACAAAAGAATCTGGAATTTATCTGCTAGAAGTTAATCACAACAGAAGATCTGGATATAAGTCCACCAAAAGATTGGTGACAAATGAAGGAGAATATCCTACTTTCAACAAGGATGCAAGTAGAATTTACTACCAAACCGGAGGGTATCTATTTGGATCTTTGACCAAAACCCTAAAATCTGTAAATTTAGATGGTAAAGATGCTAGAGAATTAGTAAAATCTAAATATGCGCAAAGAATTATACCAAGTCCAGACGATAACTGGATAGCTTTCTCCAACTTATACAAAGTTTATATTGCCGCACTACCCGTGACTGGTAACACTATTGAATTGGACGGAAGGTCTACCAATGTCCCAGTAGCTCAAGTAGCACGTGATGCTGGAATTAATCTACATTGGTCTGCCCATAGCGACCAGCTTAATTGGACGTTGGGTGATGAATATTTCAGTACGCCTATAAATCAAAAATTCACCTTTTTGGAAGAGGCTCCAGATACCATTTCGAAAATGGATACTGTGGGAATCAAAATTAACCTAAGTCTACCTACCGATAAGCCAAAAGGGATAATAGCTCTTACTGGAGCCAGAATCATTACCATGAATAATGATGAGGTAATAGAAACCGGCACCATTTTAATTAAGGAGAATAAAATAATAGGTGTCGGTCAAAAGGCCTCCGTTAGTATACCTGCCGATGCACATATCATTGATGTTAGTGGCAAAACAATTATGCCGGGATTAATAGACGTACACGCGCATCTAGGACATTTTAGATTTGGCCTTAGCCCACAGAAACATTGGCAGTATTATACCAATTTAGCTTATGGGGTAACCACTACACATGATCCTTCCGCAAATACCGAAATGGTTTTCTCACAATCGGAGATGGTTAAGTCTGGCGCTATGGTGGGGCCTAGAATTTTTTCTACCGGAGCCATTTTATATGGAGCAGATGGAGATTTTAAAGCTACTGTAAACAATTTGGACGATGCAAGGTCGGCCATTCATAGAACAAAGGCATTTGGCGCTTTTTCTGTAAAAAGCTATAACCAGCCAAGAAGGAATCAGAGACAGCAAATTATTAAAGCAGCCCATGACGAAGAGATAGCGGTGGTTCCTGAAGGAGGATCTACTTTCTTCCATAATTTGTCTATGATTTTAGACGGACATACAGGAATAGAACACAACATCCCTGTTGCGGATGTTCATAAGGACGTCATCCAATTGTGGGCTGCTAGCGAAACTGGCTACACCCCTACCCTAATCGTTAATTATGGCGGATTGAATGGGGAATATTTCTGGTACCAGACCACCAACGTTTGGGAAGATGAAAAGCTTTTAAAATACACTCCAAGAGGTATTATAGACTCACGTTCTAGACACCGCACTATGGCACCTATGAAAGAATATGAAAACGGTCATATCCTAGTTTCAAAAAGTACTAAAAAATTAGCCGATGCAGGCGTTAAGATTAATCTGGGAGCACATGGACAGATACAAGGTATTGGTGCCCATTGGGAACTTTGGATGCTGGCACAAGGTGGGATGACCAATATGGAGGCTTTAAAAGCTGCCACCATCAATGGGGCACATTACCTAGGAATGGATGATTATTTAGGCACACTACAACCTGGAATGTTGGCAGATTTGATCGTACTAGACAAGAATCCTCTTGAAAATATTGAGAACTCTAACTCTGTAATCTATACCATGATTAATGGTAGATTGTACGATACGGATACTATGAACGAGATTGGAAACGGGGAAAAATCAAGAGGAGCATTCTATTGGGAAATGAACGACTATGCGCCTGCTTTTGACTGGCATGGAGAAACTACAACAGGTTGCTCTTGTGAAGCAGATCACTAAAAAATAGAGGTATTTAGTTTCAATTTCGAGCTCTCTGTTTTCAAAAGGTAAAGCAAAGCTACCTTAGGTATTGGAGGAACGCTATCTAAACAAGGATTCAAAGAGAAGGTACTAATCATTCTCTTTGAATCCTTTTCTTTTTTAATCAATCTCTTCTTAGGAAGTCTACTACATCCCGAATTAAGAATAGCTTATCTTTTTAGCTATATTTACTAGAAGCCATTTCTAAATTAAAACACTTGTAGAATTTAGGTTAGCACTTATAAAAAAACCAAATAATACATTGAACCATGAGAAACACAATCCTTCTTCTTTCCCTACTTTTAGGACTCTCAAGTTGCAAAAACAACAAGGAATCCAAAACTATTAGTTCGGATTCTAATTCCCTAGAAACTGTAGACAACAGTACAAAAGGGGTGAAAATGATCCCCATTAAGACTCCCGTGGGGGAGTTTAAGGTGTGGACCAAAAAAATGGGAAACAATCCCACCATCAAAGTATTATTATTACATGGTGGTCCTGGTGCCACCCATGAATATTTTAAAATATTTGACGACTACTTTCCAGCAGCTAATATTGAATACTACTATTATGACCAATTGGAATCCGCTTACTCAGATCAGCCCAACAACAAAGAGTTATGGAGCGTGGATAGATATGTTGATGAAGTAGAACAAGTAAGAAAAGCATTGGGATTGAACAAAGATAATTTCTACCTCTTGGGGAGTTCATGGGGCGGCCTATTGTCAATGGAATACGCATTAAAATATCAGGACAATCTAAAAGGTTTGATTATTTCCAATATGATGGCGTCTATCCCAGATTATATCACTTATGCCAATGCGGTACTTGCACCTCAACTAGATCCTAATGTTCTAGCCGAAATTAGAGCGTTGGAGGCCAAAGCCGATTATGCCAATCCTCGATACACAGAATTGATTCACACCCATTATTATCCCAAACATGTACTGAGGATGCCTTTGGATGAATGGCCTGAAGAGGTAAACAAAGCCATGTCCAATATTAATGAAGACCTGTATGTTACTATGCAGGGACCAAGTGAATTTGGAGTGGTGGGCGATGCTAAACTAAAGAATTGGGACATTACTACTGAGCTATCTAAAATCACTATACCCACCCTTACCATTGGGGGAGAATACGATACCATGGATCCCAAGCACATGGCATGGATAGCCACAGAAGTGCAAAATGGACAATACCTTCATTGTCCAAATGGCAGTCATTTCGCAATGCATGACGATGCTGAAAATTATTTTAGTGGGGTAATTAAATTTATTAAAAAAATTGATCAGGAGAGCAAGAAACAATAGAACTGCAATCTTTTGCGTAGGTAATAACATTCCAACAATCGTTTTCAGAACAAAGACGCCCATAAAAAAAGGAGAAGCAAAAATTTGCTTCTCCTTTTTATGTCTAACTATCAATAAGACTACCCCTGACTTTTTACAATAATAGCCTGTAATCTTTTTTGCAATGAAGGATCTTGTTGTATTGCCTTTGCAAGAGATTCAAACTGCTCCATCGTCATTCCAGTAGAAGTTATCTGCTCATTTATCTCCTTCTCCAATTCCGGTTGCATTTTCTCTAATTTGGCAAGCGCTTTCTTATGTAATTCCTTCTCCTTATCTGTAGCATCTATTTCCTTATTTGGATCCATAGAAGCTTGTTGAATTTCACTAAAGCGCTCCACTCCAATTCCCTCATCCTCAATTACTTTCATCATGTTTTGTTGCGTCACTTGATTTTGAATCTGTAATTTTTGATATGCGGTTGCAAAGTTGGTTAATTCCGCATCTGAAATACTGGTTTCTTGAGCAAACAATCCAAATGTTCCCAACAAGGCTACAAATAAAAATACCCTTTTAACTTTTTCTGATTTTAACATACATTATTTTTATAGTTTATAATCGATTGATTTCGCTCGAAATACCTTCAAACCAATTAACCCTTTTTAGATTAATTACAACAATCTTCAAGTATCCAAAATTAACGGCCTTAGAAACCCCATCCAATTAAAACCAACATATTAACGTTAAACTACAGGATATTTAGTGAAGTTTTAACATTATTACCGAAAGATGGGCTCTTTGAGACCTAAAAACTGCCTCCTCCCTATTCAATTTCCTAAAAGGTTATGACTTACATTTAATAACTTTTTTAGGATATTTAACCTATATCCCACGAAATCTAAAATCGTTACGTATTAAGAATTCTAAGAACAATCCTATTAATGTAAAATGCTAATTGTAAATTCAGGAAGCAACTGTGTAACCTATGTAACACAACATCAATTTAAAAAAGATGATATTTGCAGTCCTTAAAAATTATTATTAATTATGGAATGGATTTTAGAACCTTGGCCGTGGTATGTAAGCGGCCCTTTGATTGCTCTTACCATGTTTACCCTATTGTATGTAGGCAGGAATTTTGGAATGTCTTCCAATTTAAGAACCTTATGCGCCATTGGAGGGGCCGGTAAAACTAGTACCTTCTTCCAATTCGATTGGAAAACCCAACGATGGAATTTATTGGTAATGATAGGAGCCATTATAGGTGGATTTGTTGGCTCACAGTATTTATCAGATAACCAGGTTCCAGACCTCAACCCAAAAACAATTGAGCAGCTAAAAGCTTCAGGATTCGAAAGTGCAGGAACAACCTATGTGCCAACTGAGTTATTTGGTGAGGATGCATTTTCTTCTCCTACAACCTTAATCTTATTGTTGATTGGTGGTTTATTAGTTGGATTTGGTTCGCGTTATGCGGGTGGATGTACCTCCGGGCACTCCATATCGGGTATAAGTAATTTACAAATGCCCTCGCTCATAGCTACCATCGGTTTTTTTATAGGGGGATTGATTATGATTCACCTCATTTTCCCATTTATCTTTTAGGTGATATTTCTAACTAGTTACAGTTCTTTTAACCCGCTGTGCGAAACAGATTAAAAACATTGCCTTGTACAGAGGAATAGGAACACCAATAAACTGGCTACAATCAATTTAATCTTAAAATTTAAATTTTAAAGCATATCAATAATGAAAAATATTATTTATCCCATCATAGGAGTATTCTTCGGAATCGTAATGTACAAGTCCGAAGCGGCATCGTGGTTTCGGATTTATGAAATGTTCAACTTTCAGTCGTTCCATATGTATGGCTTAATGGGCTCAGCACTAGTAGTGGGGATTATTATAGTACAATTCATCAAGAGAAATAACGTAAAGGATACACAAGGAAATCCTATTGTAATTGCCGATAAGGACAAGAGTATCTCCCGTTATTTAATAGGCGGAATTCTTTTTGGATTGGGTTGGGCTTTGGCAGGCGCTTGCCCAGGACCTATGTTCGTATTGACAGGAGCAGGATATTTTCCAATTTTAGTAGTAATTCTGGGAGCAATATTAGGCACCTGGATCTACGGCATGTTAAGACATAAATTACCTCATTAATCGGATTTAACTCCCTATTAATTACCAATAGTCAATAGGGGGTCGATAACCATCGGAATTTAAATTTTGAGGCTCTTAAAGGGCATCTATTTCAGCACCTTCCCTCCCCAAGGAAGGTGTTTTTTATTGGCTAACCCGATTTGACTACTCCATCCGCCCATAATTCAAAAAAAAATCAGTACTTCTTCTGCTACTTCAGATATGGAACTTTTTTGCATAATCCTTCTAAATACCAATTTAATGATCCCCATATCCAACATCATCCATTTTTCCTTTAAATACGCTCAATTGGATAACAGTGTACACTACAACTAGAACAGCTGCTATGATAAACCAGTATACCCCTATGGAAAGTCCATACTCGGGTGCAGCCATACTCTGAACGGTCAAGGAAGGGTTAACCCCATTGGTAGAGGGCAATAAGTTTGGGAACATAGAAGCCACTGTTGTTGCAAAACTCCCAAAAATAAACATGGCTGAAAACAAAAATCCAGTCACATCTTTTTTAAATTTTTTTATCCAAAACTGTCCCACCAATCCAATAGCAGCCATAATAGGAAATAACCACAACCAATAATGTGTACGTAAATTTATTAAGGGAAATGGTTTTACAATATGCCACAAACCAGCAGAAAGGAGTACCAAACCTAATAAAACAAAGTTAAGTTTATAGATACTATTTCTTAACCGCCTATTTAAATCTGTTGAAGTTTTAAATATAACCCAATTGGCCCCATGTATGGTAAGCGTTACCACAGCAACAATACCAAGAAGTAGGGTAAACCAATCAATAACTCCTTGTTGTTCTGCAAGCGGATCTAATGTGGGGTTCCAAAGTGCTAGAAAAAAATAGTGTGGCTCCTGCGTAGACACCCCGTTTTCTACCATTCCAAGATTTACGCCGCGCACTACATTTCCCAAAGCGATGCCAAAGAATAATGCCAGTAATAGACTGGCTATTCCAAATGCTTTATCCCATAGCTTCTCCCATAACCTATTGTGTATCTGACCTCTTAATTCCAACCCAATCGCCCGGAAGATTAGCAACCAAAGAACCATTATTAAAGGGAGATAAAAGCCACTGAAGGCAGATGCATATAAGGTAGGAAAAGCAAAGAATAATACGCCTCCAACTGCAATAAGCCATACTTCATTGGCATCCCAAAAAGGTCCAATTGCATTGGTTACGGCTTTCTTCTCTTCTTCTGATTTAGTGAAGAAGAGGTGAACGATTCCAGCACCAAAATCATAGCCATCCAAAATTACGTAAACGGCCAACATGAACATCAATACTATAAACCAAAATATTTCCATAACTTATAGTTTTAAAGCGATTGGAGCTTCTGGTCCTTTTCTGACAATTTTTGCGACCAACAAGAGAAACAACAATCCGAGAAGCATGTAAAGGCCTACAAATCCGAGAAGCGTAAATAAAGTATTCCCAGAGGATACAGTTGGAGAAATACCATCTCTCATCAACATTAAATTATAAACCAACCAAGGTTGCCTCCCCAATTCTGCTGTATACCACCCTGCTGTATTGGCAATGTACGGGAATGGAATCATGAACATCAGCACCCAGAGTAGCCATTTTGTATGGTAGAGTCGATTTTTCCACAATAAAAAAGTGGCCAACAACATAAAACCGATAAAAATAGTCCCTAGGCCCACCATAATATGATACGCGTAATACAAACCTGGAACATTTGTGGGGTGAAGCGATTCATCAAATTCATTTAATCCTTTAATTTCAGCGTCCCATCGCTGATAGGTCAGAAAACTTAAAATATTAGGAACCGCTATTTTGTTATCTATTTTTCTATTGATCATATCGGGTTGCCCTACCAATATAATTTCCGACCCTCCCTTCTCTGTCTCAAATATACCTTCCATTGCTGCAAAGGATACCGGCTGATACTTAACCACATTTTTAGCGGCCAAATCCCCTGTTGGAAATGCGACTAAAATTGAGGAAATCACTCCAAAGATTACTCCGGTCTTTACAAACATTTTTCCGAAACGACTATGTTTATTGCTCAGGAGATAAAAAGCCCCGATGGCGGCCACAAAAAAGGAACTCGTTATCAGTGAACCTGCTTGGTTGTGTAAATAAGATGGCCATAACCAGGGATTACTAAACAAGGCACCAAAATTATTGAGGACAAATTTTCCATTTTCGAGAATTTCATAACCTACGGGATGCTGCATCCAGGAGTGTGTAGCAATAATTAGAAAACCACTTGCCCAAGATCCTATAAAAACTAACAGCCCCGTTAGAAAATGAAGTCGATGCCCTAAGAGTTTTTCTCCAAAAATGAACATTCCTAGAAATGAAGATTCCAAAAAGAAAGAAAACATACCTTCCATTGCCAAGGTTTGCCCAATAATGCTACCGGTAAGCTCAGAGAATTTGGCCCAATTAGTACCAAACTGAAACTCCATTGGAATGCCCGTTACAACACCCATTGCAAAATTTAGTGCAAATATTTTCATCCAGAATTTAGATGCATGATTATAATCCTCATTCTTGGTCCGTAAAAACTTCCATTTGAAATAAACAATCATTAGGGAGAGCCCCATGGTTAGCTGTGGAAACAGGTAGTGAAAGGTTATGGTAAAGGCAAACTGAAGCCGATTGTAAAGAATCATATCCTCCATAGTAGAATCACTTTGGTTATTTGAATGCTAGTCTGCCTTTCAGTTCCATTAACAATTATGGAAATAGTCCTATACAAATATAAAATAAAACAGCCTTGTTAACGATTAAACCCATCTAGATATTGAATATTTAGGTATAGATCTTACTACTAAAAAAACAAATTTAATAAAAGCACGGTTCACAAACCATAAACCGGTTTAGGTAGCCTATGGTAATAAAAACTCTCTGTAACCTATGTTACCGTGCATGGAGGAAAGAACTCCTAATTTCGTTCTTGTAAAAATTAACGTTTTCAACTATGGAGATTTCACAACTTATAGGATATGCTTTAGCGGTTTTGGTAGGCACCTCATTAGGACTTATAGGAAGCGGAGGATCTATTCTTACAGTTCCTATTTTGGTTTATATTATGGCCGTTGAACCCGTATTAGCAACGGCCTACTCCCTTTTCGTGGTAGGTACCACCTCACTTATTGGCGGCATACAAAATGCTATTCAAAAGAAGGTAGATTATATGACAGTGCTTATTTTCGGTATTCCTTCCATTATTTCCGTATATCTTACCAGAGCTTTTTTAGTTCCTATCATTCCGGATGTCTTATTTTCTATTGGAGGATTCCATTTCACCAAATCTATTGCTTTAATGGTACTCTTTGCCATTGTAATGATATTAGCCTCTATCTCCATGATCCGACCCTGCCCGAAGTGTAATAATACGGATTCAGAAAAAATCGTTTATAATTACCCCATAATCTTGTTGGAAGGAACGGTGATAGGAGTTCTTACCGGATTGGTTGGTGCTGGCGGTGGCTTTTTAATTATCCCCGCATTAGTACTATTGGCGAAGATGCCCATGAAATTAGCGGTAGGTACTTCCCTCCTTATTATAGCAGCAAAGTCACTTTTAGGCTTTATAGGAGACCTACAGGGAGATGAAGTGATTGACTGGCTAATGCTATCTACCTTTACCAGCCTATCCGTAGTTGGTATATTTATAGGTATTTTTCTATCCAAGAAGATAGAAGGAAGTAGACTTAAAATGGGATTTGGCTGGTTTGTATTGTTGATGGGTATCTATGTCCTGATCAAAGAATTGTTCTTTTAATGAAAGGATTGAAGCTAATTAACATCTAAAATCCGTTCAATAAGAACTACTATGTAACGTAAGTTACTTTAAAAGTTAAAATGGGGTTGTATTTTTACGGTATTGAGAATTAAAAGAGGTAACAATATTGCCCTGGCAAAAGAATCCTCCATGTGTAGGGCAAGGGTATGTCTGATTTAAAGACAACCACGGAGGTTAGAAGATACTAATTATTAAAAAATTAAAATATGTTTTTTCAACACGTATATGACAAAAGTCTAGCGCAAGCGAGCTATTTTATTGGATGTCAAGCAAAAAATGAAGCCATTGTTATAGATGCACAAAGGGATATTGATGTCTATTTAGAAATTGCCGAAAAGAACAATATGAAAATCACCCACATTGCAGAAACCCATATCCATGCAGATTTCCTAAGTGGATCTAGGGAATTAGCGGCCGTAACTGGAGCCAACCTATACCTTTCTGATGAAGGTGGTGAGGATTGGCAATACCAGTTCCCCCATGAAGGATTAAAACATGGCGACAAAATTACTGTGGGCAATCTAAGTTTAGAGGTTTTACATACTCCAGGACATACACCAGAAAGTATCAGTTTTCTACTTACAGACCACCCTGCAACAGATGAACCTGTAATGGTTTTCACGGGCGACTTTGTTTTTGTAGGGGATGTTGGTCGACCCGATTTGCTGGAAAAAGCAGCCGGACTAAAGGGTACGCAAGAGAAGGGCGCTAAGCAAATGTATGAGTCTATACAGCGATTTGCAGAACTCCCTGCTCACATCCAGGTTTGGCCTGGTCATGGTGCCGGGTCAGCTTGTGGAAAGGCCTTAGGAGCCGTACCAAGTTCTACCGTAGGATACGAGAAAATCCGAAATTGGGCCTTCCAATATGAGGGTGACGAAAAGGGTTTTACAGATTATCTATTGGAAGGACAACCAGAGCCACCAAAGTATTTTGCCATGATGAAGCATCTGAACAAAGTGAATCGTCCTTTGTTGGTAGAAGTTCCGAAGCATCCTAAATTGGATAAAGAGGCGTTTTTAACCGCCTATGAAAATGGACTTAAAATAATAGATGCACGAGACAAAATGGAGTTCGCTAAAGGGTTTATTCCAAAGAGTATCAACATACAAGGGAACAATTCATTCTCTACTTGGGCTGGGTGGTTATTAAATTACCAAGAACAGTTTGTATTGATCGCAGACGACCACCAAATGGAAGATCTTACCAGAAAACTAATGCGTATTGGCTTAGATAATATCTACGGCTACATTTCAGAAGTAGACAATTTAGGCCTAGAACTCCAAATAGCAGATGTGATCGATATAGAATCCTTTAAATCTTACCTAGGGAAAGAGGATGTACAGATTGTAGACGTGCGCGGTGAAAGTGAATACGAAACCGCACACATAAAAGATGCCGACAATGTTTTTGTGGGAACCTTAGAAGACAACCTACATAAAATTAGCAAGGATAAACAAATCATAATTCACTGCCAAAGTGGGGATCGTTCTACCATAGCCTATTCTTTATTGCGAAAGAATGGTTTTAATAAAGTGAAAAACTATTCTGGGGGAATGAAAGAATGGTTGGAGAAAGATAACAAAGTAGTCCAATAAATTCAGGTTTAAGGAAAACAAGAAATGATAGACAATATTCAAAATAATTGGAGCCTATTTCGCTTCATTAGACTGGCAATTGGCCTTTACCTTTTAATAGACGGAGTAAGAACAGAAATGTGGATATTAATTGCCATAGGAATTGCGTTTACTGCAATGCCATTACTGAACATTGGCTGCTGTGCTAGGGGAAACTGTGCAGTTTCGCCTACAAATGAAAATAGTTCTTATGCAGAAGAGGGTACTTATGAAGAGGTAAACTCTAAGTAATTATGATTCTTAATATGGTTTCTTAATACTAATATAGGACAATAAAACCGTATCGATCCTTAGCATCTGGGCAAATGCTTATGAATTTAAAAATGACCTTCCTATTCGATGCTGTAGTAGGAAGGTCTTTTATTAATATTCAAAAATACATGCAGACAACCAATTAGGTTGAAGAGTAATTTTCAGTCCCAATGATCAAATGGAATTTTGTCACATCAGCAATCTATTCTTTGGCAAGTACAAAAACGCCCCCTCCTTGTTTAAGGGTCATTTGATTGTTTTTAGTATCAAATTCCATAACAACCCCAGCTTGGTCAAATTTAAACTTATCCTTCTCCGTAGCATCTAAACTAAACGAAGGCTGACCTGTTGCTTGTGCCACTAGAATAGCACCCGATTTAGTAATGGTTATTTTTAAGGGAAAACTAGGACTGGAATATATCCCTAAATACACCTCTAAATCATCTGAGCTAACTTTATATGTTTCAAAGGATGGCACAGTAAAATCCCTATTAAAAAGAGCGCTTAATAAGGCTATGGCTATATCATTATTATTAAAATTAGTCCCGTTGGAGGTTAGTGCAAAAGCACTTTTTTCTTCTGGAAAATACCCGAACATAGAACTGAACCCATCTATTCCCCCGGTATGCCCGAAACTATATTTTTCATAGAACGGCATTTTAAAAAGCCCCATACCATAGTTGTCCTTTAATGTTTGCATTTGGGTCACACGCTCCTCAGAAACAATTTTGTGATTAAAAAGTGCTTCTGCAAAAAGCAAAATATCGGATGGATCAGATATTATTCCTCCTGCTCCTAAAGGTATGGACATGTCCGTTTCCGTTTGTATTTCCCAGTCCCCCTTATATGAATTAGCTTCATTTTTTTCAATATCGATTTTACCACCGAAATAGGTGTTTTTCAATCCAATTGGATGAACAATCTTTTCTCTTAAAATCTCAGCGAACGACTTATTATATAGTTTTTCAAGAATAAAGGAAAGAAGAACATAATTAGAGTTACTATACTCGGATTTAGTATTAGGCTCAAAAGCGCTTTCGTACTCTGAAATAATGGACAACAATTCCTCCTCACTTTTATGCTCGGTATTATACGACAAATACACTTCATCATTGGTAAAGTTATAGATGCCACTTCTGTGGTTTAATAAATCAGCAATGGTGATTTCACTGCTGTTCCTTACCGATGGAAAATAGTTCTCTATGGTTTGCTCCAATTTTATTCTACCTTCTTCAATTGCTTTAAAAACTAGTGTAGCAGTAAACGTTTTGGAAATAGAGCCAATCCTATATTTTGTATTATCATCTGGCTTTTTCTTTGTTTCTATATCGGAAAAACCAATTTGGTTGGCATAAACGATTTCCCCATCTTTCATTAAAGCAACGCTCCCCATAAACTTATTGTTTACCTCCAAAACGTTGAAATAGGTATCTAATTTTACTTTATCGATAGTTTGGGATATACCTACCTGAACGGTCAGTATAGCAAGGAATAATAAGACTTTTTTTTTCATCATTAGACTGGTTTTTTATAACTAACTACAGTTTCCGAAACTGCTTAGCCCTCGTCAGCATGGCAGTGGCGATTTGGCAGGCGTTCTAGGCAGGGTTTCCTAATAGAGAGTGTCACCCAAATAAATATACGGAAATTAAGCAGTTATTCTGAGACTTCAAGGGATTATTCTCGCTCTTAAATCCGACTTCTATTTATTACCCAAAGGTATTTTTGCCATTCTACTCTTAATCCACCAGTATTAAATCGACAGCCTTATCAATCAGCTCATCCTTACCGTCTCTTATTCCTTGTATAGTAGGTTTCACTTCAATATCGGGTATAATCCCCACCCTTTGGGTTTCTTCCCCGTTGGGATAATAAACACCAATACCAGAGATCATTGTTCTTAATCCGCCAGGTAGATGAATGGCAGAAACATTTCCATCTGCTCCTGCAGTAGCACTACCAATAATAGTAGTATTATCGCCCGCTCTAAATGCCATTGCGGTATATTCTGCCTGACTTTGAGATAGCTCATTCACCAGTACAATAAGCTTGCCTTTATAAGTATCTCCCTCACCAGGAATGGATAATTCTTTGGCAAAAGTGAATTCTCCTGGATGATCTACATTGCCATTGGTGAATTTTACAAAAGGCGTGGGCTTGGATACAAAATATGATCCAAGACTAAAGGGAACAAAAGTGGATGGATAATTCCGTATGTCCATTATTATACCTCTAGTATCCTTAAACTCCTCTTTGATTTTTGGAATATCTTCCTCTTTGATGGAAGCAAGCGTAACATAACCAATATTATTATCTAACATCCTGTAAGACTTGTCATTGCTTTTTCTATACCATCGATAGATATCTAAGTTGCTCGCGGCATATAATTGAAGTGTCATTGTCTGCTTGTTGGAATCTTCTGAAAGATGTTCAATTTCCATTTTGGTGGAATTTGACCGCAGCAGGTCAGCGGAAATATCCCTAAGCCTTGATGGCGAGTTGGACGCAGGATAATATTTGGATACTTTTTCTACAATCTCCTCAACAGGCACCCCATTAATCTTCGTAATTACATCGCCAATTTCCAAACCCACTTTGGGTTTAAGTTCCGGATTGTAATAATCTGTGACGACTAGTTTGTCTTCTATGAATCTTACATGTACTGGTGCATGCATCACCCCTTTCCAATCGTCAATCCTATCTGCTCCTGCCCAAATATTAGCATGTGTATCCTTGATATCGCCAATGATTTGTATTGCAGCAAATTCGTACTCCAATTCGTTTTTAGCATCCAAAAAAACAGGGATATATTCTTTTAGAACCAAGTTCCAATCCTTATCCATTAAATGGGTGTATGGAAAAAAGTAATTTATCATATTCCAATATCGGAACAAGGATAAAAGACGGAATCCATCATCTGGATATGACATATTGGTATATGGATTTTCGTTTTTAAATTCTGGATTCCTAACGTTAGATACCATCCCTATATACTGATGCTTGCCTTGGGAACGATTGTTATAAATATGTAAAAGCTTCTCCTTCAAAATTATACCCTGACTATTAATCCATTCTAATTTAGGCTTAAGAAAGGCTTTTTCATCTACTGGCTTACATGCTGCACAGTCTTTCATATCCCCTAGTTTATCTATCCACTCCACCATAAGCTGGTCTCTTTTCCCAGTATCCTTCACGTTGAGATAAGACGGTAAAAACCGGAACAACTCATAATCCCAATTAACTTCTCCCTTGGCTATATTAGGATGATGATATTTAAGGAATCCCCAAACGCGCCCCAACAATTCTAAGTCGTCCACATTTCTCAAAGACAATCCAGGAATTTCTATGCCTGAACCGTTGTCAAACTCCTTATCAAGCAAGGCGTTGGGCAGCACTCGCTCTACTTCCTTTAGTGCTTGCACATCCTCTCTATCTATGGTCAGGACAAAGTCATCAAACCAAGCCTCGCCCTTCCCTACAAGGATCCCCGCAATAAAAATGTTCTCGGCACCTTCCGGATAATTAAGGGTAATGGTGTATTTTTCCCAATCTTTTGTTCCTGTAATATTTCGGTTTTCCATATTGTCAAAGGCCAGTGAACTGTCATAACCATCAATACGCATTAACAAGCCTGCAAAACCATCTTCTACATTCTTAATTTTCATATAACCTTCCAACATAATCGTTGTCCCTTCATAATTGGCAGGAATTTTATACGCAATGCTACCAAAAGAGCTACCGGCTTCGTCCGCAGTAATCTTTCCAGAACTTTTACCCGAATGGGCCAAAGTATCTACACTAAGATTATAATACCCCCATTTGAACCACCCCTCGGAAAGCGTGCTATTTTCTTTCTGATTTTCAAATCCAAGATTAAATTTCTCTTCGATTTGAGCACGGCCGCCAACTGATGCCAATAGCAGTAGACTTATAAGCAGTTGTTTCATCCCCCAGTTTTTATAAAATAAATAATAGGCGTACGTATTTTCATCGTTATCGTATAATGAAATTTATAGGATACGACCCATCATTTTTAAAAATAGGAAAAATAATTCTTACTATTACTTTAAATATTTTTCCTGCAATTACCTTCTTGATATTATATTAATGGTGTATTCCCTACCAAGCTAGTACACAGCACCGATGTTCTAGCAATTCTCCTATTATCGTTACATTTAAATATAAAGGATTACAACAATGATTATATGGTTCATTTCACAAAATAGTCTCAAACCCCCTCAACCTGAAAGCAACCTTTTCACTCTACCTACATCTTCTATAATATCTAATAAACCCATACCAATAAGCTATAATGAAAATCATATTTTATTCCATCGTATTCGTAATTCTAGGAAGTATCATAACCTCTTGTGATAAGGATGATATTAACCATCAAAACGACTTCGAAAAAAGCGTCAATGCGTGGTTAGATTTTAAAGAGAAATCCAATAATTCCTATGAGTATGTTGTCCAAGGCACTTCATGGACCGGTTTAAGATGGGAAACAACGATTCAGGTTGCAGAAGGCACCACCATACAAAGACATTTTAAGTATACGTCTACCGAAGGCCTAACAGCCGATATTCCAGAGGAAGAATTGGAGTGGACAGAAAATGGAAGTGGTATAAATAGTAGAACCAATACAATCGCAGCCCAAGCTTTAACACTGGATGAAATATATGAGAAGGCCAAAAAGGAATGGTTAATTGACAGAAAAAATACTAAAACCTTCTTTGAAGCTGAAAACGACGGTCTTATCTCTTCATGCGGGTATGTAGAGAATGGCTGTATGGACGACTGTTTTGTTGGTATTTCCCTGAAGAATATCAGATAGTTATGACATATTGAAAACTTTACTTCAAAATTATTGATCAAGTAAATTCTAAAAAGGGATTATGTTAGATGAAAAAGCTGTCTTTCTATTAGAAAATTAGCAAACTATTTTTCAAAAGATTAAACCTATTTAATGAGGTGGAATACAAAGAGTAATAACTATTAACTTAGAATCTCCTTTCATAGTTAATAGCCACTGGTCTTTTAACAAATCTTTAGCTCAAATACCATACCAACCCTACTTATCTAGGCGTTATAATATGAAGATTTATGTACCTTTGCAGGTCACATCTATGAACGGCGCATACTTACATATTAAAAACTTACAGCGAGCACTATTTTTGCTGGCTATTGCGATAGCATTAACCCCCTGTTCTATAAAGGAAACTGTTTTCAGTTCTTTTGATATTGCCTTTGAACGCCCTTTAAATAAAACTAGGACGTTGCAAAGCGCCAACACGGAATGCGAACTTCAAGTGCTTTCACATTCCTATATTAAAGATAACACCCAATCAGCGGCCAATCAAGTTCCAAATGCCGCAAATACTGCTTCAATTATTTTAGCAGGCTGCAAGAAAGTAGCCCTTAAGCAATATGCTAAAAAAAGTACGGGCAATAGCCCTCCTATGTATATATTATATAAGCGACTTAAATTTGATATAGCCTAGAGACTTCTTTTGCTATTCAATTTTTAACACAATCGTTTATATAATATTTTTTTTAATGAATCAGAATAAAAATGATCAGTCACACAGTATGGCTGGTCTCTTCACTTTGGCAATTCGTCTGGTAGTAGGCTGGACTTATTTTTCCGCTTTTTGGCGTAGACTAGTAATAGACAATAAATTAAACCCTGAGGAAGCGGGTTATATAGGAGAAAAATTCAATCATTTCTTACCCAACGCTTTAGGCATTGGCCCCATGATAGAATATTTAGTGAGCAATCCCGATACCCTTTGGTGGGCCATGATGGTGTTTACCATTATAGAAGGATTGGTAGGCCTATTTATTATGCTGGGTCTTTTCACCAGATTAATGAGTATTGGTGTTTTTAAACTGGCAATGGGAATCCTATTAGGCGCTGGTTGGATAGGTACCACCTGTCTGGACGAGTGGCAGATAGGAGTATTAGGTATTGCCACAGGCTTCACCTTATTCCTTACCGGTAGCGGCGCCTACTCTTTAGATCAATATTTTATTGATAAAAACGCAAAATTTACGCGTACAAAATGGTTTACTTGGTTAGGTTCTGGAACCTTGCCCATTAATAACATTAAGCCAGTGGTATTGACAGGGGCATTGGCCATTTTTGCTCTAACCCTATTCACCAATCAGTATTTCCATGGGGGTATCTTTGGAACCCTTCACAACAAATCTGTAAAGCCAAAATTAGAGATCAGTAACACAATCCTCAATGAGGACTACTTACAGTTTGAGGTGTTCCGAGTAGAAGGTGCAGATGTTTATGGTTCTTTTTTAATCGGTATTCAGCTGTTGGACAAAAATGACAATATCCTTTTATATAAAGAGGGGTCTGATCTTGCCATCTTTCCAATAGATGATATTCACAATTATTATGTGGCCAAGATAAAACCCGGAAAACACAGTCTTATTATTCCGTTAGGGGCCAAGGCCGATCTTACTTTGGACCTAGAAAATATCGATTTACAGAAAGGGGAGCAATACACCCTAAAATTGATTGATATTAGTGGTTTGGAATGGGAAATCGAGATGGTTTATTAATCCCAATTATGTATAAAAACTGCCTAAAATTGGGCCTTAAGCTAAAACTTAAGGCTTTTTTTGTTTTTAATTTCTGATCTTAAATTTCCACCTAACAGTCACATACCTGATTAATTATTTGGATCAACAAATAATTCTATAAGGACAAGACAACTATATGCTAACAGCTAACTTATTCTATATGCAGCCAAAAAATATATTATATCTTTATTAATTATTTCTATCACCCTATGAAAGAAGAACGCACAAGGTTTAAACCAAAAGATATCCCATCCTTAATTAAGGACACTTTTAATGCATGGATGGCTAATGATCCTTGGCGCTTAAGTGCCGTTATTGCTTACTACGCTGTGTTATCCCTCCCAGCCCTATTGGTGATCATTATCAATATAGTGGGAAGCATTTGGGGCGTAGAAATAGTACAAGGTCAACTTACAGACGAATTTTCTGCCGCCCTAGGCAGGGAAGCAGCAACCTCCATTGAAAACATAATTTCCGAAACTCAAAATGAGAAAAAAAACCTTATCTCTACCCTTATTGGAATTGGGACTTTGCTCTTTGGTGCTACCGGAGTGTTTTATCAATTAAAAATATCTCTTAACCAAATATGGCAAGTAGAACCAGACCCTAATGCAAAGGTTTGGAAACTCATTACCGATCGTGCGCGCAGTTTTGCCTTTATATTAGTTATAGGTTTTTTATTATTGATCAGTTTTATTTTTACCGCAGCAATTGGTGTTCTTAACAGTTATATTAAACAGATGTTCCCCGATCTAGTCATATATATAGCTTACATAATGGATATGCTTATATCCATAAGTATAATATCTGTATTGTTTGCGTTGATGTTTAAATATTTGCCAGATGCCAAGATTAAATGGAAAACTGTATGGAAAGGCGCTATTCTTACCGCCGTGCTATTTGTCATCGGAAAAACCTTATTAGGGCTCTATTTTGCCGCAGCAGAACCAGGCTCTACCTACGGTGCGGCAGGCACAATAGTTTTAATATTATTATGGGTTTCCTACTCTTGCTTAATTCTATTTTTTGGAGCGCAGTTTACTTATATTTACGCCCAACGCTATGGACAAGGCATTCAACCAAGTAGTATAGCTACAATAAGCAAATCCAAAGGATAATTACTATCTTCTCCCTTTAATAATTGGAACATGGCAATCTATCCTAAATCAATCAAATCCCTAAAACAAAATAAAGTAGGAGCTAATAGCATATTTATTTTTCAGCATTGCAAATGCATCAACATATTAAGCAAAAACGGCAACTAAAAGCGGTGTAGCTTATTAATTTTGTCATAAGAGTTATGCCGGACCAATTTTTAATAAATATGCTTTTGAATTATAAAGAACAGGCTGCCCTAAATGAAGTATGCTACCCTACCCTATATCTTATTCTTATAGTTCCAAGCATCAAAAATTATCCTAGTAATCATATTGGATAGTGAAAAATGGGATTTTTACCTTCTAAGACTTATCCAATTCCATTACTCTTAATTGATATCATTTTTACATAAAACATACAAAACATGACATCCTCTGAACAAATACAACTAGAAAAAATAGCAGATGCAGATTATGAAATATTTGCTTTGTTAAAGCAACGATATAGCCCTAGGGTATTCAAGGACAAGAAAATTTACAAACAGCATTTAAATCAACTTTTTGAAGCAGTGAGATGGTCTGCAAGTTCCAATAACTTACAGCCTTGGCGCTTTTTATATGCTGAAAAAGGTTCGGATACCTATAACAATATTTTAGATTGCTTAAGCGACTTTAATAAAGAATGGGCATCAAATGCTCCCTTATTAATGTTAACTGCCTACAAGGAAAAAACAGACGATGGCAAAGAAAATTTCCATGCGTTGCATGATCTTGGTCTTTGCATGGGTAGCATGACAGTGCAGGCACAATATATGGGCATAGCGCTACATCATATGGCCGGAGTGGATTGGAAGAAGGCCCATGAAAAATTCAACATTCCCGAGGGGTTCCATGTAACTACCGCTGTTGCCATGGGACATTATGGCGGAAATCTTGATGATCTACCCAACAACTTAAAGGAACAAGAAGTAGCAAATAGGAAACGAGTTTCACAATTAGAATTTGCTTTTAAAGATACATGGGGAGACCAAAAGTAATCACCAATTCATAAAATTAAAAAGCCTGAAAAATAAGTTTAATTTTCAGGCTTTTTCTTTTTTCGATTTCAATCACATGAAGACAATGACTATTTCCCGATAAAGACCGTTTTTTTATTTACAAATTCCATTATCCCTTCCAAGGAAAGTTCACGTCCATATCCAGAAGCTTTAGTACCTCCAAAAGGAAGTCTTGGATCAGATTTTACCATCTCGTTTACAAAGAAAGCCCCATCAGGTATTTCTCCTATAGCCTGAAGAGCATTCTCTAAATCTTCGGTAAATAACATAGTACCCAATCCAAATCTAGATTTTGTTGCCAATGCCAAAGCATCACCTCTGTCCTTTGCTTTAATAACCGCTGCCACCGGTCCAAAAAGCTCTTCATCAAAAGCGGGCATTCCAGGTTTAACTCCAGTAAGTATGGTAGGCTCATAATACGCTCCATCTCTTGAATTGCCCAATTCTACTTTCGCTCCCAGTTCAATTGATCTATCTACTTGTTTAGCTAGGTCATTTCCTAAATCTTCCCGGGCCAACACACCAATATCTATTTTACTATCCAAAGGATCTCCAGATTTTAAGGCCTTAATTTTATCCCTAAATTTAGATAGGAATTCCTCATAGATTTCTTCCACTACAATAAATCGTTTCGCAGCAATACAACTTTGACCATTATTTTGCATACGTGCACTGACCATTGTATCCAAATGTTTGTCCAGATCAGCATCTTCCCAAACCACGCAAGCATTGTTCCCTCCTAGCTCCATTACCGATTTTTTAAGGTTTTTACCCGCTAAGGAAGCTATGGCACGTCCCGCCTTTTCACTTCCGGTAAGACTTACTCCTTGTACAATATCGCTCTGCATTACAACTTCTAACTGTTTATGATCTGCCAAGATTACTTGAAAGCAACCTTCTGGAAATCCTGCTGAAAGAAACAATTCCTCTAGTGCCATTGCACAACCTGGAACATTGCTGGCGTGTTTTAAAATAAGGGTATTCCCTGCTGTTAGGGTTGGGGCGGCACAACGTATTACCTGCCAAAAAGGAAAGTTCCAAGGCATTATTGCCAATACACTCCCTATGGGATCGTAACTAATAAAGCTCTCCCCTGCTTCGGTCTCTATGAGATCGTCCGCTAAAAAGTCTACGGCATTCCCCGCATAAAATTCGCACGCCCATGCACATTTTTCAACCTCAGCAACGGCTTGGCTCACGGGCTTTCCCATTTCCCTAGCCATTAACACACTATAACGCTCTTTGTTCTCTAACAATAGATCCGCCAAATTCTGAAGCAGTTCTACCCTTTTTTCTATACTTTCCTTTTTCCATTCCAGAAAAGCTGTCTCGGCCCTATTCAATACCAATGCTATGTCTGTATCGGTAAATGGTTTGTACTTCTCCAACAGTTGGTTGTTATAAGGATTTATTGATTTTATATATTCCATACTTTTAAATTTTTAACGATTTTAAAATTTTATTTAAGAGCCACTTACGTGTTATCCCAATCCTGAAACATTTTTAGTATACGATCCCTATCCAGGTCATTATCAATATTATTTTCAACATCCTTTTTTAACGCCTGTATCTCCAATCTTATCCCCTCTCTATTCTCTGTAGAAATCTGTGTATCCCTTTCTAAAAAACCCAAAGCCCCGATAAGAGTAGCTACGACCGAGTTATCTTTTTTAGCATATAATCGTATGGGTTGTACTAGAATTTGCATAAGTTCAGAAGCTGTGATTTGATTTTTAATAAGGATAATTTTTCCCTCCTCAAGTGAGGCCGAAGTTATTTTAGGCAATCTTAGCGTCCTCTGCAATAAGGGAACGAGTTTTGTTATTGCATCAATAGCCGTACCAGGGTCATTTATCCCAGGTGACATAGCTTTAACGGCAATTTCCATTAGCTTAACCATTCCCCCCACCCCATCATTATGATCGTTTCTGTTCTTAGATAGTTGACAACAAAAATGCAAGGACTCTAAGTCATCCCCTTCTACTTTATCCTTTATCTTCAACATGGGCATTCCTTCCCAAATATGGGCGCCCAAATAAGGAACAACCGCTATCTGATTCCCTTTTTCTACAATTGAATTTGGCAACAAAGAGGCATCAAATCCCCTAAAATATCCTGTTTGAGGAGCATCTATAGTTATAAAATCATCAGTTTGAACCATTTGCAGTTCCATTTGGGAGTCTTTAGCACTCTCAATCTCCCTATCTATCTGCCTATTACTGGAAAGATAAATGCTTTCAATTATATTCTGAATTTGAATGGATGTAGATATACTGTGAATAAAATAAACGAATAAAGCCACACAAGCTACCCCCCACATTGCGGCCAACATGGTAGAAAACCCTAAGGAAGCGGAGTCTATTCCCCTAGCCCCCAAAACAATAAGTAGGATAATACAATATAATAAGGTTCCAATATATACCCCTAAAATAAATTGGTGTTTTTTATTGGAAATCAAACTTGGCAAAAGTCGCGGGGAAAAGTTAGAAGAGGCCTGGCTGAGCACAACCATAACCATCGTAAAACTAAAAACTGTTAATGATAGAACGCCGCTTACTAAAGTAGTTAGAATGGCCCTTGCAGTTTCATAGTCTGAAATAAAAAGATAGGGAAGTTTATCTTTAAGGGATTCTGCAAGCTCCAAACTTTCCAGTTCTAAAATCGCAAATGCAAACAACAAGAATCCCAAAGTAATAATAACGGGATAAAATGCAATACTCTGTATCACCCTTCCATAGACCTCCTTGGTTAATTTTATAATAGATCGGAACATATTAAGCTTTAAATAATTGTCTTAAAGATAGGGATAATAACCTCCCGGGGTATCCTATTCCATGATATTACTAGCACAAAAAAATGAATAACCCTACTTATTACTAGTTACTAGCAACAACATCCAAACTATTCAAAAGAGGCAAGAATAAATTGAATAGCGTTCATAAATAGCGGGGTTTTTATATAATTTTGATTAAACAGATTAAGAAATACTAATCTTTTGTGAATAAATAATGGATTTGGAAGTTCACTTTAGAAGTAGGCATTTTTCATAAATCTACAAGTAAAATAGTTGAGTGAATTTACTTTACTTTTATGTAATCGCTTCAGATTAGCTATTAAATAAGTTACTACAATTTGGTTGGTTGTTGAAAAATGGTTCCGATATTCTTCATTTTCGGAGCCATTTTTATTGTATATTACTACACGAAACTTCAGAAAATTGGTTGAACAATTGCTCCAATTCAGCTTCTGAAGAAACCAAAAATATATACAATAGAACTATTCCTAATAAATAATATGATACTTAGATTAGAAAAAGCGTGGGAAGAAATGGTTAAAAGGTTGGCTTCTTGGTTAGATAGCCTGATCATCAATCTGCCCAACTTCATAATAGCGATGCTCGTTTTTGTAGTAGCTATTTTTCTTTCTAAATATGTTTCAAAACTTACCTTAAGACTGCTAGAAAAAAGCAGCATGCAAAGGTCTATGAAGAGTGTCATAGCCAAAATTGTTTCCATCTTGGTGATTTTTGGCGCTATATTTTTAATCTTGGGCATTCTAGATCTCAGCAAAACCTTTAACACTATATTAGCGGGAGCCGGGGTAGCCGGTTTGGCTGTTGGACTCGCGTTGCAAGGGGCATTGACCAATACCTACTCTGGCATTGTCCTTTCCTATATAAAACAAATAAGATATGGGGATTGGATAGAAAGCAATGACTTTGCAGGGGAGGTGATCAGTATTGATTTGCGTGCAGTAACAATTCGGCAGACAGATAATAACCTTGTTTACCTTCCCAACAAATTGGTCCTCGAAAATCCCATAAAGAATTTTTCCTCCACAGCACAATCACGAGTAATATTCACCTGTGGCGTCGGCTACTCATCAGACTTAGAATTTGTACGTAACTTGGTAAAAAAAACAATCTCTGAAACCTTTGAATCTATAAATTCTGAAGAGGAAGTGATTTTTCTCTATACCGAATTCGGAGATAGTTCCATAAATTTTGAAACTAGATTTTATATAGATTCCACCTCTGCTTTAGAAGTTTTAAAAGCAAAAACGGAAGCTATGATCGCTATTAAAAAGGTGTTTGATGAACATGATATAAACATCCCTTTCCCTATCAGGACCTTGGATTTCCCTAAAGATTTTAGAAAGCCAGCACAAGGTGCTTAATCTATAGCTGTTCACTACGAGAACTTTGCCTAATGCCGTTGTTGGTAGCGGTGCATTATAAAATGTACTGAGATTGCAAGCAACATTACAAATAGGTATTCGTTAAAAAAATTATCCTTGGACGGAAAACTAGGCACGTACAATTTAAACGAAATGAAGTAATTAAGGAGTAGTGCTACAAGAAGATACAATTTATTTCTTAACATACTAAAACATTCCAAATAGTTTTGCGGCTTTTGCATCAGCCTCACTTCACTACTGAAAAGTTGTCCTACCATTGGCCATAAAAAAATTAGTGGTAGGGCGTATAATCGCGCTTCTCGTGCCAATGTAGCTAACATTATTACGGGGGTATTTATGATTACCCCCAAGATAAATGCTTTTATATACCGCTTCTGAATATTCGTAAAACTTTGGGAGTCTTTGGTCACAATCAATAAATAAAGTGCCGGTCCAAGAACAAGTATAAAAGAAAATATGGTTTCTATTGTACTCGCAATAGTTCCAAAATTATCATACACACTTTGAAATCTAGTCGACTCTAGTGCGGTGGTTTCGCTCCATATGCCATTATATCGATAAAATAATATTAGATAAACACCGTAAAGAAGCAATGGCAAAAACAGCAACAACCATTTCCGAATCTCCATAAAAGACCAATTCTTAACAGTAATCAATCCAGATCCTAAACCGATCATGACGATACCTGGAAAAAGAAAGAGACTACTTTCCCGGGATACCAAAGCCAGTACAAATGATATTACGAAATATCCCCATTTATTATGGAGAAGTGCTAATAAAGACAACAATAGGAAACAATATTGTAAAGGCTCGTCATAGGTAAATAATGGTGGAAAAAAAGAAAACACTACGGAAAATGTCAAAAAGAAGCATGTTAAATTCAACAGTCCCTGTCTAGAACTTCCACCAAGTTTCAATGAAGTTGTATATATTAAAAAACCACAACCAAAGAGCAACGAAAAATTCACCAAAACAAAGGCCTCCCCTAAGGTAATTCCAAAAGCCCCAGATGCCCCTTCAATAAGGAGCGAGGTAAGTGGCCTTCTCGCAAATGGAGCAAATTCTTGGTGATATCTAATTTGGGATTTTAAGAATACCTGTGAAAGTTTAGAATTGTTTTCATTCAGCATACTATCCGATATGGGCAACATGTGAAGTACAAAAATGAATAAAACAAACCCCAACCCTATAAAATAATGTAAACGTTCTTTCATATTGCCAAAGCCTATCGTGGGATTAAATGTAGTAAAAACAAAATTGATGATTACCATCCTAATAATTTAAGAGTTGGCAATGGGTCAAAAAATAATTTTATAGCGTTAAAACATTCTTGATTAGGTCTTTAACTTAGCAAAGCAGATGCTAAACGATGGGCATCCATTAAACCATCGACAATTTAAAAAACAGTGAATTATGAAGAGATACTCAGAAGAAGTTGGCGAAAAACTAAATGATCTTTTAGAGAAAACCTATGATGCAGAAAAAGGATATATGAAAGCTGCGGAGAATACAGATCACACCCTATTAAAGGCATATTTTGAAAGAAAAAGTAAGGAAAGAACCAATTTTGCCAATGCGTTAAAAAGTGAGGTCATTAATTTTGGGCAAGACATAGAAGATGGAGGAAGCGTTACCGGTGCTGCTCACAGAGCATGGATGGACGTTAAAGCGTTCTTTTCCTCGGACAGTCCAGAAGCAATGTTGGAAGAAGCCATTAGAGGAGAAAAGTCTGCGGTTGATGAATATAGTGATGTTTTATCTGAAACCACACTCCCCCCCAGTACCTCTACACTATTAACTAAACAAATGAACCAAATACAAGCGGATCTAAATAGGATAAAGCGCTTGGAAGATTTAAGGTAATATACATAATAGTTGAAAGAATGAATTATAAGGGTGCCTTGCACCCTTATTTTCCTAATGCCTAATGCCGATATGGAATAGCGACCTTCACTTAATTCCCATTTTGTTACACTTCTACTTGGTGCCAGCGTTTTGTATGCGATTGCTATACCTCATCTTACTTAAACCTATATGATTTACAAGTTATCTAATACGGCCAGCGATACTACCTTAAAGACCACATTTAACATCCCGCTTAAATATCCATATTTCTATAGAAAGCAAATATTAATGAACGGGTTAGAGGAAGTTACAATTCCTATCATTACTATGGAGGAAAGCAAAGTAATGGTTCCTGCCATCTGGGGAATTTTACCGGAAAATTACAAAGATGATTGGGAAACCTTCCAGGAAGTCTTTAACTCCTTAAATATTTCTATCCAATCCTTGGGACAACTTTCCTGGTGCAATACTGCTTTAATGGAAAGAAGATGCTTTATACCAATCACTGGATATTTCACTTCCTACCTCATTAATGGGGAACTATACCCCTATTATTTTCATCAAGAATCGGGTGGCCCATTTTTCTTAGCAGGCATTTATAATAAAACCCAAGATGGCTTCTTAACCGCTGCAATCCTCACCACCAGTACAAACCAAGAGCTTAAGAGTCTGTGCAATATTAATAAGGCTATCCCAATTATGCTTCCAAATACAGTATATGATGAATGGTTAAATGGAGACCTAGCGGATTTTGAAATCCATCAATTGGTTAAATCAACACCAGATATTAAATTAACAGGCCATCCTATTTCGAAAGAGTTTTTCAAAAACAATATATCATATACCACCATGTTATCACCCGTTAACTATAACGATGCTCCTAGGAAAATTATTCTTTCCGGGAGCACAGAACGCATAGTTCCTTAAATCTCCACACCTTTATATATATAATTAAATTCTATCCGCGCTTTTCTATCTGAGTCAATTATTAAAGCGATGTGATTAATAGAAATGTTAAATTCTACCGAATTTTGTGGTGTAGGGTATGAGAATCAGCCCAGAAGTATAACCATTTTAAAAACCAAACACTATGTTACGTTGGACAGTTACATTTATAATATTGGCCATTATAGCCGCAATTTTTGGATTTGGTGGTATAGCTGCAGGAGCGGCAAGTATCGCTAAAGTTCTTTTCTTTATATTTCTAATTCTTTTTGTTATATCTTTATTTACGGGACGAAAGAAGGTTTAAGCTGGATATTTATTTCCGAAATATAGGATTAGACTATAAATTTAGTAAACTTAAATATTTAACATAAAATAGAATCACATGAAAAAGACATTAATTTACTTCCTATTTGCATTATTTTTTACTGCATCATTAACTACGTTTACTGGATGCCGTGAAGACAAAACTGCTGGAGAAAAAATTGAAGAAGGCATAGACGATATTGGAGATGGTATTGAAGAAGGTGTCGAAGAAGTCGGAGATGAAATTGACGATGCTACAGACGACCTTTAGAATTTCAAAATAATTAATCACAGATTACAACGGGCATTTTCTTTACGGATTCTGCCCGTTGTTTTTAACTTAAAATAGTTGTAATTTTAGTGTTAACCTCATATTCAGAAGAGTTCCTAAGGTTTAAAATCATTTAAATTGAAAGCCATGAAAAACGAAAGTGTAATTATAGAGCGGTACGAAAAAGAAGGGTACACCAGTGTTTATTCAATAATAAATAATCAGTTAATGGATATGGACACCAAAAAAAGTTATACTCCAAATGACATTCAGATCATCGCAGAACATCGATTTGAAGGCATGAGCAACCCATCTGACATGTCTCTTCTTTATGTAGTAGATACCCAAGATAATAGCAAGGGTACTATTTTGGTTAATTACAATCCCTCTGAAAGTTCAAAGATGGCCGATTTCTTTCAACAAGTACCAAAAGAAAATTACAAAAGTTAATTGTTCATTTTAAAAACATAATTCATCAACCTGCAACTTAAATAGCTCTTTCGATTGCATTTGAAGGTAATCGAAATTTTGTCTTATACGTTCTTAGCCTTTCCATATAGGGCTTTAAAAAAAAACAAGCAACTATAAATTATTAACGCATATAAATACTATTAACGGCCCTTACTAAAGAAAAACCACCATCTTTGTAAGAATAGGTGTTATATTTGTTATATTTCCAACTAAAGCACAATTTTTTAACCTATATGAGAGTCTACGTAAAATTCGATTTCAATAAAACTTGCAAAACAGTTTTACGGGAACAATTAGATACCTTGGGTATTGAGTATGTAATTCATGGGGTTGGAGAAGTAGAGTTTGAACGCCCTCCCACGTTATTAGAGATGCAAAAAATGGCCAATAATTTGGACCGTTATGGAATTGAGATCATGGATGATCAACAAATTGCCTTAGTACAACGTATTAAGGATGCGATATCTGAATGGGTGCATGAAGAGGAAAATCCTAAAAAATATAATTTCTCTACCTATCTTTCAGAAAAATTAGATTACTCTTACACCTATTTATCGTCTCTGTTTTCAGAAACTACATACTCTTCCATTGAGAATTTCATTATTTTAAAAAAAATAGATTATGTTAAGAGCTTAATTATTAATTCTGAACATACCCTAACAGAAATAGCCTATAAACTTAATTATAGTAGTGTAGCGCATTTATCCGCCCAATTTAAAAAAACTACCGGCCTTACCCCGTCCTCCTTCCAGAAAATAATTCAAAAAAGGAAGGAAAGGGCTTTAATGCAGTAAATCTATTTAATTATGCCCTTTAAAACATTAAATATTGCTCTCGCCGATGATGATCAGGATGATAGACTTCTGTTTAAAGAAGCCATCGAGGAGATAAAAATTAAAACAAAACTTTCCCTTTTTAAAAATGGGCAGGAGTTAATGGACTATTTAACACTTCCCAATATAATTCTACCTGAAATTGTTTTTTTGGATTTAAATATGCCTATTAAGAATGGAATGCAATGCCTAAGTGAGATAAGAAATCACGATAAGTTAAAAGACTTGCTTGTTGCTATTTACTCCACTTCATCTTCTGAGGAGGATATTGAGGAAACTTTTGTAAACGGAGCCAACATTTACATCAATAAACCAAATAGCTTTGGTAGTTTAAAAAAAGCCATTGAAAAAGCGTTACAGCTCAATTGGCAGTACCACACTTCTTCCCTAAATAGAGATAATTTTTTATTGCGCTTGTAATCAACATCAGTATGGCGGTAAAAAAATTGGTTACTTCACCCAAGGTATATGTAATAATGCTTATTGTAGCGACCGCATTACTGATGTTTATTGGAAGTATTAGTTATAGGCAGATTGTTAGGTTAGGTAAGTCTGCGGAATCCGTTTCCCGGATTATTCAGGTAGACATGCATATTAACCAGTTGTTCACCACTTACAGTCAAATACAAGCTACCGAATTAAGGTATCGTCTATTACAAGATTCCACTAGAATATCTTCCCACCGTGTCCATTTGTCCAAAACAATGGAGTCTATTAAAACGTTGGAAGAACTAACCAAGGGTAGGCCAAAACAGCAAAACATAATTCATGAAATAAGAAACTGGCAAGACAGTCTTTTCATTTCCTTAAATCATTTAAAAAACACTCCGTTTAGCAAGTCTGTAATTTCTGACAAGGAGAAAGAAAAGGTACAAAAAGTATCTTCTACCATGACTCAGTTAAACTTATTGAGAAATCAATTGTACCGGGAAGAACAGTCAGAACTTACAAAACGAAAGGAGGAATATGCCTCACAAATAAACTTCACCCCTTTAACGACCCTTTTTCTGGGCATGTTTGCCCTATTTATTTTTGTGGTATCGTTTATTCAAATTAATTATTTAAGAAGAAAAACCGCTACAGCAGAGAAGTTTTTAAATGGTATTTTAACCGAATCGGATAATATTATCAGTTATTTAAAACCTGTTTATGATAGCGCGGGAGATATTGTAGATTTTAGAATTGCTTTCACAAATGAGAAAATAGAATCCATATTAGGAAAAAGCCCTGGTCAGCTTGCCAATATCAATTTATCTGATGCAGTCTCTATCAACAAGGAAAATAATGTTTTTAAGGAATTGATCCAGGTAGCAAAAGATGGAATCCCCAGGGAATTTAATGCTTATTTTATTCACAATGGAATCAAACGTTGGTTTAAAAATACTGCAACCCTTATGGATAATGGTGTACTGACCACTTCTACGGATACCACGGCAGAGAAGAAGTTCACCAGAAATTTAAAACAACTAAATAAAAAATTAGCAGTCCAAAACAAAGCCCTTATCCAAACCAAGGCCTTTTTAAATAACATATTAGAGAGCGCTAGCAACACGGTTAGCCATCTGGACACAGTAAGGGATACCGACGGGAATATAATTGATTTTAAGTATTTATTTACCACCAAGGAAACGGAAAACCTTACAGGTAGATCATCTACGTCTATTATTGGGAAATCTATCTCGGAAGTATTTCCTTTTGTTCGTGAAAATGGAATTTTCAATCTAATGGTACAGTGTGCTAATGATGATAGCATTAAAACCCATAAGGCGAAATACTATTTTATGGGAGAATGGAAATGGATACACACTACCTTAAACAAACTAAATACCGGAATCACTCTAACCTCCTATGATTGTACTGATATTGTAACATCCAAGCAAGAACTATTGGAGCTCAATGAACAGTTAACTATACAAAATTCCATCTTGAAAGATGCCGAGGCCGTAGCCAAAATAGGCAGCTACCATTGGGACTTAGCAACCGGTAAGGCTCGAATGTCCGATAATTTTTATCGCATATTGGAATGCGAGATGAATGAATTTGAACCCTCTGTAGAGAATTACCGTTATTTTGTACACCCTAAGGATTTTAACTATTTTATTGAAAGTTTAAAATCGACAATTGATAAAAAGCATGATGGCAATTTTAATTATAGGATCGTTACCAAATCTGGAAAAATAAAGCACTTAAAACATTCTGGGCATTTTGTGCAAAATGAATTTGTGGGCGTAATTAAAGATATCACCAAAGAATTAAAAGATGCACAGACCTTAAAAGAGAAAAACTTAGAACTTAAGCGCTCTAATACTGAATTGG
Source organism: Arenibacter certesii DSM 19833 (assembly GCF_000429545.1). Classification (GTDB taxonomy): domain Bacteria; phylum Bacteroidota; class Bacteroidia; order Flavobacteriales; family Flavobacteriaceae; genus Arenibacter; species Arenibacter certesii. Next base: position 31,604 of record NZ_AUCB01000012.1, read on the forward strand.
AGTCTTTTAATCGGGTGGCTAGTCACGATCTGCAGGAACCCTTAAGGAAGATCCAAATCTTTATTTCTAGGATTACCGAAGAGAGTATTAGGAACTCTCCCGAAAAAGCCCAAGAGTATTTAGTTAAGATAGGTTCTTCCGCAAATAGAATGCAGAATCTTATTAGACACCTCCTGGCCTATTCTCGATTGAATAAAAACCAAAAGGATTTCTCCCTGATTGATTTGAATGAAATATTAGAGAATACCCTTGAAGATTTGGAAACTCCCATTAAAGAAAAAAGAGTCAATATTACAGTAACCAATCTTCCGGAACTTAGAGGTGTCGCATTCCAACTAGAACAGCTATTTAACAACCTTCTTTCCAATGCTATTAAATATTCTAGCGTATTGGAACCTCGCAAAATTGAAATCGACTGCCAAAAGATCAAACGTAAACACATCACTGATGAATTTCAGAAAAAATCTTCACAATACTTTTGTATTACTATAAAAGACAACGGTATAGGATTTGACCAATCAAATGCTAAAAAAATATTTGGACTATTTGAACGTCTCCACCAAAAACAGGATTATTCTGGTACGGGAATAGGATTGGCCATTTGCAAGAAAATAGTTGAAAATCACGGAGGCCATATAATGGCAGATGGTACTTTAAACGAGGGGGCTGTCTTCCGAATTTACCTCCCAGCCTAATTTTTAGTTTTCCCCATTTTATGCGCTGAAGCCATCTTTGGCTTTAAGCATTCTCACCCAATATATTACTGCAACCCCCAATTATTATACACTTTAAGGGACAAAACACTCCTTTTAGCGTAATTATATAACACAATTCAATAATTCTGTAACGCATTCGCCTTCCCTTTTATAGAACTTTGATATCAGTTAATAAAAGACAGCGACCATGAAGAAAACTAAAGAAAATACATCATTAAATTCTAGAGTTGGTAAGAGTTGGGCATTAAACTCAAGAACAGAGGAAAATGAAAATCTACCAGATAATTTTATAATGGGAATGACCAATCAAACGATCGATTCCGATTAGTTGATACCTAATTACAAATACAAAACAAACTTAAATAAAACAACAGTTCCTTAATGTCCAGGATTTTGACAACAGCATCAGGTTTAATGCTTTTCATATGGACAGTTGGCCTATTCATTTTCAATATAGGCATGATAATACATATTTTCCTGTTACTAGCGGTTATAGCAATAGTACTAAGAGTGATGAGAGAATAATTATTTATTAACCTTTAAATTATAAAACTATGAGAACAGTATATATCAACACAAGCAGTATTAAGGATATCTTTAATCAATTACAACAAAACTTGGGCGGGAAATTAAACGCCCGCCCCCAAGAATATAATTTAATCCTGGACAATGAAGTGGCCAGCGGTGTTATAACTGGAGTTTGCTTTAAAAGCCGCATCTGTTTTATGGAATACGATGTAACTTTTAAAGAAGATACCACAATCACAAGCCATACCCCTATTAACAACCCTATACATTTTATGTATTGCGCCAAGGGTAGATTGGCCCATAGTTTTGGAGACGAAGTGGAGAAACACATATTAAACCAGTTTCAGACCGGTATTTTTTCTAGCGATCCAAGTAAAGATACGGTCCTCTTTTTCGAAAAGGACGAACAGGTGAGAATTTCAAACATTATGGTCGACATTAATCAAGAAGGATCTTCAGATGAAAATATTGATCAATTGAGAGATCAGTTATTAAAGACCTTTAGACCACAAAATGGAGCAAATACTTTTGCCTATACAGGTTCCTATAATTTAAAAATTGCCGAACAGATGGAACAATTGGCTGCTATCTCCCAAAAAGGTTTGGTTCGCTACCTATTAATACAAGGAACAGTCCATTTAATGTTGGCTATGGAAATTCAGCAACATAAAGAAGATCGAAAAAATACAAAAAATAATTTTGGATCTCTAACAAAAGATGAAATGGATGATTTACGAGAACTTTCGGCTTTCATTAGAAACTATCCTGAAGTTCAGTATAACCTTAAATACTTAAGCTCTAAATCTGGTTTATCTCCAGCGAAGCTTCAGGAAGGTTTTAAAATACTCCATAACAGAACGGTAACAGATTATATAAGGAATGTACGGGTGGAAACCGCAGAACATATGATTAAAACCACCGATCTTAATATTTCCGAAATTGTGTATAGCGTAGGACTTACTAGTAGAAGTTATTTCTCCAAAATATTTAAGGAGCGATACAACTGTAGTCCAAAGTATTATCAAGATCACCAAAATGCATTAGCTGCAACAGCTTAAACATATATTTCGTGTTGATATACAAACCGGTCTTTAGAGACCGGTTTTTTTTGTGTTTTTTTCTATTGAAATGGGTCGTGTTCAACATATTTCAAGTAAACATGCAACAGTATTAACAGCTTTATTCTGGCAATAGCTGATAGTGAACTTCCCCTTCTTTTTTGATACTTTTCTAGCTATAACAAAAAAATCCGCAAGAATATTTTCTTGCGGATTAATTTTTGGGGGGGGGACTACTTAATATTTTATTTCAGGGAGGCCCTTAACATCCATGACATCTGTTCGTGCACCTGCAGGATTCCAGTAATGAAATCTGCTGTACCTTCATCATTATGCGCTTCCGCATTATCCCCAATACTTTTCCTAATAAACTTTATTATAGTAGTATGATCTTCCAACAATGCTGCCATTAAGGTTGCGCTATCCGTTTTCTCTGGACTTTCATCCTTTAAATGGGTTAGTTTTAAAAATTCACCAAGTGTACCTGGAGAATAGAAACCCAACATCCTTATTCGCTCTGCCACCTCATCCACAATTGTCTCTATCTTGTTATACTCCTCCTCAAAAAACACATGCTTAGTATGAAAGTCAATTCCCTCCACATTCCAATGAGCATTTCTCAGTTTAGTGTACATTAAGTATTCATCTGCTAAGAGTTTCCGTAGCATCTCTACTACTGCTTTCCTATTCTCTTTATTAATTCCTATAGCTGTTTGTGTAGCATCCATTTTTAGTTATTTCTCTTTTAATTATTTGCTCCAAGATAAACAGGGTTTAGTAGGTAAATTGATCGTATCAATTTTATCATTATTCCAAATCCAATTTTGGTTACTGGGAAGTGGCGTTAAAACTGTTACCTACTACCCCAGCTTACGGGAGCCATTAACACCAGATTATAAATCTTTCCTTTCAATGGCGGCACTATCTGCTCCTAAATAACTTACAAATTCAGATGGTGTTTTAATCATTCTCCAAGTATTACCATTAATAACAATAGGATAGGCTAGTACAATTGGGGTTTTATCAAGGATTTTTAGACAACCCTCATAATCTAGATCAATCTTATCCTCCCCGTAATTCGCAATAAAATCTGGATGTTCTTTATTGATAAGGTCACATATTTTAATTCCCAAATTTTCTGCAATTTCCGCCCATTGCGTTCCGGTAACTTTTGTTTTTGAAATATCAATGGCCAAAAGCTTTTTCTCTGACGTGCTCACATAAGCATAGGTCTGCTTCCCAAGGGTTGTACCCGAATGATAATAGAGCGTTATTTTTCTTTCGTCCTTCTCAATTACTCCCATCTTTTCTTTATTTTATTGTTACTGAAAAGGTAAGCTAATCGCTTATTTCTAATAGGCGATTTCCAGTTTAATATTAACTCAATTAAAACGATATTAATAGCTCACTCTTTTTTTCCATTTCCTGTAAGTGTGCTTAACACACCTTCTTTAATATTTAGCCATAAATAATTGAAGAAGGACTTACTGGTATCCCGTTCTGCATATATAGTTCCATATCTATATCCTTGTGGGTCCGCTCGCGAGCCATCACTGGTAAATATATTGCCAAAAGCTGTCAATAACTTATTCACTCCTCTCCTGTTTTTCTGCAGTACTACAAAACCAAAATCCTGATATTTCATCTTTATTTCCCCACTTGAACTTACCGCATCTCCACTAAAAGTAAAAAAAAGTTCATTTACCATCCCGTTTGCTTCTGCTCTCAAATTAGATTTTAAAAAAGGATTGATGCTTTCAGAATTAAAATCCTGTAACTTTCCAGTAACCAAAAAAGCATCATTCTCCTTTTGCACATCAAAACTCCAATCTAAGTGAAGAGGAGCACTATCCATAAACAAGGTGCTAATCACAATACTTGTTCCCCCACCTTTTTCGTTTGTATTTGTAATTTCCTTTATATCTGCATTTAAATCCGTAAATACAATCTCTCCTGGCTTCACATCCTCCGCTACCTGCTCTGCATATGAAATATAACCATCCTTAATCTGTAAGGACGCTAAATCCAAGTTAAACGGTAATTCCCTTAGCATTCGGCTATATAATTTCTTATGATCTAAATCATCGTTAACTAGCTTATCCCGATATATTTTCAAATTTGGGCCACTAACTGCCCCTTGGCTAATTTGTAGAAAGAACTGAGCACTATTAAATCCAAACTTCAAATCAGAAAATAATATTTCGGGAATTTTAAGATCCACGTGATCTCTTTCTTTCGTCAATACCCTAGACAATTCCTTTTTGTTATATTTAGACTTTAAAGACACCTCCTTTAAAAGCAGCTCATTTTCTCCCAAATCTAAGGTAGCTATGTTAAGTGTTTCGTAGGGACCAAGATCCACAAATACCGTACTGGATCTTAATTCCATGTCTTCATATCCAAATGGAATCTTATTTGTTAGGGTTTCAGCACTTATTACCACATGGTTTAGAGATAAATCAAAAGAAGCGACCTCAAGTTTTCTAATTTCCAAATTATCATTCATCTGGACATATTGTCCCTCACGAATAGTAAAGCTGTCTATTGTTAATTTATGGTCCCAAGTTACCTCCTCAGTTTCATCGGTTCTTTTACTGGGAATAAACTGAGAAGGAAAATGGCTTATATCGGGCTTAAATAGCTCCAGATGACGGATAGCAACTTCCTTTTTGAAAAACAAATTAAAGTACCCTATACCACTTACATTTAAACTCTCCAACTCCATTGAAGTATGCATCAATAACGTATCCGGACTATACAGTTCCAACTTAACTTTATTTAAACTAACTGAGCCCATCAGTACGTTCACAGATAACTCGTCATACTTTAAATGAATATGCCCGGGCAACTGATTGCCCAATACATTGGACAATTTGGACTTTACAGTAAGTTGAACGACTAACAATCCCACCAATAGTAAAATTGGGATAAGAGTAATTCCAATCAATTTTCTTTTAGACATGAGCAAAGAAAGATATTAAACTTGCTATTACCAGATGTAAGCTAAGTTCCTATAAAAATTGGTATAAAATATCAGAAAACAAAGCATTAAAAAAATTACTTTACCCTATATAATAGTTATGCTTTTGAGATATAAATATATCGGATAAAATACCTTTATTCTCATGTTTTTACTAATTTTGGCTCCTAGTTTTAAGGCCATAAAATATAAATTTAAGTCCTATAGCTATAATAAACTAAAACCATTAAACACGATTAAAAATGAAGAAACTATTAGGTTTACTTACCGTTGCACTTTTAATGACAATAAGTGCTCAATCGCAATCTATTTCCAAAAATGCCCTAGGGTTAAGATTAGGGGATAATGACGGATTTGGAGGGGAGATTTCCTACCAACGATATCTAAAAGAAAGCAATAGACTGGAGTTTGATCTTGGATGGAGAAGCTCAAATGACATAGATGCCTTTAAACTAGTAGGTCTTTACCAATGGGTAATGCCAATAGATGGAGGATTCCATTGGTACGTAGGTGCTGGCGCAGGCTTGGGACAATATGATTCTAAAAATTCGAATGGTACTTTTGCACTTATCGCTGGAGATATAGGTATTGAATACGACTTTGATTTCCCACTGCTATTATCTTTGGATATTAGACCAGAACTAGGATTTAATGACAAATACTCCGATGATCTTGATATGGATATCGCCTTAGGTATTAGGTATCAGTTCTAAAGGACTTACGTCATATCTTATCATAAAAAGGTATTGGGAAAATGTCCCAATACCTTTTTTTGTTACCACCACTTCCTTATTGCTCCAGTGCTTCTATAGATAACCAAGCCATTAATCCTCCTCCTGTTTCCAAGGCCACTTCGTCTATATTAAAAGTAGCTGTATGCAAGCCTGAAGTAATTCCCTTTTCTTTATTCCCTACTCCAAGAAGATAAAAACACGCGGGATTCATTTGAGAATAATAGGCAAAATCTTCTGCCGCCATCCACAGATCTAAATCCACCACATTTTCTCCTCCTAAAAATGCAATAGCACTATTTTTCATAGCATTGGTCAACCTCACATCATTATTCAGATGCGGGTATCCTTTAGGAATATTCACATAACACTCCCCTCCCATTCCATCTGCAATAGCTTTAGCCAATTTAGTAAGTTTTTCTATCGCCAGAGCTCTCCAGTTCTCATCATAGGTCCTAAACGTCCCTTCAATAGTTACACGATCCGGAATTATATTGTTCGCTCCGTCTCCAATAATTCTGCCAAAAGATAGCACACTAGGCATTTTTGGTGATGCCATTCTGCTAACCAGTTGTTGGGAAGCTACAATTATATGCGAAGCAATAAGAATGGGGTCTATACATTCTTCTGGCACTGCGGCATGTCCGCCCTTCCCAATTACCGTGAGATAAATCTCATCCATACTAGCCATAAATTGCCCCGATCTAAAGCCTACCTTCCCAGCTGGTAGTTTGGGCATTACATGTTGCCCCAAATGAGGCACTGTGCCTAATTTCTGGTAAGCTTTCTCTTTCATAACCAAAGTAGCCCCACCTGGCATCAATTCTTCCCCTGGTTGAAACAATAATTTTACGGTGCCGGTAAATTCACTTCTAAGCTGAAAAAGAATTCTGGCGGTTAGCAATAAGGAGCTCATATGCACATCATGACCACAAGCGTGCATTACTCCGGCAATACTAGAAGCATAGTCCACTTGATTCTCCTCTTGTATGGGTAGGGCATCCATATCTGCCCTTAAAAGAACAGTTTTGCCCTTTTCCCGACCATGAAGGGTTGCTAATAACCCCGTTTCTGCCACTGAAACAATATCGGCAATTCCAATTTTAAGGAGTTCTTTTCTTATTAAAATAGAAGTATTAATTTCTTTAAAAGAAAGCTCTGGATGTTGGTGAATAACTCTTCTTACTCCAACATATTCTGCACTAAATTGTTTTGCCAATTCTATGATCCTCTCTTTTAAATTCATAATATTTCTTATTATAGATTGATTATATGGATCCTATAATGATATTCTTGTCTAAGCATACGCCTTTTATTACACTAAAGTAACTTTCTATAAGGCATAAGATCCTCTTTTGAGCAAGGGAAATTGGATTTTCACTTCCTTTCGGAAGAAAAGAACAGAAGAATCCTGGCTACATGATTCTTTGAACGCTCCTTTCCATTTCTAGTCATACCACACTAGACCAAAATATTTCAGTCCATTACGATATAATCCAAAAATCCAGCAGTATTCCACTTCTGATAAGCCTCCGGAATATCTGCTACCAAAATTGCCTCTAGGCCTGGAGTAGTCTTAAGAAGATATTTGCTTTTTTCTATACCAAGCACACTAAGGGCAGATGCATAAGCATCTGCCATAGTACCATTTGGAGCAATAGTAGTAACTTGAATATTATTGGTAATTGCCCTACCTGTTTTTGGATCTACGATATGTGAATAGCGATTGCCATCTATATTAAAATACTGATATAGATCTCCAGAGGTTGCTACCGCCTGATTTTTAAGTTTAAGCTTGGTGAACACTTCGTTATTCTTAGAATCGTAATAGCTGAACCCCAAGATCCAGTATGCTTTATTAGGTGGCGCATCACTTACGGTTATATCCCCTCCCATATCTACTAAGGCCGACCTTACACCTAGTTTCTTCAATAATGCTATTGCTTCATCTGCTGCATATCCTTTCCCTATTCCTCCAAGGTCTAATTGCATCCCAGCAGTTGATAAGTTCACTACGGATTTGGGCAATATTCTTATTTTCTCAAATCCTGATCTATTCTTGGCTGCTTCAATTTCCTGTTCAGTTGGCACTACGCCATTCTTTCTCGCATTTCTCCAAAGGGTGATAACAGGCCCCATGCTTACATCAAAAGCACCATCGGTTTTACGGCTAATTGCTTCGGATAATTTTAATATGTTGTACAAATCTCCGCTTACCTCTACATTCGCATTCTTTTTTTCTACAAGCCTATTTATCTCACTGTGAGGTAGATAATCACTCAGAATTAAATTAAGTTCGTCTATTCTATCAAAAATAACTTGTGCAACTCTATCTGAATCTAAACTATCTGGAGAATAAAAAACCAGCCTTATTTGGGTACCCATTTGTTGATGGGTATAAGAAACCCTTTTCTGGGCATTAACGCTATAGATAGCCGTTAGCAATAGTAATGATAGAAGGAAAGGGTTAGTTATTTTCATATCGTGCAATTCAGTACATAAAGCGTTCATATCGATTCTCCCTATACCCAAAAAATTGAAGCATTAAACTGGGAAATCAAAACACCTTTCTTCATAGCACACTAGGCCCAAGCTACTTATATAAAGAAATTAAGAAATACTCTTAAAAGAGATCTTGGTCAATTTTCTATTCCTTTACAAAAACTAAGTTGTAGTTAACGGTAACCTCATCCCCAACTACTATCTGACCAAACATGGCAGTAGGTGGCTCCATGCCAAAGTCCTTTAAGGTAATAGTGTAATTACCCTTTAATCGATAGCTATTATCCTGATCGCTGACCTCTGACGGAAGTTCCACCTCTTGTTCCACCCCAGCAATAGTTAACTTGCCATTAATAACATGCCCGTCCGTATTGGTAAGGTTTTGAAATTTAAAAATGATCTTCGGATGTTGTTTCGCTTTAAGGGCCTCGTGCATTTTTTTATTCATTGCGGCACCGCGTTCACTTTTTATTTCGGAGGCGTCTACCTGTAAACCAATATTAACAATATTCTCACCATAAGTTAAAGTACCCTGCATAGAACTGGCCGTAACGGTCCAATCATGAAGTGTAGACGTCCCTGTAATAGTAAGCTCACTGTCTTGTGAAAGCTTGTATTTATCTTGAGAAAAGCCCGCAAAGGCCACAAACAATAAAATTAATAAAGATAACTTCGTTTTCATATCAATAAAATATTTTAATTCACCCATTCCAATTACTACTCGTCCAATACGGTTTGCCAAAACTGAGCTTGCTCTTCCGTATTGGGCTGCACCTTTGGACTTACCACCCTAAATCCAATAAAGTTGGAGTCGGTATTCCACCAAAAACTCTTTGGAATCTGGGGATCTCTTTTCTGTAATTTTAAGCTAGATGCTACTCTTGCAGATGATCTAAGCACATCGGCATCATCGTCCCAAGATCCTCCTCTGGCCACCCTAGGATGGATAACCGTAGGTTGTACCCATGGGTTCTTAGGATCCGTGATAGCGTAGGCATTCTCCTTATACTCATCCAAGGTCCACTCCGCTACATTCCCGTGCATATCATATAATCCCCATGGGTTGGGTAATTTGGTCCCTACCTTTGCATATTGATTGTTGGCATTTTTATAATAAACCGCATAATCGTCAATTTTAGAAACATCATCGCCAAAAGAATAAGCGGTATCAGTCCCTGCCTTGGCGGCATATTCCCATTCCGCTTCCGTAGGCAATCTATAGAATTTCCCTGTAACCGAACTTAGCCATTTACAAAAAACCAATGCCGAATAGGCGGACATGCTGATCGCTGGATATCCGCTTTTTCCCATTCCATAAGAGGGATCTTCATAAGGAGGACTAGGCCTTGTAATTGCATCTATAACATCCAATTTACTCACTTCCAGATCTTTGAACAACTCTTGGTTTTGCTTAAAAAACAATTCAAAAACATCCCATGTAACCTCGTACTTGCCCATATAAAAAGCATCTAGGGCTACCTCTTTCCTTGGTCCTTCATCAGCTTTTCTATTAGCTTCAGATTCTGGACTTCCCATCATAAACTTCCCTTCTGGAATTAACACCATCTCAAAAGTTAAATCTGTAGCGGGAATTTCTTCCACATAAGATTCCTTAACAAAATCCTTAACGTTAGATTCGGAAACTGAAGGGGCAGTAGATTTACAGGATCCTAAGGCAAGCAACATAAAAACGGAGAAAAAAATTCGGTATAAAGCCATTTTAAATTGCGGGTTGGAAAAATTGTGCATTATATAGTTGACATTTAGTTTATGCGATAAAAATATTACTAATTATCCAATAAGACGAACACTACAAGCAAAATTCTAATATTGCAGAGGTGAATTCTTACAGAAAATAATTGTATTATTGAGTAGAAACAAAACCACACGATATGAAAAACAGAATATTGAACCTCTTTTTAATAGGTCTACTTATATGTGCTTACAGCTCGTATGGGCAAATAAAAAAAGTGACCTCTGTTGAGGGCATTACTGAATTTAAAATGGATAATGGACTTAAGGTATTATTATTTCCAGATAATTCTGCCCAAACTATTACGGTAAACATCACTTATTTGGTAGGCTCTAGACACGAAGGCTACGGAGAAAAAGGTATGGCGCATTTATTAGAGCACATGGTTTTTAAAGGCACCCCTAACCATCCAGACATCCCAAAGGAATTAAGCGCACGTGGCGCAAGACCAAATGGCACCACTTGGTACGATCGCACCAATTATTTTGAAACCTTTAATGCCACAGAAGACAATTTAGATTGGGCATTGGATTTGGAAGCAGACAGAATGGTAAACTCCTATATTGCCAAAAAAGATTTAGAAAGCGAATTTAGCGTAGTCCGGAACGAATTTGAAAGCGGTGAGAACAATCCCGTGGGAGTACTTATGGAAAAAGTAATCAGTGCCGCATTCCTGTGGCACAATTATGGAAATTCTACAATAGGAAACCGATCGGATATTGAGCGGGTCCCTATAGAAAATCTAAAAGCGTTTTATAAAAACTATTATAGACCGGACAATGCCGTACTTATGGTTACCGGTAAATTTGATGAGGATAAAACCTTAGCCCTAATAGAGAAAAAGTTTGGGAAGATTCAAAAGCCTAGCACTCCATTAAGGGATTCTTATACTGAAGAACCCGCCCAAGATGGGGAGAAAATAGTAAGTCTTAGTAGAATAGGGGACTTACAAGTGGTTTCAGCAATGTATCATACCCCAGCAGGATCACATGAAGATTATGCAGCAATGGCCATAGTTGAAAATATACTAACAGATGAGCCAGCGGGAAGACTTTATAAAAACCTTATAGAAACACAAAAAGCATCTTCTCTTTGGTCCTTTTCCCCCTTTACTAAAGAACCGGGCTTCCTCTACATAAATGTAGATGTTCCATCCACAAAAAGTATGGAACAAGTAGAAAGTGAGCTCAAAGACACTATGGATGCTATAAAAGCAAATCCTATAACTCAAGAAGAATTAGACAGGGCAAAGTCCAACCTACTAAAACAGATAGACCAAATCTTTAGAAACTCCTCATTTTTAGGCACTTATATGAGTGAATTTATTGGAGCGGGCGACTGGCGCTTGGCTTTTATACATAGAGACAGGATAGAAGCAATGACATTGGATGAGGTGAACCAAGTAGCTACCACGTATTTAATCCCTACCAATAGGACTATTGGTAGATTTATCCCTACCAAACAACCAGAAAGAGTATCTATTGAACACACGAAAGATTTGGATGCCCTAGTCGCTAACTATAAAGGAAAAGAAGATATGGGTATGGGCGAAGCTTTTGACGTCGCCTATGATGCCATATCGGAAAGACTAGAGACGGGTCAATTATCCAATGGTATTGACTATGGCATCATTAAGAAAAAAAATAGGGGAAAAACGGTACTTCTCAATTTTAGTATGAGAAATGGGAATGAGGAATCCCTTTTTAATAAAGGAATAATACCTTCCTACACCGCAAGAATGCTAGACAAGGGTACCCAAACCAAAACAAGACAACAAATTGCTGATGAACTCAGCAAATTACAGTCATCTGTAGGTTTTAGGGCCAGTAATGGCAATATCTATGCCTATGTAAACTCTACCGAAGAAAATCTTATGGCTTCTTTGGAGTTAATGGCAGATATGCTAAAAAATCCGTCATTTAACCCGGCGGAATTGGAAAAATTAAAAACTGAACATTTGGCCATGTTAGAGAGCAACAAGACTGAACCACAGTTCCTAGCTTCCAAAAGATTATCACAAATAAATAATCGATATTCTAAAGGGCATCCACTTTATGCCATGACTATAGCTGAAGAAGAAGCCGCTATAAAAACTTTATCAATAGATGACCTTAATGCTTTTCACAAATCATTTTATGGTTTGGGCAAAGCTATTTTGGTTAGTATTGGAGATATGCAGCCTTCTCAAGTAACGTCTTTTATGGAAAAGGAATTCGCTGATTTTAAGAGCGACCATCCTTATGCAAGACTAAAAGATCCCTATTCCGAATCCCAACCCATAAGCGAAGATATCCTGACGCCAGACAAGCAAAATGCTATGACCCTAGGGAATCTTAATATTAAAATTAGTCAGGATAATGAAGATTATGCTGCATTGAGTATTGGCTCCACAATTTTGGGAGGTGGTTTCTTAAATTCTAGGATTGCTGAAAGGTTGCGTCAGAAGGATGGGGTTAGCTATGGAGCAGGAGCCGGATTTCAGGTAGATTTTGACAGTGAAGATCAAAATTCTTCCATGTACCTATATGCTATTTATGCACCTACCAATTACGAAAAAGTACAGCTAGGATTTAAAGAAGAGTTAGATCGCTTTATAAAAGATGGAATAACCGAAGACGAATTAAAAAATGCTGTAAATGGTTGGATCCAAGAAGAAAATGTTTCTAGAGCTAAAGATGGAGAACTGGCCGGCTTAATCAATAACAACATATTCTATAATCGAAGTATGGACTTCCAAAAGAGTTTAGAAGAGAAAGTGAAAAACTTAACTGTCGAAGAAGTCAACAAAGCAATTAGGACTTATATTAAGCCTTATAAAAAATGGACAGTAGTAAATGCCGGAGATTATAAAAAATAATTTTCCATATATCCTAAAAACAGCCTAAAACAAAAACTTTTAGGCTGTTTTTTTTATTGATCACTGGCTAGTTCTTGTTAATCCATACCTGTTGCATCGAACCCAATAAGTTCTCCATCATCAAACACAGGACTCACAGAAATAGGATTACAACAGACTTCACAGTCTTCCACATACGTCTGATCGTTAATAGATGGATCTAGTAACATGGAGATTCCTTCCCAACAATAAGGACATTGAAAAAAGTGTTCGTACATAATTCCATCTTATTAACGCCTTGTAAAAATAGTAATACTTAAAGTAACTTCACAAAAAAGGGGTGACAAACAGCACCCCCTAACTATAATTAACCAACTTCCAATCAATCTTCGCTATTCATCAATATCGTCTTCAAATTTTGTATCCACCATTCTCAACTGGTCTACATCAAACTCCTTAAACTGTTTCTCCTCTTTATCCTTATCATAATCGAACACCAAAAATTGACTGGCATCCATTCTCTCTAATCCATCAAAGGAATATATTTTATTATTCTGAATCTGGAGCACTTGTAAACTTGCCAATTGTCCAAATTCTACAGGAATTGCACCACCCAATTCATTATTGGCGAGAATCAGCTCTTTTAATCTCCCCAAATTACCCAACTCCCAAGGGATAGACCCATCCAACCTATTTTCAAATAGTCCAAGCTGTTCCAAATTGGAGAGTTTGCCCAAAGACGGAGGAATTCTGCCAGAAAGTTTATTACTCGACAAATTGAGGTCTTTTAATTTTTGAAGGTTGCCAAGGCTCTCGGGTAAGTGCCCGGATAAAAAATTATTAAAAGCAACAAACTTCTCTAATGCTTCCATTTCTCCAATCTTGGACGGAATTCCACCATCCAATCGGTTCATTTCTAACTGCAATGTTTCTAATGCTGTAAGTTTGGTAATACTTTCTGGAATAGGGCCAGCAATGGTATTGAAAGCGAGGTTTAATTGTTCTAGGTGATTAAGATCTCCTATGGAATGGGGCAAACTCCCCTCCAAATTATTCATAAAAAGATTGATCGCTACAACATGACCATTTCTCACACTAATCCCATGCCAATTGACAACCTCCTCATCTAAATTCCATTTTGTATTCCAATTGTGCCCTCCAGTACTCTCGTATAATGCCAAAAGAACCTCTTTTTCTTGATTGGACACCTGCGCATTAAGCCCAGTAATAGAGCAAAAACAACATCCTATTAGCAGTAGTGTGTATTTAATTCCTAATTTGCGGGCTAGATTTTTCATATTCCTGTTGTTCTTCTAATTCTGACTAAAACCATTATAGCCAATGAATTACATACAAACCAAGTGTATTAATCGACTACTCGCAAAAATAATCGTTAAAGGACATTGATGAAGCCTCAGTTTGTTGTGAAAACCGCTATATGTGTGGTGAAATGATTTCTCTATTTAAAGTAAAAGTGATTTGCAGCGAAGATCTAAAGTTGCTCTTGACTAAAAAAGGTCCCATGATCGCATAGTTTTCATCAACACATACGATTACGAAGACCTCTTATAAATAATTTTTACTATCAATTATACTCTGCCAAAATTCCTAAGGAAGATAGATTTAAAATTAACCAAATGCTATTAACTTACTTCGAGAAGGCGGCTATTGTGCATCGATAAAGCGACATTTAAATTATACTTGAAACGCCTCCAATGCCATGCTAAGTTCCTCCCAGTCTTGCATCAATTTTTCCAGGTCCCTTTTTTTCTTTTGATAAGATTCAAAAAAATTAGGCTTGGCTATGGCAGCGTCATAATTCTCCAACAACTCTTTATCAATTGCAGCAATCTTCCTTTCTAAATTAGAAATCTCACTCTCGGTATTACTCAATTTATTTTTCAGGGATTTTAATTTCTTTTGATCCTCTACATTAACTGGGACTGATTTCAATTTTTCCTTTTTTTTGACAGGGGCTTCTTTTTTCTCTATCGCCCTAAAATCAGCCACTTTCCGCTCCTCCAAATAATAATCGATATCGCCCAAATACTCTCTTATATTCCCGTCCTTAAACTCGTACACTTTATTGGTAAGCCCCTGAAGAAAATCTCGGTCATGACTGACCAAGATTAAAGTGCCATCAAAATTCTGCAAGGCTTGCTTTAAAACGTTCTTAGACTTTATATCCAAGTGGTTGGTAGGTTCATCCATTACAAGGACATTAAACGGCTGTAATAACATCTTTGCCAATGCCAAGCGGTTTCGCTCCCCTCCAGACAGCACCTTCACATATTTCTCCACTTCATCACCTCTAAACAAAAAAGACCCCAAAATATCCCTTACCTTACTTCTATTGGTTTCATTTGCAGCATCGATCATGGTATCTAGGATAGTTTTATTCCCATCCAGATATTCTGCCTGGTTTTGCGCAAAGTATCCAATCTGCACATTATGACCCAATTTTAAATGCCCAGTATGGTCCAGATCCCCTACTATTATCTTTGCTAAAGTGGATTTCCCTTGACCATTCTGACCCACAAATGCCGTTTTACTATCCCTTTCTATCAACAGGTCTATGTCTTGCAAAACATGGTTGTCCCCATAGCTCTTACTAAGCCCTTCCATTTCTACCACAACTTTCCCAGGAGTAACGGAAACTTGAAACCGAAGGTTCATTACACTATTATCGTCCTCATCTACCTCTATTCGCTCCATTCTATCCAGCTTTTTGATCAAGGATTGCGCCATGGAGGCTTTAGTAGATTTTGCTCTAAACTTTTCTATAAGGCGTTCTGCCTGCTGAATCTCTTTCTCCTGGTTTTTTTGGGCATTTAATTGCTGCTGCATCATCTCGGCCCTTAACACCAAGTATTGTGAATAGGGCTTATTGTAGTCATATATTCTCCCTAAAGAAATTTCAATAGTCCGGTTGGTAACATTGTCTAGGAACATTTTATCGTGGGAAACAATCATTACTGCTCCAGAATAACTTTTCAAGAAGTTTTCTAACCATATTATAGATTCAATATCCAAATGGTTGGTAGGCTCATCCAGTAGCAAAACATCATTACTTTGTAACAGCAATTTCGCCAGTTCTATTCTCATTCGCCATCCACCGGAAAATGTCTCTGTCTTTTTATTGAAATCTTCACGTTTAAAACCAAGGCCTAACAGTACTTTTTCCGTTTCGCCCTCATAGTTATAACCGCCCAAAATTTCAAAATGATGCGTAACGTCGTTTAGGTCTACGATGAGCTGACTATAACTTTTAGATTCATAATCTGTACGTTCTGCCAATTGATGATTAATCTCATCCAATTTTAATTCCAACTCCTTGATCTCTACAAATGCCTGATAAGATTCTTCCATTACAGTTCTCCCCTGTTCAAAATCGATATCTTGACGTAGAAAGCCCATTTTAAGATCCTTATCCGCTGCTATCGTCCCCGAATCCACAGGCATATCTTTGGAAAGAATTTTTAAAAGGGTAGACTTCCCAGCTCCGTTTTTACCGATAAGCCCTACTCTATCCCCAGAATTCAATCGGAAAGATATTTCTTCAAATAAATATTCCCCTCCAAAAGAGACGGAGAGGTTATGGATATTCAGCATAATTTGTGATGATTTTCAGAATGAAATAATATACAAAATTGTATGTTCGCATAAACTTTTGCAAATGTTAAAAAAAGGAACCAAACTCTATAGTATTTTAACAGGAACTTGTCCTAAATGCCATCAAGAGAGCATGTATAAGGATAAAAACCCCTATAATATGTTAAACATTTTTAAAATGCACGAAAAGTGCTCTCATTGCGGTACCAAATATAAAATTGAACCCTCATTCTTTTTTGGAGCCATGTATGTAAGTTATGGTGTAGGTGTAGCTTTTGGGGTTGCCGCCTTTGTAATTGCATTTCTAATGTTCAAAACAACATTGCTAAACACATTTTATGCTATTACCTTGACACTAGTTGTATTTATGCCTATTATTATTAGGGTATCCAGAAATATTTGGATCAACTTTTTTGTGCATTACGATCCCAACGCCGCTAAGAAAAAACCTTAACTCTTATTGGCAAAACGAGAAATATCTATTTCCTTTTCCAAAGGACTGTTAGTCTCCACAAGATCATAAAGTTGTTGGGCTGCAGTTGGTGCCAACATTACCCCCCTAGAACCAAAACCATTTAAAGAATACAGGCGAGGATGTTGAGGGTGTCTCCCTATTAACGGCTTCCTATCTTTAACCGTAGGACGAATGCCCGCGACATGATCTACCACTTCATAAGGACACTTAAGAAAAGTATTCAATTTTTTTTGCAGTTCTTCCTTCGCAGCATCGCTTGGCATATTGGTTTTATCCTCCCTATTATAAGTAGCACCTACCCTATAGAGATCACCTTCCTTTGGAATTATAAATACGGAAGATTTAATCACATTTGTCTCTTGTAACAATGGCGCCTTAATCGTTAACAGCTCTCCTTTGGTCCCGTTAAGCGGCAAATAGTTAAAGTAGGGGTTCTCTTTTAAGCCAAACCCAGTAGCAAATACAATTTGCTTGGCATTAATGGATTTATACTCCACATGGGAATCAAAGATCCTAAGCTCTTCAAAATCAAATCTTTCCGATAGCAACAATTTTTTACTCAGCAGATTTGCCGCATAGGTTTTCACTAAAACGGCAGTATCTAACCTACCTGTGCCTAATACTTCGCCATATCCGTAGGGAGCATCGATTTGATTGTTAATATTAAATTTTAGATCTGGGGAAAGAAAGGGTTTTAAGTTGGGTTTATCAGCAGCTTCAAACCAAATGTTTTGCTCTTCAATAGATGTAAACCTCCTTAGCACAGGGACCTTATGCAACAACTTATGGTTTAATTTCAGCTCTATATCCCTATAAAATGGGATAGCACGTTCCATCTGCTCCTTGGCATTCCACGCTAGGGTAAAACGTTTTAAAATTACTGGATTGTACAAGCCACCAGCCACCACCGAAGAAATCTGGGATGTATCGCTTATTGCAATAAACGATTTTTTATTTTTCTGAAGGACTTCACAAAAGGAAATGCCTGCGAGCCCCATGCCCACCACTAAGTAATCTACCATGCTGTAAAAGTAGAGAAGGAATTTTAATTGTGTATCATAATAAAGTGGAATTTATGCATAATGTGGATTCAAAACAAAAGTGCCACAACTTGCGATGTGGCACTTAATTAGATGTATGAATTGGATGTGTTTTAAGCTAGTAAGCCCACATGTCTTGCTCTCTGTCCCGTATAACCTCTTTTATACGTTTGGCTTCGAGTAATTGAAACAGGGCATTATCAGTGATATAATCTTTGATCTCACGATCACCGTGCACATTATCCTCCTTGTAAATAGTAGCATTGAATCTTCTTGCGTTCAATAGCATATCAAAAGAAATAGGTTGTGCAGAATTGCGTTGATTAAACACCTTTGCTTCGTGAAGTATTTGCCTAGCACTAGGGTACCATACCCAGAACAAAGGTACTTTTGCGTCGGCCGGATCCATAGACTCGTCGTCTATAAAGTTAACGTCCGGCGCTACAGGGGCTATTCCTAACAACCTGTATTTAAGCTCCCCTTGTCTTTTATCGAAATACCAGATTCCTTTTATAAGGTATTCCTCTAAATCTGCTGCCACAAGGCTTCTATTGTTAATATATTCAGGGGAAATAGGCTCTCCTGCGTTTAATTGTTGGTATCCAAGATCCAACGTATCACTTTTTTTCAAGGTAGCCTCTAAATCACTAAACTCTCTTTTTTCAGTAAAATAAGAATCAACATAAATATCCGTAAGTCGACCATTTTTAATGTTTTTAATTAAAACATCGTAAAGGGATCTTCTATCCGGTCCTATATCTATGGTATCCAATGGATAGTAAAGCGGAAAGTTAACTCGTTCATCTAGGTCAATTACCTCCCATACTGTTTTGGACCATAGGATATCCCTATCATCCACATAACCATAGGGCAAAGGAGCATCATTATCCTGCTCCTTTTGTGCTTCTGTTTTAAGTCCTATCTCCTCTGGCTTCTTAGCATTAAGGATATTTGCTTGTGCGTAAATAGATAGGGGCAACAGCGTTACAGCTCCAATTAACAAAACATTTTTCCAATTCATCTAATTTAAATTTATTGTATTAAAACTTAGTCTTACCTTACGGCAACTATTTATTACCAATGACAGAAGACTGGGTTAAGGCCATCTGCCATGGTAAATTTCAGTAATATATTAATTTGTTATCTCCACAACAACTGGAGAAACTTTTGGAAGCTTATAGCTTTTGTTATTCGTAATATAAGCCTCTATGTCAAATATCTGAACAGCATCTCCACGACTTGCTCTGTTAAGGGCAGATTTAGCTCTACTATCCAATTTATTTCCATTCACACTAACTGTTGGCTGTCCTGGAACTTTAAATTTAAAGCCACTTACAGCAATATTTAAATCAAAATCGAAATCTTCCAATAGGGCACCTACTGTTGAAATCTCTAAATTTTGTTTTCCCATTTTTGCACTTCCGGTTTCTCCTCTAATGGATCCTGAAGGCCTAGGAATATCCTTAATTCTAAACTCCGAAGAAGTTTTAATCATTTGCCCATCTGGCAATTTACCCGAAGCTGTAATAGATACTGTTCTTCCAGTCCCTGGATTCATTATATACTTACTCCCACTTTGCTTGGAAAGTCCAGGTGCAGAAGCACTTACGTTATTATCTGGAATACCAGGAATAGAGATCGTAATCGGGTTAGAAACCCCACGATATACCACGTTCATCTTATCTGCAGAAATTACGGCTGCATTAGGCTTTGTAATGGTAGCAAATGTAGAGGATACTGGCACTTCTGTACGCTCTCCATCCTGTATAAATACCAAATTACCTTCTATCTTATGGTCACCGGCACTTCCAGCACTTATTGTTAACCTTACTTTACCATCTTCTATAACGTAATCCGTTCCTTCATTTAATTTTCTTCCGTCCAAGGTCAGGTTTACTTCATTAGGCTTGGTACTAGCATCCTTACGTCCCAATACAATATTTCCAGCAAATTTTTCACCGGCGTAAAAGGCCGATTTTTCTTGCTCCAACAATGTGGTATAGTTGGTCATAGAAACTTCGCTGCTTAATTGTCCTTGCAACATAGCTTTTAAAGCATCCTCTTCGGTAGATTTAATATCTGCCTGAAGGGCTGTTAATTTAGTATAGGAAGCTATTAGGGGATAACCTTCAAAGTTGTAGCTTAACCAATCTTGTTTGGTTCCATCACGCTTTTCTACCATTCCATTTTCATCACCAGTTTCAAATCTGGTTTGTACTGAAGATTTTACCGCCGCTAGTTCTTCGGGCATAACTGCAGAAATCTGGGTACGATAGTCTACCAATTTATCCAAGAATTCTTTTCCTTCTGCACTAATCTTTCCTCCTTTAAAGAAACGCTGATCCAAATAATCGGTCATATCCATTACTTGATAATCCTGCGGATCCTTAACATTGGACATCATATCCTGCTTCAAGCCCTCCAAATAAGCAAAATACTCTTCGGATAATTGCTTTATTTTCTTTGCATCTGCCAAAAGCGGTCCAAATTTCTCATTGTTTTCTGACGCTTTTGTTTCTAGTCCACTTAGGAAAGCTAGGTTATTTTCCGTGGTCTTAACGTTAGAAGCTTCTAACTTTTCGTTCATAAGACCGAAAGCCGATAGAACTTCTTTTCCCATATTAAGGGCCAACATCGCGATGAAGATCAAATACATTAAGTTGATCATCTTCTGACGTGGTGTTTCTTTTCCTCCTGCCATTTTCTAATTAGTTTTTATTATTAATTGATTTGGGGTTGGTCATCTTAAGATAACTAATTAGTTTCTATTCATTGCAGACAACATTCCTCCGTATACTCCATTTAAAGAAGAAAGGTTTGTGGCCAATGATTGCATCTGCTCTTTTAAAGCACTAGAGTTTTGAACTACTTCCTCATTAATAGAAGCTTGTCTGCTTGCGCTTTCCAATTGAACCTTATATAGGCTGTTTAAAGATTCCATTTGAGCTGCTGCCTGCACCATCTCATCAGAATATTTTCTAGTAGATTCCATAGCATCTACAGTAGGAGCGATACCTTTAGCGGCACCTTCAAAATTCTTGATACTAGAACCAAGACTTTGCATAAGGTTAGCGTCTACTCCAGCTTCTTTCAAAAGCTCATCTAATTTCCTGGACAAGGATACTTCAGCTTCCTTAACCTCGTTTTCAACTACTGCGTTAGATTTTCTAGAAACCTCACCACCGTTCAATTCAGGATACACTAAAGACCAATCCACGTCGTCATCTACAGGTTCGAAGGCACTAATTGCGAAGATCAAAGCTTCCGTTATAAGACCAACTGCCAAGAGTAACCCCCCTGTTAATGGACCAAATTGCCAGTGAAGAATTTTAAATAATGCTCCTATAATAACTATAGACGCTCCAAGGCCATAGGCCATTTGAAATAATTTTTTTGTTGATTTTGATTGTGCCATAATTCTAGATTTAGTTTAATAAAATTAATAATAAGTATTTGGTTTTGGTTATTGTATTACGAGTGCAAAATGACTCATTAAGTGTTATTATCTTGTTGAATCTTCTTCTCCCATATAATCTTGCACGGTTCTAAAACCGATATAGCTACGTGCAGAGTCTTGGTATTCGTAATCCCTTGTACTCACCTGTAAAAAGTAAGCCACATCTTTCCAAGATCCACCACGGATTACTTTTCGGTTGTTATTACTCGTTCCCGCATTAGGGTTCATGGTAGAAACATACTCATAAGAATTGGGGTCATAGCTACTATTGGTCCATTCGGAAACGTTACCAGCCATATTATATAAATTGTAATCGTTTGGCTCAAAGGATTTTGCTTCCACAGTATAAAGCGCCTGATCTGCTGCGTAATCTCCTCGCTGAGGCTTAAAGTTGGCCATAAAGCAACCCGTGTCACTTATAACGTATGGACCACCCCATGGGTAAGTTCCTCCTTCAATTCCACCTCTTGCCGCATATTCCCATTCTGCTTCAGTAGGTAACCTAAAACGGTTTACAAATTGTTTGCCCCTACTTTTTTGATCATCATTCTTATATTTGGTCCTCCAGTTACAGAAAGCCTGTGCCTGTTTCCAAGTTACCCCTACTACCGGATATTCACTGTATGCATCGTGCCAAAAATAATCATTGTGCATTGGCTCATTATAAGAATAGGAGAAATCCCTTATCCACACGGTAGTATCCGGATAAATTTCTAGCTCTTCTTGTTTTATAAAGTCTGTTCTACTCCCTTTTTTGGCTCTGGCTGCCGCCTCAATATCCATCCAGGTATACTTGTACTTTAATTTAGTAACATCTATATGCCGTTGCCCATTGTATGATTCTTCCTGAGATATATACATGGAGTCTACCATAATTTCAGCGTAATATTCATCGGGATATTTAGAAGTATCCCAAATTAATTTTGGCCTCTTGTTCAGTGCCCTTCCCTCGTAACCAGTTTCACCCAGCCCGGAATATCTGTCAAGCATATATTTATCATACACAGAAGCCCTGGTGGTATCGGCATCATTAAATGCATATTCCCCAATGCCTCCATCTTCAGGACCTAATCCTAGCTCATCTGCTAAAATTGCCAATTTGGTCCTTGTAACGGAATCTTTCACCCATTCTACAAACTGCCGATATTCACTGTTGGTTATCTCAGTATCATCCATATAGAACGACCTTACCGTAACCGTTTTTGCTGGCGCATTGAGAATCTTTGCTTGATCTTCCTCAGTTTTTCCCATAGTAAAAGCACCTCTTGGAATTAACACCATTCCATGTGGCTTTTCTGGATACCATTTTTTCCCTTTAGCTCCTACAAGTTCTCCTTTTGTTCCGGACCCACAACTTGAGAGTAAAAAAACAAATGCTATAGATGACAACAATAGCTTCTTCATACGTTTGGTTAAATTTCGATTATCATTATAAATACAAACACGAGTATTATTCTCTAAAACTACATTTTAAATATTTTATTGTATAAAACTTTCCTTATACACCAAAATATTTAACTCAATTAAAGCCTTTTTTATATGCTTTAAACCACCTTTCGGGGATATTTTGATCACATGCCTCTAAATAATCAAGTTCCGTGCAAGGTAACAACGCTACTGAATTTGTTTTAGTATGCGCTGTTAATATTGATGGAACCTCTACCCACCATCTTTCGGTAAGATGACTTTTATAAAAGATGAGTGACTCATTATCTGTTGGGACAGTATATTTAGTAAAATCATTACTATCGCTATCTGGGGTTTCTTGTATCCTAAAATTAAGCCCTTCTATAAAATACCAGATTAACTGGGATATGAGCTGAAAGGATTGGTTGTTGTTCTCACATTCATAAATTCCAAACAACGACACATTATCACTTATTCCGGCATATCGAGCAATTGTGCAGATTTCCCTACCAGTAAACCCGTTTGGAGAAAAACTATCAAAAGATCCCATCTCCGAAGCTCTAATAGCACGAGCGTCCAAACTTACCATATGGGCATTTCTAAGCACAGGCTCTGCCAAAGCCATATTGCTAATCAATTGGCCCAACCGGTAATAATCAAAGAACAATCGCTCCATAAGATCTATTTCCTCTTGCGTATTAAAATAACTCTGATACCCAATATTCGAAAAATTAAAAAGATTATTGGGCTTATCGGTTATAATTTTGCTCATATAGGAGTGCGTGGAAATCTGATCCTCATCCAATCCAAAATCAAATCTACTGTCTATGGACACTAAATTAACCATATTTTTGAGTCCATCAAAAGCTCTATAAGTAGGGTATGTAATATCTTGGGAAGCTCCTATTACAATAGGGATGATATCTTGAGCTATTAACTCCGCCACAACCCCTTTCACCACAAAATAAGTATCTTCTACCGTGTTTCCAGGATTTACATCCCCCAAATCTACGATATTGGTATTCCAATTCCCTCTCATTAGACTATAGAGCTGAATCCTAATCCCTGATAGATCCAAGACCTCCTTAGGTTCTCCAAAGGCATTCCTAGTCTCGTTTACACCTAATAGTGCCACATTGGCCTTGGTCAATTCTGGAAGACCCTCCTTATCTGTATGTTTAAAAATTTGCTTCCCCAAAGATTGGGAAGGCAACATCTCACACTGGTCCAATACCTCTTCCTTAATAGGTACTAAAAAACTGAAAACCATATTATTTCTTAGTCTTAGGCTTGGCTTTGGCTTTTGCTTTGGCCTTGGTTTTTTTCTTAGGTGTTTTTTTGTCGATAAGCGCCATGGCTTCTTCCAAGGTTATCTTAGTAGGATCTACATCCTTAGAAATCTCTACCTTCACCTTACCTTTTATAATAGAATGCCTACCCCATCTAGCCTTTTCGATACGGATGCCCTCTTCTGGCCATTCCTGTATCAATTTATCGATCTCCTTTTGCTTTTTCACCTCTATTAGCTCCTCAATATCTGCTTTGGTAAGATTGTCGTAATCATACTTCTTGCTAACATTGATGAATATTCCGTCCCATTTTATAAATGGTCCAAATCTACCAACACCTTTGGTCACTTCTTTTTCTTCGTACATGGCAATAGGAGCATCTGCTTTTTGTTTCTCCAAAATAAGCTCTTTAGCTCTATCCATAGTAATATCCATGGCATTTTCACCCTTAGCCATAGAGATATATGTTTTTCCAAATTTCACATACGGCCCAAACCTACCCACATTGGCCTCTACTTCCTCCCCTTCATAAACTCCCAGTTTTCTAGGAAGTTTAAATAAGTCCATAGCTTGCTCATAGGTGATGCTATTTAAGGATTGATCTGGCTGAAGACTAGCAAACAAAGGTTTCTCTTCATCATCTACCGTTCCTACCTGGACCATTGGCCCAAATCTACCCAGCCTAACGGATACTTGTCGCCCAGTTTTTGGATCTGTTCCCAAAATACGCTCGCCACTTGCCCTATCTGCATTTTCTTCTACATCTATCACCTTTGGATGAAAATCGCTGTAGAAATTCTTCATCACCTTTTGCCAATCCTCATTCCCTGAAGCTATCTCATCAAATTCCTCCTCTACCTTGGCGGTAAAATTATAGTCCAAAATTGACTCAAAATGACTAACTAGGAAATCGGTCACGATCATCCCAATATCGGTTGGCACCATTTTGCCTTTGTCCGACCCTACATTTTCGGTCAGCTCTTTGGTAGCAATTTTATCGGACTTAAATCGCAATTGCACATATTTACGTTCCGTGCCTTCAATATTACCTTTTTCTATATAACCCCTATTTTGAATTGTAGAGATAGTAGGTGCATAGGTAGATGGTCGTCCAATTCCCAATTCCTCCAATTTCTTCACCAAGGAGGCTTCGGTAAATCTATATGGCGCCCTTGTAAATCGCTCTGTGGCAGCTATATATCTATTCTCCAATTGCTCCCCTTCTTTCATAGCGGGAAGCATCCCTTCTTGTTCTTCTGCAATATCTTCTTCATCTATCCCCTCTAGGTACACCTTTAAGAAGCCATCAAATTTTATTACCTCCCCATTGGCCGTAAATTCCTCTTTATGGGTATTGGCCTTTATTTTCACATTGGTTCGCTCCAATTGCGCATCGCTCATTTGGGACGCCAGCGTACGTTTCCATATAAGTTCATATAATTTAGCCTGATCTCTTTCTAGGGAAGGCGACTGATTGGTCATTTCCGTAGGTCTAATAGCCTCATGCGCTTCCTGTGCTCCCTTGGACTTACCTGTAAAGTTTCTCACCTTACTGTATTCCTTTCCATAATTACTTATTATGGCATCTTTGGCAGCATCTATCGCTTCCTTGGAGAGGTTAACACTATCGGTTCTCATATAGGTTATTAACCCTGCTTCATATAAGCGCTGTGCCACTTGCATGGTTTTAGAAACCGAAAAATACAGTTTACGCGAGGCTTCCTGTTGTAGCGTAGAAGTAGTAAATGGCGCTGCCGGAGACTTTTTTGCTGGTTTCTTCTCAAGGCTAGCGACCGAAAAAGCTGCTCCTATATTTTGTTTTAAGAATTTTTCTGCGCCTTCTTTACTAGCATAAGTTTTATTTAGCTTAGCAGTTACTATACTACCTTCATTAGTTATAAACTCGGCCGATATCCTAAATGCTGCTTCGGGAACAAAAGCTTCTATTGCTCTTTCCCTTTCCACTATCAACCTTACGGCAACAGACTGCACTCTACCTGCAGATAGTCCCGGCTTAATCTTTTTCCATAACACTGGAGATAGTTCGTAGCCTACTAACCGATCTAAAACTCTTCTTGCCTGTTGGGCATTAACCAAATTATAATTGATTTCCCTAGGGTTTTCAATTGCTTTTTGGATAGCCGACTTGGTAATGGAGTTAAAAACAATCCGCTTCGTTTTATTTTTATCTAATTTTAATTCCTCTGACAAATGCCAGGAAATAGCCTCACCCTCTCGGTCCTCATCACTAGCTAACCATATAATTTCTGCTTTATTGGCCAAATCCTTTAATTTTTTGACCACCGCTTTTTTCTCCTTATCTACAATGTATTTAGGAACAAAACCATTCTCTACATCCACACCCAATTCTTTGGAAGGCAAATCGGCAATATGCCCAAAACTAGAGGCTACCTTAAAGTCCTTTCCTAAAAATTTCTCAATAGTCTTTGCCTTAGCAGGAGACTCAACAATTACTAAATTCTTTGCCATTAACACGTTTTTGGTGAAACAAAAGTAACTGATTTTTTTAATTTGATGCCATCGCATTCTTATATGACAAAAAAATCACCTGTCAAAAACAGGTGATTTCATCAAATTTATGCCTTCAGAAATTAATATTTAGAGCTATTGGAATATAAAAATACCGGTTTATTTTTATCGCACATTATTCCGGTAGGCTTAGCAACCATAGCACAGTCCGAAACCAATCCATTCCTTACATTAAATTCTGCCATACCTTTATTATACTCCTCTACCTTTGCAAGAAAAAGAGTCGTATCTATTTTAGTGGAATATGAAATATAGGAATTTGGACCTCCACATGGCTTGGCCCCGAAAGCCGTAAAGCGCCATAAACTGCTATTATCACAAACTTGACTATCTGCCATTTCCTGTATTTCCATGTATAAATTCTCCAACTCGGTTTTATCCAAGACCTTTATATCGTCATTTGAACAAGATCCTGTCAAGAAAAAGAAAATTATAGAAAGCAGCATATATTTTGAAGAAAGAAAGTACATCATATATAATTAGTTTAAATTTAAGGTACTCAATAATTCTATATTCCCGTCCAGATATAAATACTGATTAATTACCCCATCCCCAACCATTAACAATCGCTCTTCTTGTGGGATCACATCTAAGGGGTTTATGTCTTTAAAATGATTTAACAGCACAAGATCCTCTACATTGGTTTTATCATATACCTTCAAACCAGAGATCCCGTCACAAACAAATATCATTTCACCCCTTACCCCCAACCCATAAGGACCGTCCATTGGGTAGGTCTTCACTAAGGTGGGCGATACAATATCCGAGATATCTACAATAAATAATCCGCTTTCCGTAGCGCCACAGAAATTACCTCCCCTTAGGGTAACATAAGCATAATCCCCATCTACCACCACTGGGTCACAGGCAGTACCATGAGAGAATTCAGAAATAAATTTGGGTACTGCAGGGGTAGAGATATCATAAATATACATCCCTCGCCTACTTCCTAAAAACAACTGATCCCCTCTATTAAAAATAGTCTCTATATCAAATCCGGCAAAAACATTTTCCAGATCTTTAGGATTAGCAAGATCCTCAATATTAAATACATTAATGGAATGGCTATCTACCGCATAAAAATAATCATCTACTATACTAAACCTAGCTAGGGATCCTCCCTTCCCGATAGTGGATTGCGACTGGGAGGCATTACTTAATGCAAAATCGAACTCCATGGAAAACTCTTGGTTCACTTCTTCTATAGGACGCCTTTCCCTCACAGTTTTCCAACCCACTACAATCTCGGTGCTATAGTCTATATTCTTCCATTCAAAAATATCTGCATCCAGGGGGAAGATAATATTGTCCCGCAAAACATTTTCTAGTCTGTTCACTGTTTTAATGCTGTGTATATTGGAGATATCCAGAACCAAAAGATCCATTATACTATCGGCAAAAAGATAATTGTCCTTAATGGAAATATCTATATTTCCTGGGATTTTTATAAATGCGATTTTTTTTGGACTCTTAGGTTCACTATTATCTATCACATGCACGCCTTTAAATTGGTCATTTATAAATATATAATCCCCATAAACATAAATCTTCCCCGATTTCTCCATGGGCATTGGCGCTACAACGGCGATATCCCCTTTAAAATCGGACATGCTCATTTTTATTGGTTTAGCAACCAAATACGTTGCATATTGACTATCGTCCAGATCATTACAGGAACCTAAGCCAAGAATAGCCACAACTACAAACAAAATAAATACATTTTTCATAATAATTAGGTTTAGTTAGTTTAGCGGTTTATTACTGGATACCAATGTTACCGTAAAGTTGCGTTTTAAAAAGGCATATTCAGTCCTATAGCGTCCCCAGTTTTAAATTAAATTATTACAAACCTTTTTTATGGCGACCTTTTTCAATTAGGGAAGCCACACAATTTATTTAATTTTTAACTGTCAATATGTCACATATTTCTATATAATGCTATCTTTGCAAACCATAAAGCTAAAAGCTAATGTACCAGAACATGGAGAAGACAATAGATGAATCCGTACAGGGAACTGCTTTATCCTTAAAGGAAAAGAAAGTCAGTTCACGAAAACTATATATAGAGAGCTATGGTTGCGCTATGAATTTTTCGGATAGCGAAATAGTAGCCTCCATATTATCAGAAGAAGGGTTTAGCACCACCCAAGAACTGGAGGATGCCGATCTGGTATTGGTAAACACTTGTTCCATAAGAGAGAAAGCAGAATTAACTATTCGTAAACGTTTAGAAAAATTCAATGCGGTAAAACGTCACCGCCCTCACATGAAGGTTGGAGTTTTAGGTTGTATGGCCGAAAGATTAAAAGCGAAATTATTAGAGGAAGAAAAAATTGTCGATATGGTCGTAGGCCCAGACGCCTACAAGGATCTTCCTAATTTAATTAGAGAGGTAGATGGTGGCCGCGAGGCTGTTAACGTAATCCTATCCAAAGAAGAAACCTACGGGGACATATCCCCAGTACGTTTAAATACCAATGGGGTTACCGCTTTTGTTTCCATTACCCGTGGATGCGACAATATGTGTACTTTTTGCGTAGTACCCTTTACTCGAGGTAGAGAAAGAAGTAGAGATCCGCAATCAATTTTAGAGGAGGTGACGGAATTGGTAAATAAAGACTACAAGGAAGTTACCCTTTTGGGGCAGAATGTAGACAGCTACCTATGGTATGGAGGCGGATTAAAGAAAGACTTTAAAAAAGCGTCAGAAATACAAAAGGCTACTTCCGTTAATTTTGCCGACCTCTTGGAAATGGTAGCACAAGCACATCCAAAATTACGGATCCGCTTCTCCACTTCCAATCCGCAAGACATGACTTTAGACGTGGTAAAGGTGGTAGCAAAATACGAGAACGTTTGCAATTACATTCACCTTCCTGTACAAAGCGGTAGCAATCGCATACTTAGGGAAATGAACAGGCAACACACTCGTGAGGAATATTTAGAATTGGTAAAGAACATTATAGAAATAATTCCCGACTGTGCCATATCCCAAGATATGATTGCTGGTTTCCCTACAGAAACAGAAGAGGACCATCAGGATACCTTATCCTTAATGCAGGAAGTTAAATATGAGTTTGGTTACATGTACGCCTATTCCGAAAGACCGGGTACCGCAGCAGCAAAAAACTTGAAAGACGATGTTCCTGAGGAAACAAAAAAACGAAGACTGGCAGAAATCATAGCATTACAAAGACAACACAGTCACTATAGAAGCAAACAACAATTAGGGAAGACAGTAGAAGTACTTATAGAAGGAACTTCAAAAAAATCGGAATTGGAATGGATGGGGAGAAACTCTCAAAGTTCCGTAGTAGTATTCCCTAAGGAAAATTATAAGGTGGGAGATTTTGTAAATGTAAAAATTACGGATTGTACATCGGGAACACTTTTGGGTGTACCTGTAGGATATTCTCATAACAATTAAATAGTATGGAGTCGATCCAAGCAATTAAACAACGATATGAAATTGTTGGTAACGATGTAAAGCTTAATCGTGCCATTGAAAAGGCTATTCAAGTTGCCCCTACCGACATTTCAGTACTAGTTACTGGAGAAAGCGGGGTAGGTAAAGAGGCTATTCCCAAGATAATTCATTCTCTTTCCCATAGAAAGCACGCTAAGTATATAGCTGTAAACTGTGGAGCCATTCCGGAAGGGACCATAGACAGTGAGCTTTTTGGACACGAAAAAGGAGCTTTTACAGGAGCCACCGCCACTAGAAGCGGATATTTTGAAGTAGCTGATGGTGGAACTATTTTCCTGGATGAAGTGGGCGAATTACCACTTACCACCCAGGTCCGCCTTTTAAGGGTACTGGAAAATGGAGAATTCTTAAAAGTAGGCTCATCCCAAGTACAAAAAACGGATGTTAGAATTGTTGCTGCAACCAACGTTAATATGTTTGAAGCAATTAAAAATGAAAAGTTTCGAGAAGACCTTTACTACCGTTTAAGCACTGTAGAGATCCATATTCCACCGCTAAGGGAACGAAAGGATGATATTCACTTGTTATTCCGAAAATTCGCTTCTGATTTTGGACAAAAATACAAGATGCCCACCATTAGATTGGAAGATGACGCAGTACAATTACTGGTTAAATATCGCTGGCCGGGCAACATCCGACAGTTGAGGAATATTGCTGAACAAATTTCTGTGCTGGAAGGAAGTAGAAACATTTCTCTAGCCTCCCTAAATAGCTATCTGCCCAATGCAAGTAATACCAATCTGCCCGCAATTGTAGAGAAGGAAAAAAAGAAAAGTGACTTTAGCAATGAAAGGGAGATCCTCTATAAAGTCTTGTTTGACATGAAGGGAGATCTAAACGATTTGAAAAAACTGACCTTAGAGCTTCTTAAAAACAACGATAGCGAAAAGGTACAGGAAGAAAATGAAAATCTGATCCGAAAAATATACGGAAAGGAAGAGGAAATATACACGGAAGAAGAGGAAGAAGTAACTTCCAATATTTTGGAGCTTCCCGAATCCTATATTGAAAACCCCAGCACCTCACCTGCAATAGGCGACAAGTATCATTTTGCTGAAGAAATAGAAGAAGAAGAAACCTTATCTTTACAAGAAAAGGAAATAGAACTTATTAAAAAGGCTTTAGAAAGAAATAAGGGAAAAAGAAAGGCTGCATCCGCTGAATTGGGTATCTCGGAACGCACCTTATACCGAAAAATAAAACAGTACGACCTATAGCGGTAGGCAAAAACAACAAAATTAATGATCAGAAGTAAATACCTTATTATAGTACTTGTTTTGGTGGCAGGTATTTCTAGTTGTGGAATATACAATTTCACAGGGGGAGATGTAGGAACAGCAAAGACCTTTCAGATCCCTTATTTCCAAAACTATGCCTCTCAAAATCCAGGATCTACCTTTGAACCGGGAATGGATAGAGATTTCACCCTAGCACTTCAAGATTTAATCCTCAACCAGACCAGTCTTAACTTAGTCACCGCAAACGGAGACTTAGTATACGAAGGCGAGATTGTAGAGTACCGTATCTCTCCAATGTCTGCCACGGCCCAACAGACAGCAGCCCAAAACAGATTAACTATAAGGGTGAACGTAAGGTTCTTTAATAACACCAAAAAAGATGTAGATTTTGAGCAACCGTTCTCCTTCTTTTATGATTATCCGGCTAATTCCCAGTTTTCTTCAGTAAAGGATGAGGCACATCAAGTAATTTTTGAACGTATTACCCAAGATATTTTTAATAAATCATTGGCAGATTGGTAATTTATGAACGTACAGGACTTTACATATCTACTACAAAATCCCGATAAACTGGTCTCCCCTGTGCAGACCCATCAACTGGAAGATATTCTGGCAGAATACCCTTATTTCCAAGCCGCAAGGGCAATGCACCTAAAAGGACTAAAAAACCTGAACAGTTTTAAATACAACAACGCACTTAAAGTTACGGCCGCTTATACTGCTGATAGGGATATTCTGTTCGACTTTATTACTTCCAAGGATTTTCTTCAGAATACTATTGCAGATTCCATTTCGGGAAAAACCACCTCCCTAAGTGACACCTTAACTTTTTCTGAAGAAATCACATCCGAGTTTGAAGAAGAAAAATCCCTGATTAAAACATCAGATGATGAACCTTGGCCTCGCACCGCAAAAGATGCGGATCAAATTTTAGACCCCTCTCTTTTCACCTCTAAGGACCCCAAAATAGACGAATCTCTCGCAGAGGATAAAAAAAAAGCCATAGAAGTACTGGAAATAGGGAAGCCCCTTAATTTTTCAAGAGATGAAAAATACTCTTTTGGTGAATGGTTGCAGCTCACTAACAAAAAGAAGGAGAAGACCACATCAGCAACCATTTCTGAAAATAAAAACAACAAGCCTACCAAAAAAAATACGGAGCACAAAAAGAAAAAGTTTGAACTAATAGACAAGTTCATTCAGACCAACCCTAAGATAGTCCCCAAGGAGAATACAGCTAAGATATCCATTAAGGAATCATTGACCTTTGATCAGAATGAATTAATGACTGCGACTTTAGCGAAGGTATATGTTGAACAAAAAAAGTATAAGCAAGCGATTCAAGCCTACAGAATTTTAAGTTTGAAA
The DNA here is from genome assembly GCF_000429545.1 of Arenibacter certesii DSM 19833. GTDB lineage: Bacteria > Bacteroidota > Bacteroidia > Flavobacteriales > Flavobacteriaceae > Arenibacter > Arenibacter certesii. The sequence goes on from NZ_AUCB01000012.1 coordinate 64,631, forward strand.
TATCCAGAAAAAAGTAGTTTCTTTGCAGACCGAATAAAAGCGGTAGAAAAAATACAACAAGAAAAAACATAATTTAATGAATACTACATTTACAATATTCTTGGTCCTAATCATTTTGGTAGCCCTTTTACTAATGCTAGTAATTATGGTTCAAAACCCTAAAGGTGGTGGATTATCTTCCTCTTTTGGAGGTGGCGGAAGTCAGGTTGTGGGCGGTGTTAAGAAAACGGGAGATTTTCTAGACAAAAGCACATGGACTTTAGCAACAATTTTAGTGGTATTGATCTTACTTTCGAATATCGCAGTCAAAGGTAGCTTTAGCGATTCAGATTCTAAGCTTCTTAATGGCGAGCCAATAGAAAACACTACTCCAGGCGTTTTACCAGGTGCACCTTCAACACCAGCAGCAACACCTGCCAAAAACCCATCGGACAGTTTATAATAGGGACTAAAAGACATACATTTTGTTATAATGCCAGCTTTAATGACAAGCTGGCATTTTTATTTTAACAAAGTGGCAGTTTTTCAACAATGGCATAATTTCTGCCTATTAGAAGGAAACTTAAAAACAATTAAAATTTAAATAATATGGCTAAAGTTAGCATTAAACCATTAGCGGATAGAGTTCTTATTGAGCCTATGGCTGCCGAAACCAAGACCGCATCAGGTCTTTACATTCCAGATACTGCAAAAGAAAAGCCACAACAAGGCAAAGTAGTTGCTGTTGGACCTGGAACTAAGGATGATGAAGTAACCCTTAAAGTTGGTGACACCGTTCTTTATGGAAAGTATGCCGGCACAGAGCTAAAATTGGAAGGTAACGAATACTTAATGATGCGTGAAAGCGACATCTTGGCAATCATCTAAATGATGCCTAAAGTTCCTAAAAAAGTGGGAACCTATTAATGCTTTATTACACTTATTTATTAAACAAGTTCCCGCCGAATCGGGACAGAACAACACAAAGTAAATTATGGCAAAAGATATAAAATTTGACATTGATGCAAGAGACGGCCTAAAACGCGGTATAGATGCATTGGCAAATGCAGTAAAAGTAACCTTAGGCCCAAAGGGTAGAAACGTAATCATCAGCAAATCATTTGGCGCACCAACAATCACTAAAGATGGTGTTACGGTAGCCAAAGAAATAGAATTGGCAGATGCTTTAGAGAATATGGGAGCTCAAATGGTAAAAGAAGTTGCTTCCAAAACCAATGATTTGGCAGGTGACGGAACCACTACCGCAACTGTATTGGCACAGGCAATCGTAAAAGAAGGTCTTAAAAATGTAGCGGCAGGGGCAAATCCGATGGATTTAAAAAGAGGTATAGACAAAGCCGTTGCTGTTATTATTGAAGACTTAACCAAACAAGCGAAAAAAGTAGGTGACTCTACCGACAAAATAAAGCAAGTTGCCTCTATTTCTGCCAATAACGATGAAACTATTGGGGACCTTATTGCACAAGCATTTGTAAAGGTTGGCAAAGAAGGTGTTATTACCGTAGAAGAAGCTAAAGGTATGGATACCTATGTAGATGTTGTTGAAGGAATGCAGTTTGATAGAGGTTACCTATCTCCTTACTTTGTAACGGATTCTGAAAAGATGACCGCAGACTTGGATAACCCTTATATTTTATTATACGACAAGAAGATTTCTTCAATGAAGGATCTTTTACCAGTATTGGAGCCAGTAGCACAATCTGGCAAGCCATTATTGATCATTGCTGAAGATGTTGATGGCGAGGCATTGGCTACTTTAGTAGTAAACAAGTTAAGAGGTTCCTTAAAAATCGCTGCAGTAAAAGCACCTGGTTTTGGAGATAGAAGAAAGGCTATGTTGGAAGACATCGCTATCTTAACTGGAGGTACTGTTATAGCTGAGGAAAGAGGGTTTACTATGGAAAACGCCACCTTGGACATGTTAGGAACTTGTGAGAAAGTTTCTATTGATAAGGATAATACCACTATTGTTAATGGTTCTGGAGATTCTAAGACCATTAAGACAAGGGTAAATCAAATAAAATCTCAAATAGAATCTACCACTTCTGATTACGATAAAGAAAAGCTTCAGGAGCGTTTGGCTAAATTGGCCGGTGGGGTTGCTGTACTATATGTTGGTGCTGCATCTGAAGTAGAGATGAAAGAGAAAAAAGATAGAGTTGATGATGCCCTACACGCAACAAGAGCGGCAGTAGAAGAAGGTATCGTTGCTGGTGGAGGTGTTGCATTAATAAGAGCAAAAGCCTTACTTTCTAACATAAAAGCGGAGTCTCCTGATGAAGAAACAGGTATCCAGATCGTTGCAAGAGCTATTGAAGCCCCACTGAGAATTATTGTTGAAAATGCTGGTGGCGAAGGCTCTGTAGTAGTTGCCAAAGTATTAGATGGTAAAGGTGATTTTGGATATGATGCCAAATCAGAAACCTACGTAGATATGATTAAAGCAGGTATTATAGATCCTAAGAAAGTAACTAGAATTGCATTAGAAAATGCAGCCTCAGTTGCTGGAATGATCTTAACTACAGAATGTGCTTTGACCGACATTAAAGAGGAGTCTCCTGCAGGCCCCCCAATGGGTGGCGGAGGAATGCCCGGAATGATGTAATGGCCACTTGCCAAATAAAGTAGTATTTAAAATGCCGTCCTTGAAATTTTCAAGAACGGCATTTTGCTTTTCATAGGTTTAATATTGAAACTCGCTAATGATGTTGCCCATCATCTGAATTGTCCTCCCTATACTTGCAGCAAGGATGAATTCCCTCATAGGCTTCCTCGGTTGCCTTCAGCTCTTTGGTATCATGCCCTACCCCCACAATTGCCGATTTCACCTTCATCGTATTTGTCTTTCGCTCATCCACAATAAGGGATAACTGATGCGTAGGAATATCCCAAGACGCAAATTTCACCCCTTTCACACCCAAGGCAGCCTTTTCTATTCGCTCTTTGCACATGGAACATTTTCCGTTGACCTCAAAGCTCATCTTCTTATTTTTATCCTGCCCATAAGCCATCATTGATAATGTAGCAAAGGCAAATCCTACTATTGCATTTTTAATTTTCATCATTTTTATATTTGAACGATTAGTAACCTTTAAAGTTATAATTTATATCTAAATCCTGTATAAAACATCCTCCCCATGGTTGGACCATAAATAATTGTAGTATCAAAATTTGTACCGAAGGGATTTTCCGCACCTATTACGGGCAAATCCTGAACATAATCCGTTAAGTTTTCACCTCCAATATATATTTCAAAATTATCGGAAAACACCTTGGTAATCTGAGCGTTCATCAAACTAAAGGAAGGGGAATATTCTCCCAATTGATACGCCGCGGGATTACTAGCCGTACTCGGCAGCCGCTGCTTCCCCAAAGTGTGCAACGTATAGTCTGCTCTCCATTGGGACCCATTCTCCTTCGCATTCGTAACGTAGCCTACATTAGCAAAGAATCTATGCTGGGCCTGCAATGGTTTTTGTAGAGCCCCAGAGACATAATCCGTCTCCACATCATAAAATTTATACGCGGTTCTCACCTCTACATTCTCCAACAACTCATGATTCACTTCTATCTGAAAACTTCGGGCGGCGCTTTTGCCTTCAAGATTATAAAAAGATATGGCCTGAGGATCTTCCCAGTCTACCACTACCTGATTATTAAAATCCGTAATATAATAATCCAGCGCAATATTTCCAGATCTTTGAAAGAGCGTAAAACCCTGTAGTATTCCGACCCCATAATTCCAAGCATCCTCAGCATCCAAACCATAGATATTACCGTCTTGTCCGCTAATTTTTATTTCCCTTGCCGACCCAAACATTTGTTGGTTTTCTGCAAAAATATTAGCCGCTTTTCTACCACGACCAACCGAAGCCTTTATACTCCCCCGCTCCCAAGGAAGATAGCGAACATGGAGTCGTGGCGTAATAAAGCTCCCTAGGTTGTTATGACTATCTGCCCTCACGCCCGCGGTTAGGCTCAATTTTTTTAAATCATCATAACTATATTCAAAAAACGCACCGATAGACTTATCCACCCTGGAAAAATCCATAGCGTTTACCATTTCGGTATAACCGTCATATGCAAAGGTGACACCGGTCTTAAACTTACTTCTGGTATCACCAATAATAGAACTAAACTGCAGGTTGGTATAACTACTTTCATGATCTATATTATAGCGACTAAGTCCAAAATAGGAGTCCTGCTTATGCAAACTATAAGCAGATTGAAATCCAAGGCTCTGAAATGGGAGTTCAGGAAAAACATATCCTAATTTCAACGAAGAATCAAACCGTCTAGTATCAATCTCACTACCCCACGAGTTGTTGGTAAATTTATCCATTCTAGGGTCAAAATTCGTCTGCCCCGTCTGTTTTTCATCATTTAAAAAACGGACATTGATAAAACTCACCCACCCCTTTTCTACATTTTGGTATTGCCATCTATTTAAAATATTGATCTGATTACCCAATGGAGCATCTAAGAATCCATCTTTATTTCCATCCTCTTCGGCGTTTCTATAATTACCATGCAAATAAAGCCCCGTACTCCATTTATCACTTAGCGCGTGATTAACATGGGTATTTAACTCCAGCCTACCGTTCATGTTGGCATAGCCATTCACAAAAAGACGCTTATCCGTAAAAGGCTTTACCAACTCTGCATTTATCTGTCCGGAAATACTCTCGTACCCGTTTACAACACTCCCTCCCCCTTTGGTAATCTGGATGCTTTCTACCCAGGTCCCAGGCGTAAAACTTAATCCATATACCTGGGACGCACCACGCACCATAGGAATATTCTCTTGGGTAATTAATAGATAAGGACTGGTTAACCCCAACATCTGAATCTGTTTTGTTCCAGTAAGGGCATCGGAAAAATTAACATCTATGGACGGATTGGTTTCAAAACTTTCGGAAAGGTTACAACACGCCGCCTTAAGTAATTCCGCGCTATTGATAGTCACTACATTCTGGGGACTAAAATAGGATTTCTGCAAAGCATCCCGCTTCTTCTGCACAACAACCTCCTCCAACTCATTAGAAGGCCTTAGCCGATGACGTAATTTCTGTGGCTCATTTATAATTAGGGTGTCGGAATGAAACCCAACATAACTTACCACCAATTGTGTATGTTCTGGAATAAATGGAATTGTAAAGCTCCCATCCTCCCCGCTAATAGTCCCTGTTTGGGAATTTAACCAATATATATTTGCACCTTGCAATCCTATATCTTTACCCCCAGAATCGGACTCTAAGATTACTCCCTCAACATTTTGACTACATACCAGGTATGGCAAGCAGAATAAAGCAAACACAAAAAATTTCTTCATTAAATTAGTATTAATATTAGTAAAATAAAAACACACTAAAACCCACCACATCCAACTCAAGGGAGCTGGATGGCAGCATCTTTACTAATATTAAAATCAAAGTAGAAAAACCTGATGTAAAAGGTATATATCCCTACCTATATGAGGGGGCGAATTATTAATCCCAAGAATGGGAAGCTCGTAGATTATCTCTAATATTAGAGCGCTATTCTCCTTAGCCGCTGTAAAAATAAATGGAAAGACCAACTTTAAGTCTTTAACCGAATACGAAAGATCTTCCAAGCCCTTAATAGAAATAACCTCACTACTACAACAAGGAGGCTCTTCTAATTTAAAAATAGCATTCCCATTGTTCCCAACAGCTATCATACCGCAGCTTTCCGCCTCTTGAAAAAAAGCAATATCCACTAGGTGCCCTAGACAATAATGTTTTTCCACCGTCCAGGAAACGGTTGCAAACAAAATCAGCAGTGCCAACCAAAGGGAGGTTATTTTACGAACGACCTGTTTCATTGGCACAAAAATAATGAAATCTTACATACCTTATCTCCATCTCATAGAGAAATGCAAAATATAGAATAACTTCAATACTACCTTGAAGTTGAAAATTGGAATTGAATATAGACGAATACTAAGTAATTTATAATATTAACCCAATAACGTTAAACCTCGTGCAACAAATAGAATTATAGTTAATTTTGCCTAAAATTTTATTATGCTCGATCACTTAAAATTAAAGGCATCAGAACTATTAAAAGAACCCGGACAGAATACCGATCAGAAACTACAGGCCATTTGTGATTTACTAAAAGACAATGTACCCTATTATGACTGGGTTGGTTTTTATTTCAGAAACGGCAGCAAAGAAGAGCTTGTCTTAGGTCCTTATGCCGGTGCCCCAACGGATCATACGACCATACCTTTTGGGAAGGGTATATGCGGCCAGGTAGCAGTATCCAACCAAAACTTTGTTGTCCCCGATGTTAAGGCCCAAGATAATTATATTGCCTGTAGCCTAACCGTTAAATCCGAAATTGTAGTACCCTTATTTGTGAATGGAGAAAACGTGGGCCAGATAGACATAGATTCTAACACCTTAGACCCCTTTTCTGAGGAAGACGAGCGCTTTTTAGAATACATTAATCATGAAGTTTCTAAATTTTATTAAACTTTAAGGTGATTGTTGTTAATTCTGCTGTTTTTAAGCGCAAAAAAACTACTTTTGCACCCTGATAATCCATAATAACAAGTACAAAAAAATGAGCACCTCTAAAAAAGCTACATCGGCCCTTATTTCAGTATTCCATAAAGATGGCCTTGCACCCTTGGTAGAAAAGCTTAATGCATTGGGAATCACCATCTATTCTACTGGTGGTACAGAGAAATTTATCAAAGAATTAGGTATTGATGTAGTTCCCGTTGAGGACATTACAAGTTACCCTTCCATTTTAGGAGGTAGGGTTAAAACCTTGCATCCAAAAGTATTTGGGGGAATCCTTAATCGCCAAGACAACCAAGGGGATCAGGATCAGCTTAAGGAATTTGGGATCCCTCAGTTAGATATTGTAATTGTGGATCTATATCCTTTTGAGAAAACGGTTGCTAGCGGTGCTTCTGAACAAGACATTATTGAAAAGATAGATATAGGCGGTATTTCATTAATACGAGCGGCTGCCAAAAATTATAAGGACACGCTTTGTGTTTCCTCAATGGATGATTATGAGGAGGTACTGGAAATAATGACGAATGGCAACGGAAGCACTACCTTGGAAGAGCGTAGGCGTTTTGCTACAAAATCTTTCAATGTTTCTTCCCATTACGATTCCGCGATCTTCAATTATTTCAATAAAGATTTAAAAGAGCCTTCATTAAAATTAAGTGAAACAAATGGGCAAATCCTGCGATATGGTGAAAACCCACATCAAAAAGGATTTTTCTTTGGAGATTTTGATGCCCTGTTCCAAAAATTACACGGCAAAGAACTTTCCTACAATAACCTATTAGATGTAGATGCAGCAGTTAATTTAATTGAAGAGTTTAAACATGACGAGCCTACCTTTGCTATCTTAAAACACAACAACGCTTGTGGTCTTGCCTCTCGACCTACCATAAAACAAGCTTATTTAGATGCCTTGGCCGGGGACCCTGTTTCTGCTTTTGGTGGGGTTTTAATAAGCAACAAGGAAATTGACAAACCTACTGCGACAGAGATCCATACGCTTTTCTGTGAGGTGGTCATTGCACCGAGCTATTCCGAAGAAGCATTGGAGATTTTAAAAGGGAAGAAGAACCGTATCTTATTAATACAAAAAGAAGTGGCATTACCAAGTACTACCGTAAGAACTTGTTTAAATGGTGTACTTTTACAAGATAAAGATGACAAGACGGACACCTTAGAGGACTTGACCAATGTTACAGAGAAAAATGCTTCCGATCAAGAATTAGAGGATTTAATATTTGCATCTAAATTATGTAAGCATACTAAAAGCAATACAATCGTCTTGGCCAAAAACAAGCAGTTGTGTGCAAGTGGAACTGGACAGACTTCTAGAGTAGACGCATTAAACCAAGCCATACACAAGGCTAAATCATTCAATTTCGACTTACAAGGAGCAGTAATGGCCAGTGATGCATTTTTTCCTTTTCCAGATTGTGTAGAAATTGCGCATAAAAGTGGTATTACGAGCGTTATACAACCGGGAGGGTCAATAAAAGACCAGTTGAGTATTGATTATTGTAATGAAAATGGGATTTCTATGGTAATGACGGGTACCCGCCATTTTAAACATTAATTTCCTTACTTTTGACGATAGAATTGACTTTTAATCCGAAAACAAACAGCTAAAAAATGGGATTTTTTGATTTCTTAACCGAGGAGATAGCGATAGATTTAGGAACCGCTAACACCCTGATTATTCACAATGACAAGGTTGCTGTGGACAGTCCCTCTATTGTTGCTAGGGACAGAATTACTGGCAAAATCATTGCGGTTGGGAAAGAAGCCAGTATGATGCAGGGGAAAACCCACGAAAATATTAAGACCATTAGGCCGTTAAAGGATGGAGTAATAGCGGATTTTGATGCCTCTGAAAAGATGATCAGTATGTTTATAAAAAACATACCCGCACTAAAGAAAAAGTGGTTTCCGCCCGCATTACGGATGGTAATCTGTATCCCTTCCGGAATAACGGAGGTAGAAATGAGAGCGGTAAAAGAATCTGCAGAGCGTGTAAATGGCAAGGAAGTATATCTTATTCACGAACCTATGGCAGCAGCTATAGGTATTGGATTGGATATTATGCAACCCAAGGGAAATATGATTGTGGATATAGGTGGGGGAACTACCGAGATTGCCGTAATTGCTCTTGGAGGAATTGTTTGTGATAAATCTGTTAAAATTGCGGGTGACGTATTTACTAATGATATTATCTATTATATGCGTACGCAGCATAACTTATATGTTGGAGAGAGCACTGCAGAAAACATAAAGATTACTATTGGATCTGCAACGGAAGACTTACAATCACCTCCAGATGAAATGTCTGTTCAGGGTAGAGACCTTCTCACCGGGAAACCAAAACAAGTATCTGTTTCTTATAGGGAAATAGCCAAAGCTTTGGACAAATCCATTTTAAGAGTAGAAGATGCTGTAATGGAAACCTTATCACAAACACCCCCAGAATTGGCAGCGGATATTTATAACACAGGAATTTATTTAGCAGGGGGCGGATCTATGCTAAGGGGCCTAGATAGACGTTTATCACAAAAAACTGACTTACCTGTATATATTGCAGAGGACCCATTAAGAGCTGTAGTAAGAGGCACCGGAATTGCTTTAAAGAATTTAGACCGCTACAAAAGCATTTTAATTAAGTAAATTTAAGATAAAGCATTTTCGGGATCATCCTATTGAACTGGTAGAAGCAACCAGACCTTAATCCTTAAATTGACCTATTAAAAATGAAGGTTCAATAATTTAATTCAAGTACATGCAGCAGATTATTAATTTTATATTAAAATATAAAAACTTCTTGCTCTATGTATTGTTAATGATCATTGCGCTAACATTTACCATCAGGGCACAGTCCTATCACCATTCCAAGTTTTTTAATTCGGCAAACTGGCTTACCGGTAATCTTTACGAATCTACAAACAGCGTTTCTACCTTTTTTAGCTTAGGCATAGAGAACAAAAAACTGGTAGAAGAAAACAAGCGGTTACGCCATCAACTATTCAATCAGAAAAAAGACCCTGCAGTTTTATTAGATTCTACCAAAATTAATTATGAGGTACTATCCGGTCAGGTAATAAAAAATAGTTATTCTCTCCCGAGAAACTATATCACCTTAGATAAAGGTAGTTCTGATGGGCTGGAGATAGATATGGGCGTCATTACCGCAGATGGAATTTTAGGTATAGTAGAACATACCTCCAAGAATTTCTCTTTAGTACAGAGCATCTTAAACGTAAAGTCTAGGATTAATGCCAAAATAAAGAACACCAATCATTATGGCTCCTTAACCTGGGATACTGAAGATTACCGTACCGCTCAATTGAACGATATAGAACGATTGGTACCCTTGAGTATTGGTGACACCATTGTTACTGGAGCAAGTTCAAGTATTTTTCCGGAAAACATACCTATTGGAGTCATCGAGAACTTTGAAATTACCACTGCACAAAGTTCTTACCACATAGATGTTAGACTATTTAATGACATGACCACTGTAAAGAATGTGTATATCATAAAAAATACACAGCGTAAAGAGATTATTGAATTAGAATCCAAGATCCGTAATGACTAGCAATAGCACATTTATTATTGTTATTAGATTTATACTATTAATTTTAGTGCAGGTATTGGTATTCAATAATCTGAATTTTTTCGGATATATAAACCCCATGGTCTATATTCTATTTCTCTACTGGTATCCCATCAATGATCAACGGTTTTTCTTTATATTATTAAGTTTTCTATTAGGGCTAATGGTAGATTGGTTTTCAGACACTATGGCTATACATGCGGCAGCAACAGTAACCATAGCTTATCTAAGACCAACAATAATGCGTTTCTGTTTTGGCGCCAACCTAGAATTCCAAAATTTCCGGATAGCCAATGCTACCCAAGCACAACAAATAGTATTTCTTGTATTGCTAATTATTATACATCATTTGGTATTCTTTACCCTAGAAATTTTCAGTTTTGGAAATACTCTGCTAATTTTGAAAAAAGTACTTTTCACTAGTATGGCTACCATATTGCTGAGCCTACTTTTGAAGACACTTTTTAGCGTTAAAAAACAATGAGAAAAATACTGTTATCCTCAATAATCTTATTGGCGGGATTAACTTTTATAGCCAGATTATCCTATCTGCAAATATTTAGTTTCTCCCCTAACCAGATATTGGAAGATCCGGCCATTAAAGCGGTCTATGACTACCCGGAAAGAGGATATATCTATGACAGAAACGGTGAGTTATTGGTAGCCAACCAACCCGCCTATGATGTTATGGTGATTCCGGGCGAGGTTAAATCACTGGATACCCTAGAATTTTGTGGCCTTCTGGGAATTGAAAAAGAACACTTTCTTGAGCAACTGAGCAAGGCTCGAGTATATTCCCCAAGACTCCCATCGGTATTGGTACCTCAACTCTCCAAGGAAGACTATGGTCGACTACAAGAGAAAATGAGACGATTTGATGGTTTTTACATTCAAAAACGATCGTTGCGCTACTACGATACCGAAAGCGGCGCAAATGTCCTAGGTTACATAAGTGAGGTAAATCCATGGGATGTTGCTAAAAACCCATCCTATGCCGCTGGAGAATTAAAGGGCACCACCGGTATAGAAAAGGAATACGAAGAAGTCTTACGGGGACAAAAAGGGGTTAAATACATACAGAAAGACCGTTTTAATAGAGACATTGGTCCCTATAAAGATGGAGCTTTGGATACGCTTCCAGTACAAGGACAAGAAATTACGGTTACCATAGATAAGATTCTGCAAGAGTATGGAGAGAAATTAATGGTAGGTAAACATGGGGGCATAGTGGCTTTAGAACCTAGTACAGGTGAAATACTAGCCTTAATTTCCGGCCCTAGTTATGACCCCTCAATTTTAGTTGGCCGAGAAAGATCTAAAAACTATAGTAAATTACATTACGACAGCATTACTAAACCCACCTTTGATCGCTCCTTGCTAGCTTCACAATCTCCAGGCTCCCCTTTTAAAACTTTAAATGCACTTGTGGGACTACAAGAAGGAGCCATTGATACAGAAACAACTATTCAATGTTTTAACGGATTCTTTGTTGGTAGAAGAAAACGAGGTTGCCATTGTGGAGGCGGTCTCCGAAATTTACATTCCGGTCTTTACCGATCGTGTAACGCGTTTTCTGCTGGTGTTTTCCGGAGATTTTATGACAAGTTCAACACCACTGGTGAAGCTCAGGATGCTTGGGAAAAACACATGAAAAGTTTTGGCCTTGGCACTTTTCTAGGATATGACCTACCTATCGGAAGACCAGGTAGAATTCCAAGTCGAGAATATTACGATAGGGTATATGGCGCCAATAGATGGGCATCTACTTATATTATATCAAATTCCATTGGACAGGGAGAGGTAGAAACTACTCCAATCCAATTAGCAAATATGACCGCAGCAATAGCAAATAGAGGTCATTATTTTACCCCTCACGTGATTAAAAAAATTGGTGATGAAGAAATTTCTATTCCAAAATTCACTGAAGCAAAACATACTACCATAGACAAGCGCCATTTTGAACCAGTAGTACAAGCTATGGCAGAGGTATATAAAATGGGAACCGCTAGGTGGTTACAAGTAAAAGACTTAGACATAGCAGGAAAAACCGGCACAGTAGAAAACTTCACCAGAATTAATGGAGTACGAACCCAGTTAACGGACAATTCCGTTTTTGTAGCGTTTGCTCCCGTGAACAATCCTAAAATTGCCATAGCGGTATATGTAGAGAATGGTTATTTTGGAAGTAGATATGCTGGACATATTGCCACACTAATGATCGAAAAATACCTAAAAGGTGAGATTACCAGAACAGATTTGGAGAAAAGAATGCTAGAGAAAACATTGGAACACGAATATGCCAAACCCTATAGTGGGCAACCTTTTAAAATAAACGAACGTGCCTGGTAAAAGTACCCTTAAACGTCTGGATTGGATCTGTGTATTCTTTTACATCTGTCTAGTCTTCATGGGCTGGATCAATATCTATTCTACTGCATTTGACGAGAACAATCCCTCCATCTTTAATTTTGCAGCACTTTACGGCAAACAATTGTTCTTTGTTGGTGCAAGTATATTAACAATAGTGATCATACTAGGTTTGGAAGCAAACTTTTATGAACGTTTTGCCACCCTATTTTACTTAATTTCATTGGTACTTCTTTTAGGGTTATACCCCTGTGGAAGAACTATTAACGGAGCAACCGCTTGGTACGATTTAGGCTTCTTTAACCTACAGCCTGCAGAACTTGCAAAGATGACCACTGCATTGGCATTGGCTAAATATTTGAATGATATACAGACCGATATTAAACGCTTCAAAGATCAACTCTATGCTTTGGGCATCATCATAGTTCCTTCCATCCTAATCCTTTTACAACCCGACCCCGGAAGTGCCCTAACCTTCTTTTTCTTAATTTTTGTAATTTTTAGAGAGGGTCTGCCTCTGTATTACTTAGGCCTAGGAGTAACGGTAATTGTTATTTTCATCACTACCCTAATGTTTGGCACTATTTGGCTGGCCATAGGATTAGGACTCGCCTTAGGACTATTTATACTTCTTAAGAAGCCCTCATTTAGGATTTCTATATTACCCATATCATTAAGTTATATTGCGATAATAGTTTTCTCCCTTTCTGTTGATTTTGTTTATGATTCCGTTTTACAACAACACCACCGAGATAGATTTAGCTTGTGGTTACGGCTGGAAAAAGATCCGAAAAAAATGGCTGAAATTCAGAAAACCATTGGATATAACACCCACCAGTCTGAAAAAGCCATTGAATCTGGAGGTTTTTCGGGTAAAGGCTTTATGCAAGGAACACGAACCAAAGGAAACTTTGTACCCGAACAACACACAGATTATATCTTTAGTACTGTTGGGGAGGAATGGGGATTTTTAGGGACTGCAAGCGTGGTTATAATTTTCACCCTACTACTACTTCGGTTGGCCTTTTTAGCGGAACGCCAAAAGAACCCCTTTAGCCGAATGTATGGTTATGGCGTGATCTGCATTCTTTTTATCCATTATTTTATTAACGTAGGAATGGTGATAGGAATTTTACCCACAATAGGAATCCCACTTCCCTTTTTTAGTTATGGCGGATCTGGACTGGTATTTTTCAGCGCATTGCTTTTTATCTTCCTTAAATTGGACGCTAATAGGATGAACGAATTAGGTTAGAACCTCCAGCCTTTTGTGTTTACTTCAGATTCCAATTTCTCTTGTATCTCATATGGCAAACCCTGAAAAAAATCGATACTCGTTAACTTCTCTATTTGATCTACGGTAACTACAAAATCTTTTAAATTTGCATCCAACTTCTTATGGGGAATTAAGAAAGCTATTATTTTTAGGTCCTTCCCCTCTCCCTTTGCCACAATTTTATAAAAATATTTTGGGACGGCCACATCCTCTTTCCCTATTGTGGGCAGATCCTCTGATAAAACACCTGCTGTAATAATTACCAATGGCCCCTCCCTTTTTGCCCAGCTTCTTATTTGCTGCTCTAATCTATTCCAAATTCCCCCATTAAAATCGCCTATTTGAGGACTAATATTACTGGTATAAAAAGTCTCGTTATAAGCTTCCTCTGAAAACCTTCTATCCCCTGCCGGACATAAATGTCCCCGTTCATACCCAGATCCCTTATAATTCCTCCAATCTGCAGATGTTGTTTTCACTTTAGGATCCTGAATGAAATAAGGTCTTTTTCTGTCATCATATGTTAAATGGGATTTATCTATAAGATAAGCTACCCACTCTGCCTGTTCATGTTCTTCGCTGTAGGAGAACATATAATGATTATGTTGCACTAAAGCACCGGTGGTAGAACTGGGCCAATAATCCTTTGGGACCAAGGTCTGCGTCCCTGCGTAAGAAGGTGAAGAAACGGTAGTTGGCGTGTAATAATTATCAAACCACCAAAATACCACTATACAAAGGACCATTAAAGCAGTATAAATAATCTTATTTTTCCTATTTTTATTCATATGTCAAATATAAATGAAAACACTAGAATAGGCACTAGCACAAAATGTAAGCCTTATGGTGTTTATACGACTATTAGTAGACGGATATAAATGAGTAGCCAGTATCTGTGAAAAGCTAACTCCGGATCATATAGCGGGGTATTATACTTAAAAATCTAAAGAAAGACGATATACTATGTTAACATGGAAAGATATTATAAGTTTTAGTGCAAAAGGAAATCCTACCCCAGATAAAAGAGTGGAAAAAAGTGAGGAAGAATGGAAAAACCTACTTACTCCGGAACAATATAGGATTACAAGAAACAAAGGCACGGAGGCGCCACATAGCGGAGCACATTGCACCTCTTACGATGAGGGCGAATACGGGTGCATCTGTTGTGGAACACCTTTGTTTGATTCAACAATTAAGTTTAACTCCGGCACAGGATGGCCCAGTTTCACGCAACCTATAAAAGAAAATGCAGTTAAATACCACAAAGATACATCCTATGGAATGGTAAGAGTTGAAGCAATGTGCAATACCTGTGATGCCCATCTAGGCCATGTGTTTCCAGATGGCCCAGAGCCAAGTGGCTTAAGATATTGCATTAATTCAGAATCCATGAAATTAATTAAGGAAGGAGTAACCAATGAATAGTAAGGATATGGAATTAGCCACATTTGGAGGAGGATGCTTTTGGTGTGTTGAAGCAGTATTTCAAGAAGTAGAGGGAGTAGATAAAGTGATCTCGGGTTACACTGGTGGCAATGCCCCGGGAAAACCTACCTATAGGGAGGTTTGCTCTGGTTTAACAGGACATGCCGAAGTAGTACAGGTAACCTTTGATCCAGAGATAATCTCGTATGAAGATATCCTGACTATTTTTATGACAACCCATGATCCCACTACGCTTAACCGCCAAGGGGCAGATGTGGGAACACAATACAGATCGGCAATCTATTACCACAACGATAAACAAAAGGAGATTGCTAAGGCAGTAAAGCAAAAAATATCCGCTTACTATCCACAACCAATAGTGACGGAAACAAGCCCACTTTCTATCTTTTATGAGGCCGAGGAAGACCATCAGGATTATTATAGAAATAATAAAGCACAGGGGTATTGTAGGGCCGTGATTTCTCCCAAATTGGCAAAATTGCGCCAGCTACATGCCAATAAATTGAAAAAAGAAAACACCTAGAGAAGCTAGTGTTTTATCTATTTGTTATTCGCTACTTCTCCACAGTATAATTAACTTGCTTTCATCGGGAAATGGGACAGTCAGGAAGAGAAAAACATTAATGACCTTGAACTGCATAACTTATTGAATAAAATGGGGAAATTATTCCATAATAGGAAAGGAGAATAGCTATGGAGCAAAAACCATGGGAAAAACCTGGTCTTTTTACCGCAACGGAACTGGAAGTTACGCAATGGATAGATGCTAATGGATGTGCAACAGATCCCATATTATTGTCAGATTATAAAGATAAATTTAAGGTAATATATTGTTACCAGTACTGGTGCAAAGGATGCCAAACAAGAGGTTTTCCTTCTCTTTAAAAATGATCAATGAAAATCAGCACAGGAACGATATCCTATTTTTGGCCATTCAGACTGTTTTTGAAGGACATAAAGAAAATACCTATGATACATTGGTAGCAACGCAAAAAGAATATGGATTAAAAATCCCATTTGGCCACGATGCTGGTGATGCTAGCACTAATAATATCTCAAAAATAATGATCAATTATCGCACCATGGGCACTCCTTGGTTTATCTTAATAAATGAAGAAGACAGAGTGGTTTTTTCAGATTTCATCTAAATGTTAATTAAAGGATACTATAAAAAAATCATTATGACAGTAAGACACGAAAAAGAAAAAAATAGGTTCACCATGGATATTAATGGTGATATAGCCAGAGTTGATTATCAGTTAAAGGACAATAAAATGTATTTAACCTACTCTGAAATACCCTATCACTTAAGAGGTCAAGGATATGGAAAGATCCTTGTAGAAAAAACTTTTGAGCAATTGACCAAAGAGGGATATAATGCCAAGGCAGTATGCTCCTATATAAGAGCCGTAGCAAGAAGAAGTGATAAATGGAATACTATAATTGAATAGACCGCCACTTTTAGAGGGGCACATGAAAACAAAACAATGAAATTTAATATTAAAGATACCTTCACTAAGGAACTACCTGCTGATCCCATTTTAGAAAATTTTAGGAGACCGGTCCATGCTTGCTTTTCCTATGTAAGCCCAAAAAAAACAGCGTATCCCGTATTAGTTCATGCTTCCCGAGTATTAGCTAAGGAACTAGGTATTACCGAAGAAGATTTACAATCAGAACCATTTTTACAAGTTTTTTCTGGCAATGAACTGGTTCCCAATACTACCCCTTATGCAATGTGTTATGGTGGACATCAATTTGGGAATTGGGCAGGTCAGTTAGGTGATGGTAGAGCAATCAATTTATTCGAAATGGAACACCAGAATAAACATTGGGCGCTACAGCTAAAGGGAGCTGGCGAAACCCCCTATTCTAGAAATGCCGATGGTTTGGCTGTATTACGCTCTTCCATTAGAGAATATTTATGTTCCGAAGCTATGTTTCATTTGAATGTCCCCACTACTAGAGCACTTTCCTTATGTGAAACGGGAGATAAAGTACTACGAGATATCCTTTATACCGGCCATCCAGAATATGAAAACGGGGCTGTGGTATGCCGAGTAGCACCTTCATTTATACGTTTTGGAAATTTTGAAATTTTAATGGCCAGGGATGATAACGCAACCCTTAAGAAATTAACAGATTACACCATCAAACATTTCTTCCCCCATATTACAAGTGGAAGTAAGGAACGGTATATCCAGTTTTTTCAGGAAGTTACGGATCGCACTTTGGAAATGTTGATCCATTGGCAACGTGTGGGCTTTGTGCACGGAGTGATGAACACAGATAACATGTCCATTTTAGGTTTAACCATTGATTACGGACCTTACGGTTGGTTAGAGGGTTATGATGAGGGCTGGACTCCAAACACCACGGATAACAGGGATAAACGTTATAGATATGGTAACCAGATACATATTGGATTATGGAACCTCTATAGATTAGCGAGTTCTCTAATGCCATTAATTGGTGAGGTTGCCCCTCTTGAAGCTATCCTTGACGGATATCGCGACGCCTATGAACAACAATATCTAAAGATGATGAAATCTAAGATTGGTCTCTATGCTGAGGATACGGGAGATATTGTTCTCATAAGAACCTTAGAAGAGAATTTACATTTGACGGAAACAGATATGACCATTTTCTTTAGGAATCTAAGTAATATTGATAAGCAAACACCAGATAATGCTAATTTCTTATCCACAGTTATGGATGCTTTTTATTTGCCAGAAGAGCTTACCGACAGTGTAAGGGAAACATGGAATAATTGGTTTGTAGCTTATGTTGCACGACTACTACGGGAAGATCTAACGAATTTGGAAAGAAGAAAAAGAATGAATAAGGTAAACCCCAAATACGTCCTTCGGAATTATATGGCACAATTGGCTATAGAGGCAGCGGAAAAAGGGGATTATTCACTGGTGGAGGAATTATACCAATTACTTTTGGATCCCTATGGAGAACAGAATGAAGCAGAAAAATGGTTTGCAAAACGACCGGATTGGGCACGCAACAAAATTGGTTGCTCCATGCTTTCCTGCAGTTCTTAATGGCAATAAACAAAGCGCCCTTTATCAAAAATTGATAAAGGGCGCTTTTAAATAAATGTGTTGTTGAAGTTATCCTTTTACGCTGGCCAACCTAGCTTTATTTACAGAACTCTTTTTTAAATCCTCTAAAACATTTACCGCTTCTTCAACGTAAATATCCTTAGTCAAATCTTTGTGCCAACGGATACGTTTTTCTTTTAAAACGGTATCTTGTGCAAATAGTTCCTGTTCATATTTTAAAGACTCAAAAGTAAGCTTGGAATCGTATTCCGAGATCTTTTTAAAATATTTAGCTCTATCTCTATTTTCCTCTAGCTCCTTTTTAAAATCCTCATGGTTCAAGGAAACTGTCGTCTCATCCTGCCCCTTTTTTATCCACCTGGCATTTTCTTCTATTAATTTTAATTGTTCGCTCTGGGCCATTCTTTTCATACTATTGGCAACAGTAGCTTCATAATCTATAAAACCGTCCCAAGGCGTATAGGAAGCTGGAGGAATTTTATCCCAGCCCAACGGGTTTTCCTGATCCTTTTCTCCAATATCTATATAGCTGTACCTATCTGGCACCACTACATCGCTCTTTACCCCTTCCAATTGAGTAGACCCCCCATTAATTCTATAGAATTTTTGCGTTGTAAGTTTTATAGCACCTAAATCACCATGTTCGTTACTGCGTACTATATTCTCCAATGGGATTACATTTTGTACGGTACCCTTACCAAAAGTTTGTTTACTACCAATAACTATAGCTCTTTTGTAATCTTGCATAGCAGCAGCTAAAATTTCTGAGGCAGAGGCAGATAATTCATTGACTAAAATAACCAAGGGACCATCCCATTGGATGCGTTCGTCCTTATCATCGTACACCTCGGGTTTTTTACCTGTAGATCTAACTTGGACAATAGGCCCTTTCTCAATGAAAAGTCCAGCCATTTCAATGACTGTTTTTAAGGATCCCCCTCCGTTATCACGTAGATCCAAGATTAGCCCTTCGGCACCCGCTTCTTTTAAACGTTCTACCTCTTTAGCAACATCGGTAGCGGCATTTCTTTCGCTGTAATCTTCAAAGTCCACATAAAATTTCGGCAAATTAATTAATCCAAACTTATGATCGTCCTTTAATATTTTAGCGGACTTAGCATAGGATTCTTCTAATTCTACAACATCACGGGTAATGGAAATAACAACAACAGAACCATCTACTTTTTTAACGGTAAGATCTACTACAGTACCTTTGGGGCCTTTAATAAATTTAATAGCATCATCTAAACGCATCCCCACAATGTCTACTGGGGTTTCTCCATTCTGTCCCACCTTAAGGATTTCATCTCCTACCTCTAACCGCTGATCTCTCCAAACGGGTCCACCAGAAATAACTTCCATTATTTTGGTCTGATCTCTTTTCTTCTGTAGTCTAGCACCTATACCTTCAAACTTACCGGACATACTTGTATCAAATTTCTCCTTATCATCCGGAGCAAAATAAAAGGTGTGAGGATCAAATACCTCTACTATCGTATTCAAATATTGTACATACCAATCCTTGCGCTCTAACTCATCAATAAAATCGAAATAGTCATTCAAGGTATTCATTGTATCTTCCCTAGATTTCTTCTCGGCTTCCACAGGTGTTAAAGGTTCTGTACTTCCCGTCTCCTCCTCTAGGGCAACCACATCAATATCCTCTTCAAAAGGCATCACTTCCTTGTCTTCTTCCGAAGCATCTGCTTTTTCAGCCACATCATTAGACGTAAGCTTGGAATTATAGTTACCTAAAGTCGCATACTTCAATTGTTTTCTCCAACGCTCTTTTAATTCTTTCCGAGAAGCTGAATACCCCAACTCTTTATAATTAACATCTATGCTTTCTTTTATTGAATAATCAAACGGCTCACTAAGTACTTCCTTGTAAATTACCTTAGCCTCTTCCATCCGCTTTATCAATCGCTCATGAACCATATCAAAAAAGGAAATATCTTTATTCTTTATTTGGTCATCTATCTGAAACTTGTATTTCTCAAATTCTTGAATATCACTTTCTAAAAAATAGCGTTTTGAGGGATCAAGAACTTCAAAAAAGCCGTTGAAGACCTGTACGGAAAAATCATCATTGATATCCTTTGGCTGATAATGGCCCCGTTCCAAAACGTAGGTAATAAGATCCAACAACAGCTTATCCTTATCATCAGTTTCGAAAGATTTATTGATTTTACTTGTAAAACTACATGAGGTAACCGCAATCAGCATTATTAATAATGCATAGGCTAAATTCTTTTTCATTTATTCATTTTTTATTTTGCCCCATAACATGGGTAATGATTACACATGGCAGGTTTGGTTATAATCTAATAAAATTAATCAAACGGCCATTGCCAACCAAGTTTTGCTATTCAAAACCTTAATTAAATACCATTTTGCATAAAATAAGGAAAAAATCGTGCCACTTTACGCATTGCTGCCATTAATCTTTTGTTAATATACTTAAAGACCTCTTATTTCAGATGCCTATTATCAACTGCATATAAAGTGGGATTAATCAATAACATTTTAAAAACGTATTTTTGTACCTTTAATTATACACTATGGCAAAACCTTTGATTTTAGTGACCAATGATGACGGAATTACCGCTCCAGGTTTACGGGCGTTAATACGTTTTATGAAAGAGATAGGCGATGTAATTGTAGTTGCACCAAATAGTCCACAGTCCGGAATGGGGCATGCGATTACCATAGATAGCACATTATATATAGAAGAAGAGACTATAAATAGAGAAGATGGGGCAATAGCCGAATACAGTTGTAGCGGAACTCCGGCAGATTGTGTAAAATTGGGCCTAAGAGAACTCTTGGATAGAAAACCTGATCTGTGTGTCAGCGGAATTAACCATGGCTCTAACTCCTCAATCAATGTAATTTATTCTGGGACTATGAGTGCCGCAATAGAAGCGGGGATCGAAGGCATTCCTGCTATTGGCTTTTCCCTTTGTGATTTTAGTTGGAATGCCAATTTTGAACCTGCCAAAGAAGCAATTCAACAAATTGTTAGACAAGCACTAGAACATGGAATTCCAAAGGGGGTGGTACTAAATGTAAATATCCCTAAAACCAAGACTGCTTCACCTAAAGGCATTAAAATATGCAGACAAGCTAGAGCGAATTGGAAGGAAAAGTTTGATAAGCGGATTAGCCCCAATGGCAAGGAATATTACTGGCTTACAGGGGAGTTCGAATTATTGGACAATGGTGAGGATACGGATGAGCACGCACTTTCAAAAGGCTTTATCGCTGTAGTGCCCACACAATTCGACTTAACGGCCTACCATGCTATACACCGACTAAACAACTGGAAACTAAATGATTAAAAAGGAGATTCTTATCGGATTTATTGTAGGGATCATTGCCAATACTTTTGGCACCTTGCTTTACATTGTTATTTTTTCGGACTTCGGAATTGCAGAAACCTATAATGCTGCCATTGAACAAGGGCATGTGGGAAGTTTATTAGCGCTAGGAGCCGTCCTAAACCTCGTGGCATTTTTTGGTTTTTTAAAAATAAAAAGAGATTATAGGGCCCGCGGTGTAATGATTGCCACCGTTATGACCGCCTTTCTTATCTTATATTATAAGATTTTTTAGAATCTCAAATGGTCCTGCAAAACAAAACCAAATACTACGGCAACACCAATAAATAAGTCCAATGAAATATTATATCATTGCCGGTGAGGCATCCGGGGACCTGCACGGGTCCAACCTGATTAAAGCTATTAAAACCAAAGATTCCGAAGCCAATATTCGTTGTTGGGGGGGCGATTTAATGCAGATGGCCGGAGGCACCTTAGTAAAGCACTATAAAGAAATGGCTTTTATGGGCTTTTTTGAAGTTGTAGCGAACATCAATCAAATATTTAAAAATATTGCATTCTGTAAAAAGGATATTACCCATTTTAACCCGGATATCATTTTATTTATAGATTACTCAGGTTTCAACCTCCGAATTGCTTCTTGGGCCAAGGAGCAAGCATTCCAAACCAATTATTATATTTCACCTCAAATATGGGCCTCCAGGGAAGGGAGAATCAGTAAAATAAAACGCGATATAGATGCCATGCACGTTATCCTTCCGTTTGAAAAGGATTTTTATGAGAAGAAGCATAATTTTCCGGTCAATTTTGTAGGCCACCCTCTTATAGATGCCATTGGTGAACTCCCTAGAACTGCTGAAAATAAATTTAGGGAGCAGAATCAATTAGATAGTGAAAAGCCTATTATTGCCCTATTGCCCGGTAGCAGGAAACAAGAGGTGCAAAAAATGCTGACCTTAATGCTTTCCATAACGGAGTCATTCCCCAATTATCAATTTGTAATTGCAGGTGCCCCAAGTCTGGAACACGATTTTTACCAGCCGTTTTTAAAATCGTCCCAAGTAGGTATAGTCTTCAATAAAACATACGACTTATTAAGCATATCGCACGCGGCATTAGTAACTAGCGGGACCGCGACGTTAGAGACGGCACTGTTTAAGGTTCCCCAAGTGGTATGCTATAAGGCCAATTGGATTTCCTATCAAATTGCAAAACGGATCATAACCTTAAAATTTATTTCGTTGGTAAACCTAATTATGGATAAAGAGGTGGTAAAAGAACTTATCCAAAGTGATTTAAACATAGCCAATCTTAAAAAGGAACTTTCCAAGATACTAGAAGGACCTTATAGAGAAAATCAACTTAAAGCCTATACAACATTAGAGAAAAAACTTGGTGGTAAAGGCGCAAGCGCAAAGGCTGCAGCCCTAATTGTGGAGAATGCCCAAAAAGCATCACATTAAAAATCCATGGATGTTAAATTATTTTTTTTAAATTTGACCAGATAGGTCCACTAACTTTTAATTTAATGATAAGAAAATTTCTTTCTATAGCAGTAGTTTTTTTAGTTGTTAGCTGCGGAGCCTCCAAGAAGAAATCCATTGCTCAAACCGAAAGAAAAATAAGCGTTGCCCCAACTAAAGTTTCTGTAGCACCATCAAAAGAAGAATCTAGCTTAGTTGAAGCAAAAACTGTAACCACTACAAGTAAATCCAAACAAATCATCAACACAGCGCTTACCTTCTCAGGTACTCGATATAAATTTGGAGGGACTACCACTAAAGGAATGGATTGCTCTGGTCTGCTATATGTCTCCTTTGGGGAGCACGATATAGATCTTCCAAGAGCCTCATACCAAATAGCAAAAGAAGGAGAAAGTATTGATTTAAGACAAGTCTCAGAAGGCGACCTACTTTTTTTTGGCACCTCCAATAGAAGGAAGACAATAAACCATGTAGGCCTAGTGGTCTCGGTAGACGGAAATGACATCAAATTTATTCATTCTACAACCTCTAGGGGTGTTATAGTTTCCTCGTTACGGGAAGGATATTGGAATTCTGCCTTTATTAAGGCAACCAGGATCCTTTAATGCGGCTGCTGCAATTTACAGCCATAAAACTCAGCCTTTGTCTGATCCTCGGGATTATATTGGGCAGTTACATTAGCCCATCGCTTATCAGTGCAGCCATTTTCTGCTTGCTACTTCTACTTCTATTAGGACTGGAGCATTTCATTGTTAAGAAACATAGATTACTTTTCGGAGCGCTCTGTGCCTTATTAACTATTAGTATTGGTGTTTTAAGTATCAGCTTAAAAGACGTCAAAAATACCTCTACACATTATTCTCATCTTAATATAGACCAAACTAGGATCTATACGATAAAAATCCATGAAGTCTTAAAAGCCAATAATTTTTCGGAACGTTATATCGCCAAAGTCCATTACATGGATAGCCTTAAGGTGACTGGCAAAATATTATTAGACATAAGCAAGGATCCGCAACACAACAGTTTTAAAGTAGATGATGAAATTATAACCTATACTTCCCTCCAAGATATTTCGCCGCCTTTAAATCCACATCAATTTGATTATAGAAAATACCTGGAAGGTTTGGGAATAAACCATCAATTACGGTTATCCAATGATCAATTTGTTTTAAGTAAAAGCAGTGATGCTACCATATTTGGGATCGCGGCAAGCATACGGGACCAAATTACCAATAAATTAAGGCAAGAAGCCTTTGGAGAAAATGAATTAGCTATTATCCAAGCCTTGCTTTTAGGTGAACGTAATGAGCTTACCAAAGCAATCAATACAGATTATAAAGATGCTGGGGCCTTTCATATTTTGGCCCTCTCTGGATTGCATGTAGGTATAATATTGGGATTATTACACTTTATACTATCTCCTTTAAAATTCCTTCCTAAAGGAAGAATTATAAAGCTGGCAACCATAGTAATTTTATTATGGGGTTTTGCATTTTTAGCAGGTATGTCTGCCTCTATTTTAAGAGCTGTTACCATGTTCAGCTTTGTTGCTTATGCCCTTTACTTAAATAGGCCTACTAGCCATTATAACATTCTTGCACTATCACTTTTATTTATCCTTCTTCTTTTTGATCCTTTATTATTGTTTCAAGTAGGATTTCAACTAAGTTATATCGCCGTATTTTCAATATTATGGATTTATCCACTACTCCAAAATTTCTGGTCACCCAAAAACTGGATTTTAAAAAGGGGTTGGGAACTCCTTTCGGTCAGTATTGCCGCCCAATTGGGTGTGCTGCCACTAAGTCTATATTACTTTCATCAGTTTCCAGGGCTATTCTTTGTGTCTAGCCTTTTAATCCTTCCCTTTTTGGCAATTATCCTAGGCATGGGAATTCTTGTTATTACTTTGGCATTGAGCAATGCTCTGCCTACTTTTTTAGTTGTTATTTACGACACCACTATCCGATGGATGAATACTGTAATTGCTTGGGTAGCACAACAGGAAGGTTTTATTTTCAGAAATATCTCCTTTGATGCTGTTCAACTGCTCTTGGGCTATAGCATTATCATTTCACTGATATCGATGTTGCAAAAGGCATCGTTTAAAAGAACAACTATCTTCTTTATCACCATAATCTGCTTTCAATTATGGGTGCTGGGAGTTAGATACCACGGTAATAAAGAAGAGCACATAGTAGTAGGACATACAGGCAGGAACACCACCTTATTGCATCAGAAAGGTGAAAAAGTAATGGTGTATACCAACAATTGGGCCCATTCAGAAAGAATGGCCACGGACTACGCCGTTGCTAAACTCACTACAAAAGTAGCGCATCAACCCTTAAAAAACAGTTT
Organism: Arenibacter certesii DSM 19833; assembly: GCF_000429545.1. Taxonomy (GTDB): domain Bacteria; phylum Bacteroidota; class Bacteroidia; order Flavobacteriales; family Flavobacteriaceae; genus Arenibacter; species Arenibacter certesii. The sequence goes on from NZ_AUCB01000012.1 coordinate 90,135, forward strand.
TAAAATAGGAACAGAACGGGTATTGGTGCTAGACAGTTCCTTTGCTTCCCTCCCCAGCAACTATAATGTGGGTACCATATTATTGACCCAATCCCCAAAAATAAATTTAGAGCGCTTATTAGACTCGGTTCAGCCACAAATAATCCTTGCAGATGGCAGCAATTACCACAGTTATATAGTACGCTGGAAAGCTACCTGTTTAAAAAGAAAACTCCCTTTTCACTATACTGGTGAAAAGGGAGCCTATAAATTTAAAATTCAGTAATTGCTATCTTACTCCATGCATCAATTTCTTTAGTATGGGATTCAAAATAATAGAAATCAAACCCACAGCAGCAGGTACCAACGCAAAGATCAAAAAGAACGTACCCAATGAGTATTCTTCCGATATTTTATCGATCATTCCTCCCATAGTTCCTGCAGCTTTTTGTCCAATGGCAATAGCCAAATACCAGATTCCAAACATAAAACCAATCATTCTTCCTGGCACTAACTTACTTAAGTATGACAATCCAACTGGGGACAAGCATAGCTCTCCCATGGTGTGAAATAAGTAAGCAAAAATTAAGAAGATCATACTTACCGAAGCGGTTTGTGCTCCTGAAGGTATCCCAACAGTACCAAAAGCTAAAATTCCAAATCCTAATCCCAATAAAATTAATCCCAAACCATATTTCATCGCAGCACTGGGATTATATTTACTTTCCCACCATTTAGAGAAAAACGGCGCCAAACTAATTATAAAAAAAGAATTTAAAATCCCAAACCATGATGCACCAACCTCAGTGGTATCTTGACTAAACTCCCTGTCAATTTTCCAAATTACGATACTCCATAGAAAGATAAATGCTAGAGCCAGAACAATATTGGAATAAAGTATTTTGGAATAGGTCTTCTTAAACAATAGATATAACACCCAAGTAATAACGGCGAGCGGACCAACAGTAAGAATCAGGTCTATGATCTTAAATACTAAGGCTGAATTCCCTGCTAATTCCCTTGCAGTATAATCCCTTGCAAAAATAGTCATTGAGCCTAAAGACTGTTCAAAAGCCGCAAAGAAAAATACGGTGAAAATTCCGAAAATTGATACAGCAATAATTCTATCGCGCACAATCCTAGAGTACCTAAAAATTCTACTAATAATAAGGAACAGGAACATAGCCAATGCCAAAAGAACGGTAACAGTGGATCCATCCATTGTTCCAATACTAAAATTCAGCAAATTAATGTCTCCTACTTTGGACATAGGATCATTAAACAAATACAATAATCCTCCTAGGGAAGATAGTACCATTAGCACCATATCCAATGTAGTGAACGGATTGGGCTTTTCTTCCTCCTGCCGCTTTTCACCCCCTATTTCGGCTGCATCTAGCAAATCTTGCTGTAATTTAGCCTCTTTTACTACACTAGGCTTCTCTCCAATCTTACCAAATAAATCTTTAGCTAACCAGAACTGTAACATTCCAAGGAACATAAAGATACCGGCAAGTCCAAAACCATAGCTCCAACCAATATTTTCTGCCAAATACCCACATAGCATCATTCCAAAAAAGGCACCCGCGTTTACCCCCATATAAAATATGGTATAAGCTCCATCTTTCTTAGACTCCTTGCCCTTGTACATTTCAGAAATCATAGAAGTGATATTAGGCTTAAAAAAACCTGTCCCTATCACCAACAATGCCAGCCCAAGATATAAAGCAAAAGGGGTTTCAACTGCCATGGAAGCATGTCCCAACATCATAATAAAACAACCTATGATTACTGCCCACTTGTAGCCTGTAAACTTATCAGCTATATATCCTCCGATTATTGGGGTTAGATAAAGTAGTGAAGCGTAGGTACCTATTAAGGATAAAGCATGTTCTCTAGGCCATTCCCATCCCGGGTTATCGCTAATTATAGGTGCGGTTAGAAATAAAACCAAAAGGATTCGCATTCCATAAAAGGAAAAGCGCTCCCACATCTCAGTAAAAAACAATACAAAAAGTCCGGCCGGATGACCAATAACACTATCCTTGAATAATTTTTCAATATCGGTATTCATAACTGCGTATTTGTTAAAAACTTCTTTAACTAGGGTTTAATTAGATTTATTGATATCGGGATCACCAAGTTCATAAGGCTCATTATCCTTTATTATATGCTCATGATCCTCCGCGCCGTGGGTAAGTTTTTTCAGCTTTTTCAAAAATAAGATTAGAAGGAATCCAAAACTAACGGTGAAAATAGTTAGCCACATAAAAGTGCTAAATTCCTGTTCGCTTTGTTCCTCTTCTAGCACAAAAGAAACGTTATAATTATTACCGTCACCTTTGTTTTCAAGATTTTGTGCAGCATCCTTATCCTTTTCAAATACTAGTTTAGCGTGATATGGATTACTAGCAATAGCCCCGTTTTCGCTTAAGGTTTCTTTTAATTTGGAAAGATCAGCATTCGCCGAGTCGGATAGTCTAAACAGGCTATTGAGTGCTTCCCCTGATTTCATTTCCTGGAATACCACAGCGTCATTATCCAAATATACCTGACTTTTAATACTGAAATTTTTATCCTCGTTAATAGGATAGTCATATATCTTAACAATCTTTTTATCTAAACTTTTTATTTCCATAGTGTCCTTGGAAATAAATGGCAGAATACCCTCCTTGTTAACAATCATCTCTCCTTGATAAGGATGCAACTGGGAAGATTCCCCTATAGTTCCTGCCAGCATATTACCAAATCCGGTAGCCGCAAAATATACTCCCATCATTATAGAAGCGTATTTAACTGGTGCTAATTTAGTAATAAATGAGAGTGATACGGGCGAGGTACATAGTTCTCCCAAAGTATGAAAAAGATAGGCCAAAAAGATCCATATCATGGCGGCCTTACCAAAAACCTCCGCACTGGCTTCCTTAGAGGCAAACATCATAAAAACATAACCAAGTCCCATGATAATAGTACCTATAGCCATTTTGAAGAGAGAGGATGATTCCTTTCCGCTTTTTTTCCACCATATCCAAAAACCTCCCACTATAGTTCCAAAAATGATGATATATCCTGCATTTAAAGATTGGAAAACAGCAGCAGGTATCTCTTGCAGTCCACTTAATCCAATATACCTATCTACTTTGGCATCCGTGTACAAATTCATTAAACCTCCAGCTTGCTCAAATGCACCCCAGAAAACAATTACGATAAGGAACGATATTAATAATACGAGTACCCTATCCTTTTCAACCTTATTAAGCGGACGTTTGGCCGCTAGGCGTTCCTCTTCTGAAACATTTTTTCCCCCACTGAATTCTCCGACTCCCTTTAAATATTTTTGTCCCCATATAAAAACGGCCTGACCTATCAACATCCCTATTCCTGCAAGTCCAAAACCAAAATGCCAACCGTAATAGTAGGCAACTAAACCTACTGAAATACTTGATAAAAAGGCCCCTATATTAATCCCTATATAGAAAATGGTGAACCCGCTATCCCTTCTTAAATCTCCTTCTTGGTATAGACCACCTACCATGGTAGAGATATTAGGCTTAAGACCACCAACACCTAAAATAATTAGAATTAAACCAGTAAAAAAGGCCCAGTCTTGAGGAATGGCCAGAGTAATGTGACCCAAACAGAGCAATAATCCACCAAGCATTACTGTTTTTTTCTGACCTAAGAACTTGTCGGCTACCCATCCACCAGGGATTGAGGCTACATAAACCAGCATGGTATACCATCCATAAAGCCATAATGCATCTTTATTTGACCAACCTAATCCAGGATCAATGGCAGTAGCAGAGGTAGCAACATAAAGCACCAATATACCGCGCATTCCATAGTAGGAGAAACGCTCCCACATTTCCGTGAAAAACAATATAAAAAGTCCAACAGGATGTCCAAAAAGTTCTTTTCGAGACATTTGTGATTGTGAAGTTTGCATAGGTAGTTTTGTTTATTACAGATTTAGTTTTATAAAATTGGTCATTTTAGTATAAAGGTGGAGACGCGTATTCCCTCCGTATATTCCATGATTTTTATCGGGATAAATAGCCCATTCGAACTGCTTATTTGCTTGCACCAATGCCTCAACCATTCTCATGGCATTCTGCACATGCACATTATCATCACTGCTACCATGAACCAATAAATATTTCCCTTTTAGAAGTTCAGGGTAATTAAAGGGCGAATTCTCATCATAACCAGTAGGATTCTCTTGGGGCGTACGCATAAAGCGTTCGGTGTAAATAGTATCATAAAACCTCCATGAGGTTACTGGTGCCACGGCAATCGCCATCTCAAACGTGTCATTCCCTTTTAACAAACAATTGGTAGACATAAAACCTCCATAGCTCCATCCCCATATTCCGGTTCTATCTTCATCTATATAAGGCAACTCACTTAATTTTTTAGCGGCATCTATTTGATCTTCCACTTCGTATTTTCCCAGCTCTTTATAGGTCACTTTTTTAAATTCGGCGCCTTTAAATCCCGTACCTCTACCATCCACGCAGACAACTATATAGCCTTCATCTGCCAACATCTGATACCAATAATCGTTGCTACCCCTCCACGAATTGGAAACGGATTGAGATCCGGGACCACTGTACTGGGTCATAAACATGGGGTACTCTTTATTGACATCGAAATCTGTAGGTTTTATCATCCACATATTTAATTCGTTGCCATTAATTTTTATGGTTGAAAATTCTTTGGGGCTTAAATTATAATTTTCAAGATGCACTAATAGATCCCTATTATCTAAAATATCCTTTATTTTATTTCCATTGGAAGCAAGGTGCAGTGTAAATTCTGGAGGAGTAGCAGCACTAGAATAGGTATTTATAAAATAAGTGAAATCAGCACTAAAATCAGCTGAATTCCTTCCTATCTTGTGTGATAGCCTTTTTTTACTTTTGCCATTGCTGCGAATGCTGTAGACATCCCTGTTAATTGAACCATTTTCGGTAGACTGATAATAAATTCGGCCGGACTTTGGATCATATCCATAATAATTGGTCACTTCCCATGGTCCTTTGGTAACTTGGGACTTTAATTTTCCATTGGAATCGTACAAATAAATATGATTGTACCCGTCTTGCTCACTGGTCCAAATAAAACCATCATCTTTAAGAAAAGTAAGATTGTCTGTTATGTCTAAATAGGCATTATCCGTTTCCTCCAATAAGATTTTGGTAGTACCGTTTTGGGCATTTACTTGTACTAATTTTAAATTATTCTGGTGTCTATTCAGCGTCTGTACACTTAAAAAATCGGGATTGTTCATCCATTTAATCCTTGGAATATAGTAGGGCTCATTAAGATCTATTGTAGATATTCTTCCCGAATTAACATCAAACATGTGAAGGGAAACTAGCGCATTATCCTCCCCGGCTTTTGGATATTTAAATACGGTTTGGGTTTGATATAGATCACTCCCATACACGTCCATTGAAAACTCGGGCACATTGGTCTCATCAAATCGTATAAAGGCCAATTTACTACCATTTGAATTCCATTCAAATGCCCGTACGAATGCGAATTCCTCTTCGTAAACCCAATCGGTAACCCCATTAATTATCTTGTTTTTTTCTCCATCATTAGTAATCTGCACAGTCGTATTCGAAATGAGGTCGAATAGGTAGATGTTATTATCCCTTACATAGGCAACCTTACTCCCATCAGGAGATAAGGAGGGTTCCTGGATTTTATCATCAGAAATTTTGGTGATTTGTTTTGTGTTGATGTCGTATACGAAATAAACCCCCAAGGTAGACCTTCTAAAAATGGGCCTAATTTCCGTTGCCAAAAGCAATTTAGATTCATCATTGTTAAATTCATATGAGGTGAAGAATGGAATGCCATTCTCTTTTGATGAACTTAGTATGGTCTCTGCCTTTTCTAAGGTTTTATAATCATACTTGTCTATAGAAGACACTCCATTTTTCCTGTCTAAGTTAAGTATAGTGTACTGATCTCCGTTTTGAAGTGATCGCAACCTATCCATTCCTTTGGTACCAAATGTTCCGCTATAGATTTCCTCAAGGGTAATTTTCTTATTTTGGGCAATAAGCGCTGTACAGGAGGCAACAACAAAAATCAATAATAAAAAATGTGCTTTTTTCACAAGACTCAGAGATTTCATAAAAATTAAGAGCGCATAAGTCACGTAGGACCCTGCTTATTTAATTAAATTGATTAAAAGTGTCAAGATTACTAAAAAATTCACAAAAATAAGCGATTTAAGCTAATATTATAATGTGCTAATTGCGTAAAAATACACTTTTCAATCTCATTATTCCTTGTTCTTGTAATTACTATCTTTACCGGATGAAATCGATGCAACTATGATTAAACCAATAGAAGGTTTTTCCAAATTGTCCAAAGAGGAAAAAATTAAGTGGGTAGCAAATACGTATACCAACAATAGTGAGGAAACCATAGAAATCCTAAAAAAGTACTGGAGCAATGATAAGAAACTACAGCAATTACACGATGAGTTTATAGAAAACACAATAACCAACTTTTATCTCCCACTCGGAATCGCTCCCAATTTTTTAATAAACAACAAACTTTACGCTATCCCTATGGCCATAGAGGAAAGCTCAGTTGTTGCCGCGGCAAGCAAAGCAGCAAAATTTTGGCAAAACAGGGGTGGCTTTAAAACCAGTATTATTGGAACTGAAAAGGTAGGCCAAGTGCACTTTATGTATCATGGTGACACCGCTAAACTATCAAGCTTCTTTACCAAGATAAAACCTAAACTACTTTCTAATGTTGCCTCCATAATTAAAAACATGGAGAAACGTGGAGGAGGCATAAACAACATTGAATTAAGGGATAAGAGTGTAGACCTTCCCAACTACCATCAAATACACTGTACTTTTGAGACACTGGACGCCATGGGAGCCAATTTTATCAACTCCTGTTTAGAAAGCTTTGCAGACACCTTAAAAGAAGAGGCATTAAACTACTCTAATTTTACGGAGCGCGAACGCAGAATCGAAATTGTAATGAGTATTCTCTCCAATAATACTCCTAATTGTTTGGTAAGGGCAGAAGTAAGCTGCCCCGTAGATGATTTAAAGGAACATCACGATATTTCCCCATTAGAATTTGCGGAAAAGATGGTGAGAGCGGTTGCCATAGCAAAGGTAGAGCCATATAGAGCTGTTACCCACAATAAGGGTATTATGAATGGTGTAGATGCAGTAATCCTGGCAACGGGTAATGATTTTAGGGCTATAGAAGCCGGAGCACATGCTTATGCCGCCAAAGATGGAAAATACACCAGCCTTACCCATGCCAGCATTGAAAACAATATTTTCCGATTTTGGATAGAAATACCTTTAGCTTTAGGAACTGTTGGGGGGCTAACAAGCCTTCACCCCATGGTAAGGATGGCTCTTGAAATCCTTCAAAGACCAAACGCAAAAGAGCTTATGCAGATTGTGGCATCTGCCGGATTAGCGCAGAACTTTGGTGCACTTAGATCACTTATTACTACAGGGATCCAGCAAGGACACATGAAAATGCACCTTCTAAACATCCTTAACCAACTGGGAGCAACAACAGCTGAAAAGAAAACCCTTACTACTTATTTCAAAAAGCATACGGCTACCCACAGCGCTGTGGTAGCAGCTTTTGAAAACTTAAGAACACAAAAATGATGACTTCTTTCTATAGCAACGGAAAACTATTGATCACCGGAGAATACGTAGTATTGGATGGAGCCTTAAGCTTGGCTGTCCCCACGGTATATGGTCAATCCTTATCCGTGAAATCAGTTCAAGGACGACACCTAAATTGGAAAAGTTTAGATGAAAAAGGAAAAGTCTGGTTTCAAGAAACCTATGACCTTAGTTCAACGGGAAATAACACTTTACAAGTCACAACTCCTACAGATAATCCTAACCCATCTATAAATAAAGCGGAAGTCTCCAACACGCTTCGATCTATTTTAAATGAAGCAAAAAAGTTAAACCCTTCATTTCTTAAGGAAGAAGACGGCTACGAAGTTACAAGCTCATTAAACTTCCCTAGGGAATGGGGACTAGGATCGTCCTCCACACTGATCAACAATATTGCACAATGGGCCAAAGTAGATGCCTATACGCTACTGTGGAATTCGTTTTCTGGTAGTGGATATGATATTGCCTGCGCTCAAAATAATAGCCCAATTACCTATCAACTAAAAGATAAACAACCCACAGTAAAAACGGTTCCCTTTGATCCCTCTTTTAGAAATGAACTATACTTTATATATTTAAACGAAAAACAGAATAGCAGGGAGGGTATTGCCGCCTACCGATCTAAGGAACTAGACCTTTATACGATACTACCAAAAATAAATAGCATTACCCAAAGAATCCTTACCTGCACTAAACGTCAGCAGTTTGAGAAACTAATCCATAAACATGAAGCTATCATAAGTGAAATACTGGATACTCCTACGGTAAAAGAGCAGTTTTTTCCTGATTTTAAAGGAGCTATAAAAAGTTTGGGAGCTTGGGGAGGCGATTTTATATTGGTAGCAGGCAATAAGAATACCGCAGATTACTTTAGGGATAAGGGATATCATACTATTATCCCCTATACCAAAATGGTGAGGTAAAATAAGCAGCTATTTTGAGCAGATAACTTTTTTACACATACCTGAATTTACAATTCTATAATAAACAAAAAAGAGGCGATCCATTTGGATCGCCTCTTTTGTTATAACTGTTTTCTTTAAGCTAACTAGTAAAAAGTAGCCCTTTTATCTTCAATCTCTGATGCTTCTTTAAGTGCATTGTAAACAGACAAGTTGACTCTACCTACGGCAGATGCTTGAAGATTGTTGGCATAAGTACTATAATTATCCAATTTTGGAGCTTCCTCTTTTTTAGTAACTGTAACCATATACACGCCAGTTTCACCTTCTAAGAGTCCAGAAGTAGCGCCTTGATCCATAGCAAAAGCTGAACCTACTACATAAGCCTCCGCTCCTGCACCAGGAATAATTGGCGATTTCATGGTTAAAGCTGTAGCTGTAGAAACACTGACATTGTTATCCTTAAAGAAAGCATCCATAGACTTGCCTTTATTGGCACTTATAATCTGGGCCGCTTTCTTTTCCTTTCTAATCTTAGGCAACACCAATACAGAAGCATCTTCTGCTGCCATTAATCCTTCCTTATATTTTGCAGTTAATTGCACTACGGCATATCCCTTATTAATATCGAACCTCTTAACTTCACCAAGCTTCGTATTTTCGTTGAAGGCCCATTGCACGATGGCGCGTTGCGCAGACAATCCAGGTAGATTTTCATCCATGGCATTAATCTTATTTACAGGTCTTACCACAAAATTTCCTGTTTTGGCCGTTGCTGCAAAATCCTTACTATCAATAGCGTCCATCTCAAATTTTGTAGCTTCTGTAAACAGTGCATTAACCGTCTCCTCTGAAGGCTCTAATTCTCTTGCCAAAGTAGCTATTTGAACTACATCTTGTTTATCGTCTACCTTAACTACGTGGAATCCGAAATCGGTTTCCACCAATCCTATAGTCCCAACGGCATTTTTAAAAGCAAAATCGTTAAACTCTTCAACCATAACACCTTCTTGGAAGTATCCAAGATCGCCACCGCTTGGAGCAGATGGTCCGTCTGAATTATCTCTAGCCAATTGAGTAAAGATAGTAGTATTCTGCTTAGCTTCGCTTAATAATTCCTTGGCTTTTTTCTCAGCTTCCTCCTTAGTCCTCGTTACATCAGGATTAGCATTTTGGGCACCCTCATAAGCGATTAAAATATGACTTGCCTTTACAGAACCATTTGGCTTCCTATCTATCATCTTAGAAACCTTATAAAAATTACCATCTTTATATGGACCGAAGATAGCACCTTTAGGCAATGCCATAAGGGTATCAGCAAATTTTGCAGACAATTCGTTCTTAGCTTTATAGATAGAGTCAAATTTCTGATCAGAATTCCTATCTAAGAAGGCTACAATATCCTTAGTGGTTCTAAAACCAAGGATAGTATCATTGGCATCCTTCTGGGTATTGTACTCTACTTGATCCTCTAAAAGACTTGTGATCTCATCCTTTACTTGAGTATCATCCGCTACAGAAGGCTTCTCCTCAAAATACACAAATTGGATATCCCTTGACGCACTTTGTTTAAAATCTTCTTTATGCGCATTAACGTACGCTTCAATTTCTTTTTTGCTAACCGCTATAGTAGAATCCGGTATCGAAGTATAAGGAACCCTGACATATTTGATGTCTACCTTGTTATTGGCCAAATTATATTCCAACTCACCTTCTTTTAGTGTAGATGCCACACCGGCTCTCACCAAGTTAAAGTAGGTTTGTTCTTTTGCATTCTGAATAATGGCTTGCTCGTCTTGCAACCATAGATTATAACGAGCTGGATTATTTGCCTTCCAATCTGCCACTGCCGCTTTAAATCTGTTTTCATCAAAAATGCCATTAGCATTGTGAAACTCCGGATTTTGAACGTAAGATGGTATAGTTTTAATGTAATTTATGATTTGATCATGACCTACCTGAATCCCCAATTCCTCGAACTGCTGATCTAAAATAGTGTTACGCAATTCTCTTTCCCATACTTGATTTACTACTAGCATAGAAGAAGCTGATGGCCCGGCCATTCTAGAATATGCTTCCACGTTACGTCTAAATTGATCAATGGAAATTTTATCCCCATTTACTTCTCCCACAGAGGAACCCACTTTGGCACCGCCACCCATATCATTACTGAGCACTCCTGAAATCACAAATGCGAACAAGGCCAAACCTATGATCAAAATTAACACGGTCGTCCGTTTCCTTATATTCTCTAATACTGCCATTCTGTAATCTATTTAAAATTAACCCTATACCTATCGGGTGGCAAAACTACTACTTTCTTTTGAAATAATAAAAACTAAAAAACACCAATAATTAGGACTTTCTTCAATCTTTTTCAAACACCTTTAATAAAACAAGATCTATTTTATTGCTAGAAACTTCCAATACGGTAAAAAGAAAATTCTCGATTTTAATTTCTGAGTTTTTCTCTGGGATTTCTCCAGTTTCATTCATTATCAATCCGCCCAAAGTTTCGTATACGTCACTTTCAGGTAGATTTAATTTATAATGCTCATTTACATAATCTACATCTAACCTGCCCGAAAACTTAAAAGTAGCATCATCCAATTGCTCTTCATGGAGATCAGTGGTATCGTGTTCATCTTCTATCTCACCAAATAACTCCTCTACAATGTCCTCTACGGTCATTACCCCAGAAGTCCCTCCATACTCATCTAACACCACTGCAATACTCTTTCTTTTTTTTGTTAGAATGTTTAAGATATCATTGATAAGCATAGTTTCCGGAACAAATTCTACCGGCATTAGAATACTCTTAATGGTCTTTGGTTTTCTAAACAGCTCATAGGAGTGCACATATCCAATTACATTGTCTACCGTATCTTTAAAAACCAATATTTTTGAGAACCCAGTTTCAACAAAGAGTTTCTTTAAGTTTTTAGGGGTATCATGAAGCTCCACAGCCGCAATTTCGGTCCTTGGCACCATTACCTCCCGAGCTTTTACAGCAGAAAATTCTAATGCATTCTGGAATATTTGTATTTCAGAGTCAATCATATCCTCCTTCTCCACCGCTTCCATTTGCTCTGTAATATAGTCTCCCAATTCTATTTTGCTAAATGCCAATTGTACCTCATCGCCATCGGTTTTAAAAAATACTTTAAGGATAAAATCAGAAATCCATATCACAAAATCTGATATAAAGGAAAAAATCACATAAAAAATAAACGCAGGAAACGCCAATATTCTTAAAAGCGTATTGCTATAAATTTGAAATAGCACCTTAGGCAAGAATTCTGCCGTTAATAAAATGATTAAGGTAGAAATAACAGTATTGGTGACCAGACTGAAATCTGTAAACATCAGTCTTATAAAGCCAAAATCGGAAGTTTTAAAATCCGCAAACAACGCCATTAGCAGGTCACCCATAAATAACCCGTACACCACAAGGGCAATATTATTGCCGATTAACATAGTGGCAATAAACTTAGAGGGTTTTTTAGTTAGGCGCGCAAGCACCTTAGGCATAAACCCTTCTTGCTTTTTCTCTATCTCTATATGGATTTTATTCGCGGAAATAAACGCGATCTCCATCCCCGAGAAAAATGCGGAAAAAAGCAAGGAAATAACAATAACGATTATTGTTGGCTCCAAGGCTACTTTTTGTTGTTTTTTTGACGGTCCTCAAACCGTTTTCTATAGGTTTTTTTAAAAATAAACATCCCTACTGAGACTACAGCAAAGAAAACGAACAAATAGGCTCTTTCCCTATCCAAGTTCCACTCCGCGTAAATCTCAAAAATAGATATTACTGCCACTGCTAGGTAAATATACTCCGTATACCTTAATATTTTAATCATCTTTCTTCTCTTTTATACTCATTAATCCATAGGTTCTGTTGGCATGTAAGAAACTGAAAGATCTATTAAAATCCATTCCTTCTCCATCCATAACGGTACCTTCTTCGGGATTAGTATATTTAAATTTTTCCTGAGTAAAAATCCAATCGTTGTTCCTGTCCCAGAATATTTGAGGCGCCTCCAACTTTTTACCGTCCTCAGTTTCTATAACCACATTTCCCTGCAAATCTATCAAATTTGTTTTAGAATATATTATACCAAAATCTGCTGTAACAGTACTTTTCATCCCTTTATCATCAAAAAACTCAACCTTTAATCCGTCCGGGAAAGTCCTATATGAAAAGGATAAATTATCAAAATCGTTACTAACAGCACTCTTTAAAACAGCAACAACCCGGGAAACTACCTCTCCATCTTCCTCCTTCTCCCCATTGGTCTCTGTATAGGTCAATGTGAAATCTTCTGCAATTCCACTGGGAAATATATTTTTTATCGCCTCATCGCCTACCCTCTTATAATTATCGGCACAAGAACAAAAAAGCATTGCCATAGAAATGACTATGGCAATGCTAGTTGTATTATATATTTTTTTCGATATCATCTTATAAGCTAGGCACCTTTACGCTACCACCAACCCAACAAGAGAAATTTACTGTTTTACCAGCCATTCCAGAGTTGAAAATATCTGTTTTGGAAGGAGCTTTAGCATCATAGCTTTTTGCTGCTTGTGCAGCGCTACCACTTACCGCTGGATCTACACGACCAGCCTGACGAGCCATTTCTGCAGCTTTCCAGTATACTGCTCTCTTTTCAAAAGGAGTATTACCACACTCATTAGCACTAGAGGCATATAAACTAGCGATTAACAAATATGCTTTTCCATTTGCAGGGTTAGCATCAATAGCTTTTTGAGCATAACTCCTAGCAGTAGACTTACTAGATCTCCTGTAACTGGTTGCTATCCTATAGGCAATATTGGATTTCTTTTTAGAATCGGTCTCCAATTCCAATGCCTTGTTAAAATCTGCAATCGCACCTTTAGTGTCCCCAGCATTATTTTTTAGAGCACCTCCATACATATAGGCACTTGCAGATGGCTCCATAGCCAATTGCGCCTCAAATAATTTTTTAAACAATGGATCTTCCGTACATTCCTTGCTATACATTCTTCCTACTGCCCTCTTCACCCAAGTGATATCGCCCTTCTTTTCTTCAAAGCTCTTATTGTAAAGTGGAATTAAGTTTTCACAGTTCGCCAAAGCTCCAAGCTTACTATCTATACTCTCTGCTATTTTACCATAGCTTTCAGAATAACTATTATAAGATCTCAACTGGCTTGCTTCCTTTTTGGACAAAGTACCTGCATCCTCTTTAGGCAAGAGCTTAGCTATTGCACCCGTGAGCATGTCATTTTCTGCTTCAATTTTTTCCGTAATAGCATCATATCTTTCAAATACTTCTTCTACCTCCCTTTTACCCTCGTTATGAAGATCTACCAAACTGGAGAAATACAGATAAAGTGCTTTTGGATTCTTATAATGTGTATTATCATCCTTAAATGCCTTATCCAATTCCGAATAAACCTCCTCATTGGTGGTCATTTTTTCATCATACTTCAACAACACCTTATCGATAACAGTTTCGGCAGGACTAGTTTTAGATGCGAAATACTTTATACGATTGTCATAAAGCTCCAATAACTCATTAATGCTAGCTGTTTTAGCTGCTCCTGTAGATTTTGCCACCTTATCTTTTAATATTCTCTCTCCATAAAGAATATTGGCCCAGTTTAACGTAGGACAATTTTCGTACACCATTTTCCAGGGCGTATAGGCAGCATCATAATTCTTAACCTTTACATGTTCTGTATATATAGATAAATTTGTCATGCATTCTGGGTTTTGCGCCTGTGCATGCCCTAAACCTATAACCCCCATTACGGTTATAGCTGTGATGTAGAGTTTCTTTTTCATCTGTCTGAATATTTTAATAGTGGTTAATGTAGTTATTATTAATTAATTCTACGCTTTACAAACCAATCTAGATCAGTTAACGATAGACCTAAATTGACCTTGAAATAATTTTCTTCGACTAAATCGCCATATTTGGTTCCTCTTTTACCAAGTTCAAAACCAATATTTACGTTGGAAAAATTATATCCTTGACCTAGCGGTAGACCTATACCAAAAGTTATGCCAAAATCATTTATCTCTTTATTATCTACCACGATCCCAGAGGTTGAAACCTTTGCTCCAGCCCTATATACAATGCGTTTTAGGTAACTCGTAAAAGAAGTATATTCTGGAATATAATATCCACCAAACCTTATTGTATTTGCATTTTGATATACCAAATTACTAGAAGGCGATAACTCATTCTCAAATTTACTCAATTCTTGAAAGCTGTATTCCGCACCTAAAAACCACTTCTTATCCTGTCCATAACCAAGCCCTAGGGTGGTTGTGGTAGGAATCTGAACACCCGTCCTTGCAAGTCCTTGTCTTTCCAAATCCACATCTATGACCTCTACATCCATCCCATTAGCAGTAGAAAAGGAACCAATGGCACGTGTATTTCTAGAAATTAGATTTGCCTGGGTATTTACAATCACACTAGTAAATAGCGTATGTTTTTCATCTATCTTAGGAGTATAATTAAGTGCGAAATTAAAATCGAACCCATTTATTCTAGAATTCACCCTATTAAAGGAACCTAATTGAACCCCTTCAATGGCCTGAATACTGCTACTTTCCTGATTTCCAAAATTAAAGTTGGAAGTCACCCCTAAACTTAAATTCTTAACCACTTCGTACCCCAAAGAGAGATACACCCTATTTATTCCCCCGGATCCAGAAAACGACTCTCTAATCGTATCTTGACCGGCCGGAGCTCGTTCTGACTGAAAATTATATCCTACCGAAGAATAAGGCATAATCCCAAAACCAAGTCCAACTTTCTTTCCCAAACTAAAACCTAGGGACAAGTAATCCAAATTGGATACAGAAGCACTTTCCTTAGAGGAATTAGTCTTAAAGCTATACTCGTTCCTTGAAAGCCCCGCAGTATAAGTTGTCCATCGTAATTTACTATAGGCAGCGGGGTTATTTAAATTGATATGGATACTATCTCCATACACACTTAAACCTCCCATCATATTGTTTTCCACCGAATTGGTTGCCCTTAAATCCCCTATACCGAAATAAGAATATGGAGACACCGTACTGTTCTGGGCATGAATGCTAACCGAAGTTACGCATAAAAATGCAATTATAAAATTTTTGATCATCTAGCGTTTGTTGTATTCTAGCAAATGATTTAACCCCAATAGGAGAAAATTAGAATGCGCAAATATGGTATTTTTTAATCGTTTTGACAAAAATTGCTCATCACCGCCTGTTAAAATAACTGTTAAATCTGTAAATCTACTTTGATATTGTGAAATTACACCATCAATTTCGTTACAAATACCATTTACCACTCCACTATGGATACTAGTTTCGGTAGTATTCCCAATAAAATCAGCAATTTCCTCTTGTTCCAAAAACGGTAATTTTGCTGTCTGCGTGTGCAAGGCCTTATATCTCATGGCTACCCCTGGCGAGATTGCTCCCCCCAAATACTCACCATAATCGTTTATCAGATCATAAGTTACGCAGCTACCAGCATCTATCACCAAGGTATTGCCATTGGGATTATAATAAAATGCTGCTGCTGCCAGAGCTATACGATCTACCCCTAAGGTTTGAGGAGTAGCGTAGGAGTTTTTAAAAGGAATTTTGGTAGCATGACTCAAGACATGCACACCGCAAAAAACAGACACCATGTCTATTTCAGCCTGACTTAAAGCGCCTACGGTAGAAAGCATGGCATATTGAATACTTCTGAACTCAGAAAAAATAGATCTTACATTTTTAGCAAAATCTTTCAAAGGAATTTTCTGGTCATACACTATGTCCCGACCCTTGAAAACCGCCATTTTAACTAGGGTATTACCCGCATCGATAATTAAATTCATATTGCAAAGATCAAAAAATGTAAAAAAAGAACCTCCTTTTTTTACATTTTTGTTTGTATATATTAAAATTGAATTTATATTTGCACCCGCTAACAGCAATTGGTGCCTTAGCTCAGTTGGTAGAGCAATGGACTGAAAATCCATGTGTCCCTGGTTCGATTCCTGGAGGCACCACCTCAAAAGCCCTTGATTTTCAAGGGCTTTTTTTATTTCCGCCTTTTTCTTTACTAATTTAATGGGTTTTATTCAATTTAAATCGAAAGATTTGGCAGAACATGCACTTAACTCACTCTTTAGTAGTGGGACGCATATCTAATATCTTTCTATCAATGCAATATCATTATAACGCCGTAAAATTGGTATATGTAATGATCGTAGGTTTAGTATATTTGTTGATTGACACAGACCTTACAATGAAAATTTTATTACCCCTTGTTGCATTCTTTCTTTGCTTTCTTAACAGCCATGGTCAGCAGGACATAGAAAACACCCTGCAAAAATTAAATAATCACAGTGTCCCCTATATCACAACCGATGAACTAAATCTCCAATCTCAATTCACCCTGTTAGATGCTAGAGAAAAACAAGAGTATGCCGTAAGCAAACTACCAGGAGCAGTCAGGATAGGGTATACTAATTTTAACCCGACTAATATCCAGACCATAATCCCAGATAAAAACACCCCTATTGTAGTGTATTGCTCCATTGGAGTAAGATCCGAGAAAATCGGTGAAGAACTGATTAAATTAGGATATACCCAAGTACTAAATTTATATGGCGGCATCTTCGATTGGAAAAATAAAGGCTACCTAGTATACAATTCCAAAGGTCAATAAACCGACAGCATACATGCTTTTAATAAACACTGGGGAAAACTACTGACCAATGGAGAGAAAGCATATAATAAAGATTCACGCCATAGCGCTAAGAAATCTTCTTCTTAGTCACATTCATCAAACTAATCTAGAAAATACGCTACCCTATGTTAAATCGTAAAAACCTACTTTTAATTTTCACCCGTAATCCTATCTTGGGCAAATGCAAAACAAGGCTAGCCGCTAGTATTGGTGATAAAAATGCATTGGATATTTACAAATTCCTACTTTTACATACCCAAAACATAACCAAAGACTTAAACGTTGATAAATGGGTATGCTACTCCGATTACATTGGTGAAGACGATATCTGGAATTCTACTCATTATACAAAAAAATTGCAGCATGGAATAGATTTGGGAGAACGGATGGCCAATGCTTTTAAGGATGGTTTTGAAGAGGGCTATGAAAAGATCATAGTTATTGGAAGCGATATGTATGACTTGGATCAAAAGGAAATTAATGCGGCTTTCAACGCCTTTGACACTCATGATTACGTAGTAGGTCCTGCTTTAGACGGCGGCTATTACTTATTGGGAATGAAAAAACTTATGCCCCAATTATTTAAGGGCAAGACCTGGGGAACAGATACCGTACTAAACAACACATTAGAACATTTACGAGATGAAAAGTTTTTTCTGTTATCCCCTAAAAATGACATCGACCACTATGACGACATAAAAGACATAGCAGTGTTTAAACCTTTTTTAAAAAAATAATAGTGTATATGACAAGCAAACAATTAAACGAATCCGTAGAATATCTTATTGAAAAAGGATTCGACAAACCCGAAATTGGGGTGGTTCTAGGAACAGGATTAGGAAAATTGGCCGAGGATATTGAAAGTCCCATTGAAGCCTTCTACAACCACATTCCCTATTTTCCACTGGCCACTGTAGAATTCCATGCAGGAAAATTGATTTATGGAATTTTAGAGGATAAAAAAGTGGTGGTTATGCAAGGGAGATTCCATCTCTATGAGGGATACGACCTAGTGGATGTTACCTACCCAATTAGAGTAATGCAACGCTTGGGTATTAAGAAACTTTTTATCTCCAACGCAGCCGGCGCCATAAATTTAAATTACAAAAAAGGCGAGATTATGCTCCTTGAAGATCATATCAATTTGCAGGGAGGATCACCTTTAGCTTTTAAAAACGTGGGGGAATTTGGCAATCGATTTACGGATATGAGTGAACCCTATGATCCTGAGATGCGTCAAAAACTTATAAAAATAGCAGAGCAAGAAAAGATAACCCTTCGCCAAGGTGTTTACGTTTCCGTTCTAGGTCCTCAACTGGAAACTAAAGCGGAATACCGAATGTTAAAAATGATGGGAGCAGATGCGGTAGGCATGAGCACCGTACCTGAAGTTATTGTTGCCAACCATTTAAAATTGCCCGTGGTTGCCGTCTCCGTACTGACAGACGAATGCGATCCTGAGAAATTACAACCGGTAAACATTGCCGAAATTATTGAGATTGCCGCTAACACAGAACCTAAAATGATAAAGTTGTTCCGTGAATTAATAAAGGAAATCTAGATAGTATTGAGTATTCAGATGGGTGTGTGTTCCTGATATAGGTTGACGCTAAAACAATAAATATTCCTGATTACGAAAGCTTTTAAAAGTAATAACGACAAATAAATTGATGAAATAAACTACGGTGTAGAGCAATAGCTCTCTAACCGTTAACCCCTAATACTATTCCCATGAGCTATTTAAATGCAACGAATGAATTATATAAGGAAGCCGCATTAACCCCAGATGTGGGGCTTTGCTGCACTACCAACCCTACATGGCAATTCCCAGGACTTTCCATCCCCAAAATAATGCAAGAAATGAATTATGGATGTGGGAGTACTATTTCGCCACAAGACCTTACCAATAACCCAAAAGTCCTTTATGTAGGTGTTGGTGGAGGCATGGAGTTACTTCAGTTCGCGTACTTCTCTAGACAAGTAGAAGGTGTTATTGGCGTAGATATTGTAGATGAAATGCTTGAAGCATCTCGTAAAAACTTTGAAGTAGCAGAAAAAGAAAATCCGTGGTTTAAAAGCGAATTTGTAAACCTCCTTAAAGGGGATGCGCTAAACCTACCTATTCCAAATGCAAGCATAGATGTAGCGGCACAAAACTGCCTCTTCAACATATTTAAAGCCGAAGATTTAAAGAAAGCAGTTTCCGAAATGTACCGGGTTTTAAAACCACACGGTCGGTTAGTAATGAGCGACCCTATTTGTGAGCAGCCCATGAACGATACCCTTAGGAACGATGATCGCCTACGCGCTCTTTGCCTAAGTGGGAGCATTCCACTAAAAGAATATGTAAAAGTACTTACCGATGCTGGCTTTGGAACCATCGAAATTAGAGCTAGAAAATCGTACCGAGTGCTATCTCCAAACCATTATCCTACAGACGAACTCATTTTTATTGAGTCCATTGAAATTGCCGCTATAAAAGATCCAGTGCCAAAGGACGGACCTTGTATTTTTACAGGAAAGACCGCTATATACTATGGTGATGAGGAATATTTTGATGATAAAGATGGTCATGTATTAATGCAAAATCAGCCCCTAGCAGTTTGTGATAAAACAGCCGCTGCGCTACAAAAGAGCAATGCAGAAATACATATAAGCGAAAGCACTTTTCATTATAATGGAGGCGGATGTTGCTAATGTTTTAGAAATAGATATGTAGTAGCCCTATCGATCGCTAAAATAAGGGTTAATCTTAAATTATGTTACGTAAAACCACTTTTGTCTTATTGCTATTAATTGTAAATGGACTTTCCATAAATGCGACCAACGGGTCGGTTTTAGGAAATATCCACACGGGTCCAAAGATGCAATTAAATCATTCACTTTGGGATAGCTTACTACAGAAGCATGTGGACAAAAGTGGTAACGTAAATTATAAAAGCTTCAAAAAAGACCAAGCCATCCTTGTACAGTATTTAGGCTATTTAAGAAACAATAAACCTACGGAAGGCGCTAACCGCCAAGAGCAATTAGCCTATTACATTAATCTTTACAATGCGGTCACCGTAAGTCTTATTTTGGATAATTACCCACTAAAGAGCATAAAAGACATAAAAAATCCTTGGGGACTGAAAATTGTAGCTATCGGGCACCAAGAAATTTCCCTAGGAGACCTAGAACATAAAATATTGCGCAAAATGAACGATCCCCGTATTCATTTTGCCATTAATTGCGCTTCCTATTCGTGTCCAAAATTACTAAACCAAGCCTTTACATCGTCTAACTTAGAAGCACTTCTAGAGCAAACTGCAGTAGACTTTATAAATGATAAGCAACGCAATACACTAGATAACAATGAGGCTTCCCTTTCCGCAGTTTTTAAATGGTTTAAAAAAGATTTCACTAAAGAAGGTTCCTTAGTTGAATATATTAATAAATACGCAAGGATAAAGCTAGATTCCAATACTAGAATTAAATATTCAACCTACAACTGGGCACTAAATGAAGCTAAATAAGCACTACAGCATTAGTATCATTATCCCAGTTTTTAATGAGGCCCCAAATATTAAAAGGCTTCTAAAATATCTTCGAGAAAATAGCATCACCCAAACAGTTAAAGAAGTTATTGTAGTAGATGGTGGCAGCACCGACCAAACCGTTACTATCTCCCAAAACGAGGGTGCCACAGTGTTACTATCAGATAAAGGCCGCGCCAAACAAATGAACCTAGGGGCACTACATGCTTTAGGAGACATTCTTTACTTTCTGCATGCCGACACCTTTCCCCCTAAAGGTTACGATGAATTTATTCTAAACGCCATCAACAAAGGTTTTAAAGCAGGCTGTTTCAGGATGAAATTTGATACCTCCAAAAAATTCCTACAATTTTTCGCTTGGTTTAGTAGAATAAACCACAAATTATGTCGCGGTGGCGATCAATCTTTATTTGTTAAAAATAACCTCTTTCGAAAAATACAGGGGTATAGTGAGGCTTATATTATTTATGAAGACACCGAATTTATTAGCCGCCTATATCAAAATACAAAGTTCACGGTATTACCTCAATTTGTAATCACTTCGGCAAGAAAATATGAGGAACTTGGATCAGTGAGATTACAATATCATTTTGGAATGATTCATCTGCAAAGCCTTCTTGGCTTGGACCCAGACCAGTTATACAACTACTACAAAAAACATATTGCAAGTTAACCTCTTAACGCGACTTTCTGGTGCGATCCAAAATAATCCCTTCAGAAATCCAATTTGCAACGGCCTGCCTATTATTAGGATCTAAAATTCGTCTCTGATCTTTTTTGTTCCTTATATTACCCACTTCTATATAAGCCATAGCCGGCAAAGTATTCTTAACCATGTACAAGCCACTACGATCACCAAAAGTGCCTTCGTAAACTCTATTGGGCTGATATTTCCTGTATTTATTTAAGAATGTTTCATGGATACTCTCTGCCAAGTGTTTTCCATTTATACTCTTTTCATGATGGTAGAAAAACACATCTATATTTTGCCCTTTGCTTCTACTATCTACATGGGTTACGATCAATCGCTGATATTTACCCTTATTTTTCAGGTAAAGCTTATTCACTATATCTACCCTTTGCCTTAATCTCTGTAATTGGTTTAAGGGAATCTCTTGGCTGGGATAGACTACTTCATCCCTATCTACCTCTAAAACTCCATAATCCCTAATTCCATCATTGGGATCTTGGATTATTATATAAGTCTCGGCACCATGACTCATTAGCTCTTTGGCCAATCTTAGGGTAATATCATATGCATACTCGTCTTCAGCAATCATTTTCCCCTTATAAGTAGCCACTGCTCCAGGATCTGGACCACCATTCCCAGAAACCAAATAATACACCGCCCCATTTAGTTTGTTACTTTTTACTGGCACCAAAGTGTGCTCTTTTCCAAACAAACTTTCCTCTACTACCTGAGGCATCTTTTTTATTTCGGTAGTGTTCTCCTGAACAGAATCGGCTACCATTACAGAGTCTACAACAACAGGTGGCAGAATATATTCCCTGCCCTGAAAAAGATGAATACTATCCCATAAATTGTCTTTGTTAAGAGCAATAAAATGCCCGTAATGCTTTGCCGGGCTCAATCCTTGTTTTCTAAGAAGGGAATATATTCCATCTCCTTTCTCTGCAACGACTGTCTTTAAGGATGTTTGTGAATATCCAGAAAGTATCATTAATCCAAGCAAGCAGAATAATAGGTATGTTTTTTTGTTCAACACTAGTGTAATTTTAAACAAATGTTATCAAAAATTCTGCCGAATTCCAATACAGTTAGGAGGGCATTAACATTTATGCATCATTGTTCTATAAAATTATAACAGCATTGGATTAAGGCTGTCCCCCTAATACATTATCATCACGACACCAAACTAAGATGTTCTTTTATAAAAATTCTTAATCACTTCTTGTGCCGGTTTGTTTTGTGGGGTAAATCGGTTATCCATAGGTCCACCTGATCTTTCATGATCTATAAACCATTTCCAGACAAAGCCTCCCGCAAACCATTCTTCGCTCCAGAACTCCTCAAAAATAGCTTGGGTAGCATTCACTTGGGCTTCCAGATTAACATCATCCTGACTATGGTCTACCAACCAGGGTTTTTTAGCCGTATAATTATTACTTCTATAACCATATTCCGTAAACAAGACTGGCTTATCCTTGGCTACAGACAAAAACCTGATCTCCTCTTTATGTTGCTGCCAGCCTTGTCGCAACTCCGCTACCGTTGGTGTTTTTTGGTCCGATAAGGGGAAGTAAGCATCTATCCCAATAAAATCTAACTGCTCCCAAAAAGGAACTCTGCCATATTCGTCCCAATTAGCAGCATAGGTCAGTTTCCCTCCGTACACACCCCTTATCTTTTTTATTAGGGACATCCAATAAGCAGGACGGTGTTTTACAAATTGCTCCAATTCCGTTCCTATACAAAAAGCATCGGCTTTGGTTTCCTGCGCAAGGGAAGCATAGGCCATAATAAATTTCTCATAGGAAGATTCCAAAGCTTTCCATTTCTGTTCGGAATCCATTTTCAGATTTCCAGTAAACTCTCCCCTAGAAATCCAAATTTGTGGTTTCAACATCACCTTTAATCCGTTTTCATGTAACAAATCCACGTATTGCCTCGCCCCTGTGCGGGTTTCACCAAACCACTGCCTAGAAGTATTAAAAATTATTTCAGGTGAATCCTTATCCCTTATAAATCCAAAAGGCATTATAGCCGCACATTTAGCATGTATTTCTCGTACGGCATCTACATCTTTTTGCGTCACTGGGTTGTGAGAAGCAACAAAACTCACCCCATTCAATTTTTCTTGTTGAGGGCTGTCTGCACACCCCACCAAGAACAAACTTATAACAAAGCCCCAAAACTGTTTCATTCAGAAAGATTTACGCCTCAATTTAAGATATTCATGGCTGATTAAAAAATACATCTTCCGAGCATTTAATTCCTTTATCCGTACATTTGAGTTATACCTATAATTAAATCTATTCTAAATTAGAATTATTATTTTAAGTTTTATCAATTAAGTCCGACTTAGCCTACACAACCATTTATCTATGGAACACGTTGTTATTATTGGTAACGGAATTGCGGGGATTACCGCTGCCCGACATATCCGGAAATTATCGAACAAGAAAATCACAGTAATTTCCGCTGAAAGCGATTACTTTTTTTCCCGAACTGCACTTATGTATGTTTATATGGGGCATATGAAGTTTGAGCACACTCAGCCCTATGAAAATTGGTTTTGGAAAAAAAATCGCATCGAACTTGTTAATGCTTATGTAAACAAAGTAGATACCGAAAACAAAACCCTACTGCTTCAAAATTCGCAACCAATAAAATTTGATAAACTAATTATCGCCACAGGCTCTAAACCAAATATGTTTGGATGGCCAGGGCAAGATCTAAAAGGGGTGCAGGGATTATATTCCAAACAAGACCTAGAATTATTGGAAGCAAATGCTCCAAATAAAGAGATTTGTAAAAGGGCAGTCATTGTAGGGGGCGGATTAATTGGAATAGAAATGGCGGAAATGCTCCGCAGCAGAGACATCCCGGTTACCTTTTTGGTGCGGGAAGCTAGTTTTTGGGATATTGTTTTACCACAAGGAGAGTCCCAGATGATTAATGAGCATATCCGAGAACATCATATTGATCTTCAACTGAATACCAATTTGGTGGAAATTATTCCTGATGAGAATGGGAGGGCCAAGGCCGTGACCACAGACAAGGGGGAAACCATAGAATGTAATGTAGTTGGATTAACAGCAGGGGTTTCGCCCAACATCAACTTCTTAAAGGACTCTGGAATAACACTAGGAAAAGGCGTATTAGTGAACCAATTTTTAGAAACCAATATTAAAGATATATACGCCATTGGAGATTGCGCAGAACAACATCGGGCCATAGGGAGCCGTAGACCTGTAGAAGCAGTGTGGTACACAGGCAGAATGATGGGTGAAGCACTGGCACAGACTATCTGTGGCCGTAAAACACCCTACAATCCCGGCCACTGGTTTAATTCAGCGAAATTCCTGGATATAGAATATCAAACTTACGGATGGGTTTTTCCAGCAGACTCAAAAAAAGAACACGAACAGCATTTTCATTGGAGACACCCCAAAGAAAAGATTTGCATTACCGTAGCTTACCATAAGCACAGTAATCAATTATTAGGGATTAATACTTTCGGGATTAGAATGCGACACAAAATAATAGATCGATGGCTAACGGAGGAAAGGGAGATTGGTTATGCGATGGAACATTTAAGGGATGCCAATTTTGATCCCGAATTTTATTCCCGCCATGAAAAAGCCATAGTGGCACATTACAATAGCACCTATGGCACTAACCTTGCCCCTAAAAAGAAAAGTTGGAAACGAATTTTTAGCAACGCCTAGCATAAAATAATGAAAGCAATAAAATATATAGGCCTACTCATTTTCCTGATCGGTTTAAGCATCTTCACCTTACTACCATTAACCGGGACATTTACATTGAGTGCGGACAATCTTCAAAAAGTAGTCACAGATCAAAATCTAAAGAGTGAAATTTTTGTCCAAGAATTAGAAAACACTGTGGTAGACAAATCTTTTAACGGGGTAAGCGCACTATCTTCTAAAATTACGACCGCTCTTGAAAATGCGAATGCCCATCATAGAAAAAATAAGGAATACAATAAGGTCATGTACGTTGGTCCTCACGATATGGCTGCTACCTTAGCTAAAGCTTCCGGGGAAGGCTTTTTAGTGAACAATAAAATATTGATGTGGTTCCTCACTTTTGGACTCGGCATCATTGGCGCGTTGCTATTTATTCTGCCCAATGTAGTATTATTGGGTAAAAAGGGAATTAAAAATGACGGCATATATCATGAAAACGCAACGAATAGAGGATGGATCGCCTGGCTGGTATTTATATACTTGGTCTCATTTTATCTGTTACTTTACTTCCGTCCAGAATATGCGGTTAACTGGACCTTTACCCTAGACCCCTTTAGCCAATGGTTAAGTGGAAACCCGGCTGGACATTGGTTTGTTTACGGTTTTATGTATAGCATTGTAATGACAGTAATGGCTGTACGGATGTATATTAAATACCGGCACAACACCTATCAAATGGTCAGGACTACTTCCGTTCTTTTCTTTCAGATTGTTTTTGCCTTTCTGATACCGGAAATAATGGTGCGACTCCAAATGCCCTATTACGATTTCAAGAATATCTTTCCGTTGGATTACGATTTCTTTTTCCAATGGAATCTAAGGTCCTTATTGAATAGTGGAGGGATTGGACTATTTATTTTGGTGTGGGGCATTGCCCTCACCTTGGTTGCAGTTCCGGTATTGGTCTATTTTTTTGGAAAGCGATGGTACTGCTCATGGGTATGTGGATGTGGAGGATTGGCGGAAACTTTGGGCGACCCTTACCGCCAACATTCCAGCAAATCCTTATTTTCATGGAAAGTAGAGCGCTGGCTAATACATGGAGTCCTTGTTTTTGCCGTAGGAATGACCCTGATGACGCTCTACAGCTTTTTTACCGCGTCTAATACTGTAATAGGTATAAAAACGCAGAGCGTGCAGAATGCCTATAGCTTCTTAATCGGTGCTATTTTCGCCGGAGTGATTGGCACAGGTTTTTACCCCATTTTTGGCAATAGGGTATGGTGCCGTTTTGGTTGCCCGCTTGCCGCCTATCTAGGATTCGTTCAACGATTTAAATCGCGCTTTAGAATTACAACTAATGGCGGACAGTGTATTTCTTGCGGAAACTGCTCAACCTACTGCGAACAGGGCATAGATGTTAGGGCCTATGCACAGAAAGGAGAGAACATAGTTAGATCTAGCTGCGTAGGCTGCGGAATATGTTCTGCTGTTTGCCCAAGAGGAGTGTTAAATTTGGAAAATGGACCTTTAGAAGGGAGAATCAACCCTACAGAGGTATTGCTGGGCAACGATGTAGACTTAATGGATTTGGTGAATAAAAAATCCTAAAACTAATGATACCTTTGCACCCGCTATTTAACTATTAATTCGATGTGTTTTTCAATACAGCTGTTAAGATCATTGGCCTCATCGCAAATGGAAAACAAATTGAACAAACATAAAAATTACCCCCTCCATATACAATGACGGATATTAAAGTTATTATCCCCGCTTATAACGAAGCCGATTCTATTGCCAAAGTAATAAAAGATATACCTAAAATAGTATCAGAGGTAATTGTAGTAAACAACAATTCTACGGATGCAACTGCAGAAAATGCAGCGTTAGCTGGAGCTACTGTTCTCACGGAAAACAGAAAAGGATATGGTTACGCTTGCCTTAAAGGAATTAATTACCTCTCCAAACAATCCAAACAGCCTAATATTATCGTATTTATGGATGGAGACTATTCTGACTATCCAGAGGAACTACCCAAAGTGATACAACCTATATTGGAAAATAATGTTGATTTGGTAATTGGCTCTAGGGTAAAGGAATTAAGAGAAGATGGATCTATGACACCACAACAGGTTTTTGGCAATGCCCTTGCTACTACGCTGATGAAGTGGTTTTTTGGAGCCAGATTTACAGACCTTGGTCCGTTCCGAGCAATTAAGTACGAAACACTATTGGCGCTCGAAATGGAGGATAAAACCTATGGCTGGACGGTAGAGATGCAATTAAAAACCATTAAACGACGTTTTACATATGCCGAAGTACCAGTTCGTTACAAAAAAAGAATTGGAGTTTCAAAAGTATCAGGAACGCTAAAAGGTAGTATATTTGCAGGCGCAAAAATCCTAGGTTGGATATTTAAATACAGCATAAAATAAAAAATGGGAATAACAATTACTTACCTTATCATTACCGTTTACAGTGTATCCTTATTATTAATTTTCTTTTATAGTTTGGCCCAATTAAATCTATTGGTCAACTATCTAGGGCAAAAACGAAAAAATAAAGAAGCCCCTAAATACAATTTACTAGATCCAAAAGAGATTCCTTTCGTCACCATACAGTTACCTGTTTACAACGAGGAATATGTGATGGAACGCTTACTGGACAACATTGCTAAAATAGAATACCCCAAAAGCAAGTTAGAGATTCAAGTTTTAGACGATTCTACGGACGAGTCTGTATTGGAGACTGCCAAAAGAATAGAAGCACTACAAGAAACTGGGCTGGATATACAACATATCCGTAGAACCAATAGACAAGGTTTTAAAGCAGGCGCTTTAAAAGAAGGACTTGTTACTGCCAAAGGGGAGTTTATAGCTATTTTTGATGCCGATTTTCTTCCTTCTAGCGATTGGTTAAAGAAAACTGTCATCTACTTTAAAGACGCGGAAATTGGCGTGGTACAAACCCGATGGGGACATATCAACAGAGATTATTCTACCTTAACTAAAATTCAGGCATTCGCCTTGGATGCACATTTTACTTTAGAACAGGTAGGTAGAAATGCTAAAGGCCATTTCATCAACTTTAACGGTACCGCTGGTATTTGGAGAAAAGAATGCATACTGGATGCTGGGAACTGGGAAGGGGATACCCTTACCGAAGATTTGGATCTTAGCTACCGTGCACAATTAAAAAACTGGAAATTTAAATACTTGGAAGATGTAGAAACCCCTGCAGAGCTTCCAGTAGTAATCAGTGCCGCACGTTCCCAACAGTTCCGTTGGAACAAAGGAGGTGCAGAGAACTTTAAAAAAACAGTTTGGAGCGTGGTTAGCGCTAAAAATATTTCTTTTAAGACTAAGTTCCACGGAGTTATGCACTTGTTAAATAGCTCTATGTTCCTTTGTGTCTTTTTGGTTGCACTATTAAGTATCCCTATGATGTACATTAAGAACACCTATGATCATTTGGGATGGATTTTTGAAGCTACCAAGTTCTTTATACTTAGTACCATTATACTATTTGTATGTTACTGGTTTACCTATAAGAGTATACAGGGCAGTAGCCTTGATAGTTTTGTAGACTATATACGGATATTCTTTACCTTTTTCTCCGTTGCCCTCGGATTTTCTTTGCATAATTCTATTGCCGTATTGGAAGGTCATATGGGAAAGAGAAGTGAATTTGTAAGGACTCCAAAATTTAACCTGAATAATATAAAGGACAGCTGGAAGGGCAATAAGTACTTAGCAACCAAATTATCACCCAACATGATTTTAGAAGCATTATTAATGGTCTATTTTCTTTTTGGAATGTATAGTGCTATTCCTTTAAATGACTTTGGGTTGTTCCCATTTCATTTTATGCTTTTCTTAGGTTTTGGATATGTATTCTTTAAATCCCTTTTTGCACGGGCCTAGTTAAGTAAAGAATACTAAGAATATTCTAGAAATTCAAAAACATAAAAATCCGGTTCCTTATCCCCTTTTGGAACCGGATTTTTTTTGTTACTACTCTAGTTCCAGACTACTTTTCCACTCTATTTCCACCAGCTTTCCCACACAAATTGCTTTGCCTTATATGTTCCTATTTAGTTATATTTGATTTAAATTTGAGGATCGGCCATTGTATCATTTTGCCGATACCATTTAGATATGATACCTTATGATAGATAAAGCCATTTCTTATTGGAAACTTCACACCTTTCCAATTTTAATGGTCCTTACCTCCCTTCTATTTTATTCCACCTTTGGCTATCATTTACCACGAACAGATTTTATAAAGCTAATTTCTCTGTATTTCGCGCTGTTCTTTTTATGCTATAAACTGATTCAGTTCGAGAAATGGAACTTTACCTTTCTAATTGTTTCTGGCACCTTATTCAGGATGGTTTTTCTCTTTTCCGAACCCAATCTATCGCAGGATTTCTATAGATTTGTTTGGGATGGACAACTGATTATCAATGGCATTAACCCTTACTTACATTTACCCAAAGATCTAGTACTGGATCTCCACCGAAAATTCCCCAATGCCATGGAGTTATATAATGGAATGGGCGATTTAAGTGCATCCAACTACAGTAATTACCCACCATTAAACCAACTTATTTTTGCATTATCTGCTTTACTAACAGGTAACAGTACCATGGGTAGTATAATT
The DNA here is from genome assembly GCF_000429545.1 of Arenibacter certesii DSM 19833. Taxonomy (GTDB): domain Bacteria; phylum Bacteroidota; class Bacteroidia; order Flavobacteriales; family Flavobacteriaceae; genus Arenibacter; species Arenibacter certesii. The sequence continues at coordinate 120,038 of NZ_AUCB01000012.1, forward strand.
ATAATGCGAATTATCATAATTCTTGCAGATTTGGGCATCCTTTATTATGGAAGAAAGTTGCTCAAAAAACTGAATAAGTCATCCCATCTCATATTTTGGTATTTTTTAAATCCGCTGGTCATTTTAGAACTAACAGGCAACCTCCATTTTGAAGGAGTAATGTTATTCTTTTTTATCTGCTCCCTATACTTACTAAATCAAAATAAATGGATTTTAGCTGCAGTGGTTTACGCCTTGTCCATTTCTATAAAACTTGTCCCTCTGATGTTTCTGCCCCTATTTCTGAAATACCTTGGATTAAAAAGAAGTATGATGTTCTACGTGCTAGTAGGCGGAGTTACACTTTTACTAGCACTCCCTTTTTATGCGCCAGAATTTATCTCCAATTACTCTCAGACCATAGGGCTTTGGTTCTCCAATTTCGAGTTTAATGCCAGTATCTATAAAATGGTGAAATATATTGGAGTCCAATGGGATGCCAAACCTTGGGAGCTAATTAAAACATACGGCAAAATCATTCCCATAATTATTATTGCTTGGGTTGGCCTTATTACTTATATACGGAACAACAAAAACGTAAACAGCTTAATAACTTCCATGTTATGGATACTTAGTCTCTATTACTTTTTATCTGCTACCGTTCATCCCTGGTACATTATATTTTTAGTACTACTCGGTCTGTTTTCCAAGTTCAGATTTCCATTATTATGGTCTTTAACTATCTTTTTAAGCTATTTCGCCTATTCCAATGCTGCCTATAAAGAAAGCGGACTAATATTGATTCTTGAGTATATTGTTATTTACGGCTTTATGTTTTATGAAATAAGTAGATTACAAGTTAAAAATCAACTATTTCATAAAAATTCACTCTAGGAAGGACATAAATAAAATTTATTTGTACTTTTGATATCAGCAATGAATAAAACTACACACATATTAAATTATAACGAGGTGTCTAACCTTGCTTATTCATTTACGCCTACACGTCGTCGCCCGTAAGGGTGCCATTCTGTTATGGAAATAGGTGAGTCCATTTCCGCTCTCAAAAAACATCAATTTTTAATTTCTAATTTAAAGCAACATTCAATGAAGATTGTTATTGCTAACGACTCCCATTTTAAATATGCCGAGATCATCTGTGATACTATTGCGGAATCGGCCAAAGTTAGGGGCACAGGGATTGCAAAACGTACTCCCGAATATATTCAAAAAAGACTTCATAACGGAAATGCAGTCATTGCACTGGATGGTGATAAGTTTGCCGGTTTCTGTTATATTGAAGTTTGGGGACATGAGAAATTTGTCGCTAATTCTGGGCTTATCGTTCACCCTGATTATAGAAATCAGGGATTGGCCAAAAGAATAAAAAAAGAAATTTTTAATCTTTCTAGGTCCAAGTTTCCAGATGCAAAAATATTTGGTATCACAACCGGATTGGCCGTAATGAAAATGAATTACGAATTGGGCTATAAACCAGTCACCTTTTCGGAGCTTACCACAGATCCAGAATTTTGGAAAGGTTGCCAAACCTGTAAGAACTTCGATATTCTGACCAGAACGGAGCAGAAAATGTGCCTTTGTACTGGTATGTTATACGACCCTGCCATAAAAACAAAAGCTAGCGGAATGGAAAAAGTAAATTCTAAGGCTTTTAAAAGGCTGAAAAGCATAAAAGAAAGCCTTTTCTTAAGTAAGAAAACTAAATAAGGGATCGCAAACATCGCCTTCCCAATAACTATATAAACGAGTAAGATGAAAAAATTAGTTTTGGCCTATAGTGGAGGATTAGACACCTCTTATTGCGCAAAATATTTATCTAAAGACAAAGGGTTTGAAGTACATGCCGTTAGTGTTAATACGGGAGGATTCCCACAGGAAGAAATAGATCGCATCCACAAAAAAGCATTGGAGCTTGGTGCTACCAGCTATACCTCTATAGACGCAGTACAGACGTTCTATGAGCAGGTAGTTAAGTATTTAATTTACGGAAATGTACTGAAAAATAATACCTACCCACTTTCTGTTAGTGCAGAACGAATTGTGCAGGCCATAGAAATAGTAAATCACGCCAAAAAAATAGGCGCTAAATATATTGCCCACGGTAGCACAGGCGCTGGAAATGACCAAGTGAGGTTTGATATGATATTTCAGATTGTAGCCCCAGAAATAGAAATTATCACCCCTATTAGGGACAATAAACTATCTAGGGAAGTAGAGATAGAATATCTAAAAAGCAATGGTGTGGATTATCCATGGGAAAAGGCCAAATACTCCATTAACAGAGGACTTTGGGGCACTTCCGTTGGTGGAGACGAGACACTCACCTCCCACAAACCGTTACCAGACCATGCTTTCCCAAGTCAATTACAGGAAACTGAGCCCACCCAAATTAAATTAACATTCCACAAAGGAGAACTTATTGCGTTAGATGGCGACAATGACACCCCAGTAAACAATATTGTAAAATTAGAAGCCTTAGCCTCCAAATATGCCATTGGTAGAGATATCCATGTTGGTGATACCATTATTGGTATTAAAGGTAGAGTAGGTTTTGAGGCTCCGGCATCACTAATCATCATAAAGGCGCACCATTTACTGGAAAAACATACCCTTAGCAAATGGCAACAGTTTCAAAAAGAGCAACAAGCAAGTTTTTATGGCATGCTTTTGCACGAAGGAAACTATATGGATGAGGTAATGCGCAACATAGAAGCTTTCCTTACCGATACCCAGAGAAATGTATCAGGCGATGTTTTTGTTACTCTTCACCCATACCGATTTGAATTGGACGGAATATCTTCTCCTCACGACCTGATGAATGCTTCTTTTGGCAGTTATGGGGAAATGAACGAAGATTGGACGGCTGATGACGCCAAAGGTTTTATAAAAATCCTTTCCAATCCTGGGAAAATATACAATCATGTAAATCAACAAGATGACTAAAGTAGGAATCATAGGGGGATCCGGATATACAGGCGGCGAACTTATTCGAATTCTTTTAAACCACCCTAAAGCGAAAATAGACTTTGTCTATAGCACCACTAGGGCAGACAAAAAGATTACGACTGCCCATCCCGACCTGTTGGGGACAACAGATCTAAAATTTACAGGCACCGTAAATCCAAATGTAGATGTAGTATTCTTATGCCTAGGACATGGTAATTCCACTAAGTTCTTAGAGGAAAACCCATTTTCTGAAGCTACCAAGATCATAGATCTAAGCAACGACTTCAGACTGGCGGAAGATGCGCTTTTTAATGGTAAAAACTTTGTATACGGGCTGCCCGAGCTAAAGAAAGAGGAAATTAAATCTGCTAATTATATCGCAAATCCTGGCTGTTTTGCTACTGCAATACAATTGGCTTTACTACCCTTGGCAAAGGCAAAACTATTGAATAGCCCAGTTCATATTAATGCCGTAACCGGCAGTACCGGTGCAGGCGCAAGCCTTTCCCCAACTGCTCACTATAGCTGGAGGAACAATAACGTATCTTGGTATAAACCCTTTACCCATCAGCACCTTGGGGAAATTGAAGAAAGCTTGCATAGCCTTCAGGATGATACCGGGGAATTGTTCTTTCTGCCCAATAGAGGAAACTTCACTAGAGGTATTTTGGCAACTGCTTATACTGAATTTAAAGGAAGTCTAGAAGAGGCCTACGCCTTGTATTCTGATTTTTATAAGGATGCTGTATTTACTCAAGTTACGGAGGAAGACCTCAACCTAAAACAAGTGGTGAATACCAACCAATGTCACATTCATTTGCATAAGCACAATAATACCCTCCTAGTCACCTCCGCAATAGATAACCTCTTAAAAGGAGCATCGGGACAGGCAGTGCAAAACATGAACTTGGCTTTTGGCTTCGAAGAGAATACAGGTTTGCAATTAAAAGCAGGTGTCTTTTAGTCTACCTACCAAGCCATGGAGCTCATTCCTGTCAACAGCAAAAATGAGCTCCACTAATACCCATCAAACTTTTTCGAAATGGGCCTACCGTAAATGTCCAAATCGGTAATTAAATAATTAGGAAATGAAAATAGCCATTATAGGTGCCGGAAATTTAGGAATGTCCATTGCCGAAGGTGTTTTAAGCACTAACGGAGCCACCTCCATGATCCTCACTAAAAGAAATCTGGGCGATCTTAAAGAATTGGAAAAATATGGTATCGTAAGTACCACCTCCGATAATAGAGAGGCAGTAAGTAAATCTGATATATTGATTTTTACTGTGCAACCAGGGCAATTCACAAAAATTTTGAATGAGGTAAAGGACCTTCTCACAGACAAGCATGTGATTATCTCCACCATAACTGGATTTAGTATTGCCAAAATAGAAGAAGTTATTGGGCCCGACAACTATATTATTAGGGCCATGCCCAATACCGCTATTTCAGTAGGAAAATCCATGACCTGTATATGTAGCAATGAAAAGGGTCAAAAACGTATAGAATTAGCTAAAGCTATTTTCAACAGAATGGGTCATACTCTACAAATTCCCGAGCAACAAATGCAGGCCGCTACCGTTATCTGCGCCAGTGGAATCGCTTTTTGGATGCGTATGATACGTGCCACCACTCAAGGTGCCATACAACTTGGTTTCGATGCTAAGGAGGCTCAGGAATTGGCCATGCATACCTGTAATGGGGCCGCAAGCCTATTAATTGAATCGGATAGCCATCCAGAATATGAAATAGATAAGGTTACCACTCCAAGGGGTTGTACCATATCTGGACTTAACGAAATGGAACACCAGGGCCTAAGCTCCTCTCTAATTAGGGGAATTTTAGCGTCATTTGATAAAATAAACGAAATTAAAAAAGAATAGCCTTTTACTAAATTCGCATAGAAACAAGCCTTTTAGAGAGCAAAAACGAATTATAACAGATGAAATTATTTGATGTATATCCGCTTTACGATGTAACCCCCGTTTCGGCAAAGGGAATTGTAGTTACCGATGATAAAGGACAAGATTATTTAGATTTTTATGGAGGTCACGCCGTAATTTCTATAGGGCACTCCCACCCCACCTACGTAAACCGATTAAAAGATCAGTTAGAGAAAATTGGTTTTTATAGCAATGCCATCCAAAACCCTATTCAGGAAGAGCTGGCGAACAAATTGGGTAAACTTTCCAATTGTGAGGACTACAATCTATTCCTTTGTAATTCTGGTGCAGAAGCCAATGAAAATGCTTTAAAACTAGCTTCGTTCCAAAATGGAAAATCACGTGTCATTTCCTTTAAAAATGGATTTCATGGTAGAACCTCCGCAGCGGTGGCGGTTACCGATAATGAAAAGATTAATGCCCCTCTCAACAAACAACAAAAGGTAAGCATCCTCCCCTTTAATGACCTGCAAGGCTTTATCAGCGAGATTAGCAAAGGGGACGTTTGTGCGGTTATCATAGAAACTATACAAGGAGTTGGTGGTTTAGATATGCCCTCACCCGAATTTTATGAGAACATCGCAAAATTGTGTAAGGAGCATGATGTAATCCTTATTGCAGACGAAGTTCAATGTGGTTATGGAAGAAGCGGTAAATTCTTTGCTTTCCAACATTTTAATATTAAACCAGATATTATCACCATAGCTAAGGGTATGGGGAACGGATTTCCCATTGGAGGGGTACTGATCCATGACAGCATAAAAGCTTCTTACGGACTTTTAGGTACCACTTTCGGTGGAAACCATTTAGCCTGCGCTGCAGGACTAGCAGTTTTAGAGGTAATTGAAAAAGAAAATCTCATAGAGAATTCAGCGGAACTTTTTGATTACTTCATGTTAAAAGCAGCTACAATTCCTCAAGTGAAACAGGTAAAAGGAATGGGACTTATGTTGGGGCTAGAATTTGATTTTGAGGTAGGAGAATTGAGAAAAAAACTAATTCATAATCAGCATATGTTTACAGGAGGTGCCAATAATAAACATGTATTGCGAATATTACCAGCACTGAATATATCCAAGGAACATCTAGATCAATTTTTCGAAGCACTAAAAAAAGAGTTAGAATAAGATTGTACAAGGCATCTGGCAGCGAAATGCCCTGTACAACTGAGTAATCATTCGGGGAAATCGGTTAAAGCAAGGAAGATGAAACGAAAAAGAATATTATTAAAAATAGGATCCAATACCCTTACCAAGGAAACCGACCATATATCGCGAGGAAAAATTGAGGATATTGGCCGACAAATCGCTAAATTGAATGACCGATACGAATTTATAATTGTCAGTTCAGGTGCTATTGCAGCAGCTAAGCAATTTGTAAAACTGGAGCACAATGGGGAAGAAATAACGGTTAAACAAGCTCTGGCCTCCATTGGACAACCCCATCTCATGCGTATTTTTCAAGAGAATTTTAGAGAATTAGGACTGTTCACTTCCCAATGTCTATTGTCCTATTCCGATTTTGAAAAAGAAGTCTCCAAAGTAAACATCTGCAATACGATAAACGTATTGGTTGCCAATAATTTTATCCCGATAATAAACGAAAATGATACCGTGGCCACGGACGAGATAAAATTTGGGGACAATGATAAACTTGCCGCCCTTACCGCAGCCCTGATCAAAGCTGATTTATTGATTATCGCCACCAATACCAACGGAATCTACACCAAGGAGTCTATAGATAAAAATGACCCAAAAACAATAACTGAAGTTCAAAGTTTGGCATCTTTGACAAAAGAGATCAGCAACTCCAAATCATCACACGGAACAGGTGGAATGCAGTCCAAAATAGAAGCCGCCACCATTGCACAAAACGCAAATATAGAGACCTGGATAGTAAACGGCCTCCAGGAAAATTTTATCATTAACGCCTTAGAAAATAAAATTGCCTTTACCACTATAAAATAAAAACATGCAACATTACTTATCCTTACAAGACATTGACTCGCTTTCCCAATGGGTAGAAGAAGCAAAATCCTTAAAAGCAGCTCCTTTGCAACATAAATCATTGGGAGCAGGCAAGACCATTTGCCTATTATTTTTCAACAACAGTCTTAGAACCCGTCTTAGCACTCAAAAGGCGGCAATGAACCTTGGAATGGAAGTCATAGTTATGAATTTTGGAAGTGAGGGCTGGGCCTTAGAGTATGGGGATGGTACTATTATGGATCAAGGTACTTCCGAACATATAAAAGAGGCCGCCAAAGTAGTAGCACAATATTGCGATGTAGTAGGTATCAGAGCTTTTGCTTCCCTAACGAATAAAGAGCAAGACGAGGCCGAGGTAGTGCTTAACAATTTTAAAAAATATGCCGGAATCCCTGTAATCAATATGGAAAGTTCCGTTGGCCATCCATTACAGGCCTTAGCAGACGCCATTACCCTTTCGGAAAACAATAGCAAGAAAAAACCCAAGGTAGTACTCTCATGGGCGCCGCACCCCAAAGCGCTACCACATGCCGTAGCAAATTCTTTTGTAGAAATGATGCACTTGCAGGATGCCGATTTTGTAATTACGCATCCTAAGGGATACGATTTAAATCCAGAAATCACCAAGAATACAAAAATTGAATACGACCAAGACAAAGCTTTGGAAGATGCTGATTTTGTCTACGTGAAGAACTGGAGCAATTACCAAGACTACGGGAAGGTACTAAATCAGGATAAAAACTGGACCATGACCGCCAAAAAATTGGGAAAGGCAAAATTTATGCACTGTTTGCCTGTACGACGAAACGTAGTAGTAACCGATGAAGTATTGGACGGCGAACAATCTTTAGTGATAGAGCAGGCAAAAAACAGGACTTATGCCGCACAGATAGTCCTGAAAAAAGTGCTAGCTAGCTTAGAGGATTAAATCCCTAATAGCGGGATCTGCATGTATAGCTAAGAAAGAATAAGAAATAGGAATTCCTCCGTTTTGGAGCAACTAGTAAGGGCTTATGAAAAAAAAATTATCCGTTGTTAAAATTGGAGGCAACGTATTAGAGAACGAAGTGGAACTCCATAAGTTTCTAGATGCCTTTTCAGCAATGGAAGGCCCAAAAATATTGGTCCATGGAGGAGGTAAATTAGCCACTCAAATAGCTCACAGACTAGGGATAGAATCCAAAATGATTGGAGGACGCCGAATTACGGATGCCGAAGGTTTAAAGATAATAACTATGGTATATGGCGGACTAGCCAATAAAAATATAGTAGCCCAATTACAGGCTCGTGGCACCAATGCCATAGGATTAAGCGGTGCCGATGGCAATACTATCAGAGCAGTTAAACGCCCAGTAAAAGACATAGATTACGGATTTGCCGGCGATGTAGAGGAAGTTAACACCCTGGCTATATATCAATTGCTGCAAGCGGAATTCACTCCTGTTTTCTGCGCAATTACCCACAATAAAGAAGGTCAATTATTAAATACCAATGCAGATACCATTGCTTCTGAAGTAGCTATTGGGATGAGTGACGCTTTTGACACTACCCTTTACTATTGCTTTGAAAAAAAGGGTGTATTGTTAGATATAGCAGACGAGGACTCTGTAGTAAAACACTTGGAACCTATAAACTATCAAGAATTATTAGAAAATAAAATTATAGCAGATGGCATGCTTCCCAAATTGGAAAACTGCTTTCATGCCCTTCATAAAAACGTAGGCAAGGTCTGCATTGGGGACATTAGTATGTTAGCTCCGAACGCTACTTTGTTTACCACAATTACCTTATAATTATTATGGACCAGAAAAAACGAACGGAAAAAGCCATTGAATTACTCCATCAATTGATCAGTATTCAGTCTTTTTCTTCCGAAGAAGATAAAACAGCAGATTCCATTGAAAAATGGTTGAGTGATTTCAATATCCCTTTTAAAAGGGAAAAAAATAACGTTTACGCCTTTAACAAACACTATGATACCAATAAGCCTAACCTATTGTTAAATTCGCATCATGATACGGTTAAGCCCAACTCATCATACACCAAAGACCCCTACCTTCCTCATGTGGAGGACGGAAAGCTTTTTGGCCTTGGCAGCAATGATGCAGGGGGCTGCCTAGTATCTCTACTGGCAACTTTTACGCATTTTTATGACAAAAAAAACCTAAACCACAACATCATTATTGTAGCTTCTGCAGAAGAGGAAAGTTCAGGTCCAAACGGACTTAACAGTATGCTGCCCCTTCTACCAAAAATTGATGTAGCTATTGTAGGGGAACCAACATTAATGCAATTGGCCATAGCCGAAAAAGGATTGGTTGTTTTTGACGGGAGAGTTAGTGGTACGCCTTCACATGCAGCACATCCTAATAATGACAATGCAATTTACAATACTATTGAAGTATTACAGTGGTTTAAAAACTATAGTTTCCCTAAAGTTTCTGAAGTATTAGGCGAGGTAAAACTTACGGTCACCCAAATAAAGGCGGGTAACCAACATAATGTGGTTCCTGGCCATGTAGATCTGGTTATTGATGTACGTGTAAACGACTGCTATAGCAATCAGGAAATTGCAGACGTTTTGGCCAAAGAAGCCCCTTGCGAGATGATACCACGCTCCTTACGACTAAATTCATCCTCCATTGCCAAGGAACACCCCTTAGTACAATCTGGTTTAGCCTTGGGAAGGGAAACCTATGGTTCTCCTACCCTATCGGATCAGGCATGCTTATATTGCCAGTCCTTAAAGTTAGGGCCTGGAGACAGTACCCGTTCCCATTCTGCGGACGAATTTATTTATCTTAGCGAAATAGAGGAGGGAGTTGACTTGTATATTAAAATACTTGAAGGCTTTCTATCGAACAAGCAGTAACCCATTGATTTGGGAAAGATTAAATAACATAAATAAAACTCCCATCTTTTACGGGAAGTAAATACATATAGAAAATGAAACTTTGGGACAAAGGCTTTAGCACAGATAAAAAAATAGACCACTTTACGGTAGGGAACGATAGGGAATTAGATCTACTTTTGGCAAAATATGATGTAATTGCCTCTAAGGCACATGCCAAGATGTTAGGTAAAATTGGCTTGATTACTCCCAAGGAAACTCAAGATTTAGTTAGGGAATTAGATAATATCGCAAAAACCATTGAGCAGGGAAAATTTGTTATAGAAGACAGTTTTGAGGATATGCATTCCAAAATTGAATATGTCCTGACCAAAAAATTGGGCGATACGGGTAAAAAAATACACACGGCCAGGTCTAGGAACGATCAAGTTTTGGTTGCTATGCATCTATATCTTAAAAGCGAACTTGCCGAAATTAAAAGTGAGGTAAAAGTACTTTTTGACCTGCTGCTAAACTTGGCAGATAAATATAAATCCGTTCTATTACCTGGTTATACGCACTTACAAATTGCTATGCCCTCTTCTTTTGGACTTTGGTTTTCTGCCTATGCAGAGAGCTTGGTAGACGACCTCTATTTTGTAGATGCCGCCTATAAGGTAGCAGATCAGAATCCGCTGGGAAGTGCAGCAGGATACGGCAGCTCATTTCCTATAGACCGTGCTTTCACCACAGAGGAAATGGGTTTCGAAACTATGAAGTACAATGTAGTGGCCGCCCAAATGGGACGGGGTAAGGTAGAAAAAGCAGCAGCCTTCGGAATGAGTAACATTGCTGCCACTTTATCTAAAATGGCCATGGATATTTGCCTGTACATGAGTCAGAATTTTAATTTCATCTCCTTCCCAGATGAGCTTACTACAGGAAGCAGCATTATGCCTCACAAAAAGAATCCAGATGTTTTTGAACTTGTACGAGGAAAGTGCAACAAACTGCAGGCAGTACCCAATCAATTAATCTTAATAACCAATAACCTTCCCAGCGGCTATCACCGAGACTTACAATTAGTAAAAGAAGTGATTGTACCCGCTATTCAAGATCTTAAAGCTTGTTTGGAAATCCTTACCTTTAGTTTGCGCGAGATAAGGGTAAACGATGCCATTTTAGAAGATCCTAAATACGATTATCTCTTCAGTGTAGATACGTTAAACGAACTAGTATTAAGCGGGATGCCGTTTAGGGATGCCTACAAAAAAATGGGCAAAGAAATTAATGAAGGAACTTTTACTCCTAAAAGAGATATAAAACACACCCACAAGGGGAGTTTAGGGAATTTATGCTTGGCAGAGATCCGAAAAAAAATGGAGCAAATTGCTTAGTATACCTATTAATACATTTTAACTTATCCCCCTCTGTTACAGAGGGGTATAATTGTTCTTAGTATTTAGGTACATACAAGAATAAACAGCATGACATTCCTCCCAATTGTTGAAAACAACCAACAGAAATACTAACTCAATGCCTCTAAGTATTCCGTAACGTATTTATCTTTTTCCTTGGATTTGTACTGCACAATATAACGGGGATGATCCAAGACTGTAATCGAATCAAAAAGCTTTTCCTGCCCATTGATTAACTTCAAATATTTTGCATTTTTCTTACCAAGCACAATGCAATTAGAAGTATCCACTCCCATTGCAATCAGTTTTTTTAAATTCGATATAATAAATGGCCTGGTTTGCTCAAACAACTCAGTATAATCATAGTAATTGCAGTTCACCCAATTCCCTTTAGCGTTTTTTTGAACAAATCCTAGGGGTGACATCGAATTAATGAAGAAGTCCCCGTAAAACCTTTCTACACCTCCATACGCCTCTATAACTTTATACACGAAAACCGAGGAGGGTTCATGACTCACAACGGAGTCTATGGGAATATTACAGATTTCTGTCAGCCGCTTAGTATCCGTAAATGGGATGCCAGTAACCCCAGCACCCAATCTTCCAGGATTTATTCCAATAATTAATTTTCTTTTATTGGAATCGTTATAGAATTTATGGTAGAAGGAATCCATAATATCCAAGATCTCGGCATTCTCCTGAAAAGGGTTCAATACCTGTATCCCTTTGTACAGTTCCTTAGAAAAGTTGAGTTCTTTATTAAACCTAATAATCTTAGTCGCAAATGGTTCCTTCATTCTTCCTAAACTGATTCTTGGTTATCCGTAGAGAACAAACAAGATAGCGAAGTTATTTTGATCTTGGAAAATGCTTTGGTAATATGCAGCACCAGCATGCTCTTAACCAGAGGATTAAATTAGGTCAATAGAGAATCACTACACTACCGTTAATTAGTCCTCACTGCCCCAAGGTGCACCTGGCGCGGCTACTTCTTTGGTAAGATTAAACTTTACCGAAAAGAATCTATCCGATCCCACTCTGCGCAGGTTGTAGGTAAAAGAAGTATCGTCTAAAGTAATCCACCATACATTATTGGAAGCATAGGCAATTAGATCTGAGGTAAACTGGTCTGCTGGGAAAAATTGTATCCCCGCCAATCCAGTGTTCGGGCTTAGACCGCCATACATAGTAACTTCATCATCGGAACCATCTCTTAATCTATGATCGTGTTTTAAGAGGATTAAATTATCGTCCCTCATTGTAAGCACCCAGGTCCTAGATTTGTCCTCACCTACAAAAAATGGAATTCTAATGTCTTTCTCCCCACAGGCACGGACATGCATTACCAATTTTTCGCCTGTAAAGCCATCACCTTCCTTTCCTCCTGCAACAATCTCCCCTTCAAATGCTTTGCCACAATGGGTAGTTAAATTATTCCAAAACTGAACAGATCCAGGCACTTCCTGCGCCAGCATTTGGAGCGGTAGTATCAATAAAATTAAAAGAAGCTTTCTCATGGCGCCAAGATATGTAATTATTTCATTAGTGCAATCCTTAAGTGATGATGTAGAAAGTAAGGTTTATAAAACTAAAGTGCCCTTTAGAAGATTTCTCTAAAGGGCACTTTATAGTGTTGAAATAAATTATTTAATCATTCCCAGATTAATAACCTCCTGTTTGGTAAGGTATCGCCAATGTCCTCGTGGCAAATCCTTTTTAGTAAGTCCGGCATAGACCACTCGGTCCAATTTCACCACCTCATACTCTAATTCTTCAAAAATACGTTGTATTATTTTATTACGGGTACTCCTTAGCTCAATTCCAACTTCCCGCTTAGGGGAATTGTCAATAAAACTTATATCATCTACCCTGACTATTTTCTCATCTACCATTATACCATCCTTGATCTTCTGAAGATCCTCTCCCCTAAGATTTTTATTGAGCTCTACATGGTATATTTTTCTAAGCCCGTTTTTTGGCTTAGTAAGTCGCTTTGTCATTTCCCCATCATTGGTGAATAATAACAAACCAGTAGTAGTTTTATCCATTTTCCCAATTGGAATAAGTTTAGCCTTAGACGCTTGAGTAATTAAAGATGAAACTGCTCTTCTACCATGCTCATCTTTTGAGGTGGTTACAAAATCTTTAGGTTTATTAAGAAGCACATATTCCCTTTTTTCGGGATTTAACAAACGTCCATCAAACTTCACCTCATCGGTAAGTTTTACTTTGTATCCCATTTCCGTGATTGGCTTACCGTTTACCGTTACACTACCGGCTTCTATATAAATGTCTGCATCCCTACGGGAGCACACACCAGAATTAGCTACATACCGATTCAACCTCATTACATTAGAATCGGACGGTGCCTTTGGTTCACTATTTTTCTTTATTGGCGCATTACCTCTGGCGTAACTTTTCTTTCGAAAATCGCCTCCTTGCCTTCCTGATGCCTTCTTATCGCCATTTGAACTTGACCTACTCATACTTAATTTATTTGATGCAAAGATAATAAAAGTTATTGGATGATTGTGTGAATGGATGCGTAATTCGCTATTAGTGAAGAATTCTATTTAAAACAAGATCAATATCGATCAATAAAATGCTGAATACCCCAGTAAGTATGATTAATTTAAGAATGGCATGTAGCCAAACGTAGTGTTTTTTACTATTTGCTTTAATCAATAAGATTAAAAATCCGATCTGAAAAAAAATACAAGCAATAAAATACAGGTACATATAGCCTATATCAAAATATTCAATCAACAAAAGGGACGGCACTAAAGTAAGTACCATAAGGATTGTTATGCAGGCTTTGGAGAAAGTAACCCCGTACAATATAGGAATGGTTTTATAGTTTTGGGCCAGATCCCCTGCAATATTTTCCAGATCTTTAATAAGCTCTCTAGTCAATATCAGTAAAAATAAAAATAGAGCGTGTACAAAAATTACGGTGTCAAAGTTTTTGTAGTAGACAAAAACCGCAAAAAAAGGGGTAATTGCCAAAGTTGCAGATACAACATTTCCTAAAAAAGCCACCTTTTTTAGCTTATGGGAATAAAACCATATACCAAAAATATAAGCAGAGAAAAACAAAACCGCCCTAAAGGAAACATAGCTTGCTAAGAAAACAGAAATAAAATTAAGCACAAAATAGGTGGTTAGCTTGGTACGCTGACTCACCAAACGATCTAACATACTCTTTCTGGGCTTATTGATTAGATCCTTTTCCGCATCGTAGAAATTATTGATAATATATCCGCCTGCTATTACAAGTGAAGAAACAACAACTATAACAAAGAGATTTAAATCTAGAATCACCTCTTTTAAAGGCAAATCGGGCGCAAGAATATAGATAGAGGCTAAGTATTGGGCCAGAACGATCATTAGGATATTATACCCTCGAATAACCGAAAACAAGCTCAAAATCTTTAGAAGCAAGAGCTTATTTTTTCTACTAAACATAGTTTGGAATCTTAGAAGTTATAAACTACTTCTAAATTATAATCTTTTAGTGCCTTTTTGGCTTTATCGATATCCTCTGTGAATCCCAAGATATAACCACCACCTCCAGAACCACAAAGTTTTAAGTAGTAATCATTGCTCTCTATCCCTTGTTTCCAAAGATTGTGGAACTCTACAGGAATCATAGGCTTAAAGTTATCCAAGACTACATTGGACAACTGTTTTAGGTTTCCAAAGAGGCTTTTGATATTACCGGTGATAAAATCCTCTACACAGGCATCTGTATGTTTAATGAACTGATTCTTTAACATGGTTCTAAACCCTTCCTGCTTCATTTGCTCCATAAATAAATGTACCATAGGAGCGGTCTCTCCAATACTGCCACTATCTAACAAGAAGACGGCCCCCTTACCATCAAAATTTTGGGAAGGAATACTGGTAGACTCTATATTGTCTTTAGAATTTATTAGGATAGGAAGACTTAGGTAACTATTTAAAGGGTCTAAACCAGAGGAATTGCCATGGTAAAACGATTCCATTTTACCGAAGATTGCTTTTAATTTCAATAACTTTTCTCGGGTAAGATTTTCTAAGACCGTAATCTTATCTATCCCATACTTATCGTAAATAGCAGCAACCAATGCACCACTACTGCCAACTCCATATCCTTGCGGAATAGAGCTGTCAAAATACATTCCGTTATCAAGATCATCCTTTAAGGTCTCTAAATCAAAAGTCACCAATGAAGTATTCTCCTTCTGCATCTCCTCCAAATAGGTAGCAAAGGCCTTGAGACTGGCATTGGATTTCTTTGCTTGCTCCGTATCCTTATTCGATGATTTTAAAGCACCTTTGAAAAAATTATAGGGTATGGAAAGTCCTTTGGAATCTTTAATGATTCCATACTCACCAAACAGCAGAATTTTAGAGTAAAACAGTGGTCCTTTCATTCTATTAAGTTACTAATAATTTTACAATTAAAAACGAAGAATAAATAACTGATAATTAAGGGTTCTATAGCTTAGGCAGACAGATCACACCTACTTTTAACGTCATTATTTTAATTATATTACTCCTTTAAATTTCAACCGCACCATTCCCAATTTGGTCGCAAAGATACTGCCCGTTTTCGCAATATGCAACCAACTCATCCTTAATAAACTGCAATACCAATTCTTTATCAGACTTTGGATACAACACATGTACGTTAGCACCTGCATCTAAAGTAAAGCAGAGGTGCGATTTACTTTTGGCCCTAAATTCCCATATTTTATTGATAATTTGCAAAGTATTCGGTTTCATCAACATAAAATACGGTAAACTGCTCATCATCATGGCATGTAAGGTCAGCGCTTCACTCTCCACTATCTTAATAAAATTAACTAGATCGCCTTCAATAAATATTTTTCGCAATTTTGATAAATTATCATCCGCTTGCTTAAAACGTTGTTCAGCAAAGGGATGGCCGTGCATTAAATTATGTCCGACCGTACTACTCACCTGCTTCTGCCCCTTATCTACCAAAAGAATGGTATCTTGGAAATCATTAAAAACCTCATGTAGTTTATAGGGATAGGTAATTGCATAAAGATCGGAACTACCCTCCGTATCTTGGTGATGACCCCATTGCATAAGTGGTCCTTTTATACTCCTAGCCGCACTCCCAGAACCTAATCTAGCCAAAAAAGAAGCTTTAGCATTAAAATAGTCAACTTCTATTTCTGGGAATAACTGCTTTTCTATATGCATTAAACACAATGCAAGGGCAGACATACCGCTAGCGGAGGAGGCTATTCCACTACTATGAGGAAAGGAATTGGAAGTCTCTATTACAAAATGATACGACTTTAAAAATGGCAAGTAAGCAGATATTCTAGAAAAAAAAGTTTGGATTTTGGGCTTAAAATCTGGCTTAGGCTTACCCTCAAAGAGCAATTCGAAAGAAAAATCTTTTCCAGGCTCATCCAACTTACTATAGGTAAGACTGGTAGTAGTAGCACAGGAATCCAAGGTAAAACTAACCGACGGATTGGCTGGCACCTGATTCTCTTTTTTCCCCCAATATTTCACCAAGGCAATATTACTGGGTGATTTATAAGTTACCTTTCCATTCATAAGGGGGCCAGAATAGCTCCCCGAAACAAAGTCATTTTCCCTCATTTCACTAAAAATTTGTACAAAGATAGTTTTTAAGGGGTTGTGCCCTAGTTGCTGTTAAAATAAATTCCTACTTTAGGGGGAATAACTGCCAGTTTTTGAAAAAGCAATATACCTATATCGCAATTTCCGTAGCAATTTGCCTTTTGGTCGGATTTCTATCGAGTTTTGCAACGCAAAGTTCGGTAAACGATTGGTATTTACATCTCAATAAACCTTGGTTTAATCCCCCTAGTTGGATTTTCGCGCCAGTTTGGATCTTGCTTTATATTTTAATGGGCATTGCTACTGGCTTGGTATGGGCAAAGGGGATTTATCATATTTGGGTAAAAACCGCGCTCTATCACTTTGGCATCCAACTCTTATTCAATGCATTGTGGAGCATCGTTTTTTTTGGATTTCAAAACATCTTTGGAGCACTTCTTATTATCCTTACCCTTATTGTCTTGTTGATTTTTACCATAAAATGGTTTAAAATAGTGAACAAGACTTCCGCCTATCTCATGATTCCCTATCTGCTTTGGGTTTGTTATGCTGCTATTCTCAACTACAAAATTTGGGAGTTAAACTAAGCCTAATTAACCGCAGCAAATTGTTGGATGCGCTTTAATTTTAATAATTACGCCTATCCTACTACTGAATTTTACAGGAAAATTCAGATTAAGTAGTTGGTAATTGTGGGGAGACGACATCATAAACCCGACTATTTTGTCACCTAACGAATCTTATTAGGAAAGTGGATTTTTTTAAGATAGGTGTACTTATTTTATTATCTTAATCCCTTTATAAAAAAGAAAACTCCAATATGGCAAATTATATTTTGGCTTTAGACCAAGGCACTACTAGTTCCCGAGCAGTAGTTTTTAACAAAAAGGGCGATATTGTTTCGGTGGCACAAAAGGAATTCACCCAATATTTTCCAAAACCCGGATGGGTAGAGCACGATCCCTTAGAAATATGGTCGTCTCAAGCAGGAATGGCCGCCGAAGCAACTTCCAAAAAAGGCATCTACGGTTCCGATATCGCTGCAATAGGCATCACCAACCAACGTGAGACGGTTGTAGTGTGGGACAAAAATAATGGCCAACCGGTATACAATGCTATTGTATGGCAGGATAAGCGGACCTCCAATTATTGTGATCAGTTAAAAAAGTTAGGGAAATCCCAAATGATTCGTGAAAAAACAGGATTAGTGATAGACTCCTATTTTTCCGGCACAAAGGTCAAATGGATATTGGATAATGTAGAAGGCGCTAGAAAAAAAGCTGAGGCTGGTGATTTACTTTTAGGAACCATAGATTCATGGTTAATCTGGAATATGACGAAGGGTGCACTACATATCACTGATGTCACTAATGCTTCTAGAACCTTATTATTCAACATTAACACATTAGAATGGGACCAAGAGCTACTGGATTTATTCACCATTCCAAAATCCATGCTTCCTCAGGTAAAACAGTCCAGTGAAGTATATGGCCATACCAACCCCAATTTTTTCGCTTCCAAAATTCCAATTGCAGGAATAGCTGGGGATCAACAGGCAGCCTTATTTGGACAAATGTGCACCAAACCAGGAATGGTAAAAAACACCTATGGTACGGGTTGCTTTATGCTGATGAACATTGGAGACAAACCCATTATTTCCGAAAATAATCTTCTGACCACTATTGCTTGGAAAATTAACGGAAAGACGCAATACGCTCTAGAAGGGAGTATTTTTATAGCCGGTGCCGTAGTACAATGGCTTAGGGATGGCTTAAAGATTATAAAAAAATCATCAGACGTAGAAGCCTTGGCAAATTCAGTGAAAAGCACCGAAGGTGTTTATTTTGTTCCTGCATTTGCAGGATTGGGTGCTCCTCACTGGGACCAACACGCTCAGGGCACTATTTTTGGCCTAACCCGTGGCAGTACTGATGCGCATATTGCGAGAGCTGCGATAGAATCTATCGCTTTTCAGACCATGGACGTGTTAAAAGCGATGGAAGCCGATTCCAATATCCAAATAAAAGAATTACGTGTAGATGGCGGTGCTACAGTAAACAATATGCTGATGCAGTTTCAGTCCGATGTATTAAATACAGCTACCGTACGCCCCAAAGTAATAGAGACTACTGTGATGGGAGCCGCTTACCTTGCAGGACTAGCGGTAGGTTTTTGGGATAGTTTGGAAGAAATTCAGGAAATATGGCAGACGGATGCCAATTTTGAGCCCAATACAGAGCGAGAAGAAATAGATGAAAACATTAAAGGCTGGTATAGGGCCGTAAAGGCGTTGCAGTATTGGTCCGATCAGAATTCTTAAATAAAAATACAACTTAGTATGACTCCATTTATTGCCGAAGTTATTGGCACATTTTTTCTTATTTTGCTCGGTGGCGGCGTGGTTGCCAATGTTGTCCTTGAAAAGACAAAATCCAACGACCATGGGTGGATGGTAATTACCACTGCATGGGGACTTGCTGTATTTGTAGGTGTTGTAGTTGCTGCTCCCTATAGCGGCGCCCATCTAAATCCCGCAGTAAGCATTGGCTTAGCAGTAGCCGGAAAATTTAGCTGGTCCTTAGTTCCCTCCTATACGTTAGCCCAATTTCTAGGAGCCATGTTGGGTGCATTTACAGTATGGTTGGTGTATAAAGATCATTTTGACGCAACGGAGAATAAAGATCTAAAAAGAGCTGTTTTTTGTACAGCTCCTGCCATTAGAAATCCCATATCCAATTTTTTTAGTGAGGTGGTAGGTACATTTGCCCTGGTATTTGTAGTACTCTATTTTACCGATGCCACCATTGTAGAATCGGGGACAGCCATTGGTTTAGGTTCCTTGGGCGCACTGCCCGTTGCGTTTTTGGTGTGGTCTATTGGACTTTCCCTAGGGGGTACCACTGGGTATGCCATAAACCCTGCTAGAGACCTCGGTCCGCGAATTGTTCACGCCCTTATTCCAATGAAAAACAAGGGAGGTAATGACTGGGGTTACTCGTGGATTCCAGTAGCAGGTCCCATATTAGGCGCTGCACTTGCAGGCCTATTAATGCTGGTATTAGCCTAAGACTTAGTATTCTTTACAATTCCTTGGGCTGCTATATAAGCACCAGTCCAGGCATTCTGAAAGTTAAATCCGCCTGTAATGGCATCTACGTTGATGATTTCCCCAGCAAAATAAAGGCTGGGGTTTAGTTTACTTTCATAAGTTTTAAAATTTATTTCCTTAAGGTCAATTCCGCCTGCGGTAACAAATTCCTCTTTAAAAGTACTCTTCCCATCTACTCTAAATTGGCACTCCGTCAACTCCTTGGCCAAATCCTGTAATTGGACTTTGGTAATGTCGGCCCATTTATCGGCCTCCGTAATTCCCGAAGCCTTTACCAAACTACTCCACAACCGTTTGGGAAGGTCAAAACATTTGGTCCGTAGCACCGTTTTCTTGCCTTCTAACTCTTTTATCTGTTGAAGTTTATTAATTATTGACCCTTCATAATAACTTGGAAGCCAATTTACCCGTATGGTAAATTTATAATCTAGCTCATTCAAAAATAAGGCACCCCAAGCAGATAGCCTTAAAATCCCTGGACCGCTCATTCCCCAATGGGTAATTAACAACGGACCTTCTGTTTCCAAATCTGAAAGCTGTAAGCTATATTTTTTAAGTGCAGCATGAAACTTATCCAAATGGCCTTTGCTAGAAACAATATTTATCCTCGCGTAGGTACTTACCCCCGAGATTCCAGAAATTCTATCGTCCTTTATATTAAAAGTAAATAATGAGGGAACGGGCGGAACAATAGTATGTCCCATTTTTTTAAGCATCTCCCATATCTTAGGGTTGCTTCCGGTGCATACCAAAAGATTTTTTGCATTATAAGCACCTCGTATAGTTTCTACGCTCCAAATACTTGAATCTTGATTTTCGTCCTCAAAAACCTTAGCAAAACCCGTCACCGAACTATTCCTAAGAACTTTGACTCCCAATCTATCGATTTCACTTACGAGACAGTCTATAATAGTTTGAGAAGAATTGGTGGTGGGAAACATGCGTCCGTCTGGCTCTATTTTTAAAGCTATACCCCTTTCCTCAAAGAAAGCAACGGTATCACCACTACAATAGGTATGAAAAGGTCCCAATAGCTCTTTTTCCCCACGGGGATAATTCTTAACAAGTTCTCTGGGGTCAAACTCGGCATGGGTAACGTTACAGCGGCCGCCACCAGAAACTTTTACTTTTCCCAAACCTTCCTTACCCCTTTCAATTATGGCTACCTTAAGTTGTGGATCTGCCTCTGCTATATGAATTGCAGCGTAAAATCCGGCTGCTCCCCCTCCTAATATAAGAACGTCGTACATTATTTTATGCGTTCGGGATAATTGGTAATTATACCATCTACTCCCATTTGTTTCATGGATTTTATATCCTTTTTTTCATTTATAGTGTAAGGATATACTTTGAAGCCTGCCTTTTGTATTATATCTACATTCTCCAGGGTTAGGGTTGTGTAATACGGATTAATGGCCAAGGCATCCAATTCCTGGGCAATGGCGATTGCCTGCAAGGGATCTTCATCCGTAAGTATAGCAATGCCAATTTGCGAATTTAATGCTCTCATCCGTTTTAGCTCCTCCCATTTAAAACTGGAAATTAAAAACTTATCAAGTGGCCATCCCTTCTCCTTTACATAATAATTGATTATAAAATTGACCCTATCTGCCGTATTGTTCCCCTTAAGTTCTATATTTAAATGGGCTTGTTTATCCATCAGATTAATGACTTCCTGCAATGTGGGAATCTTATGGTTCCCATCTAGGGTCAACTTCTGAAGCTCATTATAATTATAGTTTTCAATTTTCCCTTCCCCATCAGTAAGTCTTTCCACATTAGCATCATGAAACACCACAATTTCCCCACTTCTAATTTTAAAGACATCAATCTCTATCATGTCTACCCCCAGATCTAGGGCCTTTTGAACAGACGCTAAGGTGTTTTCTGTTTCGTGGCCCATAGCTCCCCTATGCCCTATAACCAATGGTGTATTCATATTCTCACAGCTTAAGATCAATAATGCGACAAAGAAAAATCCGAATGTTTTTAATGACTTCATATATGTTCCAATTCTATTTTTCTAATCTTAAAATAAACGACTCCAAAGGCTGCAGATCTATTCTAACTTCCCCAATGCCATGGTAAACGTTCAACGTTTTTTCTATGGATTCCGACAACTGGTCCCGTAATTGATACGCTCCATCTTGTAATTCCCATTCCTTAATTATTTCTTCGGGGAGTTTTAACTCAAACCCAAAGCCATCATGGGCATCAAAATTAGCGATAATAATTAGTTTTTCATTTTTAGACCAGCGAACGTAGGACAACACACGATAATTATAGTATTCAGTATGGTCACGGTTATAAAAGTGAATATCCCTATATTCCCCCATCAATGCGCTACTATTTATGGTAAAATTGAGCAGACTTTTATAAAATTCCCGAAGGTCACTTTCCTGGGCGGATAATTGTCCGCCATCAAACTTTTTATTGTTTACCCATCGTTGTAAGTGAGGTACTCCCACATAATCGAAAATAGAAGTACGTCCAGGAGATCCAAACCCAGGATTCTCTGCGGCTGGCTCCCCAACTTCCTGCCCAAAATAAATCATTGTTGGCGAGGTTCCAATTGTTGCGGATACTACCATCCCGGGCTTTGCCTTTTCGGCATTACCTAAAAACTCTGGGCTTGGAATCCGCACTTCATCATGGTTCTCCAGAAAATGGAGCATATGGTGTTCAATATCAAGCAGACCTTTTTGTACCACAGGGATATGGTCTGTCCATCCATAGCCCTGCATTATAGGAATCAACCCATCGTAAAACTCCACTTTATCATAGAGATAATCCATTTTTCCCTTAAAAATATAATCTCTATAAAGATGGGGCTGGTAAACCTCGGCCATTAAAAAAGCATCGGGATTTTTCATTTTTATTGTAGAATTTAAAAAGCTCCAAAATTCCACAGGCACCATTTCGGCCATATCATACCTAAATCCGTCAACCCCCAATTCTAACCAATACAGTGCAATATCCCTGAATTTTATCCAAGAATCGGGCACTTCTTTATTTGCCCAGAATGCAAAGTGATCGGAAAAATCCTTTTGATTGAAATCTCCTGGAAGAGAATCAAAATCCTTAGTACCATCGGGGCGGACACCATAATTAATTTTTACGGTCTCATACCAATCATTAAAATCGGGTTGTGATAATCTGGATCCATTACCGGTCCACTTTGCGGGAACTTCCACAAATTTTTCCTCACCCATATCATATTGTTCACCTCCCAAAGGAAGATATCCGCTACGCCATTCCGGAAGTTTAAACACCTCATGGGGATTGTAATAAAAGTTATTGTTCTTATCGTATTCTACTTCTCTATTATCATTGGCACCAAAGTCTACCACACCCTTTGGATTATTTTTCCCTTCGTATTTTCGGGCCACATGATTGGGCACCAAATCTATAATCACCTTTAAACCAGCAGCGTGACTCCTTTTAACCAGGGCTTTGAATTCTGACTCCCTTTTACTAGGGTCTTTCGCTAAGTCCGGATTTACACTGTAATAATCCTTAACCGCATAGGGCGATCCAGCCCTACCCTTAACAATATCTGGATCGTCATTAGAAATGCCATAGGTTGTATAATCACCAATTAAGGCATGATGAGGAATACCCGTATACCAAATATGGGTAACACCTAAATCCTTAATCTCCTGTAATGCTTTTTTTGTGAAATCGGCAAATTTGCCTATGCCATTTTCTTGGATAGTCCCCCACGGCTTATTAGTAGTATTGGTATTCCCAAATAACCTGGTAAAAACTTGGTATACCACTAACTTCCCCCTGTTATTATTTTGGAAATTAGCTACTTCATTATTTTTGGTATTGGTCATATGCTATTTTGTTTGGATAATTGGCTCGGTGGACCCAACCCTCTTTTGGCGCTTTATTGGCAGGAATCTTGGATAAAAATATAGGCATATAAGTCTTTAGGACTAGTAGAAATTACGCTAATCAACCTGATTTATAAGTTTATCTAAAAATGAAGTATCCATCTCTGTGAAATTTTTAAATACATAATCTGCGGAGGTAAGGACTTGGGCATCTCCTATCCCGATGCTGACCATTTTTGCCTTATTTGCTGCTTCTATCCCTGCAATAGCATCTTCAAAAACAACACAGTTTTGGGCTGAAACTCCAATTTGTTTGGCAGCTATCATAAAGACTTCTGGATCTGGTTTGGCCTTGGTCACGTGGTTTCCATCTACTACAACCTCAAAAAAGTCTGTAAGTTTTACCTTCTCCAATATGGGAATTGCATTTTTACTGGCAGACCCCAGAGCTATTGGTATATTTTTAGATCTTAAATAAGACAATACTCTCTCTACGTCTGGTAAGATTTCTGATTGATCCATCTTCTCAATATAGGAAAGGTAATCTTCATTCTTTTCTATCAACCACCGATTAAACTGCTCAGTCGTTGCTGTAACCCCTCCAATATCTAAAAGTATTTCTAGACATCTCCTGCGGCTCACCCCTTTAAACATTTCATTTTGTTCCTTGGTAAATTCGAACCCCAATTCATTGGCCAATTTTCTCCAAGCCAAAAAATGGTATTTAGCGGTATCTACGATTACCCCGTCCAGATCAAAAATAAATCCCACTTCCCTCATCTCAACTTTTATTTATTATTTCTTGTGGATCCACGCTCTACAAAAGTAGGCTCTAACATTCTGGTAACATAAGTTTCTTCCTCCACCTCCAATTCTATTTTTTCTATAAGCATTTGAGCTGCAATTTCACCCATCTTTTCTCCATGCTGAGCTACTGCTGTAAGACCGGGGGTAGCATATTTAGATAGTATTCCGTCCGTAAAACCTATAAATGAAATATCTTCTGGGATTCGAAGACCTTTAGCTTGGACAAAACGCATACTAGCTATGGCAAATATTTCATTTACGCTTAGTACAGCATCTACCTCGGTTTTATTAAAAAAGTCTTCAATGGCATCTTCGTCAATCTCCATGGTAGGAAATTTAAGGATCAATCCCTCATCATACTCTAGATTATGATCTAATAACGCTTGTTTATAGCCTGCAGCACGATCCCTACTTACACTATAATGTTCATCGGTCGTTATTAAGGCGATTTTTTTTCTATCGTCTTTTATAAATTTTGATACCGCTTGGTACGCCCCTTCCCTATCGTTAATGACCACTTTGTCACAGTTAATCTCATCTGCAACCCTATCAAACAGCACCAAGGGTATCCCCTGATCTGTAACTTCCTTTAAGTGATTATAATCGCCCTTCTGTTGCGTACCTGCAGAAAGAGCCATGATAAATCCATCTATACTCCCGTTGGCCAAAAGCTCCATATTGATGACCTCCTTATCAAAAGACTCATCGGACAAACATACAATTACATTGTAGCCTTTAGTATTGGCATAATTCTCAATCCCCCTAAAAACGGTAGTAAAAAAATGGTGAACAATATCCGGGATAATAACCCCAATATTTTTAGTTCTTTTGTTCTTTAAACTAATGGCTATATTATTGGGCTTGTAGTTATGCAATTTGGCATAAGCCTGGATTCTTCCTTTTGTTTCAGCCCCAATTTCCTCACTGTTTTTCAACGCTTTGGATACGGTGGAAATAGAAACTCCTAGTTCCCTTGCAATGTGTTTCAGCGTAATTTTTCTTTTCAAAACCTTAATTTTTCCTTGTTATCGGTAATAAGATTGAAAGATAAGACTAAAAAAGAAAACTAAACCATAAGCGCCCCATTAATACCCTAAGTAGAAAGATTTGCAAGGCAAAAAAAATATAGGTTAATGTAAATACACTACATATCGAGGAATAATTTATATTTGCATATGATAATGTTAAAGTTTCTAATTTTTAACTAATAAATATTAGGATTTCATAGTAAAACTTTAATATATTGATAATTATTAGGCAATTAAAGCTTTTAATTATAAACACGTTTTCGTTAACAAAGTTTGCGCCAAGTTAAAAATATTAACGTATTTTTAATATATTAAATAACTCAACTAATACCAATTATTTATGAAAATCAGATTTCTTAGAAAGAGCTTTTTGCTTTTTGGAGCATTTTTATGTTTCGGAATTGCATTAGCACAAGAGGTATCAGGTACGGTATCTGATGCTACTGGACCCTTACCCGGTGCCAGCGTTGTGGTAAAAGGAACTACAAATGGCGCACAAACGGATTTTGACGGATTGTTCACCCTTAATAATGTAGATAGCGACGCAATCTTACTTATTAGCTACATTGGGTTCCTTCCTGTAGAAGTTTCTATTGATGGAAGATCTACTATTAATGTTGTCCTTACAGAAGATGCCCAAGCCTTGGACGAAGTAGTCGTAACCGGATATGGTTCTCAGAGCAGAAAGGAAATTACATCTGCAGTAACGGTGGTTAAAAGTGAAGATTTTAACCAAGGAACGGTAAATGATGCTTCCCAGTTATTACAGGGAAAGGTAGCTGGTCTAAGCATATATAACAAAGGGGGCAACCCCAACGAAGATGCCGTAATTAGGCTTCGGGGTATTTCTTCTGTAGGAGCCAACTCCTCTCCACTTATTGTTATAGACGGAGTAGTAGGGGCTTCCTTAAATAACGTAGATCCTAATGATATTGAAAGCATCAACGTTTTAAAAGATGGTTCTGCCGCAGCTATCTATGGAACAAGGGGTTCTAGTGGAGTAATCTTGGTGACTACAAAAAGTGGCACGCCTGGCGGAGTCAGTGTAGATTATAGTGGTTCACTTGCCCTATCTACAATTGCAAACCATGTAGATGTAATGACCGCGGATGAGTTTGTAACTTCAGGTGGTGTGGATCTTGGAAGCAGAAATGATTGGTTAGACTTGGTAACTATAGATGGGAGCACTAAGGTCAACAATGTCTCTATTTCTGGAGGGGACGGAAAGACCAACTATAGGTTTTCTGGAAATTTCAGGGATGCGCAAGGTATATTGAGAGAGTCTGGCTTTAAGCAGTTTAACACTAGAGCAAGCGTATCTACCCTCACATTTAATGACAAATTAAAAATTGATTTCAACATATCCTTTACCAATAGGAAAAGTGAATTTAGCTACGAAGAAGCTTTACGTTATGCGTTGTTATACAATCCAACCGCTCCCGTATTTGGCAAGGATTCACCATTTCAATTTGACTCTCCCACCTTTGGCGGATATTTTGAAACATTAGGACTATTCGACAGTTTTAACCCGCTCTCCATTGTAAATCAGAATACCAATACAGGGGATAAAAACGAATTTACGTACAGTGCTAACTTTAACTATGATATTTTGGATAACTGGGAAGTGAATGCCCTTATTTCCCAACAGACCAATAAACTTACCAATCAGGACTATTACAGAACAACATCCCATTTTAGAGGAAACGCTACTAGCCCCAACCGAAAAGGTAGAGCTAGGCTATATACGGAAAACAGGGATTTTAAATTATTTGAACTATATAGTACCTATAATCAAAGTGTTGGGCTTATAGATTTTTCCGTTACAGGAGGATACTCTTGGCAACAGCAGAACCAGTACAATTACTTTTTGGAGATGGGCGATTTTCCCAACAACGATATAGAATACATTAACGCATTGGAATGGTCACAAGATTTAGCCAATGCGGGCTTCATAAACGCCAGCAGCGACGCTTCTCCAGACGATCGTATAATTGCTTTCTTTGGAAGGGTTAGCGCAACTTATGACAATGCTATTTTCTTTAATGCCTCTTTAAGAAGGGAAGGCTCCACTAAATTTGGTGAAAATAATAGATGGGCCAACTTTCCTGCTGTTGGACTAGGTGCCGATCTTAATCACTACTTGGAACTTAACAACGTAGACCTTTTAAAGGTTAGGGTAGGTTACGGGGTAACTGGTGCACTACCAGCCTCCAATGGATTGTCTAGGGCTTTGTACACCCCTGCAGATGGCAAATTAAGCAGTAATCAGAGTACAGACGCCAACCCAGACCTTAAATGGGAGGAGAAAGCTGAAACCAACTTTGGTGTGGAATTTAAAATGGACAGATTATCTACTACCTTGGATATCTATTCTAGGGATGTTAGTGATTTTATTCTTGAAAGAGATGTGGATGTTACTATTTATCCCACAGGTAGACGTGTAGAAAATGCTGGAAAATTGCGCTCAAGCGGATTTGAAATTGCATTAAATTATGACATACTAAGAAATGAGAAGTTTAAATATAATTCTGGTGTCATAGTATCACGAAATAAGACCAAACTTAAAGAATATCTTACTCCACAAGAGATGAGAGGATCTTTAGGTGCTCCTGGTCAAAATGATACCGACATGATCCGTATTAAGGAAGGCGAGGAAATAGGTCAGATCTGGGGTCCTGTATTTAGTGGAGAAGTAGTGGATGGAAGTCAACAATTCGTAGATATTAACAATGACGGCCAATTGCTTACCAACCAAAACAACGCTTTGGATCCAGATGGAGATTTTAAAGTACTAGGGAAAGGTACTCCCGATTTTGAGTTGGGTTGGACGAATCAACTACAATTTGGAAACTGGGATTTAAATGCCTTCTTCAGGGGTGCGTTTGGGCATAGCCTTATAAACACCTACAGAGCATTTTACGAGCCCCGTGTAGGAAGTCAGGGTTCGTATAACTTTGTAAATACTAAATTGGCAAATCCAGAAATCACCAATGCAAAATTCAGTTCCCTATATGTGGAAAAAGCAGATTTCTTTAAACTAGATAACCTTTCCTTAGGCTATACGTTTAATCTTAAGGAAAATAATTATATTAAAGGAATACGTGTAACCGCTAGTGGGCAAAACTTATTTACCATAACCAACTACACCGGTTCCGATCCAGAACCAGCATTGCAAGACGCGGGTACCATTGACAACGGAGGCTTCCCTGGAACAAGTTATGACCCTCTTATTCCCGGTATTGATCGTAGAAACAACTATTTTTCCTCCCGAACCTATACATTGGGACTGAACATAAACTTTTAAAAGACACACAATGAAAAATATCTATAAAGCATTATTCCTATGTGGCGGTCTCCTATTTTGGTCCTGTACGGACTTAGAAGAAGATTTAATCGGAGCAATTGACCGCCCTGTCAGTATAGACGAACCTAGCACTGCTTTTGATGGCGGTGGCAATGGCGGAAATGACGCCCTTAGTGTGGCCTACAGCAAATTAAGGGACGGTAGCGCATCTAGTGGTGGTTATTGGGCGATCCAATCTGTTTCTTCTGATGAAGTGGCCGTAACACAAAAAGGAGGAGATTGGTATGATGGAGGTATCTGGATAGATATGCACCGACATACCTTTGGCCCATCTAACGGACCTATAAATGACACATGGACTTCACAATATGGAGCTATTGCTGCTTGTAACGACCTATTAAAGACGAATTTGGATGCCAATCAGACAGCACAAATAAAAGTTTTAAGAGCCTTCTTCTATTATAGGTTATTGGATACCTATGGTAGAGTTAAATTGGTTACTACTCCAGGACAAGATGCACCACAATCTAGCCGCGCCCAAGTATTTGCCTTTGTAGAAAGTGAATTATTAAGCGCCCTAGGTATTTCAGCGGTAAGTGCTTCTATGGATCTTAGTAACAGTCCGCTCACTACAGATGTAAATCCATATCGGGTTAACCAATATGCCGCATTGGGTATTTTGGCAAAATTATATTTAAATGCTGAAGTATACACCGGAACCCCAAGATATACCCAAGCAGCTGACGCAGCCTCCTATGTCATTGACAACTCTGGATATGTACTTTGTGGTGTTGGCTGTAGCGTTCCCAACCCAGGCAAAAGACCTGCGGTAGATTCGGATCCAGATAATCTAGAAGGTTATGCGGCCGTTTTTGCACCAAACAACCAAAATAACCCAGAAATAATCTGGTCCATTGCTTACGACGGGGTAACTGGCGGGGGAATGAATTTTGCTCATATGACCTTACATTATTCTAGTCAATTTACTTGGAATTTAGTATCACAACCATGGAACGGGTATTCCGCACTAGAAGATTTTTACAATTCCTATGACGACAATGATGCTAGAAAAAAAGCTAACTTTATTGTAGGTCCGCAATTGGATTACAATGGATCGGCAATCTTAGATTATGCCGCCACCGATGGTCAGTTAGAATTGGATTACACTCCAGAAATCAACGAATTAGAACCAAACGCATCACGTAAAGGAGGTGCTAGATTAGGAAAATTCAGTTTTAGACTCTTTGGTAGGGACGACCAAGATAACGACATGCCCATAGTGCGTCTTGGTGAGCTATATTTAATCCGTGCTGAAGGCAGGGCAAGAGCTATGAATAATTGGTCCTTGGCAGAAGCAGATGTTAATACAATTAGAGCTAGAGCAGGACTAGCTCCCCTCACTGGCTTAAATGCAGACAACTTTTTGGATGAACGTGGACGTGAAATGTTTATGGAGGTGACCCGTAGACAGGATTTAATCCGCTTCGGGAAATTTAATGATCCATGGTGGGAAAAAACAAATAGTGATCCTCACAAAAAGCTATTCCCAATCCCACAACCACAGATTGATGCCAGTAACGGAACATTAACCCAGAATCCTGGATATTGATCCTAAGGCTGTTTATATTAAAAAGAGGGCTATCTTCGGATAACCCTCTTTTAATTTTACCACTGTAATGAAATTTTATTTACCAATTCCCCTGTGCTTTATTTTACTTTTTTCTTGTGTCCAGGAAAAAGATGTTAAAGAAGAAATTAAACCCAAATTATTTGAATTACGAACAAATTCTGGCATCAATTTCCAAAACGAACTTACCTATACAGAGGATTTTAACCCATATACCTATCGCAATTTTTACAATGGCGGTGGCGTAGCCATTGGTGATATAAACAACGATGGTCTTCCAGACATCTACTTCACTGGAAATATGGTAGACAACAAACTCTATCTAAATAAGGGCAATTGGGAGTTTGCGGATATTACAGATTTGGCCGGGGTAGCCTGTAAAGACGTATGGTCTACTGGAGCAACCTTTGTAGACATTAATAATGATGGTCTACTAGATCTGTATGTCTGTAAATCAGGAAAGCCTGGGGGAGCCAATAGGCATAATGAACTTTTTATCAATAATGGAGACCTCACCTTTACCGAAATGTCCGCAGAATATGGGCTAGACATAGAAGGGCTTTCCGTACATGCCGCTTTTTTTGATTTTGATAAAGACGGTGATTTAGATTGTTATATTTTAAATAATTCCATAAAATCGGTGGGAGCCTTCGATTTAATCAAAGATCAACGCAATATACCCAGCGCTACTGGAAATAAATTTTTAAGAAACGATAACGGTAAATTTGTAGACATCTCTTCAGAAGCAGGAATATATACAAGTGGTATTGGATTTGGCTTGGGAATTACGCTGAGCGACTTTAACGGGGATTCTTGGCCGGACCTATTTATTTCCAATGATTTTTTTGAACGCGATTATCTTTACCTCAACAACCAAAAAGGAGGATTTGATGAAGTAGCAGAAGAATATATCTCCTCTTTTTCCATGGGATCTATGGGCGCAGATGCTGGCGACCTTAACAATGACCTAATGCCCGATATAATGGTTACAGAAATGCTTCCTTCTACCATAGAAAGACAACGTACCAAAGCTATTTACGATTCTTGGGACAAATACAGCTTAATGGTAAAACAAGGTTATGCTAATCAATTCCCAAGAAATGTACTGCAAAGGAATATGGGTGAAGACGGATTTTATGAGATTGGAAGATACGCTGGGGTATCTGCAACAGATTGGAGTTGGGCTTCCTTAATATTCGATATGGATAATGACGGACTACGCGATATTTTTATTGGCAATGGCATTTACAAGGATTTATTGGACAGAGACTATCTTACCTATATGGCGAATGAGGAGAAGGTAAAGAACATGATGAAGACCGAAGAAGAGGTAATCATGAAGCTGATTGACCTAATGCCGTCACAAGCGGTACCTAATGCGGCATTTATTAACAAGGGCGACTTCCGGTTCATTAATAATGCGGATAGCTTAGGACTAGGGACTCCTAGTTTTAGCAATGGAAGTGCCTACGCAGACTTAGATAACGATGGAGATTTGGACTTAGTTGTCAACAATGTAAATATGCCTGCATTTATCTATGAGAACAAAACGAACACCACTGCCCATAAAAGTGTGTACATCAATTTTAAATCCAACACAAAGAACACCAAGGCCATAGGAGCCAAAGCCATTATATATTACGGTGATGGCAAAAGAGACATGGCAGAGAATTTTCCATCAAGAGGATTTCAGAGTTCCGTAAATCATGGTGTTCATTTTGGAGTGGGATCACACGATATTATAGACAGTCTAAAAATAAGTTGGCCAAATGGAGCTACTTCAAATGAAATTAACCTGGTCTCCAACAAGACCTATACATTTTTGGAACCTGATTCAAATAATCAGGAAATAATGGATTCCAAATTCCAATTCCCTGATTTCTTAAAACCGATATCACCCCTCTTTAATGTTACCCACAAGGAAAATAACTATGTGGATTTTAATAGGGAAAGACTATTACCCCAAATGTTCAATAATGAAGGACCTCCTATGGCCACAGCCGACCTCAATGGTGATGGCATTATAGATGTTTATATCGGAGGCGCTAAGAATCAATCTGGAAGTCTGTTTCTTTCCAATCCTCATTCTTCCGGATTTACAGAAATTAAAGAACCATTTTTGCCCCATAAAAGCTCGGAGGATACTTATGCCGTATTTTTTGATAGTGATAATGATGGCGATCTAGATCTATACGTCAGTAGCGGCGGGAAGGCATTCTCAACCTACGATTGGGCCTTAAACGACCGCTTATATGTAAATGATGGGAATGGTAATTTTACCATCTCACCTACTCCTTTACCCTTTACACTCCCTTTAAGCACCTCTACGGTACAGGCTGTGGACTTTGACAATGATGGCGATTTGGATCTATTTATTGGTGGCAGGTTTGACCCACAAGTCTATGGAAGTCCTATATCTAGTTACATCTTAGAAAACTTGGGACAAAATAAATTCGTTTTGTACAACACGCCTGTATTAGCAAACCTAGGAATGGTTACCGACGCCGCGTGGGTAGATATTGACCAAGACGGCTGGCAAGACCTAATAGTAGTGGGAGAATGGATGCCCATAAAAATCTTTATGAATAAAGCAGGTGAATTCATTGACCAAACTGAGACCTATGGCTTATCCAATTCCACTGGCATGTGGTCTACTTTAAAAATCGCAGATCTTAACGGAGACGGAAAAATGGATCTTTTGGCGGGTAATATTGGCCAAAATTCCTTTTACAAAGCGGGCACCAGATTATATTTAAATGATTTTGATCGTAATGGTTTTGCAGAACAAATCATTTGCCATAAATTAAACGATAACTACTATCCAATAGTAGACCGGGATGAACTTATTGCCCAATTACCGGAATTGAAAAATAAACTGCTCTTCTACAAGGATTATGCTAAAGCTAAAATGACCGATATTTTTGATAAAGAATATTTAGAGGACGCCTACAAGATTGATCTTCAAGTTACGGCTACGAGCTTATTCTTAAACGACGGTGAGCGTTTTATCCAAAAGGAGTTGCCGCCAGAAATACAATACTCCAATGTTTGTGCCATAGCGGTTATGGATATCAATAAAGATGGCGTAATGGATATCCTTTTGGGAGGAAATCAATATTTGGTTAAACCTCAATTTGGCAGGTTGGATGCCTCTAAGGGTTGGGTATTATTTGGCCAAAGTAAGGAAGAAACCGATTTTGGCTTCGGAGAGATTAAACCGCTTGGAATACCAGGACAAATACGAGGATTTCAAATAATCCCATATAAGGAAAAACAACTATTACTGACAGCAATAAACAATAATGACCTACTTTTCCATGAAGTACCCTAGATTAATAATAGTACTAATAATCTCATTATTAACATTAGGTCTTGTTGGATGTGAATCCAAATATTCCCAAATGTTAAACGAGGAGGCAAAAAAGAACATACTGAAGGATAGCCTTATCTTAGGCATGACGTTGGGAGATAATAAGGCCGATTTTTTTAAACGCTGTTGGCAACTTAATCAGGAGGGATTGGTATCTCAAGGCCCAAACAATAAAATGGTAAAGTATCCGCTTCCGATGTCTCCAAAACAAGAATCCACATCTGCCATTACCCTACTTTTTTATGGTACTTTTAATGACCAAAATACCATGACAGGAATGGATCTTACATTTTCTTACGATGCATGGTCCCCATGGAATTCCAACCTAACGGCCCAACAACTATTGCCCATTGTCCAGGATACATTAATAAAATGGTTCCCGGGGAATGATTTTATAGCGGTGAAGTCAGATCAGATAGAAAAATCGGCTTTTGTTAAAATTGATGGCAACCGACAAATAATGACCTACGCCAAAGATGATAAGGACGTTGTAGTAAAAATTGAGGACCTTAGGCTGAAATACCCAGAAAAATATAACTAATGACAAGTATGCGAATGAAGGTCTATATATTCTTATTATTTGTGGGAACTTTTATATTTTCCTGTTCTAGAACAAAAAGCCCCACTACAGATACACCACCCCTCTTTCAATTAATGGATAGCACCCATACGGGAATCAACTTTGAAAATGACCTTAGTTACGACCAAGAGTTCAATGTTTACAGGTACCGTAATTTCTATAACGGAGGCGGCGTGGCCATTGGCGATATAAACAATGACGGATTATTGGACATTTATTTCACTGCCAACCTTACCGGCAACAAACTTTATTTAAATAAGGGTAATTTCCAGTTCGAAGACATTACTGAAACTGCAGGGGTAGCAGGACAAAAAGCATGGTCTACTGGAGTTACCATGGTAGATATTAACGGAGATGGGCATTTGGATATTTATGTATGTAATTCTGGTGATATTGCCGGAGATAATAAGCAAAACGAACTCTTTATAAATAATGGAGACCTCACCTTTACCGAGGCAGCTGAAGAATATGGTTTAGACGACCAAGGATTCTCTACCCACGCCTCTTTTTTTGATTACGATAAGGACGGGGATCTAGATGTGTACCTACTAAACAACTCTTATAGGTCTATAGGCAGTTTTAATCTACAACGGAACGAAAGATATGAACGCGACGTGCTAGGCGGAGATAAACTCCTAAGAAACGATGGAGGTACTTTTGTAGATATTACCGAAGAAGCAGGGATTTACGGAAGTATAATTGGTTTTGGTTTAGGAGTTACCGTTGGGGATGTAAATAAGGATGGTTGGGAAGACATTTTTGTTTCCAACGATTTCTTTGAGCGAGACTATTTATATATCAACCAACAAGACGGTACCTTTAAGGAGGTCCTTACCGAACAGATTAAATCTATTAGTGGCGCCTCCATGGGGGCAGATATGGCGGATATTAACAACGATGGGTTCAACGATATTTTTGTCACCGAAATGCTGCCCTCAGAATACGCAAGGCTAAAGACAGTCACCACCTTTGAGGATTGGAACAAATACCAACTAAATTTAAGGAACGATTATTACCACCAGTTCACCCGCAATATGCTACAGCTGAACAATGGCAATAATACTTTCAGTGAGATTGGAAGATTAAGCGGTGTAGAAGCCTCTGATTGGAGCTGGGGTGCTTTACTATTTGATATGGACAATGATGGTCAGAAAGACCTTTTTATTGCCAACGGCATATACAAAGACCTCACTAACCAAGATTATTTACAGTACGTTTCTAGTGAGGCGGTAATACAATCCATTGTGGCCAACAATAAAGTAGATTACAATAAATTAATAGACATCATTCCTTCCAATATGGTAGAGAATCACGCTTTTAAAAACTTGGGTAATCTTAAATTCACCCGGGAATGGAACTCCGGTCTAAACACTTTAAGTTTTTCTAACGGGGCAGCCTATGGGGATTTAGATAATGACGGGGATTTAGATTTAGTGGTAAACAACGTAAATATGCCCTCTTTTATTTATAGGAACAATGCGGATTCGCAGACGAACCATAATTATTTAAAAGTTATCCTCAAAGGCGAAAATAAAAATACGTACGCCATAGGAGCCCAATTGAAACTCACTTCAAAATCGGGAAATCAATATTTGGAACAACAACCCATACGAGGGTTCCAATCCAGCGTAGATCTAAGACCTAACTTTGGACTAAAAGATAGCCTCCCTGTTGATTTACAGGTTACTTGGCCGTCGGGAAAAGTTACAGATTTAAAGGAAATAGCGGTCAACCAAACTATAACTTTACACGAGAAAGACGGCCTCCCTCCTGTTTTGGAATCTGTTCCAACACCAAGGCCTATATTTGTACCCTCTGATTTAAAAATTGAATACAAACATAAAGAGAACCGATTTGTGGACTTTGATCGGGACCGACTAATACCCCACATGCTAAGCACCCAAGGTCCAAAAATGGCTATTGCCGATGTGAATAACGATGGAGTGGACGATATCTATATTGGCGGATCAAAAGGCAGCCCAGGAAACTTATTGCTTGGGAAGGGTGATAAATTTGTTGCCACAGACGGCGCCGATTTTATAAATGATACCGGATACGAAGATGCTGGAATGCTCTTTTTTGATGCGGACAATGATGGAGACCTAGACCTATATATCTGTAGCGGAGGAGTAGAATTTTCTCAATTTTCCAGTTATTTAAAAGACCGACTCTATATTAACGATGGAAAGGGGAATTTTACGCTCTCGGATCAACATTTACCCACGGCCACAGGAACCCATAGCACCTCCATAGTCATCGCCGCAGATTTAGACATGGATGGAGATCTAGATTTATTTGTAGGAGAAAGGTCTGTACCCGGACAGTACGGCCTGCCTGGGTCAGGTTTTATTTTGAGAAACAATGGCAAAGGAATCTTTGAGGACGTCACCAAAGAAGTTGCTCCTGAACTTATTGATATAGGAATGATTACCGATGCCACATTTGAGGATCTAAACGGAGATGGAAGTCTGGAGCTTATTGTTACCGGAGAGTTTATGGGAATAGAAATCTTCCTCAATAAAAAAGGAAAATTAGTTCGTAAGAAAGACAACCCACTCTCACAATTAAAAGGATGGTGGAATGTAATACATGCCGTAGATTTAGATAATGATGGGGACCTAGACTTGATAGTAGGCAATCACGGACTAAATTCCAGGTTTAGAGCCAGTACAGAAAAACCTATAAATTTATTTGTTCAAGATTTTGACCAAAACGGATTTAGCGACCCCGTTATGACCTTTACCGCCAAAAATGGAAAACATTACCCTTATAACCTGAGGCACAATTTAATTGATCAATTAAAGGACCTTAAAAAGAAATTCCCTAACTACGAATCCTTTAAGGATGCTAGTATTACCGAAATATTCACAGAGGAGGAATTACAAGGCGCCTTAAAGTTAGAGGCCAATACCTTATCCTCCATTGTTTTAATAAATGAAGGCAATTTTAACTTCAAGGCGGTAGAGCTACCCATAGAGGCACAGTTCTCTCCTATCTATGCCATACATGCACACGACTATGACCAAGATGGAGATGTAGATATTGTAATGGGTGGAAATTTATACGGTGTAAAGCCAGAGCTAGGAAGGTACGATGCTTCCTATGGGATATATTTGGAAAATATGGGAGATCACCAATTTAAGTTCCACAGAGATGGTCGCGGCCTCTTCTTAGATGGAGAAATTAGAGATATGGAAGTAATGGGACGACATTTAATCGTGACTAAAAACAACGATTCCATTGATGCGTTTAAATTTTAGGATTAAATCATGAAAAAAAATCTTCTTTCTATATTGGCTTTCACCTTACTTTTCCTTGGTTGTAAAAAAAGTGAGGATTCCATAACTAAAGCACCCATATTTTTTGAGCCAGTTCCTGAGAGTATCAGTGGCTTGGATTTCATCAATCAGTTGAA
The DNA here is from genome assembly GCF_000429545.1 of Arenibacter certesii DSM 19833. Lineage (GTDB taxonomy): Bacteria > Bacteroidota > Bacteroidia > Flavobacteriales > Flavobacteriaceae > Arenibacter > Arenibacter certesii. The sequence goes on from NZ_AUCB01000012.1 coordinate 157,849, forward strand.
CCTAAAAGACAGCTTAAACATTTTAGAGTACCTCTATTATTACAATGGTGGCGGTGTGGCCATAGGGGATATCAACAACGATGGTTTAGATGATCTATATTTTACTGCCAATCAGGCACCGGATAAACTTTACTTAAACCTCGGTGATCTTAAATTTAAGGACATCACCCAATCTGCAAACATAAAAACGGATTCCACCTGGTCTACTGGAGCTACTATGGCTGATGTAAATAATGATGGCTTCCTAGATATTTATGTATCCAAAGTGGGGAATTATAAAAATCTAAAGGCGCATAATCTACTTTACCTCAACAATGGAGATAATACCTTTACTGAAGTATCTGAAAGTGTTGGACTCAATTTCTCGGGATTCTCTACCCAAGTAGCTTTCTTTGATTACGATAGGGATGGGGATTTGGATATGTATCTTATGAACCACTCCATTCACAGTAACAGAAGCTATGGTAAGGTTAATAAAAGATTGGAAATAGACACCTTGGCAGGAGATCGATTATTTGAAAACAAACTAGAAACAGGAACGCTATCTTTTGAAGATGTAACCGAAAGTGCAGGTATTTATAGTAGCCCTTTGGGGTACGGCCTTGCTCTTATAGCATCTGATATAAACCAAGATGGCTGGATAGATATCTATGTAGGAAACGATTTCCATGAAAATGATTATATCTACCTCAATCAAGGTGACAAGACCTTTAAAGAGGTTGGGGAAGAGTTATTAGATCACACTAGCAGATTTACCATGGGAGTAGATGTGGGGGATATGTACAACAATGGCAGACAGGATATCTTTTCCTTGGACATGATGCCGAACCAACACAATATCTTTTTAAAATCTGGGGGCGAAGATTCGGACAAAGTGAACAAAATCAAAGAAAATTTTGGTTTTGGCACCCAGTATGCCCGTAATCATTTTCAATTAAACCAAGGCAATAATTCCTTTTCCGACATTGCGCTGATGACCGATACACATGCTACGGATTGGAGCTGGTCTGTTCTGATGGAAGATTTTGATAACGACGGACTAAAGGACATTTTCATTACGAATGGCATCTATAAACGTCCCAATGACTTAGACTATATAAATTATCTAAGCACTACTAATTTCAGTCATTACAATCAAAACCAATCCTTTGAAGCAGAGCAAAAACTAATAGAGACTATGCCTTCCTTAAAGATTCCCAATGTTATCTTCCATAACAAGGGAAATTTTGAGTTTGATAGATATACCGAGGAAGCCGGATTCACCCCTTCCTATTCTAACGGTGCCGCCACAGCAGATTTGGATAATGATGGGGATATGGACCTAGTGGTGAACGACCTTAATGAAAAATCCTTTATCCTAGAAAATAAGACCGTCAGCGGCCCTGAAAATAATTGGATCGGGGTTCAATTAATTGGCAACAAAGAATACCCAGTGACTATCGGATCCAAAGTAATGGTACATTCCAAAGAGCAACTCTTTTTCAAGGAACTGATTACAACTAGGGGGTTTCAATCTTCCTCCTCACATAAACTCCATTTTGGATTAGGCACCGCCGCTACAATAGATTCAATTTCCATTATTTGGCCCGATGGGTTGCGCCAAATAGTAACAGAACCTACATCAGGTCAATATCATATAATTAAACGGGATAGTTCCGCAACATTGTTCAATAAAGAGCCAAATAAAGAGCCAGAATTCATAGTAAAAGAATTTCCTTATATCCATTTTGAGAATGTTTATTATGATTATGAACTGGAACCTTTAATGCCAGAAAAGTTATCTGAGGAAGGACCTGCGGTAGTGGTGGCCGATTTTAATTCTGATGGGTTAGATGATATTTTTATTGGAGGAGCAAAATATCAGTCCGCCACCTTATTCCTCCAACAACCGGATGGCACATACACTAGCACTTTTAGATCTACTTTTGAGAGCGATAAGACTTTTGAAGATGTAGATGCCGTTGCATTTGACCTAGATAATGATGGCGATCTGGATCTATATGTTATGAGCGGAGGTAATGACGTTCCGGAAGGAGACACCTACCTTGAAGACCGCGTGTACATTAACGATGGTAAAGGGAATTTTGAGCGACTAAAAGCCGCCTTGCCAAGAACAAATGGAGGGAGTATAGCAGCTGGGGATTTTAACCAAGATGGGTACATGGATCTTTTTATTGGTTCTAGATCTATTCCCGGAGGTTATGGACTTTCCCCAATTAGCCTAATCCTTAAAAATACCGGGAATACCAATTTTGAAATAGTTGATAGTGGAGCATACGGAATGAATACCGATAGCCAATGGGCAGATTTGAACAACGATGGGCATTTGGATTTGATTATGATTGGAGATTGGATGCCCATTACTGTGCTCATTAACAACGGAGATTCTAGCTTCACCAATCGCACAGAAGAGCTAGGACTGCATAACACTACAGGAATGTGGAATACTATCCTAGTTGCGGATTTAGACGGGAACGGCTACCTAGATATCATTGCAGGGAATGCAGGGCTCAATTTTAAATGGAAAGCTTCTCAAGAACATCCTGTAAAACTCTATATAGATGATTATGACGGTAACGAACAATCGGACCCCATTATTTTCTATGATTTCTTTGGCCACCCAGTTCCTTTTGCTTCCAAGGATCACCTTATGCGGCAATTGCCAATGCTTCAGAAGAAATTCTTGAGCTATTCCGATTTTTCTCAAATCAAGAATATTGAGGATCTAACCGGAAAAAAAGAATCAGATATACTAGAGATCAAACATATTAAGGAACTTCGGTCTATGATCTATATGAACTCAGGAAATGGATTTACAGGATCCCCACTTCCTAAAGAGGCTCAAATGAGTACTATTGAAGGGTTCCATTTAGAAGAGGAACTGGCATCTCCCACTCTATTCTTTGTGGGCAACTATAAGGGTTATGTAAACGAGCTTGGAAACAGTCTTGCCAACTCTGGAGGCGTACTCACCAATTTTAATAACGAAACGTACACTAGTTATAAAAACCTTTCTCTCCCTAAAGGATTAAGCGTTCGTAGAATAGAAAAAATAGGCGACAATAAATATTTGTTGATTTCCAATAATGCCAAGGCATATACTCTGGAATGGCATTTACCCTAACAAGGGGAGGGCAGTTTAAATCCATACTTAGCATGCTTTCTATGGAAATCTACAAACTCTTTAAATCCTAGCGAGTTATTTGTATGTGGATGTTCCCTCCTAAGTATGTGGGCAAAAGGCGATGTACCTGACTTAACAGAATGCTCCAAACCTGTCCATGCCTATTGGGATGAAGAATCAACTTTGAAGGGATATTCGGGAGTAGGCCGATTTTCACTAAAAACTGGACAGAACGAATCCTGGAACATCGATGTTTCCGGGATTTTTTTTATGGTTTATTTTCGAAGTGGATTTTCGTCCGGTTTAAGAGGGCTTTTTGGTCGTTTTAGTGAGGTTCTGGCATACCTTTCCCATCGAAGTTTCGGATCGCTAGTCCCTATGCCGCTTTTTCCAGCGCCATGGCCGACA
>NZ_AUCB01000013.1 GCF_000429545.1 Arenibacter certesii DSM 19833
CGATTTCCCTCCGATGGGGAACGCAGTTTTGATGAGGTAAATTACAGCGGAAGGTTCACGGTAGATTTTACCCCCGATTCCCAAAACTCCTATTCTTTAGGTTTTTATGCCGGAAAACGACAAAAGGACCGTTTGGCGGATATCACCTATTTTGATAATCATGAAATAACGCCTGCCCAAGGCGGGGAACGTTTAAATACCATTCCATATTATAATCATAACCTACGGGTAAGAAGAGGTGATTTTGTTTTGGGCAGTTTCGATTATGAGCATACTTTTAAAAATGAATCTCAACTTTCTTCATCATTTTTATATGAGTATACCATGCTGGGTGGGCCCACGGTAAATGACAATCTTGGTCATCCAGACCACAACATTATTTATCAACAAGAATACAATACCAACGACAATCCGTTAAACGGAATCCGACTACAGGTGGACTATGCCTGGAAACCTTTTTCTTTCGGGCAATTGGAAACAGGGTACCAATACCGTAAGCTGGACCATAAGGGAGACTTTGTCTATGATAGAAAGAATAATGATACGGGGGAGTTTGAACTGATATCCGAATTTTCTAGCGAGGTAGACCTTGTGAGGGACCTTCATTCCGCTTATCTGCAGTTCACGGGGGGTAAGAATAAATGGGAATATTCCGCTGGAATCCGAGTAGAGGGGATGAACCGTAAATTTGACTTGCGCGACAAACTGGGTACGGTAGACACCACCTATACTTACGACTATGTTAAACCTTTTCCCTCTGCTTCGGTACAATATACTTTTGAGAACAATACGAAACTAAAGGCCGCTTATAGTAAGCGGGTAGAACGTAGCACCACTTTTATGATGAACCCTTTTCCAGAAAGAGAACATTCAGAGACCCTAGAACAAGGTGACCCGACCCTCCGTCCAGAATTCATCGATCTTTTTGAACTGGGAGTGACAAAGAATTTCGGGGGCGGTAATTCCGTTTATGCAACAGCATACTACAGGGATGTTAAGAATCTGGTCAACCGTGTCAATACTATTTATAACGATACCATCCTTAACCGAATCTACTCCAATGTAGGGGACAGCCGTTCAATGGGACTGGAACTTGGAGCGCAATTGAAACCGACCAAAAATTGGTCTAGCTTCATAGGAGGGAATCTTTATCGTTATGCCATTGATGGCGAATATGACGGCAAGAGAGTTGATAGTGATGCTTTTATCTATTCCATTAATGCCAACAGCACGGTAGATTTTTCGGATACTGCCTCCGCACAGTTTACTTTCAACTATATTTCTGCTCGCAATACAGCACAAGGAGAGGATTCTAGGTTCTATTCGCCTAACCTATCCCTTCGTAAGACCTTTTTAGACAGTCGTCTTGTAGCCACCTTGCAGTGGCAGAATATGGATATGGGACTGTTGGATAGTAACGAACAACGTATAACTACCTTTAGGGAAAATGAGTTTTATACAACTACCAATTACGTGTACGAGGTAGATGTAGTGTTCTTGAATTTGTCTTATACTTTTAATAAAAACAAAAATAAATCAAAGTTTATCGAAAGTGAATTCGGGAAACAGGAGTTTTAAAGTTTCTAAAGGAATAGGTGAGTTTTTTGACGAATGCGTAGTTTATGTTAAGTTCGCAAAGCGATAAGCCTATAAGTAAAATAATCATTTGCAAACTAGTCTATAATAAGTGAAAGTAAAACAATATTTTTTCGTTTCGGTCCTTTTTATATCTGCACTACTTTTTATGAATTGCAAAAATGATGGAAAAACCAACCCAGTCAGCCAAAAAAAGAACTCCCCAGCTACTAATATTTTGGTAGAACAACCAAGTGATGTGAAGACTCCGGAAGGAATGGTATGGGTAAGGGGAAAGTCGTTTATCCAAGGTGCCAAGGAAGGCGATAGTTTCGCAATGCACGCTGAGATGCCCGCACACGAAGTAATCGTTGATGGATTTTTTATAGACATCACAGAGGTTACAAACAAAGAGTTCAGAGCTTTTGTTGATGCCACGGGCTATATTACCGTTGCAGAACGGCCCATAAATTGGGAAGAAATGAAAAAAGACCTTCCCGAAGGTACTCCAAAACCACATGATTCAATTTTGCAGCCTGGTAGTTTAATATTTAATAAAGAGGTGAACCAAGTTGCGAATATGGATAATTATACGCAGTGGTGGCGTTGGCAATTGGGAGCAAATTGGAAGCATCCGGAGGGACCAGGAAGTTCTATAGCAGGAAAGGATGACTATCCGGTAGTACATGTTGCTTACGAGGACGCATTAGCCTTCTGCAAATGGGCTAATAGACGACTACCGACCGAAGCTGAATGGGAATCTGCAGCACAAGGAACTAACTCTAATGCAATCTACACTTGGGGGGACGATCCAAATGTTTTGGATGACAGCGCCAATACTTGGCAAGGAATCTTTCCCATCAAAAACGAATCCAAAGATGGCTTTGAACATATTGCACCTGTGAAATCGTATCCCCCAAATTCAATCGGTATTTACGATCTATTGGGAAACGTCTGGGAAATGACCAGTGACTGGTACAATGTGAACTATTATAAGGAGCTTGATGTTACAAAACCACACACAAATCCAAAGGGAGCAGCTACGGCTTATAGCCCTAGCAACCCTTACCAACAGGAGCACGTAATTAAAGGAGGTTCGTTTTTATGTCATGCCTCTTACTGTGCAAGTTTTAGAATTTCTGCCAAAATGGGTATGAGTCCGGATTCAGGTTCAGACCATGCCGGTTTTAGGACGGTGGTAACAGTGGATATGCTTAAAAGATAAGAATTTAGAATATTCTCTTTTATGTTTTCATTTCCTGTTTTATCACCTAGACCTTTTCTTGATAATTTGGTCCTTAATTAATCGGTTTTCCAAAGATACAAATCGTCGATATTAGGAAAATGAATTGTCCTCAATAAAACTGTAGGAAATGGGGTAGTGTCAATTCCATTATTCAGTTTCTGAATGGATGGGATTAAATAAAATGGTTGTTTTGGTGCAATTCCAATTTCCTGCGCGGAAGTCGACAAAACCTTCCACTCTAATCCTCCCCATGCGGACTCGCTTCGCCGGTCCGCTCGGGATGTCTTTCCGTTCCAGTTTTCCTCGACCTCCTCGGGAACGCGCAAAAGCACAAACGGCAGAAAGGCCGCTTGAGCTTTTTTCTCCCTACCTACAATAAAAGGATTATTTCTATGATTTATTTGATGGATATTTTTTATAATATCAGACCAGATGGGTCGTTTGTCTGTACCCATTTGATAGCATGTGGTTTGATATGGTTTTAAGGAGTAAAGTATTGATAATTAGATTGTTATATTCAATTCTGAATTGCTATATTTAACTGTAATTATCCGTTTTTGACGGATAGCAAGTTATGTTTTGCGTAGCGCAAAACCCCTACTTCTGACGAAGTGAAAACCCTGCCTTTTGCAGACAATTGATATAAATCGAGGTAGAGCCATTAACACCAAGGATCTAAAATGATAGTAAGGATACTTTATCGTAATAATGTACATAGTGTGCTGAACTATGTCCTAAGCAAGGCCGGTAACACCATACTAGGCTTCCAGAACACCTATTCTGATACGGATACCAACACCAAGTTTTTTGGAAGGGTTCTTCATTATTTGGGCAACAGGCATGATTCCGAAAAACGGTACGTACATGCCACCCTCAATCTTCCCCGAGGCGAACAATTGGACAACGCTGATTTTTTCGAACTGTCCAAAACATATATGAATCACATGGGGTATGGAGAGCAGCCTTATATGGTGGTCCGCCATCACGATACCAAGCACGAACATGTCCATATCGTCTCGACTACCATTAAAGAGGATTGTCTGCAAATAAACCTTTCCCACGATTTTAGAAGGAGCATGGCCACCCAAAAATACCTGGAGAAACAGTTTGGGCTTTCTCCCTCTCCAGAAAAAAGAGCAGAGAGGAAACTTCCCTTAAGCGCAAACCCCCAGTTTAGGCATAAGGACATCCACGGTGTCCGCTATTATATGCAGGATATCATACACAACACCCTGCAGAAGTATATGGTGAGGGGTTTTGACGAACTTGCCAATCTATTGGAGAAACACCATATCCAAGTAAAAACCGTACACCATGCTGGCAGGGTAGGGGTATCCTATGGCATTGCCATCATGGAAGGGTACAGGTCAAGGTTCATCAATGGATATACTGTACATCCACAGCTGTCCGGACCAAAATTGCAACAGGTTTTTGAGCGCAATCAAAGTTCAAAACTGTTGCCCATGGTAAAGAAACGGCTGGAAAAGCAGTTGCTTACCACCTACAAACTTTTCAGGACCATCAACCCCGAGCATCTCCCGAATATTCTACGCTCCCATCAAAATCTGGATTGCAGGCTAGCGTACGATGCACAGGGACAGGTGGTCGATTTCAGCATTTATGATAAAACGGGCTACGTGCTCAAGAGCGTGGAAATAGCGAGCGGTATTGGAATAAGGAATAATCCCGATTTGTTCGGGACTGAATATACCCAGATGTACGCGGAGAGTGAACAGTTACTAGTAGAACTTCAGCGTTGCATCAAGGAGGCCTTTCGGAACAGCTACTACCAATCAGGAAGCAAAACCCTTTTGTCGGAACATATCCAAAGTAGGTCCATAAAACCTATAGTAACGGAAATGGCCCGAGCGGAACGCTTTCTTTTTCTTAGAAAATACCTGCATATCAATAACGGTCACCTAGGAAATCTGATACGGGCGCAGTTCGATATTATAAAGGACAAATTTTATAATACGGAATTGATAAGGGAAGAACGGGAATTGCAGGCAAAGGCCGGACTAATTAAACAGGCCATTGACCAACAGCTTTTTGATGAGCCAGAGCAAAGGGAAGTCCTTTTTGAGCTAATTCAAAGCCTAGGTGTTAAGTACGACAGCGGCGTACTGACCTATGCGAATTCTAATCTGCATAAACTAAAAGTAGATTTAGGACATAGGCTGTTATTAACCCCCAGGAATAGTTATATACCTCCTAGTTTTGTAAGGGAAAATGAAAAGCTCTTGGAAGGGCTGTTGAACAGTACAACGGCCAAGGAGATCAGGTCTGGCCCGATCGCGATATTTCTCCCATTAATGTTCCCGAAACTTTATGGGGCAATGAACCGCCCGTTTATGGAAAGGTTCGAGAGGTGGGCCCTGAATTCCTATCAGAAATATGCCGAACGCATGCAAGGTTCTTTTGAAAAATCCCCGAACGACTACATTCGGTTTTTCAATGCCAAAGGCTTTTATTTTGAAAGAAGGGAAGAAAAGCTATTTGTTGGATCTATGTATTCCAAGTATCCGGTAACTGCTGCGCTTCCACCGAAAATTCAAGCTTATTTGATATCGTCCAGTGATCTGAACAAAGCTTTGGATAATCAAGTGAAAATCTTGGATGATATCAGAATGGATGGCCGGGACAATTTGAAAAGTCTCTGGTCGGGATATTTAATGGAGAAGGGCCAGTATAAGAAGGCTGCTTATATGTATGTATCGGAGAGGGTGAGGCCCAATCTACCATTAGAAATAGTAGAACACCACATGGAACACGGATTTAAGGAAGCGCTGGTGGCTGTTTCCAAAGAACAGATAGATGCCAGACGGGCACGTCTCATTAAACGAGGTGTCTTTGCCCTAGGCAACCTATTGGGAGGCAAAAATGCCAAAGAGGAAGAAGTTTTCAACGGCTTCAAGGACGAACTGACGGATTACTCGAAGTACAAGAGTAGGGGACTTTCGATATAGCTTTTAAAGAAGTGATTAAGTTATAGAATTTGATTCTGTAAAAAGTACTATTAGGTGGATAGGGAGAAGAAGATAAATTAAGACTTTTTACGATTTTTCATTAAATCAATAAACTTATTCTTCTAATAGTTGTCCAAAAATTTCATCTTGGTACTGGTCCATTTTGCTTTTCCTCAAATTGGCTAAATATGCCTGGGTAGTGCTGATTCGCTTATGGCCTAACATTTGTGAAATAGCCGTTAAGGGTATGCCTATGTCATTTGCACCTGAAGCAAACGAATGACGGGCTGCGTAACTGGTAATTTTTTCTTCAATGCCTCCTAGTTTCGCAAGTTTTCTTAAATTGTCGTTATAACGCTTTCTAGCCCATACAATTTGGTTGTAGCTGGCAGTCGGGTCATTACTTTTGATAACATTTAAAAGATAATCAGTTCTCTGTTTTCCCTTAGAAAGGTGCACTAGTATTGGCTTAAGCTGGTCATGGATTTTTATATTATAGGGCTCATCTGTTTTTTTTCGAGAGTAATGAATGCGCCCATCAACAATGTTGGATAGTTTCAAATGTGCTATATCGACATAGGACATGCCATTTAGAAGGAAGCTCATCATAAATATATTCCTATCTCTAAATAGGGCGGTATTTTTATCCAAGTCCAATTCTGCGATTTTTCGGATAGCATCCATTGGCAAAGCACGCTTTTCAGGTTTACCACTTCTTATAATGTAGTCGTTAAAGGCGTACCCTTCTTTGTCAGCAACACCTGCCTTGATTGCTTTTCGGTTAATAGCCCGTATCGTTCGCAGATATACACTTAGCCCACCAAGTTTATTGCCCTTGCCTAAATGGCTTTTTTCAAAGCGGTTTAGAAAATCAAGATTCAATTCGTCAAAAGTGAAATCCCTATTATTCCTAAAATTCTTAACTGCGTTCAGAGTATGTTTATAAACTCTTGCATTTCCGATACGATTTGATTTAATCATATCTTGGATTTGCAGTTCAGCGAATTGATAAAACGTAACTTCGTTGGTGGATCGGGTAATATGGCTCCTAACTTCTGAAACGCTCATATATTTCAGTTTGTCTTTGTCTTCTAATTGGGTAAGGATATCCACCATATAAGCCATTTTTTTCTGCAACAGATTATTTAAACGCGCTGGAGATTCTGTACCTTTAAAAGATGGCTTTATTTTTTGCCTTTTTTGATCCCAGTCGGAAACGGCTAATTGGTGGCCTGTTCCGATGCTAGTAGTTTTTCTGTTATGGGTTAAACGGTAAATTAAAGGGTAGGTTTTAGTATCTCTACGTCTAGTATCTAAAGAAAGTTTAATGTGTGTGGCCATCTTTCTTAATTTTATTTGCACGCAGATTGCACGCAAAAGTTGGATTAGAATGGTTTTAAATGTACTTGAAGATACGAAAAACCCTTGAAAACCCCTGTATTTATTGAGTTTTTAATACAGGTGAGTTTAAATAAAATCTGCCTGTCACGCAGGGGGTCGCGGGTTCGAGTCCCGTCCGGACCGCTAAAAGCCTTGAAAACACTATGTTTTCAGGGCTTTTTTCATTTTAGGGGACGAATCAGGGGACGAATTGATTTGTTTAATAGGATTTCTTTCGACTATGTTAAAGTGTTATATTAGTGAATTAACTAAATAACCGCCAAAGTTCAATTTAAAGAGCATATCGGATCATGACCAATTGTTGTGTTTATGCAAAAATTGTAGTTAATCTGTAAAGGAAGAATTCTACATTTTTCACCCCTCTGAATTGTGCCCTGAACGCTTTAATTTTTGCATTGAATGATTCTGCAGAAGCATTGGTGCTCCTATTATTAAAATAGTTCAAAATCGGAGATCAAGTCCAATTTCTGGGTATTTGAATATTTATATACATAGTTAATTTAAGTACTATCCGTAACTTTTAAGAAGAGAATCTCTAAGAGAAACTTAAAACTGTTAAGATTGTTTTAAAATATAAGGATGTGTGACAAATGTCACATATCAATACAACTACCTTTTGTACCTTAGAGAATTGATGGAAATAAGATATTCTACAACGGTATTCCCACTAAAACTTGAAGCGAACTTCCACAGAAATCAACAGTTATTAAAAACTAATTGAATACAAAATAATAGATTATGGCGAACACAAATTTAAATGTTATTGGATTGAGCGAAAGCAGCTCTATTAAAACAGCAGAAAAGTTAAATGAACTTCTAGCAAATTATCAAATGTTCTATATGAACCTACGAGGATTTCATTGGAATATTCAGGGAAAGAAATTCTTTGAACTTCACTTAAAATTTGAAGAGATATACAATGATGCTTTGGTAAAAGTAGATGAGATTGCAGAAAGGATACTTACATTGGGGCAACCTCCTGTTCATTCCTATAAAAAATACTTGGAGCTTGCCGAAATAAAAGCAGCTGAAAATATTACTGATGGGGAAGTAGCTGTGGACAATATCCTTAAAGCATTGAAGATTTTACTGGAGCAGGAAAGAGCAATTTTAAAAATTGCAGCCGATGCAAATGATGAAGGTACCGTATCTTTAATGAGCGACTATATAGTAGAACAGGAAAAATTGGCTTGGATGCTTTCCGCTTATAGAAGTTAAGACCATCATTAGATCAAAAATTTTGAAGGTAAAAAAACCATCCTTAGGGGTGGTTTTTTAGTTTCCTTCTCACTATATCATCTTAATTTATAACTGAAAGACATAATATTATGGCAGTAATCATGTATGTAGATTTTCCACATAGAGAAGTTTGGGGAAAAGAAATGGCAAAACAAATGAACGAGCTTGCACAGAGTATTAATAATGAACCTGGTTTTATTTGGAAGTTTTGGACAGAAAATCAGGAAGAAGAAATGGCAGGAGGTGTTTATATGTTCGATACCCGTGAAAATGCAAAGAATTATCTTAGCATGCATACAGAACGATTGAAACAGTTTGGATACTCAGATATCAAAGGAAAGGTATTCGAGATTAACGAAGAGCTTTCTAAACTATGCAAAGCTCCTATCTAAGTTGATGTTGAACTTGTGCCAATGGCACATCTTGCCCATTTATAGTAGGTTGGGGGAAGGTTTGAGACTGTAGATAGATCTTTGCAGAAATTAATTTTAACGGGTGTAGCGAGTTCCCGAACTAATTTTATTCTTTGGAATTACGGCCGACTTTCTTATTAATCCGATCCATTTCTTTTAATAAAAGTTGTAGGCCAGGATCGTGCATTTCTATATGTCCAAATCCTTGAATTTCCATCAACTGGGTTTCGGTATGGCCAGCCGTAGTCATTAATCGTTTTAAATATAGATTTTCTTCATATCTGCCTTCCAAATCAACTTCCCTATCTCCCGTAATAAGTAGTAAGGGTGGCGCATTCTTTCTAACGTGATAAAGGGGTGCATATTCGTCTACAATGACCTTTGACCAAGGTATTCCTCGTTCTTTTCTTATTGTAGAATGGGTTATGGTTTGTCCGCTTAAGGAAATAAGGCCTGCAATATTATCCGCATCGATTTTAAAATTTTGAAGCCATTGTTTATCCAAACCTATCATTTTCGCTAGGTACCCACCCGCGGAATGTCCTGCTACATATATTTTATTGGGATTCCCTCCATAAGTTTTAATATTATTAAATACCCAAGCTACTGCTGCAGCGGCGTCCTCAATATAGGCCGGTGCATTAACTTTTGGAGATAACCGATAATTAACGCTTACAATGCACAGATTGTGGTTCAATAATGAATCTGGAAAATACTTGTCATAAGAATTCAGACCACCACCATGAAACCAAACTACCGTATTAAAATCTTTAGTGTTTTCAGGGTATCGTATGTCTAATTTACAACGCGAAGTAATATACTCGTCTGTGTAAGTTGAATCGTAATAGGCAATCTCTAATACCTCTTTAAAAGCAGAATTATCTTGTGCAGTTACCAAAGATGTAAATAAAAGTATGGCGGAAATCAATAGTGCTTTTAGCATGATGGTTGGTGTAGGTGGTTGGCTGTTTTGTAGATCCCTGATCTTATGGCTTCTATTCAAATATATCGATTTGTTTTTTAATCCGCCTCACCATGTCATGTATTCTTTGGGGCATGCTCCAATTAGAAGAGAATTGGTGCCTTTATTTGAGAACAACATAAAGCACCCATTAATTAACAATTGTTAATTAATGGGTGCTTTATGTTTTATTATCCTGTAATAAACTAGTTTTTATTTAGCAGCATCAAAATTCTGATTACTGTAAGGTGATAGATTGGGTATTTTCATTTCAACATATTCCATTTCCGTTGCGTGGTGACATTTGTTGCAGGTGTTTGTGAGATTGGTATAACTCTCTTTAAATTTTTCGAGATCTTTCTGATCAATAGCAATGTCTACACTATCTATCGCAGGATATATCATTCCTATTAATTGAGTTTCCTTTCTATTGGGGTGGTACTCCTCAATAGCTTCAATAGCCTCCATTAATTCGTGCACTTCAAAGTCGGCAAGTTTCCAATTTTCATGCTGTCCTGCAAACCATAGTTTAGCATGATGCGTTTGTACAGTGCCCATAAAGTCTCCAAATCCAGGTCTGTAAGTATTGGCCAGTTTAACTTCCAAACTGTCAATTCGGTTTTGTAAATCCTTATTGTTGGCCGTTTGTTGGTTGCAAGAAAATAGTCCTAAGGTCAATAGAATTAAAAATACTTGTCTCATTTTACTGTGTTTTCTGTTTTTATGGTGGTCATAAGAATCTGACTACCGTTAATACTTGTTGTATATACTCTTATTTCTCCTTTTACATGCTACACCTTTTCACATGTATTTAAAGAATTATAGTTTGAATAGTGTAACGTATTGTTATTTGGTTAGTTATGAGGGTAATCTGCAAATTTAACAAATTAAAACTGAATTTGCATATTGGTACCTAGTAAGATGCTGTTTGGTCTAAAGGTGAGGAGGTTTGGGCTTGATGAATATTAACTTTAAAACTTAATCTTGCTAATCCAATTTCCTAGAAAGTAACATAATGTTAGATACCCAGTTAACAGTAAGCCTCCCAATACCCACCCTAGATTTCCCATGCTATAAACAAAACTAAAAATGTAGGTTTCCATACTTTCTATGGGTTTTAATGAAATCGAAATATTGTTAGGCTTAGATAAGAGGTCGATTATCAATATAAAAACAAGGTATCCAACTAATACACCGATGCTTCCTGAAATTATTTTATTCTTTTTCATATAGTTTTTGTGTTACCCCCTCTGTACCTTTTGCCTACTTTAATCTAAAGAGATGGATTGGTAGTGGTTTGTTGAGTAGGTGGGCCTAGATAAATTTATTATAATAAATCTTTTGCAAAGCAGAAGCTATCTGGAATGTCTTTTAAGGGACCGTAATTTGGAATGGGCATATACCCGTTTCGGTTATAAAGTGCGTTAGCTTCCGGTTGTTTAGATCCCATAAAGAGAAGGCATTTAGTGCTTCCTAATTCTTTGGACCAATTTTCTAATTCGGATAAGATTTTTTCTCCAATTCTCTGTCTTCTAGCTATTGGAGAAACATACATCCTTTTTATTTCCATGGTGTTCAAATCATACTCTGAGATAGCGCCACAACCAATAGCCTTACCCTCTTTAACCGCTAAAACCACATGATTCAAGTTGCTTATTTTATTAAATTGAGATAGCGGATGAGTTTTTCCATCTCGTTGAGCAAGATCTGCATTGAGTAATTCCACTAGTTTTTTAAACTCGGTATTTTGAGAATCGGTTCTTTTTATCTCTATCATAGTATTATATATACGCAAATGATTTGGTAAAACAAAAGCAGCCACTTCTAGTTAAGTTTAATCAATGTAGTTATTGGGCATTTAGTTCAATTGTCTCTTAAAACTACAAAACAAGAAATTCTGCGTTGTACCAAATGGAGTGGTGTGGTCCTCTGTAGCGCACTTTATTTTATCAAACCCATTTTTAAATTCTTTGGATAATTCTTCCTCATCGTATTGATTAATCTCGAGGCCACTGCATCTTTCAGGACCAGTTTTAGAAAATGTTCCTATCGTCAAGAATCCACTTACAGACTTTCTTGCAGTTTCTATATATTTTCTTTTCTGTTCAGGGCTTGTAAGAAAATGAAATGTAGCTCTATCGTGCCACAAATCAAAAGAAGTAGTGGGTTCAAATTCTGTAATGTCGCATACAATCCACTTTACTTTATTCGCTTTTTCTCTAAGTCGGGTTTTTGCTTTTTCTAGTGCCTTAGCAGAAATATCAAGTACAGTAATGTTTGTATATCCTTCATCAAGTAAGTAATCTACAAGCTCACTGTCTCCGCCACCTATATCTATTATTTTTGCTGATTTATTTAGTTCGAAGGAATGGATAATCTCAAGGGAAGTTTTTGGCATTTCTTGCGTCCAACTAACTTGGTCTGGATTTTTTGTGTTATAAACTGTTTCCCAATGTTTCTTTCTATTCATTATTCGTTTCTCTTATAAAGCTTGTGACTAGCAGTTTATATCCTAGTAGTGTGTGAACTTCCACTTATTAAAAAAGCTCTATTGAAGCATTGTTGATCGCCAAGAAATGGTTGTTAATGCCTTCAATAGAGCTTTAAGGTGTGGGTTGGTTATTTTATCTAAAATACGTTATTCTGGTAGGCCATACGTATCCACCACAAAGTCGATATCCTTATCGCCTCTACCGCTTAAATTGACCAATATAGATTTTTGAGGTTGCTCTTTAGCGAGCTTTAATGCATAGGCTACAGCATGCGAGCTTTCAAGAGCAGGTATTATACCTTCTAATCTACTTAGTTCATAAAAAGCATCAATAGCTTCTTTGTCGTTAATAATATCGTAATTAACCGTGTTATTATCTTTAAGCATACAATGTTCTGGTCCAACAGCAGGATAATCAAGTCCGCTAGCTACAGAATAAACAGGTGCTGGTTCTCCTTTTTCATCTTTAAGCATATACGATTTAAAACCATGCATTATCCCTGGAGTTCCCAATGTCATGGAAGCAGCATTTTCGCCGTATTCCATAGAGCGTCCTGCGGGTTCCACACCATGTATTTTACACTCGTCATCATTTAGAAAAGCAGAGAATAATCCTATCGCATTACTTCCTCCACCCACACAAGCAACAACGTTATCTGGTAATTCCCCGGTCATCTCCAAAAACTGTTCACGCGCTTCAATTCCTACTACGCGTTGAAAATCGCGAACCATCATAGGAAACGGATGGGGCCCTACAACGGAGCCAATGCAATAAATGGTATTTTCAGGGTCTTTAAGGTACGCCTCGAAAGCCGAATCTACAGCCTCTTTTAAGGTTTTTAGTCCGTGGGTAGCCGGTACAATAGTCGCCCCTAATATTTTCATGCGCACCACATTTGGATGCTGTTTTTTAATATCCACTTCACCCATATGAATTTCGCACTCTAGACCAAAATAAGCGGCAGCGGTAGCCAAAGCTACACCATGTTGGCCTGCACCTGTTTCTGCAATCAGCTTCTTTTTGCCAAGGTGTTTGGCAAGAAGGGCTTCTCCCATACAGTGATTTAATTTATGTGCCCCAGAGTGGTTTAAATCTTCTCGCTTTAAGTAAATACGGCCTCCGTATTTTTCTGATAAACGAGAGCAATAATAAACAGGGGTTGGACGTCCTTGGTAGTGTTTGCGTATGCTACGCAGTTCTTGTATAAAATTATGAGATTTACTTATGGTATGGTAAGCATCCGTTATCTTTTTCATTTCAACTTCTAGTGACGGTGGAATAAAAGCACCACCATACTCACCGAAAAAACCTTCACTATTTGGATATTGTTTAAAATAATTGCTCATGAAAATATTCTTTTTAATAGTTAACAACGTAAATATGGAGAAAATTTATCACTTTTTTGCAACTGCCATGGTTTTTGGTGTTGAATGTGAAAACTATGGGCATTTTTCATTCGACTTTCTTTCCAGTCCTTCTAATTAATTGGTAATGCGCTTTGTGTATAAATGGGTTGCTCCTAAAAAACGACCAGTTTTTGGAGAAAGCCAATGGATAGCCGCGCTTTAGATACTTCGTAAAATTAGCGTTTTGTTTAATTTAAATCAGTGTCAAGGAATGCATGTAAAACACAAGGGAAGGGAAACCTTAATTTAATAAGGTGGAGCTGACAGTAGTGGAGAGAGCGATGTTCTTGCTAGGATAATGTTAATCTATATTTTAGGGGTGATTTAGTACCAGCGAGACGTCTACTGGAAACCCCCTCTTTCCTAAATTATCAAAATGTATTCTTTTCATTTGGTGGTGAACTATTTCGAGTGTCGATTATTGGTGAAACATTGCCCGAACGTTAACAGGGCCCTATAGGGTATTACCATTCTCATTTTTAAATCTTTTATCCATGCTTTTATTGGGGAATTATTTCCCTAGAAACCAAAATATATGAGTGCAATCGGAGCATACAAAACAGGTGGCACTTTTATTGGCCCAATCTAAGTTGAAGAAAGATGCTACGGCTGAATTCAGTTGAGCTCTTCTAGTCCAGAATAGATTGTTATTGCATACGGGGCATCTTAGCGTATTTCCTGATACTTCAACAGGCTGAGGTTATTTACTTTTAGATGTCTTCATCATTATTATGCATTTATTAAACTATAGTAATTTCCATTGGTTTTTTAACTTGAGATCAACACGTTGTGTACAGTTAGTAAAAACAGCAATGAAACTAATTTAACAAAAAGAAACAGAACCTTTTGGGGAAATCTAAATAACTTCTGAGAATGGAGTAGGGTGGTGCAACGTTTTTATACATCTTAAGTTTCCCTAAACCTAAATCTTGTTTTTATTGTCGGCAGCCCACAGAAGACATCTAAAATGTACCAAATAGCATAATCTCGTTATAAGTCTAACATTTTGTGACTTCTCATTCAAGACCGTTTTGATATTCTTTCTAATTATCGCATTTTTGTTTTTTAATATACAATTAAAAAAGCGAGTTGCTAATCAACTAATTAAATGTTGCCATAATGGGTTATAAATTACAAATCCCGAAAGGATATCAACCACAATTAAATATACAAGAGACAGAACAAGCAATTAAATTGATTAAAGACTTTTTTGAGCTTAGTTTATCATCAGAATTGAGGTTAAGAAGAATCACAGCGCCTTTATTCGTAAAAAAAGGATCTGGAATTAATGACGATCTTAGTGGTGTAGAAAGACCTGTGACTTTTCCAATACTATCTATGAACGATGCGGAAGCTGAAATTGTTCATTCCCTTGCAAAATGGAAAAGACTTGCTTTGGCCCGATTTGAAATTGAGGAAGGTTATGGAGTGTATACAGACATGAATGCATTACGTCCCGATGAGGTTTTTTCCAACATTCACTCTATCTATGTAGATCAGTGGGATTGGGAAAGGGTAGTTAGTAATGAAGAAAGGTCTGTTGACTTCCTAAAATATATAGTAAATAAAATTTATAGCGTTTTTAGAAGAGTTGAATATACTGTCTATGAGCGTTACCCGCAGTTAAAGCCAATTCTTCCAGAAGAAATAACCTTTCTTCATACTCAAGAATTAGCAGATATGTACCCTAACCTTTCACCAAACGAAAGAGAAACAGAAGTTGCTAAGAAGTACGGTGCCGTATTTATAATTGGAATTGGAGGATTATTATCCAATGGGGAGAAGCATGACGGTAGAGCTCCCGATTATGATGATTGGAGTACCGAAACTGAAAATGGACTTAAAGGATTAAATGGTGATATCCTACTTTGGAACCCAATTCTAGAAAAAGCTCTGGAGATTTCATCCATGGGAATTCGTGTAGATAAAGATGCTCTAAATAAGCAGTTGGCCATTGCAGGTGCAGAGGATAGAAAAGAATTAATGTGGCATAAAATGCTTCTTAATGATGAACTTCCACTGTCTATTGGAGGTGGTATTGGGCAATCTCGTTTATGTATGTTTTTCTTGAAAAAAGCACATATTGGAGAGATACAGACCAGTATCTGGCCAGATGAAATGATTGAAGAATGTAAGCAAGGAAATATTCCTATTTTATCCTAATCTTCAAAACTTTAAAACGCATAGGAAATGGCTGCCGATTTTAATTGGCAGCCATTTTTTAATTTCTTCTAATTGAAAAAACAATAAAAAGTCCAATTATTGCCAATGCATAAAAATCACCTGTTGGGGTCAGTGAAATAGATGTAAAATAAAGATCAATATTTTCGTAATGGGGTAATCCAAAATTTGTTTTGGGAGATATCATCTCAATACCTTTAAAATGGTATATCATCATCCCTTGTTTTTAAATATGGATAGTAATCTATTCCTAAGTAATATATTTTTCTTGTAATAAGGTGTGTTACGTCAATATGCACATTAGGGCTTTACGTGAGTTGTTGCCTATGCTTACTCATATCAAGTTAAATGTATATTGGCATATAAAAATCTAAAGAACTTTAGTTTTGGCATATTTAGGAACCACTGATTGGGCCATATTATATCCTTTGTTGTTCAGTATTATTTTTTTGCCATGCGGATTTTTACAATCTGCTGAACCCAATCCGAATCCTTGCTCAGTTAAAAATTGGGCGTTATTAATATGGTCTCGTATTTTCGTAATTTATGGTCATTGTTTTTTGTGAGCGACGCGGATCAAAGGCCAAAGGGGAGATAGCAGGACTTATTTAGATTCTTTTTTGTAGCATTTGATGCTTGTGCAACAGGTACTGTTGTTGAAACGAGATTTATTCAATTTTAAAAGAAGTCATGTAGATTTTACTTAGACCATTGCTGCCATGGTTAATATATTTTTTGAAATCTGAAATAGAATTAAACTTTTTAGGTTTTATATCACTTCTCTTGCTTGTAAAATACAATAATTCATTTTTTTCATCATAGAATGGAGCGTATTCCATATATTTTGTATTCAAGGGAACACCTAAATTTCTTGCCTTTTTCCATATGCCGTTAGCATCCTTTCTGGAAATATATAAATCACCACTTCCTTGCCCATCGTCTTGGTTATATTTAGAATATATTATAAAATCTTCTTTCTCTGAGATATAAGCATTAAATTCATAACCTTCACTGTTTATACTTTCGTCCAATAAAACAGGCTTTGAATATTGGTTGTCTTTCCATTCGGAAAAATAAATATCATCTTTTCCTAAACCCTCTGGTGAACTCATTGTAAAATATAGGTTGTTGTTTTTACTTACAGAAGGATAAAATTCGTCTAATTCAGAATTAATGGGTTTACCAATATTTTTAGGTTTAGACCATTCACCATTTTTTTTGTCTCGGTCTACATACCAAATGTCAAAATCTTTTTTAGTAGTAATGGAATCATTTAACGGTCTATCAGAAACAAAAAACAATCGGTTATTATTAAATGATAAGAATGGTTCTAAGTACATAAAGGAATCACAAAAGGGTAATAATTCTGGTTTAGACCATTGATTGTTTTCCTTTTTAATATAGGCTATTTGCGAGATTTCTTGATTTGGACTTTGTATAGTGAAATACGCCTCATTGCCAACTTTTGAAATAGTAAAATCTCGAACGTTATGAAACTGATTTAATGATTTGTCAAATTGTACAATTTCAGATATATGCTGAGCGGACAATAAGTTTGAGATGAGAATTAATAAAATTGTGAGTCTAATATTTTTCATTTATAAAAATTTGCAAGGTAATTATGGTCAATTTGTTTGTGTATGATTTTGTGGCGTGTTTTGGTATCAACCTCTCCAAGTGCGCATTAACTTAGCCATAACTTAATTACCGTATTGATATTTAATATAATAGTATGGCGTGTCCAGCATTAAAAATAAAAAGTGTATCGAATTCATTTTTCGGTTTACTTTTATCTAGGAAGTTTTCACCTGTGAATTTTGAGAGAAAGAGCCCTAGATATACAATACTTCCAGTCGCAATAAAAATAGACCAAACTGCTATAAAATCAGAATAAAATATCACCAAACGCCTGATAATTTACCAAACTATTAATCCAGGTAATGACGTAGCTAGAAATTTTTGATTTATAAATTCAATCCGCTGTTGTTCAAGTGCTCTTATCTTCATTGGTAAATTCAGTTAATTTTATCTTCCTCTAAAATTTAATTTTTCCAGATTACTTTTAGATGAACTTCTACGATTAGAGTATGCCGCGTGGTATTGAAACGCAAGCCAGGGTCAGTAAGAATTATTAAATCGTAAGGCAGGAAATTAAGAGCCTTTAAGAGCAATAAGGTATAGGAGTTGTTGTGGCACCGTTAACTTAATGTAATTACAATTTTACCATTGTGCAGGCCATCCCCAAATCGTTGAATCGCCCAGGGTATTTGGTCAAAATTATATGGACCATCTATGACACAATATATGCTATTTTCCTTATAAAGCTTATTGATGTACTTCAAGTCCTTGTTAGCTTTTAACATTAACATATGCACGCGTTTATTACTTACCAACTTTAGTATTGGTTTCATATAAAGCATTTGCAACAGCTTGCTGGATTTACCACCTATTGAAACATATTTTCCTTTGGGTTTAAGAACTTTTAAGAATTTCCAGAGCGATCGATTGGTCTTGCAATCAAGGATTAGATCATATTGCTCATTACTCTTTGTGAAGTCTTCTTTCTTATAGTCTATTACCTTGTCAAACCCTTGAGCTTCCATTGCTTTTAATTTTTCACCTGTATCTACCCCTGTAACATCTGCGTTGTACAGTTTGGCTATTTGGATTCCGAATGAACCAACGCCGCCACCACCGCCATTGATCAAAATTTTCTGCTTATCTTTAATACGTCCCACATCCCGCAGACCTTGTACGGCAAGCATTGCTGCGTGCGGAATACTAGTTGCCTCCTCAAAACTCATGTTATTAGGTTTTTGCGCTAGTGCTTTCTCATTTATGCAAAGGAACTCTGCAAAGCTGCCAAATCCGTATTCTGAGATATCACCGTAAACGGCATCACCCACTTTAAACTTTGTGGCATTATTCCCAACCTGCTCCACAATCCCTGCTACCTCCATTCCGGGTATCAGTAATTTTTTTTTGGGTCTAAATACCCCAAAGAACAAACGATACGATATAGGCCTGCCCGTGGTAATACACCAATCGTAATCATTGATTGTTGTTGCATAAACTTTAATCTTGACCTCGGTACTTTTAGGCTTTGGTTGTTCAACTTGTACAAGTCTAAGCACTTTTTCAGGGTCTCCGTAGTTTTTAATATTATATGCTTTCATTTTTATTAAAGGGGCCACAATGGTTTAATATATGATTGGCTGCGGAAAAAGTTCGTAGGACCTTTCCTCTGTATCATAAAATTAATAAATATGAGTAGATTTTCGTTTAGGAAATTGACAGCAATGGATTATAGGAGTTCTTATCGATCGTTTTTATTTGACCATCCATTATTTTTAACGTTCCAAATAGCATTTTTTGCTTAATTCGATAGACGACCCAAAACCATAAAAGTCCGATTGGCATTAGCAACTATTTCCATAGAGGGAAATCCGTTTGAGTGGCAAGTCCGGCTACGTCCAGATTGGAGATTCGATTTGGTGCAGATGGGAAGTCTAGATTATGCGATTAATAGGGTTTTTTAGAGAAGCAAATAGTGTTTTATAATTTATTTGTCCATAAATAATTCCATCGAAAATCTTATATAGATGTATTAATAGTTGAGCTATTCCGACTTTATCGAGTTTTAGATTAAATGAAAAAGGTTTTTATGAATCATAGCGCTAAATTCTTCAGTGTCTATAGTATCCGTGGCAATATGTTGTTGTTAGGATCGTTAATTTTATAAGGAGGTATAATAGAAAATGGTCATGTATAAGTCCACGAACTTTTTTCTTCCTCTTGTTAATGTCATTTTGTTTATTTGTAGAATCTTATTTTAATAAATTGGCGTATGAATACGGTCCTAACTGTTAAACGTTTGGTTTTCGGTCTTTTTTTTATGGCGAATGCGCTTTTGGGAACTGCGCAGGATACATTGAGTACCAAACAGATGTTTGTTTCAGACTTTAAAACTGCTCTAGGTGGCGTAAAACATGCTTATACTAGGCCTTTGCAATGGAAAGAAAAAGATTTCCTCTCGGCTGGGTCTATCATATTAGGGACCGCAGCACTATATACTTTTGATGAGGATAGTTCCAACTGGTTTAGGAACCAACAAGATGATATTCCAACCGTACTTAAAGAGTCGGGTTATTATATTGGAAAACCATTGTACAATTATTCCCTAAATGGCAGCGTGTATTTGGTGGGCTTGTTTACCAAGAACGAAAAAATAAGACATACCGGTGTTCTCTTGCTTTCCTCCTCAGCAGCTATAGGTATACTCCAGAGTATCAGTAAAACTGTTGTGGGAAGAGCGAGACCAGTTACGGAATTGGGGAAAGGAGAATTTAAACCGTTTAGTAAGGAAGCCGCTTATCATAGTTTTCCCTCAGGACACACTGCTTTGTCCGTAACTACATTTTATGCTATAGGAAAGCAATTTAAAAACCCGTGGATCAAGGGCGGATTTTATACCCTTGGGATGGTTTCCCCAATATCTAGATTATGGGATGGTGCACATTGGCTTACAGATGTAGCCGTAAGTGTTGCAGTGAGTGTGGTAGTGGTAGATACCATAGATAAATTCTTAAAAAAGGCAGAGAATAAAAATCAATTCTCAGAAGATAGGATTAGTTGGACCCTGCAAATGGGGCCTGGAACTATTGGCTTGAGGGGCACGTTTTAGAATCATGCCCTAACAGTACTCATGAAAGGCCAAGGCCATGTTCCTATTCTAACTTTAATGGTGGGCCAACTACTTTCATTCCATTATCCGCGAAAATTTGCTCAATTTCTTTTGATGTGGGTTCGTGATCCATACCTGCCATGGTAATAAAAAAATCTTCCAATTTCCCTGCGGGCTGTAAAGTAACGGTCATTCTGCTCACAACTGATTCCTGTGTCCATGCATGTGGTACTTTTCGAGGCAAGAATATGCTGTCTCCAGCGACTAAATGAAATTTCTCCTCTCCAACTTTAAAAAAGTATGCACCCTCAATGACGTAAAATATCTCGTCTTGGGAATGGTGCACATGCAATGGGGTTCCTCTGCCTGGAGAGAGTGAGGTCTGCTCAAATATAGCCAAGTCTCCTTGAGTGTCCTTTCCAGAAATTTTTACATCCAAAATATTGGAATTTACTCCTTTTAATTTTATGTGTCCGTGAAATCGACCTTCACCAGCACTAATTTTAAACCCCTTTGCTTTTCTTTGTATGGTTCTTTCATTGGAAGGAAATACCAAGAAGGGTAGGGCGGTGATGGAAAGAAGTGCTGCAAAAAATCCCTTTCTTTTCATGATAAAAGATTTATAAGAGTTATGAAGCGTCCAAATGATTTATTACTCTAATTTACGCCATAAATCAATTCCATTTTGGAATGCTTAGTTAAATTTAAGCTATTGCAATTAAGGTTGAAATTGATCACTATACCCAGTAATGTAATATTCGGCTGTGGGTAGCAAGAGCCTCGTAAAGTGGAGTCATCCAATCCTTTCGGGTTGTGCGTCATAAAGAGAGTTTAAACTGTTTTAGGGGTGAGGAAGAGGAGAATTATCTATCTAATAAGTATTTTTATGATTGATGAATTTTAATTAACTTTCAGTAAGAAACTATATTTCCTTATATCCAAAAGTGAATAAAAAAGAGAATTCTATATTTTTCCATTCTATTTTCAGAAAGAAAATGAATACATTGCTGTGTGGAGGTAAGGTGGGAGAAGATTCCATCAATTTAAACCTGTTGTATTATATAGAACAGTTGGGAAATAAATTAGGACTAACTTACTTAACCCAAGAAGAAACCGAAAGTAATGTGTGCTTTGTAAATAGTCCTGACTTAAGGGACGATTATAAAACTTCTTTTTCTTCCAAGGACATTTTAGATTTCAGTTATGCTGTATTGCATTCAGAACCTTATAGGGAAAAATACCTAGCCTATCTAGAAAACGACTTCCTGCAGTTGCCGTACCCAAAAGATTCCGGTGTGTTTTGGCGGCTGGTGGCTATAGGTAGTGAATTGTGTGCCATTCATAATATGGACGCTGCTAAAGTGGGAAAATTTATTGCAAACTTTCCACAAGAGGGGGATAATTCTGTCACAGTTAGAATTCAGGAAACGGATTGGGAAATAGTAGATGTGGAAAACAATTTAGGCCGAGTGTGGATAAATGAGAAGCAGTATTTTGATACAATCCCCATATCCGTTTGGGAGTGTAGTATTGGAGGGAAGCTACCTGCTAAAAAATGGTTGAAAGATCGTAAGGGTAGTATTTTGGAGGAGGATGATATTTTGGAATATCAAAAAATAATTTCAGCACTTGTAGAAACCGATAGGCTCATGAAAGTAATTGATAAAATGGTCGTCTAATAAGTAGTTGTAAAGAACCTCTATTGGTTTTTTAGATTAAGTATCATTTTTCATAACGGCGCAAGCATCAATAACTAGATTTTACATCCTTTACGTTAAACGATTTGCTTCTGATGTGATATTTCGTAGGTGTACTATACTAAATTCGGGTATTTAAAAGTAGCCCTTATAGATTAAAAATACCTTCGGCCAACAAGCAATTCGGCACAATTGTTGAATTGTTTTACCCGCTTTAAAATCAATTGGTTAAGCAATAAAATTTTTCTAAATCCCCCATCTATGTCTTTTGAACGAACCCAAGAAAAATTAAAGATACTCGCAGACGCTGCTAAATATGATGTTTCCTGTGCTTCTAGTGGCAGTAAGAGAAGTAACTCCTCTAAAGGGCTTGGGGATGCTACTGGAATGGGTATATGCCATTCTTATACAGAAGATGGACGCTGTGTGTCCCTCTTAAAGATTTTGCTGACCAATTATTGCATCTTCGATTGTGCGTATTGTGTCACTAGGAAAAGTAACGATATAAAGCGTGCTGCTTTTCAGGTCCAGGAAGTGGTAGATTTAACCATCAATTTTTATCGACGTAATTATATAGAAGGCTTGTTTCTGAGCTCTGGAATTTTTAAGAGTGCAGACTATACTATGGAACGATTGGTAGCTGTAGCGAAGAAACTGCGGTTAGAAGAAAATTTTCACGGGTATATCCACCTGAAATCCATACCGGGCGCTTCTGATGAATTGATGAAGGAAGCGGGTCTCTATGCAGACCGGTTAAGCGTAAATATTGAGATTCCCACTAAGGAAGGTTTAAAACTTTTGGCACCCGAAAAAAATAGGGAAGACTTTATTAAACCCATGGTAAAAGTCAAAAATGAAATCATTCTTTACAATTCTGAAAAGAAACTTATTAAGAGTACACCAAAATTTGCACCAGCCGGACAAAGCACACAGATGATTATAGGTGCAAGTGGCGAGAGTGATCAGCAGATTATGTGGACATCCAATTACTTCTATAAAAAGTTTAATTTGAAAAGGGTGTACTACTCCGGATATATTCCTATTAGTTACGATTCCCGCTTGCCGCAAATAGGTACTGCTGTACCCATGCTTCGGGAAAATAGATTGTATCAGACTGATTGGTTGATGCGATTTTATGGATTTGAAGTGCACGAGATCCTGAACAATGATCATCAGAATCTAGATTTAGAAGTAGATCCAAAATTAGGTTGGGCATTGCGAAATTTAGAGCAATTTCCGGTGGATGTAAATAAAGCCGATAAGCGAATGTTGGCCCGTGTGCCAGGTCTGGGGATGAAATCAGTATACAAAATACTTCAGGCCAGGCGGTTTCGAAATCTTAATTGGGAACATTTACAAAAGATGGGTGTCGCTTTAAACAGAGCGAAATATTTTCTAATTTGCCAGTCTCGGGATTTTGAGCGGCGCGATTTAACGGGGCCACAATTAAAATCACTGATCCTTCAAAACTCTACGAGCAAATATCAAAAAATCCTGAGCCCACAACTGAGTTTATTCGAATAATGATACTTCCTCAAGACTATACATTGGTTTACGATGGCACTTTTGATGGGTTTCTAACCTGTGTGTTCCACTTGTATGATTTAAAACTGAAGCAGGTCCATATACAACGGAAAATTCACGTTCAAGAATCTTTGTTCGGCACCAGTGAGGAGGTGCTAACAGATCTGGAAAAATCGGATCGGGTTTGGAAAGGCATTAAAAAGAAAACTTCGGCAAAAGGACGCTCCCGATTGTATTATGCATTTTTAAGCGAACAGGAACAGATAGAAAATTTGCTATTGCGATATATACAATATGCATTGAAAAGCACCATGTTAATAGATGCCGATTTTGCAAACCAAGACGTGCTAAAAGTAACCCAAGTAGCCAAAAGTGTAGGACGGGAAAAACATAGAATGGAAGCTTTTGTACGGTTTAGGTTGACGAAAGACGGACTTTATTTTGCAAATATAGAACCGGACTTTGATGTCTTACCCCTTATTTCTGCACATTTTAAACGTAGATATGCCGATCAAAAATGGGTTATTTATGACCTTAAGCGTAACTACGGACTCTTTTACGATTTAGAAAACGTGGATATTATTAACCTATCCTTGCCAGATGATTTTGATGCCACCAAAACCACTTCCGATTTTTTTGCTACCGAAGAATTGGAATTCCAGACGCTATGGCAAGATTATTTTGAGAGCACTAATATCCCCTCTAGGAAAAATATGAAATTGCATATACAGCACGTACCTAAACGGTATTGGAAATATTTAAGTGAGAAGCTGAGGTGATTTACGCTCTGTTAGGTATGGCTATTAAGTACCCCCTGAAAATTTATAAGCTGTATTATACAAGCCTATATGTTTTGTTCTTTAAGGGAGAAAAGTGAGGATGTGCTTCTAAATATCGCTTTATAGCTTCTACTAACCTAAATCCTGTCTGTTGTCTATTAAAACCATACTTATTGGGCACCCCCTGTACAGTTATAAAACTAACCTTATAGGTTTTGTCCATTTCTATGTGGTTCCCCTTGTACAGCAATTCTTGAATTTTTTCTCCATCTGGGTTTTCTATTCTAATATTGAGATGTAAGCCAAAAATACGTTTGGCATAACCTCCCATTTGTTTCATAGGGTCGCAGGAGAAGGTGCGAGATAAATTTTCCTCTAACATGGACTTAATTTCCTTTCCAGTAAGCTCAATTACGGAAACTGGCGGATTCATAGGGGCCATATTATATAAATCATCCTCCGTAATATCCCCTTTGTCAATTGGAATACCATATCGCCATCCATTAGAAAAGCAAATATCGGTATCGGTCACAAAACAGGCTCCCTGATGCATCAATTCATCCAAACTGGCATTTATAGTAGCATAGCGGTGTAATATCTGTTCCGTTTTACCCACTATATTGTTCTGTATGTCTTTATAGCCTTCTAAAATGCGGTCCACCAGCACTTTCATCGCCTCGTTCTCTTTAATTTTATCATCTATTGTAATCAATTCATACCAATGCGACTGAATTCTACCTCCCTCAATATCCAGAGTCATCCTTCCAATAAACGACCCGTGACACCCACATTGTATTAGCATAGCGTCTTTAACCTTTACAGGGGAATACAACCGATTATGGGTATGGGCACTTAAACAAATATCAATTCCTTCTACTTGTTTTAATAGTGCTGTATCTTGTGGCATGCCATTGTGGGAAAGTAGAATTATAACAGTTGCGCCTTCTTTTTTAAGCTTATCTATATGCTGGGGCACTTCTTTAAGTCCATCAGTAAACCGCAAATCCCCAGCAAAGGAAGGGGGCATAACCTTGTCTACAATTAAAGCAGCGACTCCAATGACACCAATCGTAACGCCTCCCATACTAAAAAGCTTTGATGGTGTAGAAAACAATTCCCCATTTGGTTTAAAGATATTACAGGCCAAATTGGGGTAATTTAATTGATCGGTGATAGTCTTATGTTGCTCGGGCCCATAAGCAAAATCCCAATGACTGGTCATGGCATCGAAATTCATTTTATTAAGAATAGGTACCATTGCTTCTCCCTTGGAATCTACAATAGGTTTGGTGCCATGAAAGGTGTCGCCCCCATCAAATAATAACGTGTTTGGGTTTTTCATCCGTATTTCTTCAACCTTGGAATGCAAACGAGCATATCCTCCCGCTTCAGCTATATACTCCCCATTTTTACCATAAAATAATTCATTATGTGGAGCAATGTAA
Source organism: Arenibacter certesii DSM 19833 (assembly GCF_000429545.1). GTDB lineage: Bacteria > Bacteroidota > Bacteroidia > Flavobacteriales > Flavobacteriaceae > Arenibacter > Arenibacter certesii. The sequence goes on from NZ_AUCB01000013.1 coordinate 26,010, forward strand.
CCATGTACATCGTTAATAAATAGTATGTCGAGTTTCATTCTAGATTTTTTAATTAGTAGTGTCCTTATTCAAATACGCCTACTTCTTTTGGTATTTCAACTTCATGGAGAAGAACAGTACAATCGTAAATAAAAGATACTACAATTACAGTTTGCCCCCGTGCTTAATTGGGAGTATTTGTTGCGTTATCCACTTACATAAATAATTAAAAACTAAAATTTACTCAGGAGGGAGCATGGCTTGGAGGACTATATGGCGTGATTAAAAGTGGATGATTTTGGGGTGAGGGTATATTTTTACCTCATTTTATAAACTGTATTTTTCTAATTCCTATTTCCGTGTCCCATTGTTTTACCTCATGAAAACCCAACTTTTTATATAATGTGGTGGCAGGAATATTTTTAATTGCGGTCTCCACTGTAAAGTGTTTAGAATCAAAACTATCAAATACGAATTCTATTAATCCTTTCCCTATACCACGTCTAAAAAACATAGGATGCACCGCCAAACTATTTATCTCTGTGTATGTGGTACTGTGGGAAATCTCGATAATTCCTGCCCGTTCTTTTTCTACTAGATATCCGTAAAAGACACTAGTGCTTTTTTGATAACTTTCAATAGGCCTTTTAAGGGGTGGGAAATATTTTAGATTCAATAATTTAGCTTCTACAGCATAGGATAATTGAAATAAGGAATGGATGCTGTTGGCAACTTCCTTCTTGCTGTTCTGCAGTATTTCTATCATTATAAGTGGCGTTATTTATTCTGTTTATGTACAAAAGTGGAATATGATAAGGTGAGAGAATAAAATGTAGTCTTCCATTTAACTTAAATACCATTCGCTCCAAGATAAAACTTTTTTATAATTAGGTTCAATCGCTCTACGCTCCTCTACTGTTATACAAGTTAAGGATAATAATAGCCTCCTTTTTACCATAATAAATTTCTAAAAGAAGGTTGCTTGTTGATTCTGAGGCAAACCGGTACTTTAATAGTTGTTTATCTCCGTAGAAAAGCCCTTGTTTACTCGGTTCAGGTGGAATAGTTTAAACTTGTAAGTATATTTGGGAAAAATCTATATCCATGACAAAACGTAATTGTAATAGCTTCTCGTTAGCGCTCGTTGTATTTTCTGGTTTTTTATTTTCTAGCATTTTCGCTCAAGAATTCCTACCTGCAAATTTTGATTCCTGGTTAGAGTCCAGCAGACAGGACTGGAAGATTCCTGGAATGGCAGTAGGTATTGTAAAGGACGGGGAAGTTGTCTTCGCAAAAGGCTTTGGCGAAAAGCGGTTGGGAAGTGGGGAGCCGGTAGATGCTAATACTATTTTTAGTATTGCTTCGGTAAGTAAAAATATGACCGCAGCGGCACTCGGAATTTTGGTGGATGAAGGTAAAATAGGTTGGGATGATAAAATCACTAAACATATTCCATGGTTTCAGCTTAAAGATCCTTGGGTAACGCAGGAAATTACCTTACGCGATGCCCTAACGCATCGGGTGGGATTGGGAAGAATATTGGGTAATAGGCTCCAGTTTATGACGGCTAGTCCACGAGATAGTGTGCTGTATCAAATGCGGTATATGGATTTGGAAAAGCCTTTCCGTTCGGAGTTTGTTTATAATAATATTATGTATTCCTTAGCAGGACAGATTATTGAATATACCGACGGACGTACCTGGGATACTTTTTTAAAAGAAGCTCTTTTTGCTCCGCTAGAGGTGAACGGTACTACTACTAGTATTACCCAACTGAAAGCAAACGATAATCAAGCCTATCCCCATCAAGAAATCCAAGGAAAGGTAGTGCCCATCTCAAGAAGAAACTGGGATAATGCCGGGCCTGCAGGGGGTATTAACGCTTCAATAAGCGACCTAAACAAGTGGATGCTAATGCAATTGGGGACTTCTGGAAGCTATAAGGGAAAAACTTTAATTAGTACAGAGCAGATGAACGAGATCCATAAGCCACAGATGGTCCGTTCACAGTCTAATGCCATGGCGCCGCAAAGTAGCTATGGCTTTGGGTGGACTATAACCGACTATAAGGGAAAACGTGTAATTACCCATGGCGGTGCCACAGACGGATTTAACTCGGCCATGTACCTAATGCCAGAATTGGACCTGGGTATTATAGTAGTAGGGAATACTTTTAATAGTTTGGGGAATGCTGTGGCGTATCAGGTTATGGATGCTTTCTTAGGAGAGAATGGGGTAGATTGGAACCAACGCTATTTGCAATGGTATAAGAAATCCTATGAGCATGCTTCCGCAGCTCGTGAAGAAATCCATCAGGCCAGAAATAAGAAAACAATTCCAAGCTTGGAATTAGATGCTTATTTAGGCGTGTACCAATCGGCTGGATACGGAACGATAGATGTGAATAAAGAAGGGAAAGATTTGGTACTTCGTTTTTGGAAGTCAGACAACTTGGAAGCAAAGCTAGAGCATTGGCATTACGATACGTTTAGGGCGATTTGGAAAAATCCTGCCCAACGCGAAGAGTTTATGCAATTTCATTTGAATAAAGAAGGAAAGGTAGCCGTGTTGGAATTTGAATTTGCCCTACGGCCATTGCTGTTGCAAGTAGGGGCATACCCCTCTAACTACACGCATACAGAGCGATTTATAAAACAGTAGGGTAGGGGAATGGGGTGTTGTTTTTAAATCTTATTTTGAATGATATTAGTATTTGGTTGTTTTAGAGGTTAACGTTGTGTGATTTTTCTCATTTGTTATTTGCCTGTTAAGGCATGATACAAGTAGTGCTTTAACGGGGCTGATCGCTTTTAATCAGCAAATTTAATTTTACTCCATTTTTCAGGTAGATGGGCATCGTAAGCTCCATGACTATTTAAAACCATGGCAGGGTGTGGTTGTACTGCTTTGCCACCAACGACCAACTTTTGAAATCGGCCTAAAAACATTTTCCAAATGTCCCCATTGGTTGGAGGTAAACTTCTGCCATTGGCTAACCACTCCAAACTGCTCCAAGGAATAGCAACTTCTAAGTGCCAGCCTTTATCTACATTTTTATTATCATTTAAAACGCCATCTACATGTACTGCTGTTTCTAAGTTGGGTAAATTATAATTGGTGAAGGCCCACCGAATTCCCCTAGGATGTGTTCCTTTCCAGAAAGATTCACCCTCACGGTCATAATTTCCTCCAAAGGTATACGCCTCAGTCTGATGTACGTCAAATTGCGGGATATCAAACTTGCCCCCTTTTTTATAAGCATCCTTCCATATAAAAAAGGCTTCATAAATAGTATTGGCAGCATTTACTTCTAATTCATAATAACAGTCCCCGCCGTCTATAATGATTTCTAAATCATTTTCTAAAAAAATAATGCTGCCTTTCTCTGTTAGTTTGGCCTCTACATAAGGTTCCTCTGCCTCAAAAGCAATATAAAGGTGGGTATTGTTCCATAATATGGCTACTTGTGTATTATACAGTGCTGGATCTCCTGTTACTAGGTCTACAAAGCGCCTACTCCAATTAGCGTTTTTCCAAATTGGTTTCTTTGTATTACCGTCTACCTTTATGGAACCCGATATCTTTTTAGCGGTATAATCTGTACTTGTAGTTTGATCCATTATTTATTTCTTTATAGCGGTTAAATGTTTAGGTAGGAAAAGTTCTCGGCAGTCAAACAATTTTTCACTGCCAAGGAAATAGTTAAATCACCTTTATTTTGGTAATCATCAATGTATTGCCGAAGTATAAATAAGGTTTCTTCTCCTATTTTAAGTTTTGCTGACTAAACTTTTATCGTTCACTCCAAAATCTAGTAAGATATAAAAAGTAAATCTATTATGACTGGAATAAACAAACCATAAAAACTGGGAAAGATCATAAGTACTACAAGCACTCTGGTTATAGAAACGTATGCGCCTATTAAAATACATTTAAAAGATTATAGCCTACGCTATTTTAATCGGTCTATCCACCTCGCAATAATATCTACTGTCCGCTGTCCTGTAATTTTATCATGCGACTGGTTTCACGCCCGTAACCAATAATTTCTAATAATTCTGAAGATACTTTTACCACACCATAAGAATTCTCCTCAGTATCTACCATGCCTTTCATAGTAACATAATGGATACCATTTTTTACGCCGTAATTGCCTTCATGATTATGCCCATTTATGTAGGCTTTTACATTAGGGTAGCTTTCTAGTGTTTCTATAACTTCATCTGCATTCCATAGATTATGGATGTTTTCTGGATACACTGGAAAATGACAGTATAGCACCACCTTCTCCTTGTTGATTAACGACTTGTCTAAGACATCTCTAAGCCATTGCATCTGCGTGGGACCTATGGCTCCATTCCAAAAGGGGGAGTCGGCATGATTTTCTACATAGTAATTGGCGGCATTAAGATAGGCTTCGCTATCCTCTGGATAGGCGTGTAAACTTATGTCATTTCCATCCAACACTATAAATCGCCAATCTTCCACTTTAAAATCATAGTAGGGGGAGGGCATGTCCATCTTTTTATAGACATCTGCTTTTTCATCATCTTCTACGGAATAATCATGATTCCCCAGTACATGGTATTTTGGCATGTTTAAACTATTGTAGATTGGGGTCACCACATCAAAACTTTCCCAATCCTTATCAATAAAATCACCCAGGTGTATGGTATAAGCTAAATCCATGGTGTTAAAATGTGTTACACATTCCTCTAGTTTCTGCTCGGATTTGGCATATTTTCTTATTCCTGTTCCTTGCTCATTGCAGTATTGGCAATCTGCGATTACGCCTATTGAGAACTGGGCCTTGTTGGTGTTAGACATGGTACTTGTATTTTGTTGACTGTGACAGACATGAACAGTCAGCTGTGAAAATAGCAATATCCCTAAGAATTTTCTACCTATCATATTTCCTAAAATTGTATTGCACTTTTAGTCCCCTGGTACTTGAGATGGTTTCTATGGAATAGCGTATTGAAATATAACCATTCTTTTACAGAACTTGGACCTTTGCAAGGGTCCAATAGGCTTAAAACAAACCTACTTTAAATAAGTGGAAAAATAAAACTAGGTGCTAATAAAATACTAACCCAATATTAATGGCATTCCATAACACTAGATACGGTCTCCGTAATGGGGGCAGGAGAAATATAGGGTATTCCCAGCCCCATTCCCCTCAGTATAAAAAGAAGTCCGATCAACACTACAAATACAGGTATCAATCGTTGTACGGATTGTTTGGCCTTGCCTTTTAGCATACTGCCAAAATATACGGCGGTGGTCATTAAGGGAATGGTTCCCAAACCAAATAACATCATAAAAAGAGCGCCCAACCAAGGATTTGCAGTGGCAATACTAGCAAATACCGCCATGTAAACCAGACCGCAGGGTAAAAAACCATTTAGGAAGCCAATGGTTAGGAAGGTATCTGGACTTTTCTTTTTTAGTTCCTTGCCCATTTGGCTTTTTAATTTGGATAAGAGTCCATAGATAGGTTTGGAGAAATTATATTTATTAAAGGTTTTGTAAGGAACAAGAACTATAACGATCATTACTACCCCTATGATAATAGAGAGCTTTTGCTGTAATCCAAAAACATATAGGCCTTTTCCTAAAAAGCCAAATACCAAGCCTATAATACCGTAAGCAGCTAACCTCCCGAAATGGTACAGAAATACTTGCAACAGTTTTTTTCCTGGTCTTTGGTGATCCACGGGTAGCATAAAGGCAATGGGTCCGCACATGCCTACGCAGTGAAAACTCCCCATTAATCCTAATAATACAGCAGTCGCCAGCATGGTTTATCTTTTTGGTAGTAGTTTGAAAATGATGTTTTTAATACGTTATTTTATCCTTGAACATATAAGCTTCGCCTTTGTACTCCCAGGAGACTTTAATGTTCCAACGACCTGCTGGCAGACGTTTTTCAGGTATAAGTAGATTGTTGTTGGATAACGTTATAGGCAGGTCGAAATCCAATTGTTTGTCAGATGGTCTGTATAGGGTAACTGTACCTGTTATGGTTGTTTGATCCAACTCTTTAGGGAACTCTAATCGCAGACCTTCCGAGGTACTTACCAGTTTTAAGTCCACATTGTTTTTGTGCGAATTTATTTCAGCATCCAATTCCTTTTGAAATCCCATCTCCGCCTGGTAGTAATCTTCCCGGACAAGATCATGATTGGTCCTATCGTCCATTAGCATACTTACTACAAAGAATAGGATAAAACTTATAAATCCTATAAATGCCAGTACTATTCCAGTTCCCCAATTAATTTTCATATTCTAATTTTTAGGTCTTGCTCCCAAATGGTTGGGAGATATTTGTTTATTTAGTTCTTAGATAATCACCTCCTGCTTATTTACCTGTAGCTTCTTGGAGCCATAAATCTTGCTGAGGTAGTCTCAATTTGTTCTTCTCCGCTAAATACCCCAATTTTCACCGTGTTTTTATCACCGTCTAATGCGGCATTATTTATTTCTATAAACAAGGTCCCTTCGGTTAGCTCTTGTGCAGGAACGGTAAAATTATCATTTCTAACGAGTGATATAGTTCCTTTATGTGACAATAACTTAAAGGTAACATCGGGTATGTCCCTAGTCGTTTTATTGACCACCTTAAAGGTGTATACGTTACTGATGATATTACCCTCCTTATGCTCATACAACTGTCCGGGTAATCGCAATATATTGGCCTCTAAGTCATTTCTTAAAAATAGCATCCCAATTAATATACCAGTAAGGATAATCAGTACTGCAGTGTAACCTTTAAGTCTGGGTGTAAACTTAAATTTGGCTTTTTTCTCAATATTATCTTCACTAGCGTATCGTATAAGGCCTTTAGGCAGGTCTACCTTCTCCATTATCTCGTCACAGGCATCAATACATGCAGTACAATTAATACACTCTAATTGAGTCCCGTTTCTGATGTCTATTCCGGTAGGACAAACGTTTACACATTGGAAACAATCTATACAATCACCGTGCCCAATTGCTGCTCGATCTTCTCCTTTTCTGAATTTTTTTCTTCCCTTCTCTGCTTCTCCACGTTTATGGTCATAGGCTACAACGATGGATTTATTGTCTAATAATACTCCTTGCATGCGGCCATATGGGCATGCAATTATGCAGACTTGTTCCCTAAACCATGCAAATACAAAATAAAATACGCCTGTAAAGATCAAGAGAGAGACCATGGTGCTAAGATGTTGCATTGGTCCATCTGCGATATATTTAATAAGTCTATCGCTACCTATAAGATAAGCGAGAAATACATTGGCTATTATAAAGGAGATTATAAAAAAGATGAACCATTTAAGAACTCGTTTTCTAATTTTCTCTGCGTTCCACTCTTGTTTGTCCAACCGTATCTGTGCTCCTCGGTCCCCATCAATCCAATATTCTATCCGTCTGAAAACCATCTCCATAAAAATAGTCTGAGGACATAGCCAGCCGCAGAAAATACGCCCAAAGGCAACGGTAAACAGGGCAATAAATACTACCCCTATGATCATTGAGATTACAAAAAGGTAAAAATCCTGTGGCCAGAAAGGAAATCCAAAAATATTGAACCTGCGCTCTAGTACATTGAACATTAAAAACTGGTTCCCATTTATTTTTAAAAATGGGGCAAGTAATAAAAATGTTAATAGAAAATAACTTACATATTTTCTGTATTTGTAGAAGCGGCCTTTGGGTTTTTTTGGAAATACCCATGCCCTTTTCCCCTCTTCATTTATTGTCCCTATGGAATCCCTGAAATTATTTTGCTCCTGTGCCATCTTTGTAATACTGTATTGTGCTAGTGGATATTATTGCAATCCGGTTTTAAATTCCACTCTTAGTACTTAACTGCACATCAAACTATAATAAGTGCTAGAGATTACCATGTTTAAATTTTAAACCAGTCTTAAACCTATCCATTTTCTAATATAGCTATGCAGATTATTTATATTTGCAATACTAAACTCAAGATCGGTAATGGTATTTAATTGTCCGCTTTCCAAATTTCCCCCTCTGGTTCTTTCGGATTGGCCGGAGTTGTACCGGTCAATTCGGTAAGGATGTAACTAGATACTTGGGCCATTTCAAGTGGTTTAAGCATTTGCTTCCAAGCTACCATTCCTTTACCAGCGCGACCTCCTTCGGAAACGGTATGGAAAACATCTTTAATGTCCCCACCTAGGATCCAATATTCATCCGTTAAGTTTGGGCCAATACCCCCACCGCCATCTGGCATATGACAAGCAACGCAATTGGCAGTGTAGATTGCTTCTCCCGCTTTTATATCCGCAGCATCGGTTAGTAATTCTACTGTATTGACATCTACCAATCCCTTGGCCGTTTTCTTATACTCCTCTATTTCCACTTGAGCCTCTGCAACGGCTCTTTCATACTCCATATCCTGAGTGTCCCCACCAAACACATGGTATCGGGCCATGTAGACTATGGCGAAAACAATGGACGCATAAAATAGGTAAACCCACCATGGCGGAAGATTGTTGTCCAATTCTTGGATGCCATCGTAGTTGTGGTCCAAGATAATTTCGTGTTCCTCTTCAATAGTTTTTTCCCCAATCATCTTCTCTCTAAGTCGCGCTATCCAATTGGTCCCTCTTTTGGAGGTTTTGGTTTCCAAATAGCGCTCCTTGGCCTCAGGAGATAAGGTTTGGAACATAACATTTTCTATGGTCCTTAAAATAAGCTCAATTCCAATTAATAAAAATAGGACTACCCCCATAAATACGAATAGGATGGGATGTTCCAAAACGGCCGGTAAGCCATCCGTTTCTACGAAGTATTCCATTAATCCGAAGATTAGAAAGAAAACTAGCGGAATTCTAATCCGCCAAAGTGTGGTATTTTTCATCTTTACTGTTTTAAGTGGTTTGCTTAGGCTGCAATTGTTATTATTTATTCTGGTAGGGAATACATAGACTAGTAGAGCCTATATATTCCCTTTGTATTTCTCTATTGATCATCTTCTAGCGGCAATTCACTAACTTCTTTAATGTGTTCTTTGGATGCTGTAAGTACCCACCAAAATAGGGCGGCAAAAAAGACAAAGAATATCAGTAGGGAAATAATGGGGTAGGTAGCTATCCCATCGATAGTTTCCATATAACCTTTTACGAATTTTAGCATGATTGTTTAGTTTTGAGAAATCTCCTCGTTCGTATCCTTAATTTTTATATCGGTTCCCAGGCGCTGTAGGTAGGCGATCATAGCTACAATCTCCCGATCTTTCATTTCTATAAAATTCTCTCCATTTTCTTCAGCATATTTTTTATCTGCTTCATAGCTCGCTGCAAAATCGGGATCGGTATATAGGTTTTTCTCTATTTGGGCTGCCTGTTGGTCCATAAGTTCAAAGGCATTAGCAACTTCTTCTTCGGAGTAGGGTACGCCCAAGGTGATCATAGCTTCCATTTTTTTCTGAATATTACTCCTGTCGTGTTCGTCCCTAATTAACCATGCATATGCAGGCATAATAGATCCGGAGGAGGTTGTTTGTGGATCATACATATGGTTAAAGTGCCAGCTGTCGGAATATTTACCTCCCACTCGTAATAAGTCTGGCCCAGTACGTTTACTACCCCATAAGAATGGGTGGTCGTAAACAAATTCCCCAGCTTTGGAATATTCCCCATAACGCTCCACTTCACTTCGGAAAGGCCTTACCATTTGGGAGTGACAGCTTACACAACCTTCCCTAATATATAGGTCCCTTCCTTCCAATTCTAATGGGGTGTACGGTTTTACACTAGAGATGGTAGGAATATTGGATTTTACTAATATGGTAGGTACAATCTGTACAATGCCACCAATTAATATCGCTATGGTAGCCAAGATGGTTAACTGAATAGGCTTACGCTCCAACCATGTGTGGAAAGTCTCGCCTGCAGTTCTTTTCTTGGAAACTCGGGTTAGGGCCGGGGCCTCTGCAAGCTCGTCTTCTACTTCGCTCCCTGATTTTACGGTTACCACTAAGTTGTAGATCATTACAAGGGCTCCAGCTATGTACATACTACCACCAATAGCACGCATCCAATACATTGGGATGATTTGGGTTACCGTTTCCAAGAAGTTTCCATATACCAAGGTGCCATCGGGGTTAAATTCTTTCCACATTAAAGCTTGTGTAAAGCCAGCGACATACATTGGTAAGGCATATAATATAATGCCCAAGGTGCCAATCCAAAAGTGAAAGTTGGCCAAGGGTACGGAATGCAACCTAGTTTTAAACATTCTAGGAACTAACCAATAAATCATTCCAAAGGCCAAAAATCCGTTCCATGCCAAAGCTCCTACGTGAACGTGAGCAATAATCCAATCGCTAAAGTGAGCAATAGCATTAACGTTCTTTAAGGATAACATGGGGCCCTCAAATGTAGCCATCCCGTATCCGGTAATAGCGACCACCATAAATTTTAAAACAGGATCTGTCCTTACTTTATCCCATGCCCCCCTTAGGGTTAAAAGACCGTTGATCATACCACCCCAAGATGGTGCTAGCAACATTATAGAGAAGGCTACCCCTAAATTTTGTGCCCAATCTGGTAAGGAGGAATATAAAAGGTGGTGAGGTCCTGCCCAGATATAAATAAATATCAACGACCAAAAGTGAACAATAGATAACCTATACGAATAGACTGGCCTGTTTGCGGCCTTTGGGACAAAATAATACATTAAACCTAAGAAAGGTGTGGTTAGGAAGAATGCCACAGCATTATGTCCATACCACCACTGTACTAAGGCATCTTGCACCCCAGCGTAGACAGAATAACTCTTAAAAGCACTTACAGGAATAGATAAGCTATTAAATATATGTAGTACAGCAACAGTTACAAAGGTGGCGAGATAGAACCAGATGGCAACATATAAGTGACGCTGCCTTCTTTTTAGCATGGTCCCGATGAGGTTCCAACCAAAGGCGACCCAGACAATTGTAATGGCAATATCTATAGGCCACTCTAGTTCTGCATATTCTTTAGTGGAGGTATAACCCAATGGCAAGGTAATAGCGGCTGCTACTATAATTGCCTGCCAACCCCAAAAGTTTAATTTACTTAATGCATCGCTATACATTCTAGCCTTTAACAGGCGCTGTGTGGAATAATATACCCCCGCAAAAATGGCATTGCCCACAAACGCAAAAATAACGGCGTTGGTATGTAAGGGGCGTAATCGCCCAAAACTTAACCACGGTATACCATCGGTAATGTTTGGGAAAAGAAACATAAGAGCGAGCAGAAGCCCGACAGACATTCCTACTATTCCCCAAAACAGCGTAGCATAAATGAATTTTTTTACGATTTTATTATCGTAATAGAACTGCTGTACTTCCATAATTACAATATTTGACTTTCACTTATTTGGTTAGATTTTTCTTTTGGCTTTTTCTCTGAAGGGTGCTTTACCAATTCATCCTCAAATAGCATACGTATAGATGGGGTATACGAATCGTCATATTGTCCCCTTCTAACAGAAACTATAAAAGCGATAAAAAAAACAAGGGCCACTAAAATACTTAGGGCTAACAATAGATAAATCACGCTCATTCCTAGTCGATTTTCGCCGTAAAACTAAACAGGCTGTTTTTTTAATAATATGACATTTCTCAGTTTTTAAGAATTTATAAAAATTAACATTTTTTTATAAAATAGGTGTCAGATTAAAAGAAGGAATAATCGCCTGTAATTGAATTGTTTAATTGTTGAAGACCGTGAGTTTTATTTGATGGAGGTACCTTAAAAATTATATATTAATCGTCACATTTAATAAGAATTATGTTAGAGACCTTATTTTAACACTATATACTTCATTAAATGAAAGATTTTATGCGAAAGATTTTTAGTTTTGCGACTTTCATATTAAAAATCCCCTAATCAGTAGGGTTTAATATGTAGTAAGTGATAAAATAATTAGGTTAATAGCGTAAACTATGTTTCAGAAAATTGGTATTTTTTTATTGTTGGGGCTGCTTGTTGTCAGTTGTGGGGAAGATAAGGTTCCATGTGCCCCAAGTGGTGAGGTCATTGATTATCCCATGGCAGATTCTTTGGCACAGGCTTTTAATTGGCCAAAGGATTTAAAAATAACCGGATTTGCCGGTCCTGACCTTACGCCAAGTCCAGCTTGTATGGCGGTGGCAGCTACAGGAGAAGTCTTTGTAGGTGTAGATATGATGGGTTCCCTTGGTAAGGATATGGGGAAAGGATTTATTAAAAGGTTGGTAGATTGTAATAACGATGGAGTAATGGACTCCTATACCAAATTTGCTGAAGTAGATAACCCAAGGGGAATATTACCTATAGGAAACCAATTATTTGTTCTGCATACGACGTTTACCGAAGAAACGGGAAAAGCCGATAATATGGACTTGATCGTTTTTGAGGATTTAGATAATGACGGCGTTGCAGATGGTCCTGCAAAAGTATTGATCAAAAACTTGAGTAATTCCAAATATCTCCAAGAAAGAGGTACGGATCATGCTACCAACGGAATTCAAATGGGAATTGATGGGTGGATCTATATCGCAGTGGGCGATTTTGGATTCCATAACGCTACCGATCGTGATGGTACACAGCTTACTATGTTAGGTGGTGGCGTACTGCGCGTGAGACCCGATGGTACTGAAATGGAAGTGTATACCCATGGATTGAGAAATATTTATGATGTTGCAATCGATCCCTTTATGAACATTTTTACTAGAGGAAATACCAACGATGGTGGGGGATGGAACATCAGATTCTCACATCAAATGCAAACGGGAGAGTATGGGTATCCTATGCTCTTTAAGCATTTTACTGAAGAAATTATTCCAGGATTGGTAGACGTAGGTGGTGGATCTGGAACAGGAGCATTGTTTATGAACGATGATCGCTGGCCAGAAAAATACAACAACGTACCTATGATGGCAGACTGGGGACGTAGCGAATTGTATATCCATAGGGTTACCGAGGATAAAGCTAGTTTTACACAAAATGAAGAAAAGTTTATAAAACTGCCACAGATCACGGATCTAGATGTAGATGCCGCTGGTGTAATGTACCTATCCGCTTGGGATGGGGCAGGATATTCCGGTAGTCCAGATAAAGGTTATATTGTAAGGGTAACACCGGAAAATTTAGAGTATAGAGCTTTTCCACAGGTAGAAAATATCTATTGGACCAATAATGTAGTGAACTTGTTAAAGTCTGGAAACGCTAAATCTAGACTAAGTGCTCAATACGAATTGATCAAAAGAGGTAAAGGTGCAAGTGGAGTTTTAAAATTAGCTAAGGATAGCTCATTACCTTTAGAGGTGCGTTCTGCAGCCATTTTTACTTACGCTCAATTAACCGGAGCATCTGGTATAAATGATTTAGTATCCTTAACTAAAGATTCAGCAGTTCAGGAATTTGCACTAAGAGCACTGGCAGACCGCAAGGGGATTGTGGAGAATGTGCCATCAGAACCCTTTATAGAAGCATTGAAATCTGATTCAGACCGAGTGAAGGCCGCTGCTATTGTAGGTCTAGGGAGATTGGGAAGAAAAGATCTTGCTAAGCATTTATTAGAAGTTCCAGTTCCTAGTTCTTTTAAAGCTCCAACTTTAGGAAGTGAAGGACCACACGCTACGCCTAATTCAGATATCCTACTTCCGCATTTAGCTGTAAAAGCCCTTGTTGCATTAAATGCAGAAGATGCTGTGGTAGAAGCGTTAAATACTAAAAATAAGGACTTGGCGCTATGGGCTACTCGTTATATGCATTCGCCAAAGGTGGTAGACGGATTAATTAAGGCTTATGGGGAAACCAATGATGAGGTAGTTAAAGAGAAGATAAGTAATTCTTTGGCGCGACTTTATCATCAGGAAGCGCCTTACGATACTTCATGGTGGTGGAGTACAAGACCTGATACTCACGGACCTTACTATAAAACTGTAGATTGGGAATACACTTCAGTAATTGGCGACTTCCTAACTAAGGAATGGGAAAATACGCCAGAAGATAAAAAGGATTTGTATGCCGAACTTAATAGTAAGTACAGATTGGGAATAGAAGAATTTGGAATTTTGGAGAAAAGAGAGCCAAAAGAAGATATGCCTATAGTGGACTTCGATAAGATCAAAAACAAAAAAGGACAAGTAGGTGAGGCGTCTATAGAAGACATTATGATTGCACTTAAGCAGATTAAAGGTGATCCAGAAAGTGGTAAGAAAATTTATGCAAGTCAAGGTTGCTTTGCGTGCCACAGTATTAGTGCCGATGAGGTGATGAAAGGACCTTTTATGGGGCAGATTGGTTCTATTATGAACAGAGAGCAAATTGCAGAGTCTATATTAAAGCCAAATGCCTCCATTTCTCAAGGATTCTCTACAGTTAAGATAGAGACCAAAGGTGGTGATATCCATGTAGGATTCGTAACCAAAGAATCGGCTTCCGACCTAACTATACGTAATATTGCTGGGATGGCTACAGAACTTAAGGTTGCAGATATTGCCGAAAGGGAAGAATTGCCAACCTCAATGATGCCTGCCGGATTGGTGAACTCACTGAGTTATGAGGAATTTGCCTCCTTAATCGCATTCTTGGAGCAGCAGAAGTAATAAAGCGTTTTGCCAAAACGTATATTGGCTAAATAATAAAAGGAAGCAATCTTTAGGGGGTTGCTTCCTTTTTTTTGTTGGGTGGTTGTTGGAAGATATAGCTGGTGATTGTTTTGGGCGTTCTCCTATCGGGTCGCTCTTTCCGCTGTAGTTAGTATTAAGTACAAAGTATTGAATAGTGAGACATGGCCTGTAAATAATTGACTGGTATTTTAACTGCTGGCTTTTATTAGGTACTTATAATATATCGCGATATAGTTTTAAAACTATACATCTATTGGTTACAACCAATTTATTATCAAAATAAACCGTTCTTTAGGTTTGGATAAAGGAGTTGATATACATACGGGTATTGTTAAGGTATTTGTTGTTTTAAAGATTGAAACAACACCGTTTAAACAAAAAAATTACATCTAATTTTAACCACTTTGAACCACTAAATTTTAAGTGGTTAAGTAGTGTGCATTGGAGGCTATCGTAATACAGTACTACTTCCATAGGATTCCGAATCTGTGTCAAACCCCATTGAAACTGTGTTAGGGCCTCGAAATTATGTTATACTTTTTTGATTCTGTTCTAACAGGAGTGCTTTGCTAATAGGTAATATTGCTTATGATCATTTCATGTTCCGTTCTTTCCAAGAATTATGGCAATAAAAGGGTATACTAGAGCGTCAACTATTCTTAAGGAGCGTAATAAGATTTCACTAAAAATCAATTAAAACCAACCACGTATGCGAAAACTTAGAAAGTTTAGGCTTTTTTTATTTAAAAGGCCTAAAAATCAACAACTGCCAACGTGCTTTGCACTTTTCTTATTTGTGCTGTCTGCAAGTATGATGCAAGCGAACGTTATTAATGAGCCTAAGACAGATAAAAGTCTAATGGCGGGCATTATTCAGGATAATATTGTTACAGGTACTATTCTGGATGAAAACAATGTGCCAATGCCGGGTGCCACCGTTTTGGTAGAAGGTACATTAATTGGTACAACATCCGATTTTGATGGTAACTACAGCATTGCTGTACCAGAAAATGCCACAAAACTAACTATATCTTTTATAGGTTATCAGACCCAAACGATTGCTATTGCAGGAAGAACAGAAATCGATGTTATTTTAAAAGAATCTGCGAATACTTTAGATGAGGTAGTAGTTACGGCCTTAGGTATTGAGAGATCAAAAAGATCCTTGGCATATTCAGTTTCAAAAGTTGGAGGGGACGAGTTTACCGAGGCAAGGGAAACAAACATAGCGAATAGTTTGGCTGGTAAAGTAGCGGGGGTCAATGTTTCCAGAACGGCATCTGGACCTGCAGGAACATCACGAGTTTTAATTCGTGGAAACTCCTCCTTAACTGGAAACAACCAACCATTGTATGTTATAGACGGTATTCCTATCGATAACACAAACAGGGGTTCTGCTGGTGAATGGGGCGGACAAGATGGTGGGGATGGTATTGGAAATATCAACCCAGACGATATAGAATCCATGTCCGTTTTAAAAGGGAATTCGGCTGCAGCCCTTTATGGGTCTCAGGCTTCCAATGGGGTTATTCTTATAACCACCAAAAGAGGAAAAACCAATCAAGGACTACAGGTAGAAGTGAATTCTAACTTCGTAATGGAAAGTGCAATTAATCATTTAGATCTTCAAAAAGAATATGGATCTGGGCTTAAGGGCCAGAAACCTACTACACAATCAGAAGCTTGGGATGCAGGGGAGTTTTCATGGGGGGCTAAATTAGACGGGTCTAGCGTAGTACAATTTGATGGGGTAAGTAGACCCTATTCTTATGCTGGTGATAATTTCGATAGATTTTATAGAACCGGAAGTACAGCCACAAATACGGTTGCGTTAAGTGGAGGTTCTGCAGATATAGGGTATAGATTTTCTGCTTCCAATATGGAAAACGAGAGTATTCTTCCTAATTCAGGAATGAAAAGACAGACCTATAGTGCTAATCTGCATGGTAAGGCTTTAAATGATAAACTTTCTTTTCAATCGAGTGCACAGTATATTTTACAGGATGTGAAAAACAGGTCTCAATTGGCCGATTCCCCTGGTAATGCTCACTACACAGTTTGGCAGCTTCCAGTTACCGTAAATGTGCTAGATTTAAAGGGAGACCCTAATAGATTAGGAGCAAATCCTGAAGATGCAACTAATCTATATGGGGCTACAATGGGACAAAAAGGTTATGAATTATTACCCCAAAGCTCTATTTGGAATCAGAATCCTTATTGGGCAACATATCAGCAAACTGATAAGGATTCCAAGAATCGTCTGATAGCAAGTGCTTCCTTACAATATGAATTAAATGATTGGGCTTATATAAAAGGTAGAGCTGGTATTGATCAATCTGATCGAATAACCGAAAGTGTTAACCCTACCGGAACAGGACATAATGTAGATGGTGGTATGAGCCAGGGTCAATATAAATACCAACAGTCCAACTTTGATATCATGATAGGTTCCCGTCACGAATTTGACAATGGAATTGGCTATGACTTCTTGGCTGGGGCTAATAAAATGAGACTGCAGGAAGATGGAACCTCTGCATCTGGAAATAATTTTGCATTGCCATTTTTCTATTCTATCGCAAATGGTATTAATAATGGAGGGGGTAGTTCTTATTCAAAACTAGGCTCTCATTCAGTTTATGGGCAAGCAGAGATTTCATATGATAATTGGTTGTTTTTAACAGGATCTGCAAGAAATGACTGGTTCTCTGTATTGGATGGTAGAGATGTTTTTTATCCTTCAGTGGGATTAAGTGCAGTGTTATCGGATGTGTTAACCTTGCCAGAGGCAATCGACTTTTTAAAGGTTAGGACCTCTTGGGCACAGGTTGGTAGTGTAGGTGACATTGGAGCGTATTCCTTAAATCAGAATTATAGTCTAGGTAGAGCGCAACTTGGAGTTCCTCGTGGCTCTATAAGCGGTGGCTCAGTAAGAAATGCTAATCTTAATCCATTATTGGTAACGGAATTAGAACTAGGATTTAACATGCAGTTTTTGAAAAATAGATTAGGAATAGACTTCTCTTACTATGATAAGAAAACTGAAGATGATATATTAAATGCAGGTATTTCTTATACCTCTGGATATTGGTCTACCGTGGTGAATGTTGGTGAACTTACCAATAAAGGAGTAGAATTGTTGCTAACAGGTACTCCAGTTATGACTCAAGATTTTAAATGGGATGTTTCATTTAATATGAGTTATAATGTGAGTAAAGTGGTTAGTCTGGTAGATCCGGAGAATGATGAAGAGCGTTTTAATATTGGACTAAGTAGAGCCAGGCACGCTTGGGTAACCCATATAGAAGGAAAGCCTTTTGGACAAATAACGGGAACCACTTACCTTAGAGATGCAAATGGAGAAATAGACCTAGATGATAACGGATTGCCACAAGTAGATGTAGATGCAGGTACGGTGGCTTTTGGTACTGGCGTTCATCCTTTTAATGCAGGATTGCAGAATAATTTTAGATACAAGGATTTCACATTAGGCTTTTTATTGGATATGAAGGATGGAGCTGTAGGACACAGTGGAACCATGGCACAATTTTACCGAAGAGGTATTCATAAGAACACCTTGGTAGGTCGTGAAAATGGAATTGGGGTGATACCTGCAAGCGGCATTAGAGATTATTATGAGAAAATATATAATGACATTGCAGAGGAGTTTATTTATGATGCTAGTTTTATAAAATTAAGGGAAATAACGCTTGGCTATCATATACCATCAAAAATATTGGCAAAGACTTTCATTAGTAAGGCCAACGTATCCCTAGTAGGAAGAAACCTTTGGTTGATTCACTCTAACGTTGATAATATTGATCCAGAGTCTAGTTATACTTCAGGCAACGCTCAGGGATTAGATTTCTTTGCTATGCCACAGTCTAGTTCATTTGGAGTTAACGTGAACCTTACTTTTTAGTAATTAATTAAAAAATAGTATTATGAAAATAAATAAAATCAACATAAAGATTGCTTGTTTTTTTGTTGCAATTTCGGCTATCTCCTTCATATCTTGTGCAGACGATCTAGCAGAATTGAATGAGAATCCAAATGCAATTGCAGACTTGCCTCTTGGGCTTCAGCTCACTGATATACAATTAAAAGCAGCTGGTGCACAATATGAAATGCGTAGAGTAGGTCTAGGATGGGCATCCTCCTCCGTTCAACAGTTGGCCGACGTTAATATTGCGACCAATCTTTTGCCAGGGGATAAGTACATAGATTTCATCGATTATAGCTATGCAGTATTTGATGAATATTGGGTAAATGAAGCCAAAGATGTAATTGACTTTGTGACACGTAGTGCTGAAGATCCTACAGCAGTGAATTACAACGCTATCGGACGCATTATGAAGGTCATCTCTTTCCATAAGGTAACCGATCTTTATGGGGATATTCCCTACTCCGAAGCTGGCCAAGGATATTTAACCAATACTTGGTTCCCGGCATACGACCGCCAGCAAGATATATATGCAAGTATGTTAAATGAATTGGAAACTGCTGCAATGCAATTGACTGCATCTGCTGAAAGCCCAGGTAGTCAGGATGTTATTTATAATGGCGATCTTACAAAATGGAAAAAATTGTCGTACTCCCTAATGCTAAGATTAGGACTTAGAATGTCTAAGGCAGATCCTTCTTCTTCTGAAACTTGGGTGAAGAAAGCCATCGCAGGTGGTGTTATGACCCAATTAGATGACTTGGCAAAAATTGAACATGAAGAAGGTGGGGTTGAAAGTCCAATTGGTTATTCATTTGTGGTAGATAAGTTCATGAGATTAAGTGATACTTTCGTCGGCTGGATGCAAGAAAATGACGACCCTAGATTAGAACTTTTATCTTGGGTAGAGTCAGGTGCCCCTCATCAGGGACTGCCTAATGGATTAGACCCTTCCACGCTCATAACGGATGGGCCTGCTGGAGGAGACCTTTTAGACTACTCACAGGTTAACCAAGACTTGGTGCAACGCGATTCACCATCAATGTATATTACCTATGCTGAAGTGGAATTAATGTTGGCAGAGGCTGCCTTAAGAGGATGGTATACTGGAGATGCGGAAGTACACTACAATAAAGGTGTACATGCTGCCATGGCAAACTGGAGTTTTTATGGTGTAGATGCACCTACGACGGCAGAAGTTGATGCATATTTAGCTGCGAATCCTTTTGATGAAGCCAACGGGATGGAAATGATTGGTGAGCAATATTGGGCGGCTACTTTTTTAAATCCTCTGGAAGCATATTCAAATTGGAGGCGAGTAGAATATCCTGTGTTAACACCAGTAAATTATCCAGGAAATGCTACAGGAGGAACTATTGCAAGAAGAATGAAATATCCTTTGGTAGAATTTACGATTAATGCAGAAAATGTAAATGCAGCAATAGCCAATCAAGGGCCAAACACCTATACTACCCGAGTATGGTGGGATAAACAATAGTATCTATACTCTTATCACATTACTATGTTTATTTTAAATTAATTTAATAAAGGAGGGGAAACCCTCCTTTGTTGTATTTTTATTTATTAGGTTTATTATGATGAAGACTAATGAATCAACCACCCATTCTTGGTTATATATACTAACCATACTGCTATTTCTAACCCAACAATCTAATGCTCAGGAAGAGAAGTTGTTTACGCTTTTAGATGCTTCTTATACGGGTATAACTTTTCAAAATACCATAAAGGATACCAAGGAAAGTAATATTCTTATTTACTCTAATTTTTACGGGGGTGCAGGAGTCGGAATAGGTGATTTTAATAAGGATGGATTTCAAGATATTTATTTTGCAGGAAACTTGGTGAGTGATCGGTTATACCAAAATAATGGGGCTATGCAATTTGAGGATATTACCCAAGCTGCAGGTATTGAAGATAATGGCGGCTGGTCTTCTGGTGTTATCGTTGGAGATATTAATAATGATGGTTGGCCCGATATTTATGTGACCCGGGAACTGTATGATGGCAACCCCGAGATTAGAAGGAACAAACTATTTATAAATACCACTAAAGAGAACCCCGATCGTAAAATAAGCTTTAAAGAATCTGCTGCCGAGTATGGTCTGGATAACAGTGAAAGAACAAGACATGCTACTTTCTTAGATTATAATAAAGATGGCCTGTTAGATATATTTCTTCTAAATCACCCTCCCAATCCTGGAAACTATTCTGAAATGTACGATGTAGATCGTAATCAAGAAAGATTTGCTCCTAGACTGTATAGAAATAATGGGAACAAAAGTTTTACCGATGTTACCATAGAAGCAGGAATCTTAAAGCTGGGCAATGCCAATAGTGTTTCCATTTTGGACGCTAATAATGATGGTTGGCCAGATATTTACATTGCTCATGATTTTGGTCCTCCAGATGTCCTTTTTATAAATAATGCCGATGGAACCTTTACCAATACCATAGATGCCTCTTTAAAGCATATTTCCTATTTTAGTATGGGAGTCGATGCTGCGGATATTAATAACGATGGGCTCCTAGATCTTATGGTGGTTGATATGGTAGCTGAGGATAATTTTCGCATAAAATCCAATATGAGCGGAATGAACCCAGATTCCTTTTGGAATATAGTAAACAATGGAGGACATTACCAATATATGTATAACACCTTGCAGTTAAATCAGGGAGTATTTTCTGGGGTACCCCAATTTAGTGATATAGCACAAATGGCCGGCGTGTCCAGTACCGATTGGAGCTGGTCTAATGTAATAGCCGATTTTGACAACGATGGATTAAAAGATATTTATGTAACTAATGGCCTTTTACGCGATATAAGGAATACGGATTCAGATAAGGCAGTGGGCAATTATATTACCAAGACCGCTAATGACTTTGTTAAAAACAATCCCAATGCAGGAGATGTTTCCATTTGGGATATTCTTGATCTCGATGAAGCCCTAGATCACATCCCATCCGTTAGATTGTCTAATTATGCCTTTAAAAATAAGGACGGAATGATTTTCGATAAAATGTCTGAAGAGTGGGGCTTATCACAGAAATCGTTCTCCGCTGGTTGTGCCTACGTAGATTTAGATAATGATGGAGATTTGGATCTAGTAGTGAATAACGTAAACGATCTGGCATTTATTTATCGTAATAATAGTGAGAAAAATAAAGGTCAAAATTACCTAAGGATCAATTTAACAGATACAGAAAAAAATACTCCAATTTTAGGAGCAAGAGTGGAATCGGTTCAAGGGAATTTAAAACAGCTGTATGAATTTACCAGTGTACGGGGAATGTATTCTACTAGTGAACAAATTGCCCATTTCGGATTCTCCGAAAATAAAACTATTGATACCTTAAAGGTAACTTGGCCCAATAGGCAAGTTAGTTTCTATACCGATGTGGTGCCAAATCAGTTTCTTACTATTGATATAGGCGATGCTAATCAGCTAATCCCTGATCCTCCCACTAAGAAGGATTTATTGTTTAGTTCAATTGAGGGTATTGAGTTTAAACATATAGAGAATAAATTTAATGAATTTGACCTCCAGGTACTGTTGCCGCATAAACAGTCCCAGTATGGTCCTGCTTTAACGGTCGGCGATGTGAATGGAGATGGTCTGGAGGATGTGTTTATTGGGGGTGCTGCTGGTTTTGAACCTGTTTTATTCTTGCAAAATCAGGTAGGGGAATTTGTAAAAACAGATAGTAAGACTTGGAAGGATGCTGCTAGATATGAGGATTTGGATGCCATGTTTTTTGATATGGACAATGATGGGGATTTAGACCTTTATGTAGTGAGCGGTGGAAATGAATGGGAACCCAACTCCCATTATTACCAAGACAGACTATACATTAATGATGGAAAGGGGAGTTTTGAACTTACTAAAAATAAACTACCCTATTTTACAGAAAGCGGATCAGTGGTGCGTGCCTTTGATTATGATAATGACGGATATTTAGACCTATTTGTGGGTGGACGACATATGCCTTGGGACTACCCCTCTCCAGTAAGTAGCAGGATATTGCAAAACAAAAAAGGGTCCTTTAAAGATGTAACTCGCAATGTGGCCAAAGACTTATTGGATATAGGTATGGTTACCGATGCAGTGTGGATGGATTTTGATGGAGATGGTAATACAGATCTTGTTCTTACCGGTGAATGGATGCCTATTACTTTTATTAAAAATACGGGGGATAAATTTATAAATGTAACGGGCTCCCTAGGAATGCAAGATACCGTGGGATGGTGGTATAGTTTGGAAGCAGCAGATATGGATAATGATGGGGATATAGATCTTGTTGCCGGTAATTTGGGACTAAACTATAAATACAAAGCTAGCGAGGAAACCCCTTTTGAGGTACATTACAGTGATTTTGATGAAAATGGTTCTAAAGATATTGTACTTAGTTATTACAATTTTGGGGAGCAGTTCCCGCTCCGGGGTAGGTCTTGTTCCGCAGAACAAATACCTATGATTGCGAAGCGGTTCCAGAGCTATGATGTTTTTGCGTCTGCCAATTTAACAGAGGTATACGGGGAGGATAATTTGCAGACAGCATTGCACTATTCTGCGAAAACATTTGGCAGTGCCTATTTTGAAAATAAAGGGAATGGAAAGTTTAGTATGAAAGTGCTACCCAAGGAAGCGCAGATTTCTAATGTGGATGCTATTCTTCTGGAAGATTTTGATGGGGATGGTAATAAGGATATTCTAATGGCGGGTAATATGTATCCCGTAGAAATAGAAACTACAAGAAACGATGCTGGTGTGGGTATCTTTCTAAAAGGGGATGGCAAAGGTGAGTTTACTCCGTTATTACCTACCGAAAGTGGCATGTTTCTAACGGGCGACGTTCAGAAACTAAAGCGGATAAACACATCTGGTAATAAAATGATAATAAGTGCTGTTAATAATGGCGAAATGGAATGGGTTAAAATAAATGGAAAATCAACCGCGCATGAGGAACAATAGAAAGTGGATATACATTGCCTTTGGATTCGCTCTTTTCTCCTTTGGAATTCATTTTGTTTATGCCCAATCCCCTCATAAGAAGGAAGGAGCAGAAAAACTATTTTCATTACTACCCAGTTCTAGAACTGGTATAGATTTTAATAATACGGTTACAGATACCCACGAGGCCAATGCTCTTATTTATGAATTGTTTTATAATGGTGCTGGTGTAGCAATAGAGGATATTAATAATGATGGCTTGCCGGATATTTATTTTGCCGGCAATCAAGCAGCGGATAGGTTGTATTTAAATCTTGGTAATATGCAGTTTAAGGACATTACCAAATCAGCCGGAATATTAGATAGAGGTGGATGGTCTATGGGGGTAAATATGGTTGATGTAAATGGGGATGGCTATAAGGACATTTATGTAAGCAAGAACTTGTTTGATGATAATCCAGAACTGAGAATAAATGAACTATACATTAATAACGGTGACTTAACGTTCACAGAATCGGCACGGGAATATAATTTAAACGATCCTTTTAGAGCGATTCATGCTAATTTCTTTGATTTTGATAAAGATGGGGATTTCGACCTATTTCTGATAAATCAGCCGCCAAACCCTTCCTTATTATCTCCGCTTAAAGGTAGGAACTGGCTTAGTCCTGAGCTAACCTATAGGTTCTTAGAGAATACGGGAGCAGGTTTTAAGGATATTACAGCAGCAGTAGGGCTAGAGAATGTGGGTTACGGCCTCAGTGCTGTGGTGGGCGACTTTAATAATGATCAATGGCCAGATCTCTATGTAGCCAATGACTATGAAGGGCCAGATTTCTTCTATATAAACAATGGAGACGGAACCTTTACCAATAAGGCCAACGAATACTTAAAGCACATTTCATTTTTTAGTATGGGTGCAGATGTTGGGGATATTAATAATGATGGGTTGTTAGACCTAGCTGTGGTTGATATGGTAGCAGAGGACAACTATAGGCTTAAAGCAAATATGGGGGGGATGAATCCCCAAGAGTTCTGGAACATTGTAAATCTTGGTGGGCATTATCAATATATGTTCAATACCCTGCAGTTGAATAATGGTGCCGATGCAGATGGAAATCTACGTTTTAGTGAAATTGGTCAATTGGCGGGGATGTCTAATACAGATTGGAGTTGGTCTGCACTATTTGCTGATTTTGATAATAATGGTTTTAAAGATTTATTTGTTACTAACGGCATTAAAAAAGATATTAGGAATACAGATGCCCTTAAAAATATTGATGCTTATTTGGCTAGGGTTGCAGCTAAGCACCAAATTGAGCATGTTTCAGCTAACTTAGCCCAGCTTAGAGAGTTGGTATCGTTGGATAGTATTTTGGCTTTTTTTCCCTCAGAAAAAATTCCCAACTATGCATTTAAAAACATGGGTGGATTAAATTTTGCAAAAGTCGCCAATGAGTGGGGAATAGACCAACCTTCATTTTCTTCTGGCGCCGCTTATGGGGATCTGGATAACGATGGGGATTTGGATCTAGTGGTGAACAATGTGGATGATTTAGCCTTTATCTATGAAAACAATTCCAATAAATTATCGAAAAACAATTACCTCAATATAAAATTTACAGACGGAAATAAGCACAAAAGCTTCTTTGGTACTAGAGCCAGTATCTATTATGATGGAGGCATTCAGATAGGGGAGTTAACAAGTGCTAGAGGGTTTTATTCCAGCAGTGAAAGCCTTGTTCATTTTGGATTGGGAACTGCTAAGAAAATAGATAGTTTGGTGATTTCTTGGTATGATGGAGCAAGTTCAGTAATACATAAAATTAAACCAAATCAAACCCTTATCCTCGATCGGGAAAAATTAAAAATAACACCAGTAAATAAGACAAAAATTACTAAAAATCATTTTTTTAAAGAGGTTTCCAAGGAAGTCGGTATAGATTTCGTGCATCAGGAAAATAACTATAATGATTTTGAAGTAGAGGTCTTATTGCCACATAAAATGTCTGCCTTTGGTCCCGGACTCGCAGTAGGTGATGTGAATGGAGACGGTTTGGAGGATTTTTTTGTCGGCGGGGCAGTAGGGCATAGCGGAAGTATCTTCCTTCAAAATAAGAATGGAACATTTACCAAAACAGGGTCGGAGACCTTTGCTGGTTATCCTTTTCATGAAGATATGGGAGCCCAATTTATAGATGTAGATATGGATGGGGATATGGATTTGTATGTAGTGAGCGGTGGTAATGAATACGATAAGGGAATTGACCTATATCAGGACCGATTATATATTAATGATGGCAACGGAATTTTTTCCTTATTAAAATCTGCTTTACCTAAATTAACTGCTAGTGGCGCTAGAGTAATTATGGCCGATTATGACAATGATGGCGATATGGATCTATTTGTTGGTGGCAGACAAGTGCCTGGTCATTATCCGGAGCCAACTGAAAGTTACCTATTAAAAAATACTTGGAAGGAAACTGGACAACTTAAGTTTGAGAAAGTTGTAATTAATGACCTAATTGACTTGGGTATGGTAACGGATGCTTCTTGGACAGATTATGACCATGATGGGGATCTAGATCTTATAGTGGTCGGGGAGTGGATGCCAATAACATTAATTGAAAATAAAGAAGGGATTTTTAAGAAAGTTGCCTTACCAACCTCTCTTCAAAATACTACGGGATGGTGGTTCAGTGTTCAAGCTGCTGATTTAGATGGAGATGGGGATGATGATTATGTTATGGGAAATCTGGGGCTCAATTATAAATATAAAGCCAATCCAGATGAACCGTTCACTGTTAATTACGGCGATTTTGATCAAAATGGAAAAAATGATATTGTTTTTGGGTACTATAATTACGGGGAGCACTATCCATTAAGAGGTAGATCTTGCTCTTCCCAACAAATCCCTGGATTAAAGAAAATATTTCCTAATTACGATACCTTTGCCTCCGCGTCGCTTAGCGAAGTTTATGGAGAAGAACAATTGAGTAAATCTCTTGAGTATAAGGCTCATATGTTCCAAAGTATTGTGCTAGAGAACTTGGGAAAAGGAAATTTTAGAATTCATGAATTACCTATAAAGGCGCAGGTATCCAGTATTAATGATATTATAATTGCCGATGTAGATAGCGATGGGAATTTAGATCTTATCCTGGCAGGGAATATGTATGGTTCGGAGGTTGAAACCCCGCGTAACGATGCGGGGATCGGACTACTTTTAAAAGGAGATGGAAAATGTGGTTTTACGACCATTCCAATGCTAGAAAGCGGTTTAAGTCTGCCCTATGATGTTAAAGAAATGAAGTCCATAAAACTGGGAACAGCTAGAGGAATTGTTGTTGGTATTAACAATGGGCCATTGAAAATTATAAAATATTAAATGCTCTTATTATTAACATGAGAAGCAGATTCGCCACTTGGATAATTCTGCTTCCTCTATTTGTATATCCTCGTACAACGGATTTAATGCTGAACTCTTAGAAAGTATAAGTTAAATTGGTGTCTAGCATTAATTTTCTCTTAATTTAAATCCTTTTTTGCCATAGTTGGAGCTGTGGTTGGACAGTAATCTCTAGGGAGTACTCCAAATTCCGCTTTAAAGCAACGTGTAAAATAGGATGGATTGTTAAACCCAACTTTAAACAAGACTTCGCTAACGGTATAATCTCCACTGGCAAGTAATCGTGCGGCTTTTTTTAATCGCACTAAACGTATGAAATGGTTAATGGACAGTCCGGTGAGTGCCTTTATTTTTCTATAAAGTTGATCTTGACTCATATCCATATTCTCTATAAGGCTTTGCACCGAGAATTCCGAATCTGAAATATTAGACTCTATTAGCCCAATGATTTTTTCAATAAACCGTTCGTCTACAGATTGTGGCTGGGCCTCCCCTAATAGCGTGTCCGATTCTAGCATTTTCTTTCTTATACTCTCCTTTTTCTCTATTATTTTCTTAACTCGTGTTAGTAATAGCTTACTGTTAAAAGGTTTCTCTATATAGGCATCGGCACCTTTCTCAAAACCTTCAATTTTAGAATTCATAGATGTTTTAGCGGTCAACAATATTACGGGAATGTGAGAGGTATTTACATTGGATTTAATCTGTGAACACACTTCTGTTCCCGTAATACCTTTCATCATTATATCGGTAATAACCAGGTCTGGCATTTTGTTTTGGATAATAGATAGCCCTTCTTTGCCATTGTCTGCAGTATATACCTTATATTCGTCCTCCAAAATTTCTTTTAAATATTCTCTAATATCCTCACTGTCGTCAATTATTAATACAGAATAGTCTTTAGAATTTACGGATGAGGTATCATTTTTAGGGGAGTTTTCTGTGCTAAATTCTGGATTGGTTTGGATAATATGATGCGGATAATTAGAGCATTCTCGAATTATAGGGAAGTGAACAATAAATTCCGTCCCTTCATTTTCTACGCTGTGCACCTCAATCTTTCCGTTGTGTATTTCTGTGTATTTTTTAACTAGGGTTGTGCCAATTCCGTTCCCTTGTAAGTCTTCACTATTCCTGGATCTATAGAACTGGGAAAAGATAGACTCCAAATCGTCTTTAGGTATACCAATGCCTGTGTCCAACACACTAATGGAAATATAGTCGTCATCATTATATACGTGTACCGATACCTCTCCATATTTTGGTGTAAACTTTATGGCATTAGAGATTAAATTAATCAGGATAGATTCCAGTTTAATAGAATCTGCCACCAGTATCAATTTTTCTTCCGGACAGCATACTTCAAAATCTAATTTATTGGTTTCGGCTAATTCTTGAAATTGGGAACATGTATTTTCTACAAATGCATTTAGATCAATTTGCTCTAACTCCAAATCCATCATGTTGCTCTCTGCCTGTCTAAAATTTAAGATCTGATTTACAAGATTTAATAACATCTGCCCATTTTTGTGCATTCGCAATAGTTTTTTATGAAACTTCTGATTTATCTCACTGCTAGAAAGCATCTCTTCTAGAGGACCCATAATGAGGGTTAATGGGGTGCGTAGATCATGTGATACATTAGTGAAGATGGAAAGCTTCTGTTGGTAGAGCTCGTGAATTCCCTCTTGTTTTATTTTTTCGATTTTCAATGCCTGATTTATTCTAATCCGTGCTTTTACCTCTTTTAAAATAATATAGAGAATAAGTAGTAGTAATAAAGCGTAGGCCAAATATGCTAGTGGTGAAGTCCACCAAGGCTTTAATTTGATGATGGTTAGTTTTCGGGATTGTGGATTCCAACCCAGATGTTCATGTCCTACTCGAACCTCTAACTCATAGTTACCCGAAGGCACATTGGTGTAATTGGCGGTGTTGGATATACCCGTAGATTCTCTCCACTCCATCTCAAATTTGTTAAGTCGATGTTGTAATCGTACTTTCTTCTTTCCAGTATAAGTTAGGGCGTTTAGGTCGATGGAAAAAGACTGACTATCATGGGGTAATATAATAGTGTCTAAGTAATTTAGATTTTGGGGCAAAATTACCTTGCCATTAAATTCTTTTTGAGGGGTTATGGTCTGATTTAAGACATTCAGTTCCGATAGCATTAGGGTTGGGAAAGGAGGAAGACGTAAAGGTTCGGCGGGTTTTATTTTGAGCAATCCATCATCTGTACCGGTCAAAATTGTATTATCCAAAGGATTGTACAATACATTAAAACAAGAATATTGAGAAAGGGTATAAGTAGCCGTTACCACCTCTGGATCTAGTTTAAATATCCCTTTTCTGGTGCCAACCCATAGGTTGTTAGAGGCATCCTCCGCTATTCCTGTAACCACACAACCATCAATTAAAGGGTGCCGCTTTGGAACTCCGTTAGGTTTTACTATTCCGATGCCATTTCTACATAAAACCCATAAATCTCCGTTATTATGTAGGAATAGATTCTCTACATAAATCTTATCACTATTGGTAGCAAAAGTTTCATATTGTTTTATGTTCCCGATGTTGCCGTTCTCATCAAGTTTTAATGAAAAAAGTCCGTTTTTGAATGATCCTGCCCATAATAGGTTGTTTAAATTATCGCTTTTCAAGCTTTTTATATCGGTAGAGGATGTAGCAGTTTCATTGGGCAATTTTATTTTTTGTAGCTGGGTTTTGTCTTTTTGGAGTTGAAAAAGTCCGTTGTCTAAGCTACCTATCCATAAATTACCTGCTGGACCGCGGGTAATGCTGGAAATACGATCCTGGTTTAATAGGCTTAAGTCATATATGTTGGGTACAAGTTTATGTGTTTCAGGGTCGAACATTTTAATTCCATTGCCCCAAGTTCCAATAAGCAATAGTTTGCTGATGGGATCATAATAAAGGGAGGAGATAGATCGTATAGCTTCATTATTAACTATCGATTTAAAGTTTTTTTGGCCTGTGGTGTGCTCTCCCAGTCCATTGCCATGTGTGCCAATAAAAACTCTGCCGTCGGGTAATAGGGCTGTTGCCCAAATTATATTAGAGAAGAGATTCTTCTCATTTTCCTCATCATAGATAACCGAATAGTTTTTTTCGCTTAAATCAATAACATTCATTCCTCCAAACCAAGTGCCAATCCAAAGATTATTATTGCTGTCTATAAAGGTAGTAAGTACATAATCGGAGTTTAAATTGTTGCGTTTGTTCTGTTCATATTGGAAATGCTCCAGCTCTTTGCCATCTATGGACAAATTATAAATACCTTGTCCTTCCGTACCTACCCAAATGGTATTTTTGTAAGGAGTAAGGGAGCGTATCTCAGTCTGGTCTAATTTCCAAGTATTGGTAAGGGAGTATACTGTTTTGTTTTCTTTCAAGGAGAAATTTTGCACTTTATAAAGTCCTTTGTCCGTTCCTAAAAACAAGATGTCTTTGTCAATAGCTAAGCTTGTTATCCTAGAAGCTCCCTCTACCTCAATAGGATCATCTATAATGTAATTGTGGTTTGATTTTCGGATTCTAAATATCTTTGAGTCTTCTATGCCAATTAACATGGTGTTTCCCACTTCTAGAATAGTATGAATTGCTCCCGACAAAGTGGTAAGAACTTCTGCATCCGTCAACTCATAATCAGAAGTATTTGAATCGATATCCGTAAGGGGAAAAGAAAATAACGTTCCATTCTCACTACCTACCCATACTATATCATTGCTATCTAGAAATAAGGAGTTAATACCAATTAAGGATTCAAAATCCACTTTCTTGACAACTAAGGGGACTATCTTATTTTTCAGTTTATCCAATAAAAAAAGTCCCATATCTCGGGTGCCGATCAATATCAGTCCTTTTTTTAAAAATAAAGTTTGTGAGATCTTATTGCTAAAGCCGTCGGTATTGTGCAAATTAAATAGGGTAAACTGGCTCCCATCAAAAACATTTAAACCTTCTCCAGTGGAAATATAGATAAGCCCTTCATCATCTTCACTTATATGATCTACGTTATTAAAAGCTAAACCATCTTTTGTATTGTAATTAACAATCTGTGAAGACGCCTTATTCCCTAAAAAGAATACGACCAATACAATGGGTAAAATAAAATTTCCAAAGCTCATAAATAGATGTTGCTGTCTTTGGTGAAAATAACGATTTGATAGGAATATTAAGAAACCTTTTCCGAAAATATGCCAAACAACACCGAATTTGTTGTATTTCGTGAAATTGTGCCATAGATATTAGAATCTGTTATAACAACTAATATAGTTTACAATGTATTATTGAAAAGTTAAGATTAGTTGATAATATTCTGTAAGAAGAAGCGTGCATGGCTATATGCTCTTTTTTTTTTGTGAATGTTATAGTTTCTTTAGAAAGTTAGTTTTTTTTGAGTTGTTTAATTTGAGTTCAAAGGGTGATTTTTATCGCCCTTTGATTATTGTAGTGAGTCCTAAATTGTCGATGGTTGTAAAATTTAATGTGGGGAAATAGTTTTTTAAGTAAAAGAAGAACCAAGGGTTAGTGTTGGTAGTGTAATAAATTAATTGAAATCTAGAGTTAATTTTAATGAAGATAAATAGTAGGATTCGGATTGTCCCAGTAGTGATATTGTTGCTCGGGATTTTATTTATAACATGCAAAAGCAAAGGTAATTCTCGGATGACTAATCAATCCAATTTGCCAAAGTCAATTACAATTATCGGTAATCGGTTTGTAGATGAAAGTGGAAGGGAGGTTATTTTAAACGGAATAAATATTGTTAGTAAAAATAAGAATGAGGGGTATATCTTTCAGAGTGGGCCAGAACTGTACGAGAATTTATCTAAATGGGGAGTAAACTGTATTCGGTTTATTATTATTTGGGATCGATTAGAGCCAGAACCAGGGGTCTATAATGAAGAATATTTAAAAGAAATAGATCAGCGCATTGCACTTGCAGAAAAGAATAATCTTTTTGTTGTACTAGATATGCATCAGGATCTATTTAGTGTAAAATATGCCGATGGCGCTCCTGAATGGGCTACTTTAGACGAGGGGAAACCACATACTACAGGTGCTATTTGGAGTGACGCTTATATGATGAGCGAGGCCGTACAAACAGCTTTCGATAATTTTTGGCTCAACAAACCTGCAAGTGATGGGATTGGACTTCAAGATCATTATGCCGCCTTGTGGAAACATATTGCCACTAGGTATGCAGATAACGCTACGGTGATTGGATACGATATTATGAACGAGCCCTTTCCAGGATCTAGTGCTATAGAATCTACTAGAACTTTGCTTAAGGCCTTTGGTGAGTTATATTATTCACATACAGGAGAGATTTTAGAGGAAGAGCAATTAGCAGCTATGTGGGCAGATGAAAAGCAAAGAATGGAGGCGCTAAAATTAATCTCTAACGAGGAAAACTACGATTTTGTTTTTAGTCAGCTTTATAAACTCAACAGGGAATTTGAAACCAATCACTTGCAAAAGATGTATCAGAAGGTTGCCCAGGCGATTCGGGAAGTAGATAGGAACAATATTTTATTTCTGGAACATAGCTATTATAGTAATACGGGAGTGGCAAGTAGTATAGAGAGAACAACCTTACCCGATGGTAGACCAGATCCATTGGTAGCCTATGCCCCTCATGGATATGATCTTGTAACAGATACAGAGGCTGTAGCTACAGCATCAAATGAACGAGTCTCTTATATCTATAATCAGATTGCTAAAAAAGGTGAGCAATTAAAAATGCCGGTCTGGTTGGGGGAGTGGGGTGCTTTTTACGGAAATTCTATAAGTGTTATTCCTACAGCAAAAAATGCAGTGCAATTAATTGAAAAACACCTCTTTGGTAATGCTTATTGGAGCTATGATCCAGGGACGGAGAATTTGGAATATTTTAAGCAAATTCTTGTCCGCGCATACCCAGCGTATGTAAATGGGGAATTGATTAGTTATGGAAATGATTTTGATTCCCAGCAGTTTAATATGGTCTGGAAAGAAGCTAAAAAAAGTAATGCAGGGACTATGGTCTTTATTCCCTCCCTATCCAAATTAAACAGGGAAGCACTAGAGGAATGGGGCGATGTGGAGATAGAAAAAATTAATTATTCAGACGCAGCTTGGTTAGTTATACTACCAGAAGATGGCAAGGGAGAAAGAAAATTAACCCTTTATTTTGATAAGTAAACCTGTCTCGATATAATATGATGTTTAACTATCTAATTTTCTCCCCAATAGATTGGTAGCTATTGTAGTAAACGCTACAATGCTAATAGAGCTCAATGGCATTAGAATAGCTGCAATAACGGGTTGTAACTGACCAGTAACAGCAAAATATAGTCCTATCACATTATACATCAAGGAAAGTAAGAAACTCAGTTTAATTATTTTAATGGCTTTCCTTGAGGCAAGGATATATTGATACAGGTATTTAAAATTCTTAGCATCCAAAATACCATCGCAGGCTGGGGAAAATACATTTACATTCTCCGATATTGCTATTCCTACTTCGGCTTGTGCCAATGCTCCCGCATCGTTCAGGCCATCGCCAACCATTAAAACCTTTTTATTCTGTTCCTGTAATTCGCTTATAAAAGCTAACTTATTTTCCGGTTTCTGGTTAAAGTACATTGCTGTCCCTTGTGGCAATAATTTGTTAAGGGTGGCTTTTTCCCCATCGTTGTCTCCAGAAAGTAGGGCCAGCTCCAGATCGGAGGACATATCCTGGAATATTTCTTTTACCCCGTCCCTATAATGGTTCTGAAAGATGTATCGCCCTTTGTACTCATCGTTGGAGCTGATATGTACAGCAGTTTTTTCCGTAGGATTGGGCTGTGAATTGCCTACAAATGTTGCAGATCCTACCCTTATTTTGTTCTCGGCCGTACCCCCTGTTATACCGTGACCTAGTTGCTCCTCATACTCCGCCAAGGTAATTATATCGTGGTCTGCCAAAAGTTCATATAGCTTTCTGCTCAAAGGATGGTTAGAGGAGCGTAGTGTGTTTTTTAAGAGGGACTCTTCTTCTAAGGTGAGCTCCATTCCTTCGTATTCTACCTTACTGTCAGCGGCGGTGGTAATGGTTCCCGTTTTATCAAAAATTCCAGTGTCTATCTGTGCCAGTTTTTCTATGGTGTTACTATCCTTTAAGTAAAACTTATGGCGTCCGAATAATCGCAGCATATTCCCTAAAGTAAATGGGGCTGCTAAAGCAATGGCACAGGGACACGCTATAATAAGTACCGCAGTAAATACATTTATTACTTTACTAGGGTCTAAAAACATCCAAATTATAGAAGAAACAAAAGCAATAGTCAAAACAGCAATAGTAAATCGCTTGCCAATGCCGTCTGTCATAGTTTTAAAGCTGTTGGACCTGTCGTCTTGGAAAACAGCATTGCTCCACAATTGGGTGAGGTAACTTTGTGAAACAGATTTTACCGTTTCAAGTTCTATGGCACTGCCCAATTGTTTTCCTCCGGCAAAAATTTTATCCCCAGAATTTTTAAGTACCGGCTCGGACTCTCCAGTAACAAAACTATAATCTATTTTTGCATTTTCACTAATCAATATAGCATCAACAGGGATGATCTCCCCGCTGCGTATAAGGAGTCGGTCCCCTTTTTCTATATCATAGACCTGTACGTTTTCTTCTTTATTGTCCTTAGAGATCCTAGTAATAGCAATAGGGAAATAGGACTTATAATCGCGCTCAAAAGAGAGGTAGGAATAAGTTTTTTGTTGAAAGAACTTACCTAAGAGTAAGAAAAACACCAAGCCGGTAAGGCTGTCGAAAAATCCAGAACCCCAATCAAAAATAATTTCAACGGTGCTCCTAATAAAAAGTACAAGAATCCCTAAGGCTATAGGAACATCAAGATTTAAATACCTAGACCGCAGTCCTTTATATGCGGAAATAAAAAA
This sequence comes from Arenibacter certesii DSM 19833, assembly GCF_000429545.1. GTDB lineage: Bacteria > Bacteroidota > Bacteroidia > Flavobacteriales > Flavobacteriaceae > Arenibacter > Arenibacter certesii. The sequence goes on from NZ_AUCB01000013.1 coordinate 60,869, forward strand.
GTCTTGTCCGGAGTAAAAAACTACGGGCAGCGAAAATGCGAACATTACCCATCTAAAGACCACCTTAAACTGTTCCAACCAGTACTCCCCTACATCAAAATATTCGGGAAAGGAAAGGAACATGACATTACCAAAAGCAAAGCCTGCTATTCCTAATTTGTAGATTAAACTTCTATCTTTTCCCTTTTTATCATTATCAAAATCCTTTAGGGAAATATAGGGCTCATACCCAATCCTAGCCAATAGAATTACAAGGTCTTTTAACGAGGTTTTATCCGAATTATAATTGATCCTCACTGTTTTTTCTGGGAAGTCTACCTGAGAGCTTGAAATTCCTGGGGATAACTTATTAAGGTTTTCTAAAATCCAAATACAAGAGCTGCAATGGATATGCGGAATCTGTAAGTTTACAATTTGAAGGCCATTGTCGCTAAACTCGATGAATTTTTCCTGTATTTTTTCGGATTCCAGAAAGTCGAACTTCCCCTCAATTTCGTTGGGAGTAGACCCTGCGGCCGATTGTAAGTCGTAATAATAGGATAGATCATTGCTAGAGAATATCTCATAGACGGTTTTACAGCCATTACAGCAAAAACTTCTTTCATCATAGTTTATTGTAGTATTTCCACAAACATCACCACAATGGTAACAAGTTAGCACATCCATATCATATTTACTTTATACGCATCTGCAAAGATGGTTGCCATGATCTTTTCAAAACATGACAATTGTCAGTTCATCCTATTTTATAAACTTTAATTTTGCAATGTCAGGTTAAAACTTAGTGCATATGAGCAGATGTGAAAATTGTATTATTCGCCAGTTTAATTCCCTGCGTGCTATGAGCAAGGAGGAATTAAAAAGAGTCTCGGATACTAAAACGACCAAAATACTTAAAAAAGGAGAAATAATCTTTGAAGAAGGAGAAAAGCTAAACGGAGTATTTTGCGTTCGTGGCGGGGTTTCCAAGCTTTCTAAATTGAGCTCCAATGGGAAAGATCAAATTGTGAAATTGGCAACCAAAGGGGCTGTATTGGGGCAGCGATCTGTAATTTCCGAGGAAGTAGCCAACCTTAGCGCTACTGCTGTAAATGATATGGAGGTCTGTTTTATTCCTAAAGATGCTATTGTAGATACATTAAATAGTAATCCTAATTTTGCCGTTGAGGTATTACGACATATGGCACACGATTTAAAAGAGGCAGATGACGTTATCGTAAATATGTCCCAGAAAACGGTAAAACAAAGGGTTGCCGAAGCTTTTATTTACCTAGAAGATAATTTTGGAGTTGATGATAAAGGCTATTTAGCCCTTACCCTTTCTAGAGAAGATATTGCTAATGTGGTAGGAACAGCAACCGAATCAGCGATCAGGATTATCTCTGAATTTAAAAAGTTAGGCCTTATTAAAGCTTCTGGCAAAAAAATAGCCATTGTAGATGCTAAAGGACTAGCGGATCTTGCCGTAGGGATATAAGCGGTTGAAATTACTTCCATAATTTTAATTTCTTCTACCAAGTTTCCTTCCAACGGATTAGACTTGTTAGAGCTCCTTATTTTCTTTAGTTCCTATAGTTGTGGTAGTGAATTTTTTACGACCCACTATTCTAGCAATCAGCCATCATCCCTATTCAATATGATAAAAGTCATAGATTCAGCTAGGTGGTTCCATTAATTTTACCTCGATAAAGAGTACTGGATTAAGGAATATTTAAAATCTAAAAGGAATTGAAAAAGATATTGTTGCCAACAGATTTTTCTGCAGATGCCTGGAATGCGGCCAAGTATGCTATTTCCCTTTTTAAGGAGGAAGAATGTACGTTTTATGTTTTAAATACATATACACCAACTATTGCCCATAGTAGGTTTATGGCAACCTCAGTGGTGGGGAAAGCTTGCGAGGATGTGGTTAAGTGTAATTCTGAAAAGGGCCTAAAGCAATTTGTGGAACGCATCAATAACGAATGCTATAATGCTAACCATAAATTTGAAATTATTTCTTCTTTTAGCTTATTGGTAGATGAGATGAAAAATATCATTGAGACCAAAAACATAGATCTAGTTATTACAGGTACAAAAGGGGCTAGCGGATTAGAGGAAGTTTTTATGGGAAGCAATACAGTGAGGATGATAAGATCTATAAAGAACTGTCCGGTATTGGCAATTCCCTGCAATTTTACCTTTATAACCCCTTCCGAGATTGCTTTTGCCACAGATTTTAATCGATTTTATACTAATTCCGAACTTCGCCCCTTGTTAGAAATGGCTAAATCTTTTAAGGCGGCCATTAGGATAGTACACGTGCAATATGAAATTAAAGCCCTAACGGAAGTCCAGCAGTTTAATCTAAATATGTTGCGGAAATATTTAAGTGAGGTGGAGCATTATGTACATACGGTGTCGGAATTAAATTCCGTTTCCAAAACTTTAGAGATTTTTTCCAATGAATTAGGAATTCACTTACTGGCTATGCTTAACTACCAACATAGTTATATGGAAAAAATGACCCGCGAACCAGTAGTGAAGAGGATGGTATTTCATACCCAAATACCGCTATTGGTTATTCCAGAATTGGGCATGGGAACACCACCACATAGTAAGCGTGGTAAACAAGAGCCTGTTTCTAATCCCCCTCAATAGAATGGTCCTCATAAAAATCTTCGAAAGTTTTGTTGGTAGTGTAATCGTCGGTTAGTACCCTATATACCATATAGATAACCATTAACTGTCCCACTACCGTAAGATAAAAGACCCAATTAAAAGGAAAATTCATTGCGGCCATAATAGCAAGTATGACCAAGACCATTGTTGTGGCTATTACCCAGAACATTGCCGATTTTCTCATTTTATTATTAATTTACGAAAAACAGGAGTTCCTTCCTGTTAAGGGAGTAATAAAAAACAGAATGTGAATGCTATTGAGTTTTAAATGTTAAAGGCTTATTTTTGGTATTAATCACGTCAATTTTTGAAAACTATTATTGGTAACTAAAAACAGCTATACCGAAAATTCTAAGATTCTTGTAGCAACCGACTGTATTGTCTTTGGTTTTGACGAAGGGATATTAAAACTATTGGTCTTTAAAAGAAGGATAGCTCCTTTTAAAGGGGAATGGTCTTTAATTGGGAGTTTTGTGAAGGAGGAAGAAAGTGTGACCGAGGCGGCAAGAAGGGTTATGTATCAGTTTACTGGCTTGGAAAATATTTTTCTAGAAGAATTGAAAGTGTATAGCGATGTAGATCGCGATCCCGGAGCTAGGTGTATCTCTATAGCTCAGTATGCTCTAATCAGGATAAATGATTATGATAAGGGACAGGTAGAAGATCACGGAGCCAAATGGTTTGCCTTGGACCAATTGCCAGATCTAGTATTAGATCACAAATGCATGATTTCCGATGCATTGGAGCGCCTCAGAGAAACAGCGATTAGGAAACCTATCGGTTTTGAACTGTTGCCAGAGAAATTTACCATACCACAACTTCAGATTTTATATGAGTCCATTTACCAAAGAAAATTGGATGACAGAAATTTTAGAAAGAAGTTATTATCCTTTGATCTCCTTATTAAATTGAACGAAAAAGATAGGACAACTTCTAAAAAAGGAGCTTTTTTATATCGGTTCGATAATAAGAAATATAAAAAATTGGAAAAATCGGGTTTTAGTTTTGTGCTTTAGCGATTGTAAAACAGGGATTTATTAAGCGAAAGAAATAAGATGCTGCAAAGTGTATTTATAATGAAAGCTTTGCTATCTTTGCGATGTTGTGTTGTGTCCCAGTGAGAATTGGGACTTAGGTTGAAATTGTTGAATAACACTAGATGTAGTTCTGGTACAACAATAACCGATGAAAGGCTTTCCATTATGGGGGGCTTTTTTTATTTAGAACAAGCTGTATTCCCGTATAATTAAGCTTCGAATATTTCCTAACAGCTGCAATTTATCGTATTTTTAATTATGGAATTCCTAGGAAAGGGGTTCAAAATAATAAAACTACAGCAATGCCATTATACCATAAGCTAGGTAAGATTCCCAAGAAAAGACATACCATCTTTAAAAAGCCCGATGGAAGTCTTCACTATGAACAGCTTTTTGGAACTATTGGTTTTGATGGCATGTCCTCTTTAATGTATCACTTACACCGACCTACTATGGTAAAGGAGGTTGGCAAAACTTTGGATATCTCTCCAAGGGCTGCTGTAGACCATAATATAAAATCGCGATTGCTAAAAGGATTTGAGGTTAGACCTACAGATGATTTTTTGGATAGTAGAAAGGTGGTTTTATTTAATTCTGATGTGCATATAGCATTGGCTGCACCCAAAAAGTCCATGACCGATTACTTTTACAAAAATGCGGACGCAGATGAATTATTGTTTGTTCATAAGGGTAGTGGGGTTTTAAAAACGATGTTGGGAGAAATTAATTTTGAATATGGCGATTACCTTTTAATCCCACGTGGGATGATCTATCAAATTCATTTTCATACCGAGGATAATAGGTTGTTCATAACAGAATCTTATCACCCCATTTATACCCCTAAGAGATATCGGAACTGGTTTGGTCAACACCTGGAAAATTCTCCCTTTTGTGAGCGCGATTTTAAGCTCCCTTCAAATCTACAAACCTATGATGAATTGGGGGATTTTCTACTAAAAGTGAAGAAACAAGGGCAGTTGCATCATTTGGTATATGCCTCTCATCCTTTTGATGTGGTAGGCTGGGATGGATATAACTATCCGTATGGATTCTCTATCCATAATTTTGAACCTATTACGGGTCGGATTCATCAACCGCCACCAGTACATCAGACCTTTGAGACCTCTGCCTTTGTGGTCTGTTCATTTGTGCCGCGTATGTACGATTACCATCCAGAATCCATACCTGCTCCTTATAATCATTCCAACATCGATTCCGATGAGGTATTGTATTATGTGGATGGGGATTTTATGAGTAGGAAAAATATAGATCAAGGCTTTATATCCTTGCATCCTGCTGGAATACCTCATGGACCGCATCCCGGTACCTATGAAGCTAGTATAGGGAAATCTAAGACCGAAGAATTAGCGGTAATGGTAGATACATTTAGACCGCTGCAACTCACTCAGGCAGCTTTAGATATAGATGATGGCACGTATTTCCAATCTTGGATGGAGTAGGGTAGGTGTCACCTATTATTTAATGATGTATTACAAAATGAATTAAAGAAGCGGCTAGTTTCGCTGTTTGATGATCTCTATCGTAGGAAGGGTTCAATTCTGCAATATCTAAACTGATCATTTTTTCGGAGTCTTTAATAATCTCCAAACATTCTAAAACTATTTCTGGGGAAAACCCCATTGGTGAAGCTGCACTAGTCCCAGGAGCGTAGGCAGAGGAGAATCCGTCAAGATCAATGGTAGTATATACATAATCTACTTCTTTTATAAAGCGCTCTAATTTAATTTTTAAGTTGGCAAGATGGTGTAGGTTGAAACGTTTGTTTTGAATAACAGTGACGTTTAAGTTTTTCGAGGTATTAAAAAGGGATTTTGTATTGGCATCTTCACGAATTCCGAGACACATATATTTAAATTTCTGATTCTCCAATTTTTGGTCCTGTGCAATCTGATAAAAGGGAGTTCCAGAATTATTTCCAAGGGTATTGGAGCGTAAATCAAAATGAGCATCAAAATTGATGATACCGATTGTTTTGTTTTTTCCGGTGGAAGTCAGGTAGTTTTTAATTCCATTAAAATGCCCGTAGGCAATATCATGTCCACCTCCAATTAGAATAGGAAAGGTGTTTAATTCCAGTAATCGGGAAACACTTGATGCCAGTGATTTCTGTGCCTCTTCCATGTTGGAGTTTAAACACTGAATAGTACCCGCTTCTAAAAGTGTGGTATCCTCACTTAAATGGTTCGGCATTTTAGACAATTGCTGGCGTATGGCATCGGGTCCATCTACGGCCCCAGGCCTACCTTGGTTTCGCCTGACTCCTTCATCACAGGCATATCCTAAAATAGCATAGGCCTGCTCAGAAAATGGGGGAATACCGGTCTCTGTTATGTTAATATGGTGCACCTTTTCATGGAGGTATAGTTCCTTCTCGGAAATTCTTCCATTCCAGAGGTCGGGATTTGTGGGGATATAGTTCTTCATTTCTATAAAATTAATGTTTTGAGCATTATGAACAGCCCCCAGAGGATCTAATTATTTATCTGTCTTTTAGTTTTGGCTAAAGCCAATATATATTATTTTTCTATCCCCTAGCTGAAGCTAGGGGCTTTTCAGCTGAAGCTAGTGAGAATTCAATATAGATAATATTGTTTTATGCATCAGATTGCTGTGGAGTATTTTGGGTGATTATTTGATTCTTAGTTATGCTATGTTATGCTGGATATATTGAGCTTTATTCCCAGACCTATTTGAATAGCCTCCAGATTTATCTAGAGGATGAGGATGTGTACGGTCATTGGACTTTAGTCCAACTGGATGTAATCATAAATTTATCTACGCCTAGAGTTTGGCTAAAGCCAATACACCCTATTTCTTGCTATCAATTTAATATGTATAATATTGTTTAATGTAGGAAATCGCTGTGGTTATGGTTTTGCAATGATTCTAGGTGATGATATTTTATGTATGTAATATTGATTAATATTCCTAGCCTCATTTGAATAGCCTCCAGATTTATCTGGAGGATATAAATGAATCAGATCAATTGACTTTAGTCAAACCTATACTCCTTCATTAACTCATTATCTTCTTCCTGAAAAGTTTTGGTTTTATGATGCTCATCTTGATTTTTTATGTATTCTCTAACCTTGTAGAGCATTGAATAGGATACTGAACCTGCAAAATATTCATCTTGCCATTCAAATTTCGAATTACAGAGATTGTTTTTATTTATCCAATATGAAGATTCTCCTTTTATCAATTGCATAACTTTTCTAATTGTTTGGTCTGTTCCAAGCGATATTAAGATGTGGCAATGATTGGTATAGCCATTAATGAAATCGATCATGATATTCTTCTCTTTTGCATTCTTTTTTATATGATTCCATAGTTGATTTCTTAGAGCCGGGGTATTAAGATAGGGTTCCCTATTCTTGGTGCTAAATACAAAATGAATATAGGTTCTTACAAATGGCATGGTTGGTTTTTAATTCAATATAATCATTAATTATCTAAGCTTAAGGGTTTGGCTAAAGCCAAGATATATTATTATTTCTATCTCCCTAGCTGAAGCTAGGGGCTATTCAGCTGAAGCTAATGGCTATTCATAATAGATTATATTGTTTAATGCATGAGATTGCTGTTGAGGGATTTAGGTGTTTTTGGGATTATACCTCATTCTGTTTTACACTCCTAATTGTGAGGATTAATCTAGGATTAAATTGGTTTGAATAGCCTCCAGATTTATCTGGTGGATTTAGATTTGGATATAATTATCTGACTTTAGTCAAACCGATCGCAGATCAAAATCGATAACAATTAAAATAAATCCTCCAGAAGATCATCCGCTACCATATTCGGTAGGGTTACTTTTAGTTGCGGACTGCGTTCCATTTCTCTTTTTATGGCAAATAAGGCTTCTTCGTTTCTTGCCCAACTTCTCCTAGAGATACCATTATTTACATCATAGAACAACATGCTCTTTAATTTTCTGGATGCTGCTTCAGATCCATCTAGGACCATTCCGAATCCTCCATTTATCACCTCGCCCCAACCTACTCCGCCACCATTATGGATAGATACCCAAGTAGCGCCCCTAAAACTATCTCCAATTACATTATGAATAGCCATATCAGCGGTAAATTTGCTACCGTCGTAAATATTACTGGTCTCCCTGTATGGGGAATCCGTACCACTTACATCGTGATGGTCTCTTCCCAATACAACCGGAGCGGAGATTTCTTTATTGGCAATAGCCCTATTAAATGCTTCGGCGATTTTGGCCCTTCCTTCTGCATCTGCATATAAAATTCTAGCCTGTGATCCTACTACGAGCTTGTTGCTTTCGGCCTCTCTGATCCACTTAATATTGTCTTGCATCTGCTGCTGTATCTCGGGAGGGGCAGTGGCTTCAATTTCTTGCATCACCTCTAAAGCAATAGCATCCGTTTTTTGTAGGTCGGATTTCTCTCCCGAAGTACAAACCCATCTAAACGGGCCAAATCCATAATCGAAACACATAGGACCAAGAATATCTTGAACATAGGAGGGGTATTTAAAATCGATTTTATTATCCGCCATGATATCTGCACCTGCTCTAGAGGCCTCCAATAAAAAAGCATTACCGTAATCAAAGAAGTAGGTACCTTTGGCGGTATGTTTGTTAATGGCGGCTACTTGCCTTCTTAAAGAGGCCTGTACCTTTTCCTTAAAAGCTTCGGGCTCTTTGCTCATCATAGTATTTGCTTCCTCAAAAGTGAGTCCGGCTGGGTAATACCCTCCCGACCATGGGTTGTGGAGGGAAGTTTGGTCGGAACCTAGATGGATAGCTATATCCTCCTCATAAAATTTCTCCCAAACGTCCACAATATTTCCAAGATAGGCTAGGGAAACTACCTCTTTCTTAGTAATGGCTTGCTTTGCTCTTGTGGTTAGCTGGTCTATATCCTTTATAAGTTCATCTACCCATCCCTGTTGGTGTCTTTTTTCTGCAGCTGCTTTATTTACTTCAGCACAAATTGTAATGCATCCAGCAATATTCCCCGCTTTTGGTTGTGCTCCGCTCATGCCTCCGAGTCCGGCAGTAAGGAATATTTTTCCCGCTGGAGTCTCATCAGCTTTCAACACTTTTCTAAAAGCGTTCATTACGGTGATAGCGGTACCATGGACAATTCCTTGCGGACCAATATACATATAGGAACCTGCTGTCATCTGTCCGTATTGCGTAACGCCTAGGGCATTGTATTTTTCCCAATCGTCCGTTTTAGAATAGTTGGGGATCATCATTCCGTTGGTAACGACTACTCTTGGTGCCTCTTTAGACGAAGGGAATAACCCCATAGGATGGCCGGAATAGATGTGAAGCGTTTGCTTTTCCGTCATATTTGCCAAATACTGCATGGTGAGTAGGTATTGCGCCCAATTCTGAAATACGGCCCCATTTCCGCCGTAGGTAATAAGTTCTTCGGGATGTTGTGCTACAGCAGGATCTAGGTTGTTTTGTATCATCAACATAATGCTGGCAGCCTGAGGCGTTTGAGCAGGATACTCATTTATCGGTCTAGCATAGATTGGATATTCTGGTTTAAAGCGATGCATATAGATTCTACCTAGGGTATTCAGTTCCTCCGCAAATTCTTTTGCCAGCTCGGTATGCCATGCTGCAGGGAAATACCTCAAAGCATTTCTAATGGCCAGTTTTTTCTCTTCCCTGGAGAGGATATCCTTGCGGATAGGTGCTCTATTGGTATTTTTTGGATAGGTTCTTTTTGGGGGTAACTCGGCCGGAATCCCTTGTAGTATTAGTGCTTTAAAATTGCCTTTTTTCACAGCTGCCATATTTTATCGATTATTGTCCAACTACAAGTCTGCCTTTTTTCCAAACCATAGTAGGTTGTAGCATTCCCTGATGGTATAATATTTCCTTATAGTTATGGGTGGGGAATGCGATGAAATCTGCTAGGAATCCCGTCTCAATTTTCCCTCTATCTTCTAATCCTAATGCTGCAGCAGCTCTATAGGTAATTCCAGAAAGCACTTCAGTATTGCTGAGTTTTTCAAAAGTTCCCAGTACAGCGGCTTGAATTAGCAAGTTACCCATGGGGGCAGAACCGGGATTCCAATCACTTGCAATGGCAACGCTAGCCCCAGCATCCAACAATCGGCGGGCGGGAGTGTAGTTGCAGCCCAACCCCATAGAGGCACCTGGTAGGGCAGTGGCAATTACATTACTATTGGCTAAAAGCTGAATTTCGGTTGCTGTACTGGCTTCTAAGTGGTCGGCACTAATCGCCCCATATTCTACGGCTACGGCACTACCGCCCGTAGAGAATTGATCGGCATGTACCGTAATATCAAACCCCATCTCTTTCGCCTTTTTAAAATAAGGAGCGATAGAAATAGCAGAATAGGCACCTTCCTCTAAAAAAGCATCTATTCTAGTGGCTAGATTTTCTTCCTTTAAAATTGGGAAAAGGGTAGTGCTTATTTCTGATAAATATTCTTCAGGAGTGCCCTTATAATCGTTGGGCATCATGTGGGCTGCCAAACAGGTCGGAATAAGGTCGGCTGCAATGGCTTTATTTGCGGTTGCAATAGCGTTTAGTATTTTCAGCTCTTCCTCTACTGATAGCCCGTAGCCGCTTTTAACTTCTATGGTAGTTACCCCTTGGTGCAAATGTCTATTGGCTCGGTCTTTTATTCCTGTAACGAGCTTCTCAGCACTCGATTTCCTAGTTTGGGTAACCGTATCCCATATCCCTCCGCCGGACTGGGCAATTTCCAAATAGGTCTTGCCAGCATTTCTTAGGGCGTAGTCGTTGGCTCTACTTCCTCCAAAACAAATATGAGTGTGGGCATCTATAAAGCCAGGCAGACATACTAGATCTGAATCTATGGTTATGGTTTTTGCATTTAAATCCCGAGCCTCTTTTTTTAGGTCCGAAAAATGCCCTACTGCGTAGATTTCATTGCCTTTGGTAATAATACCCCCATTTTCAATTATTGGTAGTTGACTGTCTTGTAAGGCACCCTTTATTGGCATGCCAGTCATCGTTAAGAGTTGCTTAAAAGGACCTATGAGTGAATATTGATTCATGTCTAATTTTTTTGATTTGCTTACACTTCTGATTATTAATAATTCTCAAACTCCCCCTCAAACGGACTGTTCGGTGTAAGCTTATGTTGTTTCATTACCTTTTGAACGATGCGGATGAGGGTCTTATTCTGAATAATATCGATTCCCTTTTCAATGTCATCAGAAAAGACGCGGTCTTTATTGGCAAAGGCTACTTTTTCGCGGACTTTCTTATGTATTTCATCCAGGATAATGCCTGACTTCAAGGGCTTTCTAAACTCGAATGCTTGGGCAGCGGTCAGAAGCTCTATAGCCAATATTTTCTCTACATTTCCCAACACCTGCAGGGCCTTTCTTCCACTGATAGATCCCATACTAACATGGTCTTCCTGTCCCAAAGAGGTGGGTATACTATCTGCGCTAGCGGGAAAACAAAGCCCCTTATTCTCACTCGCCAAAGCCGCGGAGGTGTATTGTAGTATCATATAACCCGAATTAATACCTGTGTCTTCCATCAGTAATTTGGGAACACCAGGACTATTTCCTTCTAAAGCGAGGTAAATCCTTCTGTCTGAAATATTGCCTAGTTCAGAGGCTGCCAAGCAAGCATAATCTAACACCATGGCTAAGGGCTGACCGTGAAAGCTTCCTCCGCTGATGGTTAAGTCTTTGTCAATAATAATAGGGTTGTCGGTAACCGAATTAAGTTCTATTTCCAAAAGTTCTTTTAGATGCAGCCATGCATTTCTAGAGGCGCCGTGCACTTGTGGAATACATCGCAAGGAATAAGGATCTTGTACTCTTTCGCAATTAATGTGGTCTTCCATAATTTCAGAACCTTTTAGTAAAAACCGAATGTTCGCTGCAACGTGGTCATTCCCTTTAAAAGGACGTAATTGGTGTAGTTCTTTAAAAAAAGGCTTAACGCTTCCCTGTAGGCCTTCTATCATCATAGCGCCAATAATATCTGCTTGGGTAAGGCAAGCCTGCATTTTCTCTACCACCTTTACAGCATGGGCAGCTATAAACTGGGTGCCATTTATTAAGGCTAACCCCTCTTTGGGACCCAATTCTAAGGGCTGGAGTCCCGCTTTTTTAAATAGCTCCGCCGTAGTCATTACCTTTCCATTGTAATTTACTTTCCCCAGTCCTATTAAGGGCAGAAAGAGATGGGAAAGGGGAGCCAGATCTCCGGATGCTCCAACAGAACCCTGTGAAGGAACAATGGGTATTGCATTATTATCTATATGCCATAATATGCGGTCTAAAGTAGCTTCTGCTATTCCAGAATACCCTTTGGCTAGGGAGTGGACTTTTAGAACCATCATCAGTTTGGCAATTTCTGTTTCTATTGGTGGTCCAACCCCTACACTGTGACTTTTTAAAATATTGGTCTGTAATGTTTTGACTTCCGCTTTAGATATTTTGGTGGTGCACAAGGGACCAAATCCGGTATTGATTCCATATACCGGATCACCTTTCTCTACAATGTTGGCAACCACACTAAAACTAGATTGTATTTTTTCTCTTGTAGTGGAAGAAATCTCTCCTTTAATACTACCCCTGGCAATGGATAGTGCCGTTCCTGCGGTAAGATGATCCTCTCCAAATTGGAATGGTTTTGTTGAACTGGACATAGATGATTTTTTATGAATATAAAATTATTGATTAAGTTTGATAATTTCCAATACCAATAAGTTAGGTAATTAATAACTATGAGTTATCTAATAGAGCTTAGACATTTTAAATACTTTCTAGCAGTAGCGGAGGAACTGCATTATAGGAAGGCAGCAGAAAAACTGAATATTTCTCAGCCTGGGTTAAGCAGGCAAATAAAGCAGATGGAGGAGATTTTGGAGGTGGATTTGTTTGTTAGAAGCAAAAGGAAAGTGACCCTTACTGCTGCTGGGGAATACCTGAAAGGGGAGGTGGAGTTTATTTTAAATCACCTAGAGGTTACTAAAAAGCAATTGAAATATGTTAGTCAGGGCGATTTTGGAGAGGTGCGGATCGGATTTTTAGGTTCTGCCATGCAAGAATTGATCCCCAAGTTATTGATTAATCTCAAAGATAAGTTTCCTGGGATACGTACCAGTTTAGAGGAAGTTTCTAATAATGCTCAAATAAATGCCTTGCTAAAGGATAGATTAGATATGGGATTTGTGCGTTTGTCCAGAGTTCCAGATGGGTTTAATATTAAACCTGTGTATGAGGATACCTTTTCTGTGGTATTACCTGAACAGTATCCGTTGTCTTCTCAGAATTTTAAGGATGTTAGTCAGTTATCCAAGGAGAATTTTATACTATTCTCCCAAGATTATAGCCCGTTGTATTATGATACCATAATGAGTATATGTGAAGATGCAGGTTTTACTCCTAAAGTGTCTCACAAATCGGTGCATGCCCATACTATTTTTAAGTTGGTAGAGAATAATTTGGGGGTGGCTATAGTCCCCACTTCTTTACAGTATGGATTTCAGATGAAGGTGAAATTTATAGAGTTGAAAAATATTCCTCAGAAAGCCGTCTTATCCATGGTTTGGAAAGAGGATAATAGAAATCCTGCTTTGAGGCATTGTGTTAATTTATTGTTGGATGAGGCATCTAATGCCAATTGATAATGTAATTTTATACCTAATTCAAATTTATATAAATAAAACATATGATTTTTGATGTAATAAAGAAAAGACGATCGGTTTTCCCCGCGCAATATATAGATACTCCAATTGCTAAAGAAGACATTAAAAAAGTATTGGAAGCCGCCAATTGTGCTCCAACTCATAGAAAAACGGAACCATGGCGCTTTAAGGTATTACAAGGAGAGGCTAAGGAGAAATTAGGAATGTTTCTGTCTTTAAAATATATGGAAACAGATCCTAGTCCAAAACAGTTCAAAGCCGGAAAATTGATTCAAAACCCTAAAAAAGCAGGTGCTATTATTGCTATTTGCATGCAGCGCGATCCTAAAGAAAGTGTACCAGAATGGGAAGAGGTAGCAGCAACGGCTATGGCAGTACAGAATATGTGGCTCTGCTGTACCCAATTAGGAATAGGATGCTATTGGAGCTCACCTGGGTTGATAAAGCATATGGATGAATTTTTTCATTTGAATGAGGGCGAAAAATGCCTTGGATTTTTCTATATGGGCAATTATGAGGGGGAAATCCCGGAAGTAGAACGAGGTTCTTGGGAAGAAAAGGTAACTTGGATGTAGTTCGCTTTGTTTACAGAAACGGAAATAGGGCCGACTTATATTCCCAGGCTTTATAGATAAAAAGCCCTAGATAGATTATGGTGACCATGAATTTTATAAAGGTTCCCGTAAGAAACCCTAAAAAAGACCCAAAAGCAGCCTTCAGGGCTGTTTTTTGGTCTGCTTTATTGATCAATTCTCCTACCAAGGCGCCCACAAAAGGCCAGATAATAATTCCGAAAAAACCGAGAATCGGAAAAATAAGGGCCACTATTAAGCCGACAGTAGTGCCTATCATTCCCCATTTACTACCCCCAAATTTTTTGGTTCCCCATACGGGAATAATATAATCTAGGGCAAAAACTAGAATTGCTATGCCTAGGGTAATGCCCAAGAACACCCAATCATCTGGCACCGCTTTGGTAAGGTGAAGTAGAAGCAGGCCAATCCAACTTACCGGTGTTCCTGGTAAAACGGGAAGAAAACTGCCCAATATCCCTACCACCATTAAAAGAAATCCAAGAAATAATAATATGATGTCCATGTACCGCCTTTAAATTCTTTAGAGTTTATTAGGTGTTGGACGAAGATAAGGGAGAATTGTTACAGTAGCTTAAGAAATGACTGTGGTAGTCACTTCAACAGAGCCCATTTCGGGCGACGAGAAGTCGCAAAAGATTGGCTTTGGAGATAATATTTTTCATTATTATTTGTATCTTTCCAATTGCCTTATTCACAGATTAATCAACGGAAATTATTTATTATCTTATAGTAATATCAATCCAAGTTTTAAGTGTTTTTCAATCACTTCGTATATATAATCACCAATGAATATCGCACAACACTATACGTTGGGGTAACCAATAATATACAACGCAGACTTTCCCAGCACTATTTTGATAGTCAAAATTCCAAAAAATCCTTTGCAGGAAAATATAACTGTATTTACTTGGTGTATTATGAAGGATTTGAAAATCCAAAAACCGCCATTTCCAGAGAAAAGGAAATCAAAAAATGGCGAAGAGAAAAAGAGAATAGTCTTATTTCTTCTTTCAACCCTAAATGGGAAACCCTCAATAATCAGATATTTTAACTGGAGTAAAACAATTTGTTTCTCCTTATCAAATGACTGAGTTAGTCACTTCGACGGAGCCCATTTAGGGCGACGAGAAGTCACACAAGATTGGCTTATGGGGTGGCTAAGTTTAATTTTTCCAAGACAGTTTCATCTTTTACTTTATTAAGGTTATCGTTTAGCCACTTGTGTGATTTAGCTCATGGTATTTGTATTTCAGGGGTATTCGTGAACCTTCGGTTTCTCCTCCCTCCGGTCGTTCGAAATGACTGGATGCGTCACTTCGACATGAGGTGCATTTCCGCACCGATTGAGAAGTCGCACACACTTGGCTTTATTGTAACTAAGTTTAATTTGTCAGGATAGTTACATTTTGTATCTCATTGAACTTCTTTCTTAGTAATAAGTGTGATTTCTCTCTATCGTTCGAAATGACTGTGGTAGTCACTTCGACGGAGCCCCCTTTTCCGCAACTCCCAATGGGCTCGGGAGAGAAGTCGCACTTACTGCTTTTTATATTGGTGAGGCACTTAAAAAATTCACTTTTTCTTAATCAAATTCACCTCAATACAAAATTTAATAACTAAAACATTAGTTTAAACTAATAATTTAGTTATATTTGATTTAAAGTTAAACTAAAAGCTTAGTTGTATGAGACAGTTGACCAAGGCCGAAGAGGAGGTAATGCAAGTGTTATGGCAGTTGAAAAAATGTAATGTAGCGGCAATTATAGACGAACTACCGGAACCTAAACCTGCCTATAACACGGTATCTACTATTGTCCGGATCTTAGAGAGCAAAGGGTTTGTAGACCATGAGAAGGAGGGAAGGGGACATTTATATTTCCCACTGGTGAAGAAATCGGACTATGGGAACCAATCCATTAATAAGTTGGTGGATGGTTATTTTCAAGGTTCTTTTAAAAGTATGGTTTCTTTTTTCATGAAGAAAAATGATATGAGTCTTTCCGAGTTAGAATCCATTATGAAGGAAATTAAAAAAGAAAAGGAATGATACAGTATATCCTAGAATGCATGGCGTTTCAGCTTTTATTTTTAATAGTGTATGACCTGTTTTTAAAAAGGGAGACTTTCTACTAATGGAACAGGGCATACCTTCTAGGCTCCTTCGTGCTTTCTATATTACTTCCGTGGATTAAAATTGAGGCGTTAAAGACTACCGTATCGCAGGAATCCTTTGTTTGTCCAGAATATCTGTGGGGCATGGAACTATCGGCTGGAGTGGTAGGAACCCCTAAACCTACACCTTCAATCCAATTTTCTACCACCGAAATGGCGTTATATGGAGGAATGCTCTTAGCAGCAGTGTTGTTTTGCTTTAAACTGGATCAGCTGTATCGACTTAAAAGAAAGGGCGAGATCCGCTACTTTGAAAGTTTTACCCGAATAATGGTGCACAATAGTCAAATGGCCTTTTCATTTTTTAGGTCCATTTTCATAGGGGACAAAGTATTGGAAAAGGATCATGATAGTATCATTCAGCACGAGCTGGTGCATATAGAACAGCGACATTCATTGGATTTATTGTTCTTTGAGGTCATGCGGATAGTGGCTTGGTTTAATCCCATGGTCTATGTCTATCAAAACCGAATCTCCGAATTGCACGAGTTCATCGCCGATGCAAAAGTGGCCAAAACCCACAAGGAAGAACAATATCAAATGTTGTTATCGCAGGTTTTTCAGACCCAAAATATTTCATTCATCAATCATTTTTATAAAAGTTCATTAATCAAAAAACGAATCGTCATGTTACAAAAAACGAAATCAAAACAAATCTGGAGGTTAAAGTATTTGTTAATGCTCCCTTTGGTGGCAGGTATGTTGGCCTATACTTCATCCGAAGCTCAGGAAGCTCAGAAAAATGATTTGGAAAGCATAGCACTTCCCGAAATAGTTGTTAATGGATCGGAAAATGCCACCATTTCCCGGTCCGGTAATTGGGATAGGGCTGATGTTGAAATTATGGATAAAATTCCTGTTTTTGTTTCTTGTGATAAGGAAGCTGATAGGAATGCTTGTTTTGAGACCGAGTTTAAATCGTTTGTACTTGAAAATTTAGAATATCCTATAGAGGCGAAGAAGAAAGGAATTCAAGGTCGTGTTAATGCAATGTTTACTGCAGGGACCGATGGTAGTATTGGAGGATTAAGATTCAGAAGTACAGCTAAAATTTTTGAGGAGGAAGTGAAGAGAGTGGTATCCAATCTTCCAAAAATGATTTCAGGTGAGCATATGGGAAAGAAAGTAGAAATTACTTTCACCATTCCTATTACATTTAAATTGAATGAGCAGTCAGGTATTGATATCCCTTTTGCAACCGTAGAGAAGGTGCCCGTTTTTCCCGGCTGTGAGAATGCGGAGGATAAAAGAGCCTGCTTTAATGAAATGATGCAAAATCATATAAGGGAGAATTTTAGATATCCCGAAGAGGCTCAAAAGGATAGTATTCAAGGTCGAGTGAATATTTTGCTTGTCATTCAAGAGGATGGGAGTATAGGCGGTGTTAAAACGAGGGGTCCAGATACACTTTTGGAGGACGAGGCCGCTCGGATTATTTCTCTATTACCTAGCATGACTTCGGGTAAACAAAAAGGTAAAAATGTCAGGGTGCCTTATTCCATTCCCATTACGTTTAAGTTGCAATAGAAGAATAGTGGAAGATTAAATTCCGATAGTTCGCTGGCTATCGGAATTTTGTGCTTTTGATAATGGATATAATAGAAGGAAGATAACCTAAACCCCAAAACCTCTATTTTTCTGCTAAAAGAATATCCGAAATAAAGCAGGAAATTCACGTGAATGCCTACTAAATTGAGCAAATTATTGTAATTTCCGCCCTAGAATATGGCATTCATGAGGAAAATTGTGGTTTTGGCTTGTATTTGTCTTTTTGCCTCTTGTGATTGGTTTACTTCTAAAGAAGATAAAACCCAAGAATTGGTGCATGAGGAAATGCAAAATATTAACTTTAATGAGGTAGACCGTTATCCGATGTTTTCTGATTGTGACGAAATGGTTTCTAAACCAGCGCAAAGAATATGCTTTGAGACTACCTTACTTATGCATTTTTCAAGGACTTTGGAGGACTTCGATTTTGTAATCGATACCGAAGTGAAAGATACTATATACGTGGATTTTATGATGGACAGAAATGGGTCGATTTCTGTATTGGGGATTCAGAAAAATTCCAATATAGATGATCAAATGCCCGAGTTTAATGGCATTATAACACAGAGCCTAAAAAGTATGCCCAAAATAGAACCCGCCCTTAAAAGAGGTATTCCCGTAAATGCCAAATTCCGCATTCCTATTGTACTCAATAGTAACTAACAAATAGCTTTTTTTGAAACACGAAAAAATTATATTGGGGATCGATCCTGGTACCACTATCATGGGTTTCGGTCTAATAAAAGTGGTGAATAAAGAAATGGAGTTCCTCCAAATGAACGAACTTCTTTTGCAAAAATATAGCGATCCCTATACCAAACTGAAACTTATTTTTGAACGCACCATAGAGCTGATAGATACCTATCATCCAGATGAAATTGCCATTGAGGCTCCGTTTTTTGGGAAAAACGTACAATCCATGTTAAAACTTGGTAGAGCCCAAGGGGTGGCCATGGCCGCAGGATTATCACGAGAAATTCCCATAACGGAATACCTGCCCAAAAAAATAAAAATGGCCATCACCGGAAACGGAAATGCCAGTAAAGAACAGGTAGCCAAAATGCTACAGAGTGTCCTTAAACTAAAAACACTCCCCAAAAATCTAGATAGCACCGACGGACTCGCCGCAGCAGTATGTCATTTCTATAACGAAGGCCGTATAGAAGTCGGCAAAAATTATAGCGGATGGGAAGCCTTCGTAAAGCAAAACGAGAAACGGGTGAAGAAGTGATCAGTGTTCAGTGTTCAGTGTTCAGTGTTCAGTGGTCAGTAAATAGTAATCAGTAAAGGAAACGAAAGTAATATGAAATTTCAAGATCTTTTGGCTTATCGCAAATCTTTTGATTTGGCAATGCGTATTTTTGAAGTGTCAAAATCGTTTCCAAAAGAGGAGGTGTATTCCTTAACGGATCAAGTTAGGAGATGTTCAAGAAGTGTGTCTGCAAATATTGCCGAGGCCTACGGAAAGCGACCGTATCAAAAACATTTTATCAGTAAATTAAGTGATAGTGATGCGGAAAATTTGGAATTACAGTCATGGCTAGCGTTTGCTCTTTCTTGTAAGTACTTAGAAAAGCATATTTTTGATGAGCTTATGGAGGAAAGTCACCAAGTGGGCAAATTAATTAATTATATGATGGCAAATCCTCAAAAATTTGGTTCCAAACAAAACTGACTACCGATTACTAATTACTGATCACTGAAAATGAGCGGCATCTACATACATATCCCATTCTGCAAACAGGCTTGTCACTATTGCGATTTTCACTTCTCTACCAGTATGGGGAAGAAAGAGGCAATGATACAAGCTTTGATACTGGAATTGGAAATGAGGAAAACCGATTTTTCTAATGAAGAGGTACATACCATCTATTTTGGAGGGGGCACCCCATCGGTTTTAGAACCCTCGAAAATAGAACAGATTCTGGCTGCAGTCCAACATCATTACAAAGTGGTAGAAGCGCCAGAAATCACCTTAGAAGCAAATCCCGATGACCTATCTGAACATAAAATAAAAGAATTGGCCAGTACTTCCATCAATAGGTTAAGTATTGGTATTCAATCTTTTTTTGAGGAAGATCTAAAGTTGATGAACAGGGCCCACAATGCAATAGAAGCGAAAGAATGCATCGCCCTAGCAAGTGCCTATTTTGATAATATTTCTATCGACCTCATTTATGGGGTTCCGGGGATGACCAATGAACGCTGGACGGCCAATATCGAAAAAGCACTATCATTTAAAATCCCGCATATTTCAAGCTATGCCCTTACCGTGGAGCCCAAAACCGCTTTAAAAGCGTTTATAGATAAGGGAATAATAGCACCGGTAGATGATGAGTTGGCCGAAGCCCACTACTATATTTTAGTAGATAAACTTACAGCTGCCGGATATATAAACTATGAATTTTCCAATTTTGGAAAAGAGGGCTATTTTTCACAGAATAATACTGCCTACTGGCAGGGGAAAAAGTACTTGGGCATTGGTCCATCTGCGCACTCCTATGATGGAAAACAAAGGGGGTGGAATATTAACAACAATGCCAAATACATAAAATCCATCACCCAAAACATCTTACCTATGGAAACGGAAGTGTTGTCTAAAACAGATCGTTATAACGAATATATAATGACAGGACTGCGGACAATTTGGGGAGTATCTTTGGATAGGATTAAAGCGGATTTTGGACAAGAGTTTCATGCGTACTTATTAAAACAAGTAGAACAGAAAATTAAAGAGGAACTGTTGGTTATAAAAGATAACCACCTCTTAGTAGCGCCAAAAGGTAAGTTTTTAAGCGACGGAATAGCGGCCGACCTATTTATTGTTAACTTGTCCTAAACATGTTTCAGGACCTAAGCTCGAATTATGGGAGAGGGTTATAGGTATATTTTCAACAATTCAACTTTACCTAAAAATGCAATAAGTTGGAGTGCATTATAAATTATTAATTGAGATTAAAATACGGAAAGAATAGTACCATTCATGAAAGCAGTTATAAAACACAATAAAATAAAATATACTATAGACCTCGCAAACCCCTTGGATATTTCTATCCCTGTTATAGGAGGCGATAATAATGTGACCTCTTGGTACCTGCCTCCTCCTAAAATAGAGCCACACAAGGAGGGTGAATTTGTGGGGAAAGTTACCGAGGGAGGTTCTACAAATTTTAATGATATATACTTTAACCCCCATTCCCATGGTACACATACCGAATGTGTGGGACATATAACAGAAGAATTCCGATCGGTAAATAAATGCCTGTCTAAATATTTCTTTATGACGGAGGTGATTACTGTAGCTCCAGAAAAAATGGGAGACGATTTTGTGATTTCCAAAAAGCAGTTACAATATGCTTTGGGGAATAAAAATAGGGAAGCAGTAGTCATTAGGACCATTCCCAATTTAAGCGAAAAGAAATCCAGGCAATATTCCCATACCAATCCGCCCTATTTGATGGGAGATGCGGCTGAGTTATTAAGAGACAAAGGGATAGAACACCTGTTGATAGACCTGCCTTCTGTGGATAAAGAGAAAGATGATGGCAACTTATTGGCCCACAAAGCATTTTGGGATGTTGAAGGAAAGATACGACAGAATGCCACTATTACGGAATTGATTTTTGTAGCCAATACTATTCCAGATGGGAAATACTTCTTAAACCTGCAACTCGCACCTTTTGAAAACGACGCAAGTCCCAGTAGACCAGTTTTGTACAAAATTGAAGATTAATTAATAAAAGATGGGTAAGCTAATAAAGATAGAAGAAATGTTGATGTTCCTTCTTGGGATTTATCTTTTTAGTCTACTAAATTATAACTGGTGGTGGTTTGCTGGTTTAATATTAACTCCAGACATTGGTATGGTAGGGTATCTAAAAGGAAATAGGACCGGGGCAATAGGATACAATCTCCTACATCATAAGGGTATTGGAATCGCAATTTATTTAATAGGGATTTATCTTTCCTTACCTTTGTGCCAACTAATTGGTGTAATTTTATTTTCCCATGCCTCTTTGGATAGGGCTTTTGGTTATGGTTTAAAATATGATAAGGGATTTAAATACACCCACTTAGGCGAAATAGGTAACGCACATGAATGAAATATTAGAACTTTTTTTAGGGCTTATCCTTGGAGCTATTGCTATGTACTGGGTATTTTCCTTGTTCAGAAAGAAAAGGAACAAAGAACTTACAGAACACCAGTCTACCATTTTATTGGATAAGATTAAGAGCGTCTGTAAACTGATCACTGTGGAGGGCGACTTTGCTGAAATATATCGCTATGAGAATACTAGGGAGCACTTTTTAAGCATGGTAAGTAGTAAGAAGAAAGCGTTGATTGTAATTAATGCTAAAGTGCACATTGGATTCGACCTAAAGAAACTGCGAATGCATGCAGATAACGAGAAGAAGAAAATAGTCCTGACGAATTTCCCTGAACCCGAAATATTATCCATATCTCCGGATCTTCAATTTTACGATATAAAAAACGGATTTTTTAATGTCTTTACTCCGTCCGATCTTACCTCTCTTAATGTAGAAGCCAAAAAGCACATAGAAGAGAAAATACCTGCAAGTGGATTAATGGATACAGCGAATAGGGAAGCTTTGGAAGCAGTACTTTTAATAGAGAATATTGTACAGACTATTGGATGGAAATTGGACTATAGCGCCTTGGAATTGAACGAATATAAGCATCAGAAATTAAATAAATAATAAAGCTATTATTCGCCTACCTTAGAAGGAGAATCTGTTGAACATGTAACACTGCTATAAAAACATTAACAAACTTTTGATGAAAAACATATTTTTAGGAATACTATTTTTAACGATTACCGTTGTTAGCGGACAAACAGAAGAAAAAATGAAACAATTTGACTCAAATTTTGTGCATACCGTGTATTTTTGGTTGAAGCACCCTGATAATGCTGAAGATAGAAAAGCATTTGAAACTTCTCTTAAAAAGTTTTTAGACCATTCTCAGTATGCCAAGACCAAGTTTATAGGTGTGCCCCCAAAGGCATCTAGGGACGTGGTAGATGGATCTTTTACCTATTCCTTAGTAGTGACATTTGAATCTGCAGAAGCACAAGAAAAGTATCAGAAAGAAGAACCACACTTACTGTTTGTAAAAGAGTCTAGCGACTTGTGGACCAAAGTCATCGTTTACGATTCAACTAGTATCTAGTAAGTCGTAGGACTGGAGATAGGTGAAGCTAATTTTGTGTCGTCCTTTTTAAAAATCCATAGCTAGTTTAGGAATGAATATAGAAGAATTTAGAACCTATTGTTTGGATAAAAAAGGGGTGACAGAAGAATTCCCTTTCGATTCAAAAACCTTGGTGTTTAAGGTAATGGGGAAGATGTTTGCCCTCACCTCTTTAGAACAAGTTCCTCTTAGAGCCAATTTAAAGTGCGACCCAGAAAAAGCTATTGAACTTAGGGAACTCCATGACGGTAAAATTATTCCGGGTTACCACATGAGTAAAATTCATTGGAATACCATTTATGTAGAAAAATTAGCGCCGGATTTAGTTCGGGTATTAATAGACCACTCCTATGACCTAGTAGTAGTAAAACTCACCAAAAAATTACAAGCTCAACTGCGGGACCAATAGGTTATCCCAAAAAATCAGTGTTTTAATCTTCCCATATGGATCAATTAATATCATTTTATAATAAAAAAATCGCAGCGCAAACGGAGTTGCTACGGGTGGTTAAAAATCAATTACTCACTTCTAGTATTCTGCGTTTGGCGGTTTTCTTATTGGGGAGTTTTGGCGCGTATTTCTTTTTTGGAAATACTAAACTGGTCATAGGGATCATAATTATAACCATTGCCCTTTTTCTATTTCTAGTGAGTAAACATACAGACATACAATACAAAAGGGATAAGATTTTAGCTTTGATCCATATAAACGAAACTGAGATTCAGGTCCTAAATCGTAAATACCACCACCTTCCAGATGGTAAAGAATATAAGGATGATAGTCACTACTTTGCTCAGGATATAGACCTGTTTGGTAAGGGTTCTTTTTATCAATATAGTAACAGAACGGCTTTGCCCGATGGTAGCGATCACCTGGTAGAACTATTTTTATCCAATAATATTGATGGAATATTACCTAGACAAGAAGCGGTAAAAGAGCTTTCCCAAATGCCCGATTGGCGACAAGACTTTTCTGCGACTGCCACTTTGGTAAAGGCAGATGCAAGTACAAAAACTATTGTTTCTTGGCTAAAGGGGTACAAAGCCTACGTCCCTAAAATTATGAAGTGGTTGCCAAATTTGTTTACCCTGATTTCAATAATATCCCTTGCCGGGTATTTTCTAGGCCTGCTTCCTGGGTATCCTATTATAATCATCTTTCTGGTGGGATTATTGCTAACTGGATTTTTTATAGGGAAAACCGGTAAATTGGCTTTGGATGCCAATAGAGTGCAAAGTACTTTTCAGCAATATCAATGGCTTATCTTAAAGATTGAAAAGGTTGAGTTTAAATCCGACCTGTTAAGGAGAAAAAGAAATACGGTGCTCTCACAAGAGCAACCCGCTTCTAAGCTACTAAAAGATTTCACTGCCAAATTAAGTGCTTTAGATCAGCGTAATAACATGATATTTGGTCTATTTGGGAACGGGTTTTTACTTTGGGATCTACGACAAGGTTATAAATTGGAAGATTGGATTGCAAATCACGGTGCTAAAGCAGAACATTGGTTTGCTACCATCGCATTTTTTGATGCCTATAATAGCATGGGGAATTTTGCTTATAACCATCCGGCATATACCTTTCCCAAATTAGTGGAAAATAATACGGTATTAAAATCGACTAAGGCATCGCATCCCTTGTTGGACCCCAAAAAAGCGGTTGCCAATGATATTGATATCCAAAGGGAACAGTTCTTTATTATCACAGGAGCCAATATGGCAGGGAAAAGTACCTTCTTGCGTACCGTTTCTTTGCAATTGGTTATGGCTAATATGGGACTTCCTGTTTGTGCAGAAGAAGTGGAGTACACTCCAATAAAGCTAATTACAAGCATGCGCACCACAGATTCTCTTACCGATGATGAGTCCTATTTTTTCTCGGAATTAAAGCGATTGAAATTCATTGTAGATGAGATTAAAACAGATAATTATTTCATAGTACTCGATGAAATCTTAAAAGGCACCAATAGCTTGGATAAGGCTAGAGGGTCTAGAAAATTTGTGGAGAAATTAGTGGGGTCTAAATCTACTGGGATTATTGCTACCCACGATTTAAGCCTATGCGAAGCATCAGCAGATCTCCCACAAATTAAGAACCATTATTTTGATGCGGAAATTATTGATAACGAACTACATTTTGACTATACGTTTAAAGATGGAATTTGTCAGAATATGAATGCTTCCTTTTTATTGAAGAAGATGGAAATTGTAGAATAACGGTACTATTGCGAGATGGGCTGTTAGCAATACGAAATGCGAAGGAGCTAGTTTATTTTTAGGTTTAGAGGATTATAAAATTTAAATGGATTCACTTACACAAATAGTACTCGGTGCTGCGGTTGGGGAAGCAGTTTTAGGAAAGAAAGTAGGCAATAAGGCCATGCTATATGGCGCTATTGCAGGGACTATTCCCGATTTAGATATTATAGCGAATTATTTTACCGATACGGTATCCGCTATTGAATGGCATAGGGGATTTACGCATTCTATCTTCTTTTCCATTCTGTTTGCACCAGTATTTGGATGGTTAATCTATAAATTGGAACGAAAACAACCTGCTAGTTGGAAAGATTGGTCGTGGCTTATGTTCTGGGGACTGTTTACACATCCTATTCTCGATTCTTTTACCACCTGGGGCACACAATTATTCTGGCCGTTTGGATATAAGCTGGCCTTTCAAAGTATATTTGTAATAGACCCCCTATATACTTTGCCGTTTTTAGTATTTCTCATTTTGACTATGATGCAAAAACGAGATTCCCCTAAACGTGCTCAATATAATAAGCTGGGGCTAACGGTGAGTACTGCTTACTTGGGGGTTACCCTTTTGTTAAAGGGGTTTGCTTACAATAAAATCACCCAGAACCTAAAAGATCAAGGAATAGATTATAAGGAGATAACGGTAAGACCATCCCCATTTAACACCATACTTTGGTCTGCTAATATTGATGTAGGGGACGCCTACTTAATAGGAAATTATTCTTTTTTTGACCAACAGCCCATTCATTTTAGTCGATACCCTAAAAACCATCAATTACTAGGGGATTTATCGGCACAGGATAAAGTGCAGCGATTAAAAGGAATTACAGAGGGTTGGTATACTATCGTAGAGGATAATGGGGAACTTTATTTTAATGACCTCCGCTTTGGTTTGATGAGTTTGGAGCCAGATGAGGATAGATTCGCTTTTAGTTATAAAATACAGCCTATAGAAGGGGATGTAGTGGTAGAAGAGACTCCTAAACTAAAAAGAGATGCCAAGCTCCTGCTATCGGCCTTATGGGCGCGAATGTGGGGAGTTTGACCATACTAGTAATTAATATATTTTATAATGCCTAACCAACCAATTAAAACTAGAATAAGGATCTTTTGGTTCGGGCTAAGTGGGGTGCTATTATTTGTATTAGCAACAATCATGGGTGGCATTTTTATGGAAGATTATAGTCACACTCGGCAACTAATCAGTGAATCCTATGCTCATGGTACCACATATGGTCCGTTACTAAGATGGGCCGGATTCATTCCTAGTGGAATTTCTATTGCTATTTTTTCCTTTCTTGCCCCGTTAGTATTGCCAAAATCAAAACTAGTGAGTTTGGGGTTTTGGGTGGTAGGTGTTTTTTATGGGATAGGAACTATTATCGTTTCACTTTTTCCTTGTGATATAGGCTGTAACCCTCAGTTTATAGATCCGTCTGCCTCACAAATAATACATACAATTGTTGGAGCGTTCACTTATATAGTGGTGCCTAGCGGTCTTATATTAATAGGATTGGGTTCCAAATCCATTATGCGGATTGTCTCACTAGCCTGTGGAATCCTGGCCTATGGCTTTGTAGGGCTTTTAATAAATGATGCAGCAGGACCTTATATTGGATTGTTTCAAAGAGTAGTAGAGGCCTGTACGCTTGGCTGGTTGATATATATGTCCTATTATATTAAACGTAATGCAGCTCTTTCCTGATGGCATAGTATGCCTTTTACAGCAGTTTTCGGAAATTCTTTCTTATTAGTTTACTTCGCTAAACCAAACACGAGTACTCATCTAAAGTATTATCTCTTAACCTGACTTATGTCATATGTTAAGTTCCTATTCTTAATGATCTTTATGGTATTAAAAAATGGAATATAAAGTATAATAATATGAAAAAGAGAGAGCTAGTATCAAAAATAATGTCGACCGATTTAATTACAATTAATCACACCAATAGCTTATTGGATGCAGAGAAATTGTTTAAAAAACATAAGATTCGTCATATTCCAGTAGTAAGTGATAAGAAAATAGTCGGTATTCTAAGTTTAACCGATCTATTGCGAATTAGTTTTGTGGATTCGTATGGGGAAGAAGATTCTGATGTGGACACGGCTATTTATAATATGTTGAGCATAGAGCAGGTAATGGTGAACAATCCTGTGCATGTGTCTTCTACCAAAACGATTAGAGAAGTGGCAGAAATCTTATCTAAAGAGGAGTTTCACGCTTTACCAGTGGTTGATGATGGAGAATTAGTGGGTATTGTGACCACTACAGATTTACTAAACTACTTGTTGGAGCAATACTAAACAATAGCTCAAAAATTATAAAATCCATAAATGAGATTCTTCATTTATGGATTTCTTTGTATTGGTCTTACAAGGTATAGTTTCGAAGTGTTTTATCACACCACATTAGGCTATATTATAGAAAAACAACCTTGTTTAGTTTTCATGTTTTATTGGTTTAGTAGATAATTTTACCTGAGGCTTTTCCCCGTTATTTTCTTCAACTTTAATACTTAGCTGCTTATTTTCTTTTAAGAAATTAAGGGCCTTTTCATAGGAAATAGCCTTGTTGTCTAGAGAAAATTCAGCGCCAGGACTCAATACTCATTACCATGTAATTGTGATTTCGACTACGCTTAATCACCGACTGATGGTGTTTGTAATAGGAAGATATTGTATGTAGGTTCTATAGCAAAAAAAAATCCGCTCGAAAAGGAGCGGATTTTTAAAATTTATTTTTTGGATAGTTCCGTAAAATATTTGTAGAAATACGGGATGGTTTCTATTCCTTTAAGGTAGTTCCAAATGCCAAAGTGTTCGTTGGGCGAGTGTATGGCATCGCTGTCCAGGCCAAAGCCCATTAGGATGGTCTTGCTCTTGAGTTCTTTTTCAAACAGGGCTACAATAGGGATACTACCACCACTTCTTTGTGGAATTGGTGTTTTGCCAAAGGTTGTTTTATAGGCTTTTGAGGCTGCTTTGTACCCGTCATTATCAATTGGGGTGACATAACCTTGTCCACCGTGATGCGGCTTTACCTCTACAGTAACCCCTGCAGGGGCTAGCCTTTCGAAATGGGCTTTAAAAAGTCTGGTGATTTCTTCCCACTCTTGATGTGGTACCAAACGCATAGATATTTTTGCGTAAGCTGTACTAGCGATCACAGTTTTGGCACCCGCACCAATATAGCCTCCCCAAATACCATTAACGTCTAGAGTTGGACGTATGGAGTTGCGCTCATTGGTAGTATATCCTTTTTCCCCATATACATCTTTAATGTCTAGTGCCTTCTTATAATTCTCTAAATTAAAGGGTGCTTTTGCCATTTGGTTGCGCTCTTCTTGGGATAGCTCCTCTACCTTATCGTAAAATCCTGGGATGGTAATACGATTGTTCTCATCGTGCAAGGAAGCAATCATTTTAGTGAGTACATTAATAGGGTTGGCTACTGCACCACCATAAAGTCCGGAGTGCAGATCTCGGTTAGGACCGGTAACAGCTACTTCTACATAGCTAAGACCACGAAGTCCGGTAGTAATAGAAGGCACGTCCTTGGCAATCATTCCAGTATCGGAAATTAGAATGATGTCATTGGCAAGTTTCTCCTTGTTATTGGCTACAAATTCGCCCAAGTTCTCACTTCCGACTTCCTCTTCTCCTTCAATCATGAACTTTACGTTGCACGGCAATTTGTCGTTTTTCACCATAAATTCCATGGCTTTAACGTGCATGTACATCTGCCCTTTGTCATCACAAGCTCCTCTGGCAAAGATGGCGCCTTCGGGATGGATATCGGTTTTTTTAATGACGGGTTCAAATGGAGGGGAGTCCCACAGGTCAATAGGATCTGCAGGTTGCACATCGTAATGGCCATAAACCAATACGGTAGGAAGTTTTGGATCTATTATTTTTTCTCCATAAACAATAGGGTATCCTTTAGTTTCACAAATCTCTACCGTGTCGCAACCCGCTTCTAAAAGAGCAGTTTTTACCGCATCGGCGGTATTTAATACATCTTGTGAAAAAGCAGGGTCTGCACTTACGGAAGGCATTTTTAGGAGTTCTATTAGTTCATTAATAAAACGGTCCTTGTTTTTGTTGAGGTACTCTGTTATTTGTTGCATTTTAATTTTTGTATAAACGATAAAAATACAAAAAAGAAATTTTTATTGCATAAGTATTTCAGAATTCAAAAATTGCTTTATATTTGCATCCCGATAATAATCGGAACTAATGCAGGCGTGGTGGAATTGGTAGACACGCTAGACTTAGGATTAAACCAAATAAAAAGTGTTAAAATATTAAAATGCGGGCGTGGTGGAATTGGTAGACACGTCAGACTTAGGATCTGATGCCGCGAGGTGTGGGAGTTCGAGTCTCCCCGCCCGCACAAAAGCCGAAGAGAAATCTTCGGCTTTTTTCATTTGAAAATAGTGGCTAAAAATAGGACAGGTACAACATAGGTACAACATTTTGCTTTTTTTTGGTGCTAATATAAAATGATATGCTTTTTAATTGTTTGACATTAAGTGCTATGAAAAACTCTTTATTTCAATAAAGTCTAGCGTTTTTTTATCATTCTATTCAAAAAACATTCTCTTTCAGTTACTTTACTCTTGTCCCAAAAAAAGCATAAATATGGGACAAATTCTTGTATTTAAACATCTACACTCTTCAACGAATAAAAGTTAGAATTGATCCTACTTTAGGATGAAGTTTATTGTCATACAATATTACCGCAAGTTAAACTCGTAAAATACTTCCATCAAAAGACTACGGCATAAAGCCAACGCTTCTTCCACTACTCATTTATTCCGTTTCCTTTTGAGCCAAGATTTTATCTTCCGTTTGGTTTCTGCTCAAATATTGTTTAATCAAAAATTTGAGTATTATGACAACAAAAGCGAGTACCACAAAAAAGCGCAGTCGAACAAAAGTAGCTGCCAAAAAAGAAGTGAACGGAAAAAAAGTCCAGGCACTTAAAATTGAGAATCTGCCTATTGCAAAAGTCAAACCCGACCCGATGCAACCCAGAAAAACGTTTGATGAAAAGTTGCTAGAACAGCTTTCAGAAAGTATTGAGAAGCACGGCGTACTACAACCTATTACGGTAAGGAAATCCAAAAAAGATTATATCATCGTAATGGGCGAGCGTAGGTATCGTGCCAGTAAGTTAGCTGGCAAGAAAACGATACCCTGTATTGTAAGAACGTATAAGGACGATGATGTTCTGGAAATTCAAATCATTGAAAATCTACAAAGACAGGATGTTGAACCTACCGAAGAGGCCGAAGCAATTGCCTTTCTGAGTGAAAAGTATGCACCTGCTGAAATTGCAAAGCGATTGGGCAGAACAGACAACTTTATAAGACAACGCCTAAAGTTAGCAGGATTGATAGAGGGCTTTAAGCACTTTGTACGAAATGGCGAAATGACCATATCCTTGGGCGTAGGTGTAGCGCTCTTTGAACCAGAAGAACAGCAGATGATGTTGGAAACTATGGGCGAGGATTTTAATGCACATCAGATAAACAGGATGATTAAAGACCAGACCTACGATTTGGAAAAAGCATCCTTTGATGTAGCCGATAAAAAATTGGTCCCAAAAGCAGGGTCTTGTGTAGAATGTCCTTTCAATGCTGCAAATCAAGGTAATCTGTTCGGCGAAGGAAAAATGGTCTGTACAAAATCAGCCTGTTTTGAAACTAAGAAAAGTAAATCGTTCTTAAACCTGATTAAGAAATCAAAAAAAGAGAACATCCTGCTAATTCCTGAGATACGACAGTATTGGGCAGATGACGAAAACAATCAGCTCATAATATCACAATTGGAAAAGAATGGATTGAAAGTCTATTTACTGGACGATGTTGAAATCTTAGAAAATCCGATTGAGCCAACAATCGAGGGTATCAAGATAGAATATCAGCATTACGATTATTCTGAAGATGAATTAAAGACAGAATTGGATGAAGCAATGCATAATTATAAAGAAGCATTGGAAAAATTCAATTCAGCAAAAGAAGATGGATTTGTAGATGGTGTTATTTTCCATCCTGAAACGTACAGGAACAAAGAGGTCTTTGTAACGATTATTGAAAAATCAAAGAACGATTCTACGGAATATTCGGCACCATTGGCCAACAGGAAAATGGCAGATTGTACGCCTGAAGAACAAATCGTTAAAATCAACGAAAGAGAAATCCGTAAGAAGCAAATAGAGAACAACAAGCAGTTTGAAGAAGTTGTGCAGATGATTCGTGAAACGAAATATATCGATACGAAGAAGACACTTTCAACGGATGAAATGTCGGCATTCTCGATATCGCTCTTTGAAAATAATGTGGACTATATGAGCCAACAAAAGTATTTCTCAAAGTTCTTGGGCGACACTTCAAAGATGACCAAAGTTGAAATGGTCGATAATTTCAAGAAGAAGTTCAAAAAGGAAATCTTTCACAAGTTGATACGCTATATGCTAACAAAGCAAGTGCATTTTGGCGAAAGCAATCACGTCAATAATCTGACAAACATTTCATTTTACAACGCAATGCAAGGATATTACAAATCCAAGATTGCCGGCATAGAAAAAGAATATGCCGAAAAGAGAGACAAGCGTGAAGCACGTTTGAAAGAGCGTATCACAGTTCTTGAAAAGCAAATTAAGGAACTCAACGATTAGCTTTTGTTGTTTGAAGAAGGGTCGGCATTCGTGCTGGCCCTTTTTCTTTTTTATGATAGTGTTTTAAAAGATGGGTTGATAAGGAAGGGGTTATCAATCAATAGTTAGCGCAAAGGTAAACTCGTAAAATACACCCATCAAAAGACTACGGCATAAAGCCAACGCAACATCCTACGCTTATTTATTCCGTTTCCTTTTGAGCTGAGATTTTAGCTTCCGTTTGAGTACTGCTCAAATATTGTTTAATCAAAATATATCATTATGAAACGAGTATCTGAAAAACCTAAAATTTCGCTACAAGAAGCTGAAAAGCATTATCAATCGAGTAGTGAAAATTATGACATTGATAGTGGGGAAAGCCATTTCGCTTACTACAGGGATAAGCATCCCAACTATTACCGAGTATTATCACAAAATGTTTAATCTAAATTCAAAAGCTATGTATTTACAAAATTTGCAACAGGATGAAATCTTTGTTCCATCAGAAATGAAATCCTTAAAAAGTCTGACACAGATGGAATCCCGAAGAGGACTTGAAAATGCCATTATCTCAAATGGCAAAATCGTCAACGTGGTATCGAACAGCTATGGCCACATTCCGAACCAACTGTTCTTCAAGAAAGCTGAAGAAATGCTGACCGATGCACAGCTGAACTTTCACAAACGCACCATCAACAAAAATGACAGGTCGTTCATTACCGACTTTATCATCGACGACAAAAGCCAGTTTACCGTCAAGAACGATAAGGACTTGATATTACCGATGCTTCGGTTCAAAAACTCGTATGACGGAAGTGAAAAAACTTCTGGACACTTCGGGTTTTATAGAGAAGTATGTTCAAACGGACTACACGTTTCTCAGGCAGAAATCGAGTTTTCCATCAAACATAGTAAGAACAATACGCACCTTATTATGCCAAGGTTGAACAATCTATTCGATAAATTTCTGGACAATGAATTCTACACCATTACAAAGAAATTAGACAAGATGAAAGAATTTAAAATCATCGATACACAGGAATTTGTGAAAGCGATTCTTGACAGGACGAAACTGTTCCGGTATGAATGTAGCGACAAGAACAGCGACCCGTCGAAAAAATCTCGTGAGGTCATCGAAATCTTAAACTATGAAGCTTTGTTGCTCAATGAAGAACCAAATCTTTGGTTAGGTTACAATGCGTTTAATTCAGTACTTCATAATGTCTTAAAGAAAAGCTTTGGCCAACAAGAACGATTGGATAAAAAGCTGTTTAATGAAGTCTATGCTATGGCATAAAGCCAAAAGGTTCATCCAGTACCTTAAACTGGATTTTTTTGTGCTTGCTATTTATAGGTTTAAAAGCAATACCGTTCAGCACATTCCCCTACATTTCGCGAAAAGCTTCATTCCGGGAAAAGCGCTTTCCTATAATAATCTTGGACACAACTTCAAAGCTTCCGTTTTCCATTCCACTTGCCCGTTCATTCCCGAGAAAAGTCGGGAAGCGGTCAAACTGCATTCCAACCTACACCTTCAAAGTCAAGTCCGCTTTAAATCCTGCATAATGAGAATAAATAATTTTCTTAATCCGTTCAGCACATTCCCCTGCATTTCGCGAAAAGCTACATTTCGTGAAAAGAGCTTCATTACAAAGGTCTTGGACACAATCCCCAATTTTAGCTTTCCATTCCGCTAACCCTTCCCGCTATGCTGGGAAGGAACACTTCATTCCTTTGCCAAAATTGAGAATTAAGTCCGTTTTTCATCGGAAAGTCATCCCTTCGGTTTTCTTAACAGGATTTTCGGCGCGGTCTTCTTGAGCCCTCAATCGAAAATCCTTAAAAACCGAACCGCTGCCTTACACATTTTAAGGGGTTTATAATGGATAAAGCCTTTGTTGTTTTTCGGGGCGTCGAAAAACAGGCACGACATAACCAATTCTAATATAAACACAGCTGCTTATCTCGCTTAACTGTCGGTACGCTCAAACGCAACTGCGTTTAAAAGAATTGCTAATGCCCTTATGGAACTTGTCAAGACTATACAAGTTTTAGTGAAAAATAAGGTTTCTACTTCCTTGAAAATCTAAGGATTTTACTACGTCGCAAACACACCTGATTTTGCCCGAAAAGTCTTGACAAAACCCACTCTATCCATTGTGCAGTGCACAGAAGAAAAGAACAAACACCCCTTAAAATTTAATTCAGTTTAAAACAAATAGGGGAAATATAAACCAGTCTGATACAAAGCAGACACAAATCTTTTTATTATGAGTACTATTAAAAATCACGTTCAGTTAATTGGAAACGTTGGACAAGAGCCAACCATTACGAACCTTGAAAGCGGAAAGAAAGTAGCCCGTTTTTCATTAGCAACAAATGAGTATTACAAGGACAAAGAAGGCAACAAGCAAACGGACACGAATTGGCATACCGTAGTAGCTTGGGGCAAAACTGCCGAAATTGTAGAGAAGTATGTTGTTAAAGGCAAAGAAGTTGGAATATCGGGAAAACTTAAAACCCGAAGTTATACAAATGATGATAACGAACAACGCTATGTTACGGAAGTTGTAGCCGATGAAATTCTATTACTTGGAAGCAAAGACGACAAGTAAATCTTAAAATGAAAGAGGGCGTAACCGTCGAAAGATGCGCCCTCTTTTTCATTATTAACTAATAAAATGTAATAACAATGAAAGCACAAGTTAACGAAATTAAAGAGCAATTACAATATTTTAATGGAACTGAAATGTTCTACTCTTTACCATTATTGAAAACCCGTTTTACAGATGGACTAAAATATTTATCAGAAGTTGCTGAATGTTTTTGGCTTATTACGGACACGTCCGTAATTGCAAAAAGTCTGATGAGCCGAAGTGAATTTATTACCATTGACTTCAAAAGATTGCCCGAAGAAAAACAAGATTATTCTGGTTATGAAGCTGAAATAATTTACAGCGATGGCAATGATAATATTTTAGAAAAACACGGCTATCGGGTTACCGATTTCCCACTTGATGAACTTCGGTTATTTTTTGTAAATGGCACGCTGATGTTGCCAAGCGAATACTAAAAATCGGAAGTTATGATATATCTAAATTTTACCGATTTGAACGAGGAAACACAAGAGCGATTAATTGCCAGTTCCAAAGAAGATGTAAAGGAAAAATATGGCAAGGATATTATGAATTATGCAACCAAGCATAATACCAGTTTGGACAAGATGCTTGACGAAGAAGCACTACGGAATTTGTATTCGTATAAATACATTTTCAACATATAGTTTTTGAAATTAAAAGAAAGCACCTCTAAAATTTTAGAGGTGCTTTCTTATGCAATTAATTTTGAAGTCAATAAAAAAACGTATCTTTATATCGCTGGAAATACAGCACACAAATTAAAGTAAGGTTATCCATTTTTTACTTTCGCCGATAACCGTACACATCGGAAAATAACATATCGGAAAATCATTTTCCCTGAAAATGGCAATCGGCTTTTTAGCTGGATTGTATGGATTTTTGTCACGCTTGGGCGTGACGAAAAGGAATAGCAAGAGGGTAACACGCTGCGCGATGTTTCGGATTCCTTTTTGTTTTCAAATAGCTGATTATCAGTGATTTGAATATATTTTAATTTCCTGACAATCAGCAATTTGCGACAAACGGGCTGTAAACGCCCATTTTTAGGGAAGATTTTGCGACAAATCGGCGAAATATGGACTCATTTATTGGAATTAGATTTAAAAAGGAAACTGCAAAACGTTTCCAAACATTCTCACGCACTTACTTCAAATCGCATACGGAGGCAATGTCCACGATGCTTGATTTTTTCTTCTACAATGAAATTTCGCCAAAGGAAAAGCTGGGTCCGACCGGAAGAACTATCGAAGCCAAATTACTTAAAAGAATCAATGCTGTAATTGCCATAATGAGGGATGTAGAAAAGACACAAACCAAACCTACGGTAGCGATGATTCAATCTCTTTTTCAGACAGAAGAACCAAATGAAAAGCCTCTGATTGTGGAAAAGAAATATGCCAAAGAGAAAAAGGAAGTACGCTTTCGCGAAAAGCAAAACCCAAGTAATCAACTTTAAATTTTTGAGCTATGTACATCACAATAACACCTCAAAAATTAGGCGGCACTTATAGTCAGGGTTCAGCGGATTTTGTAGGCTATTTAGAGAAAGAAAATCAAGGTTTGGAACAACAAGATGTAGAACACTTCTTTAACCAATATGGCGATGAAATTTCCGCAGAAGAAGTGGTCAAAGAAATTGATGGAAATACCGCAAAATTGAAAAAGAAAGAACCCAAATTTTATTCGATTACGGTCAGTCCTTCAAAGTATGAATTGCGAAAACTTCAGAACAATAGCCAAGATTTAAAAACCTACACTCGTGAGCTAATGAAGGATTATGTTGCCAGCTTCAATCGAGAAATTAATGGGCGACCTATATCTATTGATGACATAAAATACTATGCGAAAATTGAACATCAAAGAGCGTTCAAGGGAACCGATTTTCAGATTAAAGAAAACCAACCGTATGCTACAAAAATACTACAGCTCAAAACGGAAATACAAAATGTACAGGACGGACGAGCGGAAGGGAATATTAAAAAGATGAACAGGGAAATTGCCAAACTGGAACGCCAAGCACCACATCAACAAAATGGAAAACGAATAGTTCAAGGAATGGCAAAAGATGGAAACCAAAGTCATATCCATATTATCGTAAGCCGAAAAGATGCTTCCAATTCCGTTAGTCTTTCGCCAGGTAGTAAACACAAAGCTTCAGAGGTTGAAATGCACGGTAAAAAGGTAAAGCGAGGTTTTGATAGGGACACCTTTTTCGCGAAAGCAGAAAAAACCTTCGATACAAAATTTGGCTACAAACGCAATTTTGCTGAAACCTACAAAGCAAGAAAAGATTTTGTAAAAAATCCCAACCTCTATTTTGCTGCTTTGATGAAACTGCCAGCTAACGAAAAGGCATTGGCTTTTAAAATGATTACAAAAACAGGCTTGCCAGTAATACCAAGTATTCCAGTAAGCCAAGCACAAATTGCACTTCGGGTTTTCAAACGGTTAAGACGTGGTGCAGAAATAGCAATTAAATCAAGTTCCATCGGAATCTAAGTATTATGCAGATAGATAATATCATAACGACACTTTCAATTATTGGTTTTACCAGTACTGTTTTCTATGCGATGTTTCGGGTAAGCAAGTATGCGTTTCTTCTGAATATCGCAATACTGTCATTTCTCGGATTCTATGTTGCTGCTGGAAATGAATTAACATTGATTTTGTTGTATCTAGTTTGTCCGCTACTATTAATTAATACAGGACTATACGTTTTTCTTCATAAAACAGAAAGCTCGCAAAACGGAGATAGTAAATACCAAGTCAACTTTGCGACCACCAAAGGAAATTTCAAATTAGATAACATCAAACGTGGCGCATCCGTCATCGGATCCGCTGGAAGCGGAAAAACCGAAAGTGTGGTTTATGGATTTCTGAAACACTTCCAAAAAGAAGGTTTTTGTGGAATCATCCACGACTATAAAGATTTTGAATTGACCGAAATGGCATATCCACTTTTCAAGGATAGCGATATTCCGTTTAAGGTCATTTCCTTCGATAAAATCATCCATAGGGTAAATCCTATTGCGCCACGTTATTTAGAGAACGAGGAAAGCGTTAATGAGGTTTCAAGGGTCTTAATCGAAAATCTATTAGAGCAAAGAGAAAGTGGAACAACAGGCACAACAAAATTCTTCAACGATGCTGCGGAAGGTTTGATTGGTGGGTTAATTTGGAAATTAAAAACGGAATATCCAAAATACTGTACGTTACCCCATTTGATAGCTGTTTATCAATTTCTTGATACAAAAAGCCTAATCCAGTTTCTGGAAACCAACACCACCTCACGAGCAATGGCAGATGCTTTTATTAGTGGCAAAGATTCTGAAAGACAGACTGCTGGTGTAAAAAGCACCTTGGCCAATGCGCTCAAACGAATTAGTACACAACGTATTTTTATGGCATTGTCCGCAGATGAAGTGCCACTCGATATAAATAGCGAAGAAAATCCAGCTGTAATTTCTATAGTGAACAATCCCAAATTTGAGACTTCGTATTCGCCTGTTATAGCGACTATAATCCATACAATTACAAAGCAAATGAGTGTTAGAAATAGTGAACCTTCTTTTCTGTTGATGGAAGAAGCACCTACGATACGTTTATTAAATATGCACCGTATTCCTGCAACACTTCGAAGCTATAATATCTCTACAATTTATGTGATGCAAGATAAAATACAAAATGATATGATGTATGGCGATAAAGCGAGTAAGGCAATTTTAAGCAATCTATCCTATCAGTTTTTTGGAAAGGTTAATGATCCTGATACTGCAAAATATTATGAACGCTTTTTTGAGATTGTTAAAGACCCGACAAAAAGCATAAGCCGTGGTCACAATCTGGATTTTGATACAAGAATTACGACAGGAGAAAAGGAAATTCCTAAAATCAGGGCAGATGTTTTCTTTCGATTGAAGCAAGGAGAGTTTATCACATATGCGGATGGAAAGGATAAAAGGGTACAATTTAAGTTACAGAATATTAAAAGAGAGCTTCCAAACGGTTCAAAAGAATATTCAAATGAAGAATTGGAAGCTAATTTTGAAAGGATTTATATTGAAGCGAAATCAATATTTGGATAATAACAAAATATGGATTTTGCCTTTAAAAACTATAAATTTTTTATTTTAGAGCATCTGTAAATTAAGTTATTTCCTTTAAATAATAATCTCTCAGGATTTCTTTGAATTTTTCAGAGTTCAATGGACTTGCAACTGGAATTACTACATTAGACTAGACATTAAGTTGAGAGAATTTGTTTGCTAGTTATTATTTTAGCAATTATGAGAAGTAAAGCAAAACATTACACATTAGAATTTAAGCAAAAAGCTGTAGAACTAAGTTATGCCAAAGACAATGTAAGGCAAGTATGTGAAGACTTAGACATTATTCCATCCGTGCTTTATCGATGGCGAAAAGAGTTAAAAGACTACGGTAAAAACAGTTTTCCGGGTCGAGGTAAGCCCAAAATGACTGATGAAGAAAAGGAGATAGACCGTTTACGAAAAGCTTTAAAAGAAGCTGAATTAGAGCGTGATATTTTAAAAAAGGCGATTGGCATCTTCTCCGTGAGCGACAAGAAAAATATAGGTTTATAAAACAACACCTTATGAAGTTTCCTGTTGAGGCGATGTGCAAAGTATTAAAAGTAAGTAAAAGCGGTTATTATTTCTGGTTACGATCGGGGCCAAGTAAGTTGTGGATAGAAAACCAAAAGATAAGCTCTCTTATTAAAACCATATTTGATGTTAGTTTTCAAAGCTATGGTGCTCCAAGGATAAAATCAGAGTTGGAAGCATTAGGGTATAAGGTATCTAAACCTAGAGTAGCCCGTATTATGCGAGCTAATTATTTATTTGCTAAAAGAAAGCGGAGGTTTAAAACAACCACGGAGAGTAGTCACAATTATCCAATAGCTCCTAATTTACTCAACCAATGCTTTGATGTTAAGCAGAAAAACCAAGTTTGGGTAAGTGATATCACTTATATTCAGACCAAACAAGGCTGGTTATACCTCACTGTAATTATTGATTTATTTAATAGAAAAGTGGTTGGATGGTCTTTAAGTGAAGACCTCACTGCAGACAACACTATTGTAAGAGCTTGGAATATGGCTATAAAGAACACAACTTTGCTGGAACCTCTGATTTTTCATTCTGATAGAGGTATACAATATGCTAGTCAAAAATTCACCTCTATCATTAAAAACTATGATGGCCTAGTTAAGCAATCTATGAGTCGTAAAGGAAACTGTTGGGATAACGCGGTGGCTGAATCCTTTTTTAAATCCTTAAAAGTAGAATGGGTATATAGGCACAATTATAAACGAAAATCTGAAGCTGAATTATCTATCTTTCAGTGGATAGAAACATGGTACAATAATAAACGAAGACATTCCTTTTTAGGGAACAAAACTATCAAAGAATTTGAATTAGATATGTATAATCATGAACTAGCAGCTTAGTCATTCAACTAATTGTCCAGTTTTTTGTTGCAAGTCCAGTTCCTTAAGCATATTCAGTTTAATAAAAATTAAAGTTTAACTTCATTGTAAAGATAAAAAAATTGTTGAATTAGTTTGAGAATAAATCCGCAAATGTTTCAGCTTTAGACATTCTGAATTGACTCACTTGGCTTAGTGCCTATTGCGAGTTGATTAGTGAGAATTTTTAGGAAGAAGATGTATATGATAATAAAAAAGCCCAGAAGGGCTTTTAAAAAAAATAGAAGACTAATTAATTCTATATAGAAAGTACCTATTCGGTATCTTTTAAATGCTGATAATTCAGAATTCGAATGTTATTTGAGCTCCCTTAAAAAGGCCCTTTTTCTCTAGGCCCTTTATTAGTGACTTTCCATTGTCCATTCACTTTAACCAATTTAAAAATACCAGATTTTCCATCATAGGTAGAGCTATATTTTACCCAAGCAATCTCGCCATCAATAGCTTCATCTAAAATTTCTACCTCGATTTCTTTATCAGAATCTGGTATCATATTTTGAACAGTAACCAAACTGCTATATCCTTCCGGTGTTGTATGCTTCTTAAGAACTGATTCATCTTTAGAGAAAAAGCTTTTAGCAACAATTTTTGCGGTTTCTGAAGGGGACGTATTCTTATTTTCTGAACAAGAAATGAAGAGAAGTAGGAGTGAGCAAATGACTAAATTTTTCATAATATTTTTAATTTGGGTTATTGATATATCTATGTGATATTTTTAGTTCAATATTTCTTTCGCCATCTTTTTCATTCAATTCCAAAATTGCCCTACGGTCATTAGATAATGAGAATTTGGGCAACACATAAACGAATCGTATCATCTTACCCTCAGCAATTTTTGATGGTAGATGGTGTTTGTAAATTGGTTCTTGATACAAACTCTGTAAAGATTTCTTTTTCCCTTTTTGTCGAGTCTCGATTGAAAGGTTCAAGAAATTCAAATCGTAATCCAACGTAGAATTATTCTCAATCTGGATAACGAAGTAGAGTTCTTCTTTATCAAAAACAATATTCTCAACACTCAAAACAATGCCTTCGTTTCGCTTCTTAATTCGACCTATACGCTGGTTTCTGTTAAGAAGATAAGAGCAGAATTTGTGATAATAATACGTTCTGTTGTCTACACTATCTTTAACAGTTGCAGTCTGAATAGAATCACTTACTAATGGCTTTTCATTCCCAATACTATTTGATAAAGGAATGAAGTAATTGAGCTTAGACAGTTGCTTTTTATACCTCACAATATACGAAAAAATTGATCCATTTCTGTTGACTACCAGTAGATTACTTTCTTTCCCAGGCTTTGCCTGAAGTAATCCAAAGTATTGTTCTTTCTCACGATTGTAGGTAAAAACAAAATTATCCGAACCAGTTATACCCTGACGTATAGGTTCTGGGAAAAATAGCGCAACATTTTTAGTGTCGTTTGCGTAAATAGTGTCGAGGACTGTGTTTGTTTGCGTTGTAGCTTGTGCCCAGCACAATCGAGGTGCGATAGCGGACATAATTATAAGAGCTGAAATAATGATATGCTTTTTCATAAGAGTGCGTTTTTAAATGCCCATTATGGGCTCATAATTTTGGTTTTAGAATTAATCTGTAATTATTTAGTACGGTTACTTTTATGTTTCGATTGTTACGCCTAAACACCTTTGTAATTCCGCCTACTTGTGGAACGGTAGGAATATTGATGTCGCTAACAATATCGTCTATAACTTCGGTGGTAGCTTCTGCTCGAAAATTGTTTTGTACATAGATGCCCTCACTACCATCCGATAAATCGAAGGCTTTGAGTTTGGTGGGATGATGCTTTATATTTTCAATTTCAATTAAAGCCCGATTGGGCTGAAAGCTTATAAATCCAAAAACTGGTGTGTTCTTTGGCATCAATTTGTTATTGATTGTTGCAGCTTTGGTAAGACGCATTCGTAATCTGGTATTTGCTTTCACAATTTGATCGCCATCGACAACCACATAAATGGTTTCATCTGTATTGCCAATAATCGAAACTTCGTTTGGTTTCGGCGAAGCAGCAAAGAACAATTGATGTTCCAGGCCCAATTCTTTAGCTTCTATTTTTTGTTCCCTTTTGATATCGGCTGAATCTATTTGCTGTGCAGTATTTTGAGTAATTTTCTTTTGCCCAAAGCTCTGATATCGCTTTTCGGAATATTGAA
Organism: Arenibacter certesii DSM 19833; assembly: GCF_000429545.1. Lineage (GTDB taxonomy): Bacteria > Bacteroidota > Bacteroidia > Flavobacteriales > Flavobacteriaceae > Arenibacter > Arenibacter certesii. Next base: position 103,009 of record NZ_AUCB01000013.1, read on the forward strand.
TTTTGCCTGATTCGTAAATACTATCTACAATACGTTTCTTTTCCTGTTCTGGTAGATCAGGATTGTAAAGACCTGTTGAATCTAAAAACTTTTCATCGTAGATGCTAGGTGCATTATTTTCACGCACTTCTTTTAAATCATTGATAGCATCTAGTTTAGAATTATACTCTTTTTGGTTTTCATCTAAATCTGGCACTAAAGTCTGTTCAAGATTTTCATTTTCACTTTCATCAGCGCCCATAACCATCATAGAATAGGAAATAAGGAATATAAAAATGACGGCCAACACCGCTGCAAATACTATTTTATTCTTTTCTATTTTCATCTGTTTATATTTATTTGTTGTTATTTGTCAGATGTAATTCGCCATTTAACATTGAAAATAGTTTTCAAAATTGATGTGGCTCATTTCATAATCGTGGTTTTGTTAATTGCCGATTATCGGCTCAATTTTCATCGTTTAATTTTTTTAAGGTGTTCTCGAAATAGTTTGTAATCAATAGTCCGTGAGGATTGTTAGGGAAGTTTCGGTCAACGATAATTAGGTTTCCAGTGGAAACCAGTTCGTAGGTATCGATTATAGAACCTCGATTGATTTCAAAAACCGTTACCGTTCGGAATATAAAATTCCCATTTTGTTCCTCGATTTGAGAATCGATACTTAATACTTTTTGAACCAATGAATATTGCAATAGCCTGTTATATACACCATCGGCTTTTTTTTGGCGATATAAATTGTCTACAGAACTGTTACCCAACCAAAGTGCTTTTTTTAAATTACGCTCATAATTACTCGCATCAATGTTATAGAAGTACTTGTGAAATAGATCTAAATGTGATAAAGCTTCTACTTGAAAATTTTCTTTTTGGGTAACGAGTTTCAAAGGAATAATACTACCATCGGTATTAATTGCAAAAGCACTATTTAGCGCTCTTTTATTGGTAGTAAATGTCATCCAAATAGAAAATGTGCTAGATAGCAATCCACAGACAACGACTACCAAAACGATAAACCGATTTAATTTTAGGACTTTATAAATATTCTTATATGGTGTTTTCATTCAATAAGGAGTTAACTGGTAAACAATCTAAGTGTGAAGGATGTGGCACGTTTGTACAACTTGAATTTTAGGAAGACGATAAAACCTACCGTGCCGAGTTGAACAACAGGTGCGAAAAATCCACTTCCAACATCAGTACCGAATAAATTCGTCCAAAAGTTAGTGTTCATTTCCGTGTAGAGCGCATTGATAAATACGTTTACTAGAAAGAAAGCAGGCACCAACATATAGACCGCAGCGTACAATTTAAAAAACGTGTAGGCAAGCGAACGAAACTTTTCAAAAACTGCTAGACTTATAACCAATGGAAAAAAGGCTTGCATTATACCTAATAAAAAATAGCGTTCTGCAAGAAATAGCGGATAGATAAACAAATCCAAAATCCAAAGAAAAAGACTTATGATAAATGCAAATATCTTGAAACCGTAGAGTGGTGTTACTAAAGCTTCATATAAGAGCGTCATAGCTGCTTGCGCAACCTCGATGATACTAACGTCTTCTTCTATGGGAATGTCTTGCATTTGCAAAGGAAGCAAAGCAGGTGCTGTGCCTCGATATTGTCCTTCAATGGCCACTAAAATACCATCAAAAAACCCTAACACCTGCGTTGAGAAAATTACTAATATGACGATGGCAAAATTCTTCATCAAATCCCCTGGACTTAATCCCCAGGTGTAACCATCTTTATCCGCTACACCTTCATTATATTTTTTAAGAATATTGATTAAAAAGAACAGAACAGCAAGCGTTTTCATTCCGGCAATGGTGTATTGCGAAAAGTTGCTGCTCTGTATGGTCTGGAAAACCGCATCTATGTATTCCAGTCCAATCCCTAAAAGTATGGTTGCGGTCATTTTTAGTATTCTGTTTCTCGATTATTGACTTTGTCTTGCATTTTTCTGAAGGAAATAATATTCTTATAGCGTTTGGTTTTTGTAATGATGTTAGACACCATTTGCTTGGATTCCATTTCTTTCTGCTTTAGGATTTCAGCGCGTTCGGCATCGCTCATTTTTAGGTAATCGCTGGATAGAATTTCATCAATAAAATCTACCGTTTCTAATGAGTTTTGAACTATGGCATCGAAGGATTCTACAACTCTACTAACTTCATCGGGTTTAATGTATGGAGAGTTTAGTATGTCTTGTAAATCATTTTGCATTACATTTATAAGGTGCTGATTGTTGTCTGCAATTTCTTGGACAGCATTAAGTTGTTGAACCACGCTCGATACTTGCTCGATGGCTTCTTTAGCATCTTTTAAGAATTTTACAGACTTAATCATTTGAGCCGTCTGTTTACCTGATTCCAAAAGTTGTTTTACCAAACTGATAAAATTGGTGTTGTCATAAGTGGGCATTCCTTGGGCTTTAATATTTAAGCTAAACAGCAATGCGATTGCTAGTACTAAGATTTTTGTTTTACTTATTGGTGAAAATTTGTTTTGGTATTCGTGAATCTTCGATTTCATAATATTATGTTTTAGATGTGAATTGAATTATTGCTTTTTCCATATCGTTATGCTCATTGTAGAGCTTCATTATTTCTTCATTTTCCTGTCCATCGGTCAAGTAAGCTGCGTACACTTCTTTCGGAACTTCAAGACGAAAAATGTTACTTTCCTTTCCTATTTTGATAAACATTTCGGTGTACTTCTGTGGTCCAGAAAGGTTGTTTTTGATAGACTTTAATTGATTAAGGTCGTGGCTGGATAGATTGAGACGTTTAACTAATTCGTCATAGCCTTTTTCATTGTTTAGGCTGTAGATGATTTGTGTGTTTTCCAGTATGCTTGCTGATGTGGAATTATTGGGTAGCTGATTAATAGATTGCAGAATAATACCAATAGCACCATTTTGTTTACGAATAGCTTGGTAGTAGAATTCTACACTTTCCAGTACGTTGTCAAACTTTAACTGCTTGGCAAACTCATCAAATAGGATGATACCTTTTTCAGCACGGTTTTTCCAAATAGTTCTTTGGATAGCCGATTTTATGAGTTTTAACATTACAGATAAGATTTCCTTATTGTCTTTGACTTCATCCAGTTCAAAAACAATTAATCGTTTGTCCTCTATTTTATAGGTTTGGTCTTCGCTGACTTCAAATAGGAAACTGTATAGACCATCGCCGACATATTCTGACATTACGTGCAAAAAGCTTGTGACGTTGAAGTAGTCGGGATGGATTTTTAAGTCGTCAAGAAGTTTTTCTTGATGCCTTTCTATAAAGCTGTAAAATCCATCCAATGAGTGATTTTCTAGTGTACTATCGTAATAATGTTTCAGTATTTTTTTGATAGAAACCGATTGTGCCTTGGTCACTTTTAAATCTGAAGCGAACAGCTCAAACAAGAAGACAGACAAATCTTCCAACCGTTCAGGCGTCAAATCTTTTACATCGCTGATGTAAAAAGGGTTGATGCCTAAGTTCTTTCCGCTTTCATATCTAAGTACGGTATATTTCTCAGGGTATAGTTTTGCGAATTTGGTATATGAACCACCCAAATCGATGATTACCAAACGGACACCACTTTCAAAATATTGGCGTAAAATATTATTTGCCAAAAAGGATTTTCCTTCGCCTGTTGGCGCAAAAATCGCAAAGTTTCGTGCTTTTATACGTTTCTTCCGTTCGTCCCAAACATCTTTTAGAACAGGTACATTATGTTCTCTATCGTTAAAGATGATTCCTGTGGCATCCGAATTGTAATTGGTGTTATTAATGAACAGACATAAAGCGTGTTTCAAATCCGTTACATATAAGTCGTTATTTGAAAAATTAGAAGAAAAACAGCAGTAACTATTAAGGATGTAGTTCTTCCGCTCTTCGCCTCTTGGATAGTATGGAATGATGTCCAGTTCTTTAAACTCAGTTTTAATTTTTGAACCGATTCGACTTAAATTTTCAGGGGTCTTATCCCAATACACAATGTTTAGATGACCACGGATTATTCGTGCATTATCATCGGCATTAATCTGCTCGAGAATGTGTTGAATTTTGCCTAGTACCACTTTGTTCTGAGAGCCGAAATTGGAACTTTTGTTCAGTTCTTCAACTTTCTTATCAAGCAGCTTGCGCCACTTCTGTTTGTCATCCAAATACAAAATTTGATTGACTATGTGATTCTCATTAAGCGTAAGCCCTAAGCCATCAATAAACCCTTGATGAAACACAAAATCGTCAGAAGTGAATTTCTCATTGGTCTTGCTACTCTGTACACTTTCGCCAAAGCACAGTTCGCTATTGATGGCAAGGGCATCAAAATGGTTTTCGCCAATATTGACGCTTTTTTTATCTAATAAGATGTCGGTGTCAAAACCATCATTAAAGCCATTAAAATAACCGTTGGTTAAGTGCTGTATCTCTTTCGATTTAAGCGAAACAAACTTCATCTTTCGGCTATTATTTATAAAGGAAATAGAATCGCTAACTGAACCGATGAAGCTCTTAACATTGTCATCTAATTGTTGGATAATCCCTTTTGAAACTTTACGGAATGGGTTAACATACTTTGAATTGTTTAAAGCCTTGTTCTTAGTGAGCGTGAAGAACAAAAAGCAACGATGTTCCATATAGTCACGCCCTTTGAAGTGGTCGTGGGTGGCTTTTTCTAAAAAGGTTGTATTTGGAAGCTTTTCTGAAGTGTATGTTTTCTTTAGGTAGACATCTTGCTTTTGTACAACTGTACCTATGGGCAATGATTTTAATGCTTGAAACCAAGCACCGTGTATGTCCTCAAAATCTTTTTCTGATAGAGAATAAATTTCAGGTAGCGTTCCTTCATAGCACAAGACCACATTGCCATTATTGGCAAATATGATATTGTCTTGAATATCTGTAATTGGGTAATATGCTGAAAGATTAATCTTGTTCATAATCGAAGCCAGAATTTCTTTTGTTACTTATTATTTTAGGGAAGGCTTTAGCTGTTTGAAAAAGTTGTGGATTATTAGCCATCCTTGTAAGAGCGATGTATAAGGCTGCATTAAAAACCATAACACCTATTATCATTAAGAAGCTGAATGAAAAAATGATGATTAATAACGAAGCAAGTATCGCAACCATCATCAATGCAAACAGGGAAATAGGCAGTCCAAAAATGACTGCCCGTTTCCGTATGTTTTTATAGACCTCGAAGCGTTTCATTTAGACTACGATTCCTATTAGGTATGTGAAGATGCCGACTACTGCACCAGCAATCAAAACAAATACTAGTACTCTAGTAATTCCTTTTTTAAGATCTGCATTTTCTCCAAAGAAATGTCCTGCATTAAACAGGAAGCCAACTAGGAAGATGACACCTAATAAAATTGGAAAAATAGTTCTGATAGTGTCGCCAACATCATTAACTGAATCTTCAATACCACCAATTTGAGCAAAAAGCGAAGTGGATAAGAGTGAAAGAAATGATGCTAAATAGAGTGATTTTTTCATAATAAAATTGTTTAGATTTTTATGTTGTTTTCGTTAGTAGAAATTTACATATATTTGAACATAAAATACTGTAAATCAGTAATTTGTGAATAAAATATTATTTGATTCTATTTGAATTCGGTTGTTATTATTTAGCATCAAATCCTATGGATTTTTAAAGGGAAGTTGTTGATAACCTGAAAATTAAAAATGAAGAAAGTGCTCAAAAACGTCAGTTTTGTCTTTTTGCTTCTAAAAATGTGCATCGTTTTTGGACAAGAAATGAGTGCTCAAAAAAGAATAATTATAGACGTTGGACACGGTGGAAAAGATGCTGGTGCAATTGGTATAAATAAAATTCAAGAAAAGGACATCGTATTGGATATTGCGAATGCCATTTTGAAGCTAAATAAAGAATTAGGAAAACCTTTAGATATTTATTTGACCAGGTATAAGGACACACTTATTTCATTATCTGATAGAATAAGGCTCGCCAAAATCTTAAAAGCAGATTTATTTGTGTCGTTGCATTGTAATCATTCGGATAATCCAAATGCAAGAGGAATTGAAGTTTATGCTTCAAAGAAACAAGCGAAGTATTCTAAAGAATCTGTTTTTGTCGGCTATCAAATTGAAAAAATGCTTTGCACAGCGATAGGATATGAAAGTAGAGGTGTGAAGTTTGCCAACTTTCAAGTGCTTCGAGAAACAGTTGGTTTTTGTCCTTCCGTGCTTTTGGAATTGGGTTTCTTATCTAATAAAGATGAAGGTACTTATATTTCAAATGCTACCAATATTCAATTCGCTGCCAACGCTATTTTACTATCAATACAAAACTAATATTATTATGAAAGACATATTTTTAGAGTTAACCGAAAGTTTAAAAGCGATTATAGTGCAATTTATTTCAGAAGTGATTTTGTTATATAAATCATTTCGAGGTTGAATTACATTCTTTCATCAAGCATTATTGATTTATACCAGTAAAAGAAAGCCTCTGGATTATTCTTTTTAAGCTTGTTGAGCTTATTGTATTTAGGGTTTTCAATCAACCAGTCTTTTACCTCTAATGGGTTATCAAACCTTTCAATCTTATTATTGATTTGGGATTTGATTAGTTCAGACAAGTATGCCACTTTTGAAGATGCTATGATGGCTTCTTCAATATTGAATTTCTCAATGGTAAAGTTTGTAAAATTACTGATACCTGTTTGAAGATGTTTAAAATCTTCAGATTTAGTGTCGCGAGTTGAAAGCACAAAACAAGCTTCTTGCGTATCGTTTAGTACTTGCTCTGCGGTTATATCTAATTTTCTAAAGGAAAGCTCTTCTTTAACCACTTTTGCATAGCTGGTTCGTACCACCGTCAAATCAGAAATATTTTCCATTAAAAAAGCGACATCGAATAACTGTTTGATAATCTCTACAGGTCTTCCTTTGCTATATAGAATTCCTGTTGTTTTTGGGGCAAAGGCGGTTAGTTTATCGCCTAAAATAGCGTCAAAAGTTGGCATCATTACTTGTGTAATTTCGCCCTCTGTCTGAATCCAATCGTGAGCTATTGGGATTTCTGTGAGTTCAGGATATGGATTTGGGGTATAAAGAACATCCAATAAAATCGGCTCAATGCTTCCATCCACGTGGCTTTTATAATATGTTTTAAAATGTCCCACAGGGGCATCAGGTGTATGTTTTCTATTGTTGTCATCTTCCCAATGTGTGAAAACAGTTTTACTACACATAGTATCTAATATGGGGTCTATATCGCTTTGAATTTGTTCGGTTATGATATCAATGTCAATGGAAAATCGCTTTGGCTTTTTTGTTGCTAACAACAAAGCGGTTCCACCTTTGAAAATAAATTCTAGACCGTTTATCTTTAATTGTTCCAATAGTATCAAGGCATAAATAACCTTCTCTATAAGTTTTGGATCATACTTCCTGCCAAGTTTTTGCTTGACCTCAAAAATCCATTCTGGATGATATGTACTTTCTTTAATCATATATATTAAGTTTTGGCAAAATATTAATTCTTTGCCAAAGTTAAATTCATTCTATGTTCTACTTCTTTTTCCTTATTTCGTCTTTGGGCATAACGTTTCATTTTGCCTTGATTGATTTCAAACTTGCTAAAAGCCGATTCGTATATAAAATCTAATTCCCCTTGTTGTGCACCATACAAGTTGGTATCGATAATCATATCCACTAAAAGTTTCTCTAGTGATGGTATTATGATATTTTCAGTTTCGATTACAGGTGCTTCCGAAACCAAATGTTTTATAATAATTACATCATCACTGTTGTGAATGTAAAGCTCAAAGGTTTCTGTATCGGGTTCTAAAAAAACTTGTTTTCCTTTGTCCTTTAATTTGTAAAATACGGATTGGGCTACATCTTTTTCCAATTCAACAATGGTGTAATATTTAAATGGCTGGTGTCGCATTAAACCGTTCAGCCAAATAGTGTTCCAAATACAAAAGTCTATGAAGGGATAGTCCTTTTTGATTTTATTGAACAGTCGCTTTAATTTACTATTGATAACTGGACAAAATTCATTATTCCCCTGCAACGCATAAATACCTCTAGTTGGATTTTTTAATACCCCTTCTTTTTTTAGTTTCGACAAATAGACGTTAATTGAGCTTTCTTTCAGATTTGGAAAATCTTTGCGAATGCCATCAACTAAATCTTTTTTAGAAATAGTTTGATTCCCTTGAAAATAGGATGGTATTTTTTTTTCTATTGTATAATCCAAAGTAATTACATTTATTAAGCTTTGGCAAAATACAATAAATTTGCCAAAGATTAATTATTTTCTTTTGTCCCCAGCACCTTTATCAAAAGCAATCAAATTAAATAGCTCACGCATTCGGCTACGAACACGGTTTCCATAGCGTTCTTCCAGTTCTTCAGCATTGAGATTTGTGGTAGCGTGTGTCTTGATTTTATGTTTGGTCTGAAGATAAAGTTCATATCGGGAAAGCAATACTTCGCCCATTACGTTCAAGTCTTTGCCATAGAATCTTCCGGCAGGTTCAATACCTAAATCATCAAAACAATAAAACCTGGTATTGCCATAGTCTTCAATGGTTTTAAAACCTAGGTGGTTAAAGCTGAAAGTAATGTTTCTACACGGAATCATCTCATAAGGTCTTTGCATTGGTACGATATGGCGTAGTAATTTCATCAAGGTCGTTTTTCCGCATCCTACAGGTCCAGAAAGTAAAATGCCTTTGTCGATATCAATGCCGTTCTTTTCACAATTTTCTTTGTCCTTGATGAAATAATGGCAGAGTTTACGAATGATAACCGTGTCCTCTTCATAGATTCTAAATTGTTGACCAAAGAGTTTCGATCCCTTTGCATTTAGGTAGATTAGAATTTTGTCAAAATCGTAAAGAACGCTTTTGCCATCAAACTTTCCGAGCGAGTATTCCACGCCACCTTCGGTAATTTTAGAGGGGTTGTCCATAATCTTTGTTTTTAGTGGTTCGCAAGTTGTCCTTGATTTGGGATGCTTGTTTTTTGTTTGGTTTGTTTTCTTCATCGAAAAGCTCGGTTCTATCCATCCAGTTGAGGGCTAAGGCACGCCAATCTCTAATTTCTTTTCCATCGCTAGTTTGCCAATTTCGAGTTTCATAATGCTCGAAGAATTTTTTTCCTTCATCAGCATTAAAACTTTTTTCAACAAAAAAATCAATAACTGCCTGCCTGCCCTTTGGTTGTTTTATATTGTTTACTTGTTTGGTATTGTTTATAGTAGATACCAATACTTGTCCACTCACGGGACGGTGAGAGTCCACAACTTGTCCAGATATGGGATAGTGCTGTCCTGCTATCGGTACACCATTGGGACGGTACTGTTCCGCAACCTGTTCTAATATGGGACTGTACCGTCCCGTATCAGGTTCATCACTTGTACCGATAATGTACATCTTGATTTTACTACCCTTGTAAGGATTATTTGAAGGGTAGTATGACAAGTAGCCCCAAGAATCTAGGTTGGTAACACACCTGTGATAAGTGGATTTTGAACCTATTTTTGATGCGAGCATCAAATCTCTACGATTAACATAGAATTCATTTGCAAAGCGGCTACTGTTCCATTCTTGGAACAAGGCCATATATAAACTGATATGGGTAGGGTTTAGGCGGTCATCAAAATAGAACTTTTCAAAAGCCGCGTTTAGTAGCTTTATGTAGTTCATCATTTAAGAATTTGTCTTGTGTTGTACATGGTTTGAGGTCATTACATCTTGAATTTCTTCGGCATCGTAATAGATTATGCCTCCAACTTTTGTGTATGGTAGCGTACCATTGATTCGAAGATTCTGTAATGTTCCTGGACTGACTTGAAGCAAGTCCATAACTTCTGAAGATTTGAGATATTTTTTAAGTTTTCCAGTAGCTTGTTTGGAAAGAAGGTTTTTAATGTCATCGAGCAATTCTATTTTAAATTCCCGAAGATCGTCTGTGGTAATAATATTTGCTGGCATAATAGAACGGTTTTAAAAGAAAGGGGCTATCATTATCGCTTTTCAACTAATTTGATAGCCCCTGACCTGATTTAACTCACGAGCTTTAGTATTTTAATAAAAAAGTGTTCGTGAATCTGTCGATTTGACTTTCGTTCTACAAATTTGGGATGATTTATTGGATATTAACCCCAAGTCATACCCAAGTTGGGTGTTTTTATATGCTCATTTTCAATGGTTTAAATTAGTTTTGTTTAGCGGTTGTCCTGAAAATAGTATATGCCAAATGATAATAACGAAAATTAATTTTATTTTTTCCCAAGTAGTACCCAACTTGGGAAGAAATTTAACATTTAAGCGAAATGAATTTTATCCATCCGTTTCCTCCATTCTCCTTAAAAGTGTTGCTTTCAGTCTATCGATAAACTTGGTTTGGTCAATTTTCCGTTCTCTAATTTCGAGAAAAGTTCTATAAACATTTCCGAGTTTGAGTTCAAAGATGTCTTCACAAGCCGAAACCATCTCTTTAATCCCAGCCGTACCACTTTTTATCGCTCCTGAAGCCTGTAAGGCATAAATCAATTCAATTAGGTCTGTTTTTGAGGCTGTCCATCCAAGTCGCTCGCCATTTGATAAAGTACTCAGTTTATTCTGTACACCGTTTGACAGATCCCTCAAATAACTTAACTCTTCTACGTAATGACTGATTAATAAATCGTAGGCCATAATTTTGGCAATTGCATTATCGTGGCTTGTGGAAAATTCTGCATCGGTATAAAAATGAGATGTGTTTGACACCAGACTGATTTTATCATTTCCTCGTAAAAAATAGAATTCATCCAAAAGTTCAGAATCTTCCCTGTAATATTTTATAAAATCTATATTTCGCCGATTGCTTTCTTGTAGTTTATTTATTTCTGAATCGATAAATTCCTGTTGAGATTTTATGGTGCCAGCAGGTCTGTTTATTAAAAAATTGTAGAGTTTGGCATAAAATTTCAATCTGCTATAAACATAAGGCTTATGTTTTTTAAAGAATATGATTTCATTTTGTTTGTCTTGAAATTCACTTTCTCTTACACAAACTCGCAATTGCTGTAAGTATTGTCTTGAAATGGAAATACCTTGTTCAACATTATTGAAATCGTTAAGATTAGATTCCTCAACTGCTTTTATTTCCTCTTTGTAATTATCTAAAATTTTATGAATCAGCTTATGCAAAATATTTGGGGCTTTAGATTTGGGTTAATTATCAATAAATATGGTTATGTGCTTATTTTTTTATGGTGGATTTTTGAAAAAGAATAAAAAACCAATAACAGCCAAGACAATGCTGCCAGCAATTATAAAAGGGTAGTAAAAACCACCTGCGAGTAACCAAGTCCCTAAAACAGGCCCTAGAATTTGACCAACGCTATTAGTAGAGCTCTGAATAGAAATGTTCCTGCCAGTATTTTGCTTTGATATTAATGAGACCGCAGAAAGTAAATTTGGGGTTACCATAGCACCTCCAGCAGCGAAAACAACGATTAACACATATACCAAGTATTCATTCTTAAAAAAGGGAAAGACAATTAAGGATAATCCAGATATAAACAACCCTAATGCAATTTGTTTCTTTGTGGATAAAAACTTCTCTCCGTAAGTAGCGAACAAAGGTTGTAAAACAGCCATTATTGAACCACATAGCATAAAACCAATACCTATTTGGTTACTGTTAAATCCTAATTCATCTTTCCCATATATTGAAAAGACAGTTTCAAACAGCGTTACTACAAATTGGATGACAAACGACAGACCCAGTAATACGACAAAATATTTGGTAAATGTGAATCGCAAGCTCGCTTTTTGTGTTGTGAACGTATGTACGCGAGTGGTGTTTTTTAACCATTTTGCTACTACAAATAAGACTATAAGTCCTAGAAGAGCGGCAAACAAAAAGGGTACTGAAAATCGGTCTAAATGCAGCAGACCTATCGTATATTTTAAATGAAGGTCAGTTTGAGACAGAAAGCCACCAATGACAGGGCCAAAAATAACACCAGAGCTAATGGCAACACCCGACCAACCCATTATTTTTGTTCTTCGTTTTTCAGAAGTAATGTCGCTCAAATATGCGTTGCTAACTGGAATAACTGATGACGTGAAAATACCACCAAAGATGCGAGCAACATATAGCATCGTCAATGATGTAGCAAGACCGGTAAGTAATTGCATAATTACAAAGCCGATTAGCCCAACAATGATAATGGGTTTACGGCCGTATTTATCGGATAGCCTGCCCCAGAGTACAACGAAAAGAAGCTGGAAGAGCGGATAAATACTGGTCAAAAAACCAATATGAAAGTTAATCGAATCAGTATCTAGGTTATCTCCTAAAGCTAATCTTTCGGTATAGTAAGGAAGGGTTGGCAATAAAATACCATAGCCCAACATCACTACAAATAAACTCAACAGAATTAAAAATATCCTGTTGAGTTTTTCTTTTCTATCCATTTATTTTTTACCGATTTTTCGCTTCAATAATTGCGCATTAATAGCCACTATAATTGTACTCAAACTCATAAATACCGCTCCTACAGCTGGCCCTAAAACAAAGCCAGAAGAGTATAGAACACCTGCAGCTAATGGAATGGCCACCACATTATACCCAGTTGCCCAAATTAGGTTCTGAATCATTTTATTGTACGTAGCCTTTCCGAACAAAATTAGGTTTGCAATATCTTGTGGATTGCTATTTACCAATATAATATCGGCTGTTTCGGCGGCTACATCAGTACCAGAACCAACAGCGATTCCTACATCAGCTTTGGCAAGTGCGGGCGCATCGTTTACGCCATCTCCAGTCATAGCCACAAACTCTCCTTTGTTTTGCAACTCTTCTACAATTTCTACTTTTTGGTGTGGTAGCACTTCGGCATAATAGCCATCCAACCCTAATTTTTCACTCACAGCTTTGGCTGTTTTTTCGTTATCCCCAGTTGCCATCAAAACTTTGATATTATTCTTTTTAAATATTTTTATAGCTTCCGCAGATTCAGGTCTTATTTCATCAGCAAGCGCAATGTATCCTGCTAGTTGTCCTTCAATTAATACAAATACAACAGTTTCAGCAGCGTCACTATAAGCATCTTCAGGAATAGTTATTTTTTCATCCCTTAAATAACCAGGACTAACCACTTTTACTTGCTTTCCTTCTACATTTGCCTCTACACCTTTACCAGTGATCGCATTAAAGTTTTCAGGCTTTGGGATTGTAATATTGTCTTCTTTAACTTTTTTAATAATCCCAACAGCAATTGGATGTTCTGAACTTTGTTCCAATGCACTTGACAGTCTTAAGATTTCATCGTTTGAATAGGACACATTTACAGATTTGATTCGAGTAACGCCAAAGTCCCCTTTGGTCAAAGTCCCTGTTTTGTCAAATAGTAAGGCGGATATCTTACGTGATTCTTCAAAGGCAGTTCTATTACGGATTAATAATCCATTTTGTGCAGATACAGCAGTAGAAATGGCAACTACAAGAGGAATTGCAAGACCCAATGCGTGTGGACAAGCGATGACCATAACGGTAACCATTCTTTCTAATGCATACACAAACGGAAAGCCTAAAATCAGCCAAACTGCCAACGTACCAAAACCAATAGCCAAAGCTATATAAGTCAACCATTTTGCAGCCCTATCGGAAAGGTTTTGCATTTTAGATTTGGTCTTTTGTGCTTCCTCAACCATCGTAATAACCTTATTGAGATAGCTGTCTTTTCCTGTATGTTCCACCTTTACCTTTAAAGTGCTATTGCCATTTACTGAACCACCTATTACCTTATCCTTTTCTTCTTTTTTCACAGGCTTGGACTCCCCTGTAAGCATTGATTCGTTTAAATAACTTGAACCTTCTACTATGATACCATCAGCTGGAACTTTCTCTCCAGGCTTTACCAAAATCACGTCATTTTTCAACAAATCTTCAAGTGGTATATCTTCAATAGTGTCGCCTTTTACCCTGTGCGCTTCGGCAGGCATCATACTAACTAAAAGCTGTAATGCTTTTGAAGCGCCTAATACACTTTTCATTTCTATCCAATGACCAACAAGCATAATAGCAATTAGTGTTGACAGCTCCCAGAAAAAGTCAACTCCTCGTAAACCAAAGACAGTTGCAGAACTGTAGAAATAGGCGACACTTATTGCCATAGATATAAGTGTCATCATCCCAGGTGCACCATTCTTTATTTCGGAAACAAATCCTTTAAGAAAAGGCCATCCGCCATAGAAATATACAATGGTAGAAAGCGCAAAAAGAATATAAGAATTTCCGGGAAGTAAAAATTCATACCCAAAAAAATCTTGAATCATTGGCGAGAAGAACAATATAGGGATGGTAAGTACTAGCGTTACCCAAAATCGTTTTCTAAAGTCTGCAATCATCATTTTATGATGGTCGTGACCCATTTGTCCGTGACCCGGATTATGACCCGAATGGTCTCCACCTCCATTTCTCATTTTGGAATGATCCATTTTGGAATGATCTTCTTTTTTGTGTTTCATCTTCGAATGGTCCATTTTCGAATGGTCCATTTCTTTGTCTTTGTGATCTTTGTGATTGTCCATAGTATTCTGTTTTAGGTGTTGGGATATTTTAAATTATGTTTTTTAAGATGGTCCGTCAGTATATTTGCAACACTATAGTTGCGATACCAGCGTTTATCTGCGGGAATGATATACCAAGAAGGATCATCACAGTTGGTTATTGCCATATTGTAAGCAGCTCTATAGGCATCCCATTGTTTCGCCGCCTTTTCATCTGCGATACTGTATTTCCAGCGTTTATGGGGTTTTGAAAGTCGTTCCTGAATACGCTCTTTCTGTTCTTCCTTGGAAATATGTAGGAAAAATTTAAGTACGTGAATGTTGCTCAGTCTTAAATGCTGCTCCAAGTATTTTATAAGTTTGCAACGGTGGGCTAACACTTCCTCCGAAAGTGAATTTGCTACCATAGGCATAAGTAGATCTTCGTAATACGAACGGTTAAACACCTGGATCATACCCTTGGGGGGAATATGCGGATAGACACGCCATAAAAAGTCATGCTTCAACTCTTCCTCGGTCGGTTTTTTAAACGATTTTACTTGAACGCCCTGAGGATTCATACTGCTAAGGGAATGACGAATGGTGCCGTCTTTTCCCGAGGTATCCATACCTTGCAGGATAATAAGTAAGCCAAAACGTCCATCGGCATAAAACTTATTCTGAAGTTCAAAAAGTTCCTTGCGTAACTGAACCAAACCCTTCTTGCCCTCGTTTTTTGAAATGTTCGAGGGCGGTTGCGTCGAAATTGTATCTAAATCTATCATTTTTAATGCTTTATCGTAATTTTATTCTCATTGCTTCTGAAATGTTTTCAGCATAGACGCCGTAGGCATCTACCAAAAGTCCCTTTATTCCATCTTTGGAAGATATTGCGTATAGAATGCTATTGTCATCGGTACTGCTCATACCTTCAAAACGATAGGTCTTATCTACCGTAAAATCCTCTGGATGGATTTCAATTTTCAAGGAAGGACATTCCAAGCATTCTGGCTTTAAGTTGAAGTCATAAGGATAATCGTTTGCCTGTAAATCATTTATGGCTTCTGAGAGTGTGTCGTAATTTTTCATTTGTATTTATTTATAGTTCATTATAAAATAACTGCCATCCGATTCGGTAAATTTCTGAAAGGTCAATAACCCTTTTTCATTTAATTTCTCGTTAACAGTATAATTGAGTTGCTTAATGCGAATTCCCAAGGCATAGGCCTTAATGTTAATTTTTGAATTAATATTATTTTCGCTATTATTAAATTTTCGGTCGTAAATTTTTATGGTACTTTTTGAGCCAAAAAAATTCAACAAGCCCGAATCAAAACTCATTTCCAATTCTATATCTTCAAGGTTGTCCAAATCGTAGAGCTCTTTAAATTTTTTAGAGGTGGTATTAATTTCGGTCTCCTTTGATTTTGGGTTTGAAAACGGAAAAGCCATTACCATTACACTTGCCTCATCAGGCTTACAGCGATAGGTTGTGGTGTATTTATCGGTCGATTTTTTGTCTTTATCAAACAATTCCGTAACTACCTCAATTTCATAGTATCCATTTTTCTTTATTGTTTCACTGGCTTTGAAAGTTTGTTTATTTAAAAAAGAACCATTTTCATCAAAGTTTTCCCGAATAACAACTCTGCCTGAAATCTGCCCAATGAGCATTTCAGTTTGTCCAGTCATTGTGATGCTGAATAAAGTGATTAGTACTATAAAGCCTTGTTTTCTCATATATGGTGCATTAATTTTTTTACCTCTTTTGCCATAATATCACTTAAATCTATTCCATTTGAAGAGTGTGGGATGGTATTACAAGTCACTATTTTTTCTACTCCGGAATCCAATAAATCTTGATAGGCGTTTCCTGAAAAAACGGCGTGAATGCCTACACAAATAGGTGGTTTCATTCCTGCTTTTTTAAGATGTTGTACGGTTTCAATCATCGTTCGCGCCGTGGAAATAATATCATCTACCAAAATGGGTGTAGCATCTTTATATATATCCACATCGGGAACAGAGACTTCTACATCACGGTCACCGTGACGCACCTTTTGTAATACCGTAAATGGTGCTCCTGCATTTTTGGCGACTTCTGATACCCATTGTTCACTTTCAGAATCAGGTCCGATAAGTACCGGGTTTTCGATATTTTCTTTAATCCATTCTGAAATTGCGTCGGCAGCGTGAATCACTTTATTTGGAATTTGATACACTTCTCCCAACGAACTAATTCTGTGCAAGTGAGGGTCAACTGTGGTAATGCTATCGGCGAAACCAGAAATCAATTTTCCGAAGAAACCGGAAGTCACTCCTTCTCCTTCATTAAATACTTTGTCCTGCCGCATATACGCCAAATAGGGTGCTACCAAACAGGTACACATAGCTCCTAATGATTTGGCTGTGTGGCTTAAAAAATATAGTGACAACAGTTTTTCGTCCGGTTCGTGCAAGGTGCATACCAGTACCACACATTTATCTTTAACATCAGACAATATGCGCGTGTATGATTCCCCGTCAGGGAATTTCCTTAATGTGGCTTGACCCACTTCAGCATCCATTTTTGTAGCCATTAGTTCTGTGAGTTCTTCATTTCCGGGAAGACTGAATAATATTGTTTTCATAGTATGTTCTTTAATTTATAGTTATGATGTCGTTATGGTTGTTTTCATATTCCAAGGCATAATTAAGTTCACCTTTGGATTCAGCATATATGGTATAAAGCAGTTGGTTCTCTTCGATTTGTTCTCCCAAATGCACATTTAGAAGAATCCCTGCCGATTTAGATTGTGGTGCTCCAGAAAGCTTGGCCAGTTTTGCAATTTTACGGTTATCAATTCGTTGCAAAACGCCTGACTTTTCAGCTTTAATTTCAATTTTATAAGGTGCTAAAACTGGTTTTGAAAATTGACCTTGCGCCTTACAAATGGCTACGAATTTTTCATATGCTTTTCCAGATTTGAGAATTTTATGTGCGGTTTCCTGTCCCTTTCCTTTTTCTACTTTTCCAGAAAGTTCTAATAGTTCAGTAGCTAAAAGCAATGCTCTTTCTGTTAAGTCTTTAGGTGCATCTTCCTCATTTTTCAAAACTTTTAATATATCTATGGCTTCTAAAGTTGGACCGATACCCCTTCCAACAGGCTGCGTGCCATCCGTAACTACAACTTTTACATTCAACCCAACAGCAGTTCCAACGGTTTCCATATGATTTTTTAGTTTTTCTGCCATTTCGGTACTGCGAACCTTGGCGGTTTCTCCCACGGGAATATCAATGACCACGTGAGTAGAACCAGCTGCTGCCTTTTTAGAGAGTACTGAAGCGATGAGCTGACCTTCGCTATCAATATCCAAGGCTTTTTCAATTTTAATGAGCACATCATCGGCAGGACTTAACTGCGCTGTACCGCCCCAAACAAAACATCCGCCTTCTTTTTCTACTACGGTCTTTATTTCCTCGGAAGAGAGCGTAACATTGGTCAGTACTTCCATTGTATCTGCTGTGCCTGCTGGCGAAGTGATTGCCCGTGAGGATGTTTTTGGCATAGTAAGACCATACGCGGCAACAATGGCAACTACCAATGGTGTTGTCCTATTGCCAGGCAATCCGCCAATACAATGTTTGTCGACCACGATATCCTTGTTCCAGTTCAGTTGCTTTCCGGAAGCAATCATTGCTTTCGTTAGGTCGGATATTTCATCAATATCCATTCGGTCGCCAGCACAGGCAGTAATAAATGCCGAAAGGTGGATGTTGGAATAATCGCCTTCCACGATATCGGTTATGATGTTGTTATAGGCCTTATAATCCAGTTTTTTGTTATAGATTTTTGCCCTGACGTGGCTTAAGGATTCAATAGGCTCTAAATGGGAAACATATAATGTATCGTTTGGGGAAACATTGAGTTTTTTCGCAGCAGCATCTGATAGTCCGATTTCATTAGGCAACAGAATATCAGAATTCAGGACATTAAGACTTGCTACGATTGATGTATTTGCATTGGATATTCTTATTCGGGTAAGTGCCTCAAACCCTTCTGAAATACAGACGTGGCAATCTTCGCGCATATACACTACATTTTCGTTTTGGGTATAGATTCCGAGATGTTTATATTTTAATATGTTTGAGTGTGTGTCCATATTTTATTGGTTGTTGTGATTTTTCGATTTATTCTATTTCTTCGATGGTGTATAATTGCGGAATTTCTGCATCCCACCCATAGGTTTCCTTGATGCCTTTTTGCAATGCTTCTGCACTCTCTTTTTCACCGTGTACAATGAAAATACGTTCGGGTTTGTTTTTTATATTGTCCATCCAGTCCATAAGCTCTGCGTGGTCTGCGTGTGCCGAAAGCCCTTCAATTTCTGCAACTTCCATATCAAAGGGCACCCATTTTCCATAGACTTTTAGTTCCTTATCGCCTTCCAATAATTTTCTGCCTCGCGTACCTTCAGCTTGATAGCCTACAAAAAGTAAGGTGTTATTTGGATTTTGTGCCTGTGTTTCAAGATAGTTGAGCATTCTTCCGCCTGTGAGCATTCCGCTTCCTGCAATCACGATTTTTGGCTTGTTGTCTGTTCTTAATTCCATTGTTTCCCGATAACTGCTTACGACCGTAAAGTGAGAACACATTTCGTCACATTCGTTGTCCTCCAATCTGTGCCAATCGCGAGTTCTATGAAACAGTTCCAATACATTGGCACCCATCGGGCTGTCCATAATCATTTGTACTCTGGGGATTTTCTTTTCTTTCAATAATTTCCAAAAGATGAGCATCATTAGCTGGGCACGTTCTACCGAAAAGCTTGGGACAAATAAGCTACCACCTCTGTTGATGGTATCATTTACTAATTTTTCAATATGTGGAAGTGCTTCTACTTCATCGGGATGAAACCTTCCACCATAAGTGGATTCAATGAAAAGCACATCCGCTTTTTTTGGTTTAAGGGGTGGATAGAGCAATAAATCATTGGTTCTACCAATGTCTCCTGAAAAGACAAAACGTTTTCCGTGCACATCCAACTCAATATAGGTTGCACCCAGAATATGTCCGTTGTATTGGAAGCGAGCCCTAATACCATCAAATAACGGAATCCATTGTGATTGTGGAATTCCTTTAAAGTGTGGGATAGTTTTTTCTACATCCTTTAAATCGTAAAGTGGTTCTGCGGGACTATGTTTGGAATAGCCTTCCTTATTGGCACGTTCGGCTTCTTGCTCCTGTATTTTTGCACTATCATTCAAAATGATTTTTGCAATGTCCAAAGTAGGATTCGTACCATAAATGGGACCATTGAAGCCTTGTTTTACCAATCTGGGTAAATAGCCTGTATGGTCCATATGACCGTGGGTAAGCAAAACAGCATCAATATCACCTACATTAACAGGTGGGTACTCCCAGTTTTTAAGGCGTAATTCCTTTAACCCTTGGAAGAGGCCACAGTCTATAAGTATCTTTCTATCTCCTGTATCCACCAAATATTTTGAGCCAGTCACGGTGCCTGCCGCTCCCAAAAAGTGGATGTTTATTTTTTTGTTTTTCATCGTTATAGTATATATTAATGTCCACCACAACAGGAAGGCGTATTTCCTTTGTCTTGGTTCGATTTGCTCAATTCCGCTATTTCGTTATATAGATTGCGGGAATCCTCTTTTATTACGAGTGCCAACTTCTTTACGGATTTAGGCTCGAAGTGTACCATACCCAATAATATTTCGAGGGCTTCTTCAAGTAGTTTAGAATCATCTTCCAATGCTTGGTAAAATGGCTCTAAATCTATACGGTTCTGTTCTTTCAGTTCTTCTGTTTTCATTTGTCCTATTTATTTAGATTAAAAATTTAAGTAGTGCTCTAATGAATTCCACATAATTCTCTTGAATCTTCGAGAACCTTTTTGTGTCTTGATTTTGGCACTCCTACTTGTTCTAAAATTTTTGGGGTTTCGTGAAGCTCTTTACAGAGTACGATACCTTCATCCAATAGTTTTGTTTTTTCAGCTTTGGTAAGTGTTGTTAATGCTGTTAATGGATGCAGCCCCGATTTATCTATTCTGTCTTTTAAACCGTCACCAATTGGATAATCCCAACTTGTCAATAGTAGCCCCACGCATTTACCATATTTCACCGCATCACTTGTAAATCGTGTATTGGTGTAAACGCCTCCTTTATGAAGCTTGGCTTCGTGACCTTTTTGACGTTCCCATTGTTTTTCAACATCTAAAAATCTTGAGTGGATATATAAGGGAATTTTAATGTTGCAAAAGCGACCTTGGTCACTGTGGTATTTACATTCAATCATATAATGGGTATTGTCTTTTTGGGCTATTACATCCACTTCGTGCTGAACGCAATTGCCTTGAACTATTACACCAACCTGTGTTGAAAATCCTTCGTGTGCTAGTAGTTTGCCTACTAACTTCTCAAATGGGAAGCCAGAAGGACCTAATTCCATCAGGGCTTTTTTGAGTTTGTATTTTGAAGCACTTACTCTCGACTTACCTTTTAGCATTTTAAATGCCATTTGATAGATTTTTTTGGTGGTAATGCCTTCATATAATTGGTCTTCAACTTGCCCTACTATTTGCTGAATCAATTCTTCACTTGCTTGCGAACGTCTTAATGAATTGATAAGTTTATCCACATCAAAGGCTACCACGTCGCCCGAATATTTTACTATGTTTATTGGATGTTTCATTTTTTAATATGTATGGTCATTACAGGAAGTTCTGAATGATTGGTTACACCTTCGGCAATACTTTTTGAAAATAAGCTCAAAAATCCTGTCTTTCCGTGGGTACTCATCGCAATTAAATCTGATGGCTGATGTTTTAAAAATGTATTAATACCTGCCTCTACTGAAGATTCGTTATGAACACTCATAGAAAATTTTTTTAGGTCGGGAAATTTTTCAAGGAATTCCTTAACAGGGTTTAATCCAACTTCTATACTGTTAAAGTCTGTTTCTGTATTTATGCGTAACAAATGAATTTTTGCATCACATTTTTCAGCTATCGAAAGTACTTCTTGAAACGGATGACTCACATCTTCTTCAAAATCTGATACGAATAGAATGTCCTTAAAGGGAAATGTTACTTCCTCTTCTTTGACCACAATAATCGGGGCATTGGCCTTTCGGACAATTTTCTCAACATTGCTGCCAGTTATTTCCCTCACTCGACCCTTTGTTCCACTACTGCCAGTTATAATAAAATCGTGATGAAAATGGCCAGAATGTTCCAGAATATCTTTTTGTCCTGAATCGAACTGAAGAAAGGTTCGGCATTTAAGACCTTCGTGTTCCGCTATTTTTTCGAGTTCACGTAAATTAGCCTTTGCAGCACCTATCTGCTTTAAGGTTTCTGGATAACGCTTTTCTTTAAGTTTGTCTAATTTTACCCAATCCACAGGTGTTGTCATTTGATGTAGAAAGTGTATTTCTGCATTGTATGTTTTTGCCATTTTAATCCCGAGATGTGCAGCTTTAGTACAGTTTTCAGAGAAATCGGTAGGTACAAGTATGTTTTTCATAATTTTTTGTTTTAGGGTAGTTTGTTATTGTGCGGTATAACCACCATCTATTACCAATTCAGAACCAGTCATAAATTTGGACTCATCCGAAGCTAGATAGACGACTCCATAGCCTATATCATCAGGCTCTCCCAAATGACCAACAGGATGCAAACTTTCTAATTGCTTTTTGCCTTCTTCTACATTACCTTGAGCTTTCAGAAAATTTTCTACCATTGGTGTCCAGATATAAGCAGGATGTATAGAATTGATACGGATTCCGTAGCCTTGTCTTGCACAATGCAGGGCAGCAGATTTCGTGAATATGGTAACACCGCCTTTGCTTGCGTTATAAGCAGGTAGGTTAGGGTCACCGATAAGTCCTTCAATGGAAGAGAAGTTGATGATGGAACCACCTTCTCCAGTTTCCTTCATACCCTTTATACCATATTGAGTACCTAAAAAAGTGCCATTTAGGTTTACATCTATGAGGTTTTTCCAATCTTCAAGGGTAACTTCTTCTACAGTTCCACCTAATCCTATTCCGGCAGAATTAGCTAATATGTGTAATTTTCCGAAAGTTTTGAGCGTGGTCTCAATGACATTTTTCCATTCATCTTCTTTGGATACATCTTGTTTAATGAATATAGCCTCCCCACCGTTAGCTTTGATTTGTTGGACTACCTTTTTTCCATCTTCTTCATCTATATCTGTAACAACGATTTTTGCTCCTTCACGTGCTAATAAAATAGCACTTGATTTCCCTAGACCAGAGGCACCTCCTGTGACAATGGCTACTTTATTTTTTACTCGATTCATAATTTTAAGATTTAAGTGTTACTACTATTTTTTGCTTCTTAATCAAGAAACTTCGTTTCCTGAAACTTTGTCTTTTTCAAAACAATCCAGATTATATATTGTGGTTTCTGCAATATTGGTCAATGCGGTTTTGGTTAAAAAAGCTTGATGGCTTGTAATTAGTACATTGTTGAAAGTCATTAAGCGTGCAATCACATCGTCTTGCAAAATGTCATCGGAATGGTCTTCAAAGAACAATCCTTCTTCTTCCTCATAAACATCCAGTCCTAAATACCCTATTTTTTTAGTTTTCAATCCTTCGATAACTGCCTTGGTGTCCACCAACCCACCACGACTTGTATTGATGAGCATTACTCCAGATTTCATTAGTGCTATATGCTCTTTATTTATTAAATGTTTTGTTGAAGCTTTTAATGGCACGTGCAGGCTTATTATATCTGCGTGCTTACAGAGCGTCGCACAATCTGAATAGATTACGCCATATTTATCAATTAGGTCTTTGCTTTCTTCTATATCCTGGGCAAGAATATTGCAGCCGAATCCGTGAAGTATTTTTACGAGTACAGACCCTATTTTTCCTGTTCCAATCACGCCAACGGTTTTCCCATTTAGGTCAAAACCAGTGAGACCGTTTAATGAAAAGTTTTGTTCGCGCACTCTATTGTGGGCTTTAATCAGTCTTCGGTTTAATGCAAGTATCAAAGCCATTGTATGTTCTGCAATGGCATAAGGTGAATAGGCTGGGACACGGGCCACTTTTATATTCAATTCAGCTGCTTTTTCTAAATCGACGTGATTGAAACCTGCCGAACGTAATGCGATAAATTTTATGCCTAGTTTGTGTAAAATATCCAAAACTTCCGAAGAGGCATCGTCACTTGAGAAAAGTGCTATGGCCTTTGAACCTTCTGCTAATAAGGCGGTTTCCTTTGTTAGCCTAAATTCCAGAAAATTCAATTGATGTTTTCCCTTATTAGCGTTTTCAATGGAAGGCTTATCGAATTTATGTGTGCTGTATATTGTTGTTTTCATAATTTATGTTCCAAATAGTTCTAAAAGTTCGTGCAATTCTTTATTGACCTGATGTTGCTTGACCACTTCATTAAAAGGGGTTAAGTGCAATTGATTGTTTAAAATCCCGACCATTACATTCTTTTTACTTTGTAAAAGTGATTTTACGGCTTCCACCCCAAGCCTAATACCCAACATCCTATCTAAAGCAGAAGGATTTCCACCTCGCTGTACGTGGCCGAGTTTTGTAATTCGTAAATCGACATTGGGATTGACTTCCTTTATTTTTGATGAAACAAGTTCGGCACCTATTTCATCGCCTTCTGAAACCACGACAAGAAAAGCATCTTCGCTATCGTAATTTTTCACTTTATCTAAAAGGTTAATAAAGTCGGTATCGCTCTCTGGGATGAGTATGGCATCAGCGCCAACCATCAATCCTGAATGAATGCCGATATAGCCAGAATCTCTACCCATTACTTCCACGATAAATACCCGATTGTGAGATTCGGCAGTATCCCTTATTTTATCAATGTTTTCAATGGCTGTGTTAACAGCGGAATCGAAACCAAGGGTGTAATCCGTACCCGAAATATCGTTGTCAATAGTCCCGGGAATCCCTACGAATGGGATATCGCATATCTCTGAAAAAGCCAATAGACCTTTAAAAGTACCATCACCACCTATGGCAATTAAAGCGTCTATTTTGTTTGCATTTAGGGTTTGCAGGGCTTTTTTTCGACCTTCCAGTTCGAGAAAACGTTTGCTTCGTGCGGTCTTTAGAATTGTGCCACCCTTTTGGGTCAGTTTTTGTAATTCGTGTGATTTAAATTGAACCAAGTCACCGTCTATCAATCCTTCATATCCTTTTCTAAAACCACTAACTTTTATACCAGTTGCTTCAGCCGTTTTTGCAATGGCGTACAAGGCTGAATTCATCCCTGGACTATCACCTCCAGAGGTAAATACACCTATATGTTTAATTTTATTAGTATTCATTTAAAATTGTTTTTTGTGATTTTTTATCTGAAACAGAAAAATCTTGGATGGTCTTCCATACAAATTCTGCTTCTTTTAGAAAGAACTGATGGTCTCCCCCTGTAGAGGTAACAGTTTTTACGTTTGTAAATTCTCTTGATAAGTCTATAGCATTTTTGAGCGGTGCAGTAGTGTCCTTTGCTCCGTGAATGAAAAGCACTTTTGTGTTTCTAATCTTTCTTGCAATCCCGTATAAATCTGTTTTTAGGATTATCCTCGTAAGCGAATAATAGTAGCTCTGCCAATGGTGTTTTTTTGCATCTTCATAAACATCATCCGTGAGGTTGTCTGGTTTAAATGCACGCGACATAAAAATGGGATGAATCATACAGATGTATTTAGAGAATCTGCTTGTTGATATTCTGTCCACAAAGGAATGTGAGGACATAATTTTTTTAAATTCATCTGCATCCTGATAAACAGGTATTCCAATAAAAATGCCTGCTTTGAGCCAATTTGAGTGTTTTTCCAATAGGGCCATTGAAATTATAGCGCCCATAGAATGACCGGCAACTATGGTTTTTCCATCATTGAATCCTTCTTTTTGCAAAACCAATTCTAAAGCTTTAAGTTGAACTGAAAGCGAATAATCACTTTGTGGTTTTGGCGAATCACCAAAACCCAAAAGGTCTATTAATAGCAAAGTGTGTGTTTTTGAAATGCTTTCTAAATTGCGTTTCCAATAATTCAATGACCCTGTCAAACCGTGCAGCAAAACGAGTTTGTTTTCACCCGCACCTATAATTTCATAATTTAAGAGTGTTTTGTCAGCATCATAAGCTGGGTGCTTAACAATCTTATAATGTTGATATCCTGCTATAGCGACCACAGGAAAAATGAAAAATATGGATATGAGTAGTAATGTCATATTTTTAAAGTTTTATCATTAACCAATATTGGGGTTTTACCATAAAACCTATTAAAAACCATACAAGCTGTGAGGTCACCCGTTACGTTTACAGCAGTCCTGAACATTCCCAACAATCTTTCTACACCAATAATAATGATGATGCCTTCGGCTGGGATACCGACACTTCCCAAAACAGAAGCGAGTATCACCACACCACCTCCGGGAATGGCAGGTGTGCCGATTGAAGCAGCAACGATGGTTACGATGACCACAATAATATTGAGCAAACTCATTTCCAAGCCATAGGCTTGGGCTATGAATAGCGTAGTTATGGTTTGATAGAGTGCAGTGCCATCCATATTGACGGTTGCACCTATGGGAATAATAAAATTGCTAATGGTCTTGTCCACCTTCAATTCTTCTTCGGCTGTTTGAAGGGAAAGTGGCATCACGGCCGCAGAGCTTGTGGTTGAAAAGGCCAATAATTGAACGTCCCTTATTTTTTTTAGGAAATGCATAGGGTTTGCTTTTCCAAGAAGCACAATTAGCCCTAAATAGAAAATTACCAAAAGTAATAGACCGAGCAGGACGACGCCAACATAATAGGTGAGACCGGAAAGAGAACTTAAACCAACACTAGAGGTAAGCTGCGCCATAAGTCCGAAAACAGCAATAGGCACTAGAAGCATTGACCATTTTACTACTGTCATACAGACTTCCTGAATGGCAGTTAGAAGCAGCTTCACTGGGCGCAGTAAGGCATTTTCAAGTGATAGCACAGCTACACCAATAATGATTGTGAAAATTACAATGCTTAACATTTCACCACTTACCATAGATGCCAACGGGTTTTCGGGAAGTAAGTTTGAGATGGCATCAGGAATCGTTTCAATTCCGAAGGAAAGCTCTGGATTTTCCGTTGGAACAGCTGTAATTTCATTATGTTCAGCTAGAGCCTGTTGATGTAAAAAGCGACCAGGTCTAAAAAGTTGAGATAGTATGACACCCAAACTTACCGAAACTATCGTAGTACCTAGAAAATATAACAAAACCCCACCACCTAATTTTTTTAGATTGTCCTTATCATTACTTGCTATTCCAGTAATGATGGAAGCCACAATCAACGGAATCATAATCATTTGAACCAGTTTCAGAAATAGTACACCAGGCAATGCCAGCCAATTCCCCGCGATATCTGCTGTTTCTTTAGAAATCCATCCATTTTGTGGGCTCAATAGCAGACCAAATCCAACACCTAAAAACAAGGCAATGATTACCTTAAGCCATAGACGACTTTCTACCAATCTTATGAGGTAGTGGTTAAGTGATTTTAATGATTTTATCTCTGTGTCAAACATTCTGTTGATTATGCTATATTAATTTTATTATCCAGATACACTTCCTGAACGGATTGTAATACTCTCACGCCTTCGCTAAAGGGTTTTTGAAATGCTTTTCTTCCCATTATCAGCCCAGAACCACCAGCCCTTTTATTGATAACGGCAGTTGTTACAGCTTCGGACAAATCTGATTTGCCTTTGGAACCACCACCAGAATTTATCAGCCCTATTTTACCCATATAACAATTGGCCACCTGTAATCTGCAAAGGTCAATGGGATGGTCTGTAGTCAACGCTTCATACATATCATCGTCATATTTTCCGAATCCTATTTCTTTAAATCCGAAATTATTGGTCGGTAATTTTTGTTTAATGATGTCTGCTTGAATAGTTACGCCTAAATGATTTGCTTGTCCGGTTATATCGGCCGCTGCGTGATAATCTTCATTTTCTATTTTGAAAGCTTCATTTCGTGTATAGCACCATAGAATAGTAGCCATCCCCAGATTGTGGGCTTCTTCAAAAGCTTCGGCTATTTCGTTGAGTTGCCTGTTGCTTTCTTTGGAACCAAAATAAATGGTGGCACCCACAGCCACGGCTCCCATGTCCCAAGCACTTTTTACTTTCCCAAATAAGGTTTGGTCATATTTATTGGGGTAGGTGAGCAATTCATTGTGATTAATCTTAACTATAAATGGAATTTTATGGGCATATTTTCGAGCGTTCAACCCAAGGACTCCAAAAGTTGATGCTACACCGTTGCAACCAGCTTCAATAGCGAGTTTTATAATATTCTCCGGGTCGAAGTAGTCTGGATTTTTATAAAATGAAAAGGCTGCACTGTGTTCAATACCTTGATCCACGGGCAGGATACTCAGGTAGCCGGTACCGCCCAGGTTTCCGTGGTTGTACAATTGTGCAAGGCTTCGCAGTACCTGCGGATTTCTGTTGCTATTGCCAAATACCTTGTCAAGACTGCTCTTGCTGGGGGTTTGCAATTCATCCTTGGTTATTTTTTCACAAACGTGATCCAAATAGAAGGCTGCTTTTTCCCCCAAAAGTTCTGTAATATTTATATCTGTTTTCATCTGTCTATAATATTTGTTTTTTAAAGGACATATGGAACATCCAATTAGTCATTCCGCTGTGTGTTTAAAAATGAATAATGGATGTTTCATTTTAAATGAATTTATTTGATTCCTAGACTTTCATTGGTCTTTTCGATAGATTTGTTTGGATCGGTTTCGATTCCAGTAAGTGCGCGAATGGCATCAATGGTTTCAGGGATTACAATAGCTTGGTTATCGACCACGTAGGCATAGAAAAGTTCATCGCCCACCACTTTCAGCATATCTTCCCAAAGGGCAACTTCATACATATCACCCCAAGGCCTGCCCATATCTAAGAACATTTCTTTAATGGTATTGTTAGAAACCAAACCTTGATCATATTGAATTAGTTTGATGCGACTAGAGGTTTTAAAGGCATTCAGCACCTCTTCCTTCGAGGCCTGTTTTTTTAATTTCACGTTCCAGTAATGTAAATGGCTTAAGGTTTGGGGTACCTTTATTGCGGTAGTGATAACATCAAGATCAGGGTCAACACTTTGTGCGTCGGGACCTTGATGGCTTGGGATGTCTCTTTCGGGAACCATTGTGTTCATAATACCGCCTAAATGGCTTTCCCAAGGGTCTGTAGCTCTTCTTAAAAGTGTACCTCTGGCATAATCCAATAAATCGGCTCTTTTTAAAGCGGTCAAGGTTCTTAAAATAGACGTAGTATTACAAGAAACTACTCTTGTCGCATTCAAGTTTAGAGCCGATTTGTAATTATTTTCTGCACTAAAGGAATGCCCTGTGGTTTCGTGTTTTTCGCCACCGTGTAGAATAAATTTGATGTTTTGCTCCTTGTAGATAACGACATTCTGAGCGGCAATTTTTTTGGGTGTACAGTCCACAACAAGATCTGATTTCTTTAAAAGTTCCTGTAAGCTTCCTTTTACTGAAATTCCTTTTGAGTCCATATCATTGGCTGCTTCTTCGGTAGCTGCATAAATATCATACTCCTTTCTTACGGCATTTTGAATGCGCCAATCGCTGATTATATCGCAAACGCCCGAAAGCTTCATATCATCTTGTAATTTGATGGCATCTGCCACTCTTTTTCCTATGACTCCGTATCCTATAACTCCTATTTCTTTCATATAAATTTTGTTTTAATTAGTTATTCTTCTGTATTATTGATTAATGATTTTGGCTTAAAATTTCTAATAATCAAGCGGTTGCTCTTTTCATAAGTGAAATAGCTAACCGCCCAATTAAAACCAACCATCAATCTATTTCTAAATCCACTTATGGCCATCAAGTGAACAACGGACCACAGCAACCAGGCGAAATAGCCTGCAAATTTAAATTTGCCCAAATCGGCAACTGCCTTGCGTTTTCCTACTGTAGCCAATGCACCTTTGTCTTTATATTCGAAAGGTTGTGTGGGTTTATTATTTATGAGGTTTAATATAGAATTACCCAGATATTTTCCTTGTTGAATTGCTGCCTGCGCCACCTGTGGATGCCCTTTGGGTCTTTCTTCAGAAATAAGCGCAGCTATATCGCCTATGGCAAAAATGTTTTCGTAGCCTTCTACTTTTAAATTAGCATCGGTTTTAATCCGGTTGCCCCTGACTATGTGTTTTTCATCAATACCATTTGGGAATTGTCCTTTTACACCAGCCGTCCAGATAAGGTTTTTAGCCAAAATGGTCTTACCACTTATGGTAGTGACTTCCTTTCCATCATAATTGCTTACAGCTTCATTTAATAATACCTTTACATTTAAATCCTCTAAATATTTGAGGGTTTTCGATGATGCCTTATCAGACATTGTGCTTAACAACTCATCAATGGCTTCTATTAAATAAATATTCATAATGGAAGAAGGGTACTCTGGGTAATCTTTGGGAAGGATGTATTTGCAAAACTCTGCCAAAGCTCCTGCCATTTCTACGCCTGCTGGACCACCACCTACTATTACAAAATTTGTCAGCGCGTCGCGTTCTTTATCATCACAAGTAATAGCTGCCTGTTCCAAATTTTGCAACATCATATGACGGATGTTGAGGGAATCGCGAATATCCTTCATCCCCAAACTATTTTCGGCCACAGAATCCATCCCAAAGAAATTGGTGGTCGTGCCAGTAGCCAACACTAAATAGTCATAAGAAACACTTCCCTTATTGGTCAATATAGTATTTGAATCAGGTTGAATTTCCTCAACTTCAGCCAAACGAAAGAAAACATTTTTATAGCCATTGATTTGTTTTCTGAATGGAAATACAATACTGTCAGGCTCCAGGGCACTCGTTGCCACTTGATATAATAAAGGCTGAAACTGATGGAAGTTATTTTTATCGAGTAAAACCACTTGAACTTCTTTGTGTTTCAGTTTCTCAACCAATGCCAAACCTGCAAATCCTCCACCAACGATAACCACACGAGGTAATTTAGTATCTGGAAGACAGATTTCATCTGTTATCTTACAAGTGGATTCTAATGTAATGCTATGTGTTTGCTTTTCTTTCATTTTTTATTTCTATCTCTTGCAATGAGTACTGAACATTTGGCATTTGTGGTCAAATATTGGGATACAGAGCCCAATACTAAGCGTGAAAGTGCACCGTGACCCTGAGAGCCTACTACGATTAAATCTGCACCCCAATCTTCTGCTTTTTCATAAATAGTACTTTTGGGCAGGCCACTAACAACACTTGTGGTTATGGTAAGTGCCTTGTTTTCGGCCTTGATTTTATCGAAAGCTTCTGAAACGATTTTGTTTCCCAATTTTTGAGCGTTACTTCTAATTTCTTCTATGTAATTTCCTATCCTGCCGCCCATAGTATGCAATCCCAGGTCGGTTGTTTTCGGAACTTCATAAACATTTATAATATGAATTTCACTATTTGAGGATAGGGTCATTTTTATAAGTTCGTGAATGGCTACTTTACTGAAATCTGAACCATCTATGGCCAATAATATTTTCATAATTTGAATGTTTTAGTTGGTTGACATTTCTTTCGGTTTTATAAGTTTTCTCCAATACAAGTGTTCATATAATCCAGACCAATACATACCAAAGGTGAAAGCGAACAGTAACTCTTCAATTGGGATTCCCAAAACAAGAATATGGGTCAGGTTGTCCAGATTCCAGTACAGCTCCACATATTGCGGATAAAACGGAAGGATGCTTCCGAAATAAATGAAGTACAGTATGGTAAACAAGATTCCTCCAACCCATATCTTTCCTTTTAAATCTGGGCGACAGTACAATGTTGCCAAACCACCAAAAAACATTGCAATGATGCCACAATAGATGTGGTTAAGCGCGGTAAAAAGACTAAATATTACAAATACAATGGCTGGAACAAAAAGTATATAAATATGTAGCTTATGTCTTTGGTGGCTCCGTTCGGTATGAGGCATATCTATATAGCCTTTTTTGAATATCAGATTATACAATACCGTCCCTATTCCGCCAATAGCAAAAGAGAAGATAAGGCTCTCAATATCAAAACCTGTTCTTTCCGCTAAATGGAATAGGGAAGGTGGAAACCAATATTCTGGAACAAACAAGGGTTCTGTTAGGCCAAAGGGCATAGTGATAAGGCTCATTTTGAGCATTTCTTTTCTATACCCCTTTTTTGACAAATAGATTATTGCCCAAAGCGCAAGAATTATAAGAGACCATATGAACCAGACGTATTGCATAAATTTTATTTTACTCTCTTATTTTTTGACTTTTATTTGCGCATTATAAAAAGCCGCAATACAGGCACCTATTAGCCATCCTAAAATGAATATCTGTACTATTCCCAAACCAGCTTCCCATAGTGGCACATCCATCCTGATAATGCTTGTGGTATCTAAACCGTGCAACAGGCTGTTAAAGAATGCTACTGACCCTTCCTGTCCCGCTGTGGCCATAACGATCATACATCCCAGATAAATCAGAGCTCCAGTAAGTCCCATGGCGAAACCAAACTTTTTCACGTTTAATCGATACATAGTTTTATAGTTTTGGGTTAGTTTTCCGAGTTTAAAATTCTTTTAGATTCTTCATAGTCTTCCTTAGATATTTCGCCTTTCGCAAAGCGCTTTTTAAGAATATCCAGTGGACTGTCTTTTTTTGCTTTTTGATATGGGATATCTGCTGGAATGAAAAATATCCAAGCAAGTAAAACGACCCATATAACCCACCATATTAGGTGCATTCCTCCAAAACTTCCATCGTAGTAGTGCATAATTTTTAGATTTAAATTGTTATTGTTCCATTTCAGTTATTGTATATCCACTAAGGGCATTGAGCTGATTTTGTAACTCATCTACCGAAAGAGCTTCTTTCATTGTGATAAGTGTAGCTCCTTTTGGTGCCAGAAAAATCTCTACTTTTTCGATGTTGGGATGTTCTTCCAAGGTCTTCTTGACTCTTGACACACATCCACCACAACTAATTCCGTTTATTTGATATTTTTGTGTCATTGTGTTTCGATTTTAATGATGTTGATGCCCTTTATGCTTTTCTATTGGCTTCTCTGTTGATTCATTTTGACTATTGTGTTTATGACCACCGTGCCCGTGTGAACCGTGAGGCATAAATAGGTGACAGCCAAACATTAAAATGATGAAAATAAAGAGCGATGTTCCGCTTCCTATACCCAGAGTTGGTGCTAAAAAGATGAACAACAGTGGTAGCCCACAGCCGATGACCATCCATATCCAGTGATTTTTTTTCATTGGTTTTACATTTAGAGGTTAACAATCAGTGATGCTCGGTATGGTCCTCTTTGGCCGGTGTATCCATATTGTCCATCTTATCCATTCCCTTCATATCCATTCCTTTTTCGGCCATCATTTTTTTGCAGGATTTCATGCAGTCTTCACTCATCATCCCGTTTTCATACATCATTTGCATCATTGAGTTCATTGTTTCCGAGCTTTTCATCATTCCGCTCATCATTTCGTGCATCATAGGCTTATTGCCCATCATGTTTTTCATCATCATACCGTCTTCCATCATCATTTGCATTCCTTCGCCCTGCATCATAGCGTCCATCATGTTCTTGTTGCCCTGCATCATTTGCATTGCTTGTGGGTTGTTGTGCATATTTTCCATAAACTCCGTCATATAATCGTCATTCTGGGCAATATCATTGAAGACTTCTGTGCGGGTTTCTGGGTTTTCCAGTACTGCTTGAGGGTTTGTTTCTTGTGTGCAACTGTTCAAACTTACAAGCCCAATCATCGATAAAATAATTGTAAGTGCTTTCATAGGTGTTTGTTTTGAATTAATACTATTAAATTATTGGTTTTGTACTATCTTGTTGTACATAACTTTCGCTATGATCTATATAATTTCATCGTAAAAATTTCGTTTCCAGTCTTCTGCATTTTTATAATCGGTCATACTTACTCCTATAACGTCCTTAAACTGTCTAGACAAATGGTTGACACTGCTGTAGTCCAATAGGTACCCTATATCTGAAAAGGAATGTTGTTTAAGCTGAATGAGCTCTTTAACTTTTTCAATCTTTAATTTGATAAAGTATTTTTCAATAGTGGTTTGTTCCTGGGCAGAAAACAATCTGCTCAATGTCTTGTAATCTTTATGAAGTCTTGAAGCCAATAGTTCAGATGTTTTTACCTTAATATGTAACGGTAGCTCTTGCAATTGTTCTATTAGAATAATCTTGATTCTTTCTGTGAGCATTTCTTCTTCTTTTTGTACAATTTCAAAATCATTAGCGTGAAGCACAGTTGTAACAGCTTCGACAATTTCATTGCTGGTTTTTTTTGGTGCTTCTACCAATAATCTTCCTAATTCTAATGAAAGCACAGTAACTCCCAATTCTTGTAGTTCTTGCTTAATAACTTTTAAGCAGCGGCTACAGACCATATTCTTAATCCAAAATTCTTTGGGTCCTTTCATAATAATCGATGTATTGCTATTAGGCATTTTGCCAAATAGTTTGAATTTTCTTAATAGTACAAGGTTAATAGTGTTGTTGAGAATTGGGTACAGCAACATTTAGCCAGAAGATGTTCTTTGGCTATAATAGAGGATACAGATTGATATGTTCAATCTGCAAGGAAGAAAATCAAATTAAGTAAGTCTCGTAAAGAGTTTGTATGTCCTTGGATATCAAGGGCGGCCTATATTGTTTAAAAGGAACTATATTTTTTTCAAGCCCTTCAAATAAATTTACATAAACGTAAAAAAAAGTATTAAGGAAAATTACGGTTTCGGCCTCAACTTTTGTATTAGCCTTTTTAATGGTGTCATTTCCAGTTTTTACAAAAGATTCATTACTACAACAGTCTTTTTCTTGTAACGTAGTGCACTGCTTTAACGGTGAATCTTTCTTTTGAACCTTTTCTGTGCAGGTTTTTGCTTTGTTCCAAACAGCTATATCTACCAATTGATTACAACAAAAATGCATATCTACCGTAAAAAAAGAAGAGGTAGAAAACAGTATTAAAACTGCTAAAAAGAAAGACAATATTTTAGTAAAAAATGTTTTCACATTGTGAAGTTAATAAATTTTGTTTAACATTAAAGGATTTTGGAAAATAAAATTCAACTGTTCAATTATTTTATAATCAGTTTTTTACAAAAAAAACAACAAAATTAATCAGTACAAATATAATTCTAAAAGTTCAACAGAACTATGATTTATATCATATAAAGGAAGCTGCAAAAGAATTTTATTTGCAAATAATATTTAAGCGGTTTCGTGCAAAATAAACATTGATAAATCAAAAAAAATTGTTAAATAAACAAATTGAGATAAATTTTTTATAAATTTGCAACATTAATGAACAAAGTTTTTCATAAAATATCATCCGTTTGTTTGGCACTTATCGTGCTATTGTCAACAGTTTCTTTTACTATTGATAGTCATTACTGTGGCGATACTTTAGTGGATTCTTCTTTATTTGGGCACGTTGAAACTTGCGGAATGGATAAACAACTATCCAAAAATGATTGTCAAAGTGAAGTTCAGGATGATTCCTGCTGTTCAGATAAGCAATTAGTTGTTGAAGGTCAGGACGACCTGAAGATGTCTTTTAACACCTTAAATTTTGAGCAACAAGTCTTTGTTGTCTCTTTTGTACATTCTTATATCAATCTCTTTGAGACTCTTGATTCACACATTGTACCATTTAGAGATTATGCGGTTCCCTTTCTCATACGGGATATACAAAAACTGCACGAGACGTATTTAATTTGATTTTAAACAGTTTCCGATAATTATCGGAAAGATTTGCTCTATGGTTACTTCCATCTTGGGCTTACTTTGTTGTGTTTAATGTTTTGATTTTATCAAGATATTATTCGATGTATAACTATTTAATAATCATTGTAATGCTGAATAAAAGCATCAAATTTTTAATCGAGAACAAGCTAGTAGCCGTTCTACTACTTGCACTTTTTAGGCGCATTCAGAATTGACGCAACTGCTTGTTTATCAGGTATTTAATTCGTATATTTAGATATAATAAAACCCCGAAAACGAGTCTCTAGCTCAAAAAACGGGGTTTTTATCTTAATGTCTATGTCCAAGATACGAAGAATCCACGATTTCCAGCACAGTTTTACATTTTCCTCCCAGACCGAAGAGTTCGATGCGTTTTACGCCCGGTTTCTCGAAAGCGATCTTGGCAAGATCTATATCGCCATCCCTTGGGACGAACTGGTAGCGGCCCTTGGTCTGAAGGAAGCCAAAAAGGGCCCAAGGTGCATCTTCTGCGCCAAGGGCAAAC